>NZ_CP100476.1:1530000-1532500 GCF_030323105.1 Mesorhizobium sp. C120A | reverse complement strand
TCAGTTTCCGCCTTGGGGTGGAAGACAATGCGGTACTCCATTGCCTATTTGGCTTTCGCCTGCTTCGCGTGATGACGCGCCTCGAGCCGCGAAAAAACTGTCTCGACAGGGATGCCCTTAGTTTAGCCGGATCCTGCCGGAGCTCGGTCAGGCGCGCCGGAACCTCCTCGCGCAACCATCTTTCCCGCTCCGCCTCGAAATCCTCGAGCATACGCAGGCCGGCGCGAACAACCTCACTGGCATTGTTGTAGCGGCCTGATTCGAGCTGCTTCCTGGTAAAGCTCTCATAGTGGTCGTTCAGAGCGTAGTCGGGCACGGCAACCTCCTGGAAGATTATGGCGCCGATCAAAGCCCAGTAACAATAGATAGCAATGATTGGAAGCGCACGATCACGGTTCGTTTTCCAAGATCTGATGGCGAGAGAATGGTTCGTCGCCTGGTTTTGCATGATCCAAAGCGTCCGGTCACCATCGCGCCGGCGCGTGGCGGTTGCCGCGCTGACAGAGCCGGGAGCCAACCGGCTTCGCGTGGGCAAAGGTGCCGAATACAAAAGGCCTGCGAGCTGCGGGCGGTTGGGGGTCATGATTTGGCTTTTCTGTCCCACGGTCGGCTTCGCCTGCTTCCGACCCCTGGTGCAGGTTAAAATCGCCATCGATCACGGTCCGAACGCAAAAAGCCCGCGTGAAGCGGGCTTTTTTTGTTGGTTGCGGGGACAGGATTTGAACCTGTGACCTTCAGGTTATGAGCCTGACGAGCTACCGGGCTGCTCCACCCCGCGTCACCTCCAGGGCAAGCTCTTGCTTGCTCCGGACTCTCCAGGGCAAGCTCTTGCTTGCTCCGGACTCTCCAGGGCAAGCTCTTGCTTGCTCCGGACTCTCCAGGGCAAGCTCTTGCTTGCTCCGGACTCTCCAGGGCAAGCTCTTGCCTGCTCCGGATCTGAAGCAAGCGTTTGCTTGCTTATCTGGACGTAAGCCTGGGCCTATGAACAGGATGGCTTACAGATAGGTATATGGCTGACCAAATGAAAGGGCCGCTTGCGCGGCCCGTGATCCCTTGGCGGGCCTTTTCGTAGAGAGAAGATTTCAGTTTCATCCGGTTTGCGGATGAGAGTTCAACGTGCGTTTTGCAGACCTGGCAGCGACCTACTCTCCCGCGTCTTGAGACGAAGTACCATCAGCGCTGGAGCGTTTCACGGCCGAGTTCGGAATGGGATCGGGTGCAGCCGCTCCGCCATAACCACCAGGTCGGCAAAACGCACGTTATATCGAGAAGCTGTTTTTTCGTGCCAAGGCGACGTTTGTGTTTTGCTTTCGGGCGTAAGCCCGCAAGCGCGACTGCGCGTCGCCGGTTTTCCGGCGCCCTCGCGGAGCATAGGCCCTGTAAGGGCCGCTCATGCGTGAGCGCTGGTCAGATCATCGTGTTTCACGATGAGCATAAGGAATGAGAACGATCAAGCCGATCGAACTATTAGTACCGGTAAGCTTCAAGCGTTGCCGCTCTTCCACACCCGGCCTATCAACGTGGTCGTCTTCCACGGTTCTCAGGGAATACTCGTTTTAAGGTGGGTTTCCCGCTTAGATGCCTTCAGCGGTTATCCCGTCCGGATATAGCTACCCTGCTATGCGGCTGGCGCCACAACAGGTCCACCAGAGATCCGTCCATCCCGGTCCTCTCGTACTAGGGACAGATCCTTTCAATATTCCTACACCCACGGCAGATAGGGACCGAACTGTCTCACGACGTTCTGAACCCAACTCACGTACCGCTTTAAATGGCGAACAGCCATACCCTTGGGACCTGCTCCAGCCCCAGGATGCGATGAGTCGACATCGAGGTGCCAAACAACCCCGTCGATATGGACTCTTGGGGGTCATCAGCCTGTTATCCCCGGCGTACCTTTTATCCGTTGAGCGATGGCCCTTCCACGCGGGACCACCGGATCACTATGACCGACTTTCGTCTCTGCTCGACTTGTCAGTCTCGCAGTCAGGCAGGCTTATGCCATTGCACTCAGCGAACGATTTCCGACCGTTCTGAGCCCACCATCGCGCGCCTCCGTTACTCTTTAGGAGGCGACCGCCCCAGTCAAACTACCCACCATACATTGTCCCGGACCCGGATAACGGGCCGCGGTTAGACATCCATAGTAATAAGGGTGGTATTTCAAGGGTGGCTCCACCTGAGCTGGCGCCCAGGTTTCAAAGCCTACCACCTATCCTACACATGCCACTACGAATGCCAATGTAAAGCTATAGTAAAGGTGCACGGGGTCTTTCCGTCTAACCGCAGGAACCCCGCATCTTCACGGGGAATTCAATTTCACTGAGTCTATGCTGGAGACAGCGGGGAAGTCGTTACGCCATTCGTGCAGGTCGGAACTTACCCGACAAGGAATTTCGCTACCTTAGGACCGTTATAGTTACGGCCGCCGTTTACTGGGGCTTCGATTCAGAGCTTGCACCCCTCCTCTTAACCTTCCAGCACCGGGCAGGCGTCAGAC
>NZ_CP100476.1:0-1525000 GCF_030323105.1 Mesorhizobium sp. C120A | reverse complement strand
AGCCGCCGCTGATCGCGGATGGCCGCAGCGGCCCGCCCGACCGGCGCGAGGTTTCGGCGCGCTGGCTGTCGGGCACCTTTCTTACCGGCGTGACCTCGAGTGTGCTGATGGGCGTGGCGTTGTTTGCCGCCCTTGACGGCCGCCAGCAGCTGGCAACCCCGCCCGAAATCGCCGAACTGGCCCAGCTCGAAAGCGGCGGCGATTCCGGCGAGGTCGCCAAGACCACCAGGCTGGTGGCGCCGCGCCAGATCGCCAAGGCCAAGGACCGCCGGCGCATGGAAGTTTCGATGGTGACCAAGGTCGGTGACCGCGACGTTATCCACACCATGCCGTTCGTGCAGATCAAGATGGCGCTGGCCGCCGGCCACACCACCAACCGCGCCTATCCGCCTTTCGACCCGATGCAGGTGTTCGGCGACGATGGCGACTCGACGCCGGCGCAGCCGGCGACGGCTTCCGCAGTTGGGGGCCAGATCTACGGCGCCAAGGTCGAAAGCGAGATGAGCCTGAAGACGGTCGATTTCCCGGTCGAGACGGCCTCCTTCGACGAGAAAAGCGACCTGTCCGCCGACGAGGTGGAAAAAGTGGTGCGCGAAGCCGGCACCGACCTCAGCGACGGCGCCGTGCAGGTCGCCTCGCTGCATTATGTCGACCCGCAGCGATTCGGCGATGCCTTCGCCGAATCGATGGCCGGCTCCTACGACGTCAAGATCGTGCCGGAAAACGTCTCGGTGGCGCCGCGCGTCGCGCTCGACGACCAGACCCCGGCTTTCGCCGAGGAAATCATTCCCTTCACCAGGGACCGCGACATTGCCGAGGCTTTCGCTGATTCGGGCTATACGGGCGATGACGCCACCGGCATGGCGGAGGCGATCGGCAAGCTGCTCAACGCACCGGCGCTGAAGGCCGGAACCGTGCTGCGGGTCGGGCTCGAGGTACATGGCGACGCCGCCAAGGTCGTTCGCACCAGCGTCTATGACAAGACAACGCACATCGTCACCATCGCGCTCGACGACCGCGGCCAGTATGTGCCGGCGCAGGAACCGGAGCCGAACCCCGAATTGCTGACCGCGTTCGACGATTCGTCGGCACCGGTGGTGGTGCGCGGCAATCTGCCGAACGTCTATGACGGCATCTACCGCGCCGCCTATTCCTATGGCATGTCGAAGAAGCTGACCCAGCAATTGGTCAAGCTCCTGGCCTCCGGCGTCGACTTCCAGTCCAGGCTCAATCCATCGGACCGCATCGACGTGCTGTTCTCGCAGCCTGACGGCGACGACCAGGCCTCCGACGAATCGGAACTGCTCTATGTCTCGTCGACCTTCGGCGGCCAGACACGCAATTTCTACCGCTTCCAGATGCAGGACGGCTCGACCGACTATTTCGACGAGGATGGATCGAGCGCCGAGCAGTTCCTGCTGCGCAATCCCCTGCCGGCCGGGAAATTCCGCTCCGGCTTCGGCGCCCGCCGACATCCGATCCTCGGTTATGTCCGCATGCATACCGGCGTCGACTGGGCGGCGCCGATCGGAACGCCGATCATCGCCGCCGGCAACGGCACCATCGAAAAGGCCGGCTGGGCCGGCGGCTACGGCAAACAGATCATCATCCGCCATGCCAATGGCTACGAGACCTCCTACAATCACCAGAGCGCCTTTGCCAAAGGCATCGAACCGGGCGTTCATGTCCGCCAGGGCCAGACCATCGGCTTCCTCGGTCAGACCGGCCTCTCCACCGGTCCGCATCTTCACTACGAGCTGATCGTCAACGGCACCAAGGTCGACCCGATGCGCGTGCGTCTGCCGGTCGGCAAGGTGCTGAAGGGCGACGACCTGGTCGCTTTCAAGCGCGAGCGCGAGCGCATCGATGAACTGCTCAAGCAGGAAGACAGCAATCCGCTGAAGGTCGCGAGCGCCAAGATCGAAGGCTAATGCATGTCGCCCAGAAGTGTGCCGCGGCTCTGGGACAAGGACATGTGTCAAAACAAAGACTTAAAGCGCGTCGTATGAATCCGTTTCAGCGCGACGCGCTTTAAGCCGTCACACTCGACGCCGGCGAATCATAATCGCCCCATCAGAGCATTCCGAATCGGGTCGGCTCCGAATCAGGTCGACTGCTCCTCTTCGGCTCGTGACTAAGGCAGCTTTTGCCCCGAAACGGTGGCCCAGGCGATAATAGCGGCAAGGAGGCAAAGCACGGCCGTCACTGTCGACACGGCCGCGAACGCCGCATCGCTGGCGGCGAGCCGTGTTGCATCAAGGTCTGACGCCAGGCCGGCCAATGCCGGTTCTCCGAACCCCGGAATGCCCGGCCTGACGCTGGTATCGAGCATCGTCGAATAGACCCAGGCCGCGAGCGAGCCCATCGCCGCCACAGCAATCAGCCCGCCAATGCGCGAAACCGCATTGTTGATGCCGGAAGCGGCGCCGGTATCCTTGTCCTCGACCGCGGTCATGACCGCCGTCGACAGCGGCGACACCACCAGCGCCATGCCGAGCCCCATCACCGCCATCAGCGGAAAGATACCGGTCCAGAAATTGTGCATGCCGGCATGAGTGAGCAAAGCCAGCCCGGCAAAGGCGATGGCGACCACCAGGCAGCCGCTGGCGATCGGAAAACGCGGACCGATGCGATCCGACCACTGGCCGACGAGACCCGACAGCAGCGCGATCAACGCCGACAGCGGCAGGAAGATGAAACCGACCTCTTTGGTGCTCAGCCCCCATCCGGCGATCAACAGCATCGGCAGGTAGAACAGATTGGCCGACAGCGCGAAATACAGGAAGAAGGTGGCGAGGTTGGCGCCGGCGAAGGCGCCGATCCGAAACAGCTTGAGATCGATCATCGGCTCGCGCTGCCGAAGCTCGAAGACGATGAAGATGATAAGCAGCACGGCGCCTGCGGCGATGCTCGGCCCCGACATCAGCCCGCTGCCTTCGGCGCTCATCGAGGTCAGTCCGTAGGCAAGCGCCCCGAAGGCAAGCGTGGCGAGAGCGGCGCCGCCGAGATCGAGGCTTCGCTTCTCCGTCGGCGCGTCGGCGGGAATCTTGGCCAGCAGGAGATAGATCGAGATCAGCCCGAGCGGCAGGTTGACGGCGAAGATCGCCCGCCAGATACCGCCGCCAAAGGCCGACAGGACGAAGCCACCGAGCACTGGACCGAGCGCCGTCGTCAGCGCCGAGGCGGCGGCCCAGATGCCGATCGCCCGGCCGCGCTCCTTCTTCGGATAGGCCTTGGCGATGATGGCGAGGCTGCCCGGCACCATGATCGCCGCACCAAGGCCCTGAATGGCGCGAAAGGCGATGAGCACCAGCGCATTCGGCGCCACCGCGCAGGCCAGCGAAGCGACGATGAACAACGCAATGCCGGCAACGAAGGCGCGCCTGAGGCCAAACCGGTCGCCGGCGGCGCCGCCGGCCAGAATCAGCGCCGACAGCGTCAGCGCATAGGCGTTGGAAATCCACTGGACCTCGGCCAGGCTGGCGCCGAGGTCGACGCGCATTGCCGGCATGGCAATGGCCAGGATCGACCCGTCGATGAAGCCGAGCGCTGACGCAAGGATCGCCGCAACCAGCACGAACTTGCGCTGCGACTGCGGGCAAAATGTACCGTTGGAAAGCGACCTGGTCAGGGGAACGGCTGCGGCTTCACTCGGAGACTTCATCAGCGCCTGCTTAGACTTGTTGCGGGCCGGCAACAACCAGCCAGCGCCCTGCGCTCATGAATCCAGCTTAGATGTCGGCCTGCCTTATGGGCAGGCCGACATCACTGCGCTGGAGCGCTCACTTGCTCCGCAACATCATCGGCCGAGGGACCGCCGACGAACTCGACGGTGACGCCCGGCGACACCAGCTTGGCCAGTTCACGCGCATCCCAGTTGGTCAGGCGCACGCAGCCATGGCTTTCGGTCTTGCCGATCTTGGAGGGATCGGGCGTGCCGTGAATGCCATAGGTCGGCTTGTCCAGCGCAATCCACACCGAGCCGACCGGGCCGTTCGGACCCGGCGGGATGGTCAGGATCTTGTCGTTCTGGCCCTGCTTGAAATTGATGCTGGGGTTGTAGGTGTAGTTCGGATCGAGCGCGACGCGCGACACCGTATGGGTGCCGGTCGGCGAGGGCGTGTCGGCTGAACCGATGGTGGCCGGATAGGCCGCGACCAGCTTGCCACCGGCGTCATAGGCGAACACCTGCTTCTTGTCCTTGTCGGCGACGATGCGGGCAACCGGCGTCGCCACCAGCCTGCCGAAATTGGCGACCTTGATGATGGTGCCGGGACGGCTGAAGTCGGCCTCGGGATTGAGCCCCTTCAGGTAGTTCTCGTCCATGTGGAACCGTTCGGCCAAGGCTTCGGTGACGGAGGTGTAAGCCATGCGGTCGAGCTGCGCCTTCTGGCTGTAATCCTCCGGTATCGAGGCGACATAAGGCCCGGCCGCGTCTTCGGGCGTGATCGTATAATTGGCGAAAGCATCGCCACCGGTTTGCGCCAGCGCAGCCTGGATGCCGACCGCGTCGGTCGAGCGCAGATTGCTGCCGGTGATCTGGTTATAGGCGGCAAGCGCCTTGTCGACATTGGAGCCGAAGCGCCCGTCGACGACGCCGGGTGAAGCGCCGGCGCGGTCGAGCAGCACCTGCAAGGCGGCTACATCCTGGCGTGCGCCGAGTGAAAGCGAGGGATCGACCACGGTCTTGCCACCGGCTTTCGGCGGCAGCGCGGCCTGGTCGGCGGGCGCCGCCGGTTCGGCGGGATCGATAGAGGCTTCGTTCAGCGGCTGGCGCTTGAGGGGCCGCGGTTCAGCGGATTTCGGCGCTTCCGGATAGGTGTCGCTGTCATTGGCATCATCCTGCGGAGCGGCCCCCAGGAATCTGTCGCTTTCAGGATCGTATTCATCAACCGGCGGGCCGGGGATTCGTCCCTGATCGTCCAGTTGCCTGCGGCGGAAACGCGCCATGTCTTCGGGATCGTCGAGATAGTAGCGGTCGTCGTCTTCGACCGGTGCGCGTCCAAGCTCACGTGCCCGCATTTCCCGGCGCAGCGCGCGGCGGTCGAGCCTGGTCTGCGGCGGCTGGATGGCAATGACCTTGCCGGTCTCGGCATCGACGATGACGCGGTTGCCCCTGGCGTCGTAATAGATGTCGAGATTGCCGTCCTGGGCAAGCACAATGCCGCCGCTATCGGCGGCGCGGACGGCCGGCAGTGCGTTGTCCACAGTCGGCGATGCCATGGCGCTGGACGTGAGCAGCCCGGCGGCGAGCACCGAAAAGGCAAGGATCGTGCGGAACATGGTGGTCAAACTCTCCGGTACTTACAGCGCCGCGCGTCCGTTTGGACGCGCAAAGGACGTTGTAACACTTCATGTCTGCGCATGATCCTTTCCGAAAATCGAATTTCGATTTTCGGGGTCATGCGTAATTGCCGCCGCCCGGCAGTGTTCCCACCAGAACGTTCTCGCCACCGTTTGGATGCGCAAGGAACGCCCTGATCGTCAAAAGCCTGCAGGCAAACCCCTTCGCCAGCAAACCACAACATAAGCTTTCCAACATGAACCGGGCATGAAGATGGCGGATTACTGGTTGCTACAGGCCCAATTCCTTGCGCGTCTGCTTCGTCAGCTTGAGGACGACGAGGCGGTGGCTTTCGCCGAGATAGTCCTTCAGCGCATCATCATCCATGCTCTGGCTTGTCTGACGCTGGATCCATTTCATGCCGCGCGAGGCGAGATAGGGCGCCGGCCGGCAGCCGGGCTGATCCTTCAGCACGTCATAAGCCATTTCAGAGCATTTGAAGGTGACGAAGACGCCACCCTCCCGGTCATGGCCGGCGATGGTGAAGACCTTGCCACCGACTTTCCAGACATCGGCCCCGCCCCACTGCACGACATGCGTCGTCTGCGGCAGCGAGGCGCAGAAGCTGTTGTAGTCGTCCAGCGTCATCTGCACCCCCGTCAAAGGATTGTTGTTTCATAAGAAAATGCCGCGCGTCCGGTCGGACGCGCGGCGTTGGATCAGGCTGCCGCGTCGGTCGGCACCACAGTGGGCCTGGACCGGAAATTCAACCGGTCGGAGCCGGCGGTGACCTTGACGGTCGAGCCGTCGAGTATCTCGCCAAGCAGGATTTTTTCCGCCAGCGGATCTTGCAGGTCCTTCTGCATCACCCGCTTCAGCGGCCGCGCGCCATAGGCCGGGTCGTAGCCCTTCGCCGCCAGCCAGTCGATCGATTCCTGGTCGAGCGACAGTGTGATCTTGCGGTCGACGAGCAGGCTTTCCAGCCGCTTGAGCTGGATCTCGACGATGCGGCCCATATCCTGCCGGCGCAGCCGGTGGAACAGGATCACCTCGTCGACGCGGTTGAGGAACTCCGGCCTGAACGAGGCTCTCACCACGCTCATAACCTCGTCGCGCACGGCATCGACATCCTGCTCTTCGCCGAGATTGACCAGATATTCGGCGCCGAGGTTCGACGTCATGACGATCAGCGTGTTGCGAAAGTCGACCGTGCGGCCCTGCCCGTCGGTCAGCCGCCCGTCGTCGAGCACCTGCAACAGGACGTTGAAGACATCCGGATGCGCCTTCTCGATCTCGTCGAACAGCACGACCTGATAGGGCCGGCGCCGCACCGCTTCGGTCAGCGCACCGCCTTCCTCATAGCCGACATAACCGGGAGGCGCTCCGATCAGCCGGGCGACCGAGTGCTTCTCCATGTATTCCGACATGTCGATGCGCACCATGGCGCTCTCGTCGTCGAACAGGAAATTGGCCAGCGCCTTGGTCAGTTCGGTCTTGCCGACGCCGGTCGGTCCGAGGAACATGAACGAGCCGATCGGCCGGTTCGGATCCTGCAGCCCGGCCCGGGCACGACGCACGGCCTTGGACACCGCCTGCACCGCTTCGCCCTGGCCGACGACTCGCTTGCCGATCTCGTCTTCCATGCGCAGCAGCTTGTCGCGCTCGCCCTGCAGCATCTTGTCGACCGGAATGCCGGTCCAGCGCGACACGATATGGGCGACGTGGTCGGGCGTGACCACCTCTTCGACCATGCCGGCCTTGCCGTCCTGGGCTTCGGCTTCCTTCAGCTTCTTTTCCAGTTCCGGGATCTTGCCATAGGCAAGCTCGCCGGCGCGCTGGAATTCACCCTTGCGCTGGGCAATGGCGAGGTCGTTGCGGGCCGCGTCGAGCTGCTTCTTGAGGTCAGCGGCGAGGCCAAGCTTCTGCTTCTCCGACTGCCATTTGGCGGTGATCTCGGTCGATTCCTCCTCGAGGCCGACGAGTTCCTTTTCGAGACGCGCGAGCCGGTCCTTTGACGCCTCGTCCTTCTCGACCTTCAGTGCCTCGCGCTCGATCTTGAGCTGCATGATGCGGCGATCGATTTCGTCCAGCGCCTCGGGCTTGGAATCGACCTGCATCCTCAGCCGCGACGCGGCTTCGTCGACAAGGTCGATCGCCTTGTCCGGCAGGAAACGGTCGGCGATGTAGCGGTTGGACAAGGTCGCCGCCGCGACCAGCGCCGAATCCGAGATGCGCACCTTGTGGTGCTGCTCGTACTTCTCCTTCAGGCCACGCAGGATCGACACGGTGTCTTCCACCGACGGCTCGTTGACGAAGACCGGCTGGAACCGGCGGGCAAGGGCCGCGTCCTTCTCGACATGCTTCCTGTATTCATCGAGCGTGGTCGCGCCGACGCAGTGCAGTTCGCCGCGCGCCAGCGCCGGCTTCAACAGGTTCGAAGCGTCCATGGCGCCATCGGCCTTGCCGGCGCCGACCAGCGTGTGCATCTCGTCGATGAACAGGATGATGCCGCCGGCCGCCGAGGTGACTTCGTTGAGCACGGCCTTCAGCCGCTCCTCGAACTCGCCGCGATATTTGGCGCCGGCAATCAGCGCGCCCATGTCGAGCGCCATCAACTGCTTGTCCTTCAGCGATTCGGGCACGTCGCCATTGACGATGCGCAGCGCCAGACCTTCGGCGATCGCCGTTTTGCCGACGCCCGGCTCGCCGATCAGCACCGGGTTGTTCTTGGTACGCCGCGACAGCACCTGGATGGTGCGGCGGATCTCGTCGTCACGGCCAATCACAGGGTCGAGCTTGCCGGCGCGGGCATCGGCGGTGAGGTCGCGCGCGTATTTCTTCAGCGCGTCATAGCCCTGCTCGGCGCTCGCCGAATCGGCGGTACGGCCCTTGCGGACGTCGTTGATCACCTGGTTCAGCGCCTGCGCTGTGACGCCGGCCTTGGACAGGATATCGGCCGTCTTGGCCGACTTCTCCATCGCCAGCGCCTGCAGCAGCCGCTCGACCGTGACAAAACTGTCGCCGGCTTTCTTGGCCAATTCCTCGGCGGTCGAAAACACCTTGGCCAGCGGCTGCGCCAGATAAAGCTGGCCGTTGCCGCCTTCCACCTTCGGCATGGCCTCAAGGGCGGTCTCGACGCCAAGCTTGACGTCGCGCACGTTGCCGCCGGCGCGCTCGATCAGCGAGGCGGCCAGCCCCTCATCGTCATCGACGAGGACCTTCAGCATATGTTCGGGAGTGAATTGCTGGTGATTGCGCGAGAGCGCCATGGTCTGGGCGGACTGAATGAATCCGCGGACGCGCTCGGAGTATTTCTCGAGGTTCATATCTGTCTCCTTCCATCACCGGCCCGCTTTGCGGCACCGGATCAGATTGCGGTGACGGACCCGCTCATCCGAGCCGGGTCCAGTTCACGCCAGATATGGGGCGCAAGCCATTGCCGCTCAAGACGTCCGGCTGATGATATTGCATGGCCGAGCAAACGAAAACGGCGGAGATTTCTCTCCGCCGTTTCATCGACTTATGTCTTGTGGGTCAGTTGTTGGCGTCGACGGCGAACGGGTCGCCGGCAGGGCTTTCGGCCGGCGCCGCATCAACCACGTCAACAGCGGCAGCGGTCTCGCCGGCGCCATCCACCACCTGGCCACCACCAGACTGTTCGTCACCGACCTGATCGGCATTGTTGCGCGGGCGGCGCGGACGCCGCGGGCGACGGGCAGCGCCGCTCTCGGCGGCTGCCTCATTGAGTTCGGCCCGGGCGGCAAGAGCCGCCGGCGACAGGTTTTCGTACAGCGGCGCCGACTCGGAGAAACCGCTCTCGGCTTCGGGCTCAACCGCGGAAACGGTTTCCGCCTGTGCCGGGGTTTCGGTGAAGCGCTGCTGGTCGCCGCGCTGGCCGTTCTGCTCGCCACGCTGGGCAAAGTCGCCACGCTGGTCGTTCTGGCCATAGCCGCCATTGGGGCGGCGGTCACGGTTGCGGCCATTGTTGTCGCGGCCGTTGTTGTTGCGGCCATTATTGTCACGGCCATTATTGTCACGGCCACTGTTGTTCTCGCGGCCGTTTTCCTGGCCGTAAGCGAGTTCGGCCGGCGTGCCCTCAATCGTCGGCTGCGGACCGTTGCCGTGGTTCGCCATCGGCGCTTGCGTCTCGCCGCCATTGCCGCTGCCGGCATTGTCAAAATCGTCGCGATCTTCATCGTCGTCGAATTCGTCGCGGTTCTGCGGGGCATTCTGGATCGGCATCTGCGCCTGTGCGGCGGCAATGATGCGGTTGTAGTGCTCGGCGTGCTGGAGGTAATTTTCCGCCATAACCCGGTCGCCGGAGCTTTGCGCATCACGGGCCAGAGTGGCGTATTTTTCGGCGATCTGCTGAGCCGATCCACGGATTTTCACGTCCGGGCCGTTGCTCTCGTAGTTGCGCGTCAGGGGATTTGGGCCCTTGCGGTTGTTGTTGTTGTTATTGTTGTTGCCACCGCCGCCGCCATTGTTGTTGCGACCGCGCATGCGCCTGTTCTGCTGTTGTGGCCTCATAAGACTCTCTTCATTTTGAAATTTTCGAAAAACGTTTCACGAACGGAGGCGCTCATGCAGCCAGCCGTTTCGTTTCTTCACCGGCGTTCGCCCGCATCAATTGCGTTGGCGCCACGTGTCATCCCGTTCCGGTTACATCACTTGCCGGACGATTCCCGCACGAAGCTTGGGCGTCGTTTGCGCAAGAAGGCAGCTATTTCCAAGGAAAACCGAATCGCTAAGAGCACTGCCTGCTTCGTCTCATCCGGTTAGGGCGGACCCTAGCCGCATTCCCCGGCATTGCCAAGCGCTTTTTTGCACTGCATCAAGGCTTTCCCTGTTCAAACATAAGAACCCTGTCGTTTCCGCCAAGATCGACGAATGCCCCGGCCAGCCTGTAGCCGGCTGCCGCGAATATGTCTCTGACCTCATTGCGCTGCGAGTGGCCGATCTCGACCGCTATCTTGCCTTCTGCTTCCAGAAACTTTGCCGCCTCGGCGGCGATGATCCTGTAGGGGCCAAGACCGTCCACACCGCCATCAAGGGCTCTGTGCGGATCGAAATCGCGGACTTCGTCCTGCAGATTTCCAATGTCTCCAGACGATATATAGGGAGGGTTTGCGGCAATTACATGGTATCGGCCCGAAACTTTTTCGAACCAGTCGGAATGCAGCCCCACGAACCGGCCGGCGAGTCCGAGTTGCTCGGCATTACGTATCGCGGTTGCCAGCGCGTCTTGTGAAATATCGACCCCGGTGGCGGTCGCGGCCGGAACCGCGCTGAGCAGCGCCAGCGCAATCGCGCCGGTACCGGTGCCGAGATCGAGGATACGGCATTCCCCCAGCCTTTCGGCCGTCGCGCCGGCAAAAGGCAGGATCGCCTCGACCAGCGTTTCGGTGTCCGGCCGCGGCTCCAGCGTTTCCGGCGACAGCGACAGCCGCAGGCCGTAAAACTCGCGAAACCCGAGGATGCGGTGAACCGGTTCGCCGGCCATGCGGCGCTGCAGAGCAGCGCCGATTGCGGCAACCGCACCCGCATCGACCGTCCGTTGCGGGTCGGCGATCGCCTGCGTACGGTCCGTGCCGGAAAAATGCTCGACGATAAGCCTGGCATCCAGCGCCGGGTCGGAAAGGCCGGCCGCGGCAAGCCGCTCCCGCGCCACCCGCAACAACGGCCCGAGCGCGCCGGGCAACATGTCAGCCATCGAAGCCGATATCGGCGAGCAGCTTCGACTGATGGTCGGCGATCAGCGCATTGATGACCTCATCGAGCTCGCCCATCATCACCCGGTCGAGCTTGTAGAGCGTCAGGTTGATACGATGGTCGGTAAGGCGGCCCTGCGGGAAGTTGTAGGTGCGGATGCGCTCCGAACGGTCGCCCGAACCAACCTGCGATTTGCGTGACTCCGAGCGCTCCTCGTCCGCCTTGCTGCGCTCGAGGTCGTAAAGCCGCGCACGCAGAATCTGCATGGCTTTCGCCCGGTTCTGATGCTGCGACTTCTCCGCCTGCACCACCATGATGCCGGTCGGCAAATGGGTGATGCGCACCGCAGAATCGGTGGTGTTGACGTGCTGGCCGCCCGAACCCGAGGCGCGCATCGTGTCGATACGGATGTCTTCGGCGCGAATGTCGATGTCGACCTCTTCGGCCTCCGGCAGTACGGCAACCGTCGCCGCCGAAGTGTGGATGCGCCCGCTGGCCTCGGTCGCCGGCACGCGCTGCACGCGGTGCACGCCGGATTCAAACTTCAGATTGGCAAAGACTCCCCTACCGGAAATGGTGGCGATGATTTCCTTGAAGCCGCCGGCGTCGCCGTCGCTGGCCGACACCGTCTCGAAGCGCCAGCCGCGTTCGGCGGCATAGCGCTCATACATGCGAAACAGGTCGCCGGCGAACAATGCCGCCTCATCGCCGCCGGTGCCGGCGCGGATTTCAAGGATGGCGTTCTTGTCGTCGGCCGCGTCCTTGGGCAACAGCAGGATCTGGATGTCCTTCTGCAGCTCTTCGATTCGCGCTTCGACGCCCGGCAAATCTGCCTCCGCCAGGGCCCGCATCTCGGCGTCGGTGCCCTTGTCGGCAAGCATCGCCTCGAGGTCGGCTTGCTCGCGCTCGACTGAGCGCAGTTCCCTGACCTTGGCCACCATGTCCTGCAGCTCGGCATATTCGGAAGCCATCTTCACATAGGCATCGGCTGCCGGGCCGGCCGACATCTGCGCTTCGAGCATCTCGAAACGCTTGACGACCTGATCCATACGCTCGCGGGGAAGATTGACCATGGCTAATGCTATAGCGGGATGGAGCGGTCGTCGGCGAAGGCCTGCAGCAGCGCTCGCATCGGCAGCCCTTGAGCTGGCGCCATCAGATTGTCGGCAAAGAAAGCCTCCAATTCCTCCAGTGGCAGTTCGGTCAACATCGCCTTGACCGGGCCGATCGAGGCTGGAGACATCGAGATCGAGCGGTAGCCGAGGCCGATCAGCGCCATGGCGGAAATGGGTTTTCCGGCAAGCTCGCCGCACAGCGTCACCGGCGTGTGGTTGCGAACCCCGGCGTCGGCGATCTGCTTCAGAACCCGCAGGAACGGCGTCGACAGCGTGTCGAAGCGGTCGGAGAGCTGCGTGTTCCCCCGATCGACCGCCATGACGAACTGGAACAGGTCGTTGGAGCCGACCGAGACGAAATCGACCGCCTTCATCAACTCGTCGAGCTGGAACAGCAGCGACGGCACTTCCAGCATGGCGCCCACCTTGAGGCTGGTCGGCAGATGGTGGGCAAAGCGGGAGAGATGCCGCACTTCGCGGTCGATGATCTCGCGCGCCTGGGCGATTTCGCCGAGCTCGGTCACCATCGGCAGCATCAGCTTCAGTTCGCGCCCGCCGCAGGCCTTCAGCAGAGCGCGGATCTGGGTCCTGAGCAGACCCGGCCGGTCGAGCGTCAGCCGGATCGCGCGCCAGCCGAGCGCAGGGTTTTCTTCCTGGACAGCGCCCTTGAAGTAGGGCAGCACCTTGTCGCCGCCGATGTCGATGGTGCGGAAGGTGACCGGCTTGCCACGCGCCGCGTCCAGCACGTCGCGGTAGAGCCGCTCCTGCGCCTCGGCGCGCGGGAAGGTCGAGGCGACCATGAACTGCAATTCGGTGCGGAACAGGCCGATGCCGGCCGCACCCGCCTCGGCCAGCTGCGGCAGGTCGACGGCCAGGCCCGCATTCATCAGCAGGTCGACCTGGACGCCGTCCTTGGTCACCGACGGCTTCTTGCGCAGTTCCCGGTAGACTTCCTGCCGGCGCGCCCGGAAGCGCACTTTTTCGGCATAGGCAGCTTCGAGGTCGGGCTGCGGCCGCAGATGGATGGTGCCTTCCTCGCCGTCGACGATGATGGCATCGCCGTTTTCCGCCATGGAAACGGCGCCCTTCATCTGGCCGGCGACCGGAATGCCCATGGCGCGCGCTACGATGACGACATGGCTGGTGGCAGCGCCGTCTTCCAGCACCACGCCGCGCAGCTTGTCCCTGGGATAATCAAGCAGTTCGGCCGCGCCCATCGAGCGCGCGACCAGGATGGCATCCTTCGGCAGTGACGCCGCGACGTCGTCAGGCCCGCGCCCCATCAGCTGGCGCAGCAGCCGGTTGGCGAGATCGTCGAAGTCGCTCATCCTCTCGCGCAAATAAGGATCGGTCATGTGCAGCATGCGGGCGCGCATGTCGCTCTGCACCTTTTCCACCGCCGCTTCCGCCGTCAGGCCGTTGCGGATCGCCTCTTCCAGCCGGCGCACCCAGCCGCGGTCGTTGGCAAACATGCGATACGCCTCGAGCACCTCGCGATGTTCTCCCTCGAAGGCGACATCGCGCCGCTCCAGCATGTCGTCGATGGAAAGCCTGAGCGAACCGAGCGACGTCTCCAGCCGGCGCACCTCTTCCTCACTGTCCTCGTTGAACAGATTGGTGACGACGATGCGTGGCTCATGCAGCACGACATGGCCGAGGCCGACACCCTCGTTGAAGGACAGGCCGGTAAAGCTGACGGGACGGCGCAGGTCGAGTTCGAGGCCGGGCCGGGTCAGGCGCGCGAGATCGCCGGTGGCGATCATCTCGGCGATCACCATGGCGGTCGTTTCCAGCGCCTCGACCTCGTCGTCGCGGTAGTGGCGCATGGTCTTGTTCTGCACCACCAGCACGCCGAGCGTGCGCCCTGCCCTTAGTACCGGCACGCCGAGGAAGGAATTGTAGATCTCTTCGCCGGTCTCCGGCAGGTAGGCGAAGGCCGGATGTTCCTGCGCATTGGAGAGGTTGAGCGGCCGCGCGCTGGCGGCAATGGTGCCGACGAGGCCCTGCCCCAGCCGCAGCTGCGCCAAATGGACGGCGTTCGGGTTCAGACCTTCGGTGGCATAGAGTTCGAGCACCGAATCGGCGCGCAGCACATAGAGCGAGCAGACCTCGGCGACCATGTTGGAGGCGATGTCGCGCACGATCCGGTCGAGCCGCTCCTGCGGCTCCAGCGGCTCCTGCATGAGCTCGCGGAGCCGTTTCAGCAGAACGCGCGGGCCACTGGCCGTATCACGCATCGCGGCTTCTTCTCCAATGGGCATTTTGCCCGCCGCAGTTTCCACTGCCACCGGCGCACACGCAACAACTCAAATCGCTCTCGCTACTGCTTATCCAGACCGTACACGGAATGCAAAGTGCGAACCGCGAGTTCCGTGTAGGGACCGTCGATCAGTATCGAAATCTTGATCTCGGAGGTGGTGATGGCGCGGATGTTGATCGCCTTGTCGGCCAGCGCCTTGAAAGCGGTGGCGGCCACACCGGCATGGCTGCGCATGCCGATGCCGATGACCGAAACCTTCGACATGCCGGCTTCCGACTGCACCACGTCATAGCCGATCGAAGCCTTCAGACGCTCCAGCACGGCCAGCGCCTTGTCCACGTCGCCGGACGGCACGGTGAAGGTCATGTCGGTGAACTTGCCGTCCTCTGAGATGTTCTGGACGATCATGTCGACATTGATGTTGGCCTCGGCCAGCGGGCCGAAAATGCCGGCGGCAACGCCCGGGCGGTCGCCAACGCGGCGCAGAGAAATCTGCGCTTCGTCCTTGGCGTAGGCAATTCCGGTGACGACCTGCTGTTCCACGATCTCTTCCTCGTCGCAAATAAGCGTTCCCGGAGGATTGAGCAAATCCCCCATTCCGGGCGCATCGGGATCGTCGAAGGACGACCGCACGAACGTACGCACCCTGTGCACCATGGCAAGCTCGACCGAGCGCACCTGCAAGACCTTGGCGCCGAGCGAGGCCATTTCGAGCATTTCCTCGAACGAAATCTTGCTGAGCCGCCGCGCCTTCGGCTCGATCCGCGGATCGGTGGTGTAGACGCCGTCGACATCGGTGTAGATGTCGCAGCGGTCGGCCTTGACCGCCGCGGCAATGGCCACCGCGCTTGTGTCGGAGCCGCCGCGGCCGAGCGTGGCGATGCGGTTGTCCGGGCCGATGCCCTGGAAGCCGGCGACGACAGCCACCTGGCCCTCGCCGAAGCGCTTGATCAGGAACGCGCCGTCAATTTCGAGGATGCGCGCCGCGCCATGCGCGTTGTCGGTCTTGATCGGGATCTGCCAGCCCTGCCAGGAGCGGGCATGGACGCCCATATTCTGCAGTGTGATCGCCAGCAGGCCGGCAGTCACCTGCTCGCCCGAGGCGACCACGGCGTCATACTCGCGCGCGTCGTGCATGGGCGAGGCTTCGCGCGTCCAGCCAACCAGTTCATTGGTCTTGCCCGCCATCGCCGAAACCACGACAGCGACCTCATGGCCGGCATCGACCTCGCGTTTGACGTGACGCGCCACATTGCGGATGCGGGCGATGTCGGCGACGGAGGTTCCGCCGAATTTCATCACGATGCGCGCCATGGAAGCGAAATGCCTTTGACTGAAGCCGGCCCAGGACCGAAAGGGGAAGTAAGCGCTCGACAGAAGCCGGCCGCTGAATGCGCGCCTCCTTAGCCAAATGATGACGGTTTCGCAAGGCTGGCGGCGGATGCCGGCTTCAGGATCGCGGCATATTGCGTTCGGCCCCGCCGCCGCTTACCAAATGCTGCCCGCGGGAAACTCCTTTTGGTCCGGCATATCGAATGATTGTTCGCCTTCGACGCGCCATGCGGTGGCAATCGCTGCCGCTGTTCATCGGCTTCGCCGTGCTGGCGTTGATCGTCGGCACACGCGCCGTGCTGGTCGAGACCCAGAGAGCCAATCGTGAGGCCGCGCGCGAGGCGGTCGAGTATCAGGAATTGCTTTCCGGTTTGCTTGCCATGGCTCAGGAGGCCGAGACCAGCCAGCGCGGCTATCTCCTGACCGGCGAGAAATCCTACCTCCAGCCTTATCGGCAGGCGGTCGACGCCATTCCGGGCCAGCTTGCGCGCATCGACGGCATGACCGCGCCGGACGACGAACTCGTGCAGCAGATCAACCACGTCAAGGACGCGCTTTCACAAAACCAGGCCGAATTGGCTGAGACGATTGCACTCTACGATCGCGGCGATGCGGCAAAAGCTCTGGAACTGGTCCGCAGCGGCCAGGGCAAGGCCGCCATGGACCAGATCCGGGCCAGCATGGACACGATCCGGCGCATTGGCGGCGCAGCCATCGCCGCGCGCGACGCTCATACCGACCGGGTCGAAAACTGGCTGCGAATCGGCTCGATAGCGGCGCTGCTGGCGATCTTCCTGCTTGGCGCCTACACGGTTCGCCTTTCGCGCCGCCGGTTCCGCGCAGTGGCCATCGCCCAGGAAGAGCTGATGCGCAAGAACATCGAGCTCGGCAACGAAATCCAGACGCGTGAAAAGGCCGAATCACAGATCCGCCAGATGCAGAAGATGGAGGCTGTGGGCCAGCTGACCGGCGGTATCGCCCACGATTTCAACAACATGCTGGCGGTGATCATCAGCGCCATGAACCTCGCCCAGCGCAAGCTGACGCGGGGCGAGCACGACATCATGAAATTCATCGAAGCGGCGACCGATGCGGCGACCCGGGCCGCAAACTTGACGTCACGGCTGCTTGCCTTCTCGCGCCAGCAGCCGCTCGCGCCTCAGGTTGTAGACGCCAATCGTCTGGTCGCCGGCATGTCGGACCTGCTTCGGCGGGCGCTCGGCGAAACCATCCGCATCGAAACCGTGCTGGCTGGCGGCCTGTGGAAGACCCATGCCGATCCGAGCCAGCTCGAAAATGCCATTCTCAACCTGGCGGTCAATGCGCGCGACGCCATGGGCGAGGACGGCAAGATGACCATCGAGACCGCCAACAGCCACCTCGACGAGGGCTACGCCGCCACCCATGCCGAGGTCAAAGCCGGCCAGTATGTAATGATTGCGGTCAGCGACACCGGCGCCGGCATGCCGGCGGACGTCATGGAGCGGGCTTTCGAGCCATTTTTCACCACCAAGCCAGTCGACAAGGGCACCGGCCTCGGGCTGAGCCAAGTGTTCGGCTTCGTCAAACAGTCCGGCGGACACGTCAAGATTTACTCGGAACCCGGCCAAGGCACCACGATCAGGATCTACCTGCCGCGCTTCTTCGGCCCGGAAGAGGCCGCCATATCTTCGGAACGAGCCGGAAATCCTGCCGTGCCGGTCACCGAAACCATCCTTGTCGTGGAGGACGATCCACGCGTGCGGGCTTCCACCACGGATGCCATGCGCGAACTCGGCTACACCGTCATTCATGCCACAAGCGGCCAGGAAGCGCTGGAAAAGCTGGGCGACAACCCTGGTGTGGCGCTCATGTTCACCGATATCGTCATGCCGGTGATGAATGGCCGCAAGCTCGCCGAGGAGGCGCTGGCGCGCATGCCGAAGCTGAAGGTGATCTTCACCACCGGCTTCACCAGGAACGCCGTCGTCCACAATGGCGTGCTCGACCATGACGTGCATTTCCTGGCCAAGCCCTTCACCATCGAGCAGCTGGCGGCGAAATTGCGCGACGTGCTGGACGCAAAATGACCGAGGCCCTGGAAATCGTCACCTTTCGCCTCAAGCCTGGAGCGGAAGCGGGCTTTGCCGCCGCCAACAACCTGGTCGCCGACTGGCTGGCGCGGCAACCTGGTTTCGTAAACCGCTGCCTGGCGCGGCGGGACGATGGCAGCTGGGTCGATGTCGTGCGCTGGCGAAGTCGCGAGCAGGCTCTCGCCGCCGCCGGCCGCATCATCGCCGAGATCGGCGATTGCGAAGCGATGCGGGCCATCGATCCCGCGAGTGTTGAGATGGGACATGCGGCGATTGTGATCTCGAGGCCCTAGGTCGACTTGCCAGCAGTCGCATAAAACCGGCCTTGACTTTCTTGCCCCGGCACCCGACTTCCTAGCGTCCGAGGAGACCCGCCCCATGCCAGAGGCCCGACGATCGACAATCGATGCCGGAGAAGTGGAACGCTTTTCCGCGCTTGCCGCCGAATGGTGGAACCCGAACGGCAAATTCCGTCCGCTGCACAAATTCAACCCGGTCCGGCTGGCCTATATCCGGGACCAGGTGGCGGCGCGCTTCGGCCGCGATCCGCGGGCGGCGCGGCCGTTCGAAGGCCTGCGTTTCCTCGATATCGGCTGCGGTGGTGGGTTATTGTGCGAGCCGATGGCAAGGCTTGGAGCCGAAGTGGTCGGCGCCGACGCCTCGGCAACCAACATCGAGGTGGCGAAGCTGCACGCGGCCGAAGGCGGCGTGACGGTGGATTATCGCGCTACGACCGCTGAGGATTTGGCCGATTCCGGCGAGAAATTCGACGTCGTCCTCAACATGGAAGTCGTCGAGCATGTTGCCGATGTCGACCTGTTCATCGGCAAGTGCGGCGAGATGGTCAAGCCCGGCGGCATCATGTTCGTCGCCACCATCAACCGCACGCTGAAGGCACTGGGCCTGGCCATCATCGGCGCCGAATATGTGCTGCGCTGGCTGCCGCGCGGCACCCACCAGTTCGGCAAGCTGGTGCGGCCCGAAGAGCTTGAAAAGGCGCTCGGCAGCGCCGCCATGACCATCATCGACCGCACCGGCGTGACCTACAATCCTCTCGCCGACCGCTGGGCACGCTCCAAGGACATGGACGTCAACTATATGGTGCTGGCGGAAAAACGATCGGTCTGAACGAAAGGGGGCGGCCGTGGACACTATGAGGGCCCGAGAGCTGGCGCTCGATCTTCCCGAAACGGTCGAGCAATCGCATTTCGGCAAGGCTGACTTCCGCGTCCGCAACCGTATCTTCGTCTCGCTGCCCGAAGCCGACCGTGCTGTCGTCAAGCTCGACCGCGACCAGCAAGAGATGATGGCCGCGGCTGAGCCATCGGTTTTCAGGCCCGTGACAGGCGGCTGGGGCCAAAAGGGATGGACGTCGATCATGCTCGAAGCCTGCGACGAACAGACATTCCGCAGCGCCGTTCGGACGGCCTGGCGAAACGTCGTCCCGCCGGCGCTACGGAAGCGCCTCGACGCGAGCCAAATTTAAGCTTGAGCAGTTCGAGCAAAGTGTGAAGCGGTTTTCCCGGGAAAAGCGCATAGCGCTTTGCCTAGGGAATTGCGTAAACCAAAGACCCTATGCCTTCTGGCTCTGCGCCTTGGTGGTGATGATCACGCCGATGGTGATGATCACCGCGCCGGCCCAGGTCAGCAACTGGTAGTGCTCGCCGAGGAAGATGGTTCCGGCAAACAGGCCGACGGCCGCCGCCACATAGCCGATCTGGCTGAGATAGACCGGACCGCCCACGGCCTGCAGCCGGAAGAAGAAGGCAAACATCGCCGAGGCCGAAGCGACTTGCGCCACGACAACCAGCGGCACGGCCCTGAGCGGGGCGAAAGCGCCGACGCCGAACAGCGCGAGAATGCCGATCAGCAGCAGCGTCGCCGAGGCCAGGTGGCTGCCGACGGCCAGTTCGATCGGACCGGTGCCTTCGGGCCAGTCGACGGTGCGATAGATATTGCCGGCGGCAAGGCTGACCGGGATCAAAAGTCCGACCAGCACCCAGTAGACATCGGCCGGCTGGCCGGCCTCGCCGCGCGTCACCGCCACCATGACGGCGCCGATGAAGCCGACGGCGATACCAATACTGCCGAGCGTATTTGGCCGTCGAACGCCGAGCAGGATCGAAAACACCAGTGTGATGACCGGCGACAGCGTGAACATGATGCCGGTATAGCCGGCGCCGAGATGCGGGATAGCCGAAAACATCAGCAGATTGGGCACGGCGTAGGACACGGCGGCGGTGATGAAGAAATAGCGCAGTCTGTGCGAGGTGAGCCGCATGCGCTCGCCGTTCGCGAGCAACGCGCACAGCAGCACGCCCCCGGCGCCGAACGAGATGACGAAGGCCCAGACCATGGCCGGAACGCCGGCAGCCGTCGCCAGCTTGCCGAACGGCAGGGTCAGGCCGAGCAGGCCGCCGGTGACGACCAGCAGGCCAAGCGCCGATTCCCAGAGAAATTTCATCGGATGGTCCCGTCACTCACTTGCGGCACTGGGTCGAAACTGTATCTTGAGGTAGCATACCACAAAGATTCTTAACGTCAAGATACTTAGCGGTGAGACAAATGGATCGCGCGGCAAAGGCGGTGGAGCAATGGAAGCGGGAACGGCCGGACCTGGAGGTGTCGCCAATGCTGGTGCTTGGGCGGCTGAACGAAGCCTCGTCGCTAATCGCCCGCGAGCGCCTCGCCCCGCTGTTTGCCCGTTTCGGACTGCAGGCCGGCGAATTCGATGTGCTGGCGACGCTGCGCCGCTCCGGCCAGCCCTACGCGCTGACACCGACCGCTCTATACGAGGCGACGATGGTGACCTCTGGGGCCATGACCAACCGGCTCGACCGGCTTGAGAAGGCCGGACTGATCCTGCGCGGCCCGCACCCCAACGACCGGCGTGGCATTGTCGTGCAACTGACCGAAAAAGGTCTGGCCTTGATCGACGAAGCCCTGACCGCCCACGTCGCCAACGAGCATGAAATCCTCGCCGGGCTCACCGGCACGGAGCGGGGGGCACTGGCTCAGTTGCTTGGCAAATTGATCGATAGCGCCAGCTGATCGCTCAATTGCGCTCCTCGGGAAAACTCGGGATCGGCATGAAATCGATGCCATCCTCGGCCAAGCTCTTGGCTTCGTCCAACGTCGCCTCGCCATAGATGCCGCGCGCATCGCTCTCGCCGAAATGGATCTTGCGCGCTTCCTCGGCAAACTTGTCGCCGACATAGTCGGCATTCTCGCGCACCTTCTCGGCCATCGCCTTCAGTTGCGCCAAAGCCTGCTTCTGGGTTTCGCCCATGGCCAGCGCAATTGTTTCCTGCTTCCGCGCGGTGGAGACGGCTGGCGCCATCAGCGCCTTTTGCACCTTGTGCGAGCCGCAGCTCGGGCAATCGACGAAGCCGCGCTTCTTCTGCGTGTCGAAATCGTCATTGCTGCGAAACCAGCCCTCGAATTCGTGCTCGTGCTCGCAGATCAGGGCAAAGCGGATCACGAAGCCGCGCCCCTGAGCCGCGGCGCTTCCACTGCGCCGGCATTGACGGCAAAATCACGCGCGTTCTTGAGATTGGGGATTTTCTTACGCGCGGCCGACGACTGCGCCGTGTCGATCTCGGCGATGATCACCTCCGGATCGTCATGGTCGGCCTCGGCGAGAATTCGACCCCATGGGTCGACGATCAGCGAATGGCCATAGGTTTCGCGGCCATCCTCATGCAGGCCACCTTGTGCTGCAGCAACCACATAGGCGCCGTTCTCGATGGCACGGGCTCGCAGCAGCACATGCCAGTGCGCTTCGCCGGTCTGGCGAGTGAAGGCGGCAGGCACCGACAAGAGGTCGGCGCCGGCCATCGCCTCGGCGCGGAACAGCTGTGGAAAGCGTAGATCGTAGCAGACGGCAAAGCCCAGCCTGGCGCCGTCGATCTCGGTGACGACCGCTTCGGTGCCCGGCTCATAGGCGGCGGATTCGCGCCAGCTTTCGCCATTGTCGAGATCGACGTCGAACATGTGGATCTTGTCGTAGGTGGCGAGCGTCGCGCCGTCCGGCCCAAACAGCAGCGCCCGGTTGGCGAGCTTGCCGTCGGCGCGCAGGATGGCGGTAGAGCCAATATGCAAGAAGACGCCGAGTTCGCTGGCGAGCTTGCGCGCGGTCGCCACGACGATGTCCTTGTCTTCCGAGGTGAAGGAAGCAGCCCTGGCTTCCTTGTCGCGGATCAGCGCACCGGTCATTTCCGGGGTCTGGATGTAGGTTGCACCGAGGCCTGCCGCCTCGCGCACCAGCCGTTCGAGATCGATCGCGTTGCGCTCAGGGCTCTCGCCCGAACGCATCTGGATCGCCGCCGCCTTGAAAACACCCATCGTCACGTCCTCTTTGAGCAATTCCAGGAAAAGTGTGTAACGGTTTTCCGTCCGGAATTGCGTAAAAACAAAGACATAGAGCGGCGCTACGAACCGCTCTTTGTCGTCGAGCCGTTGGCAAGCAGCCTGTCCAGCTGCCCCCGTGCCTCCAATTCGTGGAGGTCGTCGGAGCCGCCGACATGCGTGTCGCCGATGAAAATCTGCGGAAAGGTCGAGCGGCCATGCGCCCGCGAAATCATTTCCTGGCGCAATTCCGGCGAAAACGAAGCGTCATGCTCGGTGTAGGCGACGCCCTTGCGGTCGAGCAACCGCTTGGCCGCCGCGCAATAGCCGCACATCATACGGGTGTAAATCGTCACATCGAGCATCGGTCCGTGCCTTTCCTTGACCTTATATAGTCGCGGACTCGTCGGCCCGAAAGTCCCCCGGCAGGACACGCGCAAAGGTCAGCACATCGACCGCTCCGGCGCCGCCCTTCTTCAGCGCCCTGGCGACCGAGCGCACGGTAGCGCCGGTGGTGTAGACATCGTCGACCAGAAGCACGCGGCGCCCAGTGATCTCGATTTCGGCTTCCGCAGGCACACGGAAGGCGGCGCGCACATTGTCCTCTCGCTCCTGCCGCTCCAGCCCGACCTGCTGGCGCGTGAGCTTGACGCGCCGGACCGCCGAGGGCGAGAAAGGCAGCCCGCTAAGCTGCGCAACCGCCCTTGCCAACTCCGCCGACTGGTTGAACTGCCGCCGAAAGAAGCGCCGCCAGTGCAGCGGCACCGGTACGACGACATCGGCGTCTGCAATTACCTCAGCGCCGGCGCGCAGCATCCAGCGCGCCATCCACGGCGCCAGATCGGTGCGATCCTGGTATTTCAGACCTTGCACCATCTGGCGGGCGACACCTGAATAGGCCACGGCCGCCCGCGCCCGCTCGAACGGCGGCGGATCGGCGATCGCCTCGGCCGACAGGAATCCCTCGCCCATATCGTGCGTGAATGGCGTGCCCATCACCGCGCACCATGGCCGCTCCAGCAGCCTGAGTTTCGGCCAGCAGGCACCACACAAAACGCCGGGTTGCGAGACGTGCCTGCGACAGCCGGCACAAACCGGCGGGAACAGCATCCGCGCCGGCCAGTCCAACATGGCCAGTTTCAACATGGTTTGAGCGAGGCTCTTGATCTCCATCACCGGATCGGCCACGTGGTTTTGTCGTCCGCGCCAGGATATCACTAGACAGACAAACAGGGATGTCTACCGTTGCAGCCGATCATCGATACTGAACTTTGGCTGGTGCGCAAGCGCAGGGCGCTGGCCCACCCCGTAGCCGGCGCGGATTTTCTGATGCGGCGGGCGGCGGAAGACCTTGCCGACCGGCTCGGCGCGGTCGAGCGGAAATTCGGCAAGGCCGCGGTGCTGTTTTGCCAGACGCCGGACGCAACGGACGTGGTCGCTGCAAGCGGCAAGGCAGCGGAGATCGTGCGCGTCGAGGCAGATCCAGCGTTTCTGGACGGCCGGCCAGGGCTGATAGCACCGCTGGAAACAGTGCCGTTCCAGCCGGAAAGCCTCGACCTCGTCGTTTCACTTCTGTCGTTGCAGGCGATGAACGACATTCCCGGCATGCTGGTGCAGATCCGCCGCGCTCTGCGGCCCGACGGGCTTTTCCTCGGCGCCTTTGCCGGCGCCGGCACGCTTTCCGAATTGCGCGAAAGCCTGCTCGCCGCCGAGACCGAACTCTATGGCGGCGCCAGCCCGCGTGTCATCCCCTTCACCGATGTTCGCGACGCCGGCGCACTGCTGCAGCGCGCCGGACTGGCGCTACCGGTGGCCGACGTCGAAACGGTGACCGTCCGCTACGATACCCTCTTCAACCTCATTGCCGATCTCAGGGCGATGGGCGAAACCAGCGCGCTGACCGATCGCAGCCGGCGACCGGGAGCGCGAAAGCTTTTTACCCGTGCCGCCGAAATCTATGCCGAACGCTTTTCGGACGCTGATGGCCGCATCAGGGCAAGCTTTTCCATCGTCTGGATGTCGGGCTGGGCGCCCGATGCCTCGCAGCAAAAGCCCTTGAAACCGGGTTCGGCGAAGGTCTCGCTGAAGACGATACTGGAAAACCCCGACGGGCGGTGACGGCGATCCGGATCAGTGCTCGGCGAAGGCGTTTGCGAGCCTGCTGTTGTTGTCGCTGAACAGAAACTGGATCGCATTGCTGGCCTTGCCGACACCCCCGACGATGGCAAGCGACAGCACCGCAACGATCAGGCCATATTCAATGGCCGTGGCGCCTGTTTCGTCCTGCAAAAATCGGCGCAGCAATGGCTTCATGATCGTCGATCCCTCTCATCCCCGACCATATCGCCGACCTGTTAAGAAAGGTTAACGGCACAAGCTTAACAGGCTGTGAAATGGGCCTGCGTTGAGGAAGTTCTCAAGCTGGTGTCGACCTTGTTGGTCAGCAGTCGCCGCTGCGTTGGCCGTCGGCGCGGATGATGCAGACTGAGCTCGGTGAGGGCTGCAGCACGCTTCTGCGCAGCGTATAGGTGGCCCGCGGGCCGATCGAACCCGTGCTCATCGGGTCGAGACCGCCTGCAAGAGCATCGCGGCTGGATGATCGCGTCTGGTTGTCCAGCACGGGGACCGCGATCAGCGCCAGCGCCACTGCGGCCGAGCCGAACAACAGCGTGACGCGCAATAAGCCGACGCCGGCGGCGCGAAAGCTGCGATCTGGCCGGATCGAGTCCCATTCCCTGTCGAGGCTCATGCAATCGCTCCCCGCGAACCCGCTTTGCCGCAATTTTTCACGACGAGATAAATCTTCCATTAACGCTGGCTAGATCAGACCGCGAAATGGCTTTGTATCACAACAGGTCGATGAGGAACTGGATTAGCGGCGCGTCGGCCGGCGGCATGGGATAGTCGCGCATCTGCATTGGCCGCACCCATTTCAACGCCTGCCCTTCCCTGGGCTGCGCGATGCCGCGGAAGCGGCGGCAGACGAACAGGGGCATCAGGAGATGGAAATCATCATAGGAATGGCTGGCGAAGGTGAGCGGCGCCAGGCAAGGAATGTCGGTCTCGATGCCGATTTCTTCCTGCAGTTCGCGGATCAGGCATTGTTCCGGCGTCTCGCCTGGCTCTACCTTGCCGCCGGGAAATTCCCACAGGCCGGCAAGCTGTTTGCCCTCGGGCCGCTGCGCCAGAAGCACCCGCCCATCGGTATCGACCAGCGCGCACGCGGCGACCAGCAGCAGGCGTTTGCCGGTGATCTCGCTCATGCGCCCGGCGGCCGGCGATAGTGGTAGCAATAGACTTCGTCGAAGCCCAGCGAGCGATAGAGCGCCAGCGCCGGCGCATTGCCGGCCTCGACCTGCAGCCAGGCTTCGCGAGCGCCACGCAGCCTCGCCCACTTCAGCGCCGACAGGATCAGGTTGCGGCCATGGCCCTGATTGCGCGCCGACTTGGCGGTGGCGATCTCGAACAGACCGGCAAGATCGCCGTCATGGACGCAGATCAGCACCGCCAGAGGGTCGGCCCCTTCCTCCAGCGCAAACAGCCCGACTTCGGGTTGGATAGCGCCGATGATTTCCGAAAGACCGGGCCGCAGCGATGCATCCGAGCCGCTGACCTTGAGCGACGCGCCGAGAAAGCGGCTGATATCCTTCAGCGGAATCTGGTCCATGGCCGGCGCCAGTTGCGCGTCCGCCAGCGGCAGCCGCATCACCAGGGATTCGTCGAATGTGCTCCAGCCCTCATTGTCGAGATGCTTGGCTAGGTCCGGCCCCGACAGCGGCGAGATGCGGAAGGTCAGCGGCCTGCCATAGGCGTCGAAGCGCCGGCTGGCGCGGCCGATGCGCTCGGCAATGTGCTGGGTGTCGCCGGGATCGAGCGGGTTGACCGAGTTCAGCCGCTTGGCCGGATGGCCGGCTGTCAGCCGCACCACCCAGGTGCCGTCATAATGCACGGCCGCCGCCGGCCAGGCGCGAAACCCCGCAGCCTCGTAGCGGCGCACGATGGCGAGCATGCTTGCCGGATGCCTGGAAGCCAACTCCATCAGCTCCGGTAATCGCCATTGATGGCGACATATTCCTTGGTGAGGTCGCAGGTCCACACCGTCGCCTTGCCGCGGCCGATACCGATATCGGCGCGGATGCGAATGTCGTCGCGCTTCATATAGGCCGAGGTCGCTTCCTCGGAGTAGCCCGGGTCGCGTTCGCCCTCATGCGCCAGACGGTTGTCGCCGAACCAGATCGACAGCCGGTCGCGATCGGCCGGCTCGCCGGCCTTGCCGACGGCCATGACGACGCGGCCCCAATTGGCGTCCTCGCCGGCAACCGCCGTCTTGACCAGCGGCGAATTGGCGATGGACAGCGCGATGCGCTTGGCCGAGCGCGCCGATTTGGCGCCGGTAACGGTGACTTCGACCTGCTTGCGGGCGCCCTCGCCGTCGCGCACCACTTGCAGCGCCAGCGATTTGAGCACCTTGCCCAGCGCCCGGCGGAACGCGCCGAGACGCGCATCCTTGGGATCGCTGATGGCGGGCGCGCCGCGCTTGGCAGCGGCTCCGGTGGCGAACAACAGCAGCGTGTCGCTGGTCGAGGTGTCGCTGTCGACGGTGACGGCGTTGAAGGTCTTGGCCGTGCCGCGCGACAACAAGTCCTGCAGCACGGGGGCGGCGATCGGCGCATCGGTGGCGATGAAGGACAGCATAGTCGCCATATCGGGCGCGATCATGCCGGCGCCCTTGGAGATGCCATTGATGATGACGTCGGTGTCGCCGAGCTTGACCGTCGCTGTCGCCACTTTCGGATAGGTGTCGGTGGTCATGATGGCCTTTGCGGCCTCGGTCCACAGATCCGGCTTGCCGTCCTTGACCAGTCCGGCGAGCAAATGGCTGAATTTGGTGGTGTCGAGCGGCTCGCCGATTACCCCGGTAGAAGCGAGGAACACTTCGCCTGGCGTGCAGCCTGCGGCCTTGGCCGCGGCCTCGCCGGTCAGTTGGGTGGAGGCGCGGCCCTTCTTGCCGGTGAAGGCGTTGGCGTTGCCGGAATTGACGACCAGCACCCGCGCCTTGCCGGCGCCAAGGTTCTCGCGGCAGAAGTCGACCGGCGCCGAGGGGCATTTCGACTTCGTGAACACGCCGGCAACCGCTGTGCCGGCATCGAAGACCATGGCCAAGAGGTCGGTACGGTTCTTGTACTTGATCCCGGCCTCTGCGGTGGCGATGCGCACGCCCTCAATGGCAGGCATTTTGGGATATTTCTTCGGCGCGAGCGGCGAAATCGTTGCGGACATTGGAGACCTCGGGCGAGGGAAAAACGCTGGGCGAAGGCCGGTTTGCCCGATAGCACGGCCCGGCGCAAGGGCGTTTTCTTGGCCGCCGCTGTCGGCAAGCCACCAGGGATTAAGCTTGCATTTCAAATCCGTTGGCGTCACCGGGGCCTCTGGCGTTATGATATCGGCCATGGGCAGGCTGGTGATCTTGGCGGTGGCGTTTATGGGGCTTTTGCTCCTGAGCGCCGATGCGCAGCCGGAACGGCGCGTGGCGCTGGTCATCGGCAATGGCACCTATGCCGAAGCCGGCACGCTCACCAATCCGGTCAACGATGCGCTCGATATTGCCGGCAAGCTGCGCTCGATCGGCTTCGAAGTCATCGAGGGCAACGATCTCGGCAAGCGCGAACTCGAGCGCAAGATCGGCGAATTTTCCGATGCGCTGGAAGGTGCGGGCGTCGGGCTTTTCTATTACGCCGGCCACGGCCTGCAGGTGGAAGGGCGCAACTACATCGTGCCGGTCGACGCCCGGCTCGACATGCCGGTCAAGCTGCAGCTCGAAGCCGTGCCGATCGACGAAGTCCTCGACATCATGGAGCAGCAGACCAAGGTCAGCCTGGTCTTTCTCGATGCCTGCCGCAACAATCCCTTTGCCCGCAGCCTGAGCCGCACCGCCACCACGCGCTCGGCAACGGCGCTTGCCGGTCTGGCGCAGTTCGATTCGACGCGCGGCTCCTTCATCGCCTTCTCGACGGCGCCAGGCGCTGTCGCCATGGACGGCACCGGACGCAATTCGCCGTTCGCCGCCGCCCTGCTGCGGCACATGGCCGAGCCCGGCCAGAGCATCAACGACATGATGATCGCGGTGCGCCGCGACGTGGTCTCCGAAACCCGCGAGGGACAGCGCCCATGGGAACAGGGTTCGCTGCTCGAACGGTTTGAGTTTGTGCCCAGCGGCGAAACGGTCGCACAGCCGAAGCCCGCCGTCCCCCCGGCGCCCGAAACAAAGGTTGCGGCACTCGAACGGTCTGTAGGCGACGACAAGACCGCAATCGAGAAATTCCTGCGCGACGACTATCTTGCGCCCGATGCCGCGGCGATCGGCGAGACCGTCAAGCGGCTCTATGCGCCTTCCGCCACCATCTTCGGCACGCGCTATGACAGCGACGCCGTCGTCAAGCTCAAGACGGACTGGTTCGCGCAATTTGCATCCTGGTCGTTCAGTCTCGAGCCCGGCAGCCTCGAGGTGACGCCGCAGGGCGAGAACCGCGCCGAAGCCGTGTTCGCGATGAGCTACGACTATATGTCGAAAGACAAATCGGCGGCGCGCATGACCGGCAAGGCACGAGTCACGCTTGGGCTGGTGAAGAGCGACGGCCAGTGGCGTATCGCCTCGGAAACCTCGCAAGCGATGAACTGAAATCCCCGCGAAGCGAATGTGAGACCTGCTTCTACAAGCGCTGGAAACGGGCCGTTTCGTTTGCCTGCCAGCTCACCTATATTGCCGGCGAGATTGTTGGCGAGGGCAGACATTGTTGGCGAGGACAGACATGGGCGAGGATCCGGCCCGCAGATCGATCGGGGCGCGGCGCAACCCAGACAGCGCCGAGGCCATTCTCGAGGCCGCGGAGGCGGTGCTGGTCGAGGCCGGCTATGCCGGCTTCTCCATAGAGGCCGTGGCGCGGCGGGCGCGCGCCGGCAAACCCACGATCTATCGCTGGTGGCCGAGCAAGGCGGCCCTGCTGCTGGAGGTTTACAAGCGGCAAAAGCGTGTCGACGTCCCCGATACCGGCAGTCTCGAAGACGACCTCGTCGGTTTTCTGAGGAACCTCTTCGCGCATTGGCGCGACACATCCTCGGGCAGCGTATTCCGCTCGCTGATCGCCGAGGCCCAGTCCGACGAAGCGGCGGCCGCGGCCCTGACTGGCTATGCCGATGGGCGCGTGTCCCACACCGCTCGGATCATCGAGCGCGCCAAGGCGCGCGGCGAGGTTGCGGCCGATATCGACGCAGCGCTGGTCGCCGACCTCATCGCTTCCTATGCCTGGAAACACCTTTTGACCAACCGGCTGGACGAAGATGAGGCGACAATCCGTGCCACTGTCCGCTATGTGATGTCCGGCATCTCCCGCAATTGAAAAGGGCGCCGAACGGCGCCCTTTGCATGTTTTTTCGGTGCCGGCCTTACTTGCCGGCTTCCATCGTGTCGACGGCCTTCTTCAGATTGGCGTCGGGGATTTCAACCTTTGCGGCGCCGCGCAGCTGCTTGACCAGTGCGAAATACTTGTCGCGGATCACCGCCTGCTTGGCCTGGTCCTTGACGTCGTCGAAGGCCGGCGGCTGTTTGGTGCGCTTGTCCTCGAGCTTGATGACATGCCAGCCGAATTGCGTTTGCACCGGCTCCTTGGTGTATTTGCCGATTTCGAGCGCAACTGCCGCCTTGTCGAATTCCGGCACCATCTGCCCCGGGCCGAACCAGCCGAGATCGCCGCCATTGGTCTTGCCCGAGGGATCGCTGGTATGCTCGTTGGCGAGCTTCTGGAAGTCGGCGCCGCCATCGAGCTGCTTGATGATCGCCTCGGCCTCTTCCTTCGTCTTCACGAGGATGTGACGGGCATGAATCTCATTGACCGGCGGCGTGCTGGCGATTTCCTGGTCGTAGCGGGCGCGCACCTCGGCATCGGTAACCTTGTCGACGACGCCCTTCTCGACCATCTCGCCATGCAGCGCGCGCTGCTGCAGGAACGCCATGCGGCGCTGGAATTCGGGATCCTTGTCGAGCCCGGTAGCGACCGCCTGGGCGGCCATGACGCGGATTTCGATGGCCGCCGAAAGGGCCGCGGCGCGGCGCTGCTCGGGTGGCAACTGCGAGAACTGCTGCGACAGCTCGCCCTCGGCAAGCCCAAGGTCCGCCTCGGTCAGCTTCTGGCCATTGACTGTAGCGATAACGGTGTTCGGATCGACGGGGGCTGCCGCCGGCGCTGCTGCGGCATCGGCCGGGGCGGGAGCGGCTTCCTGGGCCATCAGCGGAGACAGCGACAGGGCCGACAGGCCGAAAGCCAGGCCAAGGCTGGCGAGCGACGCACGGCGAAACAGTAGGGACATCAAGATTAACTCCAAGGGGGATTGGTAGGGCTTGCAGATCAGCCGGATTGTGGCGGAATTTGGCGCTGCCCATAGGGCTAACGCGGCGTTGACATCAGTTGAGCCCCCTCTTATCTGTCCAACGACTTTGCGTCCAGAACCGTTTTCCGGGCGCTTTTTGTGTTTGTCCGCGTTTCACGCGGAATTGATGGGGCCGGCCGGCGCTCATCTCAAAATTGAGAATTCTATCGAAAGGACCATCGGATGGTCAGTCTCGGCGGTCTCGCCCGTAAGGTTTTCGGTTCCTCCAACGATCGTCGCGTAAAATCGACCCGGCCGCGTGTCGAGGCGATCAACGCCATGGAAAACGAGATGCGGGCGCTGTCCGACGCCGAGCTTCAGGCCCGCACGGAAAAATTCCGCCAGGATATCGCCAACGGCGCCACGCTCGATGACCTGCTGGTCCCGGCCTTCGCCACCGTCCGCGAGGCATCCCGCCGCGTGCTCGGCATGCGCCCGTTCGACGTGCAGCTGATCGGCGGCATGGTGCTGCACAATGGCGGCATCGCCGAAATGCGTACCGGCGAGGGCAAGACCCTGGTCGCCACCCTGCCCGTTTATCTCAACGCGCTTGCCGGCAAGGGCGTCCATGTCGTCACCGTCAACGACTACCTTGCCACCCGCGACTCCGAATGGATGGGCCGCGTCTACAAATTCCTCGGCCTCTCGGTCGGCGTCATCGTCCATGGCCTGTCCGACGAGGAACGCCGCGTCGCCTACGCGTCCGATGTTACCTATGCCACCAACAACGAGCTCGGCTTCGACTATTTGCGCGACAACATGAAGTATGAGCGCGCGCAGATGGTGCAGCGCGGCCACAATTACGCGATCGTCGACGAAGTCGATTCCATCCTGGTCGACGAGGCGCGCACGCCGCTGATCATTTCCGGTCCGCTTGAGGACCGTTCGGAAATGTACAACACCATCGATGCCTTCATGCTGCAGCTCGGCCCAGCCGACTACGAGATCGACGAGAAGCAGAAGACCTCGATCTTCACCGAGGAAGGCACCGAGAAGCTGGAAAACCTGCTGCGCGCGGCCGGCCTGCTCAAGGGCGAGTCGCTCTATGACGTCGAGAACGTCGCCATCGTCCACCACGTCAACAACGCGCTGAAGGCGCACCGGCTGTTCCAGAAGGACAAGGACTACATCGTCCGCAACGACGAGATCGTCATCATCGACGAATTCACCGGCCGCATGATGCCGGGCCGCCGCTATTCGGAAGGCCTGCACCAGGCGCTCGAAGCCAAGGAGCATGTGGCGATCCAGCCGGAAAACCAGACGCTGGCCTCCGTCACCTTCCAGAACTACTTCCGCCTCTACAAGAAGCTTTCCGGCATGACCGGCACGGCGCTGACCGAGGCCGAGGAGTTCGGCAACATTTACGGCCTCGAAGTCACCGAGATCCCGACCAATCTGCCGGTCATCCGCAAGGACGAGGACGACGAGGTCTACCGGACGGTCGAGGAGAAGTACAAGGCGATCGTCAAGGAGATCAAGGAAGCGCGCGCCAAGGGCCAGCCGACGCTGGTCGGCACCACCTCCATTGAAAAATCCGAGCAACTGGCCGAGCGCCTGCGCAAGGAAGGGTTCAAGGATTTCGAGGTGTTGAACGCCCGCCACCACGAGCGCGAGGCCGCCATCGTCGCCCAGGCCGGCAAACCCGGCGCCATCACCATCGCCACCAACATGGCGGGACGCGGCACCGACATCAAGCTCGGCGGCAACGCCGAGATGCGCATCGAGGACGAACTGGGCGACATGCCTGCTGGTCCCGAGCGAGAGGCGCGCGAAAAGGAAATCATTGCCGATGTCGAGCGCCTGAAGGAAAAGGCGCTAGCCGCCGGCGGCCTCTACGTGCTCGCCACCGAGCGTCATGAATCGCGCCGCATCGACAACCAGCTCCGCGGCCGCTCCGGCCGCCAGGGCGACCCCGGCCGTTCGAAATTCTTCCTTTCGCTGCAGGACGATCTGATGCGCATCTTCGGCTCCGAGCGCATGGACGGCATGCTGCAGAAGCTTGGCCTCAAGGAAGACGAGGCCATCATCCATCCGTGGATCAACAAGGCGCTGGAAAAGGCGCAGAAGAAGGTCGAAGCGCGCAACTTCGATATCCGCAAGAACCTGTTGAAATACGACGACGTCTCGAACGACCAGCGCAAGGTGGTGTTCGAGCAGCGCATCGAATTGATGGACGGCGAAGGCCTGTCCGAGACGATCGCCGAGATGCGCGAAGGCGTCATCGAGGAGATCGTCACCAAGAACATCCCCGAAAACGCCTATGCCGAGCAGTGGAACGTCGCCGGCCTCAAGGCCGAGGTCGCCGAATTCCTCAATCTCGACCTGCCGGTCGAGGACTGGGTCAAGGAAGAAGGCATTGCCGAGGACGACATCCGCGAGCGCCTGACCAAGGCCGCCGACGCCGCCGCCAAGGAGCGCGCCGAGCGCTTCGGCCCAGACGTGATGAGCTATGTCGAACGCTCGGTGGTGTTGCAGACGCTCGATCATCTGTGGCGCGAGCACATCGTCAACCTCGACCATCTGCGTTCGGTCGTTGGCTTCCGCGGCTACGCCCAGCGCGATCCGCTGCAGGAATACAAGAGCGAGGCGTTCGAGCTGTTCCAGGCGCTGCTCGGCAATCTGCGCCAGGCCGTCACCGCGCAATTGATGCGCGTCGAACTGGTCCGCCAGGCCGCCGAAGCACCGCCGCCCGAAGCGCCTGAAATGTTCGGCAGCCACATTGACGGCACCACGGGCGAGGACGATTTCGAGGGCGGCGAGACCGCACTTCTGGTCCGCCAGGAGAGCAACGCCATCGTCGCTCCCGAAGACCGCGATCCGAACAACCAGGCGACCTGGGGCAAGATCGGCCGCAACGAAGCCTGCCCCTGCGGCTCCGGCAAGAAATACAAGCACTGCCACGGCGCGTTTGCTTGATCATTAGGTCGGCGGGACAGCACCCCCCTCTGGCTTGCCGGCCATCTCCCCTCAAGGGGCCTCAAGGGGGGAGATCAGCAGCTTCGGCGCCGTAACTTCTTTCAATTTCGACAATTGGCGAAAGCCACAGTGACAGCCAATCTCCCCCCTTGAGGGGCAGATGTCCGGCAGGACAGAGGGGGGTGCGAAGGATCGCGACCTCTCGGTCCAACCCTCGTCAAAACCTCACAACAACCCCGAATCGCGCGCGGTCGCTGTCGCCTCGCCGCGCGACACCGCATCCAGCTTGCCCAGCACCGCCGAGACATGGTGATCGACCGTCTTTGGCGAAATCGTCAATTGCTCGGCGATCCGCTTGTTGGAGAGGCCGCGTTCGATCAGCTGCAGCACCTGCATCTGGCGCAAGGTGAGGCCGGCGAGGTTGGCGCGCGTCGAGCGGCGCGGGCCGCGGGCGATGCCGCCAACGCCGTTCTTGCGCATGATATCGCGCAGGCGCTGGGCTGCCGGCCTTGCCCCCAGGCCGTCGAAAATATCCAGTGCCAGCCGCTGCCCCTCGTCGTCGCCGAGGATGAGCGCCAGTCCGCGCTCGTATGGCGCATTCAATTCGGCCCAGAGTGCCGAAGCCGAACGCCAGTCGCCGGTTAGAAGCAGCCGGTATGGTGTCGCCATGTCGGCGGTGTCGCCGGCCGGCATATCGGGAGAGAGCAATGTTCGCCACAGCGCCAGCTCCCCGACATGGGCACGCGAGCGCACCGGCGTTTCGGCGCGGGTGATCAGCGCCAGCGCCTCTTGCCTGTCGGCCAGGCCCAGCCATGCCTGCTCCGCTATCAAGGCCGCATAGGAGCTCAGCATCTGCAGGTCGCCGCCGCTTCCGACCAGGCGCGCCATTTCGGCGAACAGCGGCTCGGCCGAGGGATCGCCGCGCCTCAGGCGCAGTTTCGCCAATGCCAGCAGCGCCGGAAACCGGCCCACGGTGGTTGTCCGCTCATTGTCGATGACATCGCTTGCCGTCGCGGCGGCCTCATCCCATTGGCCCTGGCGCAGCTGCACATCGGCCAGCATGCCCCTGAGATAGTCGCGCCAGGTGCCGAGGTCGTTTTCGGTGCAATAGTGGATCCCGCTCTCCAGCACCGGACGCGCCGCGTCGTAGCTCATCTGGGTGATCTCGAAACAGGCGCGGTTGGTGAAGGCGCGCGCGGCATGTTCCTGGAAATTGCCTTGGAGCGCAATTTCAAGGCTTTGGTCGAGGCGCAGGCGTCCGGCATCCGGATTGAGCCACTGCTCGACGCAGCCGACATTGTTGAGGGCATGCGACGCGATGTCGGGACGGTTCATGCGCGCAGCCAGCGCCGCTGCCTTCTCGCCATAGAACAGCGTGTCTTCCACCCTCTCCGACAGCATCGCCAGATGCGAAAGGTTCGAATAGGCCATGGCGAGTTCGGGACCGGCGGGAGCCGCTTCCAGCATAGCCACAGCCTCGGCGCCGAAGGCGGCCGCCGCCTCGCGGTCATCGCCCATTTCGCTCAGCCGGGACAGCCATCTCAGGCTGTCGCCCTCCTTCAGCCTGTTGCCGTCTGCCTGATGCAACCGGCGCGCCTGTCCCTGCGCTGCAAGCGCGTCATCGATCTTGCCGATGAGATGGCACTCGAAGGCATGACTTTCGTAGAGCGCGGCGCGCTCGATCACCGGCAGGCTGTCGGCCTGCTGCAGGGCGATCTCGTAATAGCCGGCGGCATCGCGATGGGCGCCGACGCGCGACGCCTCGCGCGCGGCGATTGGCGCAAGTTCGCGCACCGCCGCCAGATTATGCGCCTCGACCGCATGATGCACCAGGCGGCCTGTGGAGACGTCGCCATTTTCGAGCAGTGCCGCCAGCGCACGCTGGTTGAATTGCCGCCTGTGCGACGTCGTCAGCATCATTTCGATGGCGCGCCGCGCGATGTCGTGCCGGAAGGCGTAGCCGTCGCCCAGATCGTCGAGCAGGCCGTTGGCGACACACTCGGCCAGCTGGCCGGCGCTGGCGACGCCGCACAGGCCCTGCAGGGCCCAGGCGTCGGCCCGGCGCGGGAACACCGACACCGCGTCGAGCATGGCCCGGGCGCCAACCGACAGCCGCTCGGCCCTTGCCAGCACGGCGTCGCGCACGCTCGCCGGCAGCGCCATTTCGTTTTCGGCCGACAGCAATTCGGTGACGAAGAAGGCATTGCCTGCGGTCGCCCGGTAGATGGCGTCGCCATCGCGTCCGGCCGCATCGGCGAGCGACAGCACGGCCGCCTGGCTGAGCAGCGGCACGTCGATGCGCGCCACGCTGCCGGCTGGGATTTCGCCCAGGGCGCGGCGCACCCGCATCTGTCCCTCGCTGCGGTCGGTGCGCGCCGTGAGCAACAGCAGGATGTGGGTGTTGGCGATACGCCGGCCGAGGAAGCGCACGAAATCGAGCGTCGCATCATCGGCCCAGTGCAGGTCTTCGATGATCAGCAGGCACGGCCCCTTGGCCGCAAAGGCGTCGAGCGCATCGGAAAACAGCGGCAGTCTCTGCCCATGCCGGGCGTCGATTGCGCGCGGCAGCGCCCATTGCGCCTCACGGGCCAGATCGTAAAGCGGCCCCAGCGGATCGGGGATCGACAGATCCTCGCAAGCGCTGCGCAACGTCGCCGCGCTCTCTCCGACACGGGCCGCGAATGCCTCGACAAGCGCCGTCTTGCCGGCACCGGCCTCCCCGGCCAACACGGCGACGCGGCCATGGCCGCCTATTGCATCGCCAAGCAGGCTCTCCAACTGCTGCAGCTGCGTCTGCCGTTCCAGAAGCATCATTATCATCGTCTCATACGATCGGAGTTTTCCCACCATGGCGGGCCGCTCACGATTAGCCCGTGAAGAAAGCGACGCAATGTGACTTTGCACACATTGCCGTGCCTCTTTCCACAAAGAACGACGCCAATATAGGGAATCGTCCCGCCAAATATGGGGAATCGTTCCGATGCGCGGGCCGGGCCGGCGTGGTCAACGTCCAGCAGCGCTCCGATCGAGCGTGAACCAATGGAAAAGGAAACCTTCCATGCCTCGCTATCTGATTGAACGCACATTTCCGGACGGCCTCAACATACCGATGACCGACATCGGCGCCACTGCGGTCGGCGGCGTCGTCATGCGCAATGCCGAAAAGGGCGTCACCTGGATCCAGTCCTTCGTCACGCCCGACAAGAAGCACAGCTTCTGCATCTACGAAGCGCCGACGCCCGAAGCTATCCGCAGCACCGCTCAGAAAAACTCGCTGCCGGTCGACAAGATCACGGAGGTGCGGGTTCTTGACCCTTACTTTTACCTCTGATCCTGCGTCCGGTCGCCACGACGATGAGCATCAAACGGTCCTTCGCGGCCATGGCGAACTGCCTGATGGCCTGCCGCTCGGCGGAATCGGGCCTGTCCTGGGAAAGACCGGCCGGCCAACCTCCGTGCTCGGCCGTCTATGGCGGTTCGCGTCCAAGCTGCCTGCGTATCTGTCTGAAAGGCGGCGCTTGCCCCCGGAAGGCGGCTATCTGAGGCGCGACATCGGGCTATCGGAGCGGGACGTCCCGCAGGAATATTGGCAATATCACTTTTGGGATCGTTGATTTTGCACGGTTTTTAATGGCTGCGGCCAAAGCCCGGCAACGGAAGCCGCATCGCATGAACCGGGACGGACAAACCAAATCCTAAACCAACGCCGCAGGCGTTTCGGCATCGGCCGCCGCCGCCTCGAGCGTCAACAAACGAACGGAAGACCATGACCATAATTCTTTGGACGACACGCTTCGCGGCCTTCGCCGCCATCTCGATCGCGGCGGGTGCGGCGCAGGCACACGACGCCAACCCGCTGGCCGAAAAGGTGCGCGCCGCCAACAGCCGCTTCGAAAATGTGGCAACCGCCACTGCCGAAGGCTATGCCGCCATCCCTTGCGCCAGCGGCATCACCGGCGGCGCCATGGGCATCCACTATGTCAACGGCGCCTATCTCAAGGACGATGCCGTCGATGTCGCCAAGCCCGAAGCGGTGATGTACGAGCCGACGGCCGACGGCAGCCTGAAGCTGATAGCGGTCGAATACATCACCTCGAAGGGCCCGGCCTCGCTCGAAGGCCAGCTGTTCAACTTCAACAGCGCCCCCAATCGCTACGGCCTCGGCCCGTTCTACGAACTGCACGTCTGGGCATGGAAACAGAACCCGACGGGCGCCTTCGCCGACATGAACCCGAACGTGTCGTGCGACGCCATGAAGGGGATGTAACGCCTCACATGTGACACCTCGGGCGCCGGACATCCGGTGCCTGGCCATCCCCCTTGGCGGGGGAGGGGCGAGCGAAACGCCGACCGGCTCCCCAGTCTTCCCCGGCGTTCGCTCGCCTTCTATTATGCCCCGGCATACGATGACGCACCTTGCACACGCGGCCGTCCTTGGCCCCTCGGCGCACCCGCACCTGCCCACCCTTTCTTAAGGTGTTTCGGATACATCGAAAGCTTGAAAAGAGGCGGAAAACGGAGAGACATCGGGGTGCGCTTTTCCGCGGCGACGACGGCCGGGCGGTTCTTGCCGCAGCGCTTGGCGCTGCGCATGGGGCCTCTGCTTGGCCGCATCGATGCGGTGCTGTTCACCGCCGACGAACGCGGCGAAGCCGGTCGCATGTCGCTGATCGCCTTTGCCATCCGCATCGTCAGCGCCGTCATCGCCTTCATCAGCCAGGTGCTGATGGCGCGCTGGATGGGCTCGTTCGAATACGGCATCTTCGTCCTCGTCTGGGTGACGATGGTCATCGTCGGCAACCTCGCCTGCCTCGGCTTCCACACCTCGGTCATCCGCTTCATCCCCGAATACCGCGAACGCAACATGATGGCCGAGCTGCGCGGCATCGTGGTCGCCAGCCGCCTGTTCGTGCTGATTGCCTCAACCGCGATCGCCGGGCTTGGCGCACTGGGCGTCTGGCTGTGCGCGAACTGGATCGAGAGCTACTATGTCATGCCCTTCATCCTCGGCCTGTTCTGCCTGCCGATGATCGCCATGGGCGATCTGCTGCAAGGCCAGTCACGCGCCAATTCCTGGGCGTTGTTTGCGTTGTCGCCGACCTATCTGGTGCGGCCGGTGCTGATCCTGGCGCTGATGGCGCTGATGCTGGCAGTGGGCTATGCGCCCGACGCCAGGACAGCGATCTTCGCTTCGATCGCCGCCACCTACGCCACCACGCTCGGCCAGCTCATCGGCGTGACCACACGCATGGGCAGGAATATCCCGGCCGGGCCGATGAAGGTGCATTTCGCCGAGTGGTTCATCGTCTCGCTGCCGATCTTCCTGGTCGAGAGCTTCTTCTTCCTGCTCACCAACGCCGACGTGCTGATGGTCGGCGCCTATCTCCAGCCCAATGACGTCGCCGTCTATTTCGCCACCGTCAAGACGCTGGCGCTGGTGCATTTCGTCTATTTCTCCGTCAAGGCCGGCGTTGCCCAGCGCTTTGCGCAGTTCACCCACGGCGAGCCGGAAAAGCTCGCCGCCTTCGCCCGCGAGACCGTGTCGTGGACCTTCTGGCCGTCGCTGCTGATGGCGCTGCTGGTGCTGGCGCTCGGCGAACCGATGCTGGTGCTGTTCGGCCCCGAATTCACCGCCGGCTATCCGCTGCTGTTCCTGCTGGTGTTCGGCGTCGTGGCGCGCGCCGCCGTCGGCCCTTGCGAAAGCCTTCTGACGATGAGCGGCAACCAGAACATCTGCGCCGCCGTCTATGCCATGACGCTGGCCTTCAACATCGGCCTCAACGTGGTGCTGATCCCGCTCTTTGGCCTGTGGGGGGCGGCGATCGCCACCAGCCTCGCCATGGTCTTCGAGGCCAGCGCCCTGTCCTTCACCGTCTGGCGCAAGCTCGGCATCGTCATGCTGATCTTCGTGCCCGCTGCCGGGGGAGCCGCCTGATGGCCGCCATCCCGCTGATCGAGGAAACCAGCGGCGGTCCGGCCGGCGCCATGGTGTCGGGCCTTGCCGGCCTGGCGCGCGACGCCGATCCGGCGCATCTCGAGATCCTCGCCAACAACCGGCCGCTGCGCAAGCTGGCGATCTATCCGGCTTCGGCCGGCTTCGAACTGGTCGAGGAACTCGACTATCTGTGCACCCGCACGATCGAGCCCAACGTCTTCTTCAACCCGCGCTTTCTGGCGCCGGCCATGCCCCGGCTGGAAGATCGCGAGGTCAAGCTGGCCGTGATCCGCGACGGCGACGAATACCGCAACCGGCTGCGCCTGCTGGTGCCGTTCTCGGTCGAACGGCCGGCGGTGCCGCTCGGCGTTCCGGTGATGCGCACCTGGTCGAGCCCGTTCGGCCCGATCGGCACGCCGCTGGTCGACCATGACGACCCGATCGGCGTCGTCGAGGATTTCTTCGGCATGCTGTCGCGGCCGCATCTCAAGTTGCCGAAGGTCTTCGTGCTGCCCGACATGCGCCTCGACGGCCCGTTGGCCAGCGTGCTGGCCACCGTTGCCGAGACGCGCGGCCTGACAATGGTCACCACCGGCAAGGCGGACCGGCCGGTGCTCGAAAGCACCCTCGACGGCGAGGCCTATTTGAAAGCATCGCTGCGCGCGCACCACTACCGCGAATTCCGCCGCCTGAAACGGCGCCTGGAGGATCTCGGCAGGTTGGAGCATGTCGTGGCGCGAGGACCGGACGAAATCCGCCACGCCATCGAAAGTTTCCTGACGCTGGAGGCGGCCGGCTGGAAGGGCCGCGAGCGCACCGCCATGGCCATCGACCGCTACCGCGCCGCCTTTGCCCGCGAAGCCGTGCACCGGCTGGCCGAGCACGACATGTGCCGCATCCATTCGCTGACGCTGGACGGCCGCACGATCGCCTGCCTGGTCGTCTTCGTCGAGGCCGGCGTCGCCTACACCTGGAAGACCGCCTATGACGAGACCATGGCGACCTATTCGCCGGGCACGCTGCTGATGATCGAGGTGACCAGGCAGCATCTCGACGACCCCAACATCATGATGACCGATTCCTGCGCCGTGCCCGACCACCCGGTGATGAGCCGGCTGTGGAGCGAGCGCAAGCCGATGGGCTCGCTGGTGATCGGGCTGACGCCGGATGCCGATCGGCTGACCCGCCAGGCCGCCTCGCAGTTGCATCTCTACCGCGAGACCCGCAACATGGCCGCCTGCTGCGCAACCGCGTGAAGAGTTTGCTGGGACGGCGATAGCCACTGGATCAACGGCAAGACACCAGCTATGGGTCGCGCGGCAATTTCGGCCGGCCTTCACGACAAGCCATCCTGATGATCAGAACCTTTTTGCGTCACGCCGGTCCCCGTGCGGCCTTTTCGCTGCTTGCACTGCTGCCTGTCCGCGCCCGGGCCGATAGCTGCCCCGAGGATTGCAGCGAGCCCGCGCCGTCCATCAACATCTACAGCCACACCGCCGCCAGCCATCTCAGCCCGGCCACGCTGGGTGCACTGCCGCGCGTCTATGTGCCGAACCGCTCCTCCAACAGCGTCACGGTGATCGACACCATGACACTCAAGGAAGTCGACAGGTTCCCGGTCGGCAGCAAACCGCAGCACGTCGTGCCGTCCTGGGACCTGAAGACGCTCTGGGTCGCCAACAATGGCACCGGCAAGAACGGCAGCCTGACGCCGATCGACCCGATGACCGGCAAGCCCGGCCCGCAGATCGCCGTGGACGATCCCTACAATTTGTATTTCATGCCGGGCGCGGCCATCGTCGTCGACGAAGCCCTGGAGCGGCTCGATTTCCGCGATCCTCACACCATGGCGCTAATGTCGAGCCTGCCGACGCCCACTTGCCCCGGCATCAACCACGCCGAATTCTCGGTCGACGGGGCCTACGCGATTTTCACCTGCGAATACGGCAATGGCGGACTGGCCAAGATCGACCTGAAGAACCAGAAGGTGCTTGGCCATCTCGACTTTTCGAAAATGGGCATGCCGCAGGACATCCGCCTCTCACCCGACGGCAAGGTTTTTTACGTCGCCGACATGATGAATGACGGCGTGTTCCTCGTCGATGGCGACAGTTTCAAGGAAATCGGCTTCATCCCGACCGGCATCGGCGCCCATGGCTTCGTCGTCAGCCGCGACGGCAAGCGGCTCTATGTCTCGAACCGGGGCTCGCACAAGATGGAGCAGGGTCAGGCAAAGGGACCGGGCAGCGTGACGGTGATCGACTTCGCTACCCGCGCGGTCGTCACGCAATGGCCGATCCCCGGCGGCGGCAGCCCCGACATGGGCAACGTCAGCGCCGACGGCAAACAACTATGGCTGTCCGGCCGCTTCGACAGTGCCGCCTACATGATCGACACGACATCAGGCGCGGTGACCAAGTTTCGGGTTGGCTCAGAGCCGCACGGCCTGACGGTGTGGCCACAGCCGGGGCGGTATTCGCAAGGGCATACGGGGAATATGCGCTAAGTCCGTGTTCGAGGCGCGGCTCGAACGCAAAAGGTCGCAAGGGCAACCGCCCATCGGCCGGGACCCGGAACGAGCAGGGGCTTTCCTTGGAAACCGCGAAGCTGTAGCTCCACACACTGGTTTCGGATACTGCCAGAAGATGAACCTTCGCCGCATCGTCCTCATCGTCGCGCTTCTCAATCTTGCCTATTTCGGGATCGAGTTCGCTGTGGCGCTCGCCATTGGATCAGTGTCCCTGTTCGCCGACAGCATCGACTTTCTTGAAGATGCTTCCGTGAACCTCCTTATCCTGCTCGCACTTGGGTGGTCTGTGCGCTCCCGTGCGCGGGTGGGGATGGCATTGGCGCTCATCCTTCTCATGCCGGGTCTGGCAACGCTCTGGACGGCTTGGGAGAAGTTCAACGTGCCGGTGCCGCCGCAGCCCATCGCCTTGACCTTGGCGGGACTTGGCGCTCTCGCCGTCAACCTGTCCTGTGCCTACATGCTGGCCGCGCACCGGCATCGTGGCGGCAGCCTCACAAAGGCGGCCTTCCTGTCGGCCCGCAACGACGCCTTGGCCAACATCGCCATTATTGCCGCAGGGTTGGTCACGGCCTTGCTCTGGCATTCCGCGTGGCCCGATTTGGCGGTGGGATTGGGGATCGCGGTCATGAACGCCGACGCGGCCCGCGAAGTGTGGGAAGCTGCCCGTGAAGAACACCGTGCGGCGGCCTGAGAGCACGTAGAGCGGGGCTACCGGCCGCCGCTGACTGGCGCTATCACTGTCATCCTCAGCAGCCGCGGTTGGCTCTGTGTTCGAGGCACTGTTCGAACCCGGAGGGTTCGCAAGGGCGGCCGCCCGTCGGCCGGTCAGGCCGCCCCATCGGAGCCCATGAGCGAAGCGAACTGGCGTGAGATCAAAAATGGTGCCCCTAGCCGGAATCGAACCAGCACTCCTTGCGGAACTCGATTTTGAGTCGAGCGCGTCTACCAATTCCGCCATAGGGGCTCAGGCCCAAAGGCCTGGATGGGCGCGGACTATACGGTTGGAGGCCTGTTCGTCAACTGGCCAAATGCGCCGCCGTGCCCTGCTTGCGGCAAAAGCCCGCCTTTCTGTTTCGTGAAGCTCCTGCCATTGTGCGGCGCGGAAAATCTTTCTAGACAGACGCGCATCAAAGCGCGTTGCGTCTGGGCAACCTGCATCCAGGAGAGCCGATGCTTCGCGGACTTTACGACTGGACCTTGTCGCTGGCCGCCCGCAAATCCGCCGAATGGTGGCTGGCCTTCATCGCCTTCGTCGAAAGCTCGGTGTTTTTCATACCTGCCGACGTCTTGTACCTGCCCATGGCGTTGGCGCGGCCCGAACGCGCCTATCGCTATGCGCTGACCGCTACTGTCGCGTCGGTGCTGGGCGGCATTGCCGGCTGGCTGATCGGTTACTATGCCTACGACACGATAGCACGGCCGATGCTGGAGCACTTTGGCGGCCTTGACGCGTTCGAGAGGTGGCAGTCGGCCGGCACCGGGCTGATGCTGGTGCTGCTTGTCACATCGGGTGCCGCCCACTTGCCGCCGATCAAGGTGGTCACCATTCTGGCAGGCGCCCTCCACGTCAATCTTTTCGTCTTCATCGTCTCCGCCATCCTGGCGCGTGGCGCTCGTTTCCTGCTTCTTGCCTGGCTGCTGCGCCGCTATGGCGAAGAGATCAAGGAATTCATCGAGAAGCGTTTGGGATTGATCGTCGGCGCCGGCGCCGCTGCCCTGATTTTGCTCTATATCGTCGTCAAATACGCCTTCTGACCGCCCAAGGCGGGCGGTGGGTCAGGACTATGCCGGCGGACGGCGAATTCAACGGACGAAACATGACAGCCACGATGACAGCCGATACCGGACGCCAGCGGACGCGCACCGCTTTGTTTCTCGCCGTGGCCATGGCCGCCACGGTCGGCTCCGCGCTCGCCTTCCAGCACATAGGCGGCTACATCCCCTGCCATCTGTGCCTGGAGCAGCGCACGCCCTATTATATCGGCGCCCCGCTGATGCTGCTGGCGGTGATCGCCTCGATGTTCAGCGCACCCGCATGGCTGACGCGCGGCCTGCTTGCCGTCGGCGGCCTGCTGATGCTCTACGGGCTCTATCTCGGCGTCTATCATTCGGGCGTCGAATGGGCCTGGTGGCAGGGCCCGGCCGATTGCACGGCCGGCGCCGGCCCGGTCGACACCGGCGGCAAGGGCGTGCTCGACGCGCTCGACAAATTCGTGCCGCCATCCTGCGACAAGGCAGCCCTTCGTATCCTCGGCCTGTCGCTGGCCGGCTGGAACGCCATAGCCAGCTTCATCCTCGCCGCCGTCGCCTTCCGCGGCGCGCTGGCGCGCGACTGATCTAGCGACGCGAGAAACAGAACTCGCACCGCCCATTCTGCGGCTGGGCTTGAACGGTTGCGCCGCCCCTCATTGCCCTGCCGGGCATTTCTCCCCGTATAGCGACTGGGAGAAAGACACTTTCATCCATGCTTTCGCCAATTTTCAACGTTGCAGAACGAGCGCCGAGGTTGCAGCCAATTCCCTTTTCCCCGTCACTATAGGGGGAGAAGGTGGCGGCAGCCGGATGAGGGGCAGCACCTGACATCGGCGATTGCCCTGGCAAGGCCGATCGCGCCAATCCCTACGGCTCCAACTCCACATCCCAGTAGAGATAATCCATCCAGCTTTCATGCAGATGGTTGGGCGGGAACAGCCGGCCATTGTTGTGCAGGTCGTGCACGGTCGGCTGGTATGGCTTCTGCAGCGGCCACATCTTGGCGTGCGCCGGCATCATGCCGCCCTTCCTCAGATTGCAGGGTGAACAGGCGGCCACGACATTCTCCCACGTCGTGGCCCCGCCGCGATGGCGCGGGATGACGTGGTCGAAGGTCAGATCCTCGGGCGTGCCGCAATACTGGCACTGGAAGCGGTCGCGCAGGAACACGTTGAAGCGGGTGAATGCCGGCTGCCTCGACGGCTTCACATAGGCCTTCAGGCTGACGACGCTGGGCAGCTTCATCGAAAAGGTCGGCGAAGACACCGCATGCTCGTATTCGGCGACGATGTTGACCCGGTCGAGGAACACCGCCTTGATGGCGTCCTGCCAGGACCAGAGCGACAAGGGGTAATAGCTGAGCGGACGGTAATCCGCATTCAGCACCAGCGCAGGAAGCCCATCCGGAGATACGGCAACCGTCACCTTGTTGACCTCCTCGTTCTAGAACCGATCGGCGCGGATACTGTAAGCCCGACATGACAGGGATGTGAAGCGGATTGTCATCAGCCAAAAGCGGCAAAAATGCAGGATTTTCATGCTTTTTTACGGTTTCAGGCCGGAGGTGCTGCGTCCCGGCCCCTGGTTTCGCGATAATAGGACCAGAAAAGCCGCGATGCGACGCCTCGCCACGGGCTCCATGATTCGGCCAGGGCGATCAGCGTTTTCTCCGGCGGACGCGGCTCTATGCCGAGCGCGTGGCCAACCGCGCTCTGCAGCGCGACGTCGCGCGCGGGGAAAATATCGGGGTGGCCGGCGGCAAACAGGAGATAGACTTCCGCCGTCCACGGGCCGATGCCCGGCACCGCGATCATAGCCGCGATCGCCTCTTCGGCGTCGAGCGAACAGAGGTGATGCAGGTCGAGCCCCTCAACCACGGCCTGCGCAACCGCGATCAGACCGCGCTGCTTCGGCCGCGACAGCCCAGCCTCACGAAACATGTCCTCGCCGGCGGCAAGGATCGCCTGCGGCGTTAGCGGATCGACCAGTTTCACCAGCCGGCCGAAAATGGCATCGGCGCTCGCACGGGATACTTGTTGCGAAACGATAATGGAGGCCAGGCTTCGAAAGCCGGGCTCCGACAGCCGCAGCGGCACCTCGCCGGCCATGCCGCGCACCTTTTCCAGGCGCGGATCGATTGCGCAAAGCGCATCCAGCCCGCGCGCAATATCGTCCAGTGTCGCGATGCGTTGCATGTTTTCTTGTTCCTGAACCGACCTCACGGTAGCAATTGGCAAAACCGCTGCACAACCCGATTGCCGCTTGTGAGATGACGCTCCTGACATTCCGCTTCGCGCCGAGCCCGAATGGCGAACTGCATCTCGGCCATGCCTATTCGGCACTGCTCAACCAGCAACTGGCGCGTGCGGCCGGCGGCCGCCTGCTGCTGCGCATCGAGGACATCGACACGATCCGCTGCACGCCTGAATTCGAGGCCGGCATCTTTCGCGACCTCGAATGGTTAGGTCTCGAATGGGAACAGCCGGTGCGGCGCCAGGCCGAGCATTTCACCGACTATCAGGCCGTGCTCGACCGGCTGGTCCGCGAAGAACTCGTCTACCCTGCCTTCATGAGCCGTGGCGAGATCAGGGCCTTCATCGCCAACAGCGAAAAGCGCGGCCGCGACTGGCCGCGCGACCCGGACGGCGTGCCGCTTTATCCCGGCGCCGACAAGGCGCTGCCGATCAGCGAACGCAACCGCCGCATCGCCGAAAATGCGCCCTTCGCCTGGCGCCTCGACGTTAAGGCGGCGCTGGCGCGCGTCGGCACGGATTTGTCCTGGCGCGAATTCACCAACGAGACGCTTTCGGCGACGCAGCGCGTCGAGGCGCGTCCGCAGGACTGGGGCGACGTCATTCTGGCGCGCCGCGACATACCGACCAGCTATCACCTGGCCGTCGTCGTCGACGACGCCCTGCAAGGTGTGAGCCATGTCGTGCGTGGCCGCGACCTCTATTCCGCGACTGGCATCCAGCGCCTGCTGCAGGAATTGCTCGGCCTCGGCCAGCCGCAGTATTTCCACCACCGTCTCATACTCGGACCGGATGGGCGCAAACTGTCGAAGAGTTTTGCTGATACCGGCCTTGCCGCGCTGAGGCAGGCAGGCATGTCGCCGGACGATGTCAGGCGGCTGGTCGGGCTATGACTAAAGCCGGGCCAGCCCCGCCTTGAGCAGCGCCAACGCGCCGATAAACGCGAAGGCGCCGCCCAGTCCCCAGGCAACCGCGAGCTTCAGATCTCTCAGGACGATGCCATGTTCGTTCGCGGCCATGACCGCGACGAAAAAGCCGAGCGTGAACAGCAATGTGTTGCCGGTCGACCCAAAACCGTCCTCCTGCATGATGGCGTCGAGCGCTGAACCGAAGAAGAAGCCAAACACGGCCACACTGGCCACCGTCATCAAAAGCCAGCTTGTGTCGAGATGCAACAGCATGCGCGCTCCCTGTCGAAGCCAAAACGCCATGTCGCCGGATCCATCGACAGAAGTCGATTGCCCTGACGCCGCCCTTTGAATTCGGCCACCTCCTACATCAGGATGAGCTTATGTACCAATTGTTTCGCTTTGCTTGCCGGATTGAACCGCATTAGAGCAATTGCCGTATTTGTCTCTTCACCGAATCGGACCTCTCCACCGGAAACGGCTTCCCCGAAAATGCACAGTCTCAAGCGGTTCATCCCCGCCTCGTTTGTCGTCCTATGGGCGACAGGTTTCATCGGCGCGCGCTACGCCATGCCCTGGGCGGAGCCCTTCACCTTTCTGGCAGCCCGCTTTGTCATCGCCGCCTTGCTGCTTGCCGGGCTGATGCTCGTGCTTGGCTCGAAGCGAGCCACAAGGGCAGAAGCGCTTCACGCCACGGTCGCCGGCATCCTCATGCATGGCATCTATCTCGGCGCCGTGTTCTGGGCGATCCACAGGGGCATGCCCGCCGGGCTTTCGGCGCTGATCGTCGGCCTGCAACCGCTGATCACCGCCGTGCTTGCCGGCCGGTTCCTCGGCGAGGACATCCTGCCGCGCCATTGGGCCGGCCTTGCCGTCGGCCTTGTGGGAGTGATCATCGTGCTGTGGCCGAAGCTCGGCGCTCTCGGCGGCGGCGTTACGCCCGAAACCCTGACGGCGTCGCTGGTCTCGGTGCTGGGCATGAGCGCCGGGACCATCTGGCAGAAGCGCTATGCCTCGGGTGGCGACCTGGTGGCGGCGACGATGTGGCAATATATCGGCGGCGGCTCGCTGATGATCCTGGCTTCGCTGGCCCTTGAGACCCACACGGTGATCATCAACGGCGAACTGATCTTCGCCATGGCCTGGCTGGTCCTGGTGCTGTCGATCGGCGCCATCTTCTTGCTGATGGTGATGATCCGCGACGGCGAGATGTCGAAGGTCGCGTCGCTGTTCTACCTGGTGCCGGCCGTCACCGCTGTCATCGCCTGGGCGCTGTTCGGCGAACGGCTCAGCCTCGTGCAGATCGTCGGCATGGCAATCGCGACGCTCGGCGTCGGGCTGGCCACGGCTCGGCCAGCCAAAACCTAGCTGCCGACACGCGCGCGCGCTTCGAGAAAGCGGCTGATCGCCGCATTGAGTTCGCCGCCGAGGATGAAGATCGCCGACAGCATATAGAGGAAAACGACGGCGATCATGATCGAGGCGAGGCCGGCATAGGTCGTCACATAGGACGAGAAATGGTCGAGGTAGGTCGCGAACATCGTCGAGCCGACAAGCCACGCAGCCAGAGTGAAGATGATGCCAGGCACCAGCGAGACAAAGCGGCGCTTGCCCGCCGGCAGCCAATAGTGGACGGCAAACAAGCCACCAATGATGACGGTTGAGGCGATGACGTAACGCCATAGCGTGATCGTGCCCGTATAGGGTTTGATCCACTCGAAATGAGCTTCCGCCAGCCGCGCCAGCAAAGGCGCAAAGACCAGGAGCACGCTGATCGCCAGGAAACCGGCCGTCGCGATCAGCACGAAGAAAATGCTCTGCACCCGGCGGTAGATGATGCCGCGCGTTTCGGCGACGCGGTAGGCGCGGTTGAGCGAGGTGCGCAGCGCCTCGATGCCGTTGGAGGCGAAATAGGCCGCCAGAAGCACGCCGTAGGTCAAAAGATCGGTGCGCCGCACGGTCAGCACGTTGAGCACCTCGCGCGCGATAGGCTTGGCGATCTGTTCGGGCCAGGTGTCGAAGACCAGGTGCACGGCAGTATCGGCGAACGCCTGCGCGCCGAGGAAGCTCGCCAGCGTGGTGGCGAAGATCAGGAACGGGAACAGCGCCATGAGCGAAGTGATCGCCAGATGGCTGGCCATGGCCCAGCCGTCATCGGTGTTGAAATGGCCAAGCGCGTCATAGAGCACGCGGCGCAGCACGACGATATTCCGCATCAAGAGCCGCGTTCCCTTCGATTGTCTCGACGCCGCGAATATGGGAAGGGATTGTGGCAAATGGCAACCCTTGCTCAAACCACGATGCCGCCTGCCAAAGAGTTGCGCACCATCATCGTCACCGGCGCCTCGTCCGGGATAGGCGCCAACTGCGCCCGTGCACTGAAGGCGGATGGCTGGCGCGTGTTTGCAACGGCGCGCAAGCCGGATGACATAGCCGCACTTGAAGCCGACGGCATCGAGGCCTTTTATCTCGACTACCGTGAGCCGGATTCCATCGCAGCACTTGCGGCATCGGTGCTGGAGCGGACAGGCGGACGCCTCGACGCCCTGTTCAACAACGGCGCCCATGCACAGCCCGGCGCCGTGGAAGACCTGCCGGTTGCGGCATTGCGCGAGCAGTTCGAGGCCAATTTCTTCGGCTGGCACGACCTCACCCGACGCATCGTACCGGTAATGCGTCGCCAGGGACATGGCCGCCTCGTTCATTGTTCCTCGATCCTTGGGCTAGCGCCGGTCCCTTTTCGCGGCGCCTACTCAGCCTCCAAGCACGCGCTCGAAGGCCTGATGCTGTGCATGCAGCAGGAACTCAGGGGCAGCGGCATCCATGTCTCGCTGATCGAACCGGGGCCGGTGACCTCGAAAATCGCCAGCAACGGGCTGTTCTGGTTCCTGAAAAACATCGACCACGAGAATTCCGTCCACCACGTCGCCTATGCCACGCAGCTGGCGCGGCTTCGGGCCGGCGGCAGCTCATCACGGCTGAAAAAGGGGCCGGAGGTGGTCTATGCGGCCTTGCGCCATGCACTTCTGTCGCGGCGCCCGCGCCCGCACTATGTGGTAACAGTGCCGGCCAGGATTGGCGTGATGCTCAAGCGCATCCTGCCGGCATCGATGCTCTACCGCGTTCTGGCCGGACGCGCCTGATCGCAACAGAACTGGGAACAGATCATGGCAACCGTCATCAAAGTCCTCCTCGTCCTCGTCATGGTCGCCGTGGTGATCGTGCTTGTCCGCGGCCTCATCAACATGATGCGCGGCGGCTCCGGTGTGAGCTCGAACAAGCTGATGCAGGCACGCGTGCTGCTGCAGGCGCTGGCGTTGGCACTGATCCTGCTGGTGGTGTATTTCACCCGCAAGTGACGGCCGTTCGGGAGGCGACGTGGTCAAGCTCAACAAGATCTACACCCGCACGGGCGATGACGGCACCACTGGCCTCGGCACCGGTGAACGCAGGCTGAAATCCGACCTGCGCGTCGATGCCTACGGCACCGTCGATGAAGCCAATGCCTGCATCGGCATCGCCCGCCTGCACACAGCGGCAAGTTATCCCGCCATCGACGCCATGCTGTCCCGCATCCAGAACGATTTGTTCGACCTCGGCGCCGATCTCGCCGTGCCCGACGACGGCAAGCCGCTCGGCTACGAGCCGCTGCGCATCATCGCCTCGCAGACCGACCGCGTCGAAAAGGATATCGACCTTCTCAACAAGAATCTGCAGCCGCTCAAATCCTTCGTGCTCAATGGCGGCACGCCGGCGGCGGCAGCACTTCATCTTGCCCGCACCGTGGCGCGACGGGCCGAGCGGATCATGGTGGCACTGGCGCAGGACCCGGCCGAACATGTCAATCGCGAGGGGCTGAAATACATAAACCGCGTCTCGGACTTTCTGTTCGTCGCCGCTCGTGCGGTCAATGACAACGGAAATGCCGACGTGTTATGGGTGCCCGGCAAGAACCGCTGAATTTTCGAAGGCGGGAAAGGGCTTGGGGCATGTTCATCCCGCTTTACGACTCCAACAGGTTGCGCCACATCCGGCTGCAATATGTGACGATCGGCCTGATCGCGGCCAACGTGTTGGTCTTTCTCATCACGACGATCGGCGGCGAAAATTTCAACAACGCAGCCGTGCTCGGCTTCGGCTTCATTCCTTCGGTTGTCCACGACACGGCAGAACTCTCGCCCCAATTCGTCGTCATTCCCGAGAGCCTGAGTTACCTTACCTATGCCTTCCTGCATGCCGATATCTTTCATCTCGGCGGCAACATGCTGTTCCTGTGGGTGTTCGGCGATAATGTCGAGGACGCACTCGGCCACATCCGCTACCTCATCTTCTACCTGCTTTGCGCCATCGCCGGCGCCTTCTTCCAGGGGCTCGTCGCCTGGAGTTCGGAGGTTCCGCTGATCGGCGCCTCCGGCGCCATTGCCGGCGTCGTCGCCGCCTATCTGGTCCTCTACCCCCGGGTGAAAGTGTGGGTGCTGGTCTTTGCCCGGATTCCGCTGCGTATCCCGGCCTTCATCCCGCTGATCCTGTGGATAGGCTTCCAGGTGGTGATGTTTGCCGCCGGAGGCGAAAACCAGATATCCTGGGCCTGCCATATTGGCGGCATCATTGCCGGTGGCGTGCTGGTGCTCATTATGCGCAGCCGCGGCGTGCCGCTGCTCGCCGGTGGCGACGGCGAGCCGGAACCCGACGATCAGCCAGCCGCTTCTACTGGGCCGGCGCCAGCCGGTCCCGCTCCCGTGCAACCTGAGACGCGTTGGGGCCGGGGTGGCGCTTCCGGTCACAAGTGAACCGATTTGGGTGGTTTGGCCGCTGCCGTGGCATATTGACGTGTTGCGTCGCCACAACTACGGAGAGCGCCACCGCTAGGCGGCAGAAGACAAGAATTCCGTCCGGCCAGAATTCCGTTTGGCCGGAATTCAGTCAGGAATGTCGGCTTTCGACAACTCTGCGGAGGCGCACGCTGCTATAGCGCGCCCGGATATCTCAGGAGAGGTGACAGACAATGAAGATCCTTGTGCCCGTGAAGCGGGTTGTGGATGCGAACGTCAAGGTTCGCGTCAAGGCCGATGGTTCGGCGGTGGAACTCGCCAACGTCAAGATGGCGATGAACCCGTTCGACGAGATCGCGGTGGAAGAGGCGCTCCGGCTGAAGGAAGCCGGCAAGGCCGAAGAGATCATCGTCGTTTCGGTCGGCCCGCAGCAGGCGCAGGAAACGCTCCGCACCGCGCTCGCCATGGGCGCCGACCGCGCCATCCTGGTCAAGACCGACGAGCAGACCGAGCCGCTCGGCGTCGCCAAGGTGCTGAAGGGCGTCGTTGACGCCGAACAGCCCGGTCTCGTGATCCTCGGCAAGCAGGCGATCGATGATGACTCGAACCAGACCGGCCAGATGCTGGCCGCCCTGCTCGGCTGGGCACAGGGCACTTTCGCCTCCAAGGTCGTGCTCGACGGCGACAAGGCCAAGGTGACGCGCGAAGTCGACGGCGGCCTGCAGACGGTGGAACTGAAGATGCCGGCGATCATCACCGCCGATCTTCGCCTCAACCAGCCGCGCTATGCCTCGCTGCCCAACATCATGAAGGCCAAGAAGAAGCCGCTCGACGAAAAGAGCCCGGCCGATTACGGCGCCGACGTCAGGCCGCGCCTGAAGGTGCTCAAGACCGAGGAGCCCAGCGGCCGCAAGGCAGGCGTGAAGGTCAACAGTGTCGCCGAACTGGTCGACAAGCTCAAGAACGAAGCCGGCGTGCTCTGAGACTGGAAGGAACAGATAAAATGACCATTCTCCTCATCGCAGAACACGACAACGCCAGCCTTTCCGACCAGACCGCGAAGGCGCTCTCGGCGGCGCTGCAGATCGGTTCGGACGTGCATGTGCTGGTCGCCGGCAAAGGCGCCAAGGGCGCGGCCGACGCCGCTGCCAAGCTCGAGGGCGTGAGCAAGGTGCTGCTGGCCGAGGCCGACGAACTGGCCGAGCGCCTCGCCGAACCGCTCGCCGCACTCGTTGTCTCGCTGGCCGGCGCCTACGACACCATAATCGCGCCGGCGACCTCGTCGGGCAAGAATGTCGCGCCGCGCGTGGCGGCCCTGCTCGATGTCGCGCAAGTCTCCGAGATCATCGAAGTGGTTTCACCAGACACGTTCAAACGGCCGATCTATGCCGGCAACGCCATCCAGACGGTGCAGTCGAGCGACGCCAAGAAGGTCATCACTGTGCGCACCGCCTCCTTCCAGGCTGCCCCGGAGGGCGGCTCGGCAGCTGTCGAGACGGTCAAGGCCGCGGCCAATCCCGGCCTCTCCACTTTCGTCGAGAACAAACTCTCGGAAACCGACCGTCCGGAGCTGACCTCGGCCAAGATCATCATTTCGGGCGGCCGCGCGCTCGGTTCCTCGGAAAAGTTCCAGGAAGTCATCCTGCCGGTCGCCGACAAGCTCGGTGCAGCCGTCGGCGCCTCGCGCGCTGCCGTCGACGCCGGCTACGCCCCGAATGACTGGCAGGTCGGCCAGACCGGCAAGGTCGTGGCGCCTGACCTCTATATTGCCGTCGGCATTTCCGGCGCCATCCAGCACCTTGCCGGCATGAAGGATTCGAAGGTCATCGTCGCCATCAACAAGGACGAAGAGGCGCCGATCTTCCAGGTTGCCGATTATGGCCTGGTCGGCGACCTGTTCGTCATCCTGCCGGAACTGCAAAAGGCGCTTTGACGCTTTCTGCCAAAGCGTATTAAATTGTGAAAGGGTGGGGTAGACGAAGCTGCCCCACCCTTTTAGTTTGCACTGCACAAAAAGCAGGCCGCAAAGGCCTTTTCGACGGGATCGCTGCAAATGGCCAAGATCGAGACGATCGGCATCATCGGCGCCGGCCAGATGGGCGGCGGCATCGCGCATGTATCAGCACTTTCGGGTTTCAAGGTGCTGATCTACGACGTCTCGCCCGACCGTATCGAGAAGGGCATTGCCACGGTCAGCGGCAACATGGCCCGCCAGGTCGGCTCCGGCAAGCTTGAGGAAAAGCTGCGTAACGAAGCGATGGCGCGCATTTCCGCAGCCCCCACCATGGCTGATCTCGCCGGTGCCGATCTGGTTATCGAGGCGGCGACCGAGGACGAGACGGTCAAGCGCAAGATTTACGCGCAGCTCTGTCCCCAGCTCAACCCGGAAGCCATTCTGGCGACCAACACCTCGTCGATTTCGATCACCCGGCTTGCCGCGCAGACCGACCGTCCTGAGCGTTTCATCGGCATACATTTCATGAACCCCGTGCCGCTGATGAAGCTGGTCGAACTGGTGCGCGGCATCGCTACCGAGGATCAGACCTTCGAGGCGGCCAAGGCCTATGTGAAACAGCTCGACAAGACCATCACCGTCTCTGAAGATTTTCCGGCCTTCATCGTCAACCGCATTCTGTTGCCGATGATCAACGAGGCGATCTACACGCTCTATGAGGGGGTCGGCTCGGTCGATGCCATCGACACCGCCATGCGGCTCGGCGCCAACCATCCGATGGGACCGCTGCAGCTCGCCGATTTCATCGGCCTCGACACCTGCCTGTCGATTATGCAGGTGCTGCATGACGGCCTGTCGGATTCGAAATATCGCCCCTGCCCGCTGCTGGTGAAATATGTCGAGGCCGGCTGGCTCGGCCGCAAGACCGGGCGCGGCTTCTACGACTATCGCGGCGAGCATCCGGTTCCGACGCGCTAACCACCAGAACGAAAGTTCCGTGCTCCCTCAGGACGCCGCTGCAAGCGGCGGCTCTGCTTGGCCTCTTGACCCGGTATCGTCAGGCGCCACGGAAACACAGCCGCGGCCGGCGGCCTTGGCCGCATAGCAGGCAGCATCGGCCCGGGCGATGATCTCGTCGACTTCACCGCTGTTGCTGTGGATTGGCGCCAGCCCGATGCTGGCATCGATCGCATGCGGCCGGCCGTCCCAGCTGAACTGCAGGCCGCGGATGGCGTCGATGACCGAGCGTGCGGCAATCCTGGCGCCGGCGCTCGGCCCGGCTTTCAGGATGACCGCGAATTCGTCGCCGCCGAGGCGGGCCACGATATCCTCCGGCCCAAGCGCACCGCGAATGGCCTCGGCAACCCGCTTCAGCAAGGCGTCGCCGGCGGCGTGCCCGCCAGTGTCGTTGACCAGCTTGAAATGGTCTAGATCGATGAACATGAAATGATGTTCGCCCGCCGGCCTGGCTGTGCCGGCCTTGCGGCTCCGGTCGACCAGTTCCTCCATGGTGCGGATAAAGCTCGAACGGTTGGCAAGGCCAGTCAGCGCATCATGCGCGGCGGCATAGGCGAGCTGGCGCTGCAAGGCGCGCGCATCGGTGAAGTCCTGGAAGACAATGACAAGACCGCAGAACTCCTGGCGGTCGTTCATGATCGGCGACACCACCTGGCGGATGCTGCAGCGTGTGTCGTCGCGACGGATGAGGACGGCGCGACTGTTCTGGTCGACAGGGCTGGCGCTGCCGAGCGCCGGCCGCGTCATGCCGATCCTTTGCCCGGTTTCTTCGTCCACCGCCCAGTAGACATGGCCAAGCGTCTTGCCGAGCGCCTCCGCGCCAACAACGCCGGTGAGCTTTTCGGCGACCGGGTTCATGAAGGTGATGCGGTTGGCGGCATCGGTGCAGATGACGGCGTCGCCGATCGACTGCAGCGTCACCCTCAGCCGCTCCTTCTCGTCGGCCAGCATTGCCGCCGATACGATGAGGCTTTCCTCGGTTTGCTTGCGCTGGGTGATGTCGGTCAGGCTGCCGATGGCCCTGACCAGCCGTCCGTCCTTGTCGCGTTCGAGCGTCTTGCCGCGGTCGAGGATCCAGACCCAGTGGCCATCCTTGTGGCGCATCCGGAACTCGGCTTCGAAGAACGGTGTCCTGCCCTCCAGATGGGCACGATCGGCTTCGGCGACGTTTTCGCGATCGTCGGGGTGGATCATCGCCAGCCAGCGGTCGGGGTCGCCGTCCAGTTCGCCATCGGCATAGCCCAGCATCTTCACCCAGGTGGCGGAGTAGGTGGTGCCGCCCTTCCGCATATCAAGATCCCAGACGCCTTGTCCGGCGCTGGCCAGGGCAAAATTCCAGCGCGTTTCGGCTTCGGCTATGCGCGCCTCGGATTGCTTGCGCGCATCGATATCCTCGATCTGGGAGACCAGGTAGAGCGGGCTCCCGCTCTTCTCGTCGCGAATGACGGAACCGGCAAGATGGGCCCATACCGGCGTGCCGTCCTTCCTGAGGTAGCGCTTTTCGAAGTGGAAGGCGTTGACGGTGCCCGCCCGCATGCCGTCCATCGTCTCACGGCCGATCTGCACATCGTCGGGATGGGTGATCTGGAAGAAGGTCAGCGCCTCGATCTCCTGCTTGCTATAGCCGAGCATGGCGGCGAAGGCCGGGTTGGTTTCATGGATGCGGCCGTCGAGGCCGACAATGGCGATGCCGATCGCCGAATCCTCCATGGCGCGGCGGAAACGCTGCTCGCTTTCGGCGATCTGCCGGCGGTCGTCCAGTATCCGGTAAATGAACAGGGCGGCGAGAATCAGCGCAACGGCGGCGACCGGCACCGATATCTGCAGGCAGAGTTTCAGCACTTCGGCGCTGACATCGAGCCGCGACAGCAGGAGCGCGACCACGGCAGCGCAAAGCCCTCCGGCCGCAAGCACCAAAGCCACGTGACTGTCAGCCCGCAGGCTTTTTCGCTCTCGTCGCATCACTGTGCATGCCACCCCATGCGCAACACATTTCTGCAAAAAACACTGGATGATCGATTTTAAGGAAAGGTTGCGCCGGAGCCACCGGCAACACGGTGAACCCGCAAACAATTCCCGGCATGATTAAGGATCGGTGATTATTGGGCGATCTTGGACGGCCCGGTCACCAGCGCACGAAGAACCGTCCCCCGAGCGCGCCCAGACCGGCGAGGACGGCGATGGCGAGCGTGTACCAGGTGGCGACGAAAAGCGGCGAATCGTCGAAGCAGTGCGCGGCGTAGAAGGTCGCCGCCAGGCCGCCGGCGAGCAGTCCCGCGACCGCCCCGGCCAACACCGGCCGCGTCGGCGCTCCATAGCGCAGCATCCACAGGAAGACGGCAAGCGGGCCGATTCCGATCAGCGGGATGAAGCCCATGCAGATCATCATGTTGGAGCCGACCATGCGCGTGCTCCACATCGGCTCCGGCACCATGAACAGTTCGAGAGCCACCGCCACGGCCACCAGCAGCGGCGCCGCCAGCATCCAGGCCGCGGCTCTTGCCGTCGAAGCGCCCGGCGTCGACAACGCCCGGACCAGGCCAAAGGCGGTGACGGCGAGCACGATGGTGAACACGAACTTCGCCAGGAACCGCATCGTGTGCATGGCGGTCATGATGTCGGGACGCGGGCCGATGGTGAGAAAGAAGACCAGAGCCGCGATCACCGCCGCGGCTGCCGCCGCCATCAACCAGGCCGAGCGCAGCGGCATCGCCTTGCTGCTTGTGTCGGCGTCGAGTGCCTTGATGAGATCCTCCGTCCTCATGTCACTGCCGCCCGAAGCGCCCCTGCCCAAATCGCTTGGCGATCGCGGCAAGCCCGCGATGCAGCGACACCCGCACCGCCGTCTCGCTGACGCCGAGCCTGGCCGCCGTCTCGCCGATGGAGCGGCCGTCGACCGAGATCGAAGAAACGACGGAACGCTGCGCAGCCGGCAGTCCGTCCAGCGCCCGGTTGATGTCGCGTTCGCTGACGGTCTCGGTTTCCGGCTCGGCAAAGGTCTCGGCGATCTCGTCGATCTCGATTTCGATGCGCCGTCCGCGCCGCCGGAAAGCATCGATCAGCTTGAAGCGGGCTATCGCATAGATCCATGGCAACACCGGCGCGTCCTGGCGCCAGGTATGCCGTTTCACATGAATGGCCAGCAAGGTTTCCTGCACGACATCCTCGGGATCGACCCCGCCCTGTACGATCTTGCGCCTCGCAAAGCCGCGAACCAGCGCGGCGATCCGGTGCAAAAAGTCGGCGTAGGCCCTTTCATCTCCCGCGATCGCGGCCCGCATCAGCCGGGAAAGCTCGGCCTCATCCTTGCCGCTCACAAGAGTTTACTCCCCGATCTTCGCGCCTCGGCACCGATTTGTTACGTGTCCGGCGAAATGATGTCCAAGCCAAAGTGCCGCAAAATCACGAAAGTTTGCGGGAGCGGCGACCGATTGAAGCAGCCGAGCAATGTTGACTACTGCTGTCAGGTATCGATAGGTGCAGCCTGCGAAACCAGAACCACCAAGATTGAGGATGACGCCATGAGATACACGCTCTCCACCCTAGCGGGGGCCACAGCGCTGGCCGTTAGCATGATCGCCGGGCCGGCGATGGCCGCGGATGCCGGCATCATCGTCTACAACGCCCAGCATGAGAGCCTGGCCAAGGAATGGGTCGAAGGTTTCACCAAGGAAACCGGCATCAAGGTCACGCTGCGCAATGGCGGCGACAGCGATTTCTCCAACCAGATCGTCGCCGAGGGCGCTTCTTCGCCGGCCGACGTGTTCCTGACCGAGAACTCGCCGGCCATGACTCTGGTCGAAGCGGCGGGCCTTTTCGCGCCGGTCGACGCCGACACGCTGGCGCAAGTCCCGGCCGAATTCCAGCCGAGCAGCGGCAAATGGGTGGGTGTCGCGGCGCGCAGCACCGTCTTTGCCTACAACAAGACCAAGCTCACGGCCGAAAAGCTGCCCAAATCGATGCTCGATCTCGCCGATCCCGCCTGGAAAGGCCGCTGGGCAGCCTCGCCTTCCGGCGCCGATTTTCAGGCCATCGTCAGCGCGCTGCTCGAGCTCAAGGGCGAAGCCGCAACCGCCGACTGGCTGAAGGCCATGAAGGAGAATTTCACCGCCTACAAGGGCAACGGCACGGTGATGAAGGCGGTCAATGCCGGCGAGATCGAAGGCGGAATCATCTACCACTATTACTATTTCGGCGATCAGGCAAAGACCGGCGAAAACAGCAAGAACGTCGAACTGCATTATTTCAAGAACCAGGATCCCGGCGCTTTCGTCTCGATCTCCGGCGGCGGCGTGCTGGCCTCGAGCAAGCACCCGAAGGAAGCCCGGGCGTTTCTCAAATGGGTGACCGGCAAAGGCGGCCAGGACGTGCTGAAGACCGGCACATCCTTCGAATACGCTATCGGCAAGGGCGCGCAGTCCAATCCCAGGCTGGTGCCGCTGGCCGACCTGCAGGCGCCGAAGGTCGATCCGGCGACACTGAATTCCAAAAAGGTGACGGACCTGATGACGGCAGCCGGCTTGCTTTAGGCTGGGTTCGTCCTAAAAGGGCAACGATTGCGCTCCTGCCGGACTTTCCGCAGGAGCGCTCTGTTTTCGAGATGGCATTGTCCATGACGACACATTGCGTTTCCGGCCGCGCCTGCGGCGCCCCCGCCCCGGCGGCAGTGGCGCGGTCGAGCTGATGCAAACTGCGGTCGATCTCGCACGTTCAGGCCAGACAGTCGGGCGGTCCCGCCGGAAGCCCATGTCCTGGATCGCGCTTGCCGCCATAATCGTCTCGCTGCTGTCGCTGCTGCCGCTGGCGTTCATCATCTGGATCGGTGTGCAGACGGGCTGGGACACCGTCTCGGCTCTGATCTTTCGGCCGCGCGTCGGCGAACTTCTGGTCAACACCGTGCTTCTGGTGGCGCTCACCGTGCCGATCGCCACCGTGCTGTCGGTGACGCTGGCATGGCTGACCGAGCGCAGCGACCTGCCCGGCGCCGGCCTGTGGGCTTGGCTGTCGGTGGCGCCGCTCGCCATCCCCGCCTTCGTGCATTCCTACGCCTGGATCACCATGGTGCCGACCTTGCACGGCCTGTGGGCCGGCGTGCTGGTCTCGGTTCTCGCCTATTTCCCGTTCCTCTATCTGCCGCTGGCGGCGGCTCTGCGCCGGCTCGATCCTGCTTTGGAGGACGCAGCCGCAGCACTCGGCCTTGGACCATGGCGGGTGTTTTGGCGTGTCGTGCTGCCGCAGCTGAGACTGGCCATTTGCGGCGGCGCGCTGCTGGTCGGCCTGCATCTGCTGGCCGAATACGGCCTCTACGTCTTCATCCGCTTCGACACTTTCACCACGGCGATCGTCGACCAGTTCCAGTCGACCTTCAACGGTCCCGCCGCCAACATGCTGGCCGGCGTCCTGGTGACTTGCTGCTTCGTGCTGCTCGCGCTGGAGGTGCTGGTGCGCGGCGAGGAACGCTATGCCCGCGTAGGCTCGGGTGCCGCGCGCCGCCAGCAGCGCACCAGGCTCGGTCGCGCCACCCTGCCCTGCCTGGCTCTGCCTGCCATCGCCACGCTTCTCGCCATCGGCGTGCCCTTCGTCACCATCGGCCGCTGGCTGGTCGCCGGCGGCGCCGATGTCTGGCGTTTGGACGAGATCGGCCTGGCGCTTGGCCAGACGCTGTTCCTGGCGCTGGCCGGCGCCTTGCTTGCGACCATCGCCGCCATGCCGATGGCCTGGATCTCGATCCGCGCGCCGGGACCGCTGCAGCGGCTGCTCGAAGGCTGCAACTACATTGTCGGTTCGCTGCCCGGCGTGGTCATCGCGCTGGCCTTGGTCACCATTACCGTGCGCATCGCCATGCCGCTCTACCAGACGCTGTTCACAATCCTGGTCGCCTATGCGCTGATGTTCCTGCCGCGCGCCTTGATCAGCCTCAGAGCCTCGATCGCACAGGCGCCGGTCGAGCTCGAACGCGCCGCCGCCAGCCTTGGCCGGCCGCCGCTGAAGGCGCTTTGGTCGACAACGATTCGCCTGTCGGCGCCGGGGGCTGCGGCCGGCATGGCGCTGGTCGCGCTCGGCATCATGAACGAGCTGACCGCCACCCAGATGCTGGCGCCCAACGGCACGCGCACGCTGGCCATGGCGTTCTGGTCCTATAGCGGCGAGATCGACTATGCGTCGGCCGCCCCTTACGCCTTCATCATGGTGACGATGTCGCTGCCGCTGACCTGGCTGCTCTATGTCCAGTCGAAACGGATGGCCGGGCGATGAGCTTTCTCGAAATCAGTGGCCTCACCAAGCACTACGGCCCGGTCGCAGCCCTTGCCGGCATCGAGCTCAGCGCCGCAAGCGGCAGTCGCACCGCGATCGTCGGCCCGTCCGGCTGCGGCAAGACGACGTTGCTGCGGCTGATCGCCGGCTTCGAGGCGCCCGACCAGGGCCGCGTCGTGCTCGACGGCGAGGTGCTGGCCAATGGCGGCCAAGCGGTGCCGGCGCACCGCCGCGGCATCGGCCTGGTGGCGCAGGACGGCGCCCTGTTCCCGCATCTCAGCATCGGCGACAATATCGGCTTTGGCATGGCCCGCGGCGAGGACCAGCGCGCCGAGCGCATCGCCGAGCTCGCCTATACCGTCGGGCTGGACAAGGCGATCCTCAAGCGCCGCCCGCACCAGCTCTCCGGCGGCCAGCAGCAGCGCGTGGCGCTGGCCCGCGCCATGGCGATGAAGCCCAGGCTGATGCTTCTCGACGAACCGTTCTCGGCGCTCGACACCGGTCTGCGCGCCTCGATGCGCAAGGCGGTCGCCGAACTACTCGAAGCCGCCGGCATCACCACCATCCTGGTCACCCACGACCAGGCCGAGGCGCTGTCCTTCGCCAGCCAGGTGGCGGTCATGCGCGACGGAAAGTTCTCTCAGATCGGCACACCGCGAGAACTCTATCTGCAGCCGAAAGACCGCATGGTTGCCGAGTTTCTTGGCGACGCCATCATCTTGCCGGCAAAGATTTCAGGCGGCTTCGCCACCTCCTCGCTTGGTCGCATAGCCGTCGACTCGAAGGAGCGGCGCGACATCGCCCGCATCATGCTGCGACCGGAGCAGGTGCAGGTAAAGCGCACGTCGCGCGAAGGCATGTCGGGTCCTGCGGGCACGATATTCGCCGAGGTGACGGACTCGGAATTCGCAGGCTCGATGTGCACCATTGCCGTGCGGCTGTTGAACAACCCCGATCCGCCGGACGCCGCGGCGATCGGCAGCACACCGCTGACCTTACGCAAGCCGGGAATCGACGCGCCTTCCGTCGGCGAGATCGTGCGCCTGACAGTTTCCGGCAAGGCGCATGTCTTCGCCTGAACTGCCGATGCGTCGGATTGGCGCGAGCGGCTGCGTCAATCGACTCGTTTCCCAGCATTGTCGAACCAATGCAGCTTCTCGGCCCTGGCCACGACGCGCAGTTGATCGCCGGGTTTGGCCGTGGCGCGGCCGGCCACACGCACGACGATGCGGTTGCCGCCGGCGGCACAGTGAAGAAAGCTTTCGGCTCCCACAGGTTCGACCGCCTCGACCGCCGCAGGCAGAATAAGCGCGCCGGATGATGCCTCGGCACTGAAGGTGACGTCGGCATCCTCAGGGCGGAAGCCAAGCGTGGCGGCGTTCGTAGGCGCGAAGTCAACCGTCTTGCCGTCGGTCAGCGCCGGACCAGCCGGTCCTTGCGAAAGAGGCAGAAGGTTCATCGGCGGCGCTCCGATGAAGGAGGCGACGAAGGTCGATGCCGGCTTCTCGTAGATGTCGAGCGGCGCGCCCGTCTGCTCGACCAACCCGCCATTCATGACGACGAGAATATCGGCCAGCGTCATCGCCTCAAGCTGGTCGTGGGTGACGTAGACCGAGGTGACACCGAGCGAGCGCTGCAAATTCTTGATTTCGACCCGCATCTGGCCGCGCAGTTTGGCGTCGAGGTTGGAAAGCGGTTCGTCGAACAGGAAGACTTTTGGATTGCGCACGATTGCGCGACCCATGGCCACGCGCTGGCGCTGGCCGCCGGAAAGCTCGCGCGGGCGCCGGTCGAGCAGCGCCGTGAGCTCCAGCACCTTGGCGGTCGAGCGAACCCTGCTGTCGATCTCGTCCTTGGGAGTACCCCGGTTGCGCAACCCGTAGGCCATGTTGTCGTAGACCTTCATATGTGGATAGAGCGCATAGTTCTGGAACACCATGGCGATGTCGCGCTCGGTCGGACCGATCGTGTTGACGATCTTGCCGTCGATGGCGACGGTGCCGGAAGAAATGGTCTCAAGCCCGGCGATCATCCGCAGCAGCGTGGACTTGCCGCAGCCGGACGGCCCAACCAGCACGCAAAGCTCCTTGTCGGGAATGGCGATGGAGACACCCCTCACCGCCTCGACGCCGCCGGGATAGACTTTCTTCACATCCTTCAGATCGACGGTCGCCATCGGCTTCTCACTTTTCGGAATCGACAAGTCCGCGCACGAACCAGCGTTGCATCAGCACCACGATCAGGATCGGCGGCAGTATGGCCAGCATCGCGGTGACCATGACCAGATGCCATTGGGTATCGGCATCGGCGAAGGAGACCATCTTTCTAAGTGCGATGACGATGGTGTTCATGTCGTTGCTGTTGGTGACGAGCAGCGGCCACAGGTACTGCGTCCAGCCATAGATGAAGAGGATGACGAACAGTGCTGCGATGTTGGTGCGCGACAGCGGCAGCAGGATGTCGAAAAAGAAGCGCCATGGTCCGGCGCCGTCGACACGCGCCGCTTCCACCAACTCACCTGGGATGGTCATGAAGAACTGGCGAAACAGAAGCGTGGCGGTGGCCGAGGCGATCAGCGGAATGATCAGGCCGGCATAGGTGTCGATCATGCCGAGATCGACCATCACCTTGTAGGTCGGCAGGATGCGCACCTCGACGGGAAGCATCAGTGTGATGAAGATCAGCCAGAAGAAGACCATCCGAAGCGGAAAACGGAAGAACACGATCGCATAGGCCGAAAGGATCGAGATGAAAATCTTCCCCACCGCGATGCCGAGCGCCATGATCGTGGTGTTGAGCAGCAATCGGCCGACACTGACGCCGCCGATGCGGCCGACACCGCCGAACAGCGCCTCGCTGTAATTGTTCCAGACCTGGTCGCCGGGCAAAAGAGGCAATGGCGGCTTGAGGATGGTCTGCAGCGTCTGCGTGGAGGCAACGAAGGTGTAGTAGATCGGGAAAGCGACGATCAGGATGCCCAGGATGAGCACGGCGTGGGCGATGAGGGCGCGAAGCGGGGACTGACCAATCATCGCTCGCGCTCAACCGTAGTGGACTTTGCGTTCCACATAGCGGAACTGGATGGCCGTGAGTGAGATGACGATGACCATCAGGATGACCGACTGCGCGGCCGAATCGCCGAGGATCAAATTGACGAAACCGTCATTGTAGACCTTGTAGACCAGCGTCTCGGTGGCCTTGCCTGGCCCGCCGCCGGTGACGGCATGAACGATACCGAAAGTGTCGAACAGCGCATAGACAGTGTTGACGACCAGCAGGAAGAAGGTCGTCGGTGCGAGCAGCGGGAAGACGATGGTCCAGAAGCGCTTCGTCTCCCCGGCGCCGTCCATGGCCGCCGCCTCTATCAACGTCTTCGGCACCGCCTGCAGCCCGGCGACGAAGAACAGGAAATTGTAGCTGATCTGCTTCCAGGCAGCCGCAGATACCAGCAGGATCATGGCTTGGTTTCCGTTAAGCAAGGGATCCCAGGCGATGCCGAGACCTCTCAAGGCGTAGGCCAGCGAACCGATCGAGGGGTTGAACAGAAACAGCCACAACATGCCGGCAATCGCCGGCGCCACCGCATACGGCCAGATCAGCAGCGTGCGATAAAGGCCTCTGCCGCGCACCACCTTCTCGGCCATGACGGCAAGCAACAGGGCCACACCCATGGCGACGATCGCGGTCGCCAGAGAGAACACCAGCGTGACTTTGATCGAGTTGAGGTAGGCCGGGTCGGCCAGCACCTTGCGAAAGTTGGCGAGCCCGACGAACTTGCTCTTCAGCCCGAACGGGTCTTCCCTAAGCATCGACTGGTAGAGCGCCTGCCCGGTCGGCCAGTAGAAAAAGATCAGCGTAATGGCGAGTTGCGGCGCCACCAGCAGGTAAGGCAGGGTCTTGTTGGGGAAGACGACGCGTGGAGACAGGGTGATTCCCTCGCTATTCAGGAAATCGTCCACGCGGGTCCGCGTGGACGAGGTTCAACTGACAAATCGCTTCAGTTTCCGATCGCTTCCTGAATCGCCTTGTTGCCGCGTGCGACCGCGTTGTCGAGCGCCTGCTGCGCAGTCTGCTGGCCGGCCAGCATCTTCTCGAACTCCTCATTCTCGATGTCGCGCACCTGCGGCAGGTTGACGAGGCGCACGCCCTTCGAGTTCTCGGTCGGCGCCTTGCCCAGCATCTGCAGGATCGGCGTCTCACGGCCCGGGTTCTTGTCATAGAAGCCGGACTTCTTGGTCGCCTCATAGGCAGCGAGCGTCACCGGCAGATAACCCGACTTCTGGTGCAGATACTCCTGCACTTCGGTCTTGGACAGGTAGGAGAAGAACGCCGCGACGCCCTTGTATTCCTCGTCCGATTTGTTGCCGAACACCCACAGGCTGGCGCCGCCCGGCGTGGTGTTCTGGGGCGCGCCCTTGGCGTCACTATCATAGGGAAGCTGGCCGATGCCGTAGTTCATGCCCGACTTGACGATGTCACCGAGACCCCCCGACGATTCGGTGAAGATGCCGCATTCTCCGGCAAGAAAGATCTGCTTGGCTTCGGATGTACGGCCGCCATATTTGAAGGTGCCGTCCTTGGCCAGGTCGGCGAGCGCCTGGAAATGATTGACGAAGATCGGCGCATTGATCTTGAGCTCGACGTCGGTTCCGGCAAGTCCGTTCTGGTTGGTGCCATAGGAAACGTCGTTCCAGGCCGCGAAGGCCTCAAGGTGGATCCAGGTCAACCACGTCGAGGTATAGCCGCAGGAAGCGGCGCCGCTCGCCTTGATCTTCTTGGCGGCTTCCCACACCTCGTTCCAGGTCTTTGGCGGATTGTTCACATCAAGCCCGGCCTTCTGGAAGATATCCTTGTTGTAGTAGAGGATGGGCGACGAGGAATTATAGGGGAAGGACAGCATGGTCCCGTCCGGCTTCGAATAGTAGCCGACGATGCCGGGCAAATACTGGCTCTTGTCGAAGGTCACGCCGGCGCTGGTCAGCACATCGGCCACCGGCTTGATCGCACCTTCGGCGGCCATCATGACGCCGGTACCCACGTCGAACACCTGGATGATGTCGGGCGCTTGCCCCGCACGAAAGGCAGCGATGCCGGCATTCAGCGTTTCGGGATAGGTGCCCTTGAAAACAGGGAGAATTTCATAGTCGCTCTGGCTGGCATTGAAATCCTTGGCGATCTTGTCGACCACCTCGGCATTGGCGCCGGTCATTGCATGCCACCAACTGATCTGGGTGGCGGTGAAGGCGGAGGTGGTGGAAAGCAGGGTCAAGGTGGCGGCAACACCGGCCGCAAAGCCGAACAACTTCATGTTTCATCTCCCGTTTGTCATTGGCGAAAGGGGCGCTCCCGCGAACGCAATATGTGTCGCTGATGACAATCGGACAACGGATTTGTTGCTGTTTCGTGAATTTCATACCCGGCTAACTTCGCGCCCCCTCGCCTTGCAACGAGGACAGAGAGAAATGCCAAGCCGGCTCAGCGATAGAATGGGGCATGGTGGGCCTGCAAGGATCGCCGACCGCCCAGCGATGCGTGAAGGGCCCGCGTGACAGCGCCACGCACCTGCACCGTGCGGCCGCCAAACCGGCGCTCGGCCAGATCGAGATCGGCCGAGCGGCATCGCGCCAGGCGCTGCTGTAACCGTGCGTCTGGAATGAGAACAGGATCGCCGCAACATACAACCCGAAAAACCCGCTGTAGTTGTAGTTCGCATAACCGATTCTTCGTCAAGCGTGGCATACTAATCAAGTGGACGGCTTGATTGCTGTGGGAGAGCAGGTGGGGCGAGATGCTGACGGTCTATAATTGTATCGTGCATGAGCACGATCTGAGACTGGTCGCACTGGCAGCGCTCATTTGCGGTATTTCTTCCTTCTCGGCGGTCAACCTGCTTCGCCATGTCGACCGCTCGAGCGAGCGCAACCGCTATACCTGGCTGATGATAGCAGCCACTTCCACCGGCTTCGGTATCTGGGCGACGCATTTCATCGCAATGCTTGCCTTTTCTCCCGGAATCCCCAACGCCTACAATACGGAAATGTCGGCGCTTTCGCTCGCCGGTTCCGTCGCCCTGACCGCTGCGGGCATGTGGATCGCCACCTTGCGCCGGGGCATCGACTACCCTCTGGTCGGCGGCGCGGTCCTCGGCGCTGGTATCGCCGCCATGCACTATATCGGCATGGCCGCCTTCGAGGTCGAAGGGCGCATCGTCTGGAACCCGCTGCTGGTCGGCGTCTCGGTGCTGACAGGCGTCACCCTCGCCGCGCTGGCGCTGCTGGTCGTGTTGCGACGGCCGTCCATGCAGGCCACAATCGCCGCCGCCATCCTGTTGACGCTGGCGATCTGCAGCCTGCACTTCATCGCCATGGGCGCGGTGTCGATCTTCCCGGACTCCTCCATCGAGATATCGCAGTTCACGGTCGAACCGGTGTCGCAGGCCTTCGCCGCCGCTGCAGTCAGCATGGCTATCCTGGTGCTTTCAGCCGCAGCATTGTGGATCGACCTTCGCTTCCGGCGTCACAAGCTCGAGGCCGAGCGCATGCACGGCCTCGCCAACGCCGCCGTCGAGGGGCTGATCGTCTGCGACGGCGCCCGCATCGTCAGCGCCAATGACAGCATCGCGGCACTCACCGGCATTGCGCCGGAAGTGCTGAACGCGATGCTGCTTGGCGACCTCTTCGGCGAACGCACCGCGGCCGGCATGTCCGACTGCAGCGGACAGGCACAGGAAGCCGAACTCAGAGCCCATGACGGCGCCACCATCCCCGTCGAACTTATCGCCAGAAGCATCGACTATTGCGGCAAGCGGCACAGCGTGGTCGCCGTGCGCGACATCCGCGAACGCAGGAAGGCCGAGCAGGAGATCCTGCGCCTCGCCCATTTCGACCCGCTGACCGGGCTCCCCAACCGCCGCAGTTTCTCCGGCCGGCTCGAGGCCGAAATTGCCGCAATGGACCGCGGCGGCAAGGGTGGGCATCTTGCGCTGCTGCTGCTCGACCTCGACCGCTTCAAGGAAGTGAACGACCTGTTCGGGCATGGCGCCGGCGATGCCATGCTGCAGAAGGTGGCGCTATGCGCCTCCGCCGTGCTCCGCCACGGACAGATGCTGGCGCGTCTCGGCGGCGACGAGTTCGCCATCATCGCTCCGAACCTTCCCGATCCGCAGGCGGCCGGCCGCATCGCCGAGGCGGTGCTGGCGGCCATGCGCGAGGAAAACCGGCTGTCGGTCGGTGGCGGGCTGGTGTCGGCCAGCATCGGCATTGCACTTTATCCGCTCGACGCCGATGAGCCGACACTCCTGGTCAGCCACGCCGACACCGCGCTCTACCGCGCCAAGGCCGAGGGCAAGGACACTTACCGTTACTTCGAGGCCTCGATGGGCGCCGAGGCGCGAGACCGGCGCGTGATGGAGCACGAACTGCGCCAGGCCATGGCGCGCGATGAGTTTCGCCTCGTCTACCAGCCACAAAAGGAGATCAGCAGCGGGCGGATGGTCGGGTTCGAAGCGCTGATCCGCTGGCGCCATCCGCAGCGCGGCGACGTGTCGCCGGCGACCTTCATCCCGGTGGCCGAAGACAGCGGCGTCATCATCCAGATCGGCGAATGGGTGCTGGCGACGGCCTGCGCCGAGGCTGCGCGCTGGAAGAACCCTCTCACCGTCGCGGTCAATGTCTCGGCGGTGCAGCTCCACAATCCGAATTTCAGCCGCAAGGTGCATGAAGTCCTGCTCGGCTCCGGCCTGACGCCCGGCAGGCTCGAACTCGAGATCACCGAAACGGCGCTGGTCAAGGACATGCCGCGCGCGCTGGCGACCTTGCGCCAGGTGAAGGCGCTTGGCGTGCGTGTGGCGATGGACGATTTCGGCACCGGCTACTCCTCGCTGTCCAATCTCCGCGCCTTCCCCTTCGACAAGATCAAGATCGACGGCTCATTCATCAAATCAGTCGACAGCAACGGCCAGGTGGCAGCCATCGTGCGCGCCGTTCTGGGGCTTGGCCGCGGTCTCGGCCTGCCGGTTCTGGCCGAGGGCGTCGAGACGCTGGGCGAGCTGAAATTCCTCGACGCCGAGGCCTGCGAGATCGGCCAGGGCTACTATCTAGGCCGGCCCAGCCCGATCGAGGCGTTCAGCGAATTGACCGGCGTAGCGGCACCGGCGGCACAAGACGACGCCGGCGTCAAACAACGCGGCGGCAGCATCTTGATGCTGCCGCCGGCGGCGGCCCTGCGCTCAGCCTAGAGCAATTTCAGGAAAAGTGTGAAACGGTTTTCCGTCCGAAATTGCGTCGAAACAAAAAAGTTAGCGCGGGCCGTTTCGACGAAACGGTGAACCGCTCTAAGGGGCGAGTGCGGCCTCGACCAGGCGCTTGGCATCCGGTCCTGACCATTCGGCCGGTCCGTTCATATGCGCGATCAGGCAGCCTTCGCCATCGATCAGCATGGTGACGGGGAGGCCTAGCGCCAAGCCACGCGTCTTGACGTCGTTGAACAGCGCCAGCGTCGAATCGCGGTAGTAGCCGAGCGACCCGATGCCGATATCGGCGAGGAACTTCTTGGGCTTCACATCGTCGCCGGCATCGACATTGACCGCGACCACTTCGAAGGCATCGCTGCCCTTTTCCTTCTGCAAGGCGTCGAGCGCCGGCATTTCGGCGCGGCAGGGCGCGCACCACGTTGCCCACAGATTGAGCAGCACGGTCTTGCCGGCATGATCGGCGAGCGTCATCGGCTTGCCGTCGGGACCGTTGAAGGCGAGACTTTCCAGCGATTGCGGCGGATCGGCGGGCAGCAATGCCGCAACCTGGCCGGTGGCCGCGGCGGCAACTTTTTTGGCGCGGTCGCTCTTGGCGGCGCAGGCGACGTCGTCCTTGCTGTTGCCCGCGCCGGCCGCAGGTGCGCTGCCGGTGGCTGCGTTGTTGCCAGACCCGCTCTCGCTGACATATACCGCGACCGCGCCGGCCAGCACGCCCGCCAGCAAAGCGGCGAGGATCAGGCGCGGGGCCGGGAAGTATCTGTTACCGTCTGCCATTTTTCTAAGACTGCTCCGGAGCACGGGTTATAGCGATGAGCGACAAGAAGGCCAGCAACCAGATGTGGGGCGGACGTTTTGCCTCGGGTCCGGCCGCGATCATGGAAGCGATCAACGCATCGATTTCGTTCGACCGCAAACTCTATGCCCAAGACATAAGAGGTTCGGTCGCCCACAGCGAGATGTTGGCTGAAACGGGCATTATTTCGGCGGCCGATCAAGAAAAAATCGCTCACGGGCTGAACACGATCCTGAAAGAGATCGAGGCCGGCACGTTCGAGTTCTCGACCCGGCTGGAAGACATTCACATGAACGTCGAGGCCCGCCTTGCCGACCTGATCGGCCCGGCCGCCGGCCGCCTGCACACGGCGCGGTCACGCAACGACCAGGTGGCGGTGGATCTCCGGCTTTGGGTCAAGGACGAGTGCTTTCGCGTCGCCGAGGCGCTGAAGGGGCTGATCTCAGCCTTGCTCGACCGCGCCGAGGAGCATGCGGCGACCGTGATGCCCGGCTTCACCCACATGCAGGCGGCGCAGCCGGTGACCTTCGGCCATCATTGCATGGCCTATGTCGAGATGTTTTCGCGCGACCTGTCGCGGACCCGCGATGCCATCGAGCGGATGGATGAAAGCCCGCTCGGCGCGGCAGCGCTTGCCGGCACCAGTTTTCCGATCGACCGCCACAAGACCGCGAAGGCGCTCGGCTTTCGCGAGCCGATGCGCAATTCGCTCGACAGCGTCTCCGACCGCGATTTCGCGCTGGAGTTCTTGAGCCTGGCCGCGATCTGCGCCACGCATCTGTCACGGCTCGCCGAAGAAATCATCATCTGGTCGACGCCGCAATTCGGCTTTGTCAGGCTGTCGGATTCCTTCTCCACCGGCTCCTCGATCATGCCGCAGAAGAAGAACCCGGACGCCGCCGAACTGGTGCGCGGCAAGACCGGCCGCGTCACCGGCCATCTGGTCGGGCTGCTGACGGTGATGAAGGGCATGCCGCTGACCTACGGCAAGGACATGCAGGAAGACAAGGAATCGGTCTTCGACGCCGCCGAGACGCTCGATCTGATGCTGGCGGCGATGACCGGCATGGTGCGCGACATGACGGTCAATGCCGCCGCCATGAAGAAGGCCGCCGGCTCGGGCCACGCGACCGCGACCGACCTCGCCGACTGGCTGGTGCGCACGCTGGGCCTGCCCTTCCGTGAGGCACACCATGTCACCGGCCGCGCGGTGGCGGTGGCCGAAGAGAAGAAGGTGAGCCTTGAAAAGCTGTCGCTGGAAGATCTGCAGTCGATCAACCCCGGCATCACGGCAGACATCTTCTCGGTTCTGGCCGTGCAGAATTCGGTGAAGAGCCGCACCAGTTTCGGCGGCACGGCGCCGTCGGAGGTCAGGAAGCAGATCCGCAGCTGGAAAAAGCGCATCGCCAAGGCATGATGCCGGGGTGCAATGCGCCTAAAACTCGGTTAAAAGCGCAGCACATAAAGTTTCGGACGGATGGATCGATGACCGCAAGCAGGATTTTGGTGACGCTGACGCTGCTGACGGCGATGGCTGCCGTGACCGCTTGCGGCCGTAAGGCTGGTCTCGATACGCCCTATGAAGCGGCCGTCCAGGCCCGCAAGGACGCCGAGCGCGCCAAACAGCCGGTGCCGCCGGAGCCGGAAAAACCGGTCGTGGACAAGAAGTTCATCCTCGACCCGCTGATCTAGAGCCGATGAGACCGGCTTGGTCTTTCTGACCAGGTCTCGTGCTAACTAGGTCTCGTGCTCCAACTTCCGGAAACACTCTCGTGAACCATTTCGATTACCGCGACGGCGTGCTCCATGCCGAGGACGTGGCGATACCAGACATCGCCGCAAGCGTCGGCACGCCGTTCTATTGTTATTCGACGGCAACCTTGACGAGGCACTACCGGGTGTTCGCCGGGGCCTTTGCCGGGCTCGACACGCTGGTCTGTTACGCCTTGAAGGCGAATTCCAACCAGGCGGTGCTGCGAACGCTGGCAAAGCTCGGCGCCGGCGCCGACACCGTCTCGGAAGGCGAAATGCGCCGCGCGCTCGCCGCCGGCATCCCGGCCAGCAAGATCGTATTCTCGGGCGTCGGCAAGACCGCGCGCGAAATGGATTTTGCGCTCGAGGCCGGCATTCTCTGCTTCAATGTCGAATCCGAGCCGGAGCTGGAGTTGCTGTCGGCCCGCGCCACCGCGCTCGGCAAGGTGGCGCCGGTCTCGCTGCGCATCAACCCGGATGTCGACGCCAGGACGCACAGGAAGATCTCCACCGGCAAGGCCGAGAACAAGTTCGGCATTCCCTGGCAAAGGGCGCGCCAGGTCTATGCCCGCGCGGCCGGGCTGCCGGGCACCAAGCCCATCGGCATCGATACCCATATCGGCAGCCAGGTCACCGAGTTGCAGCCCTTTGACGATGCTTTCGCGCTTCTGGCGGAACTGGTCGGCGCGCTGCGCGCCGATGGCCACGCCGTCGAGCATGTCGATCTCGGCGGCGGCCTCGGCATCCCCTACCGCACCGACAACAGCCCGCCGCCTCTGCCCGATGCCTATGCCGAGATCGTCAGGAAGCATCTGACAAAGCTTGGAGTGAAGGTGATGTTCGAGCCGGGCCGGCTGATCGTCGGCAATGCCGGCATCCTGGTCTCGGAAGTGATATTCGTGAAGGAAGGCGACGCCAAGAACTTCCTCGTCGTCGACGCCGCCATGAACGATCTGATCCGGCCGACGCTCTACGATGCCTTCCACGACATCAAGCCGGTGGTGCAGCCGCCGGCCGACACGCCGCGCATGGCGGTCGACGTCGTCGGCCCGGTCTGCGAGACAGGCGACTATCTCGGCCTCGACCGTGACCTGCCCCGGCTCAAGTCTGGCGACCTAATTGCCGTCACCACCGCCGGCGCCTATGGCGCGGTGCAATCCGGCACCTACAACACCCGCCTACTTGTGCCTGAGGTTCTGGTCGACGGCGACCGTTTCCATGTCGTACGCCGGCGCCAGACCTATGACGAGCTGATCGGCCTGGATTCGGTGCCCGACTGGCTTGCATAGGAGCCGCCACGGCGGCTGCGCTACAGCCGGTTTTGGATGAGCATCCTTGTGTCGGCGATCCTGTCCTCGTCGCGGCGGTAGAACGTCCATTGCTTGATGCGCTTGGGGCGCAGCAGGCCCGCCTGGGTAAGCACGCGCATATGTTCGGAGAGCGTCGCCTGAGTAATGCCGAGCTTCTCCGCGATCAGCAGCGCGCAAACGCCGTCCTCGACCAGATCGCCGTCTGCCTGGGCCGGGAAATGCGCCTGCGGATCCTTCAGCCAGTCGAGGATCTGCAGCCTGCGTTCGTTGGCGATCGCCTTGAAGACATCAACCTCTTGCATTTAGCCATTTTGCCAAGTTACTAATTGCTGTCAATCCCAAGGAGATGGTCATGACGAACGGCAACACCGTCACGCGCGAACGCATTGCCGCGACGGAACCGCGCATCCGCCGCTATATCAGGCACACGCCGGTGCTGCGCGTCGACATGGCCGATTTCGACCGGCCGCCGCTGGCGGTCGACCTCAAGCTCGAATGCCTGCAGCATTCCGGCTCGTTCAAGGCGCGCGGCGCCTTCACCAATCTGCTCGAACGCCCGGTGCCTGCGGCCGGCGTGGTTGCGGCTTCGGGCGGCAATCATGGTGCTGCGGTCGCCTATGCCGCCATGCGGCTTGGCCACAAGGCGACGATCTTCGTTCCCGAAGTCAGCCCGGCGGCCAAGCTGCAGCGCATCCGCGGCTACGGCGCCGAACTGATCGTCGGCGGCGCCCGCTATGCCGAGGCGCTGGCCGCCAGCGAGGCTTTTGCCGAAAAGACCGGCGCGCTGCAGATCCATGCCTTCAACCAGGAGAAAACATTGGTCGGCCAAGGCACGCTCGGCCTCGAAATCGAAAACGACCTGCCCGACATCGACACGCTACTGGTCGCTGTCGGCGGCGGCGGCCTGATCGGCGGCATCGCCGCCTGGTTTGCCGGCCGCATCAGGATCATCGCCATCGAGCCCGAAGGCGCGCCGACGCTGCATCGCGCCTTCGAAGCCGGCCACCCCGTCGATGCGCCGGCCGAAGGCGTCGCCGCCGATTCGCTGGCGCCCAAACGCATCGGCGAGATGATGTTCCCGATCGCCGAGGCCTTCGTCGAACGCTCCATCCTGGTCACCGACGACGCCATCATCGCCGCGCAAAAGGCGCTGTGGGAGCGGGTGCGGATCATCGCCGAGCCGGGCGGCGCAGCGGCCTTCGCAGCGCTGCTGTCCGGCCGCTACACGCCGGCGCCGGGCGAGCGGATCGCCGTCCTTGTCTGCGGCTCGAATACCGATCCGGCGAAATTCTAAACCTTGCTTCGACGAAGTGGGACGCAAACCCGTCAAAGCTTTTCAAGTTTTCCGGAACCGCCTCGCCTTTGCCGTGTTTGCTGGTAAACTTCTGCTTGTTGAGTCCGGGCTATCCCGCCCGGGCAGGAAGGGCCGATGACGGAACGCCCCATTTCCAGTGGCGATCGCAGCCTGGCCGGGCGGCTTGCCCTGAGCCGGCTGGCGACACGGGTCTCGATGACGGTCGAGCGCGGCTGGCCGCTGCTTCTGCCGCTGCTCATCATCGCCAGCCTGTTTCTCAGCCTCTCCTGGCTCGGCCTTTTCCCCCGGCTGCCTGACATTGCGCGCATTATCCTGGTCACTGCGTTCGGTATTGCCACGCTGGCGGCGCTCTATCCGCTGCGTTTCTTCAAGCTTCCATCCGCCGCTGAAATCGACCGCCGTATTGAGGCCGCCAACCAGCTGCAGCACAGCCCGGTGCTGGTGCAGACCGACCGTCCCAGCGGCAAGGAAAGCATCTTTTCACAGGCATTGTGGCGCGAACACCAAAAGCGCATGGCCGACAAGCTCGGCAGCCTTGGCGCCGACCTGCCGCGTACCCGCGTGCCGGAGCGCGATCCGTGGGCATTGCGTGCCGTGGCGGCGCTGCTGTTGGTCACCGCTTTTGCCTTTTCCTTCGGACCGTCCGGCGGCAGGCTGTCCGATGGTTTCAGTGCCCATGCGGCGCGCGACATCGTACCGCCGCGCATCGATGCCTGGGTGACCCCGCCGGCCTATACCGGCAAGCCGCCCATCTTCTTGACCGCGCCAGTCATCGATGGCAACGCCAAGCAGGCGGTTGCCACCTTCACCGTGCCGCAAGGCAGCGACGTCTCGCTGCGCGTGACCGGCGGCTCCGGCGAGGAAACGCTAAGCTTTGCCGACAAGGGCGGCAATGCTCGCGCCATGGACCCGTCGGGACCACAGGTGGCGGCCGTCAAGGCAGCGGCGGTCAACCCCGCGACCCCCAAGCTGCGCCAGTTCACCGGCAAGCTGACCGCCGACGGCACGCTGACGCTGAAGTCGGGCGAAGCCGATCTCGGTCGCTGGGCCTTCGCGGTGATCCCCGACAAGCCGCCGACGATCCGCTTCGTCGGCGAGCCCAAGCGCGCCGTCAACGGCGCCTTCGAGATCAACTACCAGATCGACGACGACTATGGCGCGGCCACCGCCAAGGCGGTTTTCGCGCTGGCCGATCCGGCGGCGCCCGATGCGCATCCGCTCTACGGTCCGCCTGAATTGCCGCTGGCGTTGCCGCGCCGCGGCGGCAAGGCGAACGCCGCCAAGACCACCAAGGACCTCACCGAACACGTCTGGGCCGGCGCCAGCATCAAGCTGTCGCTTGTCGCCACCGACGATGCCGGACACACCGCGACCAGCGAGACCAAGACTATTGTGATGCCGGAGCGGCCCTTCGCCAACCCGCTGGCGCGGGCGGTGGTCGAGCAGCGCCGCCTGCTGGCGCTCGACGCCAATGCCAAGCCGCGCGTGCTCGACCTGATGGACGCCATCACGCTGCGGCCCGAGGACACGTTCGACAACATGTCGCATTACCTCGCCATCATGAGCGCCCGCAGCCGGCTGAAGATGTCGGACAGCGACGATCAGTTGCGCAACGAGGTTGCCTATCTCTGGGAAATCGCGCTCGGCATTGAGGAAGGCAATCTCTCGTCCGCCGAAAAGCGGCTCCGCCAGGCCCAGCAGGCGCTGCAGGACGCCATCAAGCGCGGCGCCAGCGACGAAGAGATCGAAAAGGCGATGAAGGAACTGCGCGAGGCGATGAACGAATTCCTGCAGGAATTCGCCGAGCGCGCCAAGCAGAACCCGAAGGCGCCGCAGATGCAGCAGAATGGTCGCGAGCTGCGTCAGAGTGATATCGACCGCATGATGGACCAGATCGAGAACCTGGCGAAGTCGGGCGAACGCGACAAGGCGCAGGAGCTGCTGTCGCAGCTGGAAAACATGATGAACAACCTGCAGGCCGGCCGTCAGCAGCAGGGCGGCGAGCAGGACAGCGAGATGCGCCAGCAGATGGACAAGCTGGGCGAGATCATGCGCCGCCAGCAGGAGATGATGAACGACACCTACCGCATGGACCAGATGCAGCGCGGAGATAATCAGCAGCCCGGCGACGGCAATGGCGACGACCCGGACCAGCCGGGCGTCGGCAAGGATCGCGATCCTCTCGCCCGGCCGAAGTCGATGACACCGCAGGAATTCGCCGATGCGATGAAGCAGCTGCAGGAAGGCCAGGGCCAGTTGCAGAGCGAACTCGACAAGCTGAAGAAGGGCCTGGAAGGCATGGGCATGCAACCCAATGAGGGTTTGGCGACGCTGGCAAATCCATGGGCAATGCCGAAAAGTCGCTTGGCGAAGGCGAAGGCGACCAGGCAGTCGGCCACCAGGGTCGCGCGCTGGAAGCGCTGCGCAAGGGCGCCAAGGAGATGATGAAGCAGCTGCAGGCGATGCAGGGCGACCAGGGCGGCAGCCAGGAAGGCGGCCGCCAACAGGACGCCGGCCGCGATCCGCTGGGCCGACCACGCGCCAGCCGCGGACCCGATTTCGGCGATTCGGTGAAGGTGCCCGACGAGATCGACGTGCAGCGCGCCCGCCAGATTCTCGAGGCGATTCGCAAGCGGCTCGGCAACGCGCTCAGCCCCGACATCGAGCGCAGCTACCTCGAGCGGCTGCTGGAGCTGAAGTAGCCTCCAAGGCAACATCCGTCGAACTGAATGGTATCAGCGCCATGCCGAAACTCGGTGCCGTCACGCCCATCCTGCGCATCTTCGACATCGCCAAGGCACGCGAATTCTATGTCGACTTTCTCGGCTTCAAGGTCGAGTTCGAGCACCGCTTCGACGACAATGCGCCGCTCTACATGGGTGTAATCCGCGACGGCTGTGTCCTGCATCTGAGCGAACATCATGGCGACGGCGCGCCGGGTATAGCCATGCGCATCAAGGTCGAGGACATCGCGGCATTGCACCGCGAACTGATCGGCAAGAGACACCGCTACGCCCGGCCGGGCCTCGAAACCACGTCGTGGCAGACCCGTGAAGTGTCGGTCGGCGACCCCTTCGGCAATCGCCTGCATTTCTACGAGGATGCAACAGACTAAGCCGGCCGGTTGACGAACGCCTCGCGGATCGCCTCCTGCATGCCGTCGATAGCTTCGCCTGAGGCATTTGGGCTGCGGTGCATCACCACATTCGAGGAATCGATATGGCCGAACCCGTCAGCGGCGGTGAGTTCACGACAGCCATCCGGAATATTGCTGTGCGAGATCGGCGCGATCGCCAGGCCAGAGGTGACGGCGAGCTTCAGGCCGCCGGTGGTGTCGCTGGTATAGGCGACACGGTAGGCCAGCCCACGCTGCTCCAGCGATTTGATGGCGAAGTCCTTGCACCAGCCGGCTCTGTTGTAGAGCGCGATCGGCACCGGCCGCTCCTCATGCATGTGATGCAGGCTCGATGTCACCCACACTGTCGGATCGTGCATCAGCACCTCGCCGCCGGAAGGATCCTGCCATTCGAACACCACGGCGAGGTCGAGTTCACCGGCGGCCAGCGCCGCCAGCTGGGCGCCGGAATGTGCATAGCGAACGGTGACCTCGACCTTGGTGTGACGCTTCGAGAAGGCGCCGAGCGCGCGCGACAGGATGGCGTGACCATATTCCTCGGGAATGCCGATGCGCACCGGCCCGCCAAGCGGTGCCGCCGCCATCGATGCCGCCGTCTCGTCGAGCAGCGAGACGATGCGGCGGGCATTGACGATCAGCTCGCCGCCACGGCGCGTCAGCGCCACGCCGCGCGAGCCGCGTTCGAACAGGCTGTCGCCGACCAGCTCCTCGAGCTTCTTCATCTGCATCGACACCGCCGACTGGGTGCGCCCGGCCTGCTCCGCCGCCCGGGTGAAATTGCCCGCTTCGGCAATGGCGACGAAGGTGCGCAGGAGATCGCTGTCGAGGGCTGGCCGCATCGAATCCGTCATAAGCAAATTTGATCGCTGGTATCATTCCAATTCGTTTGCAACATGTCAAACGCCGCAGCATAGTCCGCTCACCCATTGGATATGCCGCCGCGAAACCGGCTGCGGACCAATCAAAGAGTCCTCACTCATACCCGCTGCCCGAAACGGTGGCGGGTTCTTTTTACCCCATGGCCGGGCGGCTGCGGGCAGTCAAGGCAAGGGCCGGCAGAACAACATGCGCAACCGGATCGTTCTCGGCATCATCAGCCTGTGCCTTGGCGTGCTGGTGTTCTCGCTCCAGGACCCGCTGGTCAAGGCGGTGTCGGCCAGCTATCCCGTGACCGAGGTGATGTGGATCCGCTCGATCGTCGCTTTGCCGATCCTGATCTTTCTCGTTCGCGCCGACGTCGGCCTGCGGGCCATCGCCTCGAAGCGGTTCGGCCTGCTGACGATACGCGCCTTCATCCAGTTCTCCTCCTATACGGTCTACTATCTGGCCATCGCTGCCTTGCCGCTCGCCGACGCGGTGGCGCTCTATTTCATGGCGCCGCTGTTCATCATGGCGATGGCCGGGCCCTATCTCGGCGAGCGCGTCTCCTGGCAGGCTCTCGCCACCGTGCTGATCGGCATGCTCGGCGTGGTCGTGATGCTGCGCCCGGGCGCCGGCCTGTTCGACTGGGCGGCGCTGCTTTCGTTGGGCTCGGCTTTGCTCTACGGCTTTTCACAGCTGATGGCGCGCAAGATCGGCGACACCGAATCCTCCACCGTCATGGCCTTCTACCAGAACGGCGCCTATCTGGTCGGCGCCGCTGCGGTTGCCGGCACATTCTGGCTTGCCGGCATAACCCATGCTGTCCACCCCAGCCTCGAATTCCTGGTGCGGCCGTGGGTCTGGCCGACGACACCGGATTTCCTCAAGATGGCGGCCTGCGGCTTCGTCGCTTCGGCCGGCATGATCCTGCTGTCGCAGGCCTACAGGCTGGCGCCCGCCAACCGCGTCGCCACCTTCGAATACACCGGCATCATCTGGTCGCCGCTGTGGGGCTTCCTGTTCTTCGACGAGGTGCCGCGCTCGACCACTGCCATCGGTGCGGCGCTGATCATCGGCGCCGGTCTGCTGGCGCTCAACACCGAACGGCGCCGGAGCGCTGCGCCTGTCCTCGCCGCGTCTCAGGATGTCGCCTGAAGCGTGTCAGGCGAAGCAGGCGAGCGCCTGGTCGACCCGCGAGCGGATTTCAGCCAGCGTGAAAGGCTTTTGCACGACGTCGATAATGACGCCGTTCAATTCCTCGGCGCGCTCGCGCTGGTCGGCATAGCCGGTCATCAGCAGGATCTTCATGTCAGGGAAAAGCTTGGCTGCGGCGATCGCCATCTCGATGCCGTCCATTTCCGGCATGCGGATATCGGAGACGACGAGGTCGTAACCGCCGCCTGCAGCACTGACCATCGCCAGCCCCTGCGCGCCGTCGGCGGCGATATCGATCGAGTGCCCGGCGCGTTCGAGCGCGCGGGCGGCGAGGGTGCGGACGGACTCATCGTCCTCGACGATCAGAAGCTTTGCCATGGGCCGGAATTTGGCGGGCAAAAGTTGACTTTTTCTGAAAATTTGAAGCGTCGGGGGCCTTTTCTCAGGCATCGCCTTTGACGACACCGACAAACGGCAGTTCGCGAAAAGCGTGAGCGACGTCCATGCCGTAGCCGACCACGAAGTAATCGGGACAGTCGAAGCCGACATAGTCGGCGTTCAGCTCGGTCTGGCGGCGCATGCGCTTGTCCAACAGCACCGCGATGGCGCAGCTTTTGGCGCCGCGCGACAGCATCAGGTTGCGGGTGAAGGAGAGCGTCTTGCCCGACTCCAGGATATCGTCGATCAGCAGCACGTCGCGGCCGGCGACCTCATTGTCGATGTCGCGCAGCACCCTCACCTCGCCGCTGGTGGTGCCGGCGCCATAGCTGGAAATGAAGATGAACTCGACCTCGGGCGACAGCCCGACATCGTGCATGGCGCGGATCAAATCGGCGGCGAAGATGAACGAGCCCTTCAGCACCGAAATCACCAGCAGGTCGTGATAGTCGTGCTCGGCGATCTCCTTGGCGAGTTCGAGATTGCGCCGCGCGATCGCGGACGCCGAAAACAGGACCTCGATGTCCTTGCCGCGCACAACTGGCATCAACAACCTTTCCAGAGAACCGACTAGCCGGCGAAGGTGACCGCCACGGCCTTGACGCCGTTTCTAGGCACATCGAGGCGGCTGGAAAAGCCGAATCTTTCGCCGGGCGCCAGAGAACGGTTGGATGTCCCCAGAGTATAACGGGTGATGCGGCTGTCATTGCCGGTGACACGTATCTCCAGCGGCGGCAATTGTCCCGCCTTCAAACCGTCATTGACGGCCTCGCCATCGACGAACAGCACCGGGGTGGATCCCGAGGCGTCGACACGCGACGTGACGCCGGCAATGCTGAGTACGGCGCCCTCCGGCTGTTCGACTGACCAGAACGGCGTCTGGCGCACCAGCTCGTGGCCACCCGAGACCCAGAAGGCGGCAAGGGCCGCACCGATGCCGGCAATCCAGAAGATCGGCCCGCCACGCGATGCCGGCCGCCCGGCTGACGCATCTGATTTGCGCAGCATCTCCATGCCTTCGATCGACGGCGTCGCGATGTCGCGCGCCGGCGTCAGTATGGCTTCTATCCGTGGGATCGGCTGCGGCAGCACCTCATAATCGGCATCGACAATGTCGGTCGCCACAGGACGCGATTCCGGTGCGACACTTGTCCCGGTCATGATTTCGCCGGAAACCGGGCGCGCGGTTCGTTGCTCAGCCATCATGGCCCCGCTGTTGCCTCTTCGTTTCTTTTGCGTAAATGGAAATGGTTAACGCTTCGCACCGGAACCCTTGTGACGCACTCAAGAACAGCGAAAATTAACCGAGGGTTAACCATGGCGGCCGATGGTCGTCGGACAGAAAGGGCTGGCACGCCGCCGCCCTCAGGTCGTCGCACGTGATCCGTTTCGAAAATGTCGGCCTCCGCTATGGCATGGGTCCGGAAATCCTCCGCGACATCTCCCTGCACATTCCGGAGAGCTCCTTCCAGTTCCTGAGCGGGCCCTCCGGCGCCGGCAAGACGACGCTGCTGCGCCTTCTGTTCATGTCGCTGAAGCCGACACGCGGGCTGATCACCATCTTCGGCAAGGACCGCTCGCGCATCTCGCGCGCTGAACTGCCGCATCTCAGGCGCCGCATCGGCGTGGTGTTCCAGGATTTCCGCCTGCTCGACCACATGACCACCTATGAGAATGTCGCTCTGCCGCTGCGCGTGCGCGGCCGCGAGGAAGCGAGCTACCGCACCGACGTCACCGAACTTTTGAAATGGGTTGGCCTGGGCGAGCGCATGCATGTGCTGCCGCCGGTCCTTTCGGGTGGCGAAAAGCAGCGCGCGGCAATCGCCCGGGCCTTGATCGAACAGCCCGAAATCCTGCTTGCCGACGAGCCGACCGGCAATGTCGACCCGCCGCTGGCGCGCCGGTTGCTCAGGCTGTTCATTGAGCTCAACCGGCTCGGCACCGCGGTGGTGATCGCCACTCACGATCTCGGCCTGATGGAGCAGGTCGACGCGCGCCGCATGATCCTGGCCGGCGGAAGGCTGGATATTTATGACTGAGCTATCGGCCGAACAGCTGCATGAAGACGCCGCCGAGCCCGCAACGACGACGCAGCGCGTCCAGCGCCGCATGGCGCCGATCGTGCCGGCGCAGAATATTGCCGGCCGCGCCTTGGTGCTGGTCATCGCCATCATGACCTTCCTGTCCTGCCTGACTTTCGGCGCCGTCACGCTGGTGCGCGACACTGCCTCGGTCTGGGAAAACCAGATCTCGCGCGAGGCGACGATTCAGATCAAGCCGGTCGACGGCCTCGACATGGAGGCAGCCCTTGCCCAGGCCTCGCAGATCGTCGGCGAATTCCCCGGCGTAAAGGAAACCCGGATCATCGATCGCGACGCCACCGCGCGCCTTTTGGAGCCATGGCTGGGCTCGGGCCTGAATATCGACGAATTGCCGGTGCCGCGCCTGATCATCGTCACCATCGACGAGACCAGCCCGCCCGACTTCAGCGCCATCCGTGCGGCGCTCACGCCCAAGCTGCCGAGTGCTTCGCTCGACGATCACCGTACATGGGTCGACCGGCTGGTCGCCATGGCCCGCACCACGGTCACCATCGGCATCGCCGTGCTGGTCCTGATGCTGTCGGCGACGGTGCTGACCGTAGTGTTTGCGACGCGCGGCGCCATGGCGGGTAACGGCCATATCATCGAAGTGCTGCATTTCGTCGGCGCCGAGGCGCGCTTCATCGCGCGCGAATTCCGCTGGCATTTCCTGGTCACCGGGATGAAGGGCGCAGCCGCCGGCGGCGCAGCCGCGATCCTGGTTTTCATCGTCTTTTCCTGGTGGTCGTCGCGCAACATGGCAACGCCGCAGGCCGACCAGGCCACCGCTTTGTTCGGCAATTTCGCCATCGGATCGGCAGGCTATCTCGGCGTCGGCCTGATGGTGCTGGTGATCGGCGGACTGACGGCGGCGACCTCGCACGCCACCGTCGTCGCCTATCTCAGCGACATCGATGTCCGCCAGCCGGATGCGGGGTGACCCGTGAGGGCAGAAGCGAAAACAGTTCGGGGGCAAGGACAGGAATGGAAGGGACGATCACGGATCGAAAACCGACGTAACGCAATGTGCGCTTTTTTCCTTACCAAAAAGGCATTTCAGGATTAACCATAGGATGATGAACGCGCGGGAGTCGACCGGAACGGCTGGACAGATGCCAGTGGTGCGTTTGCGTGTGCGTACCGGGCTGGGCCGTTTGCGCACCGCCCTGCGTCTCGCCTCCCTCTGTCTACTGCTGCTGGTGGCCCTGTTTGCCGGTGGCTTCGGCTGGTTCGCCAGCAAGGTCAGCCACATGACGACCCCGACCAACCCGGCCAAGGCCGATGCGATCATCGTCTTGACCGGCGGTCAGGCCCGCCTCGACGCAGCACTCGATCTGCTTGCCTCCGGCAAGGGCGAGCGGCTGCTGATCTCAGGCGTGCATCCCTCTGCCAGCCGCCGCCAATTGCAGGCTGCTACCGGCGGCGACAAGGCGCTGTTTTCCTGCTGTGTCGACATCGACCGCGCCGCGCTCGACACGATCGGCAATGCCGAGGAAAGCGCTAAATGGGTGGAGAGCCACGCCTATGGCAGCGTCATCCTCGTCACCAACAATTACCACATGCCGCGCAGCCTGCTCGAGATGGGCCGCCTGCTGCATGGCGCCAGGCTTGAACCCTATCCGGTGGTCAACACCAATCTGGACAATGGCGACTGGCTGACCAAGCCGGAAGCGCTACGCGTGCTTCTGACCGAATACAGCAAATACCTGCTGGCGCTTGCGCGCGGCGTCGTCCCGGTCCGCCAGACTGCCGACAGCGTCGCACTGGCCGAGGTTTCGACCGCCAAGGACTAAAGCAATTCCAGGAAAAGTGTGTAGCGGTTTCCCCGGGAAAAGCACGTACGCTTTCCCTTGGGAATTGCGTCCAGACAGACGACTCTGACGGCGCTCGATTACCCCTTGGCCGTGCCGTCTTCCGCGCCACGCAGCCGCGCAATCTCCTGTTCGAGGCTTTCAATCCGCTTGTCGCGTTCGGCGAGTGCGGCCGCGACATCGGCGGCCTCGAATCGCTGCGGAATGTGTTGCGGGCAATTGGCATCCCAGGCCGAGACGGTGAACAAGATGACCTGCTCGGGGCGCGCCTTGTAGTCCTGCGGCATCAGCCTTGCCAGAAGCTCGGCATCGTCCTCGACGACGCGCGCCGTGCCCCAGATCTTGACGCGCTGGCGATGCGCATAGTCCATCAGGAACAGGAATGCCTGGTTGTTGTCGGCGAGATTCCCCTGCGTGATGAACTGCCTGTTCCCGGAGAAATCGGCAAAGCCGATGGTCTTCTCGTCCAGCACCTTGAGGAAGCCGGCTGGCCCGCCGCGATGCTGGATGTAGGGCTGACCCTCGCCATTTGCCGTCGACAGGAAGACGCTGGTCTGCGCCGCGATGAAGTCGGCGAGGTCGGGCGTCATATGGGCGCGCCATCCGCCGCGCTCCTCGGCGCTGGCATAGCCCTTGCGCGAACCTTTGCGGGTCTGGATCGCCTTGACCGTCGGCGTGAAGGCGACATCGCTGGTGAAAGTATGAGCATTCATGGAAGCCTCCGCGAGGCCGAAACACGGCCATTGTACGCGAAGAGGTAGATCCTTCCATGTTTTGGATGTAGATGGCATAGTTGCAAGCTATCCTTCCAATTTCCGGAAGAAAGTATGGATCGTCTCCAAGCCATGTCGCTGTTCGTCGCCGCGGTGGAAGCGGGCAGCCTTTCCGCTGCCGGCCGCCATTTCGGCATTCCACTGGCAACGGTCAGCCGCAAGGTTTCCGACCTCGAAAAGCACCTTCAGGCGCGCCTGCTGAACCGTTCGACCCGGCAGCTCACGCTGACCGATGCCGGCCAGGCCTATCTCGCCGCCTGCCGCCGCATCCTCGGCGAGGTCGGCGAAGCCGAACGCACCGCTGCCGGCGAATACAGCACGCCGACCGGCGACCTGTTCATCACCGCGCCGGTCGTCTTTGGTCGCCTGCACGTGCTGCCTGTCGTCACCGAATTCCTGGCGGCTTATCCTCAAGTCAACATTCGCCTGACGCTGGCTGACCGGATAACCCAACTGGCGGAGGAACATCTCGACCTTGCCATCCGCATCGGCGAGCTTGCGCCTTCGAGCCTCATTGCCATCCGCGTCGGCGCGATCCGTCGCGTCGTGTGCGCCAGCCCCGCCTATATCGCCGCGCATGGCATGCCGCGGACGCCGGACGATCTGGCCGCGCATGAATGCATCAGTTTCGAAGGGCCTGCAGCGCTCGCCAGCTGGAGCTTTGCCGGCGACAAGGGCGAACTGATCGTGCCGATCCACTCACGGCTGCGCGTCAACACGGCGGAAGCTGCAATCGATGCCGCGATTGCAGGCGCCGGGATGACGCGGGTGCTCTCCTACCAGATCGCGGACGCAGTACGTTCCGGCGTGCTCGTCCCGGTCTTGCGACCCTTCGAGCCGCAGCCGTGGCCGGTGAGCCTCGTCCATGCCGGCCAAGGCCTGCTGGCGGTGAAACTAAGGGCGTTCCTCGATTTCGCCGCTCCGCGGCTGAAGCAGCGGCTATTGCAGGCGACGTGGTGAGTTGAGACTGGCTTGAGTCAGTGGCGAGCCGGCCTATGTCAGGCCATTGCGGCGTTTCCTTTTTGCCCGCGCTTGGTGTAACCAACGCACACCTCCTCAACGGGCCCTTCCCCGCATGCTCTATATCCGCTCGCTGGCGTTCAACTTCGTCTTCTATGTCAATCTGATCGTCCAGATGGTCCTCTGGACCCCTTACTACTTCCTCTCGCCACGCCATCGCGCCTGGTTCGTGCCGAAATTCTGGTCGCGCACCAGCCTGTGGCTCTACGACAAGATCGCCGGCACCAGGAGCGACATCACCGGCGTCGAGAACCTGCCTGAGGGCTCTTTCATCCTGGCGCCGAAACACCAGTCGTTTTGGGACGCGATCGCTTTCTTTCCCTTCCTCCACGATCCGCTTTATATCCTGAAGCGCGAGCTGACCTGGATCCCCTTCTTCGGCTGGTACATCCTGAAGATGCGGATGATCCCGGTTCACCGCGGCAGCCGCTCCAAGGCGTTGAAGCAGGTCGTTGCATCGACAAAGCAGGAGATGGGGCGCAATCCGCGCCAGCTGATTATCTACCCCGAAGGCACGCGCCGAGCGCCAGGCGACGAGCCGGCTTACAAATACGGCATTGTCGAGCTCTATACGCAGCTTGGCGTCCCGGTGGTACCGGTCGCCCATGTCGCCGGCCTCTATTGGCCTCGCCGCAAATTCTTGCGCTTTCCCGGCACCATCAAGGCCCGCTTCCTGCCGCCGATTCCGCCCGGGCTCGGCAAGGACGAATTCATGGACCGGCTGATCGGCGATACGGAAGCCGCCTGCGACCAGCTGCTGATCGAGGCATCGCAGGCTCCTAACCCGCCGCAAATGCCGCCGACGGCGGTCAAGCGGCTGGCCGAACTCGCCGCGGCCGCCAAAGCAGTTCCAGGAAAAGTGTGAGCGGTTTTTTCCGTCCTGAATCGCGCCAAAACAAAAAAGACCAAAGCTTGATCTCTTCTGCGGGCCGGCTCAAGGCCACGCCGCCAGCGCCGTGGTCAGCACCAGCGTCGCCGCGAAGGCCAGATTGATGATCCGCGACGCCAGCGGCTGGCGCAGGGTGCGGGCGAAGGCCGCGCCGGCCAGCAGCCACAGCACATGGATGGCTACGATCATCAGGGTGAGAACCGCCAGCCTGGCCGGGATGCCGAGAGCATCGGCGCCGGCTGCGGTCGCGGAGCCAGCAAGGACTGCAGCAATCGCCACATAGGCTTTCGGTTGGCAACGGCGAGCAGGAAGCCGCCGAGGAAGGTCGGCAGAACCGCGCTGCTGTCACGCGCGGCCAGCGGCGGCGCTGTCGCTATTCTGTAGGCGAGGTAGAGAATATAGGCGGCGGAAGCGACCGCCAGCACCGGCGCTACGCCCGGCATCGAGGTAAGGATAGCCTTGATGCCGGTGGCCACCACCAGCAGCACCGCGACGGTGCCTAAAATGATCCCCGATGTGTAGTGAAGCGAATTGCGCAGGCCGAAGGCGGCCCCTATCGCCGTGACGCTGATCGTCGCCGGGCCAGGACTGCCCATGACGACGGTTGCCGCCAGCACCAGCGCCAGCAACTGCGGCCAGGGCTGCGCCTGCGAAAGAATGTCTGCGGCCATGCTGCCTCTTCTCCACAATAATGGAGAGCAGTGTGGCGAGGCGGACAGCCGTCGTCTTGAACGATCGTGCCGAAGCTGCGCGGCTAGGCGCTGGCCTTGTCCAGCGCCACGAGATCCTCCGCGCTGAGCTTCAGCGATGCGGCGCGCGCCAGGCTGTCGACCTGGTCCAGCGTCGTGGCGCTGGCGATCGGCGCGGTGATGCCGGGCTGCGCCATCACCCAGGCGAGTGCCACTTCCGCCTGCTTGGCCGAATGGCGCGCCGCGACGGTGTCGAGTGCGGCCAGAATGCGCATGCCGCGCGCATTGAGATAAGCCTTCACGCCGCCGCCGCGTTCACTTTTGCCGAGATCGGCCTCGCTACGGTATTTGCCGCTCAAAAACCCCTTGGCGAGGCTGAAATAGGTGATGACGCCGATATCCTCGGCCACGCACAGATCATGCAGCGGCCCGTCGAAGGATGAGCGGTCGTAGAGATTGTATTCCGGCTGCAGCACGCTGTAGCGCGGCAGCCCGCGCAGGCTGGCAACATCGAGCGCGGCGCGCAGCTGGCCGGCGTCGAGATTCGAGGCGCCGATATGGCGGACCTTGCCGGCAGCGAGCAGCTTCTGGTAGGCGCCGAGCGTCTCTTCATAAGGCGTGGTCGGGTCCGGCCAGTGCGACAAATAGAGGTCGATGACATCGGTCTGCAGCCGCTTGAGCGACGCCTCGACCGCCCCTTCGATATGGGCAGCGGACAAATCCTTCTTGCCTTGTCCCATATCCGAGCCGACTTTGGTGATGACGATGATCTTGTCACGGTTGCCGCGGCTTTTCATCCATTTGCCGATGATGGTCTCGGACTCGCCGCCCGCGTGGCCGGGCACCCAGCGCGAATAGGCATCGGCCGTATCGATAGCGTTGAGGCCGGCGTCGCCAAACCGGTCGAGCAGGTCGAAGGAGGTCTTCTCGTCCGCGGTCCAGCCGAAGACATTGCCGCCCAGGACCAGCGGCGCGATGGAAAGGTCGGTTTGACCGAGACGGCGTTTTTGCAAGACGGGGCTCCGTGGGCTGGCGGCGGGCGACCCGAATGCTTCGGGCCGCAGCTAAGCTAGGTCTCGCCGCGCCGAGGTCAAAGGCCTCAGCCAATTTTTCCAGCGGGCCAGCGCTTCACAAAGGCGCGAGCGCTTCGCCTGCAGGCTCGCCGTGGTCCACTGGCTCACGAGGCGATCCGCTTCGCCACCTCTTCCAGCCAGTGGTCGCTGATACCCAGCGCCGCGAGATGCTGCAGCGTGTTGAGCACATAGTCCTCGTTGTTTCCGGACTGGCCGACGGCGCCACGGATAACACCTGCCGCATGCGCGGGGTCGAGCCCGCCGGCATACTGCTCATGCTGGCGGTCGACGATATAGGCGACCGCTTTCACTCTCTCTCCCGCGGCCGCCCCATTCCCGTCGAGGCTGATATCGAGCACACGCTCGAGGTAGACGCTGGTCACCAATTCGCGCTCGCGCAGATAGGTCAGCACCTCATCGCGCAGCTCGCCGGGCACGCGAAAGGCCAGCCCGATGCAGGAGCCGCCACGGTCGAGGCCTAGCACCAGGCCCGGCCGCTGGCGCGTGCCGCGATGCACGAAGGAATAGACGCACAGCGACCGGCGGTAGCCGTAAAGCCGCGCGCGCCGTGTCTCGACATGGGCGAATCCCGGTCGCCAGATCAGCGAGCCGTAGCCAAAAACCCAAAAATCGCCCATATCGCCAAGCCTGATTGTACGAGAGTGACGCCGCCGCATCGGAATCGGTGCTCTTCTGTTCTTTTTGCTTTTGCGTAAGCCACAGTCCACCCGCAACACGCCCGCGTTAATGAAAGCCGCAGCATGACGTCAAGTGACGAGCGTCCGTCGAAGTTTCGCCGCCGGCTGATGTGGCTCGCTGCCTTGCTCGTTATGCTGTTCGGCGTCTACAGCGCAGTCTGGTTCTATGTCGCCGGTCGCGTCAGCAGCGAAGCCGACAAGGCGGTGGCCTCGCTCAAGGACAAAGGCATCGAGGCCGGCTGCGCCAACCTCACCGTCAGCGGCTACCCCCTGAGTTTTGCCATCTCCTGTGACAATCTGGCTTACGAGGACGACGCCAGGAACGTTGCCGCCTCGGCAGGCAGCTTCAACTTCGTTGCAGAGCTCATCCGGCCTTTGTCGCCTGCCGCCGAGTTGCGTGGGCCGCTGCGCACCTCGGTGCCGGGGATGGCGCCGCTATGGATCGACTGGGACAATCTGCAGGCCAATGCCAAGCTCTTCTGGCCCCTGCCCCGGAGCATTTCGCTGCAGGCGGAGAGCTTGTCCGGCCAGACGGATCCGGCCGACGACACTGATCCGGTTTCACTGTTCAGCGCCGGAACCGCGGCGGGCGAGTTGCGGCCCGACGGCCAGGACATCGGCTACGTCGGCAGCTTCACCGATCTTGAGATCGACGCCGACGCGATCGGCGGGCGCGTGCTGCCGCCGCTCGACGGCAGCGGCGACGCGACGCTGAAGAACGGCGTCGCGCTGATGAAGACGCAGGCCAGGAGCCTGCGCGGCCAGGCGGCCGACATCCACAAGCTCGATCTGTCGTCGGGAACCGCGCGCATCACCGTCTCCGGCCCGGTGTCGGTCGACGCCAACGGCCTGGTCAATGCCGACCTGACGATCAAGCTGCAGGATCCCAAAGCCGTGGCGGCAATCCTCGCCACCGCAATCCCCGAGCAGAAGAGCCAGATCGAGCAAGGCTTTGCCGGTCTGGCGCTGCTCGGCAACGAACCGTCGATGCCGCTCAAGGTGGTGAAGGGCAAGGTCTCGCTCGGCTTCATTCCGCTGGGCAAGATCAAGCCGCTCGATTAGAGCAATTCCAAGAAAAGTGTGAGCGGTTTTCCGTCCGGAATTCCGTTAAAACAAAGAGATAGAGCATGATCGCAAAGAGCGGGAACGGCTTTTGGGGAGAGATCATGCTCGAGCAAGCCGACGCATGAACCGACCGGTGAAACTGCTGAGCGTTGGCGCGCTGACGCTGGATACCATCCTGCGCGTCGAAACCCTGCCCACGCATCAGGGCAAGTTCATCGCCTCGGACGGCATCCAGATCGCCTCGGGCATGGCGACAAGTGCTGCCTGCGCCGCCCGCCGTCTCGGCGCCGAGGTGTTCCTGTGGGCAAGTGCAGGTGACGATGCCGTCGGCGACCAATTGCTGGCCGGCATCGAGGCCGAGGGCGTCGATTGCGGCTTTGTCCGCCGCGTCGAAGGCGCCCGCTCGGCGCTGGCCGCGATCCTGGTCGACGCTCATGGCGAGCGCATCATCGTGCCCTTCTACGACCCAAAGGCGCAGGCCGACCCCGAGGCGGTGCCTGTCGCCGATCTTTCCGGCTTCGATGCCGTGCTGGTCGATGTGCGCTGGCCGGGCGCCGCCGCTCTTGCCTTGACCGCCGCGCGCGACGCCGGTTGCCCGGCAATCCTCGACGCCGACACGGCGCCGCTGGAGGTGCTGGAGCATCTGTTGCCGCTGGCGTCGCACATCGTCGCTTCGGAGACGGCTGCACGCATCGTCTGCGGCCACGCGCTGGATCCCGAAACCGCCTGCGCCGACCTCGCCAGCCGCACAGACGCCTTTGTCGCGGTGACCGGCGGCGCCTCGGGAAGCTGGTGGCATGACCGGTCCGCCGGATGCGTGCGCCACATCGCGGCGCCGAAGGTCAAGGCGGTCGGCACGCTGGCCGCCGGCGACGTTTTCCACGGCGCCTTTGCCGTTGGACTTGCTGAGGCCATGTCGGTCGAGCACGCGTTGCGCTTTGCCAGCGCGGCGGCCGCGCTCAAATGCCAGCGCTTCGGCGGCCGGCTGGGCGCGCCGGACCGGGCCGAGACAATGGCCATGGTCGCGGCGACCTGGCCCGTCTGAAACAGATTTAACTTTTCACCGGGTGCTCGACCGCCTGCCGGCCGAAATCCGGCACGTCGATATCCTGGCCGGCCTCGATGATCGAACGGCGAACGGCCCGGGTGCGGGTGAACAGGTCGAACAGCTTGTCGCCGTCGCCCCAGCGGATCGCCCGCTGCAGCGAGGCGAGGTCCTCCGAAAAGCGCGCCAGCATTTCCAGGATGGCATCCTTGTTGTGCAGGCACACGTCGCGCCACATGGTCGGGTCGGAGGCGGCCAGACGGGTGAAGTCGCGGAAACCGGAAGCCGAATATTTGATCACTTCCGACTTGGTCACCGATTCCAGATCGTCGGCCGTGCCGACGATGTTGTAGGCAATGATGTGCGGAAGATGCGAAACGATGGCCAGCGTCATGTCATGATGCTGCGGGTCCATCGAGTCGATGTTGGAGCCGCAGCGCCGCCAGAATTCCGACAGCTTTTCCAGCGCGGCCGGATCGGTTCCCGGCAGCGGCGTGAAGATGCACCAGCGGTTTTCGAACAGGTCGGCGAAACCCGCATCCGGGCCCGATTTCTCCGTACCTGCCAGCGGGTGCCCCGGAATAAAGTGCACGCCGTCCGGTACATAGGGCTGCATTTGCGCAATGACGGAGGCCTTGGTCGAACCGACATCGGTGAGGATGGCGCCCTTTTTCAGCCCCGGCGCGATCTCTTGCGCCACCTCGCCCGACGATCCCACAGGCACCGAGACGATGATCAGGTCGGCGTCGCGGACCGCTTCCCTGGCGCCGGTGGTGTAGCTCTCGCCAAGACCGAGCTCCTTCGCCCGCGCCAGCGTGGCCGGGCTGCGCGTCGCGATGGCGACATGGCGGGCCAGGCCCTCGCGGCGGATAACGCGGGCCAGCGACGAGCCGATCAGGCCGATGCCGACCAGCGCGATCTTTTCAAACATCGGTGATGTCATTGTTTCAGCTTTTCAGGAACGTCGTGAGGGCGTCGATAACGCCGCGATTGGCTTCTTCGGTGCCGACGCTCATGCGCAGCGCATTGGGAAAGCCATAGCCGGTAACGCGCCGCAATATATAGCCGCGCTGGGTGAGGTAGTCGTCCGCCGCCTCAGCCGAATGCTTCTTGTCGTCGGGAAAGTGGATGAGGACGAAATTGCCGACGCTGGGCGTCACCCTGAGCCCAAGCTTCGTCAGCTCTTCATTCAGCCAGGTAAGCCAGGTCTCGTTGTGCAACGAACTGCGCTCGACATGGGCGCGGTCGCGGATGGCGGCAATGCCGGCCTCGATCGCTGTTGCGTTAACGTTGAAAGGGCCGCGGATACGGTTGATGGCATCGACGATGTGCAGTGGGCCATACATCCAGCCGATGCGCGCGCCGCCAAGGCCGAGCTTGGAGAAGGTGCGGGTCATGACCACATTCTGTGCGCTGCCCGCCAGCTCGATGCCGGCCTCGTAGTCATTGCGCCTGACATATTCGGCATAGGCCGCGTCGAGCACCAGAAGCACGTTGCCCGGGAGCGTGGAATGCAGGCGGCGGACCTCCTGGAACGGCAGATAGGTGCCGGTCGGATTGTTGGGATTGGCGAGGAAGATGATTTTGGTCCGCGGCGTCACCGCGGCCAGGATCGCGTCGACGTCGGCGCGCTCCTCGGTTTCCTTCACAGCAACCGGCTTGGCCCCCGCCGACTGAATGTAGATCTTGTAGACCATGAAGGCATGTTCGGTAAAAATCGCCTCATCGCCTGGCGCCAGATAGGTCTGCGCCAGCAGGCCCAAAATCTCGTCGGAACCGTTGGAGCAGATGATGTTTGCCGGGTTGAGGCCATGCACCTCGGCGATCGCCTCGCGCAGCCGGCGGGCGGTGCCGTCGGGATAGACATCGAGCTTGCCAGCCACTTCGCGCGCGGCCTCGATCGCCTTCGGCGACGGGCCGAGCGGGTTCTCGTTCGACGACAATTTATGGACCTTGGCGACGCCGGCAGGTGCCGTGCTCTTGCCCGGCACATAGGCGTCGATGTCCATGATGCCCGCGCGGGGCGTCGGCCGTGCCTTGTCCGCTGTCTTGTCCATGTCGCAAATCCATCGAGAATGCCTCCGTCCGGAGGCCGCAGCGGAAATACAAGCCGTAGCCGCGAATGTCGAGAGGCGGGCAATAGCTGGCCGTTGACGCCGGGCCGCACGAGTTCTAGAAGAACGCAACAGTTCCGTGGTGATTTGGCCGGTCGGCTTGCAGCCACGTTAAACAACTCGCTAAAGGGCCGTTTGCGTGACGTAACCGGCTTTGCGATCGCATTGCCGGTTTTTTATTGCCTGACGGCGGGCAAGGAGAGTCACATGGCCGCGCTCCGCGCTACAAAAACCAACAACGAGGCCGACAACCCGTCGAGCCCTGTGTTGCGTTTTGGCCCTGACAAGCCGCTGAAGCTCGACGCCGGCACGCTTTTGTCGCCGTTCCAGATCGCCTACCAGACATATGGCGCCCTCAACGATGCCCGCACCAACGCCATCCTGGTCTGCCACGCGCTGACCGGCGACCAGCATGTCGCCAGCACCAATCCGGTGACCGGCAAGCCCGGCTGGTGGGAAGTGCTGATCGGTCCCGGCAAGATCATCGACACCAACCGCTTCTTCGTCATTTGCTCCAACGTCATCGGCGGCTGCCTCGGCTCCACCGGTCCGGCCTCGACCAATCCCGCCACCGGCAAGCCCTACGGCCTCGACCTGCCAATCATCACCATCCGCGACATGGTGCGGGCGCAACTGATGCTGGTCGACCATTTCGGCATCGAAAAGCTGTTTTGCGTGCTCGGCGGCTCGATGGGCGGCATGCAGGTGCTGGAATGGGCGTCATGCTATTCCGAGCGCGTCTTCTCGGCCCTGCCGATCGCCACAGGCGCACGCCATTCCTCGCAGAACATCGCCTTCCACGAGGTCGGCCGGCAGGCCGTCATGGCCGATCCGGACTGGCATGGCGGCAAATATTTCGAGCACGGCAAGCGCCCGGAAAAGGGGCTCGCCGTGGCGCGCATGGCCGCCCACATCACCTATCTGTCGGAAGCCGCCCTGCATCGGAAATTCGGCCGCAATCTGCAGGACCGCGAAGCGCTGACCTTCGGTTTCGACGCCGACTTCCAGATCGAAAGCTATCTGCGCCACCAGGGCATGACATTCGTCGACCGCTTCGACGCCAACTCCTACCTCTACATGACCCGTTCGATGGATTATTTCGACCTCGCCGCCGACCATGGCGGCCGGTTGGCCGATGCCTTTGCCGGGACCAAGACCCGCTTCTGCCTGGTGTCCTTCACCTCGGACTGGTTGTTCCCGACCGAGGAGAGCCGCTCGATCGTGCATGCGCTCAACGCCGCCGGCGCCTCCGTCTCCTTCGTCGAGATCGACACCGACCGCGGCCATGATGCCTTCCTGCTCGATGAACCCGAACTGTTTGCCGCCATCAAGGGCTTCATCGGCTCGGCGGCCCGCGCAAGGGGGCTCGCCTCATGAGCGTCAATGGCAGCCAGCGCGTCGACCTCGAAGTCGTGGCCAACCTGATACCGCCGCAGTCGCGGGTGCTCGATGTCGGCTCCGGCGACGGCCTGCTGCTCGAACTCCTGCAGGAGACCAAGCAGGTCGACGGCCGCGGGCTGGAGCTGTCACAGCGAGGCGTCAATGAATGCGTGGCGCGCGGCCTCTCGGTCATCCAGGGCGATGCCGACACCGACCTCGAATTCTATCCGGACAAGGGTTTTGACTTCGTCGTCCTGTCACAGACGCTGCAGGCGACCCGCAACCCGAAGCTGGTGCTCGACGAGCTGCTGCGAATCGGCAACCGCGCCATCGTCTCCTTCCCCAATTTCGGCCACTGGCGGGTGCGGCTGTCGCTGTTCGTCAAGGGCCGGATGCCGGTGACCGCGGACCTGCCCTATTCCTGGTACGACACGCCCAACATCCATTTCTGCACCATCCGCGACTTCGTCAATCTGGTCGAGGAACTCGGCGCCTCGGTCGAGAAAGCCACCGCGCTCGACGGCAACGGCCAGAAGATCGGCCTGTCGATGCCATGGTGGTTCTGGAATTTCTTCGGCCAGCAAGCGGTGTTCTTGCTGAAGCGGTAGTTTGCCCCTATTCCAGCACGTCCGTCGCCTTGTGCGGGTGCTGAACGCCATCGGCGATGATCACATCGGCGTGGGAGTTGTCGGTGCGCAAGGCCAGAATCTCGCGATAGGCTGATGAATCGTACCAGCCCCACGCATGCGCCCTGTCCGGAAACTCGATGACGATCAGGTGCCCGGGCCATTCGTTTTCGACCACGTCCATGTCGCCGCCGTGGACAAGGAAGCGGCCGCCGAACGGCTCCAATGTGGCGTCGATCCTCTGCAGATACTCGACAATCTGCGGGCCCATTGTGACTTGACGCATATGGGCGACGGCGTAGGCGGCCACGGCTGAACTCCCTGTGAGATCGAAGCCCGACGACCGGCTTCGTTGGCGCAATCTGCAGACATGATGGCCATCGGTCGATTACGTCTGGGGTAATCGGCCGGCTTACCGGCGTCCTGGCTCAACAGTTTGTGATGACATTGCCGCTGGTTTTTTGTAGCGTCGAATCGAATGCCATCCCGGGGTAAGGCTTGGACGGCGACCATCAAAACCTCCGGCCTCCAGGCATTTCGGGGCACAATCGAAGCAACATGTCCAAGGCAACCGACCTCGCTCCGCTGATCTCGGTGATCACACCGACGCACAATCGCCGCAGCAAGGTGGTGCGCGCCGTGGAGAGCGTGCTGGCGCAGAATTTTCCCCGGTTCGAACACATTGTCGTCGATGACGGCTCGACCGACGGTACGGCAGCCGCACTTGCCGAAATCCGCGATCCACGGCTGATCTATGTTGGCTCGAAATGGCGCGGCGCCAATGCCGCCCGCAATGCCGGCATAGAGCGGGCGCAGGCGCCGGTGGTGACATTCCTCGATTCCGACGACGTCTATTTGCCGGATCGCCTGGCGCGGACGCTGGAGCAGTTCGACAACAATCCCTCGCTCGAAGTGCTGATCAGTTCCTTCGTGTCGCTGAAGGGCAATCGCCGCACCAACTGCGTCAACCGCGAGGCGCTGCTGAGCCGCGACTCGCTGGAGCGGGCCCTTGTCGCGCAGACCATCTTCATTGCCGGGTCGGCAATCACCGCCCGGCGCGAGTCGCTGCTGGCCATCGGCGGCTACGATAGTGACGTCACGCGCATGCAGGATCGCGAATTGTTGCTGCGCTTTGCCCGTCGCAGCGGCGCGCAGCTGTCCGAAGTGATCGACTGGAAAAAGTACAACTCGGAGAATTCGATCTCCGGTCGCCGGGACGGCTATGTCGAAGCCTATGCGAGCTTGATCGACAAGCACCCCTATATCGCCGACCGCTACCCCTACATTCCGCCTTACATGATCGCCCGGCAGCTCATCGCCGATGCACTCAAGGGCAGGGTTTCGCAGGCGTTCTCCGGCTATTTGGCCAACCGGTCGTCGAAGGCGCTTGGCTATTCGCTGCCGCAGCTGTTGCGTGGCTATGTCGGCGGCCGGCGCTGGCGCCGCGATCTCTATGCCGAATTTCGCGACAAATACGGTGCACGGCCGGCCTGAAGTTTGCCGACAAGCCGCGCAGCGGCTTTCCCCTCCGAACTGCCTCAAACCTCATTTGTCGAGTTCCGGCAGATATGGGTCGGAATATAGCCGCCGGTCGCGTTCGCCCTGCAGGCAGTCCATGGGTGCGGCGGCATCGATCGGGACCACGGTCGCATCGGCGATGCCGCTCACCTCCAGGATCAACTTGCGGCGTATGGCGGTGGCGAATTCCGAGGCCGCATAGATCGGCAACACGAAGGAGCCGGGCCCACCGGTGACGCAGTCGTCATAATACTGGTCGAGATGGCTGAAGGTCGGCGACGGGCTGATCAGGATCGGCAGGCCGTTGATGACGATGCCCTTGGCCACCGCCGCATCGCGTGTCGTGGCGACGGGCAGCCCGGTGTTGTTGGGACCGTCGCCGGAAATGTCGATGACGCTGCGTGGCGCATCGAACCCCGTGCCCTCGAACAGCCCGGCGCCGAAGGCAAGCGCGCCCGAAATCGAGGTGCCGCGAAAGCTGCGGAACGGCCGCGCTTCTATTCTGTCGGCGAAGGCGTTGGCGCTCTCTGCACTGTCGATCACCTGCCAGGCGATGACGCCATCCTCGCGCACGACGCCCGCCCATTCGAAATAGGCAAGCGCGATGCGCCCGGTGGTTCCCGAGCGCACGGCCTTGATGAAATCGGGATGCCTGAGCGCCTCGACATAGCCCGCGCGCTGCAGCGCGAACTCCCTCTCGTCCATCGACTGTGAGATGTCGACGGCCAGCACCAGTTCGACATCCACGGCAACGGCCGGGGCAGCCACGGGCGTGGTGCAGGCAAGGCAGGCAAGCAGGCTGAGCGCATCGAGCATGGCCGCACCACGGACGTTTCGACCCGTGATTCTTCGCCGCGATCGCGGCGAAATAAAGCCCCTTCTACTTCTTTCGCCGCACGGCCGCTTTCGGCGGCGGGTCGATGGCGCCGGTCCTGACTCGGGCGGGTTTCAGTGGCGCAGCACCCGTATCCTTCACGATGTTCAATGCGCGTGGAAAGAAATGACCATTGTGCAGTCCGCGCCCGATGTTGAGGATCGCGGTTTCCGGCAGGCGTTTCTCCAGCATGGACAGTACCCTTCGCAGCGAAGGACCATCGAACGCGTCCATCGCTTCGTCGATGATCACCCATTTCGGCTGCCGCAAGGCCAGCCTGGCGAAGGCCAGCGACCGCTGTTCGTCATCGTTGAGTTCACGCTCCCAGCGTGCGGAACGGTCGAGCGAGGATGACAGCCGCTCGAGGCCGACCTCGGCCAGCACCGCCCCAAAATCAGCATCGCCAGCCGGCGCCGAGCCATTCGGATGCAGCACTTCGCGTAACGTGCCGGCAGGAAAATACGGAACACGCGGCACGAAAATCGGCGTTTCTCCGGCCGGCAAGCCGATCCGCCCGCTGCCCCAGGGCCAAAGGCCGGCAATGGCGCGGAAGAACAATGTCTTGCCGGCGCCTGGGTCGCCGGTGATCATGACGCGCTCACCGGGATGGATCTCGACATGGCTGTCTGAAAGTTTGGTGCAGCCCTCCGGCGAGGCCACTTGGAGCTTCTCGAAGGTCAGGCTGCCATTGGCGTTATCGCCGAATTCGATGCGCTTTTCCTTGTCGTGCAACGCATCGGTTTCATCGAGCGCAATGCGGAAGTCGGCAACGCGCATCAGCGTGGCGCGCCAGTCGGCGATGCCGCCGATATTGTTGATGAACCAGCGCAGCGACGAGTGCACCTGGTTGAAGGCGCCGACCGCCATCATCAACCCGCCAAAGCTGATATCGCCTGAAAAATAGACCGGCGATGCCACAAGGATCGGCGCCACCACGGTGATCCAGCCATAGGTATCGGTCACCCAGGACAGGTTGATCTGCGCTTTGTAGATGTTTCGCATCGCGCCCAGCACCGTGCCAAGGTCGATTTCGAGCCGTCTCTTGGCATCGGCTTCGCCGTGATAGAGCGCGATGGCGTCGACATTCTCGTTGACGCGCACCATCGAGGAGCGCAGCTCGGCCTCGCGGGTGTAGCGGTCGCTGTTGAGGCGGATCAGCGGCCGCCCGACCAGCCAGCTCAGCCAGGAGGCGATGCCGGCATAGAGGAACGCGGCCCAGACCATGTAGCCCGGTATCGCCAGCGACCAGCCGTTGATGTGGAAGACGAAGCCCGACGAGAGTTGCCAAAGCACGCCGACGAACGACACCAGCAGGATGAAGGATTGCAGCAGGCCGACGCCGAGGTCCGTCGACAGATCGGACAGATGCGCGGCATCCTGCTGCATGCGCTGGTCGGGATTGACGCCGATGGCGCCGGCATTGGCGAGCCGGAAGGCCCGCGCCGGCCGCATCCATTGGTCGATCAGGTCGAGCGTCAGCGCCTCGCGCAGCTTCAGCCGGATCATCTGGTTGAGCCAGGTCTGAGCGATGTTGAGCAGCAGCAGCGTGCCGGCAATCACGGCAAAGATCATCAGCTGATGCAGGAAGGCCGCCATGTCGCGACGCGCCAGCGCATCGTAGAAAGGCTGGTTCCAGCGGTTGAGCAGAACCTGGCCAATCGACGTCGCGACGATGACCGCCATAATGCCGACCGACGTCCAGACCAGCCACTTGCGCACCGGTGAGCCTATCAGCGCCCGTTTGATCGTCGCTACCTGATCGCGCAGGCTGCTGGCTTCGACGGTTACCGGCTGAACGGTGGCGGACTTGTCCGGTTGATCAGCCATGCACGAGGTCCTTGCGTTCAGAAGCGTTGCTGAAACCAGATGGAGAGACTTGAAGGCATCCGCCGCTCAAACGGACCGCGAATGCATCTGCGACAGATAGGTGGGAAAAACCCACGCAACACCAGTTTTCATGATGATCACGAAGGTGTCACCTGACGCGTCGTCGATGTCACCCCTTCCGCCCGGCGGCCAAGCCGCGTCGCACCGTGCGGTGACAGTACCGGCACGAAGACACGGCGCGAGGCGCGCTGCGCGACCGGCACGCCCTGATAGAGCCGCTTCTGCGCCTCGACCACGATGACGCCGGAAAAGATCGGCCAGAACCGCCGGCCGGCGCGCTCCAGCACATTGTGGAACCGCATCATGAAGCGCCGCGGCGATGGCGGGAAGAACAGCGCGTCGGACCAGGAAGCCGGTGTGAAATTCGCCTCGCGCAGCAATTCTGTCAGCTGGCCGCGCGAGAACGGCCGGCCATTGCCGAACGGCGTGTGCTCGAACCGCGCCCAGACACCGCGCCGGTTGGGCACGACGATGACGACGCGCCCTGCCGGCGACAGCACCCGCCAGATCTCGTTCAGCGTCTCGCGCGGGTTTTCGACATGTTCGAGCGAATGCACGAGCAGCATGCGGTCGATGCAGGAATCGACCAGCGGCAGTTCCTCGTCGAAGACCAGCGCCGTAGCCGTCGGCCCGTTCGCCGGCCAGACGACGGCGCCTTGCGTAGCAGGCATGAAGGCAAACACCCGCTCGGCATCGGTGCCGAACCGCTCCAGCCACGGCAAGGTATAGCCGAGCCCGACCAGCCGCTCATTGGGCACTGTTGCCCATATTGAGGACAGCGCCATGGTGATCGAGCGTTCAGCCAGGCGGCCGAGCGTGGTCGAATAGAAGGAGCGGAGATCGACGATATCGGAATGCATGCGCGGGACGGTAGCTGCGATGCCGCCCAAGTTCAACAAAGCCGGCACGTTCTGCAAAGCTAGAGTGACATCGGCGGCCAAGCGCCCTATGTCTGCGCCAACAGATGGAGAGATGCCAATGCCCGTCGAAATCGAACAGTTCATGTGCCGCAGCGACAATTTCGGCGTGCTGGTGCATGACCCGAAAAGCGGCGAGACCGCCATTATCGACGCGCCCGAAGAAGCGCCGATCATTGCCGCGATCGAGCGTACCGGCTGGAAGCCGACGATGATCCTGACCACCCACCACCATGTCGACCATGTCGAGGCCAATCTGGCGCTGAAGGAGCGCTTCAAGCTGCGCATCGTCGGACCGGAGGCTGAAAAGGAAAAGATCCCCGGCATCGACGAGACCGTCGGGCAAGGCTCGGTCGTCCATCTCGGCGGCGAGCGGATCGATGTCATCGCCACGCCCGGCCACACTGCGGGCCATGTCTCCTATCATTTTCCGGCCTCGAAAGTGGCGTTCACCGCCGACACTTTGTTCGCGCTCGGCTGCGGCCGGCTGTTCGAATGCAAGCCGCCGGTGATGTATGAGTCGCTGAAGAAGCTCGCCGCACTCCCGGCGGACACGGTCATCTATTGCGGCCATGAGTATACGCTTTCGAACGCCCGCTTTGCGTTGACCGTCGACCCGACCAATTCGGCGCTCAGGGAACGCGCCGCCAAAATCGAGACCCTGCGCGCCGACAACAAGGCGACGCTGCCGACCACGATCGGCGAGGAATTGTCGACCAATCCGTTCCTGCGCTGGCACGACCCGGCGATCCGCAAGCATCTCGGTATGGAGGCGGCCCCGGACGCCGAAGTGTTCGCGGAAATCCGCAAGCGCAAGGACAATTTCTGAGCATCGTACCGGGATCAGCCATGACCAGCGCCGCTGAAATCATCGCCACGCTCGGCCTCAAGCCGCATCCGGAAGGCGGCTGGTATGCCGAGACCTTTCGCGACGGCGCCGGTGGCGCGCGTGGCCATTCGACGGCGATCTATTTCCTCCTTGAACAGGACCAGATTTCGGCCTGGCACCGGGTCAAGGACGCGGCCGAGGTCTGGCACTTCCATGCCGGAGCGCCGCTGGCGCTGTCGATGTGCGAGGAAGGTAGTCCAATGCTTAACCAGGTGATCGAGCAGGTGCTCGGCATTGAGCTTGCGGCGGGCGAGCGGCCGCAGATCGTCGTGCCGGCCGGCTGGTGGCAATCGGCGCGCAGCCTCGGCGAATGGACGTTGGTCGGCTGCACCGTGGCGCCGGGCTTCGACTTCGCCGCGTTTGAAATGGCCGAGCCGGGCTGGCAGCCTTAGGCCAGAAGAAAACCAAGAGTTATGCAGAGCTGGGCGGCATAGTAGAGCACCCAGACCGCATAACGGATGCCGGCGCGATAGGGTGCTATTGCCGGAACCAGGAATTTCTCCGCGGCAAGCAGCCCGTCCGATGCCATGAACATAACAGCGCCGCCGATGACCCACGGATTGGCGAGCGTCAACGCCGAGATGCCCATCGCCAGAATGGCCGCGATATAGATGGCGATCGGCACCCGCAGGCCGGGACTGACACGGCGCCAGAGCGCCGCCAGCATGACGACTGCGAAGGCCGCCATGGCAAGCGCGATGGCGCCGCGCCATGTCTCGGTGCTGAGCACATCCAGCCCGCCGCCGCCGAGCAGGAAGAGCGGCACATAGAGGACATGCGCCGCAAGGAAGCTGGCCAGCCCGCCGAGGAAGGCCTTTTCGCCGTCACGCGACAGGAAGGCATCGCCGACGCCGCTGAGCAGCAGTGCGACGACGAGCAACAGCGGCCCACCTTGCATGAAGGCGAGTGCCGCAAGCATGGCCACGGCCAGCGTCTTTGCCGCCGAGCGGGCCAGCGTCGGCCGCATATCCAGGGTGAAGGCGTAGATCACTGCCGCCACCAGCGAAAAAATCAATGTTGCATTTGCGTTGGCGTCGATGCCGCCGGCAAACGGCATCGTCATGCGCTTGCCCCGCCAGTTGCCGCCTTGCGCAGGAACAACGATTTCGCCGCCAGCGCCGCGCCGCCGGTGATCAGTACGCAGGCAGCCAGGATACGCAGCGACGGCTCGGCAACGCCCGCCGCGATCAGCACCAATGTCGACAGCAGTGGCGCCGCATAGCTTGCCGCGCCGAGCACCTGGATGTTGCCTCGTTTGACGCCGATATCCCAGGCGTAGAAGGCGGCACCCACCGGCATCAACCCCAAACCAACCACCGCCAGCCACTGGCCGGGGCCATCGGGCAGCACCGTCTTTTCCAGCAGAAGATGGCAGATGAGGGACAGGGCTGCCGTGGCGGCGCAGAACCAGGTGACGATCGAGGTTGGCACCGCCGGAAAGCGCCGCGACAGCAGCGAATAGGACGACCACAGCAGCGCACAGACGGCCGCCATCGCATAGCCGAAGGTGTAGCGAGCATCGAAGGCGAGGCCGCCACCCTTGGTGACGATCAGCACGGTCCCGGCGAGCCCGAGCAGCGCGCCGACGACGTGGTTCCAGGCCAGCTTCTCGCCCGGCATCAGCGCTGATCCGAGCACGATCAGCAGCGGCCACAGATAGGCGATCAGGCTTGCCTCCACCGCCGGCGCGTTGCGCAGCGCGGTGAAATAGAAGAAATGGTAGCCGAACAGTCCGGCAATGCCGATCACCCAGACCTGGCGTGGGATCTTCAGGCTTTTATCGGTCGCCGGCATGAACAGCCGGGCAACCAGCCCGACTGCGGTGCCGATGGTGAAGGTGATGGCCGAGAGCAAGAATGGCGGCACGGCGCCCGACGCATCGGTGAGCAACGCCAGCAGCGCCCACATGGCGACCGCCGAGAAACCGATCAGTGTTGCGCGCCCCATGCCCGTCTCCGGCGACGCGCCCCAATTCTATTCGGGTGGGCGCGTCTATTCAGTTGCTTCGAACCGCCCCGCGCTGACAGTCAAGGTGCCGATCTGCGTCCCGACCGTGGCGTGGATCGGCGCATATATGCCGGTTTGGCCGAGCGGTGCAAACGTCACCATCATCTGGCTCTTCTTCTTCAGGTAATTCAGCGCCTTGCGGCCCTTGCGGTAGCCTGCCACCGGCTCGAAGCTCATCTTGCAGGTAACGGTGTCACCCTTGTAGCCCTTGACCGAGATCGATCCTTTCGAGGCGTAGGTCAGCGTCAGGTCGGCGCGCATCTCGCCGTCATAGAATTTCACCTTGCGCCCACAGACCTGGTCGAGGCTGTCAGCATGGATGACGGTAGCCGCCATCGGATCGAGCACCGATGCCAGATCGTTGCTGCCCAGCGGTATCCAGTTTTTGGGATTGCGCTTTTTCGGCTCGGGAATGACCTGGGTGGCGGTAACCGCGCCATTGGCAAAGCGGATATCGACCATGGAAGCCTTCTTGCCGGACTTATAATCGGCGCGAAATACCTGTGGCTGCATCTGCTTGCCCAGGATCTTGCCCTTTGACGAGATCGTGCCGCTCGTGTCGTCGAACAAGGTGGCGAGACCGGCGCTGGAGACGGTGCCGTCTATGGAATAGCTACCGCCTTCGTAGTGGCTGGAAAATGTCGCCTTGGCCACGGAAAGGCCGAGGAACGACACCGTGTATTCGCCCTTGAAGGACTGTGCGGTGGCTGCGGGCGCGGCGGCAAGGGTTGATGTCGGCAAGGCGGCGACAAGTATGGCGACAACGGCATGTGACGGGCGAAGCATGGCGGGCTCGGTCCTTGATTTTTTTTAACCGGAGGCGGGCGACTCCGGCTTAAGATGTCCCTGTCCGACCGCTTATAGGCTGAATTCCGGCCTTTATGTGAAACGCTCGTCACAGTCGTGGGCAAGCCGGAGCTTGACGCATTGGCGAAATGCAACTATGGAACGCCAACTTTTCCATAAGGCCGCCTGACTGAAACCGCGCGCCACCCGGCGCGGGCGAACAAGGTTTGGCAGGCTAGACAGAACTGAAGGTTAGAACCATGTCCCGCACCTGCGAACTCACTGCCAAGGCAGTCCAGACCGGCAACAATGTGAGCCACGCCAACAACAAGACCAAGCGCCGCTTCCTGCCGAACCTCGTCAATGTGACGCTGATTTCGGAAGCGCTGAACCAGAATGTGCGCCTGCGCATTTCGGCCAACGCGCTGCGTTCGGTCGAGCATCGCGGCGGCCTCGACGCCTTCCTGGCCAAGGCCGACGCCAAGGAATTGTCGCAGCGCGCGCGCCTGTTGAAGAAGCAGATCGCCAAGAAGCTGGCCGACCAGCCCGCCGCTTAACGATATCAAGGCGGGGGACGACCGCCCTGAGCATCGGAGCAATCCGATGCTCAAAACTTCTAAGGCAGCGCGACCCGAACTTCGGCTAGCGCCTGGCTGGTTCCATTACCCAGGATAAAAAAATGACTTCCTTCTCGCGATATCTGCCCTTTGTGGCCGCCATGGCGCTTGTCGTCGTGGCATCGAACATCCTCGTGCAGTTCCCGATGCAGGGCCAGGCCGGCGGTCTGTCGCTGGGCGACATCCTGACCTGGGGCGCCTTCACCTATCCCTTCTCCTTCCTGGTCACCGACCTTGCCAACCGCCGCTACGGGCCGACCGTGGCGCGCCGCATCGTCCTTGTCGGCTTCATGACCGCGGTAGTCTGCTCGATCCTCGTCCCGCCCTTCCTGTTTCGCCACGGCCTGATCGAGTTCGAGACATCAGCCGACCGGCTGGTGCGCATCGCCACAGCTTCCGGCGCGGCCTTCCTTTGCGCGCAATTGCTCGACGTCACCGTGTTCAACCGGTTGCGCCGGCAGAGCTGGTGGCGCGCGCCGATCGTCGGCACGCTGGTCGGCTCGGTGTTCGACACCCTGGTGTTCTTCAGCATCGCCTTTTCGGCCGCCTTCGCTTTTGCCGGCCCGAACGACAGCTTTGCGCTGGAGACGGCGCCGCTGATGGGCGTGCTGCCGGTCGAGTCCATGCGCTGGGTCTCCTGGGCGCTGGGCGACCTCTCGGTGAAGCTGATCATCGCTGTTGTGGCCCTGATCCCCTACCGGCTGCTCGCCGCCCACTGGAGCCAGCCGGCCGTGGCTGTCTAGGCCGTGATTCCCTGGGTCCAGCTCGGCTCGGCCAAAACGCCTGACGGCGGACAGGAACTGCGCCTCAAGCAGCGCGGCAGCGAATTCTCGATCATGCTCGGCACCAATGAGCTGATGAACAGCCGCCTCAGCGGCTCCGAGGAAGCGCTGGCCAAGCTCTCCTGTGAAAAGATCGGCGGCCGCGCCCAACCGAAAATCCTGATCGGCGGCCTCGGCATGGGTTTTACGCTGCGCGCTGCGCTTGCCCAAATGGGCGCCGACGCAGGCATCACCGTTGCCGAGCTTGTCCCCGCCGTCATCGCCTGGGCGCGCGGCCCCATGGAGGCGGTCTTCGCCGGCTGTCTCGACGATCCCCGTGTGACGGTTCGCGAAGCCGACGCCGGGCACATCATAAGATCCGACAAGGCAGCCTGGGACGCCATCCTGCTCGATGTCGACAATGGCCCCGAAGGCATCGTCTACAAGGGCAACGACGCCCTCTATGGCGCTGCCGGCCTCGGCGCGGCGCGTGCAGCGCTCAGGCCCGGCGGCGTGCTGGCTGTTTGGTCGCAAGGCCCCGATGCCGGCTTCACACTTAGGCTCAAGCAGGCGGGCTTTGTCGTGGACGAGGTGAAGACGCGCGCCAATGGCAAGCGCGGCGCGCGCCACGTCATCTGGATCGCCACCAAGCCTTAGGGCTCTCAATCCTGGTGCAGGATGAATTCCAGATAGAGGTTGCGCTGCAGGATCGAATGGTTGTCGTCCGAGATCAGCGACACCATCAGCGCTCCGTCATCGCGGGTCCAGACGTCGAGCCCTTCCATATTGTCGATCTGGTAGCCCATGTCGGCTTCCATCAGCACCGGCCCGTCGGCAACCGCGCCCTTCTCGACGCTTTCGCCATAGATGCGTCGCAGCCGCATCCTGACACCGCCGGCCATCGAGAAACTGCGCTCCAGCAGCAAGAGATCGCCATCCGGCAGGAAAGCGCCGTCGGTGATGTCGAAATCGCCGTTGCGCTTGACCGTGAAGACGCCCTTGTGCGGCCCTTCGATGATGGCGGCATAGATGTTGCCAGCCTTGTCCAAGCTCTTTTCCGAGACCACGACGAGGCCGCCCTCGTGCTGGCCGTTGGGATTGGCGTGGGTGACGGTCTCGAAACCGCGGTTCTGTCGCAGTTCGCGGGCTGGAACCAGAAAGTTCAGTTGCTTGAACGGCGCCGTCATGTTGCTGGGGTCAATCTTGAACTGGGCGACGCGGTGATCGCGCTCGAAGCCGACGGTGGCGATGCCGTCCTTGACTGCAAGGCCCTCGGCATCGACTTCCCATTTCCTGTCGATCGGCCGGCCCTTTTCATCGACCATCTGCTGCATGCGGAAATTCTGGATGCCGGACGGCCGCTTGTCGGCATCATGGGTGATCGAGCCGAAGAACCAGAAGCCCGTATCGGCGACGCCGATGAAATCGCTGCCAGGTTTGACGAACCGAAATGCCGACAGCGCGCCGAAATCGCGCGTCGTCGAGTTCATCTCAAGACCGCCGACGAATTCCAGCAGCCCAAACTGCTTGTCGGCGCTGCCGATATTGAAGGTGGTGATCGGCCGCGCCGAGACTTCGACCGGCTCGACCGCGCTTGGGCCGGCGGCGATGGCCGGCGCAAACGCCATGCCGAACAAGGCAGTGACCGCGAAGAGCATCTGCCGAAACCCGCCGCGCAAAAAAATCATCCAGCGCGCCGGTAGCCGCCGCGGCGTGTATCGCGCACGTTTTCCTCGGCAAACAGCGAGGCCAGCTGCTCGGTCATGGCGCCGGCCAGTTCCTCGGCATCGACGATGGTGACGGCGCGCCTGTAATAGCGGGTAACGTCGTGGCCGATGCCGATGGCCAGCAGCTCGACCGGCGAGCGCGTCTCGATCAGCTCGATGACGGCGCGCAGATGCCGCTCGAGATAGTTGCCAGGATTGACCGACAGCGTCGAATCGTCCACCGGCGCGCCGTCCGAGATCATCATCAGGATCTTGCGCTGTTCGGGCCGGGCGATCAGCCGGTTGTGCGCCCATAACAACGCCTCGCCGTCGATGTTTTCCTTGAGCAGGCCCTCGCGCATCATCAGGCCGAGATTGCGCCGGGCGCGACGCCACGGATGATCGGCGGATTTGTAGATGATGTGGCGCAGATCGTTGAGCCGGCCGGGGTTCGGCGGCTTGCCGTCCTTCAGCCACTTCTCGCGAGCCTGTCCGCCCTTCCACGCCCGCGTGGTGAAGCCGAGGATCTCGACCGAGACGCCGCAGCGCTCCAGCGTGCGCGCCAGAATGTCGGCACAGGTGGCGGCAACCGTGATCGGCCGACCGCGCATCGAGCCCGAATTGTCGAGCACCAGCGTCACCACCGTGTCGCGGAATTTGGTGTCGCGCTCCTGCTTGAACGACAAGGGCTGCATCGGATCGATGACGACACGAACCAGGCGTGCCGGATCGAGATAACCCTCTTCGAGGTCGAAATCCCAGGAACGGTTCTGCTGCGCCATCAGGCGGCGCTGCAGCCGGTTGGCGAGCCGGCCGACGACGCCGGAGAGATTGGCCAACTGCTTGTCGAGGAAGGCGCGCAGCCGGTCGAGTTCTTCCTCCTCGCACAGCTCTTCCGCACCGACCGTCTCGTCGAAGGCGGTGGTGAAAACCTTGTAGTCGATCTCTTTCGGCAGATTGGTGAAGGGGTTGTCGTTGCGGCGGGCTTCGCCCGGCGTTTCGGCGTCCGCATCGTCATCGTCGGAAAGATCGTCGGCGGTGGCGTCGGACGCCTCCGTCTCGGACGACTGTTCGTCGTCGGCCGAGGCCTCGGCATCCTCGGACTGCGACTGCTCGGAGCCGGAATCCTCTTCGCCGCCCTCCTCGCTCTGCTCCTCGCCTTGCGGCTGGTTGTCGTCATTGTCCTCGGAGTCTTCGGTCTCCTGATCGTCGCCGAGTTCCTCGGCCATCTCCATGGACGCCAGCATCTCACGCACGACGCGGGCGAAGGCCTGCTGGTCGCCGAGCTTGGCCGACAGTCCGTCGAGATCGGCCTTGGCCTTCTCCTCGACCCAGGGTCGCCAGAGGTCGACCAGACGCTCGCCGCTCTTCGGGATCGGCCGCCCGGTCAGCTTCTCGCGCACCATCAGCGCCAGCGCTTCCTCGATCGGCGCGTCGGCCTTGTCCTTGACGTCGACAAGGTTGGCCTTGGCGTATTTGTCCTCCAGCATCGAGCCGATATTGTCGGCGACGCCTTGCATGGCGCGGCTGCCGATCGCCTCGACGCGGGCCTGTTCCACGGCGTCATAGATCGAGCGCGCCAGCTTGCCTTCCGGCGCCAGTTTGGTGTGGATGCGCTGATCGTGGCAGGCGCGCTTCAGCGCCATGGAATCGCCCAGGCCACGAGTAATCGCGATGTCTGTCTTGGACGCTTTCTTCGGCAGTTCGGGCAGTCGGGCGCGGCTGCCGGCGAGCGCCGGGCGGTCCTTGGCGAAACCGACTTCGAGCTCCTTGTCGCCGGCGATGGCGCGCATGCAGACGGTGACGGCACGCTTGAAGCTGTCGGCTTCAGACCCCGTCTTCGACTTGTTGCGCGTGTTGTCGCCCGGACCCGCCATCGAGGCTCTGCTCAGCCCAGCACCACGTTGGCGGCGCTCTCGGGCAAATCCTCGCCGAAGGCGCGCTGGTAGAACTCGGCCACCACCGAACGCTCCAGCTCGTCGCATTTGTTGAGGAAGGTCAGCCGGAACGCCATGCCGATATTGCCGAAGATCTCGGCATTTTCGGCCCAGGTGATGACGGTACGCGGGCTCATCACGGTCGACAGATCGCCATTGATGAAGGCCGAGCGCGTCATGTCGGCGACGCGCACCATCTTGTTGACGATGTCCTTGCCCTTGCCGTCGCGATAGTGCTTGGCCTTGGCCAGCACGATGTTCACCTCATTGTCGTGCGGCAGGTAGTTCAGCGTGGTGACGATTGACCAGCGATCCATCTGCGCCTGGTTGATCTGCTGCGTGCCGTGATAGAGGCCGGTGGTGTCGCCGAGGCCAACGGTGTTGGCGGTCGAAAACAAGCGGAACGCCGGATGCGGGCGGATGACCCGGCTCTGGTCGAGTAGCGTCAGGCGGCCCGACGATTCCAGCACGCGCTGGATGACGAACATCACGTCCGGACGGCCGGCATCGTACTCGTCAAAGCAGAGCGCGACATTGTGCTGGTAGGCCCAGGGCAGGATGCCGTCGCGGAATTCGGTGATCTGCAGGCCATCCTTGACGACGATGGCGTCCTTGCCGACGAGGTCGATACGGCTGACATGGCTGTCGAGGTTGACGCGCACGCAGGGCCAGTTAAGGCGGGCGGCGACCTGTTCGATATGGGTCGATTTGCCGGTGCCGTGATAGCCAGACACCATGACGCGGCGGTTGTAGGCAAAGCCGGCAAGGATCGCCAGCGTCGTCGCCTTGTCGAACAGATAATCCGGATCGATGTCCGGCACATGTTCCGAGGTCACCGAATAGGCCGGCACCACCATCTTGGACTCGAAGCCGAATTTGTCTTTCACCGACACCGTCGTGTCGGGCAAATTGGCGATGTCGCGATCGACCTTGTTCATCTCTATCCAAGTCTCCACGGGCGAAATGCCTGATTTCGCCGGCAATCGATTTTGTCCGGGGGCGGTCTTAGAGCCTTTTCCACCCTTATGAAAGTTGGAAAACGACACGAACCGTTAGGTTGCTCAGCACAAACCCGCCTGCTTGAGCACGCGATAGGCCTGCAGCACATCGCGGAACCGGTCTTCCGAACCTCTATCGCCGCCATTCGCATCCGGATGGTGGCGCTTCACAAGTTCCTTATAGCGCGCCTTGATGTCCTTGCCAGTCGCCTTTGTATCAAGGCCAAGCGTTTCCAGCGCCTTGGCCTCAAGCGGCTTGGCCTTGCGTTCGCGCGCCTCGCGCGGGTCCTTCGGCCCTTTGAACAGATCGAAGGGATCGCGCATGCGGTTGTAATAGCCGGCGCGACCGGAACGCTGCTGGGCAAAATCGGGCGAGGAGCGCGTCGAGGCGCCGGCGACGCCCATCTTCCATGTCGGCCGGTGGCCGGTCATCGCTTCCTTCTGGAAGCGGGCTATCTCGGTGTCCGGCACGCCGGAGAAGTAGTTGAAACCCTTGTTGTATTCGCGCACATGATCGAAGCAGAACTGAAAATACTCGCCTTCCTTCATGCGTCCGACCGGCGCCCGGTGGGTACCGGCCTCCTTGCAGCCGTCCCACTGGCAGATCGGCGAGTGCGACTTCAGCTCCGCATCCTTGTCGGGACGGACCCGAATTTTCTCGAAATATTTGGGGTACGGTTTCATCTCACCCATTTATGGGCTGTTCGCACGTGCGAAACAAGAATTGACATTTTCGCGATCATCGCCCTAACCGCTGAATCGCGGCATAAAGCAGGGCGAATGGCGATTTTTGTGGCGGCCCGGCGGGATCGATCCGATTTCCCGATCACGCCTTGCAGATATGGTGAAGGGAGATGGCGATGTCCATACAGGCGACGATGGAAGACAAGCTGAACAAGGCGTTTTCGCCGGAGCGGCTGGCGATCGTCAATGAAAGCCACCTTCATGCCGGTCATCACCACCACGGCTCCGACGATCACGGTGCCTATGACGGCACCGGCGAGACGCATTTTCGCGTCCGCATCGTCTCATCCGTCTTTGCCGGCATGAGCCGCATCGATCGCCACCGCGCCGTCAACGAATTGCTCGCAGCGGAGCTGCAAGCCGGCGTCCATGCGCTGGCAATCGAACCGGCTGCACCCGGCGAAAAGACCCGTTGGTAAGTCTCTCCGCCTCAGATCACCGCTTCGATGAGAAACGGTCCCGGACGCGACAGGGCACTGTCGAGCAGCGCGTCGAACCGCTCGCACGTGTCGGCGCGGGCCGCCTCGACGCCCATGCCTTTGGCCAGCGCAACCCAGTCCAGCGCCGGATGGTCGAGATCGAGCATGCGCCTAGCGTTCTCGCCGATCTCATTGACCCCGACATTCTTCATTTCGCCATGCAGGATGGCGTAGGTCCGGTTGGAAAAGATGATGGTCACGACGTCAAGCTTTTCCCTGGCCTGGGTCCACAGTCCCTGCACCGTGTACATGCCGCTGCCGTCGGCCTCGAGATTGATCACCTTGCGGTCCGGGCAGGCGATCGCTGCTCCTGTCGCCATCGGAATGCCGCCGCCGATCGATCCGCCCGTACCCATCATGTAGTCGTGCGGCGCCGCAAAGGCGGATAGCGCGAAGAACCGTCTCGCCGAGGTGACCGCTTCGTCGCAGACGATGGCATTGGCCGGAAGTTTGCGCGCCACCGACAGCGCGATGGCATCGTCCGTCAGTCTGCCGCTCAGCGTCGGTTCGTCTGGAAAGGCGGTTGCGGCGGCGAATTGCTGCGTCGGCTTGATGCCGACCTCGGCAGCCAGCGCCTCCAGCGCCGCTTTCAGATCCTGGCCATGCGCCGCCAGCGAAAGCACCTTGCAATCGTCCCGAACCAGCCGCCCGGGCTTGCCGGGATAGGCGAAGAAGGCAACCGGCTCCTTGGCGCCGACCAGCACCAGCAAGTCGATATCCCGGAGCATGGCCGTCGCCGCATCGACCGGATAGGGAATGCGGGTCGGGGCGAACCGCCCGCGGCCGCGCTGCATGCGGGCGATCAGAACCTCACTGAACAGCCTGACATCGCTTCCCGATGACATTCTCCCTGCGATTTCAAGTCCATCGGCGCGCGCCGCCTGCCCACGCACCACCATGCCGACACGGCCCGGCGCGGCGCGGATTGCTTCGGCGATCGTGCGCACAACAGCCATGTCGACGGCGGGCGGCGGCTCCAGCTTCACCTTGCCAGGCGAAATCGCAGCAACTTCGCCCCAGGCGGCATCCGCAGGCAGGATCAAGGTCGTGACGCCAGGCGGCGTGAGTGAGGCGCGGAAAGCCGCCTCTGCGGCCGGCACAATATCGGCCGGCCCCTTGACGCGGCCAACCCAGTTCGACATCGGCGACGCCAGGCCTTCTATGTCGCTGGTCAGCGGGGCATCGAGCGGCAGATGGTAGGAAGCATGGTCGCCGACAATGTTGATCATCGGGCTGCGCGCACGCCTTGCGTTGTGCATGTTGGCCAAACCGTTGGCGAGACCCGGTCCGGTATGCAGCAACGTTGCTGCCGGGCGGTCGGTCATGCGCGCATAGCCGTCGGCGGCGCCGGTCACCACGCCCTCGAACAGGCCGAGCACGCAGCGCATCTGAGGTTTGCGGTCCAGTGCGGCAACGAAATGCATTTCGGATGTGCCAGGATTGGCGAAGCAGACCGTGACGTCATTGGCCAGGAGCACGTCGCACAGCAGATCGGCGCCATTCATGATTTTCTTTCCCAATCGACAACTCAGGAACAATTGCACCTGTAGCCGCCGGGTCGGCAATGTCCCGCCGGGGCTTTTGGTCTGATCCAGGACGCCTCGCGGGGATCGGGGATCAACCGACGGTCCATTCAGGAAGGCCAGCATCGCGGCGGTCAACGCGTCGCCGTCCTCGCCGAAGTCGTGATTGATCGACATATGCGTGTAGGCGTTGCCGTCGAACAGCGTCACTTCAGTGCCGATGGCGCGCAGGCGTTTGGCAAAGCCTTCGATTGGTCGTCGCGGCCTTCGGCGCGCGAATAGGCGATGAAGGTCGCCGGATGCTTGTGTCCATCGAGATAGCTGGCCGGCGACAACGCCGCCCATCAGCGCCGCAGCACCGGGCAACCCGCCATTCCAGCCACTCCGAATGTTTCCTCCCAAGCCTTCTACCCGGATTGCAGCCACTCTCCTTCATGTGAAGGGAACCAACAATGCTTTCCGACAGTTGAAGGTGATGAGGCGATTGGAATCCAGATCGGCTCCGAGGGCAGAACATCATGCGTGCAACCCAATCCGACGTCTTCGATCTTTTTTCGGAAATTTATGCCAATGCGGCGGACGAAGAGGTCAGCATCCAACAGTATCTTCTTGCCTGTCGGGAAGACAAATCGATGTACGCTTCGGCGCCCGAAAGGATGGTCGACGCAATCGGCGAACCAAAACTGGTTGACACCAGCAAAGACGAGCGCCTCGGCCGCATTTTCGCGAATCGGACCCTCAAGATCTACCCTCATTTTTCTGACTTCTATGGAATGGAGGATACGATCGAGCGCATAGCTGGATATTTCCGCTATGCCTCGCAGGGGCTCGAAGAACGCAAGCAGATCCTCTATCTCCTCGGCCCGGTCGGCGGCGGCAAATCCTCTCTGGCCGAGCGCCTGAAGAAACTGATGGAGCAGCGCCCGATCTACACGCTGAAGGTCGGCAACCAGATCAGCCCGGTTTTCGAGTCGCCGCTTGGGCTGTTCCATCCCGATCACATGGGTGATCTGCTAGAGGATAAATACGGCATAGCCCGGCGCCGGCTGAACGGATTGATTTCGCCATGGGCGGCCAAGCGCCTCGACGAATTGTCTGGCGACATTTCCAAATTCAGCGTCGTCAAGCTGATGCCTTCGCGGCTGCGCCAGATCGGCATTGCCAAGACCGAACCTGGCGATGAGAACAATCAGGATGTCTCGGCCCTGGTCGGCAAGGTCGACATCAGGCAATTGGAAAATTTTAGCCAGTCCGACCCCGATGCCTATTCCTATAGCGGTGGCCTGAACCGGACCACGCAAGGTCTGCTTGAATTCGTCGAGATGTTCAAGGCACCCATCAAGGTTCTGCATCCGCTGCTGACCGCGACACAGGAAGGCAGCTACAACGGCACTGAAAATTTCGGCGCCTTTCCCTACCAGGGGATCATCGTCGCCCATTCCAACGAGTCGGAATGGCAACAGTTCAAGAGCAACAAGAACAACGAGGCGTTTCTCGATCGCATCCTGGTGGTCAAGGTACCCTATTGCCTGCGGATCACCGAAGAGAGGCAGATCTATGAGAAATTGCTGCGTGAGAGCGAGTTGGCCGCCAGCCCCTGTGCCCCTGAAGTTTTGGACATCCTCAGCCGCTTTGCAGTTTCGACGCGCTTAGCCGAGCACGACAACTCGCCGCTCTACACCAAGATGCGCGCCTATGACGGCGAAAATCTGAAGGAAGTCGATCCCAGGGCAAAGTCGGTCCAAGAATATCGCGACGCCGCCGGCGTCGATGAAGGCATGACGGGCGTCAGCACGCGCTTTGCCTTTAAGATCCTTTCGCAGACATTCAACTTCGATAATGAGGAGGTGGCCGCGGATCCTGTGCATCTGATGTACATTCTGGAGGAGGCGATCAAGCGGGAGCAGTTCCCGAAGGAAACGGAAGCGGCCTATCTTGAATTCATCAAGTCGGAGCTTGCGGCGCGCTACGCCGAGTTCATCGGCCACGAAATCCAAAAGGCCTATCTGGAGTCCTATAGCGAATACGGCCAGAACCTCTTCGACCGCTACATCGCCTATGCGGATGCCTGGATTGAGGACCAGGACTACAAGGACCCCGACACCGGCCAGATCCTCAACCGGGAGATCCTGGACAACGAACTTTCGCAGGTCGAGAAACCGGCAGGCATCGCCAATCCCAAGGACTTCCGTAACGAGGTGGTGAAGTTCACTCTGCGCGCTCGCGCAAGAAACCACGGCCGCAACCCGTCATGGACCAGCTATGAAAAACTGCGCGAGGTCATCGAGAAGCGGATGTTCGGACAGGTCGAGGACCTCTTGCCGGTGATCAGCTTCGGCTCCAAGCAAGACAGCGTTACGGAAAAGCGCCACAACGAATTCGTGCAGCGCATGATCGAGCGTGGCTACACAGAACGGCAGGTACGCCGGCTGGTGGACTGGTACATGCGGGTGAACAAGGCGGGTTGACAGAGCCGGATGGTTCCATGCCGATCTTCATCGACCGTCGCCTGAACCCCAAGGACAAGAGCCTTGGCAATCGACAGCGCTTCCTCAGGCGTGCTCGCGAGGAGTTGAAGCGGAGCATTCGCGATCAAATCCGCACTGGCAGGATCGCCGACGTCGATACCGAGCACGCCGTGCCCATGCCTGAAAGGAAAACGGCCGAGCCGAGCTTCAACGATGACAGGGCCAGCGGACGGCGCCGACACATCCTTCCGGGCAACAGGCATTTTTCCCCTGGAGACCTGCTCCCGAAGCCGCATGGGGGCGGCGCGGCGTCGTCGCCAGGAAACACGGCGTCGGAAGACGATTTTCGTTTCGTGCTGTCACGCGAGGAGGTGCTCGAACTCTTTTTTGAGGATCTCGAACTGCCCGACCTGGTTAAGCTCAATCTCAAGGAAATCCTTGCCTTCAAGCCGCGCCGGGCCGGCTTTGCGGCAACCGGTTCCCCGACCAACATCAATGCCGGCCGCACGATGCGCAACAGCCTAGGCCGGCGCATTGCGCTGAGGCGCCCCACGCAGCAGGAACTGGAGGCGATCCTCCGGGAAATCGTCACGCTTGAGTCGGCCCCGGCCGGCGCGGCGGTGCGCCAGCGCATCGCGGAATTACGCGACGAGCTTGACCGGCTGGAGCGACGGCGCAGGCGAATTGCCTTTGTCGATCCGGTCGATATCCGATTCAACCGCTTCGACGCCCGGCCGGTGCCGAATGCCAATGCCGTCATGTTCTGCCTTATGGACGTGTCCGGATCGATGGGCCAACGCGAAAAGGACTTGGCCAAACGCTTCTTCGTGCTGCTGCACCTGTTCTTGAAACGGCGCTACGAACGCACGGAGATCGTCTTCATCCGCCATACCCATGAGGCGCACGAAGTGGATGAGGACACGTTCTTCTACAACACGCAGAGCGGCGGTACGATCGTCTCCACCGCGCTCGACGAAATGCACCGCATTATCGGCCAGCGCTATCCTGCCAGCGAGTGGAACATTTACGCCGCGCAGGCCTCTGACGGGGACAATTTCACCACCGATTCCGAGCGATGCATAGAGCTCATGAACGGCAAGCTCATGCGCCTGTGCCAGTATTTCGCCTATGTCGAGATCATCGACGAACGCGAGAGCCACATATTCGGTGCTACCGAAAACGGGACGTCGCTTTGGCGCGCCTACAGTACGATCGAGCTGAAATGGCCCAACTTCCAGATGAGCCGCATCGCTGCTCCCGCGGATATTTACCCGGTCTTCCACCGGCTCTTCGCCAGGCAGCCGGCGGCCATCAAGAGCGCTTGAGAGAGAGAGATGGTCAGGCGAGCCAATGAAACGAATTTGTTGTTTTCCGGTTCCGACTGGAATTTCGAGAAATTATCGCGGGCTTTTCAAGAGATCGAGGCGATCGCGGTCGACGAGTTGCATCTCGATACTTACCCGGTCCAGATGGAGATAATCTCCTCCCAGCAGATGCTCGACGCCTACTCATCTATCGGCATGCCACTGATGTATCGGCATTGGTCGTTCGGCAAACATTTCCTTCACCAGGAGCTTCTTTACCGTAAGGGTGGTCGGGGGCTGGCCTATGAACTGGTCATCAACTCCAATCCCTGCATCGTCTACCTCATGGAGGAAAACACCATGGCGTTGCAGGCACTTGTGACGGCCCACGCGGCGCTTGGCCACAATCATTTCTTCAAGAACAATCATCTGTTTCAGCAATGGACCGACGCCGGGGCAATCCTGGGTTATCTGGACTTCGCCAAGGCCTACATCGCCCGGTGCGAGGAGCGGCACGGCCTTGCAGCAGTGGAGGCCATTCTTGATTCCGCCCATGCGCTGATGGAACAAGGGGTGTTCCGCTACCACCGGCCGCCAAAGCTCTCGTCGGAGCGACAGCGCGAAGGACTTCGCGAGCGCCTCGAATACGAAGAGCGCTCCTACAACGATCTGTGGCGCACGCTGCCGCCGTCGCAGAACAAAAACAAGTCCGGCAATGAGGATCAAGGGATGGCGGAGCGCAAGAGATCGCTCAACCTGCCCGAGGAAAACCTCCTGTATTTCCTCGAGAAGAACAGCCTGATCCTGGAACCCTGGCAGCGCGAGATCATCAGGATCGTCCGCGTCATCGCGCAATATTTCTACCCGCAGCGACAGACTCAAGTGATGAATGAAGGCTGCGCCACCTTCGTGCATTATACGCTCATGAACATGCTATTCGATCGTGGCCGGATCGGCGAAGGTGCCATGCTCGAAATCCTGCGCAACCATTCGAACGTGATCTTCCAGCCGGCCTTTGACGATCCCCGGTTTTCAGGCATCAATCCCTATGCCCTCGGCCTCGACATGATGCAGGACATACAGCGCATTTCGACCGAGCCGACGGCGGAGGACCGCGACTGGTTCCCGGACATTGCAGGACATGGCAACTGGCGCGAGGTCCTGCTTGAGGCCTGGGCCAACCACCGCGACGAATCCTTTATCCGCCAGTACCTCAGCCCGAGCTTGATCCGAAAATGGCGGTTCTTCGTGCTTGGCGATGGAGCCGACCAACCGCATTTCGAAGTCGCCTCGATCCACAACGAACGTGGCTATCACAAGATACGGGCCGAGCTAGCCCACGGTTACGACCTTGGAGCGAATCGGCCGGACATCCAGGTGATTGATGTCGACCTGCTCGGCGACCGGCAGTTGCGACTGCAACACAGGGTAAAGGATGGTGTTGTGCTCGAAGGGGCCAGCCGTGACGCGACGCTGCGCCATGTCCGCAGCCTCTGGGGCTACGAGGTCAGCCTGGTCGCAGTTGACGCTCAAACCGGTGCGACCATCCACGAACGGTCTACGAGCCAGATCGCGGCATAAGCTCGGCAAAGAGCGTCATGTGGCGGGCCTGCTCGGTACCTTTAAGATTCGCCCGCCGGCCTGATCCTGATTCTGGCGATCCGGTTCTTGTCGCGCTTCATCACCACGAAGCGCTTGCCGTGGAAGGTGAAAGCCTGCTTTTCCTCGGGGATCGACTGCGTCTCGTGGATGACCAGGCCGGCAATGGTGGTCGCTTCCTCGTCAGGCAGGTTCCAGTCGAGCGCCCGGTTGAGATCGCGGATCGGCACGGTGCCGTCGACGACCACGGAACCGTCCGCCTCCTGCTTCACGCCCTGAATGTCTACATCGTGCTCGTCGGCGATCTCGCCAACGATCTCCTCGATAATGTCCTCCAGCGTCACCAGCCCTTCGACCTCGCCATATTCGTCGACGACGATAGCGAAATGCGCCTTGGCGCGCAGGAAGGCGTTGAGCTGTTCCTGCAGCGTCGTGGTGTCGGGCACGAACCAAGGCTTCGAAGCGATCTTCATCACGTCGATCCGGGAAAAGTCGTTGCCGACCTCGTTCAGCGCTCGCAGCAGGTCCTTGGCGTGCAGCACGCCGACAATGTTGTCGAGAGAGCCTTTCCACAACGGCATGCGGGTGTGCGGGCTTTGCAGGATCTCGCGCACCACCGCTTCCGGCCCATTGTCGGCATTGACCGAGCGCATATTGGTGCGGTGGACCATGATGTCGGAGACTTCGAGCTCGGCGAGATCGAACAGCCCGCCGACGCGGTCGCGGTCCTCACGCACCATCTGGCCGTCGCGGCGGAAATCGTCGACCGCGCCGCGCAACTCGTCCTGTGTCGAGCGCTGCGGCTCGATGCGCGACAGCTCATAGCCGAACATGGCAAGCAGGCGCGTGCGCACGGCCAGGACCAGCAGGATGAGGATGGCAAGGACGGCGACGACGGTCCAGCCGGGCTCGTTGATCATCGCTGCCGGCTTTCCTGGCCCGGGTGGTTCTCCCTGAGGAACGAAAGCACTTCCGACGCCGGTACATCCTTGGCAATAAAAGCCTGGCCAACGCCGCGCGTCAGGATGAATGTCAGCGCGCCGCGCGACACTTTCTTGTCCTGGGTGATGAAGCCAAGCAGCGCCTCGGCATCGGGCAACTCACCAGGGATGTCGGCCATCCGCCAGGGTAGACCGACGGCGCGAAGATGCGCCTCGACCCGCGCCGCGTCGTCCGGGCTGGCCAGATTGAGCCTTGCGGAAAAGCGGTGCGCCAGCGCCATGCCGATGGCGACGCCTTCGCCATGGACGAGGCGGGCGCCGTCATACTGTGTGGCGCCTTCCAGCGCATGGCCGAACGTGTGGCCAAGATTGAGCAGTGCGCGGTCGCCGGTTTCGAACTCGTCGCGGGCGACGACATCGGCCTTGGCGCGGCACGCCTCGGCGATGGCCTCGGCCCGCTCCGGTCCGCCAGCGAACACCTTTTCCCAGTTCGCTTCCAGCCAGGCGAAAAACGCCGGTCGGTCGATCAACCCGTATTTGGCAAGCTCGGCATAGCCGGCGCGAAATTCGCGGATCGGCAGCGTGTCGAGCACTTCGGTATCGGCCAGCACCAGTTTCGGCTGGTGGAAGACACCGACCAGATTCTTGCCGCGCGGACTGTTGATGCCGGTTTTGCCACCGACCGAGGAATCGACCTGCGCCAGCAGCGAGGTTGGAATCTGGACGAAATTCATGCCGCGGCGCACGATGCCGGCGGCAAAGCCGGTGAGGTCGCCGATGACGCCACCGCCGAGCGCAATGACGACATCGCCGCGCTCCAGCTTGGCGGCGAGCACGCCGTCGACCACCTCTTCGAGATGGGCAAAGCTCTTGGTCTTTTCGCCGGCCGGCAAAGTGATGACGGCAGGCTGGATGCCGCGTGTTTCCAGACCGGCCTTCAGCGCGTCGAGATGTGCCGCCGCGACATTGTCGTCGGTGACCACCGCCGCCCTCGTGCCGGGCAGGCGGCGCGAAATCTCGGCGCCGGCGCGCGCCAAAAGGCCGGGGCCGATCAGGATGTCATAGGCGCGCTCGCCAAGGCCGACCTCGACAGTGACCGGTTCGCTCACAGCCGCACCTCGCCCGGCGCAGTCGGAGCCGGAATGCCGAAATGCCCACACAGCGCGTCGACAACCTCCGTCGCAATGACCTCCTTGCGGTCGTCGCGTGTCGGCACGGTGATGTTGGACGTGGCATAGACCGGGTAGCGCTCGCCCATCAGTCGCTCGAGCACGGCGCGCGGATCGGCGCTTTTGAGCAACGGCCGGTTCTGCTTCTTGGACACGCGCTCCATCAACAGGTCGATCTCGGCCTTCAGCCACACCGACACGCCATGCCCGGCGATCGCTTCCCGCGTCTGCGCATTCATGAACGCGCCGCCGCCGGTCGACAGCACCTGCGGCCCACTCTCCAGCACGCGCAGGATGACGCGCTGCTCCAATGCCCGGAATTCGGTCTCGCCATAGCGTTCGAACAGTTCCGGCACCGTCATGCGCGACACGGTTTCGATCTCCTGGTCGCTGTCGACGAAGGGCAGCGACAGCATCGTCGCCACCTTGCGGCCGATCGCCGTCTTGCCGGCGCCCATCAGGCCGACAAAGACGATCGAGCGGCTGCCCAGCCTGTCGAGCAGCGCGGCATGGCTATCGCCGGGAGGATTTGCTGGTAACGCGTTCATGAGACCATGCTGTTTCTAAGCCGTCTTTGCCGGCGTATCGACATCAAAAGCCCGTTTGCGTCAAGCATAGCGCCTTTCGCACGCAGAGCCCTTCGTCCTTGAATTGACGGAATTAGCGTCCCATAAGGACACAGGGCTTGGAATCGCAGAGCAAGAAGACGGGCGAAGATTGATGCCGACACTGTTCCGCTTTGTCGTGACGATGATGATTCTTGCCGGCATTGCCTATGGTACGATGGTGGCGTTGGCGATGTTCGTCGAGCCGAAAAAAGCCGAAATCACCGTGCGCATCCCACCGGAAAAGCTGAACCCCAAGAAAAACTGACCCAAAACTGACCCCTGGAACATGAACAGCGCGGCTCGCATCGAAGCCTTTCTCGAGATGATGAGCGCCGAACGCGGTGCCGCTGCAAACACGCTGTCTTCCTACCGCCGTGATCTCGAAGACGCTTCGCAGCAGATTGCCGGCGGGCTTGCCGCTGCCGCCGCAGCCGACATCCGCGCCTATCTCGACGATATCGCGGCGCGCGGCTTTGCGTCGACGTCGCAGGCGCGCAAACTGTCGGCGATCCGCCAGTTCTTCAAGTTTCTCTACGCCGAGGGCTTGCGCGGCGACGACCCGACCGGCACGCTGGACAGTCCGAAAAAGGGCCGGCCGCTGCCCAAGACGATGAGCGAGGCCGATACCGGTCGGCTGCTCGACCGTGCGGCGCTTGAGACAGGCGATGGCGTCAATGGCGACCGGGTGGCGGCACTGCGCCTGCACGCTTTGGTCGAGGTGCTCTATGCCACCGGCCTGCGCGTCTCCGAACTTGTCGGCCTGCCGGTGACCGTCGCGCAGCGCGACGACCGCTTCTTCATGGTGCGCGGCAAGGGCGACAAGGAGCGCATGGTGCCGCTGTCGGCCAAGGCCCGCATGGCGATGCGGGCATGGCTCACGGCCCGGGCGTCGGTGCCGGCTTTCGCCGACAGCCCGTTTCTGTTCCCGGCCGCCGGCGACAGCGGCTTTCTCTCCCGGCAGGTCTTTGCCCGCGACCTCAAAGGCCTTGCCGCGCGGGCCGGCATATCGGCGGCCAAAATTTCGCCGCATGTGCTGCGCCATGCTTTTGCCAGCCATCTCCTGCAGAACGGCGCTGATCTCAGGGCGGTGCAGCAGCTGCTCGGCCACGCCGATATCTCGACCACGCAGATTTACACGCATGTGCTGGAAGAGCGGTTGGTGCGGCTGGTCAACGATCATCATCCGCTTGCCGACTAGGCCTCATATCGCTATGTGAGGGCAACGTGCCCGCGCGGAGCCTACATCTGCGCGATGTTTGCCTTCCGACGCATCGGTCCGCTCAAGAATGTACAATTACCTCGATTTCGAAAAGCCGGTGCAGGACCTTGAACTCAAGATCCTCGAGCTGAAGAAGCTTGCCGAGAATGGCGAGGCGGTCGACGTCGGCGACGAAATCAGCCGGCTCGAGAAGCGCGTGCGCGACGCGCTGCGCGACATCTACAAGGCGCTGACGCCGTGGCAGAAGGTGCAGGTCGCGCGCCACACCGACAGGCCGCATTGCCTCGACTACATCAAGGGTCTGTTCAGCGATTTCACGCCGCTCGCCGGCGACCGCAATTTCGGCGAGGACCAGGCGATCATCGGCGGCTTCGCCCGCTTCCGCGGCGAACCGGTGGCCGTCATCGGCCAGGAAAAGGGCTCCGACACGGCGAGCCGGCTCAAGCACAATTTCGGCTCGGTGCGCCCTGAAGGCTACCGCAAGGCCGTGCGGCTGATGGAACTTGCCGACCGTTTCCAGATCCCACTTCTGACGCTGGTCGACACCGCCGGCGCTTACCCCGGCGTTGGCGCCGAGGAACGCGGCCAGGCTGAAGCCATCGCCCGCTCAACCTCGGCCTGCCTCGGCCTCAAAGTGCCATCGATTTCGGTTGTAATCGGCGAAGGCGGTTCGGGCGGCGCCATTGCGATCGCCACCGCCAACCGCGTCTACATGCTGGAACACGCCATCTATTCGGTGATCTCGCCGGAAGGCGCTGCCTCGATCCTGTGGCGCGACACCACGCGCTCGAAAGATGCGGCGACCAACATGAAGATCACCGCCCAGGACCTTCTGGAAATGAAGATCATCGACGCCATCATTGCCGAGCCGCTCGGCGGCGCCCAGCGCGCGCCCGAAACGGTGATCGCCGCCACCGGCGATCTCATCGCCAAGACGATGAAGGATTTTGCCGGCGCCAACACTGATTTTCGCGAACAGCGCCGCGAAAAATATCTGGCGATGGGCCGCAGCCTCTGATTTTGGCCGGCAGCGCACCGCAATGTGGCGTCAAGGAGCAATTTCGCCACAAAAATGCCGCCGCATTCGGCTCAATAAAAAATCCGTGACACCGGGCGAATTGCCGTGGGGGGCGCCGTCCGACGCTTGCGGTAAGGAATTTTCAAGGTTAACGGGCTTAGGGTCCGTCAGTGTTCAGCATGCAGGCCCGGGCGCTATCCGGCCGTGCCGCGAGAAAAAGACATAGCCGTATCCATGTTTACCAAGCTTGCCCGCACTGGACTCCTGATCGCCGCGCTTGGCGTTGCCGGCTGCAACGATTCCTCGATGAAGAATTTTGCGCCGGAAGCCAGCAAGCCGCTGCCGGACAAGATCCTGGCCGACATGAAAGCCAAGGGCATGATCCGCACCTCGTCGGTGATGGCTCGCATCTTCAAGGAAGAAGGCAAGCTCGAAATCTGGAAGGCCAAGACCACCGGCCGCTACGAGATGGTCGCCAGCTACGACATCTGCAAATGGTCGGGCAAGCTCGGCCCAAAATACACCGAGGGCGACCGCCAGGCGCCGGAAGGTTTCTATACGGTCCGCCCGTCGCAGATGAATCCGCGCTCGAACTATCATCTGTCCTTCAACATCGGCTATCCCAACGCCTATGACCGTGCCAATGGCCGCACCGGCGCCAATCTGATGGTGCATGGCGCCTGCTCGTCGTCGGGCTGTTATTCGATGACCGACCCGCAGATCGAGCAGATCTACGCTTTTGGTCGCGATGCCTTCCAGGGCGGCCAGACCGAGTTCCAGATCCAGGCCTTTCCATTCCGCATGACCGCCGCCAACATGGCGCGCTACCGCAACGACCCGAACTATGAGTTCTGGAAGATGCTGAAGGTCGGTTACGACAATTTCGAGATCACCAAGGTGCCGCCGAAAGTCGATGTCTGCGACAAGCGCTATGTCTTCAACCAGGTGGCGCCCGAGGGCACGACATTCGATCCGACCGGCGCCTGCCCGGCGACCACGCAGCCGGATTCGCTGAAGAGCGCACTCAACGCCTATCAAAGCAGCTATGACGCGGCCTTCACCGGCGCGGTCAAAGCCAGCGTGCCGGCGCCCAAGCCGACCATTGCCGGCATCAAGGAAGCCGCCATCGTTTCCGAATGGTCGAAGCGCCGCGCCCGGGGCGAGCGCGTGCCGATCGAACCGCCGTCGCTGAATTCCGACGGCACGCTGACCGAGACGGCGCGCATGGGCCGCATCGATTCGCCCGCCGGCCGCAAGATGGCGGCGCTGGACGCAGAGAAGGAAGCCAAGCGCAAGGCCGAGGAACAGCGGGTTGCTGCCATCGAGGCTGCGAAAGCCGCCAAGGCCCAGGCACTGGCTGAAAAGCAAGCCGCAAAGGCCCAAGCGCTGGCCGAAAAGGAAGCAGCCAAGCAGGCCCCCAGCAGCCGGTCGCCACTGCGAGCGTCGAGGCGGCGCCTGCAGAACCGCCGGCGGACGAAAGCCGGATGTCGAAGATCAAGAACAAGCTGCTAGGCATGTTCGGCGGCTGAGGTTTTTCGCCTTGCCGATGCATGTCGCCCAAAAGTGCGCAGCGGTTTTGGGACAAAGACATGCATGAAGACAAACAAACAAATCACACCGCGATCTATGACCTCAAGGGCCTGAACTGCCCCCTGCCCGTTCTCAAGGCGAAAAAACGCCTGGCGGCAATGCAGCCGGGCAGCCGGCTTTGGCTGGAGACCACCGACCCGCTGGCGGTCATCGACATCCCCGCCTTTTGCGCCGACGCTGGCCACCAGCTTGTTGAAACATCAGCCGTCAGCGGCGGCCACCGCTTCCTGGTCGAACGCGGCGCATAGCGAGCCTGAGAATCAGCCCCCGGCTATCGCCAGCGGATTGCTCTCCAGCGCCGCGCGATCCGGCGTGTCGATCGACGGCCGGTTGGTGAAGGCGGAAAACAGCCGGCGCACATAATCTTCCGGCATATCGAGCGTGATCAGCACCAGCCTGGTGCCGCGTTGGCCGTCCGGCCAGGCCAGCAGCCGCGCCGGCGGATGCAGGATCTTCTGCACCCCGTGGACGACAAGCGGCCGCGACGGGTCCTCCGCAAGCTCGATGACGCCCTTCATCCGCAAAAGCTTGTCGCCATGCGCAGAACGCAGCAGGTCGAGGAACATCTCGATCGCCGAAAACGGCACCGGGCCGTCATGGACCAGCGAGTAGGAGCGCACGCGGGAATCGTGGCAGTGGTGGTGCTCATGTTCGCCGTGATCATGATGATGGTGGTGCTCATGGGCGGCTTCTTCGCCGAGCCAGCGCCGGACATCGGCGGATTTGGTCGCCGGATTGTAGAGGCCGCAATCGAACAGCGCCGTGACGCCGGTTCGGCCGTCGCCGGCCTCCAGCACCACGGCGCCTGGATTGAGCTGATGGAGTCGCGTTCGCAAAGCATCGACGTCGCCGGGATCGCTGGCCAGATCGACCTTGGTCAGCACGATGCGATCGGCGACCGCCACCTGCTTGACCGCCTCGACATGGCCGTCGAGCGTCGCATTGCCGTTGACCGCGTCGACCAGCGTGATGACGCCATCAAGTCGGAAGGCCTGCACAAGGGCGGGATGCGCCATGATCGACTGCAGCACCGGCGCCGGATCGGCGAGCCCGGTGGTTTCGACGACGACGCGGGCAAGGCGGGCGATACGGCCGGTCTGCAGCCGGTCGACGAGGTCAGCCAGCGTATCGACCAGTTCGCCGCGCACCGTGCAGCACAGACAGCCGTCGGACAACTGGATGATGCCGTCCGAGGCCTGCTCGACCAGCAGGTGGTCGATCGCCACCTCACCGAATTCGTTGATGATGACGGCCGTGTCGACCAGTGCCGGATCTTTGAGCAGCCGGTTGAGCAATGTCGTCTTGCCGGCGCCGAGGAAGCCGGTGACCACCGTGACGGGTATCGGAAAGCCAGCCATCGCCTAGTTCGCGGCTTTGACCAGCTGGTCGCCCTGCACCGCGGTTGCCTGGCCCACCACGGCCGGTTCGGCGCCCTTTGGCGCCGGAATGTCTGGCCGCCAGCTCGGCAGCGGCACATCGGCGTATTCCTGGCCGCCCTGGTCGAGCATCGCCTTCGGCGCCGGCCCGGTGGCGCCGCCGAGGCCGACTGCAACCAGCGTCGGCACGTGGTCGAGCTTTTCCTGATAGGGCGATTTCGGCACGTCGGCGCCCTTCGCGGCCACCGGCGGAGCCGCCTCGGACTGCTCGTGCGGCGCCTTCTTCCTGCAGATCTCATCATGCATGTCGTTGGGTGACATGGTATCGCCATAGGAAGGCATGGCCGCGACCGTGAGCCAGTTCGGGTCGGGCATGGCAAAGCCCTGGTCAAGCAGCCTGGCGGCGGTCTCGGCACGGCTGATCGCCGATTTTTCGCCGAGCACGACCGCGACCAGCGTGCGGCCATTGCGTGTCGCCGAGCCGATCATGTTGAAGCCCGAGGGACAGACGAACCCGGTTTTCATGCCGTCGGCGCCGGGATAGCGCCCGATCAAGAGATTGTAGTTGGAGATCGCCTTCTTGCCGACGGCAAGGCCTTCGATCGAGAACCAGGGGGCGTATTGCGGGAATTCCTTGCGGATCGCCACCACCAGCAGGGCAAGATCGCGCGCCGTCGTGTACTGCTCCGGCGAAAACAGGCCGTTCGGATTGACGAAATGCGTTCCGGTCATGCCAAGCCGCGCCGCCTCCGCATTCATGCGAACGGCGAATCCGGCCTGCGAGCCGCCTATGTTTTCGCCGATGGCCATGGCGATATCGTTGGCCGATTTGACCAGCATCATCTTCAACGCATTGTCGAGCCGCATCACCGAGCCCGGCTTGAAGCCCATCTTGCTCGGCGGTTCGCCCGCCGAATGCTTGGTCACCTTGATCGGTGAATCGAGCTGGACCTCGCCGGCGGCAATCGCCCGGAAGGTGACATAGGCGGTCATCAGCTTGCTCAGCGAAGCGGGATACCAGCGCTTGAAGGCGTCCTGGTGCTGCAGAACCTTGCCGCTGTTGAGGTCGAACAGGATCACCGGATTGGCCAAAGCTGGCCCAGCCAGCATGGGTAGCGCCAAGCCGCCCGTTAGCAGTAATTTGAGGATATGGCTGTGCCGCATCATGGAATCCGAAATCGCCTCTTGCCGTAGTCGCCCCTGGCTCCGTAAGATTTCGTTACGCGATGGCCAGCATGACCTGATCCGGCCCTCAATTTCCGGATCACATTGTCTGGGGTGCTATTTACCCTATGTGACGCCAAGATGGCAAAGTGCCAAGATGGCAACAAGCATGGCAATCACAATTGCAATCAAGCAGGCCAGATCGTCTGCTCCAACAGCGAGATGGAACCATTATGCCGATTCTCAACCGCGCCGCCGAGATGCAGGATGAAGTTGCCGGCTGGCGACGCCATCTGCACCAGACGCCAGAACTGAATTTCGATGTCTTCAAGACCGCCGCCTTCGTCACCGAGAAGCTGAAGGAATTCGGCTGCGACGACGTGGTGACGGGCCTCGGCAAGACCGGCGTCGTCGGCATCATCCATGGCCGCAAGGGGCAAGGCGCGACCATCGGCTTGCGCGCCGACATGGACGCGCTGCCGATCAACGAGATCACCGGCAAGCCCTATGCCTCGACCATTCCCGGCAAAATGCATGCCTGCGGCCATGACGGCCATACGGCGATGCTTTTGGGCGCCGCCAAATATCTGACCGAAACGCGCAATTTCGCCGGCTCGGTCGCGGTCATCTTCCAGCCGGCGGAAGAGGGCGGCGGCGGCGGCAACGAGATGGTCAAGGACGGCATGATGGAGCGTTTCGATATTTCGCGCGTCTTTGGCATGCACAACATGCCGGGCCTGCCGGTGGGCCAGTTCGCCATCCGGCCGGGCCCGATCATGGCGGCGACCGCCGAGTTCACCATCACCGTGAAGGGCCGCGGCGGCCATGCGGCGATGCCGCACGGCACGATCGACCCGATCGTCATCACCAGCCAGTTGGTCGGCGCCCTTCAGACGGTCGCTTCGCGCAGCACCGATCCGGTCGAGGCGGTGGTGGTTTCGGTGACGAAGTTCCACGCCGGCGACGCCTACAACGTCATTCCCGAGACCGCCGAGATTGCCGGCACGGTGCGCACACTGAAGAAAGAGATCGCCAAGAAGTCGGAAGAGCGCATCCGCACCATCTGCGAAGGAATAGCCACCGCCTTCGGCGCGACGATCACTGTCGACTATGACGCCAACTATCCCGTGACCTTCAATCATCCGGAAGAAACGGTCTTTGCCGGCGATGTCGCGGCACATGTCGCCGGCGACACCCAGGTCCACCGCGCCATCCAGCCGGTGATGGGCGGCGAAGACTTCTCCTACATGCTGGAAGCCCGACCTGGCGCCTTCATCTTCATCGGCAATGGCGAGACCGCCGGCCTCCATCATCCGGCCTACGACTTCAACGACGAAGTCATACCGCACGGCATGAGCTACTGGGTGAAACTGGCCGAAACGGCGCTGGCAGCCTGACCTGCCCCGACGAAAGGCCGGCCGATTAGCCTTCGGCCGGCCTCTTCATTGCCTTCGGCGAGCCTCTTGGCGAAACGATCGGAAGCGGCTATGTGTCGGGCCGCGTGGTCCCGTAGCTCAGTAGGATAGAGCGGCAGATTCCTAATCTGTAGGTCACAGGTTCGATTCCTGTCGGGATCACCAGCAAGATCAAAGGCTTGGTGACTGAGATAGCCTGTCGGCATGTTGCAGCACTGATGGACTGGTTTTCGGTGATTTTCACGGACGCGACCAAGCAAGCAGCCTGACTTTAGTTCCATAGAAAAAGTCCATCCCTGAGGTCTCAGGAGCGAGCTTTAAGCATCTACAGCCGCGAAGAGAATCGACCTCTTGCAAGTACAATTCCAGATCGAGCGATGGTTCCCAGTCGATCCGTTACGGTCTGAGTTCGGCGCCGCCAACTCAACGAAGCCGGCCGTATCCTAGCTGGCAACCAGGGGCACCGTGACGGTCGTGGCGTAATTTATCGGATACTGGTCGAAATACGGGAAAGCGATGACGAAGGCATAGCTGGCGGTCAGATGCGCCATCTTGAAACCGCCGCTGGCAGGGTCAGTCGCGATCGTCACAATGACGTTCTTCAGACCCAGGTTCACCAATTTCTGCGTGGCGATAGCCTGGATGTCGCTCTGCGAAAGCGTGTTGTTCAGCTGCAGCGCCCGGGAAGAGGTTTCCAGTGTATAGCGGACGGTCGACACGGCATTCATGGCCCAGCCGAAGGCGAAGATTCCGAACAAAAGCATCACCAGGAAAGGCGCGATCAAGGCGAATTCCAGCCCGGCTGCGCCGGAGCAGTCACGGCGCCACCTGGATCCGATCCTTTCAGCGGACACGGATAACCTGCTGATGACTGATCGCGCGCGGGTCCGGGAAGACACCGAAGTTAAACGGGGGCACCCAGGTGCCCGTCGCCGTTATCTGGACGAAGATTTTCTTTCCGCCGCAGATGGTGGTCTCATCCACGACCGTGGCGCCGCACAAATAGGAGCGGACCAGCACGACCGCGGCGTCCTCGGGCTTGTCGTTCCAGCTCGAAAGCGCGACCGCCTGCGTCCCGGTGTCATTGGACGCGCCGGCCATCACGAGATTGGCCGCGGTTTTGACGCCCGCGCGCATCTGCAGGTAACTCGTCACGTAGGACCAGCCATCGGCGATGCCGAGGCAGACCAAGCACAGGACGGGCAGCAACATGGCAAACTCCACGGCGGCTATCCCGGATTTGTCCCGGACAATGCGCAAGGTCCGCCCACCCATCCCGCTACTCGACAAGCTGAACGGACAGTGCCGCCGGAATGTCGTCCATCCCGAGGCCTTTGCAGTTCTGCTTTATCGTCGTACTGCCTGACCACTGGATGGTGTCGGCGACGACCTGAGTGCAGCCACCGTTCCCCGAGAAGTTGCCAAGGTAGTTGACCTGCTGCCTGGGAAAATAGATGGCGCCGGTCAAAAGCGAGTCCGCTGTGCCGTTGAAGGTGCTCTGTGCCGCAGTCCCGGTCCTGTCGCCGTAGAACAGCACGCCGGAATAGGCTCCGGAGGTAGGCGCGCTCAGCGTCACCTTGGCGTTGCCGTTCATGCTGACGGTGTTGCTGCCTGCCATGAAGATGGTTACCCCGCTGCCGGCGACGACCGCGTTGGCGTTGACCTTCATACCGCCCTGCACGACGTAGACGCCGGGCTGCAGGGTGACGTTGCCGCTGAGGCTCATGCCGCTACAGTAGGTGCCAGGCTGGAGTGTTTGCGACGTCTTGTTGCCGTTGACATTCTTGCAAGGGTTGCCGGCTGTCGGCGTCGCCAAGCCGGAGAAAGGATCGGCTGCCGGCAAGGCTCGGGTGATGTTGGACTTGCAGACTGTGGTCGCTGGATTGTTCAGCACCATGCCGCCGACCGTGATCAGGCAGTCGGCCTTGAGCACCGCCGAGCCCTGCGTCTTTATGGCGTCCGAGGCAATCGAGTCCGACATGACCGAACAGCCGGTGAGGTTGACGGTGGTGTTACCGGAAAAGAGCGCAGCCTGGGAGGCCGACGGACTGAGCGCCAGCACGCAAGCTTTGGAGGCGTCATTGATCAGCGCCACCGCCCTTGCCTGTTCGGCAACGGGCGCCTGGTTGAAAATCGCCGTGAAGTAGCGGTCGAGGTTCTGCTTGACGATGACCTCCACTGCCTTCTTCGCGGTGTTCGGGCCGGACAATGGCGGCGTGTTGACCTGGATCGTGCCCGGCGTGGCAAAATTGTTCGAGGTCGCGGACTGCGTGGCGGCGGCGATGATGGTCGGGTTATCGGAACCCGCGACCTTCTCGAGCGCGCCGGCATAGGCCGCGGCATCGGCAACGGCCTGCAGCTTAAGGCTGCTGTAATACCAGAAGGATGTCTCCACACCGAGGCCGGCGCCGCCAACCACGACCGGCAAGGTGAAGGCAACGATGACGGCAACGTTACCGTTCGTGGCGCGCCTTAGGCGGCTCAAAGCAAACCAAATCCGGGTGAACGCGTTGGATGCCATATGTATTAGAAACCACGAATAGATAAACGAATGTCTAAAAACTCCATTCCGATTCGACGTAGTCGAACGGGCTAGTCTAGGCGCAAGTTGCAGCGACCGCGCAACATCCTGTCGGAGGTTCCGCCCCAATCGACGAATGCGAAATATGCCGCTATCCCGAACTTTGTTGTCGACCAAGTGACATTTAAATGCCCCCTCTGCGAAGAAGCTATCGAGAAGACAGGGGACACCGCGCTGCCCGGTAAGGGGAAAGATCGGCTCACGCCGCCTCAGGAACTTTGTGCAATCCGTCCGGGGCTGGCTCTGAGGGCCACACACGCCCGAAACCAACCACTCCAGCCACGATCAGTCCGTGAGGCGCCCACGAAACAACGTGGTGCCGTCGGTCAGCTGCGACCTGGAGATATCCCGGAACCCAGCCCCGGCCATCCACCCGCGATACTGACCTTCCGTGTACGATTCGCCTGCGCGGTAAAGGTTCAGGAAGGTGAGATTGAGAAAGACACCCTCAGGCGGGCCGAGACGGTCGTCATCGACGACACCCCACCCCGCAATTGCGATCTCGCCTCCTTGGGTGAGGCAACGCGCCGCGTTCAGGATCGAACTGCGCGCCTGGTCCGGCGGCAGGACCTGGACGACAGCCTTCAGGATTGCCAAGTCATGCCGGCCGGTCGATGGAGCGACCGTTATGTCGCCTTCTTCGACAACCACATCGCCGGCACCGTATTCCGACAGGATCGCTGGTGCGACCGCTGCGACCGTCGGGAGTTCCATCAAAGTCGCCGCAATATGCGGCCATCGCTCGCGAAGTCCGACCAGAATGGTCCCGGCGCCGCCGCCGATGTCGATCACCGAACGGACCGCCGAGAGGTCCAGCTCACGGGCCAGATTCCGGCCGAAAATCACCCCTCCCGGTGCGAGCATGCGGCTGAAGGCCGCTGCGGATTCTGGCCCCGCTTCAGAAAAGTCATGCAGCGCGGCCGGCCGGTTCTGCCGCAGCGACTCTGCGGTCAAAAGGTCGGCTCCCCAGAGTTCGCGCAGCAGCACATGATCGCCGCCGCGATAGGTCGGCTTGGACGCGTCGAGAAACTTCGACGCTTCGGCTCCGTTGCGAAACTGACCATCCTTGACGTCGAGGAGACCGATGCTGGCGAGCGCGTAGAGGAGCCGCGACAGACGAGCGGGCTCGACTTTGAGCGCTGCCCCAAGGCTGTCGGCAGTCGCAGCATCGCCGCCGAGCCGGGTGAAGATGCCAAGGTCCAGCCCGGCACGAAGCGCCAAGGCAGGGGGCACCCCTGCGATCAGCTTGTCGATCCGATCGGAATCCACCATGTCATATCCCGTTGTGCGATCCAGGATCGACTTTGAACAGCTCGGCCAACCTCGTCAAATCAGTTCACCAGCGCGCCGCTCCCCGCGTCGAGCAGGTTCAGCTTGCGGTATCGGGTTCGACGTAAAGCGTATCTCCGGGGCCGGCGCTGATCCCACCAGCGCCCGCGACCGTTGTGCGCCGGCCCGGCATGCCTTGGAAGTCCGGCTGTGATGATGGCTGGCCGCGCCTTCGAACGCTACGCAGGCAAGGCCAGCAGCGCCAGTCCGGCCAGCGCCGAGCCGGCCAATGTCGGCAGCATGCCGATCCTCAGTTTCAGCATGGCGACCATAGCGGCTGCCGCCAGCAGCGCGGCACGCCAATCCAGCGATGACAGCACCGGCACCTCCATGCCCAGGCCAACGCGGTGCACCGCGCCGAAGACGACATGAAGTGCGAACCACAGCGCAAGGTTCATCACCACGCCGACGACAGCCGCTGTGATCGCACTCAGCGCCGCCGACAGTGCCTTGTTGTCGCGCAGCGCCTCGATGTAGGGGGCACCGAGAAAGATCCAGAAGAAGCACGGCACGAACGTCACCCAGAGCGTCAGCAATGCGCCGAGCGATCCGGCCACAAGCGGTCCCATCGCACCGGCGTGACGATAGGCGGCGACGAAGCCGACGAATTGCAGCACCAGGATCAATGGTCCCGGCGTCGTCTCGGCCAGGCCAAGCCCATCGACCATTTCACCCGGCGCCAGCCAGCCGAACGACGTCACCGCTGCCTGCGCGACATAGGAGAGTGCGGCGTAGGCGCCGCCGAATGTGACCACCGCCATCAGGCTGAAGAAGCCGCCAAGCTGTGCCCAAACACTGGCAGGGCCGGTCAGCGCCAGGATCAGTACGACCGGCCCGAGCCAGATCGGCAGCCAGATCGCGATGGTGCGCGGCGCGTGCCATTTCGTCGGCTTGGTGTGAGCGAGTTCGCCGCGTTCGAACATGACGTCGACGGCGCCCCTGACATCGGGCAAATTGTCCTTGCCGCGTGCGGCTCCGGAAAAACTCGCCGGTGCCAAGCGGTTGCCGATCCAGCCGGTCAGCCCTGCAACCAGGATGATCAGCGGAAACGGCAGCCTGATGACATAAATGGCAAGGAACGCGGCCACCGCGATCGCCATCATCACCCGGTTCTTGACCGCCCGTTTGCCGATGCGGAGGACCGCCTCGACGACGACGGCCAGCACCGCCGCCTTGATGCCGAAAAACAGCGCCTCGATGACGGGCGCATCATTGTAAAGCACGTAGAAGATGCTGAGGCCCAGCATGACAAACGCACCGGGCAGCACGAACAGGATGCCGGCAACGAGGCCGCCGGCGGTCCGGTGCAGCAGCCAGCCGATATAGATGGCGAGCTGCTGTGCCTCGGGGCCTGGCAGAAGCATGCAGTAGTTGAGCGCATGCAGGAACCGCTGCTCGCCGATCCAGCGGCGATCCTCGACCAATTCCTTGTGCATCAGCGCGATCTGTCCGGCCGGCCCGCCGAAGGAGAGCAGGCCGATCCTTGCCCACAGTTTCGCGGCTTGGCGGAAGGTCGGGACGATCGGAGCCTCGGTAGCCTGTGCATCGTCGTCCGCGGCGAGGGCCCTCATGGCGCTTTGCCCGCGCTGGGCCAATTGTGGGTTTCGTCAGTGGCATCGCGGCACCATCTGAAGAACGCATCGTAGAGCAGCATGCCGGCATCAAGCTGTTCGAGATCGTCGCGGAACTTGCGCGACAGCCCGAGCGATGCAGCGAGGAACCCGGCCGCCTGCGGTACGAGATCTAGGCGCGCCGTATCGGCTGCACGCACGATCAGCGCAAGGCGATCGAGCGCTTCGGACCGCAACCCGAACTCTTCGATCATCGTGTCGAAGGTGCAGCGCTCGCCGCGATGGCTCCAGAACACGTCGTCGATGTCGAAGGCAACCGCCCCAAACCGATCGGCGGCCGCCAGCACTTCAGACGGCTCGACAAACAGGAACACCGCCGAGGGATCGACGAAGCGGCGGATCAGCCAGGGACAGGCAATGCGGTCGACCTTGGGGCGGGCACGCGTCACCCAGACCGTGCGGCCCTTGTCGTCGCGGGGCGGTATCTTGTCGGCCTCGACCAGAAGTCCCTTGGCCGCCTGCCACGCCTCGAAGCCGCCTTCAAGAGATTCGGCAGCAATGCCCTCATGGCGCAGCCATGCGGCAACGCCTTGCGAGAGCTTCAGCCCCTTCTGGCAGATGACGACAGCATGAGCCCCCGTGAACTCGGCCGCCCAGCTCGAAACAGACTTGAAGTCGCGCCGGCACGAGGCCGGAAGCAGCCGCGGATCGACGTCGTAGTCTTCGTCGATGCGGACATCGACAAGAACAGGCGCGTCGGACAGACCGACAAGGCGGGAAAGCTGCGCTACGGTGATTGCGGTTGTTGACGGCATGGCGTCCACCTCCAGAGTGAGAGTTTGGACGCGATCATTGGGCCGACGCCTCACGGGGTCGTCGCGAAGGAACCCCTTGCCACAATGCTGGATTGATCCTTCGTATTTGTCAAGGAAAGAGCGGCGCCGGGGGACCGCGCCTACTGCGCCGTCCAGCCGCCATCCATCGGCAAGGTGGTGCCGGTGATCTGTCTGGCTGCGTCAGAGCACAGGAACAGAGTCAGCGCGGCGAGCTCCTCGACGGTGACGAATTGCTTCGTCGGCTGCGCTGCCAGCAGCACGTCGTGCTTGACCTGTTCCTCGGTCATGCCGCGCGCCTTCATCGTGTCGGGGATCTGTTTTTCGACCAGTGGCGTCCAGACATAGCCGGGCGCGATGGCGTTGACGGTGATGCCGTCCTGCGCGACTTCCAGCGCTACCGTCTTGGTCAGACCCGCTATGCCGTGCTTGGCCGAGACGTAAGCCGACTTGAACGGCGAGGCGACCAGTGCATGCGCCGACGCGGTGTTTATGATGCGGCCCCATTTGCGCGCCTTCATGCCGGGCACCACGGCCTTGATCGCGTAAAAGGCGGCAAGCAGATTGATGCGGATGATGGCTTCCCACTTGTCGTCGGGAAACTCCTCGATTGGCGCGACATGCTGTATCCCGGCATTGTTGACCAGAATGTCGAGGCTGCCCAAGGCCTGCTCGGCTTCGCGCAGCATGGCGGTCACCGCTGCGCCGTCCATCATGTTGGCGCCGGAGTAGCGGCACTGGACGCCGAAATCCTTCTCGATGCCGGCGCGCTCCTGTTCGATCGCCGCGGCTTCGCCAAGGCCGTTGATCGTGACGTTGGCGCCCTCGGCGGCAAGGGCGCGGGCAATGGCCAGGCCAATGCCGCTGGTCGATCCGGTGACGAGCGCATTCTTCGAAGAAAGGGAACCCATGGAGATCTCGCGACTGTTAGGAGGACTACAAAGGCACATAGTTTGTGCGCCGCAACATGACAATGCCATAACCATATGTCGGCGCCATCACAGCCCTAAAACGCGCTTTGCCGGCCTCGCCGAGCGCCGCCTCAAGGCTGACACGGCAGTGTTATGGTGCGGCGCAACATAGTCGGCCGCGCATTCGCGCAGTCATTCCTGAACCATCATCCAACGAATCAGGGGGGCTGTAGCTTGAAATCGCCGATGTCGTGATGCGTGCCTATGCCATGCCGCTCACCAACCGTCCTTTCCGCCCGGCCCGTATCGCTTCTTCGACGCGACGCCCTGAGCTATCCTGCAATCTCCAGCAGGGCCGATACCAGCAAGTGGCGTTCGTCGGCGGACAGCACGTCGGAATCGAAGAGGTTCATGCTGCGCAGCCCTTCGATGGCCAGAAAGCAGACCAGCAGCGTCTTCAGGTCCGGCGTCTCGCTCTTCAGCCGCTGCAGCAGCTGCGACTTGAAGGCTTTTATCGGCGTCAGGAAATCCGGATCCTCGGCGATCGCCGAGAATATCCACGAAGCCGTCGGCTTCGGCTCCTCGCAATCATCCGCCGAGAGCCGGATATAGGTGGCGAGCAGGCTCTCGCCGCTGGCGCCGGCGACACGGCCCGATTCCAGCGCCAGCTCGAACGCGCGCAGGTAATTCTCCACCAGGCCCTGCATCAGTTTGGCCTTGGTCGGAAAGTTATATAACAGGCCGCCTTTCGACACGCCGGCGCGGCTGGCGACGGCGTCAAGCGACAGGCTGCCGGGACCGGTCTCGCGTGCGACATCGGCGGCGGCGGCGAGTATCTTGTCGCGCGAATTTGCCCTTTGGGTCTTCATCGATCCCTTCCCCCACACCAGCCTAGGCGGAATTGACAAGACCGTCCAGACGGTACAGTAAGTTCGCCGTCATTTGTAATCGGGACCTGGCGTCGATAAGTGTCCCGCTATTCGGCTATTTTGCCGGACATCGGCCGAGGGGACAGTTCGTGAAGCGCTTCATCTCTATCACCGCAATTCTGCTTCTGCTCGCTCTGGTGTGCGTCGGCGTTGTCGGCTTCAACCTGTTCCGCGACAACGCTATCAAACAGTATTTCGCCACCATGAAGCCGCCGGCGACGACCGTATCGACGGTTGTCGTCAAGCCTTCCGACTGGACGCCGGGCGTCGAGGCGATCGGCACGGTACGCGCCGTGCGCGGTGTCGACCTTACCGTCGAGACCAGCGGCATCGTCAAGGACATCCTTTTCCATGCCAACCAGAAGGTGCCGGTCGATTCGGTCCTGCTGCAGCTCGACGATGCCGTCGAACGCGCGGATCTGGTCGCGGCCAAGGCGCAGTCCGTGTCCGACAAGACGGCGCTCGAACGCGCGCTGGAGCTGCAGCGGCGCGGCGTCGGAACGGATGCCACGCTCGACACCGCTCAAGCCGCTGCATCGGCCTCCGCCGCGCAGGTCAACAAGCTGCAGGCCGTGCTCGATCAGAAGCAGCTGACGGCGCCGTTCGCCGGCACCGTGGGCATCCCCAAGATCGACCTCGGCCAATATCTCTCGCCCGGCAACGCAGTGGTGACCTTGCAGGATCTGGACACCATGCGGGTCGATTTCTCGGTACCCGAACAGCAGCTGCCGCTGCTCAAGATAGGCCAGGCGGTGCGGCTCGGCCTCGGCGGCACCGGCGGCGGCGCCGACATGCCGTTTGCCGGCTCCATTCGCGGCATCGATCCCAAGATCGACGCTTCAAGCCGCCTGGTGTCCGTCCGCGGCGAGGTCGCCAACCCTGACGGCAAGCTGACGCCCGGCCAGTTCGTCCAGGTTCGCGTCGAGCTGCCGCAGGAGAAAAACATTCTGTCCTTGCCGCAGACGGCATTGACGTCGAGCCTCTATGGCGACTTCGTCTTCGTCGTCGTTCCGGCGAAGCCGGCGGAAGGCGCCCCAGCCGCGAAACCCGAGGAAAAGCCTGCCGCGGGGGCCGACGCAGCAAAGCCGGCGGCAGATGCAAAGCCGGCAGACGCGAAACCGGCTGCCGAAGACGCCGCGGCGAAGCCCGCGGACAAGCCGGCTGTCGACCCCGCGAAGCCCGCGGCAGAACCGGAAAAGCCGGCGCTCGTGCTGTCGCAGGTGTTCGTGAAGCCCGGCCGCCGCAACGACGGCATGGTCGAGATCATCGAGGGCATCAAGGCCGGTGACGAGGTCGTCACCGCCGGTCAGAACCGTCTCTTCAACGGCATGTCCGTCGCTGTCGACAACACCATTGACCCCAGCAAGTCGGCTAACCAGCAGGCTCAGCAATGAACTTTTCCGACATCTTCATTCGCCGGCCGGTCCTCTCCACCGTCCTCGCCTGCATGATCCTGCTCCTGGGTTTCCAGGGCATCTTCAACCTGTCGATCCGGCAGTATCCCAAGGTTGACGAGACGGCGATCACCATCACCACCGCCTATCCCGGCGCCAGCGCCGACCTGATCCAGGGCTTTATCTCCGCCCCGATCGCGCGGGCCGTCGCCTCGACCGAGAACATCGACTACGTCACCTCGTCCAGCCGGCCGTCTTCGAGCACTGTGGTCGTCCAGATGAAGCTCGGCTCCAATCCGGATGTCGCGCTCACCGAGGTCCTGTCGAAGGTGCAGGGCGTACGCGGCACCTTGCCGGATGCATCCAAGGACCCGGTCATCGTCAAGGGCACCGGCCAAGAGTTCGCGATGATGTACATCTCGATGCAGAATCCGAACATGAGCAAGGAGCAGCTCACCGAATATATCGAGCGCGTCGTGCGGCCCCGCATGTCGACGGTCGAAGGTGTCGCCGACGTGCAGATCTTCGGCGCCGAGGAATATTCGATGCGGGTCTGGATCGACCCGGTCAAGCTTGCTGCGCGTGGCGTCACCGCCGCCGAAGTGCTGGCGGCGATCAACAACTCCAACTTCCTGTCGGCGCCCGGCAACACCGAGAACGAATATGTCGTCTCCTCGATCACGGTTCGCTCGACGCTGCAGACGCCTGAGGCCTTTGCCGAGCTTCCGCTGCGCTCGACGGACGGCCAGGTGGTGCGCTTGCGCGACGTGGCGCGAGTCGAGCTTGCCGCCGAGAGCACCGACACGAGGGTGAGCTTCAATGGCAAGCCCGGCACCTTCCTCGCCATCTTCCCGACGCCGGCCGCCAACCCGCTGACAACGGCGGAGGCGATCCACAAGATCGTGCCTTTGATTCAAGAGACGCTGCCGAAAGGCATGACCATCGAAATCGTCTACGATTCCACCGAACAGATCAGCGCCTCGATCGATGAAGTGTTCAAGACCATCGCCGAAGCCGTCGCCATCGTCGTCGTGGTCATCCTGTTGTTCCTCGGCTCATTCCGCTCGGTGATGATGCCGATCGTGACCATCCCGCTGTCGCTGGTCGGCGTCTGCTTTCTTTTGTTTGCGGTCGGCTATTCGATCAACCTTCTGTCGCTGCTGGCCATGGTGCTGGCCATCGGCCTTGTCGTCGACGACGCTATCGTGGTGGTGGAGAACATTCATCGCCACATGGAGGAGGACCACATGTCGCCGATGCAGGCGGCCTTCAACGGCATGCGCGAGATTTTCTCCGCCATCGTGGCCATGACCATCACGCTCGCCGCCGTGTTCGCGCCGCTGGCCTTCACCGGCGGCCTGACCGGCGCGCTGTTCCGCGAGTTCGCGGTGACGCTCGCCGGTTCGGTGGTGCTGTCCGGCCTCATAGCCGTCACCATCACGCCGATGATGGCGGCGCGTCTGCTCAAGGCGGGATCGCACAGTCGCTTCCAGCGCGTCGTCGACGGAACCTTCAGCCGTGTCGAGCATGTCTATGAGCGGGCGGTCACCGCCTCCTTGAGAAATCGACCGGTGACGCTGCTGATGGTCGTGGCGCTGGTTGCGCTCACCGGCTTCATGTTCACCAAGACCTCGAGCGAACTGGCGCCGGAAGAGGACCAGGGCTTCCTCTTGTCTATCGTGACGGCACCGCGCTACGCGACCTCGGACTACACCGAGACCTACGTCAACCAGATCCTCGGCCTGGTGAAGGACATTCCCGAAACCAGGGCGCAATTCTCCGCCGTTGCCTTTGGCGGCGCCACCAACGGCGCCTTTGTCGGCTTCGCCTTCAAGGATTGGGCCGAGCGCCAGCGCAACTCAAAGGAGCTTCAAGCCGATATCCAGGGACGCCTCGGCAAGGTGGCCGGCGTCGAGGCCTTCGTCTTCGCGCCGCCGACGCTGCCGGGCTCCGGCGGCGGCCTGCCGATCTCCATGGTGGTGCGCTCGACCGGTGGTTCCGCCGAGGTCTACGAGGCGGCCGAGCAGATTAAGAACAAGGCGCAGGCCTCCGGCCGCTTCATCGTCGTGCAAAACTCGATGTCCTTTGACGCTCCGCAGGTGACGGTGACCATCGACCGCGACCGCGCGGCGGCTCTCAACCTGCCGATCGCCGACATCGGCCAGACGCTGACGCTGCTGGTCGGCGGCGCCGAAGTGGCTCAGTTCGACCGCGACTCCAACAGCTACGACATCATCCCGCAGGTGCCGAAGGAATTCCGCGACAATCCCGAGAAGCTCGGCGAATATTTCGTGCGTAGCGTGACCGGCGAAATGGTGCCGCTTTCAGCGGTGGTGAAGATTTCGACCAACGCCGCGCCGGCCGCGATCGAGCAGTTCAACCAGCTGAACTCGGCGACGATATCAGCGCTGCCGCTTCCCGGCGTCACCACGGGCGACGGGCTGCAGACCCTGGAGAACCTTGCCAAGGAGAGCCTGCCCGATACCTTCTTCATCGATTATTCCGGCCAGTCCCGGCAGGAGAAGGAGCAGGGCAACACGATCCTTATCGCGTTCGCAGCCGCCGTAATCGTCATCTATCTGGTGCTGGCGGCGCAGTTCGAAAGCTTCCGCGACCCGCTGATCATCATGATGGCGGTGCCACTGTCGATCTTTGGCGCCATCGTGCCGCTCAATCTGGGGCTTGGAACGCTCAATATCTACACGCAGGTCGGCCTGATCACACTGATAGGTCTGATCACCAAGCATGGCATTCTTCTGGTCGAGTTCGCCAACCAGCAGCGCGAGCTGCATGGCATGAGGCGGCGCGATGCGATCGTCGCCTCGGCCAAGGTGCGCTTGCGGCCGATCCTGATGACGACAGCGGCGATGGCGCTCGGCGTCGTGCCGCTGATCGTGTCCAGTGGTGCTGGTGCGGCGGCGCGCTATTCGATGGGCCTCGTGATCTTCACCGGCATCCTGGTCGGAACCATGTTCACCCTGTTCGTGGTGCCGATGTTCTACACCTTCATCGCCAGCAAGGACCTGCCGCACCACGCCGAAAAGCCAGACCCGAAGCTGATGCCGGTGCACGCGGACTGAGCTGCGAACGGCGTTAGCGAACAAACGAAAAGAGGCCGGAAATTTCCGGCCTCTTTTTTGACTGGATTGATTTACCGCGAAGCTCTGATGGAGCTTCAGGCGGGAACTTGCGGTGCGGCATGACCTGGCCGGCTGCGCTGCACCATCGCTCCAAACGCAGTCTGCTACTTGACGATGACGATGCTGGTGTTGGTCGGGCCGAAGGTTTCGACCAACTGGTAGAAGTCGGCGGCATTGTCGGGATGCAGCCGCACGCAGCCATGCGACGCCGGCCGTCCCAGCCGCTTGATGGCGTTGGTCGCATGCACGGCGTAGCCGCCGCTGAAGAAGACCGAATGCGGCATCGGCGCGTTGTCGTATTTCTTCGAATGCCACATCTCGTGCATGCGGGTCGGCTTGAACGAGCCGGTCGGCGTGACATGCGCACTGTCGCCGGTCGAGACCTTCCAGGCGAAAGTCGGCCGGCCATCGACCAGCACTTCCATGGTCTGCTGCGACAGCGAAACACGCGCCACGATCTGGTTTGCCGCGGCATGGGCGGTGCTGTTGGCGGTGCCAAGCAGAAGCGCGGCGCCGCCGGCTGCGGCGGTGACGTTGATGAGTTTGGCGGAAATGGCTTTGTACATGATGGCTCCTCTTTGCCGGTCCTGCCGGCGTCAATTCGGTGGCCGCCTTATCCCCGCGCCATGTTTCAGACTGACTTCGCTGAGGCTCGTTTGTGTTTCGAATCTGTTTCCTCTGGTTAACAAGCAAGGTGGACAAGGGAAGCGTGCTCCGCCTTCGCTGCGCACTCCCGATCACGCACCGCGCCCCCAAACGAAAGTGCTGATGTCCTTATATGAAAGAAGATTGGCTTCGCTCGAAACCGACTTGCAACAAAGCGCGGCCTGGGCGGCATGATCTGGTTACAGGCTCGCGGCACAGTCATCCCAACGAGAACAGCCGGCGCCAACGAAAATGAGCATCAAATCGACCACCCTGTCCTGGCTCTTCAGGATAAGCATCGCCGCATTTGTCGTCGGCGGCATCGGCACAGTAGCCGGCACCCCGATGACGAAACTGGCGGTGATGAATTCGGGTGAGATTTCGACGCTGCATGCCGCGCTGTTCATAGCCTTGGTCTGGATTGTCTCCAGTCTGCGCATCAACCGTCTCAGGGCCCTCTGGCGGGTCGGCCTCGGGTTGAAGTGGATGCGCGGCCCCTCCGGCAACTTGCTGCCGAGAGGACCGAAGGCCCGCGTCGCAACGGGGGGCTCCGTGGGCGACGCGGGCACTTCGGGTTTATCCTGAAGCACCCGCGGTTCTGATTTTTGGGGACAACCGATGAAGACGAAATCTGCAGCCTCCGTGCTTTCGGTACTGCTCTATGCACAAGGCCTGCTCGGCTTTGCCGGTCTCGCCACGGTTCTCCTGAAGGACCGCGCGCATGCCGCCAGCGAAATCGTAGTCGCCAGCGAATTGCCGTCGGGACCATCGCTTCTGGTGGTGCGCTGACGCCTATGCATGGCGCCCGAGATTGCGCAGCTTTTTTGGGCGAGCCGAGGAACAATCCAGCCTCCCGACCCTCAGTCGGCGCGCTGCGTCGGCGGGTCGAACCGGTAGCCTGCGCCGCGTATAGTTGTGATGGTTTCGGTGTCGAGCTTGCGGCGCAGCCGCACGATGCGCGAATCGATCGAGCGGTCGAAGGCATCGGCATTTTCGGCGGGCGCCGCCGCAATGATGTCGTCGCGCGTCAGCACCTTGCGCGGGCTGGCCAGAAACAGCCTGAGCAGCGCCACCTGGCCCGGCGACAGCTGTTCTTCCGTACCCGAACGGTGCATGACGATGGCCGACCGCAAATCGACGGTGGCATTTTCCAGCACGATCAGTTCCTGGGCGGACCTGCCGCGCCGCGTCAGCAGGCCGCCGATGCGCGCGGCAAGCTCCCTGACATTGAGCGGACTTTCGACGACATCTGCGGCGCCAAGCTCGAGCGCCAGCACCTTGTCGACCAGATCGGCCGGCCGGCAGATCAGGATGAAATCCGGCCCCGCCTTCCCGTCCGCGCTCTGGCCGCCGCCATAACGCCTGAGCAGGTCCCGCCCTTCCGCCTGGCTGAGGCTGTCGCCGACGATGACGATATCGATGCCTCCGGCCGAAAGCAGGGATTCAGCTTCCCAGGGCTGCCGCGCCTCGCGCACGTCATGGCCGCGCCGGTCGAGATGATCGGCAAGATCGCCGGCCACCACATCGGCGACGGAAACCAGCGCGATGACGGATCGTGCAGCCATGTTTTTCTTCCCGTTCCCCCGCAACCGGATATGAGTGCTGGACATCATGTTTATACCCAATCTACTTTCCGCTGAAAGCGGGAGCGAGGCCATAGTGCGGGCACGGATTGTCATCGTCGAGGACGAGCCCGATCTCCGGGACGCGGTCGCCGAGTATCTCGGCGCCAACGGCTACGATGTGACCCAGGCCGGAAGCGCGGCCGAGGCGCGCGCCTTGCTGGAGACGGAATCGTTTCATTTGGCCATTCTCGACATCGCCATGCCGGGCGAGGACGGACTGTCGCTCGGCCGCTGGCTGCGCTCGAAAATACCGGTCGGCATCATCTATGCCACGGCTGCCGGCACCGCACTCGACCGCATTGTCGGGCTGGAGCTTGGCGCCGACGACTACATCGTCAAGCCCTACGAGTTGCGTGAGGTGCTGGCTCGTGTGCGCAGCGTGCTGCGCCGCGTTCCGCAGCCGAGCCCGCCCCAGGCGGCGAAGACACAAGCCGATGGCGGCCGCCGCCTGACCTTCGGCCCGTTCCAGGCCGACCTCGACGGCAGGCTTGTCACCGGCGCCAACGGCGCCGTCATCGACATGGCCAAGAGCGAGTTCGATGTGCTGGAGGTTTTCCTGACCCGCGCCAACCGGCTGTTGACGCGATCGGCGATCTCCGAGGCGATTGGTTTTGTTGAGGATCCTGAATCGTCGCGCGCCGTCGACATTCGCATCATGCGGCTGCGCAAGAAGATCGAAACCGATCCGGCCAATCCGAAATTTTTGCGCACAGTGCGCGGCGAAGGCTATATCTTCTCGCTGCCGACCGGTGACGGGCACTAGAGCAATTACAGGAAAAGTGTACGCGGTTTTCCGCCCGGAATTGCGTAAAAACAAAGAGATAGAGGCTTCTCCGTTTCCGTGAAACGGTGAAACGCTCTAGCAATTCCAGGAACAGTGCGTAGCGATTTCCGTTCGGGATTGCATTGAAACATGGAGCGTTTCACCTTTTTCGTGAAATGCTCCATAGCTGCCTAATTCGACGGCCCTTTACTGATGGCTGACATGACCGCTGAACCAGCACCACGTATGGACCCGCAAGGCGCTCGCCAGAGCGCCGCGATGGCGGCTGTGCGCGTCGTCCGCCGGTTGCGCGATGCCGGCGACTGGCAGCGCGAGATGGAAACCATCCTCGAAACGCTCTGCAGCGCCATGAATTGCCAGCGCGGCATCCTGTTCAGGCTGCGCGAATTGCCCGGCCAGGGCTTCGCCCAATCGGTCGCCGCCTACTGGATCGATCCTCGCTTCGGCGGCGAACTGGCTTCGCCGACGGTGATCATGCAGTCGATCGTCGATACCGATCCGCTGCTGGAGCGGATTGGAGAGGACGAGCGGCAAGGCAAGATCTTCGCCGGCCATACGCGCGATCTCGACGGGTTCCTCAGGGCCGATTTCGAAAAGCAGCACATCAAGTCGTTCCTGTCGGTATCGGTGTTCGCGCACGGTCATCTGTGGGGCACGTTCGCGGTCAATGACTGCCTAAACGAGCGCGAATGGACCGAAGAGGAAGAGGCGACGATGCACATCATCGCGCTCGCCATCGGCGACGCCATCGAGCACTCGCCGTCCGACGCCCATGCCAGCGAAGTCATCCGCCGCACCATGCTGCAGGCGTCGCTCGACGCCATCATCGTCATCGACGAGACCGGCTCGATCATCGAATTCAATCCGGCCGCCGAAAAGATGTTCGGCTATCAGCGCAGCGACATCCTCGGCAAGGACCTGCTCGATACCGTGGTGCCGGAATATTACCGCAAGGGCTATGTCTCGGGCGCCGAATACATGTCTGGCCGCGGCGCGCCGATGGTTGGCCAACGGCTTGAGACCGTGACACAGAATGCGGCCGGCGAGGTGTTTCCCATCGAATTGACGGCGACCGAGATGCGGGTGGCTGACCGTCAGCTCATCTTCGGTTCGATCCGCGATCTGCGCGATAAGCTGCGCGCCGAAGAAGAGATCAACCGCCAGCGCGAAAAACTGCACCAGAACGAGAAGATGGCGGCGATGGGTTCACTGCTGGCCGGTGTTTCGCACGAGCTCAACAACCCGCTCGCCGTGGTCGTTGCGCAGTCGACGCTGCTGCATGAATTCGCCACCGACCCGCAGACCAAGGTTCGCGCCGAGAAAGTGCGCGCCGCTGCCGAGCGCTGCGGCCGCATCGTCAAAAGCTTCCTGTCGATGGTGCGCCTGCACCCGGCGGCGCAGGCCGAGACCGATCTCAACCAGGTGATCCGCGCCGCACTCGAAGTAACCGCCTATGGCGCACGCTCGAGCGGCATCATCATCGACACCGATTTCGCGCCCGGCCCGCTGCTGGCGATGGCCGATGCCGACCACGTCACGCAGGTGGCCGCCAATTTCCTGATCAACAGCCAACACGCTCTGGCCGGTATCGGCGGCGACCGCCTGATCAAGGTGCGGACATTCCGCAGCGATCGCGGCAACCCCGGGTTTTCGGTCGAGGACAACGGACCGGGCATTCCCGAGGCGATCCGCAGCCGCATCTTCGAATCCTATTTCACCACCAAGCCGGTCGGCGTCGGCACCGGCATCGGCCTGTCGATCTCGAAATCGATCGTCGAGCGCCACAACGGCAATATCTGGTTCGAGGAGGTGCTGCCGCGTGGCGCGCGCTTCGTCGTCCAGCTGCCGGTAATCACCGGCGGCGCGGCAGCAGCCGGCGACAGCCCGGCTCGTTCCAGCGGCTTGCGCCATGCGCTGATCATCGACGACGAACCCGACGTCGCCGGCTCCCTCTCCGACATCCTGGAACTGATGGGTATCAAGTCGCGGGTCGTGCCGGCCTGGACGTCGGCGGCGGCGACCTTGACCGGCCACATGCCGCCAGACATCGTCTTTTCCGACTTGCGCATGCCCGGCACCAGCGGCATTGCCATCTACCGCGAATTGCTCGCCGACAACCTGGCGCTGGCCAAACGCTTCGTGCTGGTCACCGGCGACCTGATCGGCGCCAAGGCCGAGATCGAAGCCTTGCCGGCGCCGCAGCGCCCGCAAATCCTGGAAAAGCCGTTCTCGACGCTGGACGTCCGCGGCGTACTCTCGGCAATAGCCGACCAGGTCGCCGCCGCCGGCTAAGTTTTCGGAAGCACCCATGTAGGGTCTATCGAGATTCGGGTCAGGCCGAGTCGAGAATGGTGGTTCCCGAGAACCGGAGCGGAGCGTACTTGAAGTACGCGAGCACCGGAAGCGCAGGGAACCTCCATGCGCAGGCCGGCCTCACCCGAATATCGATAGGCCCTAAAAAAGAGGCTCCCGACCGAGGGAAGCGGCGGGAGCCAAGAACGAGCGCGGGAGGAAGCGCTCGGGAGGTTCAGAAAACGTTGGGTGTCGTGGTCAGCGGCGCTGCGTTGGCGATCATGCGGACGGAACGCGCCTTGTGCACGCCGGACTGGGCGGCGATGACGCGCAGGCACTCCGCGCTCTCGGCGCCCCAGGCCTGACCCTGGCAGGCAAAATCGATTTCCGGCTCCGGCAGCCGGGCGGTCTTGATGGTGGTCGGCGCGCCCTGGACAACATTGGCCGGCGGGTTGAGCGAAGCAAAAGCCGGACCGGAAGCCGGTGTCAGGAACATGACGGCCAGAGCGCAGGCGCCCAGCATGGAGAACATCGCAACCGGATGGTCGCTGGCGCGCTGACGCAGTGCCAGTTTGGCGCGTCGTTCGTTGCTAGTGATCTCGACTTTCGTATGCATTGCTGCTCCCCTTCGTTTTCTTATGAAACGAACCTAAGCGCGCCTGGTAACGGGCGAATGATGCGCTTGGCTTGCCCGCGTAACAGGTTTGAAACAAGAAATTCGGGCATATCCGGACAGATCCGGTCATGTGCCGACGGCAAGATGCGTTTGCGAAGCTGTTTCATCCGGGCAATCAAATGTTGACGACAGGCGGGCCGCGAACGCACCAAGCCCGCTTCCTGTCGGCCGCACTATGAACAAGCTCACACTGCGGATCGAATTTGCGGACGCCAGGTATTTTCGTCTCGGAGCGGGCCGTGTTTGCAAGCTCGGCACGGCCAAATCCGCATGCCGGACAGCTATTTCACGCCCCCGGTTAACGCCCGGATATTCCGGGATTTTCTGGCTTTCAGCTGGTCCTGTTGTGCCGACTTGAAAAGTTGTGATTTCTACAAGCCATTGCATTTCAATGTAAAATATGGTTTTATTGAATGAGTATTCAATAAAAGAAGAGCTTTTTTATGAACCCGCATCTCCGTGACGTGGCGATCCCCAATGATTGGGACCGGCGGGGTCTGCCGGGCTGGAGTTATCACTCCGACGCGCTTCTCGAACTTGAGAAGGAATACGTCTTCCGGAACCATTGGCAGATCGCCGGCCATGTCTGCGACGTGCCGAATGCCGGCGACTATCTGACTATGGACGTGGTCGGCGAGCGGGCGCTCATCGTGCGCGGCAAGGACGGCATCGTGCGCGCCTTCAACAACATGTGCCGGCATCGCGGCAGCCGCGTCGTCGCCGACAGCCAGGGCACCTGCAAGAACGCGCTGGTCTGCCCGTTCCATGGCTGGGTCTACAATCTCGACGGCACGCTGCGCGGCGCCGCCCGGCCGCGCTCCTTCCCCGAGCTCGACAAGACCGAATTCGGCCTGATGCCGCTCAACCTCGAGATATGGATGGGCTTCATCTTTGTCCGCTTTCGCAAGGGCGGCCCGCAGCCTTCGGTGGCCGAACTGTTGAAGCCGATCGAGGCCGAGATGGCACACTACAATGTGACCGAGATGGTGCCGTCCTGGGGCATCTGGACACAGAAGACGCCGGTCAACTGGAAGTCGGTGCGCGACGTCGACAATGAAGGCTACCACGTTGCCATGGCGCATCCGGCGCTGCAGGATCTCTACGGCTCGACCTATTTCGACGAGCCGTTCATCGACGGCGTGTCGCGCTCGTTTGCCACCTACAATCCGCATGCCGGCCGGCGCTGGAGCGTGCGCGAATACATCAAGCTCACGCCCGATGCCTCACACCTGCCGGAGCATCTGCGCAGGGCCTGGATCTATTACGGCATCTTCCCCAACAACGCGCTGTCGATCATGCCGGAATCGGTGCAGTTCTATCAGGAGTTCCCGCTGTCGACCGGCGAGACGCTGCTGCGCGGCGCCATCTACCGCTACCCCGACGAGACCCGGGAACAGGCGGCCGCCCGCTATCTCGCCTACCGCATCGACCGGGACACCATGAACGAGGACGTGCAGCTTTCCGTCTGGTCAAACGAGTCCATGATCTCGGAGGCCTTCGAGGGTTTTTATCTCTCCGACCTCGAATACGGTGTGCGCACCCACCACGACCATCTGCGCAAGCAGATCCCGGTGCTGGGCCTGGAGACGGCGCCGGAGGAGAAGGACATGTGGAACCTCAATGAGGCTATGCGCTCGCAGGTGTAGGGGCGGAACTGCCAGTCACCCCTGCCACACGCCCTCTTTGCGCAGATCGTCCATGGTCCGCGAAATGCCTTCGCGCAGGATCGCCACCATGTCGTCGATCTGCTCTCGCGTGATGATCAGCGGCGGCGACATCACGCACATGTTGATCAGCGGCCGGACCAGGAGGCCGAGTTCGTGGCAATGCGCGTCGATGCGCTTGCCGACATCCTTGTCGAGCTGCAGCGGATCCTTGCTTTCGCGGTCGGCTACGCACTCGACGCAGCCCATCAGGCCCATGCCGCGGACTTCGCCAACCAGCGGCAGTTCCTCCAGCGTCTTCAACTGCGCCTGGAAATAGGGCGCGACATCGCGCGTGTGGGCCAGCACGCTGTCTTCCAGGATATCGAGGTTCTTCAGCGCCACCGCGCAGCCGATGGGATGACTGGTATAGGTCAGGCCATGGCCGAACATCGCATCGGGATGGTTGGAACGGCGCATTTCCTGAAGCAGCCGCTCCGAGATGATGACGCCGCCAAGCGGGAAATAGCCTGATGTAACGCCCTTGGCGAAGGTGATCATGTCGGGGTCGATGCCGAAGCCATCGCCGGAGGCAAAGACATGGCCGAGCCGCCCGAAGCCGGTCACCACCTCATCGGAGATATAGAGGATATCGTTGTCCCTGCAGATTTCGCGAATGCGCTTGAGATAGCCATCCGGCGGCACGACGACGCCGCCGGATGCCTGCACCGGTTCGCCGACGAAAGCACCGATCTTCTCTGCGCCGACGCGGGCGACCGTATCGCGAAACTGATCGACCAGGAAATCGCAGAAGGCGGCGATGTCAATGCCTTTCGGCCGCCGGAACGGGTCTGGCGAGGACAGTTTGACGACCAGATCGTCGGCGCCGTCCATCCAGTCGCGGTCGCGCGGCCGGCCGTTGAGCGAGGCCGACAGATAGGTCGAGCCGTGATAGGCGCCGCCGCGGCTGAGGATCAGCTTCTTTTCCGGCCGCCCGCGCACATTGTTGTAGAACTGCATGAAGCGCAGTGCCGTCTCGACAGCCGACGATCCGCCGGTGGTGAAGAAGGTATGGCTGAGATCGCCCGGCGCATGATCGGCGAGGCGCTTGGCGAGCTCGGCCGACGGCGCATTCATCGTATACCAGGGCGTGTTGTAGGACAGCATCATCGCCTGGTCGTACATCACCCTGGCCAGCTCCTCGCGGCGGTGGCCGACATTGATGCACCACATGCCGGCCGGCCCGTCGATCAGTCGCTTGCCTGTTACATCGGTGATGTAGATGCCATCGCCCTCGCCAATCAGCGCACGCGCTTCATTGCCGACCGAGCCGGCATAAGGCCAGGGCTGGATGAGATGGCGCTTGGCCAGCTCGACCGCATCGCCACCGTCAGCCATTTCCATCGCTCTTAGGTCTCTTGCAGCCGCCATCATTGCCTCGCATCGTCTGAGCGTAATTTTCACCGGACAGAACATGAAGCGCCAAGGCCAGGAAAGCCGGCTTTCTTCACTCCATTTTGAATGTCCGTTCAATCAATATTACAGAAATAGCGCTTGATTTCAATGCACGGATGCGCTCATGATGAAAGAAAGCCGGCAAGCTTGGAGCTCGGCCAGCAAAGCGCGCTCCGCAAAAATTGGGAACAGGCAGCCGGCCCGGTCGAAGGGAGCATCATGGCGGAACAGTTCGAGCCAGCAACCGAGATCACGCCCGGGTCGCTGCAATGACGGTAGCTGCCGAAGGGGTGCCCACGCGGCGCATGACGCGAGCAAGGCGAAACGCCCTTCTGCAGTCCGAGTCCGTCCAGGGCCTTGCCCTGATCAGCCCGACCTTGGTCTACGCTTTGATCCTGCTGCTGGTGCCGATCCTGGTGGTCTTCGCCCACTCCTTCTGGACGCAGAACTACCTCACCATCGACCATACATTCACGCTGGAGAATTATCGCATCGCGCTGACCGAGCCGATCTACCGCGATCTGCTCTGGCGCTCGCTCTACATTTCGCTGACGGTGAGCTTTTTCACCGTCATCCTCGCCTATCCGATCGCCTATTTCATCTCGTTCCATGGCGGTCGCCACAAGAGCCTGTGGCTGTTCCTGATTACCATCCCGTTCTGGACCAGCTATCTCCTGCGCGTGATGTCATGGAAAGTCATCCTCGGCTATAATGGCGTGCTGAATTCCGGCCTGATGGGCCTCGGCATCATCGACGAACCATCGACCGCGCTACTCTACAATTCCAGCGCCGTCATCATCACGCTCACACACGCCTGGGCGGCCTTCGCCATCCTGCCGATCTTCGTTTCGCTCGAGAAGGTCGACCGCACCTTGGTCGAGGCTGCCACCGATCTTGGCGACGGCCCGCTGCGCTCCTTCCTGCGCGTGACGCTGCCGCTGTCGGCGCCGGGCGTCATCTCGGCCGCTCTCATCGTCATGATCCCCACCGTCGGCGACTATGTCACCCCAAGGCTGGTCGGCGGCAAGGATGGCGTGATGATCGCCAATGCCATCGAGTCGCAGTTCCATAAGGCCTCCAACTGGCCACTCGGCGCGGCACTGTCCGTGACCACCATGCTGGTCGTGACGCTGATGGCGGGCGCCACCGTGCTCATCATCCGCGCGCTGCAGAGGCTGGCGCGATGACAGCGAGGCGGCGCCTTTTTCCCGGCGGCTGGCTGTCCGCCTACGCCTTCCTCTACGTCGTCTTTCTCTATCTGCCGGTGATCTTCCTGCCGATCTTCTCGATCAACACCGCGCCGACGCCAAAATTTCCTCTCACCGGCTATACGCTGAAATGGTACCAAGACCTGCCGAAGACGCCGGCGCTGCTTGACGCCGCCTGGAACAGCCTGATCGTCGGTATCTCGGCATCGGTGCTGGCGACGCTGCTCGGCATCCTCGCCGCCCGCTCGATCACCCGCTACCGCTATCCCGGCCGCCGCACAATCAATGGCCTGATCATGGCGCCGCTGGTGCTGCCGGAAATCATCCTCGCCATCTCCATGCTGCTGGTCATGCTGCAACTGGGCTTGAGCCTTTCGCTGTTCACCGTCGTACTCGGCCATGTCCTGATCTGCATTCCCTATTCGATGACGGTGCTGACCGCCGGTTTCGAGGGCTTCGACCGCAGCCTCGAAGAAGCCTCCGCCGATCTCGGCGAGAGTGCCTTCGGCACCTTCCGGCGGGTGACGCTGCCGATGGTGGCGCCGGCGATCATTTCCAGCCTCCTGGTCTGCTTCACCATCTCGCTCGACGAGTTCGTCATCGCTTTCTTCCTGACCGGCACCGAGACGACGCTGCCGATCTATATCTGGGGCCAGTTGCGCTTTGCCGCCAAGCTGCCGGGTGTGTTGGCGCTGGGCACGCTGCTGCTGGTTGCCTCTTTCGTTTTGATGACCGTTGCCGAGATCCTGCGCCGCCATGCGGCCAGACGCACCCAGAGCGAGGGAGGCCTCTATGCCTGAGCAGTCCCGGGCCGAACGGCCTCAGGATGAACCATCCAAGCAAGATAAGTCCGAGCGGGCCCAATCTGATCGACCCCAAACCGACCGAGCAATGATCGAAATCCGCAGCGTTACCCGCAGCTATGGGGCGTTCAAGGCGCTCGACGACGCCTCGCTGACCATCAAGGAGGGCGAATTCTTTTCGCTGCTCGGCCCTTCCGGCTGCGGCAAGACTACGCTGCTGCGCATGATTGCCGGTTTCGACAACCCGACCAGCGGCTCGATCTCGGTCGGCGGCCAGTCGATGGAAGGCATCCCCGCCAACCGCCGGCCGACCAACATGGTATTCCAGAGTTATGCCATCTTCCCGCATCTCAATGTCGAGCAGAATGTCGCCTATGGGCTGAAACGGCTCAGGCTGGGAGGAACGGAAGAAAAGCGCCGCGTCGAGGAAGGGCTGGCGCAGGTGTCGCTCACCGGCCTTGGCAAACGCCTCGCCACCGAGCTTTCCGGCGGCCAGCGCCAGCGCGTGGCGCTCGCCCGCGCCTTGGTGATGCGGCCCAAGGTGCTGCTGCTCGACGAGCCGCTGTCGGCTCTCGACAAGAAATTGCGCGAGCAGATGCAGGTCGAACTGCGCCGCCTGCAGCAGGCGGTCGGCATCACCTTCGTGCTGGTCACCCATGACCAGTATGAGGCGCTCGCTATGTCCGACCGCATCGCCGTAATGTTCGGCGGCAAGATCGCCCAGGTCGCCTCGCCCAAGGAAATCTACCAGCGGCCGGTCAACCGCCAGGTCGCCGATTTCCTCGGCGGCATGAATTTCGTAAAAGCGCAGATCATAGAGGAGAATGCCGCCTCGCTGGTCGTCGACACGCTGGGCTTCGGCCGGGTCAGGACCGACAAGCCGAAGGCCTTCGTGCGCAATGGCGGCGGCGCCATGCTGGGCATCAGGCCGGAGCGATTGCGCGTGCTGTGGGACAACGCGACGGCGAAATTCGAAGTGGCCGGCAAGGTGGTCGAACGCCACTATTTTGGCGAGATCACCCATCTCATCGTCGAGATACCCGGATTGGAAAAGCCACTGTCGGTCACCGAGACCAACGACTTCGGCGCCGACGATATCCCCGTCGGCACTTCGGTCCGCCTCGGCTACGATCCCGAGGCCCTGGTGGCGATGGCGGACTGAGCATGATCCCGAAAAGTGGGAACCGATTTTCGGAATAAGATCATGCTCCACTAAGAATTTTAAGTTCCGTCGCGATCTGTTTGGCTGCGATCCGCCCCATCACGATGGCGCCTTCGACATAGCCCGGGAATGACGGCGACAGTTCCGACGATGCTAAATGAACCGGGGCAGCGCCGGCACGGATCGTGCGCTCGGCATCCCGTGCCGTCACATCGACAATTAGGTCGCTGTAGGCGCCGCCGCTCCAGCGGTCATCGATCCAGTCGCGCTGGCTGAAATCGATAATGCCGGCCGCCTCCGGGCCAAGGGCATCAACGAGCCTTGCCGTGACCTCCGCACGCAGCGCCGCGTTCGCGAGCGGACGCCAACGCAACGCCAGTGGTCCGCCGACGAAGACGACCAGCGCGGCATGTTGCGCATCCTTGCTGGCGTCACAGGCGAACAGGCCCGGCAGGTCGCGCCACATCACCATGCCGCACAGGTCGCGCTCGCGCCAGAACGGCGTGGGATAGCGCACCAGGATCTTGATCACCGCACCGCTTTCCCAGACGCCGAGCGCCTTTGCGAGAGCCGGCGGCAGAGCGGGCGCGAAATCCAGCTTCGCGGCCGTCGCCGGCGGCAGCGCGACCAGCACTTTTCGCGCTTCGATGGCGCTGCTTGCCGAGACGGCACGAACCCCTTGCGGCCCGTGCTCGATGCGCGTAACCGGCTCGTTCAGCCAAACCCTGTCGCCGAGATCTCCCGCCATGTCCTCGGCCAGCGACTGCATGGTTTCGAGCAGCGAATATTGCAGCTCGGGCACCTCGTTGGTGATGCGGCGGTCATTGTCGATGAGGTACCACAGCGGCACCTTGTCCATCGCCAGGCACCACAGGCCTTCGATCATCGAGCGGAAAGCCGTCTTGGCGTCAGTGGGATCAGGCTGGCGTTCGAGCCAGGCGGCAGCGCTCATGCCGGCGATCGAGGGATCGTCCGGCTCGATCGCATTCATCCGCTCGCGGATTGCCATCGCGCCATGATAGATCCGTTCGGCCTCTTCGACCGACAGCGACGGATGGGTGATGAAATCGCCATTCACATAGGTTTCGACGAAGGCCTTGCCACGGGACGCGGCCAGCGCCGTCACCTCCGGCATGTCTTCGCAGAAAAACTGGCCGCCGCTGTCGATGCGCTCGCCAAGCCCGTTGCGAATAGCCTCGACCCTGCCGCCGACGCGGTCGCGTGCTTCGAGCAGCACGACATCGATGCCGGCCTTTCTCAGCTCAAGCGCAGCCGACAGGCCCGTGAAACCGGCGCCGACGATGACGACATCGGTTCTTTCAGTCCTGTCGCTCAATAGCCGGCCTTGATCTTCTCGAATTCCGTGACCATGCGCTGCTTGAGCTCAGGCGGCACCGGCTGCTGGAACAGCGTCTTGTCCAAGAACTTGTCGAGATTGTCGAAGCCACGGTCGCTCAGCACCTGATGGTCGATCGCGGCCATCCCGGCGCTGTTGCCGTGGCCGTAGCCGAAGGTCTTGACCAAGTAATCGGACACGGCATGCGCGTTGACCGCACTGAGGAAATCATAGGCCTGATCGAGCTTGCCCGGCGCATCCTTCATCAGCACATAGCCGCACACCCAGGTGGATATGCCTTCCCTCGTGTCGCGGTTCATGGCGATCGGCATGCCTTGGCCCTTGAGCGTCACGAAGGTCTCATTCCAGCCCCAGACGAGGTCGACCTCATTGCCGGTAAAGGCCTGGTTGAGGTCGGTGTCGTCGGTCCAGTAAAAGCGGACGTTCTTGTGGACGTCACGCAGGAAGGCGGACGCCTCCTGGAACTGCGCGTCGGTCATCTTGGTCCAGTCCTTGAGGCCGATGACCAGGCTGGCCAGCGCATAGGCGTCATCGACATTGTCGCCGATGGTGACGCGGCCCTTGAATTTGGGATCGGCGAAAATCTTCAGCGACTGCGCTTCCTCCGCCGTGACCTTGTCGGTGCGGTAGAGCAGCGAAGTGTTGCCCCAGTCGAACGGCATGAACCAGGCCTTGCCGTCGGCGGTGACGGCGAGATCCTTCATCGCCATGATGCCGGGATTGAGATCCTGCCAGCCGGCGATCCGGGAGGTGTCGAGCGGCTGCAGAATGCCGGCCGCGCGCCACTTGGTCACGCTTTGCGAGCAGGGGTGGGCGATGTCGGCCTTGAAGCCGGCGCGCATCTTCTGGAACGCTTCCTCCTCGTCGCCGAAGAAAGCAAAGGTCGGCTCGGCGCCGTATTTGGCGGTGTAGTCGGGGTGCAGCAACGGATCTTCATAACCCGACCAGTCGAACACGACGAGGTCTCCGCCGCCTTCGGCATAAGCAAGCACGGCGCCTGCGCCGACCGTAAGGGCGGCAGCAAGAGCAAGGCGGCGAAGCATGGAATTCATGGCGCGAAACTCCTCATCGCGAAAAGCGGCCGGGCGACGTTACGGAATTTCAGCGGCCTTGGCGAGACCGTCTGCCCGGCGCACTGACAGGCAGACGGAGGAAGCCGGACAGAGCTTTAGTACCCCGCCTTGATCTTCTCGAATTCGGCGATCATCTTGAGCTTGAGCGACGACGGCACGGGCGATTGGAACAGGGTCTTGTCGACGAATCTCTGCACATCGTCATAGCCCTTTTCTTTCAGGATCGCCGGGTCGACGCCGGCCATGCCCTTGGCGTTGGCCTGGCCATAACCCCAGTCCTTGACCAGCACCTTGGCGGTCTCGGGATCGTTGATCGCGTTGAGGTAGTCATAGGCCTTGTCGACATTGCCGGGTGCGTCCTTGAACAGCACGTAGCCGCAGACCCAGGTCGAGATGCCTTCGTCCGTATCCTTCTTGGACTTGATCGGCACACCGGCAGCGACGGATTGTACCGTGGCATCGTTCCATGCCCAGGCGAGATCGACCTCGCCGCCGCTCAGCAACTGGACGACGTCCGTGGTATCGGTCCAGTAGGAGCGGACATTCTTGTGCACCTGGCGCAGGAAGTCGGACGCCTGCTTGAACTGGTCGTCCGTCATCTTGGTCCAGTCCTTGAGCCCCATGGCAAGGCTGGCCAGCGCATAGGCGTCGTCGACATTGTCGCCGATCGAGACCCGCCCCTTGAACTTGGGATCGGCGAAGGCCTTCAGCGACTGCACATCCTTCGCGTCGATCTTGTCGGAGTTGTAGGTGAGCTGGGTGTTGCCCCAGTCCCACGGCATGAACCAGGCCTTGCCGTCCGAAGTGGTGGCCAGATCCTTCATCGCCATGATGCCGGGATTGAGATCCTTCCAGCCGGTGATCTTCGAGGTGTCGAGCGGCTGCAGCAGCCCCGCCTCGCGCCACTTTGTCACGCTCTGCGAGCAGGGATGACCAAGATCGGCCTTGAAGCCGGAGCGCACTTTTTCGAAGACTTCGTCCTCGTCGCCGAAGAAGGCGAAGGTCGGCGAGTCGCCGTTCTTCTCGACATATTTGGGGTGGAAGCTCGGGTCCTCATAGCCGGACCAGTCGAACACGATCAGGTCCTTGTCGGCGGGGACCGCAATCGCCGCGGCCGAACCAGCCAGCGTCGCCGTCAGCGCCAATGTCAGTGTCAGGCGTCGGGCTATTCTTTTCATGCTGTTCCATCCTCTTTGTTTCTGATTGTTCGCTCCGGCTTGGATCCGCCGGTTGTTGTCAACGTCCGCTGTCCGGCGGGTAGTGCTTCGGAAAGGCGGCCGACAGGAATTCGTTTGCCGCCTGTAGCGCGCTCTCACGGGTGACGTCCTCGGTCCCCATCATCAGCCGCAGCCACAAGCCCTCCAGCATGGCGCTGAGCGCCAGCGCCATGACCTGCGGCTCATAGCCATAACCACCGCCCTGCTTGAGCGTGGCACAGAGGTCGATGAAGATCTTCTGGTAGGCCGCGTCGCGCGCGCCGCACAGCGCCTGGTAGGTCGGCCGCGACTTGGCCTCGCCCCAGAACGCGCACCACGCCGCGAGCTTGCGCTTGTTGCAGATCGAACGGTCGAAATCGGCGGCGACCAGCGCCCGCAGCTGCCGGGCTGGATCCTCGCCGGCCTTGGTCAGCGCGACGCGCCAATGCGCCGCATATTCGTCGGCCATATAGGCCAGCGTGGCGACGAGCAGCTTCTCCTTGCTCTCGAAATGGAAGTTGACGATGCCGCGCGACAGGCCGGCGCCGTCAGCGACATCGGCCATCGTCGTTTCCGAATAACCGCGCTTGGCCAGCGAATCGATGGTCGCTTCGATCAGCTGCTGTTGCCTGACCTCCTTCGACGCCTTGCGGCCGCGTTTTTCCGGCTCGGTTTTTCCAGACGTGTCGGAGGATCGCTCTTCGCGCGCTGCAGCTTTCATCGGTGCCGTCATGCTCCACATTGCCGGCTATCCCACCACAGCCGGCTTCCACCCGCGAAGATGAGTGGGACGGTGCTCGCCACTGTCAAGCACCTTCTGCATGGCTTCCCAGGTCTTGATGTTCTTGTCGACATAGGCCGCTCCGACCGCGACTGCCGCCGTCTCGTAGAGCGGGCCTTTCAGCCTTTCCAGCTCGCCGCGTGCGACCTCGCGGTACCAAGAATTGCGGTCCTTCACAGTGACATCGGCAAAGCCGGCGCTGCGCATCGCTTGCGCATAGCGTGCCGGCGAGGCCATGGCGAAGGACAGGCCTTCGGCCGCGACATAGGCCTTCATCTCAGATGACGGCTCGCCGTCATGGCCGATCAGCCAGTCGGAGGCGGCAAGGACGCCGCCCGGCTTCAGCACGCGGAAGATTTCCGCAAACAGCGCGTCCTTGTCGGACACGTGCACCAGCGCATCCTTGGAGAAGACGACATCGAACGAAGCGTCGGCAAAAGGCAGCGGCCCCGGCGGCGCCTGGACGAAGCTGGCGCGGTCTGAAAGCCCTCGTGCAGCGGCATGCTTTCTGGCCGCCTCGATCACCGGCCGCTCGATGTCGAAGCCGGTGGCATGAGCAGCACCGTGGCGCTCCACCAGATGCAGCGCGATGCCGCCGGAGCCGCAGCCGATGTCGAGGATCGTCTTGCCCCTGAGCGACAGCCCTTCGACCACCCGGTCGACCTCGTCTGGTCCGCCCGGCGACAGATAGCCCTCGCCCCACAGCGCCTCGAGGAAGCGGATCGCGGCGTCGTCATATTCCGGCTCGCCATCTGCCGTTTCGATCATCAGACCTTAAGTCCCGTCAGCCGAATTGCGCAGGTTCGAATGCCGGCAAAGCGTAGCGTATTAACAGGAAAACGCAATATCATTTGTTGAACATTCATTCAGAACGGCTGGACAGAATAGCCGCTGCCGTGCCAAATTCCGCGCATTCGGCGACAAATCACGCGAAAAATGAAGGGTCGAGCACCATGAAGGCTGGGCGCGAATGAAAGCTTGGGATGCGATCGTCATCGGCGGCGGACACAACGGCCTGGTCAACGCCAGCTATTTGCAACGCGCCGGGCTCGACGTGCTGGTGGTGGAAAAGAACGACTGGGTCGGCGGCGCCGCCACCAGCCGCGAGCTGACGCCGGGCTTCCTCTACTCCAACTGCTCCTATGTCTGCTCGCTGTTTCGCCCCGAGATCATGCGCGACCTCGAACTGCCGCGTTTCGGCTTGCAGGTTATTTCCTATGAAGGCGGCGCCGTGTTCACCCGCGACGGCGACTACCTCGCCAACTACCGTGACCACGATGCGCACCGGCGCGAATTCGCCCGCTTCTCCAGGCGCGACGCGGAGGCCTATGACCGCTATTCGCGCGACGTGACGCGGCAGTGCCGTTTCATCCAGCCGCTGCTGATGCGCACCGCACCGGACCCGGCCAGTCTCAAGCCGCGCGACCTCGGAGAGCTTCTCTATCTCGGCAAGAAATTCGTCGGCCTGTCATCAGAAGAAATGGCGCTGACGCTGCGCTTCTGGACCATGTCGATCTCGGAATTCCTCGACGAATATTTTGAGACCGATGTCATCAAGGCGAACTTCGCTTTGTCCGGCATTATCGGTACCGCGCTCGGGCCGATGTCGCCCGGCACAGCCTACGTGCTGCTGCACCATTATATGGGTGAGGTCGACGGCTCGGTCGGCGCCTGGGGCTATGCGCGCGGCGGCATGGGCGCCGTCACCAAGGCGCTCGCCGCTTCATTCAAGGCGTCCGGCGGCGCTATCCGCACCGGCGCCGAGGTCGACCATGTGCTGGTGAGCCGAGGCAAGGCCAAGGGCGTGGTGCTGGCCGGCGGCGAGGAGGTCTACGGCAAGCTCGTCGTCTCCAACGCCGACGTCAAACGCACATTCCTGAAACTGGTCGAGGAGAAGGAACTGCCCGACATTTTCCTGCGGCGGGTCAGGAACTTCAAGATCCGCGGCTCCTCCGGCAAGGTCAACATCGCGCTGGATTCTCTGCCGGAATTCCCGGCACTGCCGAAGGATTCACCCGTTTATCGCGGCGACATGCATTTCACCGATTCCATGGAGCGCATGGAGCGCGCCTATGACGACTGGAAGGCCGGTCGCTGGTCGGCCGACCCATTCCTCGACATGGTCATCCCAACGACGCTCGACCCGACCATGGCGCCGCCGGGCAAGCATTTCATGAGCTGCTTCGTGCAGTACGCACCGCCCAAGGTCAAGGGCCAGGACTGGACCGATGCCGACCGCGACGGTTTCGCCGAAAGCGTAGTTGCGCAGATCGCCGAATACTCGCCAGGCTTCCGCGACCGCATCGTCCATATGGAGGTGCGCACGCCGCGCGAGATCGAAGCCGAGGTCGGCCTCACCGAAGGCAACATTTTCCAGGGCGAGCTGACCTTCGACCAGCTGCTGTTCAACCGCCCGGTGCCGGGCTACGCACAATACCGCTCGCCGGTCGGCGGGCTCTATATGTGCGGCTCCTCGACACATCCCGGCGGCGGCGTCATGGGCGCACCCGGCCGCAATGCGGCAGCCGAGATCCTGCGCGACCTCGCCAAATCGACCTCCCATATGAGCCCGGCCCATGACGTCATTTGATGCCATCATCATAGGCGGCGGCCATAACGGCCTTGTCGCTGCCGCCACTCTGGCGAAAGCCGGCCGCAAGGTGCTGGTGCTGGAAGCGGCCGGCGATGTCGGCGGCGCGGCGCGCACCGAAGAGTTTGCGCCAGGTTTTCGGGTCTCCTCGATCGCGCATGTGCTGAACCGCCTGCACCCCGACGTGGTGAAGATATTGGAGCTGGAGAAACACGGGCTGCAGGTCGCCCGCGCAGACTTCATTCCGTCGGTCGCCTTGGCGAGGGACGGCCCGCCGCTTGTCCTGCATGGCGCCTATGGCGAAGTGCTGACCGGCTCCACTCCGTCCGAGCAGTCCGCCTGGAAGGAATTGCGCGCGCAACTCATGCGCTATGCCGGCATCCTGAAACCGTTCCTGTCGCGGCGCCCGCCCGATCTCGGTGGCATGTCCCTGCTTGAAACCGCAGCGCTCGGCCAGACGGCCGTGGCGCTGAAAAAGCTCGGCAAGGAAGACATGCGCGATTTCCTGCGGGTGCTCCTGTTGAACGTCGCCGACCTGCTCGACGAACAGCTTGCCGATCTCAGGCTGAAGGGCCTGCTTGCCTTCGACGCCACGCTTGGCAGCCACCTCGGCCCGCGTTCGCCGACCTCGCTGCTTGGCCTCTATTACCGGCTGGCCGGCGAGACTGACGGTGCGGCCGGGGCACAGATGCTGCCGAAAGGTGGTATGGGTGCGGTCGTTGCCGCCATTCGCGCGGCGGCGGAGAAAGCCGGCGTCACCATCCGCACGGCAGCGCCCGTGGCCAGAATAGTCGTCGAGAAAGGGCGCGCCCTCGGCGTGACCCTCGACGGCGGCGAGGTGCTGCACGCCAGAACGATCGTCTCCGCCATCAACCCGGCGACGACCATGCTCGATCTCGTCGGCCCGCGCGAGCTCGACACGGGTTTCGTGCGCAAGGTAAAGAACATCCGCATGAGGGGCGACGCGGCGAAGCTCCATCTGGCGCTCGAACGGCAACCGCAATTTTCCGGCGTCGGCGCCGATAATCACAAGGGCCGTCTGGTCATCGCGCCCTCGCCCGACCATGTCGAGCGCGCCTTCAACCCGTCAAAATATGGCGAGTTCTCAGCCGAACCGGTGATGGAGATCACACTGCCCTCGCTCTCCGACCCGTCGCTCGCGCCAAGCGGCGCCTGCGTGCTGTCGGCGATCGTGCAATACGCGCCTTATGCGCTGAAAGAGGGCTGGGACGCTGGCAAGCCGAAATTCCTCAGCGCTGTCATGGCGCAGCTCGAAGCCTACGCCCCCGGTATCAGCAAGTCCGTGCTGCATGCCGAGCTTTTGACGCCAGCCGATATCGAAGCCAACTACCGCATGCCGGGCGGCCATTGGCACCACGGCGAATTGCAGGCCGACCAGATGTTGATGTCGCGGCCGGTCTCCGGCTGGTCGGGCTACGACACGCCGATCGAGGGGCTGTTCCTGGCCGGCGCCGGTTCGCATCCAGGCGGCGGCGTTTCGGGTGCTCCCGGTTTTAATGCGGCGCGGCGCATCATAGCGACGAAGGGATGACCGGATGTTTCAGCCAGTCAACGCCGCACTCTACGGCGAAGGAATGTCGTCATGACGAGTCCGATCAACAACGCCGCCCGCACCACAGCGCAGGGCCATTTCCGCACCTTGCGTCTCGGCACGCCGTTCCAGCCGCGCATCGATGCGGTGGCCAAAACTCAGGACTGGTACAATTGGGCCGGCTATCGCGCGCCGCATTCGCTGTGGGACGAGGAACTCGAATATTTCGCCATCCGCAGCCAGGCGGCTTTGTTCGACATCTCGCCGATGACCAAATACCGCATCGAGGGGCCGGATGCCGAAGCCTTCCTCGATCGCGTCACGCTGCGCGATGTCACCAAGCTGAAACCCGGCCGCGTCCACTACACCGCATGGTGCGACGACGAAGGTTTTGTCCTCGATGACGGCACGCTGTTCCGGCTGTCGCCGACCCGCTTCCGCCTGTGTTCGCAGGAGCGGCACCTGCCCTGGCTGCTCGACAGCGCCATCGGTTTCGAAGTGACCGTCGAAGAAGAGACTGAAAGCGTCGCTGGTCTCGCTCTGCAAGGCCCAACCTCCTTCGCCGTGCTGCGCGAGGCCGGCTTTGCCGGCGTTGAAAAACTCAAAGTGTTCGATCTCGCCGAGTTCCCGCACGATGGCGGCACTATCACCATCTCGCGCACCGGCTTCACCGGCGATCTCGGCTACGAACTGTTCGTGCCGGCCGAAAAAGCGCTCAGCCTCTGGGACCGCCTGATGACGGCAGGCGAACTGCGCGGCATCCGCGCCATCGGCTACGCCGCCCTCAACCGCGCCCGGCTGGAAGCCGGCCTCATCGTCGCCAATGCCGACTTCACCACCGCAGACCATGCCATTCGCGCCGACCGTCTGCGCATGCCGGACGAGATCGGTCTCGGCTTTATGGTCGCCCTGGGAAAAGGCCATTTCAATGGCCGCCGCGCCATCCTCGAAGCCCGTGCCAAACGCAAGCTGCTTTACGTGCTGGTCGGGTTGGAGATCGAAGGCAACATCCCGGCCGAACACGCCATCGTCTATCACAAGAAGCATCAGGAGGTCGGCCTGGTCAGCGCCGCCATGTGGTCGCCGATGGCCAAGCGCAACATTGCCATCGCCTCGCTGACGCGTCCCTATGGTGATACGATGGTGGAAGACCTCTGGGTCGAGATCTACGCCATGCGCGAGTTGCAGTACCAGAAGCTGATGAAGCGGGCCAAGGTGGTGGCCCGTCCTTTCATCAAGCTCGACCGCCGCACCGCCAATCCGCCGGCGGATTTCTGATCATGGCCGACGAACCGGATGATGAGACGGAAGCCGCCGAACAGTGGCAGCTGGTCAACACGCCGCTCGGCGAAAAATGGTCGGGTCGTACCCGCTATGCCGCCGCCATGTACTTCTACAAGCGCGGCGAAATGAGCGCCGAGACGCTGGAAGTCTACCGCATCTGCGCGCGGCTGGACTGGGAGAACCCGCTGCCGATGATCAGGGATCGCGGCGGCCAGGATTGGCTGAAGCGCATGGGCGCTTAAGCCTCAGCCTATGGTTCTTTCGAGAACGCTCAGCCAGTTGCGATAGGCTATCTTCTCGATCAACGCGCGTCCGAAACCGCGCGCGGCCAGCGCATCTATCAGCTTCGGCAGACCGGCAACGTCGCCGATGACGGCCGGAATCATCGCCCCGTCGAAATCGGAGCCGAGACCGACGCCGTCCTCGCCCAGCGCCTGCAGCAGCGAGTCGACATGGCGCACCATGATGTCGAGGCTAGTGTCCGAATTCATCCGTCCGTCTTCACGCAGGAAGCCGGTGGCGAAGTTGAGCCCGACCATGCCGCCGGTCTCGCGGATAGCGCCGAGCTGCCAGTCCGTCAGGTTGCGCGAATGGGTGCACAGCGCATGCACGTTCGAATGGGTGGCGACCAGCGGCGCATCGCTGAGTGCGGCGACATCGCGAAAGCCCTTTTCGTTGAGATGCGACAGGTCGATCATGATCTTGAGCTGATTGCAGGCCTTGACCAGCGCCTTGCCGGCATCGGTCAGCCCCGGTCCAGTATCGGGCGACGACGGGAAGCGGAACGGGACGCCATGGCCGAAGGCGTTGGGGCGGCTCCAGACAATGCCGAGCGAGCGCAGGCCGGCTTCGTAGAGCACGTCGAGCAAGGTAAGTTCGGGATCGATCGCCTCGACGCCTTCAATATGAAACACCGCCGCGATCGAACCTTTCGCCATCGCCTCGCGAATGTCACCGGCACTGCGGCAGACTGTCAGCGCGCCCGCGCGCTCCAGCCGAAACAGGATCGAGGCCATGCCGATGGTGGAATTGAGCGCATCAGCGCGCGGCAGTTCCGGCGGCAATGGCTCATTGTCGCTCGGCGCCGGCGGCACCGCAGCACGTTTGCTCTTCTCGACCGGCGGTGGAAAGATCGCGAACATGCCGCCGGCAAAGCCGCCCTTCTTGGCGCGCGGCAGGTCTATATGACCGCCCTGCGTCCCCTCGATGAACAGCTTTTCGACGTCTGTGTCTTTCGACTGGTACAGTCGCAGCAGCGTGTCGTTGTGGCCGTCGAAGACGGGGACGAGATCGGGTTCGGTCATTAGGAAGCCATTCGGTCAATTGGCAGGAGCGGACGAACCGCGGCGAACTGTGTACTTAGGCAAGAAGGCCGAACTGCGCAAATGCCAGAGAGGCGTTCGCTCTTGTGGCTGAGCGACTCCGACCACCTGCCGGGTCCCCGCTGCTTCGCAGCGTCCCGGCGTTCGCCGGCCTTTCATCGTGCCACTGGCACGATGAATTCGCCTTCGGCGACCGGCAACTCACCCCACAAGGGGAGAAGGGAAAAAGGTCTATTGCTTCAGCACATCCGCCCATTCCGGATGGCGGCGGAACTGGGCGTTGGCGAAGGGGCAGAGCGGGATGATCTTCTTGCCCACTGCCCGCGCGTCCTCGACGGCGCGTGTGACAAGCCGAAGGCCGGCGCCCTGGCCGCGAAACACGTCCGGCACTTCGGTGTGATCGATGATGATCTGGTGCTCGCCGACCTTGGTGAAGGTCATTTCCGCCTCGGCGCCGCCGGGTCCGCGCAGCACATAACGTCCCTTCGAGCCGCGGTCCTCGAGTTCGATCTCAGGCAATTCGTCAGGCATCGCTTGCTCCTTCAACCGGCGCATCGGCAAAAAGCCGCCTCGCCGCTTCGATCTCGTTTGGTCGAATTTCGTGGCCGCCATCGTGCCACTCCACTGTGACATCGGCGCCATTGGCGCGCAAATAGGCCTCCAGCCGGGATGTCAGGTTGGGCGGGCAGATCGGGTCGCGCTTGCCGGCGGTGACCAGGATGCGGCGTCCGGCAAGGCTGCCCTGCACCTGCGGTTCGAACGGGATCAGCGGGTGCATCAGCACCGCCGCATCGAACAGCTCGGGCGCGGCGAACATTACGGACGCCAGGATGTTGGCGCCGTTGGAATAGCCGAGACCCAAGACCGAAGATGGCCTTGCCGCTGCCACCTGCGCCTTGATGAAACCGGCCATCTTGGCGGTCGCCCGCGCGAGGTCGTCCATGTCGTAGACGCCCTCGCCGGTGCGGCGGAAGAAACGCGCCGCACCATGCTCGGAAACATCGCCGCGCGGCGATACGATCGTCGCCTGTGGCGCGAGGTCGCGCCCGAGCGACAGCAGCTGGCTCTCGTCCGCGCCGGTGCCGTGAAAGACGAAGAGCAGCGGGCCGCCGGGCGAACCCGGCAGCGCCTTATGGATGTAAGCTTCCTTGCTCATCGTCTCAGCCTTCCAGCTTCTGCAGATGCTCTTCAAGATAGGGCCGCAGATGCTGGTGCTGCGTCGGCAGTTTCAGGGCTTCGCCGAGATGGGCGGTGTCCTCGTCGCGGTCGAAGCCCGGCTCATTGGTGGCGACTTCGAACAGCACGCCGCCCGGCGTTCGGAAGTAGATCGCCCAGAAATAGTCGCGGTCGATCACCGGCGTCACGCCATAACCCGTATCGATCAGCGCCTTGCGCACTTCGAGCTGCTGGGCGCGGTTCTCCACCGCGAAGGCGACATGGTGGACCGAGCCGGCGCCGAGATTGGCAAAGCCCGCGGTAGGAAGCGATTCGATATCGACGACATCAGCGCCGTTGCCGTTCTTGATGGCGAGCCGGCTGACACTGCCGGACTTGTCCACTTGCTCATAGCCCATGAACTTCAACAGCTCTTCCGTGGCGCCACCATCCTTCAATCTGAGCGAGACCGAGTGGAAGCCGCGTATCGCCTCATCAGCGGGAATGCCGCCTTTCAACCATGGCGCGCGGCTGTCCGCCTTGTCTTCGACCAGCGCGAAACCGTCGCCGTCGGGACCGGCGAAGGCCAGCCGCTTCTCGCCGAACGTCTCTTCGCGGGAGACACCCGCAACGCCTTCATCGGCGAAGCGCTTTTCCCAATAGCCGAGCGTGCCGGCCGGCACCGAATAGGCCGTGGTACCGACTTCCCCGACGCCATGGCGGCCCCTGGCAATGTCCGGGAACGGAAAATAGGTCATCACCGAGCCGGGCGTACCGTGCTCGTCACCATAATAGAGGTGATAGACATCTGGCGCGTCGAAGTTGACGGTCTTCTTGACCCGGCGCAGGCCGAGCTTGTGCGTGAAGAAATTATTGTTCTGGCGCGCATCGCCGGCCATCGACGTCACGTGATGCAGGCCCTTGATCTGGTCGAGCATTGTCTTGCTCCTTCCCTTCGGTTTGCGGCTCTTGCCGCTGTCCACGCCTATATGAGGGGCGCCTGGCAATGGCAAAGGCGGCAAACTCAGAATGGACTGTATCCCAATAGTGAACAGCAGGAAATTTTCGTTCACCATTTAAGCAAGACTGACAGGCTTGCGCTGCCGCCAAATTCCGGTTCATTGAACGTCTTCCCGACGTGACAGGATAGAGCATTGGCCGCGAAAAGCAGACGCCCGAACATCCTATTGATCTCCTGCGACCAATGGCGGGGCGATTGCCTGTCGGCTGCCGGCCATGCCGTGGTGAAGACGCCGAATGCCGATGCGCTCGCCGCCGAAGGCGTCCTTTTCATGCGGCATTACGGCGGCGCGGCGCCCTGCTCGCCGGCCCGCGCGTGCCTCTACACCGGCCTCTACCAGATGAACAATCGCGTCTGCCGCAACGGCACGCCGCTCGACGCCCGCCACGGCAACATGGCGCTTTCGGCCCGCGCCCTCGGCTATGATCCGACTTTGTTCGGCTACACCGACGTCTCGCCCGATCCGCGCACGATGGCGCCGGGCGATCCCCGGCTGAAAAGCTATGAGGGCGTGCTGCCCGGCTTCAGCGTTCGCCAGTTCCTGCCTGAGCATCAGAAACCATGGCTGTCATGGCTGAAGGCACGTGGCGTCGACACCAGCGCGGGCTCTCCCGGCATTCACCGCCCCGTAGGCGGGGAAGCGGGCGACGCCGTGACCAGCGCGCCGCCTGTCTATTCCAGGGACGAGACGCCGACCGCTTTTCTTGCCGGCGAATTCATTCGCTGGCTGGACGAACAGGATTCGCCATGGTTCGCGCATGTCTCCTTCATCAGCCCGCATCCGCCCTTTGTCGTACCGCGGCCCTACAACACGCTGTATGATCCGGCGGACGGACCGCCCTTCCGCCATGTCGAGACTTGGCAGGCCGAGGCGCAAAGGCATCCCTATCTGGCTTACGACCTTGGTCGCCAGAAGCGGAGAAGCTTCCGCCCCGGCACCGACGGCCACGTGCGCGACTGGGGCGACGACAACATCCGGGCCATCCGCGCGATCTATTACGGCATGATCTCGGAGGTCGACGCGCAGCTTGGCCGCATCTGGCAAGCGATCAAGACGGCGAATGCATGGGATGACACCATCATCGTGCTGACTTCGGACCACGCCGAGATGATGGGCGACCATTTCATGCTGGGCAAAGGCGGCTTCTTCGACGGCAGCTATCACATCCCATTGATCGTGCGCGACCCGCGTCACGGCAATGCAGCCGGCTCGACCGTCAACCACTTCACCGAGGCCGTCGACATCTTCCCGACCTTGCTCGATCTGCTGGACGCCGACGCCCAGCTGCATCTCGACGGCCGCTCGCTAAAACCGTTCCTGCAAGATGAACCGCCTAAGGATTGGCGCGACGCGGCGCATTGGGAGTTCGACTTCCGCTCGATTGCCAGCGGTGAGGCCGAACGGCATTTCGGCATCGGCTCGCGCCAGTGCAACCTCGCCGTCATCCGTACGGAAAAATTCAAATACGTGCATTTCGGCGGCGGCCTGCCGCCGCTGCTCTTCGACATGCAGAAGGATCCGGGCGAACTGGCCAACGTTGCCGCCGACCCGGCCTATCTCAGCGTGCGGCTTGAATTTGCCGAGCGACTGCTTGCCTGGCGCGCCGAGCATCTTGACCAGTCGTTGGCGCTTGCAGAGCTGACGGACGAAGGGGTGGTGGATATGTGGTAGGCAGTAGGCAGTAGGCAGTAGGCAGTAGAATGTTCTGGCGGCCTGATTGCCTCGTCACTCGGTTTCGCCTACTGCCCAATCCCTACTGCCTATTCCCTTACTGTACCATCATCCGCTGCTGGTCGCGCTTCTCGGCATAGCTGCCCTTGTCATACGCAGCCTGCGCCTGCAGCTGCTCCTTGGTGAAGTTGGTGTAGAGATATTTGTTGCCGTCCTTGTCGGTCATGAATTTGAGCTTGTCCATGCCGACCGCGACCTCCTTGGCGCCGATGCCTAGAAAGCCGCCGACATCGATGATGACGGCATCCGGCTTGCTGTCGGGCGTGAGCACGACGTCGCCGATCTCGCCGACCTTGGCGTCGTTGGCGCCATAGACGGTGGTGCCCTTCAGGTCGTCGCCTCTGATGTTACCGACCGGCATTTCGGTCAGTGTGGACTTGTCGATCGCTGCCGTTTGCGTCGGATCGGTGGCTTTTGTACCGGCCGGAGCTTCCGCGGTCTTGTCCGCTGGCTGAGCATTGTCAGCCGGTGCAACGGCCGTCGGGGCAGCGGGAGCAGTCGGCTGCGTTGCGTCGGAGGTTGTCGTCACCGGCGCCGGATCATAGGGCTTGCGGTCGAAATCAGGCTGCGCCTGCAGTTCCTCCTTGGTCGTCTGCGCCACCAGCCAGCGATCGCCGTTCTTTTCGGCCCACCGTGCCTTGGCGAAATCATAGGTGACGTTCTTTTCACCCATGCCGAGGAAGCCGCCGACGCCGATCACCAGCGACTGCGCCTTGCCATCCTTGGTCAGCACGATGTCGTTGACGTCGCCGATATTCTGGGCATCGTCGCCAGTGCCATTGTAGACATTCTCGCCGATGATGTTGGTTGCGAGATTGCCGTCAGCGCGTTTCACCGCCGGTTCTGACGGCGCGGCGTTGAGATCAACCGGCTTCTGCGGGTCGTTCTGCGCCGTGGAAGCAGGCGCCGAGGCCGGATCGTAGGGCTTACGGTCGAAGTCGGGCAGCGCCGTCAGCGCTTCTTTCGTCGTCTCGGCGACGAGCCAGCGGTCACCATTCCTCTCGACCCATTGCAACTTGCCGTAGTCGAAGGCGACGTTCTTGCTGCCTATGCCGAGGAAGCCGCCAACGCCGATAATGGCGGATTTCGCCTGGCCGTTTTCATCGAGGACGACGTCGCTGACGTCACCGATCTTCTGCGCATCGTCGCCAGTGCCATTGTACACGGACTCGCCGATGATATTGGTCATCAGCGCGCCGTCGGCCTGTTGCGGCGCCGGCGCGATGGTAGCAGGGGCTTCAGCCGGCGCTGGGGTCGTCGCCGGGGCCGTCGTTGACTGCGCAAACGCACCGGTAGCGATCAGCGTTGCGAGTGCAGTCGTCGCGAACAGTGTGCGGATCATGATTAAGTCTCCTCTTGCGTGATCTCATGCGCGCCGCAATCGGCAAACCACTTGCCGGGAGACCGAAGGCGGCGCCTCCAATGGGATCACAACGTTGTGACAAGGCGCTTGTTCCGAAAAAACGGGAGCATCGAAATACCCTGGGCAAGTCCGCGGAATCGCCCGACATTCCCGCCCGGCCGATGGAACCTTTGCCAAGCTTGCCCGTTTCAGCCTGCGGCTGGCATTCCGGCCGCTAAAAAGAATACGGAGTGGGGCATGCGATTTGCAGCGGTGCTGAACCGGGACGGCGGCACCTTGCGGACCACCGATCTTTCCGCGCTAACCGACCGCATGCGCCAGACGCTTGAGGCGGCTGGTCACTCCATCGATATCGACATCGTCGCCGGCAAAGAGATTGTCGCGGCGCTCGACAAGGTCGCCGCGCGGCGCGACATCGACGTCGTGCTGGCCGGTGGCGGCGACGGCACCATTTCGGCCGCCGCGGGGCGGCTGATGAATGGCAAGAAGGCGCTGGCCGTCCTGCCTGCAGGAACAATGAACCTGTTCGCCCGCGGCCTTGGAATTCCGCAGACCATCGATGGCGCGCTGAAGTCCTTTGCCGACGGCGAGATCATGGCGGTCGATATCGCGAGCGCGAATGGCCGGCCGTTCGTGCATCAGTTCTCGATCGGCCTGCACGCCAGGATGGTGAAGCTGCGCGACAATATGGAATTCGCCTCGCGCCTGGGAAAGATTCGCGCTTCGGCCAAGGCCGCTTGGACGACGATCAACAATCCTCCCGCCATGAAGGTGACGTTGACGGTCGGCGAAGCCGAGATCGTGACCCGCATCAGCGGCATCGGCATTTCCAACAATCTGTTTGGCGAAGGCCATCTGCCTTATGCCGACAATCCTGCCGGCGGCGTGCTCGGCATCTATGTCACCGTGGCGCGGCAGCGTGGCGAGTTGGTCAGGGCGCTCTTCGACATGGCTCGAGGCAGGTGGCGCGACAGCGATCATGTCGAAACCCATCAGGCCGACAAGGCAATCGTGAAAATCCATACAGGGAGCAAGAAATTCGGCGCCGTCATCGACGGCGAACTGGTCAAGCTGGAGCGTGAAACGACAATCCAGATCCACCCTGGCGCACTGAACGTCCTGGTTCCGGCGCAAGCCGCCCAGGCAAAGGCCGCCTGATGCGATTACGAATGACGAGGAAAACCCTAGCCGCCCGACTGCCCCTCGCCGGCTGGCGCGCTCTGGTTGGCCGGCGCGGTCTGGCCGGTGGGCTGCCCCTGGCTTTCAGGGCTATCTGGATCGATCTTTTGGCCATAAATCTCGGCCGCTCCCCAAGCAATGAAAGCCAGGAGCAACGCGGCGACCAATATGCGCAGGCCGTGCCAACCCCAGCGCCCCTGACGGGCTTTGTTTTCAGGGGCGATCTTGGTCATTGGCGGCGTTCCTGTCGTGCAGCCGGGATGGTGGATAAAACCATCGCCGGCGAAACATGGTGGGGTAACGATTGCTTGCTACAAAAGTTCCGGCGCGCGACGGCCGCGCAAGGTGCGCGCCACCGCGGGTGGGGCCTGCAAGCGAGGGGGCTTGGTGGATAGCAAGGTGACGAAGCAGGCTGGTTTGCCGGTTGAGGTCCGCCGCGCCGTGGCGGCGCCGGAGCGGCTTGCCGTACTGCACGGGCTTGACGCGATCGACACCGACTCCGATCCCGACTTCGATCGCATCACCGGCCTTGCCGCCGCCGTGATGCAGGCGCCGATCGCGCTCGTCACGCTGCTCGACACCGAACGACAGTGGTTCAAATCCTGTGTCGGCTTCAACGAGACCGAAACCGCGACCGACATATCGTTCTGCGCCCATACCATTGCCGCCGGCGACGAGCCGATGGTGGTGCCGGATGCCAGCATCGACCCTCGCTTCTCCCGCAACCCGCTGGTCACCGGCGAACACCATGTCCGCTTTTATGTCGGCGCGCCGATGGTGGTCGCCGGCGCGCGCGTCGGCACGGTGTGCGTACTCGACCGGGAGCCGCATGAATTTCCGTCCGCTGCCGCGCTCGATCATTTGAAATCGCTTGCCAGCCTCGCCGCCAGCCTGTTTACCCTCAAGGACGCCACCCGCAGCGGCGCCATTGCCACGGCTGCTTTGGCGCAGGAGGAAAAGCGCCGAGCCATAGCGCTCGACGCCGCCTCGCTCGCCAGTTGGGCCTGGGATATCCGCACCGACATGATCGAATGCGACGTGCGTTTGTCGGAGCTGTTCAACCTGCCGCGTTCGAACCGGCTGCGGGCGCGCGACATTCTGGCCGCCATCGACCCGCGCGACGTCTACCAGACCGAGACGCGCTTTCGCGATGCCCTGACCGGCAGCGACGACTATTTCGGCGAATACCGGGTCAAAGGCTTCGATCCGCCGCGCTGGATAGTCACCCGCGGCCGCGTCATCGAGCGCGACGGCGAAGGCAAGCCGACGCTGATCTTTGGCGTCAACTACGACATCTCGGAACGCAAGCTCGGCGAGGACCGGCAAAGGCTGCTGCTGCGCGAGCTCAACCATCGGGTCAAGAACACGCTGGCGACGGTGCAGGCGCTGGCCACACAGACCGTTCGCCACGCTCGCCGCCCAAGCGAATTCCTGGAAGCCTTCGGCGCCAGGCTGCAGGCGCTGGGCGCTGCCCATAACCTGCTGTCGGATCGCGAATGGCGCGGCATCGGTATTCGCGAACTGATGCAGATCGAGGTGAAGCCGTTCGATTCGGCAGAACGGCCGCGCATCGTGATCTCCGGTCCGGAGCTGCTGCTTTCGCCCGACCAGGCGGTGGGGCTCGGCCTGATCATGCACGAACTGGCCAGCAACGCGCTGCAATACGGATCGCTGTCGGTTGGCTCGGGGAAGGTCGATGTCGACTGGAAGGCGGCGGGCAAGAAAGGCGCGCGCCGCCTTGTGCTGACCTGGAGCGAAAGCGGCGGGCCGAAAGTCGACCCGCCGGAACGCCAGGGCTTCGGCTCTATCCTGATCCGCCGCAGCCTCGCCAAGGTTTTATCGAGCGAAGTGACCCACGAATTCCGCAGCGAAGGCGTGTTCGCCGAAATATCGATGCCGCTTGAAGATCTGCCGGCTTAAAGCGCGTCACGCTGAAACGGATTCATATGACGCGCTTTAAGTCTTTGTTTTGATGCATGTCGTTGTCCCAGAACCGCGGCACACTTCTGGGCGACATGCATTAAAAGCGATTCCAGAAGTGCGAAGCGGTTTTCCCGGGAACAGCGTATCAGCGCGACGCGCTTTAGTCGGCTTCGATGTCTGGATCGCCCGGATCCGGTTTGACGTTCTCGCGGTAGATGGCATAGGCCGCGAGCGCGATCATCGGGCCGAGAATGACGCCCTTCCCGCCTTTCCCCTTGAGCAAGGCCGGCAGCACGGCAAGCGCCGCGGTGATACCGAGCGCCTTCAGGTCGGCATTGCGCCTTCGCGCACGTCGGCGCGCACGCGTTCCGGCCGCAAGTTGATGAATGAGCACGATAAGCCCGGCCGTTAGCAGGAAACCGGCCGCGAAGCCGAGACAGGCGGCCATCGAGCCGTAACGGTCAGCCGCCCAGATGTAGGCCGCCCCCAGGAGAAACCCGAGGCCGCACAGGGCAGCCACGGCGGCGAGCCCATAGACGATTGCCGCCGTGCGCGCGCGGCGCATGGCGGCAATGGCTTCACCCGAGGCCAAGGCCGAGATAAGCGGTGCCAGCATGCCCATCTCTGTCGAAACTAGCGCCGGGCAAGAAGCGCAAACAGGAAGCCGACGCCGGCCGCGATCGCCAGTGAAGTTACCGGCTTCTCGCGCACATTGGCCGTGATCTGGGCCTCAAGATCCTTGGCGTTGCCACGCAGGCTGTCGAAGACGGCTTCGCCCTGCGCGCGCAACTGGTCGACGCCTTCGGCAGCAGCGCGCCGCGCCGTGCCGTAACCATGTTCGCCGGTCTTGGCCAATTGCTTGGTCAATTTTTCGATATCCGCCTTCAACTGCCGAATGTCGGCCTCGAGGTCGGCGTTCGTCTGACTTTCGTTGGCGGTTTTTCCTGCGGCAGTTGCCATTCTAAACTCCTTGCGTTTGCTTGGCTTCAAACGCCCGACACACATCATGGTTCCGAAATCGGAGACCGTATCCATGAAAGGGTGTTTGCAAGTGCGAGTCCAGCCCCAGATGGAGGCCTGCCTGTCAGATCAGCGGCCGACGGCCTTCGCTTAGGCCCTCCCAGCGCGCGAGATCCTTCAGCCCCTCCCCGTCGATCACTTCGCAACCGCCGTCGCGCCAAGCGATCAGCTTGCGATCGATGAGCTTGCGGATCGTCTTGTTGGTGTGGACCAGCGACAGGCCGAGCGTATCGGCGACATGCTGCTGGGTAATCGGGATTTGCACCGGCGCCTTGCCGTTGAGCCCGACTGCCGCCGCGCGGCTGGCGATGAAGGCAATGAGATAGGCGGTGCGCTCGACCGCCGTGCGCCGACCGACGCTGAGCAGGTTCTCGTCCAGCATGCGCTCCTCGCGCGACGCCAGCCAGGTAATGTCGTAAGCAAGGCCCGGATGGTTGCGGTAGAGCTCGTGCAGGTTTTCACGCTCGAAGACGCACAACAGCATGGGCGACAGCGCCTCGACCGAGTGCTGCATTTCGCCCATCAGGCTGCCCTGCAGCCCGATAAGATCGCCGGGCATGGAGTAGTTCAGGATCTGGCGCCTGCCGTCCGACAATAGTTTGTAGCGGAAGGCCCAGCCCGAAAGCACGGTGTAGAGATGAGCACTTTGGCTGCCTTCGACCAGCACTGTGGCGCCCTTGTCGACGGCCAGTTCGCCCTTCTTGAACATGCTGACATAGGCAAGCTCCTGCTTCTCGAATTCCCGGAACACCGGCAATGGCCGAAGCGGGCAGATCTCGCATGGGTACTGACGGCTGGAAAACGAACGACCATTCTGGCCAGACATTTCGATCCCTCTTTCGAAAGTCTCTTGCCAGAGACTGAGTGCTACGCCTTTGCAAGGCCGCGGTTCCGCTGCCGATGGCATGTCTTTTTTAAATGACAGGATGGCAAATAGCGATCATGACTCGCTACACTCCACTGAGGCGAATTCGAAGCTCGCTTGTGGAGTAGAGCCGGTGGGCGAACTTTTCGGATTAAGGCCTGACCGATCCCCCAAGGTCCACGATGCGGTTGACTGGAGTCACGGTACCCGATGCTGCAAGAATTGAGGAGAGATTGCCAAGTGCCGCCATTGCTTGAGGGATTGCGAATTCTTGTCTTGGAGGATGAATTCCTGATCGCCATGGATGTCGAGCAGCTTTGCCGCGACCATGGCGCGAACGACGTAGTGATTGCCCGCGCTCTGGCCGAGATCGATGAGCAGAAGGTCGTTGGCGAGTTCGACGCCGCTATCGTGGACCTCATGCTGGGCGGAACGTCCACACTCGATTTCGCCGCGCGGCTGCGCCAATCGGGCCTGCCGTTTGTCTTTGCCTCCGGCTATTCGGACCCCGATGAGATCAAAGGGTCTTTTCCCGGCATCCGCCTGGTCACCAAGCCCTATTCGGGGACCGATCTCGTCGAGGCTCTGGCGGCGGCCTGCGGCCGCGCGCCAGTCTGAGATATCTTCGATGCGTATGTGTAGAGAGCCCAGGCCCGCAAACGGGGCCTCCGCCGTCAGGCAGCGTTTGAACCCGTCACCTGGGACGAGATCGCGTCCGGCCCGTATTCGTCTTCGCCGGAGATTTTGAGGATCTCCTGCAACCGCGTGCGGGCCCGGCTGACCCGGCTCTTGATCGTTCCGACCGCACAGCCGCAGATTTCGGCGGCCTCTTCATAGGAAAAGCCTGAAGCGCCGATGAGGATGATGGCTTCGCGCTGGTCCTCGGGGAGTTGCTCGAGCGCGCCGCGGAAATCCTTGAGGTCAAGCTGGCCGTGCTGAGCCGGATGAACGGCAAGCCTGGCCGTCATGATGCCGTCGCTGTCCTGCACCTCGCGGCCGCGCTTGCGCATCTGGGAATAGAACTCGTTGCGCAGGATGGTGAACAGCCATGCCTTGAGATTGGTGCCGGGCTGAAAGCTCTCATGCTTGTCCCAAGCCTTGACCAGCGTCTCCTGCACCAGATCGTCGGCCTTGTCGGCATTCTGCGTCAGCGACACGGCAAAAGCCCGCAGGCTCGGGATCGAGCCGAGCAGGTCGGTCTTGAACCCTTGTGAGACAGCTGCCATGCCTCAGTCCTTCTTCTGTGCGGGTTCGGCCTTTTCCAGTTGGCTGAGCAACTGGGCAAAGCGATCCGGCACATTGTCCGAGACCAGCTCGTCATAATACTGTTTGAGTTTACGGCCAATTTCCGAATTCGCCCCGAGCGGGTCGCCGGAATTGGCCCGGCGCCTGTCAGCGGCGCCAGCCAGCGTTTCTTTATTCATGTCCTTCATTTCGCCCTTAAATCCAGCGCCCCGAGCCGCCCCATTACACAACGCAAAGCGGCCCCCTCGTCTGGTTGCCCATCGCACCACAAACGTCGCCCGTGCAGTTTCGTTCCACAAGTGTCGGAACTTTTTCGCAAAACCCGCGTTTGGGTGTTGGGGCTTGCAATCAGCTTGACCTGCAATCTATGCAATCACGTCATCTGAGGGAGACGTCTACCATGAGCCTTTCCGCAACCATCGCTCCGCACCTGCCGTTCCTGCGCCGCTTTTCACGCGCCGTATCCGGATCGCAGGAGAGTGGCGATGCGCTGGTCGCCGCGATGCTCGAAGCCATCATCGCCGACGTCGACATCTTCCCGCAAGCGTCAAGCGACCGCATCGCGCTCTACAAGGTATTCGCCAAACTGTTCACCTCCATTGCCATCCGCGTTCCGCAGGAGCAATCGGCATGGGAGCAGCGCGCCGCCGCCAATCTGAACGCCATTGCGCCACGGCCACGCCAGGCTTTCCTGCTGGTCGCGGTCGAAGGCTTCGGTGAAGACGAGGCAGCTGAAATTCTCGATGTCGACGCCAAGGAATTCTCCGAACTGCTTGCCCAGGCGAGCAACGAGATCTCTCGCCAGGTGGCGACCGATGTGCTGATCATCGAGGACGAGCCGCTGATCGCCATGGACATCGAGGAAATGGTCGAGAGCCTCGGCCACCACGTGGTCGGAACCGCGCGCACCCATACCGAGGCGGTGGCGATGTTCGGCAAGACAAGGCCGAAGATGGTGCTGGCCGACATTCAGCTTGCCGATGGCAGCTCGGGTATCGATGCGGTCAACGAAATCCTGTCGTCGACTTCGGTGCCGGTAATCTTCATCACCGCCTTCCCCGAACGTCTGCTGACCGGCGAGCGGCCTGAACCGGCCTTCCTCGTCACCAAGCCGTTCAATCCCGACATGGTCAAGGCGCTGATCAGCCAAGCGCTGTTCTTCGACCGGCAGGCCAAGGCCGCCGCGTGAAGTAGGGCCTTCAATCTCCAACTTTTCGCCGCCTCGCAGCGTTGGCGGCACTGGCGATCGCCTAACCCGGCGATCGGCGGCTGCCCGTCGCGCCGTATGGCGCTCACGCGCGCGAATCAATTCGCGTCCGGGCCTCTTCCAAAGACCTTCTTTTTCGGCAAATGGTGGAACAAACAGCAATCACTCACGTTCTTGATCCAGTATCGGAAGGAGACAGATCATGCTCTACTGGGCGCTCGTATTTCTCGTCGTGGCGATCATCGCCGGCGCGCTTGGTTTCGGCGGCATCGCCGGTACCTCGGCCGGTATCGCGCAAATATTGTTCTTCATCTTTCTCGCCTTCCTCGTCATCTCGCTTCTGGCCGGCCTGTTCAGACGGGCATCGTAGGAGCGGGCGAAGAACACTGGAAGCCGCACCCCTCAAACGGTTTCCAGCCACCGCCGGGCGATGTCCTCCAACGGGACATCGTCCGGCGGACCTTTTCTGGGGACCTACTCAGGAACTGAGTGATCGTTCGGTCCTGATCAGGTGGACAGGTGATTGATGCGTTCCATTGGCGGAGGCGAGAGCGGACAGGGCGACGAGGTGATCGCACTGCACCCGGCTGAAAGCGGAATGCAGCTTGGCCGGGCCTTGCTTCACGCTCTGCACAATGCCGGCATTTCCGTCCTCTATCAGGATCGTGAATTAAAGACTGTATGGGCCCGCAACATGCGTGCGCCGTGGGTTTCCGACACAGCCGACAGCAACGGCGCGTTGCCACCGGCGCAAGCTGAGCAAATCGCCGCCGCCAAAAGCAATGTGATCGCTTCCGGCAATCCGGAACGCCTTGAACTGAGTGTTCCCACCGGTGATGGCATGCGCTGGTTCCAGGTATGGGTCGATGCCGATCGGGGCCATCGCGGCGACGTGCAGGGCGTCGTCACCACGATGGTGGAAACCACCGAGCAGAAACGCCGCGAACAGACGCTGAAGACGCTGTTGCGCGAAGTCAGCCACCGCTCCAAGAACCTGTTGGCCATCATCCAGAGTATTGCCACCCAGACCGGCCGCTATTCCGAGACACCCGACGATTTCCTGAAGCGCTTTCGCGGCCGCCTGCAGTCACTGGCTTCCTCCCAGGATCTGGTAACGTCGTCGAACTGGCGGGGTGCAGCACTTCGCGAGCTTATCCGCGGCCAGGTCGTTCGCTACGGCGCCGATCCCGCGCAGAGCCTGCGCTTCAATGGCGTCAACCCCTACCTCAATCCCAACGCGGCCATTCATATTGGACTGGCAATGCACGAACTCGCCGTCAATTCATTCAGCTACGGCGCCCTGGCGCGGCCGGACGGCTTTGTCGAGGTAACCGCCGATCTGTCGAACGTCGCAGAGGCCGCAGACAAGCCGGCTTTGTCGCTGACCTGGGTCGAGGCCATTGTCGCCAATGATAACAGGCGCACCGAGAAACGCTTCGGCAGCGTTGCCCTCGAACGTGTCGTGCCGGCATCGCTGAACGGCACGGCGACGCTGGAGATCACCAGTGACCGCCTCGAATATCGCCTCGTCGTTCCGCACGGCAATTTCGAAACCGAATGAGCGGCGGGATTCCTTAACCGGCTGTTCACCATAAAATCCGATGCTGTGGTTCCCAGAGATTGCTGGATCTTGACCGATTCAACCGATGTTTCGGCCGCAGCCTGCAACGCGAGTATGGGAGGAATGATCATGACGGTTGCCGATATGAACAGGCTGGAGCAGGCCGCCCGGGTGTCCATGAGCGGCTTTCAGGATCCTGACGCTTCAGCCTCGCCTTTGCAGCACGCCTGGCATCCCTTGCTTCGCGTCGCCGCTGTCGCGCTCGTCGCCGCTGTTGTGCTGATCGTGGCGTCGCAATTGGCCTGAGCCAGATGCTCAGGTTCACGCTGCTCCCAAGCAGCCTGGCTCAGAAGCTGTCCAGCTCGTAGCCGACCAATTATTAACGCCCCTTTCGGCACAGGAACTTTGACGGCTGTGGACCGTTCTTATGGCGAGAGGACGTATCGCCGTGGAACACATCGCCGCTTTGCTTTTGGTAATTGGCTGTTCGAACAACATGACCGAATGTCGTGAACTGCCGGTGCCGGTCAGTGTTTTCGAAACCGCCGAAGCATGCACGGCAGAACGTCCATTCGCTGCCGGCGACGTGCAGGGTCAGGCCGAGCACGTCGTTGCCAAATGTCTTACGGTCGACCCCGCGCTGGAGGATGATTACGACCAGATCGTCTGGAACGTGCGCCCGGACGGCACCCTCGACGCGTCTTTGCAGATTTCCAGTGTCGTGGTCGCGTCGAACGCCACGCGCCGCGAAAAAGACTCTCTTAGCCAACAATAAGATCGAGCGGGCAAAGGCTGCTGTTTCGTGCTAAATAGCGGCTGGAGCTTACTAAAGTGAGGACAAAGTGAGGAGAGATTCTATGCGGAAATTGATTATTGCCATGGTTGCGGTGGTCGCCGTCAGCGGCTGCAGCACGACCGAGCAGGATGTCGGTGTCGGCGCCGGTGTCGGTGCTTTGGCCGGCGGACTGATCGGCGGCGGCAAGGGTGCGCTGATCGGCGCAGCCGTTGGCGCCGGTTCCGGCCTGCTGGTGCGCAACCTGCGCAACGGCTATTGCCAGTATCGCGACAATCGCGGCCGGCTCTACACCGCTCGCTGCTGATCCGCTTCAAAAGCGTCAGACAATCGCGACGGAGACCGGTCAGCCGGTCTCCGTTTGTTTGACTGCATCAGGCTGCGGGATCCTGATTTCCACCGTAAGCCCATCGATGCGAAAATCTCGGGCAATCGTGCCGCGCAATTCGCGCGTGACATTGAGGTCGATCAGCTTGGTGCCGAAGCCGGTCTTCGCCGGCGCTTCGAGTTCCTTCTGCCCGGCCTCGCGCCAGTTCAGAACCAGCATCCGCTCGGACCCGCGCCCCTCGAACGACCAGTCGACCTTGAGCGCACCCACGGAATTGCCGGCCTCGCCATATTTCAGCGCATTCGTCGCCAGTTCGTGAAAGGTCAGGCCAAGCGCCTGCGTCGTCCTCTCGTCGAGCAGCACCTGAGGCCCTGACAATATCCCTTCCGGAAGCTCCTTGCCGAACACCTGGCCGAGCTCGATGCGCAGCAGGTCGCCAAGATCGGCCTTCTGCCAGCGCGAACGCGTCAGCATATCCTGGGAAGCCGCCATTGCCTGCAGGCGGGCTGAGAAGGAAGTTGAGAACTCCTTCACGTCGGTTGCTTGCGCTGCCGTCTGGCGCGCAATCGCCAGCACCCGCGTGATCGAATTCTTGATCCGATGCTTCATCTCCTGCAGCATCAAATCCTTTTCGAGCAGGCTTTTTTCCGTCGTTTCATGCAGCAGCGACTTGGCGTCGTAGGCGCGCTCCTGGTAGCGCGCCACCAACGCGATGGCCCCGGCCAGAAGCAGGCCGAACAGCCCGAGCATGACCGGAATGGCGCGCGAGGACGGTTGCGAAAATGCACTTGTCGGCCGGAACAGCACCGTCCACGGCCGACCGGCGACGATGATCTTGCGCGTCACCAACAGCCTGTCGCCAAAGCTCGCAACCGGCGGCGTTTCCGACTGGAACAGAAGATTGTCGGCGTCGGCCGTGCCGTCATAGACCGCGGTGTTGACCGGCAGCAAAGGCGTGCGGCTGAGCGCGGTCTGGAACAGGTCGCGGGCGCGGAAGGCCGCGTAGAGAAGGCCTGATGTCGATGATCTGGACGCATTGATACCATCCGGCGCGGTTTCGACATTGAGCCTGACGAAGACCAGGAAACCGGTAAAGGTCTGCGCCGCGCCAGTGTCCTGGCCGAGCTGGACCAGACCGCTTGCGTGCTGTGCGTCATCGGCCATCGCTTTTTCGATCGCCTCGCGCCGCACCGGCTCGGTGAACATGTCGTAGCCGATGGTGGATTCGTTGGCAGGGTCGAGCGGCTCGAACAGCACGACGGGCGTGCGCCATGGCTGTGTCGTGTCCGGATAGACCGTGTGGGCGGCGCCGCGGTCGCGCAACATGTCGCGCTCGACCGCCGCTTCGTCACCGGTCTTGGCCAGCCTGAGATAGCCGATGCCGCGCAGGCCGGCGAAATTGTTATCGACATCGAGGGCGCTGAAGAAGGCCTTGAATTCGCTACCTGAAATCTCGCCATTGCGGGCGTCGAACAGCGCCTGCGTCGAGCGCAGCAGTGACAGATGCAGATCGATACGGCTTTCGATGCGGTTGAGCGCGTCGTCGGCCGTCGCCTCGAACTTGATGCGCGCCGCTTCCTGGGTCGCGAAATAGGCGAAGCCCGCCATCGTCAGGCTGATCAGTGCAACGGCAATGAAGGCAAGGATCGGGAAAAACTTCTTCAACGCAGGCCCATGGACGGTTCGGGACCTTTATGGGCAAGTCGCCGCGGCAAGACAATGGCGCGGCCAAGCCATAATGACAGCTGGCATATCATGCATATTTAGCCGGCTTATCGATCTCGAGCATCAGTGAACATGACAGCTGACGATAGCGTGGTCTCAGGCCGCGATCTTCAGCGCACCCGGACCGGGAATGGCGCCGGGCGGGCACTTTCCCAGGATGATCATGCCGAGCACTTCGTCCTGCGTCACATCGGTGGTGAGCGCGGTGCCGACGACCTGGCCGTTCTTCATTACGCAGACCCGGTCGGCAAGCTCGAACACGTCGTGAATGTCGTGGCTGATCAGGAAAATGCCGATGCCGTCGGCCTTGAGCTGCTTTACCAGTTCGCCGACCTGCGCCGTCTCCTGCGGCCCAAGCGCGGCCGTCGGTTCGTCCATGATCAGGATGCGGGCGTTGAACAGGATGGCGCGTGCGATCGCCACCGACTGGCGCTGGCCGCCCGATAGCTTGATCACGGGCTCCTTGAAGCGCTGGAAGCGCGGATTGAGCCGGCCCATCACCTTGCGCGCCTCGGCCTCCATGGCGACATCGTCGAGTGTCCCCCACGCGGTCATCAGTTCGCGGCCGAGGAAGAGGTTGGCGGCAGCGTCGACATTGTCGGCCAGCGCAAGCGTCTGGTAGATCGTTTCGATGCCGTATTTCTTGGCGTCGCGCGGATTGGAGATCGAGGCCTCCTGGCCGTTGACCAAGATCTGGCCGGCATCGCGCTTGTAGGCGCCCGACAGGATCTTGATCAGCGTCGACTTACCGGCGCCGTTGTGGCCAAGCAGCGCCACCACTTCGCCCGGGAAAAGATCGATGGACGCATCGTCGACGGCGCGAATGCCACCGAACGCGATCGAGATGTTGCGCATGTCGATCAGTGGCGTACCGGTGGGAGCAGTTTTTTCCATAATCGTTCCTCCCTAGACGCGCTTGCGGTAGACGGTGTCGAGCCAGACGGCGATGACCAGGACAGCGCCAACGACAATGCTCTGCAGCGGCGAGTCGATGCCGAGCAGCACCATGCCGGATTGCAGCGACTGCATCAGTAGCGCGCCGAGCATGGCGCCCATCACCGTTCCGGCGCCGCCCGCGAGCGACGTGCCGCCGATGACAGCGGCCGCGATCACCAAAAGCTCGTCCAGTGTGCCCAGCGCATTGGTTGACGCATTGAGACGGGCCGACGAGATCGCCGCGCTGATTGCAGCCAGCACACCCATGATCATGAACACCTTCATGGTCACCCAGCGCGTGTTGATGCCGGCGAGTTCCGCTGCCTCCGGATTGCCCCCGATGGCGAAGACATAGCGGCCGAAACGCGTGCGCTTGGTGATGAACGTCATGATGATGCCGACAATCACCGCCATTAGCACCGGTATGGCGATGCCATGCGCGATGAACAGCCCGCCTTCGGGAACGGTGATGCCGTTCTGCTGTGCGTACTGGCGCACGATGCCGATCGGCCATGGATAGGAATTGGCGATCCACACGGCGCCGAGCATGGCCGCGCAAGTGACCACGCCAAGCAAGGTCTCGGCCCAGACGGGGCGCAGTGGAAAGCTGAAGCGCTTGCGCTGTGAGCGACCGTTGAGCAGCGCGAAGGCGACCGCCGCGCAGGCGACGATGCCGACGATCCAGCTGGCAGCGGCGCCAATCGAGCCGCGTGGTCCGCCGCCCATCAGCTGGAAGGTGGCGTCGAGTGGCGCGACCGTGCGCCCGCTGGTGATGAGCCATGCCATGCCACGCCAGACCAGCAGGCCACCAAGCGTCACGATGAAGGCCGGAACCTGCATATAGGCGATGATGAAGCCCTGGAACGCGCCGATCAGCAGACCAAGCACCACGCCGGCGGCAAGCGCGACGACCCAGAGCCAGGGGTTTCCAAGCTGGAAGCCGATGACGCGAATCAGGAATTCGGCCTGTGCCACGCCCATGATCATGCCGATCACGCCTTCGACGGAGCCCACCGAAAGGTCGATGTTGCGCATGACGATGACCAGTACCATGCCGGTCGCCATGATCGCGACCGAGGACGTCTGCACCGACAGGTTCCAAAGATTGCGCGGCGTCAGGAAAAGCCCACCCGACAGGATATGTATGCCGACCCAGATGACCAGCAGCGCGCCGACCATGCCGAGCATGCGCGTGTCGAGCTCGGTCGCTTTCAGGAACCGGGCGACCGCGCCGAGTTCAGACGCTCGTGCCGTATCGGCCTGCGGATTTGAGGTCGTGTCGGTCATGATGTCCTCCAGCGGCTTGCCGTCTGGCGCGGATGCCGGACCACAGCCTAGAAGTTTGCCGCCGATGGCGGAAACACACAATTCTCGTAGAGAAAACGCCGCGGCTTGACAGCCGCGGCGCCTCATTTCTTCAAGTCGTCGAGATCAGTTGCAAGCCGCGACGCTGCCGGCGGCGACGCCTGTGCAGACTTCGTCCTTCTTGATCCAGCCGGCGTCGATGACGACGTTGAGGTTGTCCTTGGTGATCGCGACGGGGGTCAGGAACAGCGACTTGACGGTGTTGCCGCCAGGCGTGGTGAAGTCCTTGGCGCCGGCAATGTCGCCCGTCTTCTTGCCATCGGCAAGCTGCGAGGCGATCTCGGCGGCGTTCTTGCCGAGTTCGCGCGCGTCTTTCCACACCGACACCGTCTGCGTGCCGAGCGCGATGCGGTTCAGGGCGGCATGGTCGCCGTCCTGGCCCGAGACCGGAACCGTTCCGGCAAGGCCCTGCGCCGTCAGCGCGGCGACAACGCCGCCGGCGGTGCCGTCATTGGCCGCAACCACGGCATCGACCTTGTTGTCATTGGCGGTCAGGAACTGTTCCATGTTCTTCTGGGCGTTGGCCGGCAGCCAGCCATCGGTATAGGCCTCGCCGACATTCTTGATCTTGCCCGAGTCGATGGCTTCCTTGAGCACTTCCATCGAGCCCGAGAACAGGAAATCGGCATTCGGATCCGAGCCCGAGCCCTTGATGAAGACATAGTTGCCTTCGGGCTTCGCCTTGAACACTTCGCGGGCCTGCATGCGGCCGACTTCCTTGTTGTCGAAGGTCAGGTAGAAGACGTCCTTGTTCTCGATCAGGCGATCATAGCCGACGACCGGAATGCCTTCGTCCAGCGCCTTCTGCACCGCCGGGCCGATGGCCGAGGCGTCCTGCGCCAGGATGATCAGCGAGTTGGCGCCCTGCGAGATCAGGCTTTCGACGTCGGTCAGCTGCTTGCCGGGATTGGACTGCGCGTCGGCCGAAATGTACTTGTCGCCGGCGGCTTCGATCGCCGTTTTCATCGCCGCCTCGTCGGTCTTCCAGCGCTCTTCCTGGAAGTTCGACCACGACACGCCGATGACCTTGTCCTTCGCCTGCGCGACCGACATCAGCGCCAGCGACATGGCGACACCCGCCAGCATGGCGGCTGCAAATCTGTTCATTATAACCCTCCCTGCGCCGCCCACGGCGCGACAAAACCGGCCCGAAGGCCTGCACAAAGAGGCTCCATTTTTTCGAGCCTCGAAAAAATACTGGTTCAATGATAAGGCACTGTCAACATCGATTATGATGGATTCTGATGGCGTTGCCGAATTTTTTCGAGCTCCGCAATAAACAATGACAGGGCTGCCGGCGTCTGCCAATATTTGGCTGGTGCCGTCGAACGCCTTCACTATCATGAGGCGCGAGGAGGCCGGGAGGAAAACAAATGTCGGTTGGGATCCGCCACGACGATCTGCGCCGTCGCAACCGTGCGATGGTGATTTCGGCCGTGCGCCGGGCCGGCCAGCCGTCGCGGACCGAGATTGCGGCGACCACCGGCCTCAGCCATTCGACGATATCGGCAATCTCGTCTGATCTAATTCAAGAAGGCATCCTGATTGAAGGCAAGCCTGGCGAGACCGGCTCGCTGAAACGCGGCCGGCCGCAGGTCGGCCTTGGCCTCAACCCGGAAGCGGCGGCGGTCATGACCGTGGTGCTGTCGCTGAACTTCCTCTCCGTCACCGTCATCGACTATGCCGGCCAGGTGGTCGCGGAAGAACAGCGCCGGCTCGACACGCTGACCATGCCGCGCGACGAGCTGATCGGCGAATGCGTAGCAATCGTCGGGCGGCGTCTCGCGGACCCGGACCTCGATGTCCAGAGCATCGCCCGCATTGCCATGGGCATCCAGGGCATCACCGATTCGCAGGCGCGGGCCATGCTGTGGTCGCCAATCACGCCACTGACCGACATTGCCTTCGCCGACATGTTGGAAGCGGAATTCGGCATTCCTGCCACCATGGAGAACGACTGCAATATGATGGCGGTGGCCCTGCAATGGCGCCAGCCCGAGCGCTACCGCGACAATTTCATCGCGATCCTCTTGTCGCACGGCATCGGCATGGGGCTGGTGCTGAAAGGCGAACTGTTCACCGGCACCCATTCCTCGGGCGGCGAGTTCGGCCACATGATCCACCGTCCGGGCGGCGCGCTCTGCCGCTGCGGGCGGCGCGGCTGCGTCGAGGCCTATGCCGGAAACTACGCCATCTGGCGCAGCGCCAAAATGATGAGCGAAGATGCCGAGCCGGTCGATATCGGCGACGCTGATATGCGCGCACTCGCCGCGCGCGCCCGCGAAACCGATGGCCCGGAGCGCGAAGCCTATCGCAAGGCCGGTGAGGCGCTCGGCTTCGGCCTCGGCAGCCTGTTTGCACTGATCGATCCGGCACCCGTCGCCATGGTCGGCGTCAGCGCCGCCGCCTTCGACTTGATCGAACCGGCATTGCGCGAAGCGATCGCCCAGACCGCCGGCGGCCAGCACTCGAAATCGATCTCCTTCGACACCGAGCCCAACGAGCTGCCGCTGATCCGCGAAGGCTGTGCCATGCGCGCGCTCGGCTTCGTCGATCAGGAGATTTTCGCGCCGGGCATTCAGGCCAAATCCGGCAAGCATGTCGCCTGAATGGCCGGCAACGGCGCGACGCGCAGCATCCTAGTCTTCCCTGATCGCGTAGCCGGCGCCGCGAATGGTACGGATGACATCCGGCATGCGGCCGTTGTTGACCGCTTTGCGTAAGCGCCCGACATGGACGTCGACGGTTCGCTCGTCGATATAGATCGTCTCGCCCCAGACATTGTCGAGCAGTTGGCTGCGCGAGAACACGCGGCCGGGATGGCGCATCATGAATTCGAGCAGCCGGAACTCGGTCGGTCCGAGCCTGATCTCGCTCTTCTTGCGGTAGACACGGTGCGACTCGCGGTCGAGCACGATGTCGCCGACCTTGAGCACGCTGGACAGCACTTCCGGCTTGGCCCGGCGCAGCAGCGCCTTCACGCGCGCCATGAACTCCGGCGTCGAGAATGGCTTGACCAGATAGTCGTCGGCACCGGTGGACAGGCCGCGCACGCGATCGCTTTCCTCACCGCGCGCGGTCAGCATGATGATCGGCAGCCGCTCGGTTTCGGGCCGCACTCTAAGCCGCCGGCAGAGCTCGATGCCGGAAACAGCGGGCACCATCCAGTCGAGCACCAGGAGATCGGGCACGTTTTCCTGCAGGCGGATCTCGGCCTCGTCGCCGCGTGTCACCACCTCGACCTGATAGCCTTCGGATTCGAGGTTGTAGCGGAGGAGCACGCCCAGCGGCTCCTCGTCCTCCACGACCATGATGCGTGGCGCGATCATAGGCAGTTCACCCTCATCAGGCCGGCGTGGCCATCGCCGTCTCGTCCTGCTTCGGACGATTGGCGGGCAATTGCTGGCCGGTCAGCACATAATACGCATTTTCGGCGATGTTGGTGACATGATCGCCGATGCGCTCAAGATTCTTGGCGCAGAACAAGAGATGCGTGCAGGCGGTGATGTTGCGAGGGTCTTCCATCATGTAGGTCAAGAGCTCACGAAACACGGACGTGTATTTGACGTCGATGCGCTCGTCGTCATTCCTGAGTTTTGCAAGCGCTGCCGCATCGGTGGCGGCATATTCCTCGACGACGCCTTGCACCTGGATCAGCACCAGTTGCGCCATGGCATCGATGGAGTGCGAGAGGTCGCGCGGCGTGACGCTCAAGCCCACGGTGCCGACGCGTTTGGCGATGTTCTTGGCGAGGTCGCCGATGCGCTCGAGGTCGCCCGCCATGCGGATCGAGCCGACCACGGCGCGCAGATCGTTGGCCATCGGCTGGCGCTTGGCGATCAGCGTGATGGCGCGGTCGTCCAGTTCGCGCTGGCGCGCATCCATGATGGCGTCGTCGGAAACGACACGCTGTGCCAGCGCATTGTCCGAATTGAGCAGCGCCCTGGTCGAGCCGCTGACCATCGAGCCTGCCAGATCGCCCATGTCGCGGATCAGCTTGCTGATCTGCCCGAGCTCTTCATCGAAGGAGGCGACGGTATGTTCACCCATGATCTTGGTCCTCGTGCCTAAAAATTCACCCGCCGGACGGCTCAGCCGAAGCGGCCGGTAATGTAGTCCTGGGTGCGCTTGTCGTCGGGGTTGGTGAACATCTTGTCGGTGACGCCCTCCTCGACGAGATAGCCGAGATGGAACATCGCCGTGCGCTGCGAGACGCGCGCCGCCTGCTGCATCGAGTGGGTGACGATGACGATCGTGTAGTTCTGGCGCAGTTCGTCGATCAGCTCCTCGACACGGGCGGTGGCGATCGGATCGAGCGCCGAGCAGGGCTCGTCCATCAGGATCACCTCCGGCGACACGGCGATGGCGCGCGCGATGCACAGGCGCTGCTGCTGGCCGCCGGACAGGCCGGTGCCGGGCTCCTGCAGGCGGTCCTTGACCTCGTTCCAGATCGCAGCCTTCTTCAGGCTCTGCTCGACGATCTGGTCCATGTCGGACTTGCGCTTGGCCAGCCCATGGATGCGCGGGCCGTAGGCGACGTTCTCGTAGATCGACTTCGGGAACGGGTTGGGTTTCTGGAACACCATGCCGACGCGGGCGCGCAGTTCGACGACATCGATGTTCTTGTCGTAGATGTCGTCTTCATCGAGCGTGATCTTGCCGGTCACCCGCGCCGAATCGATGGTGTCGTTCATGCGGTTGAGGCAGCGCAGGAAGGTCGACTTGCCGCAGCCGGACGGGCCGATCAGCGCCGTCACCTGGTTCTGGCGGACGTCGAGATTGACGTCGAACAACGCCTGCTTCTCGCCGTAGAAGACGCCGACCTTGTCGCCGCGCATCTTGATGACTTCGTTCGACTTGGCGTTCATTTTGTCGCCCACTGCATTCTCAAGGGACTGTTCGGTCATGATGTTCATACCAAATTGCCTTTTTTCTACCAGCGCCGCTCGAAGCGGCGCCGGAGCACGATCGCGGTGATGTTCATGGCCATGAGGAAGACGAGCAGGATGATGATGGCGCCGGACATGCGCTCGACAAAAGCGCGCTCAGCCTCGTTTGCCCACATATAGATCTGAACCGGCAGCGCGGTCGCCGGATCGAAAGGCGTCGTCGGATAATCGGCGACGAAAGCGACCATGCCGATCAAGAGCAGCGGTGCTGTCTCGCCGAGCGCACGCGCCAGGCCGATGATGGTGCCGGTAAGGATGCCTGGGGCGGCAAGCGGCAGGATGTGGTGGAACACCATCTGCATCTTGGAGGTGCCGAGGCCGAGCGCCGCCGAGCGGATCGACGGCGGCACCGCGGCGAGGGCGGCGCGCGTGGCGATGATGATGGTCGGCAGCGTCATCAAGGTCAGCACCAGGCCGCCGACGAAGGAAGCCGAGCGCGGCATGCCGAGGAAGTTGATGAACACGGCAAGGCCAAGCAGACCGAAGACGATCGACGGCACCGCCGCGAGATTGTTGATGTTGACTTCGATCAGGTCCGTAAAGCGGTTCTTCTTGGCGAACTCCTCCAGATAGATCGAGGCGGCGACGCCGATCGGCAGCGCCAGCAAAAGCACGATCACCATCATGTAGAACGAACCGATGATGGCCACGCCCATGCCCGACGTCTCGGGCCGGCTGGAGGCGCCATAGCTGAACAGGCCGGTGTTGAAATGCTCGGCCATCGCGCCTTCGGCTTTGAGCTTGTTCATCCAGTCGATCTGCTGGTTGGACACCTTGCGGCGCGCTTCATCGACGCCGAGGTCGATCTGGCCCTTGAAGGCCGAGTCGAGATTGGCGGCGGCCAGGATGTCGACGTCACGCGTCGTGCCGATCACCGACGGATCGGCGGAGACGATGTCGCGCAGCTGCACGCGGGCGCCTTCCGACAGGAAGCCCTTGAGCTTCAGCATCATCGGCTTGTTGGCCGGATCGATGCCGAGCTTGGCCACCAGTGCGTTTTCGGCGAGCTTGGGATAGTTCGCCTTGATCAGCACGGTAGGGTCGGTCGCGCGCTTGCCGGAGGGATCGATCACCTTCTCGTCGAAGGTGACCGGCAGCGTCACCGTCGTCTGCCAGAAGGCGGTGTAGCCTTTCGAGACGATGGTGATCAGCATGATGGCCAGGAACGCCAGGCCCACCGAGATCGCAATCACGCCATAGATGCGGAACCGGCGTTCGGCGGCATAGCGCGCCTTCAGCCCGATGTCGCGGCGCGGTCGCGCGACGGCGCCCGCCATCGTGTCCAGGGGGATGTCGGTCATTCGTACTGCTCCCGGTACTTGCGCACGATGTAGAGGGCGACGATGTTCATCACCAGCGTCAGCGCGAACAGCGTCAGGCCGAGCGCGAAGGCGACCAGCGTCTGCGGCGAGTTGAACTCGAGGTCGCCGGTCAGCTGGTTGACGATCTTGACGGTGATGGTCGTCATCGCCTCGAACGGATTGGCCGTCAGATTGGCGGCGACGCCCGCCGCCAGCACGACGATCATCGTCTCGCCGATGGCGCGCGACGCCGTCAACAGGATGGCGCCGACGATGCCGGGCAGTGCCGCCGGCAGGATCACCCGCTTGATCGTCTCGGAGCGGGTGGCGCCGAGGCCGAGCGAGCCGTCACGCATTGCGCGCGGCACCGCGGTGATGATGTCGTCGGACAAAGAGGACACGACCGGGATCAGCATGACGCCCATCACCAGACCGGCGGTGAAGATGCTCTGGCCCTGGATGAAGGGCGAGCCGCCGGTGAGTGCCGCCGACAGGTCGCGCAAGAACGGTCCGAGCGTGACAACGGCGAAGATGCCGTAGACGATGGTCGGAATGCCGGCCAGCAGTTCCAACGCCGGCTTGACCACCGAGCGCACACCGCGCGAGGCATATTCGGACATGTAGACCGCCGACATCAGCCCGACCGGCACTGCGACCAGAAGCGCGACGGCGGCGATGTAGAGCGTGCCGGCGAGTAGCGGGATCAGGCCGAACTGACCCTGGCTGCCGCCGGAACCGGCGGCGGCGAAACGCGGATCCCACACCGTGCCGAAGAAGAAGCTCATCGGCGATACGCTCTCGAAGAAGGTGATCGTCTGGAACAGCATCGACAGCACGATGCCGACCGTGGTCAGGATGGCGATGGTCGAGGCCGCAAGCAGCCCCCACAGCATCAGCTTCTCGACATTGTTGCGCGCCCTGGCGCGCGGCGCGATCTGCCTCAGCGCATAGAAGGCGCCGGCGACCGACAGCGCGAAGGTCAGCACGGCGCCGAACAGGCCGAGCCGGTCCTGGACCTGGTTCGCCTCGACCGCGATCGGGATCATATAGTCCTGTGTGTCGCTGGCCAGTGCCACGCCCTTGGCGGCGAGCAGCGGCTGCAATTCGGCGAAAGTAGCGGGAAGTGCGGTATCGCCATCGAGCCGGCGCAGGCCCTTGGCCAGGCTCTTCACCAGGCTGGCGTCGAGCGCTTCGCTGGCCACCTTTGTGTCGGCGGTGCGCTCGGGCAAAGCGGCATGGATGTGCCGGTCGAGATAGAAGGAAGAGCCGATATCCCAGACGGCGAGCAGCAGGACGGCAGGCAGGACCGCGAGCAGAAAGGCCCACCAGCCATGATAATGCGCGCGCGAATGCGGCTTGACCTTGCCGGTATCCTGCGCCGCTGCGCGCTGGCGGCCGATCACAAAAGCGACCACGCCTATGGCGATGACTATGGCGAGTACGAGCAAGGACGACATCACCCACCCCAGGGAAAATTCAGATCGCCGCCACCGTTGCGGCAAGCGGCGAAATCAGGGCGCGGATTTGGTCCGCGCCCTGATCCGGTCGGTTGATTACATCGTCTTTCCGGCGGCGAAGGCGTCGCGCTGGCCCTGACGTTCGGCGTCGGGAGCGGAAACCAGGCCGTACTGGGCGAGCGGGCTTTCCGGGCCGATCATCTGGTCATCAAGGAAGAACTCGACATATTCCTTGAGGCCGGGAACGACGCCCAGATGCGCCTTCTTGACGTAGAAGAACAACGGCCGCGACACGGGGTACGTGCCATCGGCGATGGTCTGCGTCGAAGGCACGATGCCTTCCACGGTAGCGACCTTCAGCTTGTCGGCATTGTTCTCGTAGAAGGCGAGGCCGAACACGCCAATGCCGGTCTTGTTGGAGTCGATGCGGGCCAGCGTCTCGGTGTAGTCGCCATCGATGTCGACAGCCTTGCCGTCCTTGCGGATGGCGATGCAGGTCTTGCCGATTTCCTTGTCGTCGGCGATGCCGGCAGCCTTCAAAGCGGCCTTGTCGCAGCCGGCGTCGAGCAGCTTGGTCTCGAACACTTCACGGGTGCCGTGCTTCTCACCCGGGATATAGGCGGCGATATCCCAGTCGGGCAGCTTCGGATTGACCTGGTTCCACTTGGTGTTCGGGTTGTCGACCAGCTTGCCGTCGACCACCAGCTTGGCGGCGAGCGCCTTGTAGATGTCGGCGGGAACCAGCGCCCAGTCCGGACCCTTGATGTCGGTGGCAAAGACGATGCCGTCATAGCCGATGCGGACTTCCTGGACGTCCTTGACGCCGGCGTCGGCGCAGGACTTCAGCTCGTCCTTCTTGATCGGGCGCGAGGAGTTGGCGATATCGATCGTGTCTTCGCCGACGCCCTTGCAGAACTCCTTGATGCCGGCGCCGCTGCCGCCGGACTCGACCACCGGGGTCTTGAAGTTGGTGAAGGTTTCGCCGAACTGCTCGGCGACGATCTTGGCGTAAGGCAGCACGGTCGACGAACCGGCGACCTGGATCTGGTCACGCGCAGCGGCGACACCGGACGATGCGGCGAACGCTACCGCCACGGCCGATGCCGTAACGAGGAATTTCTTCATGTGGCCTGCTCCTGTTCGGAAGATGGTCTCTTGGCGCCCTCTTCAAACCGGCGCCCGCTGAGGCCAATAGCCTTCGATTATTACAGTCGCATGACAGTTTCGTGTCAGCCCGGTAACGTCGCACAGACGTCTTGTGGGCCGCACCCTTTAAGCCGGTTTGTGGGAATGGAAGTTGCCGCTGGAATCAGACGCTTGCGCAATTCGTGCTGGCATCAAGTCCCGGCACACCGCAGGCCGCGATGCCGAGAAAGAAAAACCGGACGGGAGCGCGTTGCCCGTGACCAGAGCGAATCTTGGCCGAGCCATCGCCAAAAACAGGTCCGTTGGGGTAGATTCGACGCTGTTTCTTGTCGGCGGTCGCTTGCTCCCGCCCGTAACTGAATGAGCGGTTTCGTTGCGACCATTGTCCTGACTGGGCGCCAGCTTTGATATGGTGCGATCGCACCATATCCTTGGCTGTTGCGGCGCGGCCGAATCCCGGCGGCGCCGCAGGTTGCTATCCAGCGTCTCGTTGGGCTTCGCCTGATATGCCGACCCAGCGCTCGACCTTTTCGAGCAGCGCCCTGGGGCTGATCGGCTTGGGCAGATAGTCGTCCATGCCGGCTTCCAGGCAGCGCTCACGGTCGCCCTTCAAGGCATGCGCGGTGACGCCGACGATCGGGATATGCATACCCGTATGTTCTTCCAGCCGGCGAATTGCGGCGGTGGCCTCGAGCCCGTTCATCTCCGGCATCGAGACGTCCATCAGGATCATGCGCGGATTAAGCCGGCCGAAGGCGTCGAGCGCCTTGCGGCCGTTGCCGACGATTTCGAAACTGTAGCCGGTTTCGCCGATTATCTGGGTGAACACCATCTGGTTCACCTCATTGTCCTCGGCAACGAGAATGTCGAGCCGGCGTTCATCCCCGGCGGCCCGGGCGCGGGCACGAACCGGCGGCGGTTGCAGCAAGGCGCGTTCCGATGCAGCGAGCGGCGGCTTTGCCGGCGACGGTTCGTTCCTGCCGCCGCCGGAACCGCTGCTTGCCGCCGGCAGCACACGGCCGTCCGTGATATTGTGATGGTGCCGCTGGATGGTGGCGACCAGCGTTTCCAGAAGCACCGAGGAACGCGCCGGCTTGATCAGCTGGGCGTCGATGCCGAGATCGCGATAGCTGGTGTTGGCGAGCGACTGGTCGACCGAGGTCAGCATGATGATCGGCGTGTCGGCCAGCCCTGCGGTGTTGCGCACGACGCGCGCCATTTCGGCGCCGCTCATCCCCGGCATCTGATAATCGAGCACGACGCAGTCGACCGGCACGCCGTAGGCAGCCGCGGCGACCAGCACCTTGAGCCCTTCGGGTCCGCTTTCGGCGGCGCAGGAATCGAAGGTCCATGACGCCATCTGCTCGCTCAGGATCGATCGGTTGACGGCATTGTCGTCGACGATCAGCACCCGTGAGCCGGTCACGTCGACCGGCATGATCCGCCGTCCGGTCTGTTCCTCGGCCCTGGGCAATGTCACGGTGAACCAGAAGGTCGAGCCCTTGCCTTCGGCGCTCTCGACACCGATCTCGCCGCCCATCAACTCGACCAGCCGCGAGGTGATGGCGAGCCCGAGCCCTGTGCCTTCGTGGCGTCTGGTCGACGAGGTGTCGGCCTGACTGAATTTTTCGAAGACGAGCTTTAATTTCTGCTGCGGAATGCCGATGCCGGTGTCGGTGACCGAAACGGTAAGCTTTGTCCCCGTCGGCCCCCTTTGTCCGGTCACGTCGACCAGCACGTGGCCTTCGTCGGTAAACTTCACCGCGTTGCCGACCAGATTGGTGACGATCTGCCTGACGCGACCGACATCGCCGACGAACAGGCTTTCCAGGCCCGGCTCGACGCGCACGATGAGCTCGAGGTCCTTCTCCTTGGCGCGCGTCGATATCAGCGTCGCCACATCCTCGATCGCTTCGGGCAGGTTGAAGGGCGCAGGGTCGAGCACCAGCTGTCCGGCATCGATCTTGGAGAAGTCCAGTATGTCGTTGATGATGGTCAAGAGCGCGTTACCCGACTTGACGATGATATCGGTGAACGTCTTCTGCTTGGGATCGAGGTCGGATTTGGCCAGCAACTCGGCCATGCCGAGTACGCCGTTCATCGGCGTGCGGATCTCGTGGCTCATATTGGCCAGGAATTCCGACTTGGCGCGGTCGGCCAGCACGGCGCGCTGGCGCGCCTCGCGCAGTTCGGCCTCGCGCAGCTTCAGTTCGGTGATGTCGGTGGTCGACCCAATCAGATAGAGCGAACCGTCGGACGCGATCATCGCGCCCTTGCGGGCGAACTGGTGGCGCACGCTGCCGTCGGCAAGCGTCACCGTTTCCTCGATCTCCTGTGTATCGCCTGTGCGCAGCACGGCGAGATCGCTGTTGACGAAGGCTTCGCCGTCTTCGCCGAAAATCTCGATGTCCGTCTTGCCGATCGCGTCTTCCCTGCGGAGGCCGGTGAGGTCGCACCAGCCCTTGTTGACGTAGAACTGCCTGAGGTCGGAGCGCTTGGCGTAGATCGACACCGGCACGTTGTCGATGAGATTGCGGAACACCTCGTTCTCGCGCATGCTCTCTTCCAGCGCCTGCTCGCGCGCCTTGACGTCGGTGATGTCGGTGCTGGAGCCGACAAGGTGCACCGACCCATCGAGCGCCACCAGCCGGCTCTTGCGCGTCATCAATTGCCGCACCGTGCCGTCGCGATGGGTAACGGGCTCCTCGATCTCGCGGCCGCGGCCGGTGACGACGACCTCGGTGTCGTCATGGGTGTAGGTTTCGGCGTCGTCGATGCCGAAAAGCTGGAGATCGGTCCGGCCGATGACTTCCTCCTTGGGGATGCCGGTCAGCGCGCACCAGGCCTTGTTGACGAATTCCATGCTCAGATCCTGCGCCTTGATGAAGGCGGCGACCGGCAGTTCGTCCATGACGTGGCGGAACAGGTCGATCTGGCGCATGCTTTCCTGCAGCGCCTTTTCGCGGCTCTTGATCTCCGAGATGTCGACGCGCACGCCGATGAAGGTGCCGTCCTCGGTGCGCATATCGTAGACCTGATACCAGCGGCCGTCCGCATTGAGGCGCTCATAGGACGAGTTGGGCAGGCGATAGCGGGCGAGGATGGCATTGAGCCAGACATCGGGGTCGCCTTCATAGAGCCTATCGATTTCTCGATCGCCGCTCGATCGGAAATAGCCGACCGAATGTCCGAGTTCCAGGGCCTCGCGGAAGCTGCGGCCGGGCTGCCATGCCGGTTTCAGCTCCGGCAGCGTGTCCTGCAGCTTGCGGTTTGCAAAGACGAACTTGTCGTCGCGGTCATAGATGATGACGGCCGCCGGCAGCGACTCCAGCACCGTGGTGAGGTTCTTGCGGGCGTCCTCGGCTTCGGTCTCGCGGCGCTTCATGTCGGAGATGTCGAACAGGAAACCGGCGACATAGTTGCGGCCGCTGGGCATGCCGACGCGGTTCTTGCGCACGATGCGCGAGCGGCTGGCGCCCTCGGCGTCGAAAGTCTCCTCGACCTCGTAGGGCGTGCCGGTCGCCAGCACGGCGCGTTCGCTGTCTTCGAATTGCGCGGCGTCCTTTTGCTTGAGGAAGTCGCCGCCGGGCCTGCCCAGCATCGCTTGCGGGCTCTGTCCGAACAGTGCCGAAAACGCCTCATTGACGAAGACGAAACGCAGATTGTCGTCCTTGACGAAGATCGGGTCCTTGACGCCGTTGATCACCGCCTCGGCCAGCCGCGATTTCTCCAGCGCTTGGGCGAGTTCAGCCTCGCGATCCTTCATGTTGGTGACGTCGACATAGGAGATCAGCCTTTTGCCGCCGGCGAGCGGCGCCAGCGAGGCAATCAGCGTACGGCCGTCATTGCGTGGCAGTTGCCTGGAGCCCACCAGGCCGGCCGAGATTTCTGCTTCGCGCTCGGCGATGTGGCCCTGCCATTCGGCATCGTCAGCACCGTAAGGGTCCATATCGCGGCTGGCCTGCATCAGTTCGCGGAAGCCGCAGCCGATGCCGGCGCGTCGGGGATCGATTTCCCAGAAATCATAGAAGGCGCGGTTGATCACCTCCGCGCGCATCTCCGCATCGAGGACGAGCACGCCGATCGGCATCTGGTCGACCATCGTGCGAAGATTGGCGAAGCTCTCCGTAATTTTGGCGTTGGCACTCTCGATCTCGGCGTCGCGACGCTTGAGCTCGGAGACGTCGTAGTAGGTCAACAGCCGCTTGCCGCCGGACAATGCCGTCACCGAGAACATCATCGTCCTGCCGTTGGCATGGAGAAATTCGCGTGGCGCAACCGAGCCGGCGCTGATCTCCTCGATGCGGGTGGCTAGGTAGTGCTGCCACTGCTGTTCATCGAGATCGCCGTAGATGCCGTTGCGGCGGTTGAGTTCCATCAACAGACTGAACGGCGCGCCGACAGTGACGGCGCCATCGGGAATCCTGGAGAGCTCGCGATAGGCCTTGTTGACGATGAGTGTGCCGAGCTTTTCGTCAAGCAGCACGACGCCCATATGCATGGCATCCATCGTCCGCTCGAGATCGGCGAGGTGCTGCGTGGCCTCCCCGGCCGGCGGATCGCTCTCGTCCTGCCGCAGTTCGTCCAGCGCACCGGCCAGTGCCGTGACGTTGCGGCCGATGCCGCGATAGCCGATGAATTCGCCTTCGCCGTCGAACCGCGGGGAACCGGTGATCGAAACCCAGCGGCAGCCGGGACGGCCGCCCTTCAACTCATAAACAAAGTCGCGAAACGGCCGATGCGCCTGCAGATCCTCCAGATGCGCGCCGGCGTGTCGATTGCCGTGCACCATCTGCTTGAGGAAATCGAAGCGGAAACGGCCAAGAATGCTGGCGGGATCGATGCCGGTGGCGGCCTGGTAGTTCTCCGAAAGCCAGGAAAAGCGCAGCTCGGCGTCGGTCTCCCAGACCCAGTCGGCGCCGGCCTCGACCAGTTCGCGCAACGCTTCGGGCGAACCCCCGACGGACGTATCCTCGCCGTTCACCACCCCTTTTCGGGAACCGCGTCCGCCGCGTGTTCCAACAGTCCCGTCAGCCATCCCGTTCCCACCCCGAAAGCCAAGGCCGAACCCCCTCAGCGGTTCGCCGGCGGAATTTGCCCGAGAAGCATTAATGATCCGCTAACCATAACCAATCCAGACTGCGGCCAGAGCCACATTGCCCTGCGGTATTCCGCCGGTTGTCGGCGGAACCCCGGCCGGGCTATAAGTCGGCGGGGGTGTTGCTGATGACGGGTTGGATCGTGCCTTGTTTCCTGTGCCTGGCGCTGCTTGCGGGCAGCGGCTGCGCACGCAGCTATGACGGCACGGTGGTGATCCCGAAGCCGCTCGATATCAGGCGGGTCTGGGATCGCGATCCGTCGCAGACTGAGGCCAGCCGGATGCAGGCGGCAGCCGGTGTGTTTCCGACGCCGCCGCCGCAGGAGCCCTACCGGCCCGCGGCACGCAGGCACACAACACAAATAGCTGCGCCAAGGCGGCACGTCAGGTCCAGCCCGCCCAGCATGGCTTCCGAACCGGCCAATCCGCTCACCTGCAAGAATGTCAGCGAACCCGGCAAACGCTACAGGATGGTTTGCGAATAGCTGGTACTAGGCGCAGGTTACTCCGCCGGGAAGAAAGCCGGCCCGACCACCCTGACCGGCCGCGAGCCGGCCAATGGCTCGGCCGACTGTCGCTGGGCGGCGCCCCTGGCCTCTGCAGCGTCTGCGCCAGGCTGGGGAAGTTGCGCCACGGTGCCAAGATCCGGCTTCGCTGACGGCAAAGGAATGATCGCGTTGGCCATATTGGCTGGCGTCACCGTGCGCGCTCTCAGCTCGGCAACGCGTCGGTGATAGCGCTTGAGGTCGCAGGCCCTGAAGTTCGCATCATCGCGATATTTGAAGGCCGTCGGCAGGTCCTTGTAGGATGTGCGCGTATCGAGCGCGACCATCTCTTCGGTTTCAAGGCTTGGGTCACTGAGCATGTACAGGTCGACGCCGGCATCGTCGCAGAGTAGCGGCACTGATCGACCATCTCCTTGACATCGCCGCCTTGCACGAACTGCGATTTCGGCGCCGGGAAGAAATAGCCGTCGGAGAGACGAACGCAAAACAGCATCGAATTGCTGCCGATCATGGCACCAGCCGGACGCTGTCTTTGTTGCCCGGCGGCGGGCCTGCAGCCGAGCGCGACGAGCCTGGCCTGCAGTCCGGACGCATCCCGGCGGGAAATCGCGGCGTCGGCGATCTGGCGTTGCACCTGTGTGCGGCTTTTGGCGAGGTCGGCGCAAGCATTGAAGAAGCCCCCCACCGCACTTTGCGCCGTGCACCGGCGTTGCCTCTCCAGCCCCTGGATCGCCGCAAGCTGGCGCTGCGCAAGCTCGGAGCTGATCCCGCCGCTGCGGCCGGACGGTGCCAGCTGGCTCCTGAGCGCGGCGCATGGATCGGCAAGGGAAGCCGAAATGCCGAGCACGCTTGCCGACACCAGTGCAAAGGTCACGACAAGCCACAAACGCATCATCGGCGACACCTGGTCCTTGTACCCCTGTGGAGCCGATCGCCGCTCCAGCCGATTGAGCCTCAATGCGTGAGGCAAGTCTAATTGAAGAGACGCCAACAACCGCCAGGTATTTTATGCCGAGTGTATTATGCCGGTCCTGTAAATTCGCTATTACACTTTTGTTTCAAGATTGAGACGTAGCCAGGCTTGGGCGAGCCCAGGCCGCCGCAATCATCGATCCCGCGTTGTCGGCCCTTGCGGATGAAACCTTTCTCCGGTGTCTCGCGTTGTGTCGGGCAAAGGAGACGAAGATGTCTATTCACTTCACTGTCTCTGGCCTGACCAGGAACCTGTTCCACTCGCTGGGGCTGGACCATGAGCGGGCGCCGAGAGCGCTCGATCCCGAACAGAGCCTGCTGCTGGAATGCTATCTGGCCGGACAGATTCCGGAATCCGCCTGGGCCGACTACGTCTTCGAGACGCCGGAACTGCAGCGGCATGTCGATATCAGACGCCCGCACAACTGATCAGAGCAATTTCAGCAAAAATGTGTGAGTCGTTTTTCCGGGAAAAGCGCGTAGCGCTTTCCCTTGGGAATTGCGTCAAGACAACGAGAGAGCGGGTCGCCGTTTCTGTGAAACGGTGAAACGCTCGCCCGCTCGCCTACCGCTTGGGCGAAGCGAATTGCACGGTGAAGACATTGCCCGCGACGCCTTGCGCCAGCGTCGGCGAGAAGCTCAACGGCAAGCACTTTTGCAGGGCAGTAGTTGCGGCGTCGACGAATGATTTCCTGGTATCGCGGCCATCGACCTTGATCGCCGTCGGCCGCGGCGGACCAATCAGCGTGCCGTCGCGCTTGAAGCTGAAGCTCAAGGTGACGCTGGCATTTCCAACACCCGCGGCGGCGTCCAGCACGCCTGGATGGCATCGCCGACCTCCGCCATCGTGTCGAGCGGCGCGGCATCGGAGGGGTAGCCTCCGGCCAACACAACACCGGCAATCGCAAACACTCTCGCTACGCCCTTCATAAAGCTCCTCGTGTGTCGTCCGCCGACCATGATGGTAGGGTCGAAGCAGACGATGGCAATATGCCTGATGTCTTACAGCATGAGACGCGCCTGATGGCGCATCGGCGAAAAGCAAAAGGCCGGCATTGCGCCGACCTTTCCCTTCACCCTTGCGCCAGTACATCCGTGGTCGCGCGGTGCCTTCAATAGACAGCGTTCTGGTTAATGAATCCTTAGCGTTGCGCGTTGGCCTGCGACTTCACATACGCAATGTAGCCGCGCACGTCGCCGGCCGGCTCGGCATAGGCCTGGCCGAGTTTCTTCTCCATCGCAGCGACATACTCCATGGCCCATTTGGGCAGCGCATAGTCGATGACGGCCAGGAACTCCAGCGTCGATGCCAGGCGTATGTCGGCGATCGACGGGTGCTTGCCGCCGATGAACGGCTTGCCGTCCCTGAAGAAGGAGTGAAACACCTCCAGCGGCTCGGCAATCGCCGCCATGGCGGCCTTCTGCGCCTCGGACTTCTTCTCCGGATGGGCGTCGCTATGGCCGACCTCGCCGGCATAGTGCGGGAAACCCAGCGCCGGATAGGTGGCGCGCGCCACATACGGGTAGAGCGTGCCGATCAGGTAGAACATGGCGCTGTCGACCATCGCCCGCTTGGCCGGCGCCTTGGGATAGAATTTCTCCAGCCCGTGCTTGTTGGCGAGATACTGCATGATGGCGCAGCTCTCCCACAGCACGCCGCGCGGCAGCCCCTTGTCCTCGATCATCGGCGTCAGATGCGCCGGATTGCGCGCCATATATTCCGGCGACCGGGTATGGCCCCAGGCGTCGGTCTCGGCGGCGTCGAACCCGGCCGCACGGGCAAACACCCGAACGGTCATGTTGTTGACGCTTGGCTTCAGCATCGAGAGCTTCAGCGCCGGTTTTTTCGCCGCCTTGGCCTTCGGCGCGGATTTCTTGGCAGCCGGCCTCGTCGCGGTTTTCGCGGCCGGCTTTGCGGCTGCCTTCGGCGCGGCCTTTACCGCCGCTTTTGCCGCCGGCTTCGCAGCCGCTTTTGCCGCAGGCTTGGGCGCTGATTTGCCAGCGCTCTTAACTGTCTTTGCCATTGTGGTCCTCCCCTTTTGCTGGCCGTCAGTATGGATTCTTCGGCGTCCGGTCGTCCGACAAGGTCGCGCGCGACCACTCGACCAGCGTCTGGATCGCGTCGGCAAGGTGCACTTCGGCGATGTTGTAGTCGCCGCGCGCAACGCGCAGCTTGTGCGCCTGCATCAAGACGTCGGCATGGGTGAAGCCGGCCGGCGGCTCGAAGCGGTAGGACGCCAGCTCGATCAGAAGGCCGAGCGGATCCTCGAAATAGATCGAATCCATGAAGCCGCGATCCTTGACGCCGCTGTGCTTGATGGCGCGCTCGTCGAGCCGGGCGACCGCCTGCAGGAAGGTCACGCGCGACACCGAGAACGCAATATGATGGACGCAGCCCGGTTCGGTGGGCGTGCGCCGCTTGACCGGCGTGCGGCTCTCGTCGGTGAAGACGGTGATCAACCTGCCGTCGCCGGGATCGAAATAGAGATGGCTTTCGCTTGGCTTGTCGAGATTGGGTTGCTCGAAAATGAACGGCATGCCGAGCACGCCCTCCCAGAAATCGATCGAGGTCTGGCGGCCGGCGCCGACGAGGGTGATGTGATGGACGCCCTGCGACTGCAGTTTCTGCATCGGTCTCCTCCTCGCCGACCCTCGCCTATGTTCCCCGGCGTCTTGCGCGCCGCAACGCCCTTTGGCGAGGCTTCGTACATGATGCTAGTGCAATTGGCCGCGCCGCGCCAGAAGCTCGCGGAAACTGCCGGCGCTGGATGGTGAACGGGGCTTGAGTTGCATGACCTGAGGCTATGCAACAGCTCTGAGCTCGGCTTCCGCCAGCGTACCCAGGCCCGCGCATTCGGCGCATGCCATCGTCTGCCCGGGACAGCCGGCCCGATGCGTGCCTTGCGGGCAGCAATGCCCTTTCGACTCGCGCCATTTCAAGCAATCGAAAACCTGCCCGCTGCCGTGACAGCACGGGCATATCATTATTGCCGAATTCATGCCTGCTATGCCCAACCAAATCCGCGTTGCCGCAGATGCTACCCCCGCACCGCAAGTAACAGAGATCGCTACGCTTTCAAGCGTCGCGGCCTGACTTAAATTGGGTGTATTCGGGTACGCGGACTTGCCGAATTTCGCTGATGCCGCCGACCTCGCGGTCACGCGCGATCCGCGCGGCTGCTGCCCGAAATTTTCGATGATGCGGAAGGAAAGTCGTTGCTTGGTACGCCCAAGGGGAATCGAACCCCTGTTCCCGCCGTGAGAGGGCGGTGTCCTGACCGCTAGACGATGGGCGCGTTCAAGAACCGGCGATATAGGCTGACGGTTTGGAAAAAGCAACTGGGCTTCGAACGGCCGGACCGCTTCTGTGCAATCTCGGTTTGCGGACTTAGCGTTTCGGCTCGATCAGGTCCCACAGATTGCCGTAGAGATCGGCGAAAACCGCCACGGTGCCGTACGGCTCATGGCGTGGCGTTTCATGGAAATCGACGCCGTTTTCCAGCATCGTCGCATGGTCCCTGGCAAAATCGTCGGTTTCGAGAAACAAAACCACGCGGCCGCCGGTCTGGTCGCCGACGCGGCTTTTCTGCACATCGTCCAACGCTTCCGCCAAAAGCAGCCGGGGGCCTTGCCCGGCCGACGGCGTCACCGTCACCCAGTGCTTGCCGTCACCGAGATCGATGTTGTCGCAGAGCGCAAAGCCAAGCTTGCCGACATACCAGGCAATCGCCTCGTCATAATCGGCGACGACGAGCGTAACGGTTGCTATGCGGCGATGGTCGGCAAACCCGGTCATTGTTTCGGCCCGCTCATTTGTTGCGGATGGCGAAGCGGCCGATGATACGGCGCTCGGCGATGTCGTAGACGAAGATGGTGCGGCTGCCGTCGCTGAGCTCGGCGTCGATTGAAATTCGATTGCCCGACAGAGCCTGGCTGATCACCTTGGCTCCGACCGGGAGCACTATGTCGGCCGCGAGCGGCTCGCCGGGCGGAATTGGAATGTCGTTGGCGAGCGGCGGGTTCGCGGGCGGCGCTTTGCGCGATTTGTAGACAATGGCCGCGATCACCACCATAAGGGCCAGCAAAAGCAGGCCGAGATTGATGGCCATGAAGCGGATGAGCCTGCCGCGCACCTTTTCGATCTCGGGATCGAGCGGCTTTTCTTCTTCATCGGCAACGGGCCGGGCCATGGCAGAACTTTCCGGAACTTTTTCGATGAGCGCTCATAACGAAGAGACCCCTGAATTGATAGAGGCTGGACAATTCATAGAGGCGGCGCCGACCGTGCTCGAAGCCGGCGCGGAAGCGGCCGGCCAGCGCCTCGACCAATGGCTGGCGAGCGCCCTCGGGCCTGACATGTCGCGCAGCCGGGTGCAGATGCTGATCCGGCAAGGTGCCGTTTCGATCGACGGCAAGCCGGTCGACGAGACCAAGCGCAAAATGAGTGCCGGCGAGCGCGTATCGGTCGTCATGCCCGAGCCCGAACCGGCCGAACCGCAAGGCGAGCCCATCGCGCTCGACGTGCTTTATGAGGACGAAGAGCTGATCGTCATCAACAAGCCGGCCGGCCTCGTCGTCCATCCCGGCGCCGGCAACTGGACCGGCACGCTGGTCAATGCCCTGATCCACCACTGCGGCGACAGTCTTTCAGGCATTGGCGGCGTCAGGCGGCCGGGCATCGTCCATCGGCTGGACAAGGAAACCAGCGGCGTCATGGTGGTGGCCAAGACCGACCGCGCCCACAAGGCGCTGTCGGAGGCCTTTGCCGACCACGGCCGCACCGGCGACCTCGAACGTGCCTATTTGGCGCTGGTCTGGGGAATCCCGTCGCGGCCGACCGGAACGGTCGACGCGCCGCTTGGCCGTGCCGCCGACCGCGTGCGCCGCGCCGTCGTGCCGGAAGGCCGTGACGATGCCCGCCACGCCGTGACCCATTTCACCGTCAAGGAGCGTTTCGGCGAGGGCCAGCAGGCGTTCGCCACCGCCAGCCTGGTCGAATGCCGGCTGGAAACCGGCCGCACCCACCAGATCCGCGTCCACATGGCCCATATCGGCCATCCCGTCATCGGCGACCCCGATTACGGCCAGGCCTTCCGCACCAAGGCCAACCGGCTGCCCGAACTGCTGAAGGGTCAGGTCAAGGCATTTTCCAGGCAAGCTTTGCATGCCTGGCTTCTTGCATTTCGGCACCCGGCTACCCATTTACCGATGAGGTTCGAGGCGCCGATACCGGAGGACATGGAGGAACTCGTCGGCGGCTTCCGCAAACTCTGAACCCGAGCAATTCCAGGAAAAGTGTGAAACGGTTTTCCGTCCGGAATTGCGTCTAAACAAGCCAGCTAAAACCTGAGCGGCATTGTTCACTTCAGCGTGACACACTGTTTCGTGTTGAACAAATGCCTGTCTTTTCTGGTTTTGTTCCTATATAAATCAGTTGCCGCGGGCGAGCCTTTTGGTGCTCGCGTCACATGCCCGCCGCGTTTCGGGGGCATCACTCCAATAGAGAGGGGGCGCAATCATGGCCCAGTCACTACCCAGTATTGTTTCCGGCGAAGGCGGCCTCAGCCGCTACCTGGAAGAAATCCGCCGCTTTCCGATGCTTCAGCCGCAGGAAGAGTACATGCTCGCCAAGCGCTACGCCGAGCATGAAGACACTTCCGCTGCGCACAAGCTCGTCACCAGCCATCTTCGGCTCGTCGCCAAGATCGCCATGGGCTATCGCGGCTACGGGCTGCCGATCGGCGAAGTGATCTCGGAAGGCAATGTCGGCCTGATGCAGGCCGTCAAGAAATTCGAACCCGAGCGTGGCTTCCGCCTCGCGACCTACGCCATGTGGTGGATCAAGGCCTCGATCCAGGAGTACATCTTGCGCTCGTGGAGCCTGGTCAAGATGGGCACGACCGCCAATCAGAAGCGCCTGTTCTTCAACCTGCGCAAGGTGAAGGGCAAGATCCAGGCGCTGGACGATGGCGACCTCAAGCCCGACCAGATCACCGAGATCGCCACCCGGCTGAACGTGTCGGAAGCTGAAGTCGTGTCGATGAACCGCCGCCTGTCCGGCGACGCGTCGCTGAACGCGCCGATCCGCGCCAGCGAAGGTGAATCCGGCGAATGGCAGGACTGGCTGGTCGATGACCACGAAAGCCAGGAAGACATGCTGATCGAGCAGGACGAGCTGGAAAACCGCCGCGGCATGCTGTCGGGCGCTCTGGCCGTGCTCAACGATCGTGAGCGGCGCATCTTCGAGGCCCGCCGCCTCGCCGAGGAGCCGCTGACGCTGGAAGAACTGTCGTCCGAGTTCGACATCAGCCGCGAGCGCGTGCGCCAGATCGAGGTGCGCGCCTTCGAGAAGGTGCAGGACGCGGTCAAGGCCGCCGCCAAGCGCCAGATGCAGGCGCTGCGCACGATCGAGGCGCAGCCGGCGGCCTAAGGCTGGGTTCGGTTAAGGAACAGAAGGCGGCGTCGGGAAACCGGCGCCGCCTTTTTTGTTTTGTCGTCCGTCGGCGGTTAGCGAAAGTCGGACAACAGCTGATCTCCCCCCTTGAGGGGGAGATGTCCGGCAGGACAGAGGGGGGGCGTGACGGATCGCAGCTTGCGATTTTAACTATCCCCAACCTGGAATTGTTCGAGCACACAGCCAAAGGTCAGCGGGACAGCACCCCCCTCTGCCCTGCCGGGCATCTCCCCCGCAAGGGGGGAGATCGGCAGCTTCGCCACTGCCCTCTCAAAGCCCATCAAGCGGAAACTTCAGATACCGCCTCCCATTGGCCTCCGGTTCCGGCAGCCGTCCACCATTCATGTTGACCTGCAGCGCATGCAGGATCAGCCGCGGCATCGGCAGTGTCTTGTCGCGCGCTTCGCGCAAGTCGACGAACTCGGCTTCGCTGCGCGCCGCAACGAGGTGGATATTCTTTGCCCTCTGCTCGGCGACCGTGCTCTCCCAGCACGGCTCGCGCCCGCCGGCCTGATAGTCGTGGCCGACGAACACCCGCGTATCGTCCGGCAGCGCCAGAATGCCCTCAATCGAATGCCACAGCCGCGCGGCACTGCCGCCGGGAAAGTCCGTCCTTGCCGAGCCGCTGTCGGGCATGAACAGCGTGTCGTGGACGAAGGCTGCGTCGCCAATGACATAGGTGATCGAGGCGAGCGTGTGGCCGGGCGAGAACAGCACCTTGACCGGCAGGTTGCCGATCATGAACGTTTCGCCTTCCCCAAACAGCCGGTCCCACTGCGAGCCGTCTGCGGGGAAATCCGGCCAGTTGTAGATCGCCTTCCACAGCGCCTGGACTTCGATGATCCTGTCGCCGATCGCCGTCGGCGCGCCGGTCTTTTCCCGGAGATAGTGCGCCGCCGAGAAATGATCGGCATGCGGATGGGTGTCCAGGATCCACTCGAGCTCCAGCCCGTTTTCGCGGATAAAATCCAGCAAGGCGTCGGCATTCTTCGTCGCCGTCGCGCCGGATTTTTCGTCGAAATCGAGGATCGGGTCGATGACGGCGCAGCGTCTCGTCACCGGGTCGGTGACGACATACTGGATGGCGCCGGTCGGCTTGTCGTAGAAGCCGGCGACCTCAGGTTTGGCCGAAGCGATGTCCAATGTCCGGCCCCCTGCCCCTTGCCCGACAGGAACCGTTTTCTCCGTCGGGTTGAACAAGAGCATGGTCATCTGGCAAAGCGCGCCGGTCAAGCACGCCTTGCCACAAATAGGACTGAAGCCCCAAATAGCTCCGACGGAGAAAACCTAGGCTGACGGCTGCTTGGTCTTCCTGAGATAGGGCAGGATCGTCTCGAAAGCGCCAAAACGCTTGACCGCATCTTCGTTCGAAACCGCGGCGGTGATGATCACATCCTCGCCCTGCTTCCAGTTGGCCGGCGTCGCCACCTGGTGCTTGGCCGTCAGCTGCATGGAATCGACCGCGCGCAGGATCTCGTCGAAGTTGCGGCCCGTCGTCATTGGGTAAGTCAGCACCAGCTTGATCTTCTTGTCCGGCCCGATGACATAGACCGAGCGCACCGTGGCGTTGTCGGCCGGCGTGCGGCCTTCCGACGTCTCGCCGGCGCCCGCCGGCAGCATGTCATAAAGCTTGGCCACCTTGAGGTCCTTGTCGCCAATCAGCGGGTAGTTCACCGTCTGGCCGGTCGCCGTCTTGATGTCGGCCTGCCACTTGTCGTGGCTCGCAACGGGATCGACGGAAATGCCGATGACCTTGACGTTGCGCTTCTTGAACTCGCCTTCGAGCCCCGCCATCGTGCCCAGCTCGGTGGTGCAGACCGGGGTGAAATTCTTCGGATGGCTGAACAGGATCGCCCAGCCGTCGCCGATCCAGTCATGAAACTTGATCGGCCCTTGCGTGGTCTCGGCGGTGAAGTCAGGCGCGATGTCGTTGATACGAAGGCTCATGGCATTATTTCCCCAGCAACAGATTTCGTCAGGAGCGGCCGTGGACGGCGTCAACGCTCCGGCATTCCCGCATCTTAGCGCAAAAATCGCGGCTGCAGGACAATAGGAAACTATTATTGGCGACGGAACGAGCACTTTCGTTCTACGGACCGACGTTGGGCCGACAATCTTTCGTTTGTGCGGGGAAGGCTCAGGCCTTGTTGACCGCCAGCGACGTGGCCAGGTCTTCCATGCGCTGAGCGAGCGCGCCGAGCGCGCTGGTCAGCACGGTGTCGTTCTTGTCGGCCTTGGTCAGCGCTTCGTCGCGCGTCTTGCGCAGCGTCTGCACTTCGGTCTCCATGCCCTTGACCCGCTTCTGCAGCTCCGAAAGCTCGTCCATCACCATGATGCCGGCCATCACCGTCAGCCGCTGGTCGCCGATCTCGCCGAACGAATCCTTCAGATGCGAGACATAACGGTCGAACCGCTCGGCGAGGTCGATCAGGTGCTCTTCCTGACCCTCGTCGCAAGCCATGCGATACTGCTTGCCGTCGATGGAAACCGTGACCTGTGCCATGGCCTGCAGCTCCTACCTGTCCAGCACCGCGCGGATGGTTTCCATGGCGGTCACCAAGCGGCGCGACACTTCCTTGTTGGCATCTTCCAGCCGTTCGGCGCGGGCTTCGGAATTGTCGAGTTCCTGCGCCAGCCGTGAACGGTCGGCGTTCATGCGCTGCACCTCAGCCTCGGCTTCGGAATAGTCGCGCTCGTGCTCGAGCTTGGCCGCGACGGCGTTTTCCAGCCCCTCGATGGCCTTGCCCAGCCTGTGGATGACTTCCTTGAGTGTGGTTTCGCCGGTCATGGCCTTCGTCCTGTGCCCTGCCCATCACCGAATCGCTTCGCGTTCAGAACGCGTTAACAAGGAAACATTAGGCACCGGGTGAAGGCAACGTCAACAAAGCTCTCGCGACTGTCCCCCGCTAACGCTAATGTAGGTCGCCCCATAAGGTCTCAAAGCCATCACAAGACCGGCAAATGTGCAGCCGATTTGTTGACTAAAAGCCCGTGGCTGCTATGTGTCGCGCACTCTTTCCTGGGCTCTGCCAAGCCCACAAATCCCCACCCCGGAGGTACCATGACGTCGCGTGAACAACATGACCGGATGGCCAATGCGATCCGTTTTCTCTCCATGGACGCCGTCGAGAAGTCCCAGTCCGGCCATCCCGGCCTGCCCATGGGCTGCGCCGACATCGCCACAGTGCTGTTCACCCGCTTTCTGAAATATGATCCGAAGAACCCCCATTGGCCGGACCGAGACCGCTTCATCCTGTCGGCCGGCCATGGTTCTATGCTGCTCTACTCGCTGCTGCATCTGACCGGTTACGAGGACATGACCCTCGACCAGATCAAGCATTTCCGCCAGCTGGGTTCCAAGACTGCCGGCCATCCCGAATACGGCCATGCCACCGGCATCGAGACGACGACCGGCCCGCTTGGCCAGGGTCTCGCCAATTCGGTCGGCTTCGCGCTCGGCGAGCGCATCATGAACGCCGCCTTCGGCAACGACCTCGTCGACCACTACACCTATGTGCTGGCCGGCGACGGCTGCCTGATGGAAGGGGTTTCGCAGGAAGCCATCGCGCTGGCCGGGCACCTCAAGCTCAACAAGCTGATCGTCTTCTGGGACAACAACAACATCTCGATCGACGGTCCGGTTTCGCTTGCAGACAACACCGACCAGGTCGCCCGCTTCCAGGCCTCGGGCTGGAACGCCAGCCACATTGACGGCACCGACCCCGAGGCAATCGCCTACGCCATCGAAGCCGCCCGCCATTCCGACAAGCCGACGATGATCGCCTGCAAGACGACCATCGGCTTCGGCGCCCCGACCAAGGCCGGCACCAACAAGGCGCACGGTTCGCCGCTCGGCGCCGACGAGATCGCAGGCGCGCGGAAATTCTTCAACTGGGACTCGCCGCCCTTCGAAATTCCGGCCGACATTCTCGACGCCTGGCGCACCGCCGGCAAGGCCGGCGTCAAGCCGCGCACCGACTGGGAAGGCCGGCTCGCCAAGGCCAAGCCTGAGTTGAAGGCCGAGTTCGAGCGCCGCCTTGCCGGCAAGCTGCCGTCGAATTTCGATGCCGTCATTGCCGACTACAAGAAGAAGCTGTCGGCCGACAAGCCGAAGGTCGCCACCCGCAAATCGTCGGAAATGGCGCTGGAAGTCATCAACGGCGCGGTGCCGGAAACCATCGGCGGCTCTGCCGACCTGACGGGCTCCAACAACACCAAGACCAGCCAGACCAAGAACATCACGCCGGACGATTACGGCCAGCGCTATGTCCACTACGGCATCCGCGAGCATGGCATGGCGGCCGCCCTCAACGGCCTGACGCTGCATGGCGGCCTCATCGCCTACGGTGGCACCTTCATGTGCTTCTCTGACTATGCCCGTCCGTCGATGCGGCTGGCGTCGCTGATGGGCATCCGCTCGATCTTCGTCATGACCCATGATTCGATCGGTTTGGGCGAAGACGGCCCGACCCACCAGCCGGTCGAGCACCTGGCGGCGCTCCGCGCCATCCCCAACCACAATGTCTTCCGTCCGGCCGACGCGGTGGAAACCGCCGAATGCTGGCAGATTGCCATTGAATCGGAAAAGACCCCGTCCACCCTGGCGCTGACCCGCCAGAACCTGCCGACGGTGCGCACCGAGCACTCGGCCAGGAACCTCTCGAGCCAGGGCGCCTATGAACTGGCCGCGGCGAGCGGCGAAGCGGCGGTGACGATCTTCGCGACCGGCTCCGAGGTCGAGATCGCGCTCGGCGCCCGTGATTTGCTTGAAAAGCATGGGCACCCGACCCGCGTCGTCTCGGTGCCTTGCTTCGAACTGTTCGACCGGCAGAGCGACGCCTACCGCAAGGAGACGATCGGCAACGCGCCGATCAAGATGGCGATCGAGGCCGGCATCCGCCAGGGCTGGGATCACCTGATCGGCTCCGACGGCATCTTCATCGGCATGACCGGCTTCGGCGCTTCCGGCACCATCGAGCAGCTCTACCCGCATTTCGGCATCACCGCCGAAGCCGCGGCCAAGGCCGCGGAAGCCCGCCTGCACGGCAAGTAAGATCAGGGTCAGTCCCGCGCACCTCCAAGGCGGATTCGCGGGGCTGGACCAACCTAATCGATTTAAATTCGGCCTTCTGCGGCTGGATTCTTGTGCCATCCGCCGCTATGAAGCTGCGGACCCATCTGCCGCCTCCAGCTCCCAGGGAGAGTAAAATGACCGTCAGAGTTGCCATCAACGGATTTGGCCGCATCGGCCGCAACATCCTGCGCGCCATCCATGAATCCGGCCGCAAGGACATCGACGTCGTCGCCGTCAACGACCTCGGCCCGGTCGAGACCAACGCGCATCTGCTGCGCTATGACAGCGTGCACGGCCGCTTCCCGCACGAAGTGTCGGTCTCGGGCGACCAGATCACCGTCGGCAAGGAGACCTTCAAGGTCACCGCGATCAAGGACCCGGCGCAGCTGCCGTGGAAGGAGCTCGGCATCGACATCGCGCTCGAATGCACCGGCATCTTCACCGCCCGCGACAAGGCTGCCGCGCACTTGACCGCTGGCGCCAAGCGCGTCGTCGTCTCCGCGCCTGCCGAAGGTGCTGACCTCACCGTCGTCTACGGCATCAACCACGACAAGCTGACCAAGGACCACATCGTCATCTCGAATGCGTCCTGCACCACCAACTGCCTGGCGCCGCTGGCCGCCGTGCTGCACGAGACCGTCGGCATCGAAAAGGGCATGATGACGACGATCCACTCCTACACCGGCGACCAGCCGACGCTGGACACCATGCACAAGGATCTCTACCGCGGCCGCGCGGCTGCCCTGTCGCAGATCCCGACCTCGACCGGTGCGGCCAAGGCGATCGGCCTGGTGCTGCCCGACCTCAAGGGCAAGCTCGACGGCATCTCGATCCGCGTGCCGACCCCCAACGTCTCGGTCGTCGACTTCAAGTTCATCGCCAAGCGCGCCACCACCGTGCAGGAGATAAACGAAGCGGTGATCGCTGCCTCCAACGGCAAGCTGAAGGGCATTCTCGGCGTCACCCATCATCCGAATGTGTCGATCGACTTCAACCACGATCCGCGCTCGTCGATCCTGGCGCTCGACCAGACCAAGGTCATGGACGGCAACTTCGTTTCGGTGCTGTCCTGGTACGACAATGAGTGGGGCTTCTCCAACCGCATGGCCGACACCTCGGTCGCCTTCGGCAAGACCATCGCCTGATCTGAAGGCATCGTCTCGCAGCTTCGAACGCCCGGCTTTGCCCGGGCGTTTTTCGTCAGCGCGCCGGGCAAGGCGCGCCGAGCCGCCAAACGCCGGAAAATCAGCGGCATAAGGCAAAAAGCCATCCTTGCGCCTTGCACCGGCCATGCCTTCGCCCCACTCTCCCGTGAATCGGTAGAAAGAGGAATTCGAGGGGCAAATCACGGATGGAGCATGCGATCTATCTCGTCACGCTGGTCGGCACAGCGCTAGTCGTCGCCGCAGCGTTCTCGAGCCTGATCGCCTTTCGCTTCGGCGCCCCTTTGCTGCTGCTCTTCCTCTGCATCGGCCTCGCCAGCGGCGTCGATGGTCTCGGCATCGAATTCGACAATGCGCGCGTGGCATATTTTGCCGGCTCACTGGCGCTGGCGGTCATCCTGTTCGATTCCGGTTTCGGCACGCCGCTCAACGCGCTGCGCCAGGCGGCCGGACCGGCGCTGTCGCTGGCGACCTCCGGCGTAATCCTGACCACTGGCCTGTTCGGCGCCGCCGCCTATTATCTGCTCGACCTCAGCTGGCTGGAATCCTTCCTTCTGGGAGCTGCCGTCGCCTCGACCGACGCGGCTGCGGTGTTCTTCCTGCTGCGCGCCGGCGAAATCAATCTGCGCGAGCGCGTGCGCGCCACGCTCGAAGTCGAATCCGGCACCAACGACCCCATCGCCATCTTCCTGACCATCACGCTGGTCGAGATCATCGCCGCCCACGCCAATCCCGAGACCCATGTGCTGGTCACCGACCTGATCCTCGGCTTCCTGCTCAATATGGGGCTCGGCGCCGTCGTCGGCGTGCTTGGCGGGCTCGGCATCGTGCGCCTCGTCGACCGGCTCAACCTCGACCATGGCTTGCTGCCGATCTTCGTGCTAACCCTGTCGCTGATGGTGTTCGCCGCGGCCGGCGCCATTGGCGGCTCGGGCTTCCTGGCGGTCTATCTCGCCGGGCTGATTGCCGGCAACTCCGACATCCGCGCCGTCACCATCCTGAAGCGCTTCCAGGACGGCATGTCGTGGCTGGCACAGATCATCATGTTCCTGATCCTCGGCCTGTTCGCGACACCCTCGCAGTTTCCGGCGATCATGGTGCCGGCGGTGCTGCTCGGCCTGTTCCTGATGTTTGTAGCGCGCCCGGTCGCCGTCTGGCTCTGCCTTATCCCGTTCCGCCTGCCGCGTCCCGAGATCGCCTTCGTCTCCTGGGTCGGCCTGCGCGGCGCCGTGTCCATCCTGCTTGCCATCACCCCGCTGCTCGGCGGACTGGAGAACGGCCGCACCATCTTCAACGTCGCCTTCATCATCGTGCTGGTATCGCTGGTGGTGCAGGGCTGGTCGGTCGGTCCGCTGGCGCGCCGGCTCGGCCTGATCGTGCCGGCGAGGCTCGGGCCGCTCGACAAGGTCGAACTCGAACTGCCGGGCTCCGCCCACCACGAACTGCTCGCCTACCGCGTGGCGCCCGGCAGCCCGGTGGCGCGCGGCGAGCGTATCCCGCGCTGGGCACGGCCCTCGTTGGTGCTGCGCGACGGCCGCTCGATGCGTTTCCAGGACATGGGCCGGCTCGCGGCCGGCGACCAGGTTTACATCTTCGTGCCCGACCGCTATCCGCGCCTGCTTGACAAGCTGTTTGCCAGCCGCGCCGTAGTCGACCCCGAGGATGCCGACTTCTTCGGCGCCTTCGCCGTCGATCCCGCCCGCTCGGCCGCAGAGCTCGAGGCCGCATACACACCGGGATTGAGCGAAGCCGAGCAGAAGCTCACCGTCGGCGCGCTGGTGACGGCAAGGCTTGGCGGCCATGCCGAATATGCCGACCGGGTGCTGATCGGCCCGATCGAATTGATCGTCCGCGACGTCGACGACAAGGGCAAGATCACCGGTCTCGGCCTCTCCTTCGAGCCGACCGCGCCGGTGGCGCGGGTTCCGGTGTTCCTGAGCGCCGGCGAGATCGGCGATCGTGTCTCCGCCTTCATCCGCAACTGGCGCAAGCCGACCGAGACGCAGACTGCAGAGGCGACAGCCAATGAGAAGGCCCTTGAGCCGACGGCGGAAAAGATAACGACAGAAGGCTGACAAGCGATCGGTTCACGCTGACGTCCCGCATCATCACGACAGCCTTCGCCTTGATCTCAAAATTTAGCTCGCACCCCGGCTCAAGCCTTGCATCGTCATCGATGCGAGGTATGGTCCCGGCGATTTTCCACGGAAAGGAACCCGCATGGCCGCCTTCAAGACACTCGACGATATCGGCAATATCAGCGGCAAGCGCGTGCTGGTGCGCGTCGACCTCAACGTGCCCGTCGCCGACGGCAAGGTCACCGACGCCACCCGCATCGAACGCATCGCGCCGACCATCGCCGAACTGTCCGGCAAGGGCGCCAAGGTCATCCTGCTCGCGCATTTCGGCCGCCCGAAGGATGGTCCCTCGCCCGAATTCTCGCTGGAGCCGATCGCCAAGGCTGCCGCGGAGGTGCTTGGCCGCCCCGTCGGCTTTGCCGGCGACTGCGTCGGCGACACGGCGGGCAGTGCGGTCGCCGCCATGAACAAGGGCGATGTGCTGCTGCTGGAAAACACCCGCTTCCACAAGACCGAGGAGAAGAACGACCCGGCCTTTACAGAGCGGCTCGCCGCCAATGGCGATATCTTCGTCAACGACGCCTTTTCCGCCGCCCACCGGGCGCACTCCTCGACCGAAGGCCTGGCGCGGCTGTTGCCGTCCTATGCCGGCCGCACCATGCAGGCCGAGCTCGAGGCGCTGGAGAAGGGGCTCGGCAATCCGGTCCGCCCTGTCGTCGCCATTGTCGGCGGCGCCAAGGTGTCGACCAAGATCGACCTGTTGATGAACCTGGTGAAGAAGGTCGACGCGCTGGTGATCGGCGGCGGCATGGCCAACACTTTTCTCGCCGCGCGTGGCACCGCTGTCGGCAAGTCGCTGTGCGAGCATGACCTTGCCGCGACCGCCAAGCAGATCATGATCGAGGCCGCCGAGGCCGGCTGCGCCATCATCCTGCCTGTCGACGGTGTCGTCGCCAAGGAATTCAAGGCGGGTGCGGCCAGCGAGACCGTTGCCATTTCGGATGTCCCGGCTGACGGCATGATCCTCGATGTCGGCGAAAAGACCGTGAAGACGATCGGTGAATGGATCGACCGCGCCGCGACGCTGGTCTGGAACGGCCCGCTCGGCGCCTTCGAGATCGAGCCTTTCGACCACGCCACGGTGGCGGCGGCCAGGCACGCGGCGGCCCGCACCAGGGCCGGCAAGCTGGTCTCGGTCGCCGGTGGCGGCGATACGGTGGCCGCCCTCAACCATGCCGGCGTCGCCGACGACTTCACCTATGTCTCGACCGCCGGCGGCGCTTTCCTCGAATGGATGGAAGGCAAGCCGCTGCCCGGCGTCGACGTGCTGAAGAAACAAGCCTGACCGGATCGGGGGCGCAAAAACGGACGCCAGGAACTTTCAATCGATTCGAGCTTTCCGATCCCATTCCTTTGGCGGTAGACTTCCGTTACGCGCGGAACGTACCCCCTTAGGAGAAGAAAAATGAGCGAACGTCTCGAAGACATTGCCGCCGCGATGGTGGCCGGCGGCAAGGGCCTGCTGGCCGCCGATGAGAGCTCCGGCACCATCAAGAAGCGCTTCGACGTTATCGGCGTCGAATCGACCGCCGATAGCCGCCGCGACTACCGCGAGATGATGTTCCGCGCCAAGGACGCAATGACGAAGTACATCTCCGGCGTCATTCTCTACGACGAGACCATCCGTCAGAAGGCTGCCGACGGCACGCCTCTGGTCGACATCATCAAGGCGGCGGGCGCCATTCCCGGCATCAAGGTCGATGCCGGCGCCAAGCCACTCGCCGGCTTTCCCGGCGATACCGTTACCGAAGGCCTCGACGGCTTGCGCGAGCGGCTCGCAGATTATTACAAGCTCGGCGCCCGCTTCGCCAAATGGCGCGCGGTGATCGACATCGACACCGGCAAGGGCGTGCCCTCGGTCAATTCGATTGCCTCCAACGCCCATGCGCTGGCCCGCTATGCCGCACTGTGCCAGGAGGCTGGCATCGTGCCGATCGTCGAGCCGGAAGTGCTGATGGACGGCGCGCACGACATCGACACCTGCTACGACATCTCGAAGGCAACGCTGATCAAGCTCTATGACGAGCTGCATGCGGCGCGCGTTTTGCTGGGAGGCACCATCCTGAAGCCGAACATGGTGCTGGCCGGCAGGAAGTCGGGCAAGGTGAGCAGCCCCGAAGAGGTCGCGGAAAAGACCATAAAACTGTTCCGCGAAACCGTACCGGCAGCGGTGCCGGGCATCGCCTTCCTTTCGGGCGGGCAGTCGGACGAGGAGGCGACCGCCAACCTCAACGCCATCAACGCCATCGGCCAGCATCCGTGGAAGCTGACCTTCTCCTATGGCCGCGCCTTGCAGGCCGCCCCGCAAAAGGCCTGGAGCGGCAAGGCATCGAACGTCGCCGCCGGCCAGGCCGCCTTCACCCATCGTGCCCACATGAACCATCTGGCGGCGCTGGGACAATGGACGGCGAGCCTCGAACAGGCCGCCTGAGCGCAGTCCTCCCGTTGTCATACAACCCGGGCCGATGCGCCCGGGTTTGTTTATGCAAAGCCCGGCTTGGACGGAGTTCGTCCATCCTTATCTCCTTTTCGGCAAAAGCTGACGGCGATGTCGGTTTCTGCCCACCCCAAACGTCCTTGGGTGAACAGACAGGGAGAACTTCATGACTCGCAGCAAGGTGGTTTCGCGTGAAGACTGGTTTGAGGCGCACAAGGCGCATCTGGCGCGCGAGAAGGAATTGACACGGTTGCGTGAGCGCATCGCCGCCGAGCGGCGTGAACTGCCCTGGATGAAAATCCGCAAGGACTATGTCTTCGAGACCGAGCAGGGTCCGAAGAACCTGGCCGGACTGTTCGGCGCCAACAGCCAACTGATCGTCTACCACTTCATGATGACGCCAGGATCGAACCACCGCTGCGAAGGATGCTCCTTCCTTGCCGACCATATAGACGGCGCCGATCAGCATCTCAGGCACCACGACGTGTCGCTGGTGGTGGTTGCGCGCGCGCCGCTGGCGGAACTGCTGCCTTACAAGCAGCGTATGGGCTGGAAATTCGACTGGGTGTCGTCCTACGCCTCGGATTTCAACTTCGACATGCAGGTCTCCTTCACCGACAAGCAGATCGCGGCCGGCGACACCACCTACAATTTCGAGACGCGTCCGCGCACGTCAAAGGACCTTCCCGGCACCAGTGTTTTCTACAAGGAAGAGAACGGCGACATATTCCTTACCTTTATGTCGCGCGCCCGCGGCGGCGAGGCCCAGATCGGCACTTACGACTATCTCGACATGACACCGAAGGGCCGCGGCGAAAATGGCCCTTATCATAGCCTGATGGACTGGGTGCGGCTGCATGACGAATATCAGGACAAGCAGGCGGACAAGCCGAACTGCTGCGACTAGAAGCTCGTTCACCTCAGGCGAAACTTGCGCTAAGGCTGCCGCTGATCTCTAAACGGTATCGCCATGCGCTTCCCGGCCCTTCTTACCTGGCTCGCCTACCCCGTTTATGTCTGGCAGGGCCTCGGCGTGCGCCGCCGCACCACCCGCATGCTGCCGGCACAAGGGCCGGTCATGCACGAAATATCGGGCAAGGCGCCGGCCATCTCGCTGCTGGTGCTGGGCGATTCCTCGGCCGCTTCCGTCGGCATCGGCAATTCCGAGAACGGGCTTGCCGCGCAGCTTGCAATGCTGGTCGCAAAACGAACCGGCCTTGCCGTGCGCTGGCGCGCCGCCGGGTTCAACTCGGCAACGTCGGGCCAGATCCGCGACCATGTGCTGCCCAATCTGTCGGCCGATCGGTGGACGCATATAGTGCTGGCCATCGGCACCAACGACACCAAGAATTTCCACTCGGTGCCGCGCTTCAAGAAAGAGTTCGGCGGCCTGCTTTACGCGCTGCGCGCCAAATGGCCGGAGGCCCGCGTCGTCTGGTCGCCGGTGCTGGAATTCACCCGTGCGCCGGCCATGCCGCCGCTGCTCGGCAAGATACTCGAAATCCGCGCTACCGCAATGAACCGCATGGGCGAGCGCCTCTGTTTCGAGCGCGGCGCCGTGCCGGCGCCACGGCTGCCGATCACCAACCCTGAGGCCGGCTTTGCCTCCGATGGCTTTCATGCCTCGGAAGCCGGTTACCGCGCCTGGGCCGAACATCTGGTCGGATGGGTGCTCGCCGATTGACCTGAGGGGGCACAAGCTCGGACTGGTGGGCTTCAGAGAACTGACGCGAGTATTTCCAAATACTGTTGATTGCAGCCTGCTTCCAATGGATCTGAGCCAGAATATAATCCAGCAGCAATGGATGAGCTACGGCCTGGATTCCGAAACCGGCAACGACACCTGCACGCTGACCGGCAACCGCGCCGAATCGGGCAAGCATGTCATTCCGGCCGGCCCGGCCAACGGCACGCCTTTTATTGCGGCGAACCTGCCGGAATTCATGACGACGCGCGGTGGCGATTACTTCTTCGTGCCCAGCCTCAACGCCATCCGGATGATTGCCATGGGAACGGTGGACCCGACCTGACCCTCAAGGCTATGCCCAGTGCCCCAGCGCACCCGCCAGCGCGATGGCCGCCATGGCGATCAGGGCCAGCTTCCAGAAATCGCCGCGCCGCTTCAGGCCCGGCCAGCCGAGCGGCTTGATCAGCTGAATGGCCATCATGCCGATGATGACGAGCGCGAGGAGTTTCGACATGCCCGCCTTTGAGCAGCATCGCGACAGGCTGTCAAAGCGGTTCTTGCATGGTCTCGGTCGACTTGGCCATTCCTGACAAAAGGCTCGTTTCCGAACCGACCGCCAAGCACCTCGCAGCTTTCTTCAACGAGCTGACATGCTCCTGACAGACTGCTGTCAGGAGGGGTATGCGATAGTGTCTCCATCAGAGAAGAGGAGATGGTCATGAACAGCTTTGGTATTTTGAACAGCGTACAGCACTATGTCGGCAAGATCCGCACGATGCGCAATGAAGTCCGTACCCAGCGCTTCCTGAACTCCTTGCCGGCGGACATCCGCAAGGACATTGGCTGGCCGGATATGTATGAGGGTCACAGCCGCATTCGCGAGATCTGAGGCGTTTTACATGACAATGCTTGGATGCGGACCCCGCAACGCCCGGATCATTGACATGGACCCCCGGGCAGCGACCCCTCGGGCTGGCGCAAAAACTTTGGCGCCTGCTACGGACAATGCTGAAGGCTCCTGACAGAATGCTGTCAGGAGCACCATGCCATAAACGTGTCAGGAGACATGAATGGTGAAAAGCTGGAACGACAGGCTGAACACGCCGGGCGTCAACGGCGTGAAGCCGACGCCACGCACAATGGGCGACGTCGTCGAGGGCCAGCCGATGCTGGTGCCGACGCCCCGTCAGGTCGATGATTTCATCCGCACGATCCCCAACGGCGTCGAGATGGATGTACGCGCCTTGCGCACTGCGCTCGCCATCGAGCATGGGGCGCAAGTGACATGTCCGGTCACCATCGGCTATCATCTGCGCACCGTCGCCGAAGCCGCCAATGAGGATCTCGAACGCGGCATGACGCTGAACGATATCACGCCGTACTGGCGTGTGCTCGACGTGAACACGCCGACAACGAAGAAATTGTCCTTCGGCGCGGAATTCGTCGCCGTGCAGCGCAAGCGCGAAGGACTTAAACCATAATGCGTGTCGCCCAAAAGTGCGCAGCGGTTTTTGGGAGAACGACAAGCATAAAACAGGAGATGGATGTCACCCGGAACCGGTTTCGGGACCGTGACATTCATAGAAAAGCAGCCGAGGGACCATACGATGCGACGTGCCGACAGGCTCTTTCAGATCGTGCAGCACCTGCGTGGCGGCCGGCTGGTCACCGCCCAGAAGCTCGGCACATGGCTCGAGGTTTCCGAGCGGACCATCTACCGCGATATCGCCGATTTGCAGTCGACCGGAGTGCCGATCGACGGCGAGGCCGGCGTCGGCTACATGATGAGGGAGGGTTTCGACCTTCCGCCGCTGATGTTCACGCGTGACGAAATCGTCGCGCTGGTCGCCGGCGCCCGCATGGTGCGGGCCTTTGGCGGCGCGGCCATGGCGCGTGCGGCCGACGAGGCGCTGGTCAAGATCGGCGCCGTCCTGCCCGACGCCGAGAAGGACCGCATCGCCCGCACCGAGATCCACACGCCCATGTGGGTGGTGAGCGACGCCGCGCGTGAGGCGATCGACGTGATCGAGCGCGCTGTCGAGAAGCGACAGGTGCTGACCATCGACTACCGCGACGAGGCCGGCCGCGGCACCGGGCGTGACATCCGTCCGCTCGGTCTGTGGTTCTGGGGCAAGGTATGGACGCTGGTTGCCTGGTGCGAGATGCGCGACGATTTCCGCGCCTTCCGCATCGACCGCATCGCCTCGGTGGTCATTGCCGGCCGTATCTTCAAGCCGGAGCGCGGCAAGCAGCTCGCCGATTTCTACCGCGCGGTCGAGCGCAGCGAGGATTATGGCATGACGCCGGACCGGGCGGCGCGCAGCTGAGATTTCGACAATCAGTTAAAAAGCCCGCTCGAAGCGGGCTTTTTTGTTGAACTGTCGCAAATCTCACTCGTCGTCCGCATCTTCCTTCTTGGACTTGAGCGCCGAAAGCTTGGCGAACACGGCGTTTGCGTCGAGCTCGGCATCCTCGTCCTTCGGCTTCTCCGGCGCCGGCACCAGGCGCTCGGTCACGGCAGCCGGCAGCAGCGTGTCGCCGACAGGCTGCGCCTGCTCGCGGCCGCGCGAGGCGCGGTTGACTTCCATGTCGAGGTCGATCTGCGAAGCGAGACCCAGCGTCACCGGGTCCATCGGCTGCAGATTGGCCGAATTCCAGTGCTTGCGCTCGCGGATCTGTTCGATCGTCGACTTGGTCGTGCCGACCAGGCGCGAAATCTGCGCGTCCTTCAATTCCGGATGGTTGCGGACCAGCCACAGGATGGCGTTGGGCCGGTCCTGGCGCTTCGACAGCGGTGTGTAGCGGGGACCCTTGCGCTTGGATTCCGGCACCCGCACCTTGGGGTCGGACAGTTTCAGGCGCTGGTTCGGATCCTTCTCGGCGCGCGCGATCTCGTCGCGGGTCAGCTGTCCGGTCATGATCGGGTCCATGCCCTTGATGCCTTGCGCCGATTCGCCGTCGGCGATCGCCTTGACCTCGAGCGGATGCAACCCGCAGAACTGCGCGATCTGCTCGAAGGACAGCGCGGTGTTGTCGACCAGCCAGACGGCGGTCGCCTTGGGCATCAGCAGCGTATTGGCCATTTCAAAAATCCTTCTCGTTCGCCCGCGTTCCCGCGCGGGCGGTGGTTTAGAGCCACCAAAATGGGAAATTCGCGGCCTGTATAACCGCTCCGCTGCCGTTTCGCAATGTTTTTGGCGCAGGGCGCAGCCGCCGGACACCGGACAGCGGGGGAGGCCAGGAGGACCTCGGCTCCGGCGATCATTGATGCCGAGTTGTACAGGGGGTCCAAAACGACAAAACCCGCCGGACAGGGTCCAGCGGGCTCGGAACCGGCGACGGGATACCGTCTGCGGCGGCTCTTGCTTCTGCCGCGTGGTCAGGCCTCACTGGCCGACCATGCTTCGAATTAGATGGCCTTGCGGGCAATCCTCTCGATGTCGCCGCGGCTGATGCCGAGGTCGCTGAGCTGACGGGCGTTGAGCTTGTTCAGCTCGCGCACGGTTTCGTTGTACATACGCCAGTTACGGAAAGCGCGGATCGGGTTCATGGTTGTCCTCCAGTTGTTGGATCAAATCGTTTCGATGACGCTTAGATAGGCAGTGCTGCCCACGAATTGAACAGACGTCTTTGCATAGCCGCAATGCAAATGCTGCATTGCAGCATTAAGCTTCTGTTCATCTTGCCGACAGGCTGAGCGCGGAGCATGGGGCGAGATTCAGGCCAGGCCGAGCCGAGAATGGCGGCTCCCGAGAACCGGCCTACGCCGGCCGTAGCCTTAACTGCCGCAACCCTCATGAGGGCTTCGGCCGGCGAAGGCCGGAAGCGCAGGGAGCCGCCATTCGCAGGCCGGCCTCACCTGAATCTCGCCCCATCTAGCCGACGTCGAGAACGATCTTGCCTATATGCTCGCCCTCTTCCAGGCGCTCATGCGCCCGCCAGGCGTCGGTCAGCGGGAAGATCATGTCCATCACCGGCGCTACCTTCCGGGTGCCGAGCAGCGGCCACACCTGTGCTTCCAGTGCGGCGGCGAGCGCCGCCTTGAACTCGACCGTGCGAGGCCGCAGCGTCGAGCCGGTGTGGGTCAGCCGCTTGACCATGATTTTCGAGAAATCGGCGCTCGCCACCGCGCCGGCCTGGACGGCGATCTGGACGATCCTGCCCTCGACCGCGGCGGCCTCGTAGTTGCGCGCGATATAGTCGCCGCCGACCATGTCGAGAATGACGTCGGCCCCCTTGCCGCCGGTCGCATCCTTGACCGCCGCGACGAAATCCTCCTCGCGGTAGTTGATCGCCCGGTCGGCGCCGAGCTTCAGGCAGGCGTCGCATTTTTCCTTGCTGCCGGCGGTGGTGACGACATAGGCGCCGAAGGCCGACGCCAGCTGGATCGCCGTGGTGCCGATGCCCGATGAGCCGCCATGGACCAGCAGCGTCTCACCCTTTTTCAGGCCGCCGCGCTCGAACACATTGTGCCAGACGGTGAAATAGTTTTCCGGAACCGCGGCCGCCTCCGTGTGGGTGAAGCCGGCGGGCAGCGGCAGCACGCTGCCGGCATGAACCTTGACATATTCGGCATAACCGCCCCCCGGCGTCAGCGCGCAGACCCGGTCGCCGATGCGCCAGCGCGATATCTCGTCGCCAAGGGCGGCCACTTCGCCCGATGCCTCGAGACCGGGCAGGTCGGAAGCGCCGGGCGGCGCCGGATAGGCGCCCTTGCGCTGCTGCACGTCGGGGCGGTTGACGCCGGCCGCACGCACCCGGATCAGGATTTCGCCGGGACCAGGCACCGGCACGTCGCGCGTTTCCGGTTTCAGCACCCGCGGCCCGCCCGGTTGCGAGATCGCGATGGCCGTCATTGTGGCTGGAATTTTATGTCCGCTCGCCATGAAATTTCCCGTCTCGGTCCGGCGGTCTGTCGCCGGCTGCCAGCTTCTTGCCGGCTGTTTGCATCTACGCCCCTGCCCTATGTATGCTGATTGCCGGATCAGGCAAATGGCCAAACCAGCCCAATACTGAATAGGGAGGAGCGACGATGGCGATCTTCGACGACGAACCCAAAAAGAAAGCCCGCCCGCATGAGATCGGACAGGATCTGGCGCTGCTTTCGGTCGGTGACCTGACCGAACGGATCAGCATCCTGCGCGAGGAGATTGCCCGGCTCGAAGCCGAACTCCAGACCAAGGGCAGCACCAAATCGGCGGCCGAAGCCCTGTTTCGCCGCGGCTAGTTTTCGCATTAGTTTCGGCGTTGAGCATCCGCCGCCGAAAAGCCCGAATGCGCCTGTCTTCAGACCCCGCCAACAATCTCCAGACGGATCAAACAATGTTTGCAAGCTACAGGCCGATCCTCTCGCTGCTTCGCGGCACCGCTTTCCTGCTCGCGGCTTCGGGGCTGCACGGCCTGTTGTTGCCGTTGCGCGGCCAGATCGAAGGGTTTTCGACCGCATCGCTCGGTCTGATGGGCACGGCCTGGGCCGGTGGCTTCGTCACCGGCTGCTTCTTCGCACCGCGCCTGGTGCGCCGCGCCGGCCACGTCCGGGCGTTCGGCGCCTTTGCCGCTTCGGGCGCCATCGTGGCGTTGCTTACCGGCCTGATCATCGACGAATATGTCTGGATCCTGCTGCGCGCCTTCACCGGCTTCACCATGGCCGGAGCCTTCATGGTCATCGAAAGCTGGCTGAACGAGAAGGCCACCAACGAGAACCGCGGCACCGTCTTCGGCCTCTACATGATGGTCACCTATGCCTCGATCATGGGCGGCCAGATGATCGTTGCCGGCGGCGACGTCAGATCGGCGTCGCTGTTCATGATCACCGGCATATTGTTCTGCCTGTCGCTGATCCCGACCGCGGTGTCGTCGGCTTCGTCTCCCAAGCCTTTGCAGGACGTCAAGCTCGACGTCAAAGGTCTCTACGCCAACTCGCCGGTGTCGGCGATCGCCTGCCTGTTGGTCGGCATCGCCAATGGCGCCTGGGGCACGCTTGGCGCCGTCTACGGCGCCCGTATCGGCATCTCCACCGCCCAGATCGCACTGATGATGAGCCTTGTCGTTATTGCCGGCGCGGCCATGCAGCTTCCGGCCGGACGCCTCTCCGACAAGACCGACCGCCGTTTCGTGCTGGCGGGCGCGGCTTTCGGCGCCGCACTGTTCGCCATCCTGATCTTCCTGTTCGAACCGCGTTCCGCCGTCCTCGTCATTGTCTTCGCCGCCGCCTACGGCGCCTTTGCCTACACGCTCTATTCGATCGCCGTGGCGCATGCCAACGACCACGCCCGATCGGAGGATTTCGTCAAGGTCTCGGGCGGCCTGCTGCTTCTGTATGGCTTCGGAACCATGATCGGGCCCCTGCTGGCTGCCGCCCTGATGGGTTGGCTCCGCCCCGAAGGCCTGTTCCTGGCCACCGCGCTGGCGCATCTCAGCCTCGCCGCCTACACGTTGCTGCGCATCAGCCGCCGCGCGCCGGTGCCGATCGAAGACCGCGACGCCTTCAAGACCCAGCCGGCCGATCGCTCGGTCACCCCTGAAGCACTGCGGCTCAGAAAAGCGGAAGCCGACGGTTGAGATTTGAAAAGCTTTGCCCCACAAGTATAGGCATGATCTTTTCTGACGCCTTCATGGCGATTGCGGACCCCAACCGGCGCTATCTTCTGGAAGAGCTCCGGCGTGGCCCGAAAACCGTCAACGAACTGGCTTCGGGCCTGCCAGTCTCCCGCCCGGCCGTGTCCCAGCATTTGAAAGTGTTGCTGGACGCCGGTCTGGTTCAGGCCAAGGCCGAGGGCACGAGGCGGGTCTATACAGTCAGCAGTGGCGGCTTCCTCAAGCTCAATATTTGGCTTGATCAGTTCTGGGAAGCATAGGCCGCGATTCCAGCTCGCCTCCCTGGCTTTCAAGTGTCCGTTGCCAGCGCCTTGCCCAGCGCATCGAGCAGGAATCCGGTACCATGCTCGCGCGATGACGGTGTGTCGTGCCCATCGAGAAACGCGCCCTGCTCGGTGAGCACCAGACGCGTGCCCGTGCCTTCCGGGCGAAGCTCAATTGTCGCCAGCGAAACCGAGATTCTGACATCACCGAACAGCATGTCGTAGCTGTAGACGATGCGCTGGTTGGGCACGATGTCCTGATAGGTGGCGGTATAGGTGTGGATCGGCCCGTCCTTCGGCCCGCCGGCATTGACCTCCTGGCCGCCGACGCAAAAATCCATTTCGTGCCTGTGGGTCATCGGGTTGTCGGGGTCGGCGAACCAGCGCCGCTTGGCGGCCGGATCGCTGAGCGCGAAATAGACTTTCGCCGGCGCAACCGGATAGAGGCGCTCGAGGACGAAGGTGGAGTGGACGACGGATCGTTCGGCCATGGTCGGGTCCTCTTGGTCAGCTTGATGGTTTCTGCGCGACGAAGACGCCGTCGCGATAGGACGCGCCGAAATAGACTTCGACGGCGCGCAACCTGTCGCCATGGAACAGATGCAGTTCGGTGTTGCGGAAGGTCTTTCCGTCCGCCGTCTCGCAGCGATAGAGGACAAAGGCGGCGTCCTCGTCCTCGCATATCCGCTCGATGACGATCGAGCTGAAGGCCGGGTTGTCCGGCCAGCAGCGCTCGAAATAGGTCGCACGGTCGATGGCGTCGTCATAGGGGCTGGTGAAGGTGAAATCGTCGGCGAGCACCGCCGCGACGGCAGCCTTGTTATTCGCCTGGTAGGCGGAAAAATAGCCGCGGATCAACTCCGCTCTGCTTTTGCCGGGCATGGTCATTTCTCCTCTGCTTCAGGTCATTCGGTCCCGGCGAGAAAATCGCCGAGCCGGTCGAGCCGACGCTCCCATGTCAGCCGCCGTTCGTTGATCCAGTGTTCTGCGCTGCGCAGCGCCTGCGGCGCGATCTGGCAGGTGCGCACGCGGCCGAGCTTTTCCGAGCGCACCAGCCCGCTTGCTTCGAGCACCTTGAGATGCTGGACGACGGCCGACAGCGACATCGCCAGCGGTTCGGCCAACTGGCTGACCGAGGCCGGCCCACGCGACAGCCGTTCGACCATGCTGCGCCTGGCCGGGTCTGCGAGCGCCTGGAACATCAGGTCGAGCTGGGCGGGATCGTGCAGCATCGCGATCAGCCGTTATTGTAGGGAAAGAACTTGAAGTAGGGCTGCGCCTCCTCGACCACCCGGGCGAAGGACGGCCGCTTGAGCAGGCGGTCGTGGTAGTGTTTCACGGCCGGATAGCTGTCGCCGAACGGCTCGACCTTGTTGGCGTAGAACAGCGCCGGCGAGGCCGCGCAGTCGGCCATGGTGAAGGTGGGGCCGGCCGCCCAGATTTTCGAACGCATCTCCTCCTCGATGATCGCATAGGCGTTGCGCAGTTGCGCGCGCGCTTCCTCGACCCCGAACGGATCGGTCTTGTCCTGCGGGCGCAACCTGTCGCCGACGATCTTCTGCATCGGAGCCTGCACGTAGAAATCGTAGAAACGGTCGGCCTGGCGGACCTGGAGAGCAAGGTCGGCCTCGGCCGGGATGAGCTCGACCGGCCCGGGATAATGCGCGGCCAGATATTCGATGACGATGGTCGATTCCAGCACCGTGCGATTGCGTGCATCGTCACGCAGCGCCGGCATCTTGCCGGTCGGCGACACCTTCAGGAATGCTGCCCGCGACTGCTCGTCGCCGAGGTCGACGATAACCGGCGTAAAGGGCGTATCGTTCTCGTAAAACGCAATCAGCGGTTTCCAGCAGAACGATGCCAGCGGATGGAAATGGAACGTCAGGGACATTTTTTGCTTGTCTGTTTGCGGTTCGTCGATGCTGGAGCGGTGCCAGCCAGCGCCGACACTGAAGCATTTACTTAACTATTTCCATGAGGCGAATGTGTCAAGGTTCCAGACCGCCTTCAGGGTTCGGTATGCGCCACGATGGCGGCGACGATCGTGCCCCAGTCGTCGGGATGCAGTTCGTGGCCACCGCCTTCGACGCGGACAAGCCGCCCGCCGGCAACAGCGTCGGCAAGGGCTGCGCCATGCTCGACCGGAAAGATCGGATCCGATGTCCCGTGAATGACGAGCAGCGGAACCTTGATCTCGCGCAGGCGTCCTTTCAGATCCTCGCAGCCCTTCAGCATGAAATGGTTAGTCGCGCTCAGGAAGCCGCCGGATCGGTCGTAGTCCTGTTGGACGAACGCGCGCATCGCCTTCTCGTCGAAGGGATGCGCGGTGCTGGCGATCGCACGCGCATCCTTGACGACGAAGCCGATCACCTGGTCGCGGTCCGACCAATCGACCTTGGCGCCATCGGCCGAGTGCTCCATATAGGCCTCGGTCGTCCCCGGCAGGTGCGATGTATCGATCCCCACCGGCGAACTGCTGATCACCGTCAGTGTGATGACACGCGAGGGATGTTTCAACACCAGTCGTTGCGCGATCATGCCGCCCATCGACATCCCGACCACATGCGCCTCGCCGATGCCGCAACCGTCGAGGACGCGCACCGCATCGTCCGCCATGTCGTCGAAGGTATACGGCGGCTCGCCCGGCGCATATTTGGTCGACAGGCCGGTATCGCGATTGTCGTAGCGGATCACGAAACGGCCCTCGCTGGCGAGTTTTTTGCAGAGCGCCTCCGGCCCCCACAGCATCGAGGCCATGGCGCCCATGATCAGCAGAACGGTTGGATCGCCGGGATCCCCAAACGTCTGGGAGACGATTTCGGGTGCTGCGGCCCGTGTCATGGGACTCTCCTCGCATCGGCCAATCAAAGGTCAACCAAACTGATTGCGTTTTGCAATCGGTTGCACGATAATAAAACTGATACGATAATGCAACTGGTTTTTGAGAGAGTCGGATGAAAACCGAACACCGCTCGGGATGCCCTATCAATCTGTCGCTGGAAGTGTTCGGCGATCGCTGGAGCCTGATCATCCTGCGCGACATGATTTTTGGCGGCAAACGCCACTTTCGCGAACTGCTCAACGGCTCGATCGAGGGCATCGCTTCCAATATCCTGGCCGACCGGCTGAAGCGGCTGATGGAACTCGGCATGCTGACCAAGGCCGACGACCCCTCGCACAAGCAGAAGGCGATCTACAGCCTGACCGAGATGGCCATCACGCTGGTGCCGATCATGGCGCATCTCGGCGCTTGGGGCCGCGTCTGGCTGCCGGTGAGCGAGGAGCTTTCGATCCGGGCCGAGCTGCTGGAGAAAGGCGGACCGCCAATGTGGGAGCAGTTCATGGACGAGTTGCGCCACGACCATCTGGGCACGCCTGTCGCCACACCCGCGCGGCCTTCCGTCCGCGCTACATTGCAGGCCGGATATGAGGCGGTGGTCGCCCGCAAGGCGTCGAGCGGCATCGAGGCCCCGGCCGCTTGACCAACTTATTTCCCCATTATCAGGCCGGCTCTGCTATCAAGGGGCTGAAAAACATAATTTATGGGATTGGATAACGCTCTTGGTCGAGAACTCTAAGGATACTGCCCGCGCCAGGGCGGATATGCGTTTCAAGAAGCAGGAAGAGGCCGCCACGGTGCGGCAAAAGGCGATGGCGGAGTATGTCGCCGAGGCCGACGCCCGCCAGGCCAAGACCAACAAGCTCCGGGCATTGCGCCTTGCCAAGGAAGCGGAAGACCTCGCCAACGCCCCCGCCGCTCCGGTCAAGAAAGCGGCCCGAGCCAAGAAAAAATAGCGCGGTCTTCTTCATCGACATCCGATCTGATGCCGGCGGGATCGTATCCGCCATGTGCCACGATCCGCAAAAGCCCGCCATTCCGCTTTCCCGCGCGAAGCAATTTCAACCGCAACCGGGATTTCGCATCCCGCATGTCAGGTCGATGATTGACGCGTTTTGATCAGGAGACAGCCATGACCGCACTGACCCTCGAAAAAGCCAAGCACATCATCGACGCCGCCTTCGCCAAGGGCGCCGAGATGAAGCTCAAACCGCTCGGCGTTTCCGTGCTGGATGCCGGCGCGCATCTCGTCGCCTTCCAGCGTCAGGACGGCGCCTCGTTCCTGCGCCCGCAAATGTCGGCCGGCAAGGCCTATGGGGCGCTGGCCATCGGCATGGGCTCGCGCCGTGTCGAGGCTTTCGCCAAGGAGCGGCCGCATCTCGTCGCCGGCATTTCGGACGTTTCGGGTGGACGCGTATTGCCGGTCGTCGGCGGCGTGTTGATCCGCGACAAGGCAGGCGCCGTCATCGGCGCCGTCGGAATTTCGGGCGATACGTCGGACAATGACGAGGCCGCCGCCATCGCCGGCATCGAAGCGGCGGGCTTCACCGCCGATCCGGGCTGAGGGGGAGCTTCGTCATCCCAGGGCGAAGCAGGAGCGAAACTCCGTCGCGAAGACCCTGGGATGACGACCAGAAAGAGCAGCCACGCCAATCGCGAACGGATGCGACCATCCAACGAAGGCGGCTAGTTCAAATTTATGTCTCTACTCGCCGACCGCATCGACACCGAAAACCCGGCCAGCACATCGAACAGGGCGATCACCATCAGCGTGAAGAAGACGGAGTGCGCCGCGCCCTTCACCAGCAGGAACTCGACCAGGAACGCCACGAAGACCAGCGTCGACAACAGATGGTCCATGATCGAAGCGTTCGTGGTGCGCACCGACTTCACCATTTCGAGGAACAGGAAGATCAGCCCGATCACGACCATCAAGTCGCCGAGCGTCATCGAAAACACTCCGCCCGACATCATGCTGAACGAGAAGATCTCGGTCGCCCACGGATCGTCGCCGCTGCCGAATATTCCGAGGAGTCCGAGATTGTAGGCCACGAAGGGCACGATCAGCAGCGGGATGGCACCGAACATCAGGCGTCTCCTCTAGCAATTCCAGGAAAGCGGTTTCCCAAGGAATTGCCTAAACAATGGGGGCACCTTCTGTAGAATGCCCCGCAGGCACGCCGTCAAGATTTTTCGCTAGCGCCCGCAAACACGGAAAAAGACCGCGCGAAACAACCCTGTCAGCCACAGTTGCCCCGGCTGACCACCGACACGCCGGGATTCAGCGCTTGAACTGGCCTGTCCGCACGGCGGCGCCGATAGCGTTGAGGATGAAAAGGCCGGCGGTCATCGAGGTGATCTCGTTGACGTCGCGCGCCGGCGCGATCTCGACGATGTCGATGCCGACGACACGTCCCTTGGCGAACAGGCCCTTGATCAGTTCGATCGTCTGCCGGTAGCTGATGCCGCCAGGCGCCGGCCCTTCGACCGCCGGCATGACAGCGGGATCGAGACCGTCGGCATCGATGGTCAGGTAATAGCGGCCACGGTCCGGGATGCGCTTGAGCAGCGCCGCCGTACCGATATCCTGCCATTCATTGGCGGTGACGATGTTGGAGCCGTAGGCGCGGGCCGCCTCGACCTCCTCGAGCCGGGCGCTGCCCTGGCCGCGGATGCCGAGCTGGAAAATCCCGGCTATATGCGCCATCTCCGAAGCGCGGCGGATGGGGCTGGAATAGCCTTCCCTGACCCCGTTGACATTGTCGCGCCAGTCGAGATGGGCATCGATCTGAACCAGGGTGATCGGCCCTTCGTCGTCAAGCGCCCGCAGGATCGGGATTGGAATGCCGTGATCGCCGCCAATGGTGATCGGCAAGGCGCCGGCGACGCGGATCTTGCGGATCGCCGTTTCGGCCAACCTGTAGTGGCCGCCGGCGGCATCGCCGGGAACATCGCCGACATCGACCACCTTGACGTCCTGCCCGTCGAACAGGGTTCCGCCAATGTCGAAATCATAGCGGTCGAGCCCGAGGCTGATGCGCTGCGAGGCGCGCCGCACCGCGGTCGGCGCGTTGGTCTGGTCGTTGACCAGCTCGTCGATCGTGTAGGGACTGCCGTAAGGCATGCCGATGATGGCGACATCCGCCTTCAGCGCATCGAGGTCCTCGACCAGCGGGAAGTTCATGAAGGTCTGGAAGACATCGCGGGGTGCTGTGGTGAGCTTGGTCATGCGGTCCCTCTGAAGCCGGTCGATCATCGCGCGGAAGCGCCGCGACAAGGCATGCGGACTCAATACAGCACCGCCGCCGCAGCTTGTATCGCCACGGACGCCCGGTCTTTGGCATAGTTGGCGGCGCGGCGCACCAAACGCAAAAAAAACCGGCCAATGGCCGGTTCTTTTGGCATTCAAACCCTTCGAAAGCTGGTCTCAGCTTTCCTTGGGCGTCAGCACCTGGCGACCGCGATACATGCCGGTCTTCAGGTCGATATGGTGCGGGCGGCGCATTTCGCCGGAATTCTTGTCCTCGACATAGGTCGGGGCCTTGAGAGCGTCGGCCGAGCGGCGCATGCCGCGCTTGGACGGAGAGGTTTTTCGTTTCGGAACGGCCATGGATATGCTCCACTACATGGTCAAAATGCCCCGATAGCCCTCGTGAAAGGGCCGCGTCAGGGCCATAATCTGAGAAAGTCGGGTGCCTATACACGCCCTGCGCCGTTTTGGCCAGCACCGTGGCGATTTTTTTTGAACTGGCAGCGGTTCTACCTAATCAAGACAACCGACATACGCGCCCGAACGGCCGGCGCGGCGTTCGATCAGCGACGCCAGCCGCCGCAGACCCGGACCGGGCTTGGCCGGATTGCGGGCGATCGGATTGGGCAGCGAGACGGCCAGCAATGCCGCCTGCCGCCGCGACAGCTGTTTGGCCGAAACGCCGAAATGGTGCTGCGCCGCCGCCTCGATGCCGTAAATGCCCGGCCCCCATTCGGCGATGTTGAGGTAGATCTCCATGATCCGCCGTTTCGACATCACCGCGTCGAAATAGACGGCCAGCGGCAGTTCGACCACCTTGCGCACCGAGCCCAGCGGCCGCGACCACAGGAAAAGGTTCTTCACCGTCTGCATGGTGATGGTCGAGGCGCCGCGCGTCGCCTCGCCGGCCAGCGCATCGTCGACGACGCCGCGCAATTCGCCGAGATCGATGCCGCGATGGAAGCAGAATTGCCCGTCCTCCGACATGATCACCGAATTGGCCAGCACCGGGGACACATCGTCGATCGACACCCAGCGCCGGTCGTAACCGGAGAAGGTCGCGAGGTCTTTGACCATCAAGGTCGATATCGGATGCACGAAGGACGGCAGATAGAGGAAGGTCAGCACAATGGGTATCGCCGCCAGCACGACGGCGACGACCAGGCCGCGCCGTGCCAGGCGCTTCAGACCGGCGCGGTTCACGCGCCTTGGTCGCGCCATCTCAAACCCTTCGGTTTCATGATCGACGATCGGTTCCGTCAAGCCGCCCCCACCCGCGCCACTCTCCCGCCTCCGGCATAATGGCGCGAGGCTTCTTGCGCAACGTCTGAGTGTCGGCTACCGCTCCCGGCCATGACGAAAGACGAGCAATTGGCCTTTGAGGCCGCACTTCTGGGGCGGGCGGCGGCGATCGAGGCCGGGCTCAGGCTGCTGCTCGACGGCCGCACGCTTGCCGGCGAGATCGCCCGACCGGAGCGTCTGATGGCGGCCATGCGCCATGGCGTGCTGAACGGCGGCAAGCGGCTGCGCCCCTTCCTGGTCATGGAAAGTGCCGCCCTTTTTGGCGCCGATGGCGAGGCGGCGATGCGCGTGGCGGCGGCGCTCGAATGCGTGCATTGCTATTCGCTGATCCATGACGATCTGCCTGCCATGGACGACGACGATCTGCGCCGCGGCCAGCCGACCGTGCACAAGGCCTTCGATGAAGCTACCGCCATACTTGCCGGCGATGCGCTTCTGACGCTTGCCTTCGATGTCCTCGCCGATGAGGCGACGGCGCTGCCGGCGGAGCGCAGGGCGGCGCTGGTGCTGGCGCTGGCGCGCGCGGCTGGCACCGGGGGCATGGTTGGCGGGCAGACGCTCGACCTCGAAGCCGAGCGCAACAGGCCGGACGAAGCCGGCATTATCCGGCTGCAGGCGATGAAAACCGGCGCGCTGATCCGCTTCGCCTGCGAAGCCGGCGCGATCATTGCCGGCGCCGCACCGCAGGACCGCGACCGGCTGGCCGAATTCGGCTCGGCGGTCGGGCTTGCCTTCCAGCTTGCCGACGACCTGCTCGACCTGACCGCCGATGCCAGCCAGATGGGCAAGGCGACCGGCAAGGACGCAGCCGCCGGCAAGGCGACGCTGGTGGCGCTGCATGGCGCGAACTGGGCGCGCAGCCAGCTCCATGGGCTGGTCAAGCAGGCCCATGAATTGCTTGAGCCTTACGGTGAACAGGCAGCCTTGCTGAAGGCAGCGGCAAGCTTCGTGGCAATCCGCAACAACTGAGGTTTGGGCAATCGGATGCCGAACCGTTTTCGGAATTTGTCGGCCTTGCGCTGCCTTGCTTGGTGTCTCTCAAATGCCCCAAAGCAACTGGGCGCGCTATCTGACCTTGACGACGACCTTGCCCTTGGCGCGTCCTGTTTCGACGTAAGCCAGCGCCTCATTGGTCGCTTCAAAAGGAAAGACCCTGTCGACGACCGGGCGAATCGCCCCATCTTCGATGAGGGACGTGATTTTGCTCAGCTGCTCACCTTGCGCCGACATGAACAGGAACGAAAATCCCACGCCCCGGCGCTTGGCTTTGGTCCTGATACCACGGCTCAGCAGCCGCAGCAGCAGCCTTAGCACCACGTTCAGTCCCTGTTTCCAGGCAAATTCGGGATCCGGAGGACCGGAAATCGAGATGAGCTTCCCACCCGGTTTCAGCACAGTCAGGGATTTCTCAAGCGTCTTGGCGTCCTGGCTGTTCAGGACGACGTCGTAGCCCGACAGGATTTTCTCGAAGTCGTCCTTCCTGTAGTCGACGACGACATCGGCGCCGAGATCCCTGACCAGATCGTTGCTTGCCGCGCCCGCTGTTGTCGCAACGATCGCGCCGAGGTGCTTTGCCAATTGGATGGCGAATGTCCCCACGCCGCCGGAGCCAGCCTGGATGAAGATCTTCTGGCCTGTCTTCAGACCCGCCCTCTCGATGAGAGCCTGCCAGGCGGTCAGACCGACCAGCGGGATCGAGGCCGCCTCTTCCATGCTGAGGTTCGCCGGCTTCAGCGCCACGTCGGCTTCATCGATTGCGATGAATTCGGCGAATGTCCCGATCCGGCCGTCGCGCGGCCGCGCATAGACGGCGTCGCCGGGTTTGAATTTGCGGACTTTCGAGCCCACCCTGACAACCCTCCCGGCAACGTCGTGACCGAGGATGAAGGGCCGGCGATAGGGAAGGACGAGTTTGAATTCGCCGGTCCTGATTTTGGAATCCAGCAGGTTCACCCCGGCGGCATGGACCTCGACCAGGACGTCATTGTCCAGCAGCTCCGGCTCCGGCATCTCGGCCAGCCGCAAAATGCCTTTCTTGCTATATTTATCGACAACGAATGCCTTCATGGCAGTGACTTTCTGAGAGTGTCCGTTGGTGTGCCGTTTGTGTGTGAAATTCTCCGTCCCACCGTTGTTCAGACAGGCAGGCGGAACTGCTTGCGCAAGGTCTTGTCGAACATCCCCGCGGGGGCGAAGCGGCGCAGCAGGCTGACCTGGCGCGCTGCCTTCCCTGCGGTATAGCGCCGTCGCGGACGGGCGTCGGTCGCTGCCTTGACGACCACATCCGCCACCACTTCCGGCCGGTCGGCTTTGGGCATCACATCGGCAAGCAGCGCCTTGAGACCGGCGCGCGCCTGATCGTAGTCCTTCAACAGGGAATCCGGCTCGATGCCGTTCTGGTCGAAGACGGTGCGCACGAATGCCGGCTCGATGACCGAGACGCGAATGTTGAAGGCGCGAACCTCATGATCGAGCGATTCCGAATAGCCCTCCAGCGCGTGCTTGACCGCCGAGTAGTGCGCTGAGTATGGCGCGGGCACCAATCCTAGAATCGAGCCGATGTTGACGATGCGCCCTTGGCCGCGGCGCCGCATCGACGGCAACACCGCATTGGTCATGCGCATGACGCCGAACAGATTGACGTCGAACAGAGCCTGCACCTGTGCGACCGAAGATTCCTCGGCGCCGCCAAGCAGGCCGACACCGGCATTGTTCACCAGCAGATCGATACGACCGGTCTGGGCCAGCACGGTTGCAACGAGGGCGCTGACGGACTCCCCGTCGGTCACGTCGCAGGTCAGCATGGACACCTTAGCCGGGCCGTTGCCGGCCTTGCTGCGGCTTGTCCCGAAGACGGTATACCCCGCCCGCGCCAAGGCCTCGGCACTGGCGCGGCCGATGCCCGAAGAGGCTCCGGTCACGACTGCGGTTCTTCCCGAAAGGGTACTCATTTGATACTCCACAGACATGAGGGCTAGCTTTTTGCCGTTGATTGAATTATGATCGTAATATCACATTACACCTATAATGCAATAGCAGAAAGGAAGAGCGCCATGCGCTACGAAAAGGGCCGAAAGGACGCCTCTCGCGATCGCATCGTCGAGGTCGCAGCCCAGCGTTTTCGCGGTGACGGCATCGCCGCGTCCGGACTGGCAGCCATCATGGGCGACGCCGGACTGACGAACGGAGCCTTCTATCCGCATTTCCAGTCCAAGGCGGAGCTTGTGCGTGAAAGCCTTGTAGCGGCACTGGAGGCCCAGTCGCAGCAACTGCAGGAGGTATTGGCAGCCGGTGGTCCGGAGATGGGCATAGCGGCGTATCTGTCAGCCGGGCACCGGGACAATCCGGGAGCCGGCTGCGCCAACGCCGCGCTGCTCCCGGAACTCGCGCGTCAGCCGCTCGAAACGCGACAAGTCTATACCGAACGCTTGCTGGTTCTGGTGCGTCAGCTGTCTGCAGCGCTTCCGCAGGCCAGGGATCCGGAAGGCGTTGCCATGGGCGTCTTTGCGACCCTCATCGGCGCGCTTCAACTGGCCCGCGCGGTGGCAGGGACCGAATTGTCGGATCGCTTCCTTGCGGCAGGAGCAGATGCCGCGCGCAGGCTGATCCAGCCACGTGACGGCGAGAAGGCATCCATTTAGAGATAGAGCGGCAGCAGCAAAGAGCCTGACATCCTCATCATGGCGGGCCGCATTACAAGAAGGGTCGCTTTGCCTAAAGTCATCGGCCATTGCCAGCACGAGGCCATCTCAACCTGCATCAGGGAATGACCGCATTAGGGCCGGAAGCGACTGGCAGCTTCATGGCTCGGAATCGGACGGCCACCGCGACGCAGTCCGTAAGGGGGGTAACTTGCGACGGAGGAAATCGATTGGACGCCCGAAAATCGTGCTGATGAGGAGGGATAACTCACTTTGCCAAGTTAGAGCGGCGTGTTTCGCCCCTCAGTCACGCCTTGAGACCGAGTGCCTCCACAAGAAGAGCGAACGCTGCAGTGTGCTGGCGTCGGCTGGGATAATAGAGGTGATAGCCCGGGAAGGGTTGGCACCAGTCTTCCAGCACCCGGATCAGGCGTCCGTCTGCGATGAACGGAGCGACCTGGCTCTCAAACGTGTATGCTAGCCCGAGGCCGTCGAGGGCCGCAGCCTCCAGCATTTCCCCGTCATTGATAATGAGGGGGCCATTCATCCTGACTTCAAGTTCCTCACCGCCTTTTTCGAACTCCCAGGCAAAGAGCCCGCCGCTGGTCTTCTGACGGTAGCTGATGCCTTTGTGTTCCCCAAGTTCGCGCGGTGTCTTTGGAACCGTTCGGGTTGCAAAATACGACGGTGATCCAACCACCGCCATACGCAGGTCCGGGCCGATCCTTACTGCCACCATGTCCTTCTGGACCTGCTCGCCGATCCGGATACCGGCGTCGAATTTGCTTGCAACGATGTCAACCAGACCTTCGTCCAGGCTCAATTCCACTTCGATATCGGGATACTGCAGAAGGAGTTTGGCGATGACGGGCCACAGTACTGATTTGGCAGCATACCGGAATGTCGTCAGGCGAATGAGGCCAGTGGGCTTGTCGCGCAGGGCGGCGACGGCGGCGATCTCGCTTTCGATGTGATCGAAGGCCGGTCGCAGGCTTCGCAGCAAGCGCTCTCCAGCTACCGTCACGGACAGGCTGCGGGTGGTGCGTGAGATCAGCCGGACTCCCATGCGCTGTTCCAGCGTTCTGACAGCGTAACTGAGCGCCGACTGCGATAGACCAAGCTTTGCTGCGGCGCGTGTGAAGCTGCCCGCCTCTGCTACGGCGATGAAGACTGCCAGCTCGCTGAAATCTCCGCGCCTCATTTATCAATCCCATTTCTAACTTCATGCAGATTATAGAGGCTAATCGTATCGAGTCCTATTCGCTATTTCACCAGGCAGACAACGAACGCTGAGACGGACGTGCCACAAGCCAACGCAGCATAAACTGAAAGATACCGGCCATGAAGGATATGCCTATGAACAGAGTATGGATGATTACCGGCGCAGGGCGAGGCATGGGCCTCGACTTTGCCAAAGCGGTCCTGGCCATCGGCGATAAGGTCGTTGCGACCGGTCGTAACCCAGATCGGGTCGCCAAGGCGATCGGGCAGTCGGACAATCTTTTGGTCGTCACGTTGGACGTGACCAAGCCGGCCGACGCCGACGCCGCGGTGAAGGCAACCCTGGACCGCTTTGGTCGCCTCGACGTGCTCGTCAACAATGCCGCGGGCTTCTATGCCGGCTATTTCGAGGACCTGACTCCGGCCCATATCGAACTTCAGCTCGCGTCCACCCTGACCGGCGCCATGAACGTCACCCGCGCAGTCCTGCCGGTCATGCGCGCGCAGGGTTCTGGCAAGGTCATTGCCATCTCATCGACGGCCGGCCTGGTCGGCTTTGAGTTCTGTTCTGCATACGCCGCGGCAAAGTTCGGCGTTGATGGCTGGATCGAGTCACTGCAAGCCGAGGTGGCGCCGTTCGGCATTGAAACGATGATCGTGAACCCCGGATTTTTCCGCACGGAGCTGCTGACGGACGAATCCACTCAATATGCTCCGTCATTCGTCAGCGATTACAGCGAACGTCGCGCCCAGCAGATAACGAGTTGGAAAGCCGCGAACGGCCAGCAAATCGGCGACCCCGCCAAACTCGCGCAGGCGTTGATCACTCTGGTCGACAAGCCGGAGCTGCCCCGTCGGTTCATCGCCGGTGCCGATGCTCTTGCAATGGTCAGGCAGAAACTCGCTCTGCTGCAGCAGCAGGTCGATGCCCATGAGGAGCTATCCGGCTCACTGGCCTTCGACAGCTGAACGTCGCATCCAGCACTGCCGTCGTCGCAGGTCTATTTATGAGCGCCATCGATAGGCTCATGCGAATTCTGGGGGCTAATCCGAATGTCGCGCCCGTGCTCTCCTGAGGGTTGACCGTTGGGCAACCGGCCAACGACCGAACTTCGGAATGGACGTTCCCTTTCCCACTGATGCCGCCAGGCGTCGTCGGTCCGATTAGCTTCGCGTCCTATATCCCGCCCGCCACTCGAGGAGACGACATGCCAGAGCACCGACAGCTAGCCTTGGACATCAACAGCCGGCGCCACCAGTTCAATCTTGATGTACGCGTGACTCTGCTGGATGCACTACGCGAGCATGCCAACCTGCCCGGCACGAAAAAAGGCTGTGATCATGGGCAGTGCGGCGCCTGTACCGTCCACGTCGACGGCGAGCGGGTATTGAGCTGCCTGACGCTGGCGGCCCAGGTCGAAGGCCGTCAGGTCACGACGATCGAGGGCCTCCAGGCTGCCGACGGCGTGATGCACGCAGTCCAGACCGCGTTCATCGAGCACGATGCATTCCAGTGCGGCTATTGCACCCCCGGTCAGATCATGTCGGCCGTTGCATGCATTCGTGAGGGCCACGCCGATACGGACGAGGACATCCGCGAATACATGAGCGGCAACATCTGCCGGTGCGGCGCTTACCCCCATATCGTCGCCGCGGTGCGCGATGCCGCCAGCCGCCTGAAGAAGGAGGCAGCACTATGAGACCTTTCGAGTATCTCCGCGCCAAAGATGCCGCGAGGGCGCTTGCCGAGGCTGCCAAGCCAGAGACAAGATTTCTCGCCGGTGGGACCACGCTTCTTGACCTCATGAAGCTGAATGTCGAGCGTCCTGCGCGGGTGGTCGACATCACGCGCCTTTCCGGCCTGGACACGATCGAGGTATCGGCGGATGCCATTCGCATCGGTGCGCTCGCCAAGATGAGCAAGGTCGCCGACCACGCCGATATCAAGCAGGCTGCGCCGGTGCTTTCCGAAAGCCTGTGGCGCGCTGCCTCGGCACAGCTGCGCAACATGGCGTCCATCGGTGGAAACTTGATGCAGCGAACCCGTTGCACCTACTTCCGGGACCCGGGCGCTTATTCGAACTGCAACAAGCGCAATCCAGGTTCCGGATGCGCTGCCCTTGGCGGCGTCAACCGCAACCACGCGGTGCTCGGCACGAGTGACGCGTGCATAGCAATCTACCCCGGAGATTTTGCGGTTTCCCTGGTGGCATTCGACGCCACGGTCATCATCCGGGGAGCTTCCGAACGCAAAATTCCCGCCGACGAATTCTTCCTTCTCCCTGGCGATACCCCGCACCTTGAGCATGAGCTGTCGGCCGGCGAGATGGTCGTCGGGATCGAGATCCCGCGTTCGGCAGCCCTGGAACGCTCGCATTATCTCAAGGTCCGGGATCGCGCGTCGTACGAGTTCGCCGCGGCCAGCGCTGCTGTCGGAATCGAATTGGAAGCCGATGGCAAGACAATTCGCGAAGTACGCATCGCGGTCGGCGGCCTCGCCACCAAACCCTGGCGCCTGCGCGCCGTCGAAAATTTGCTCAAGGGAAAGACGCTCGACGAGGCGACGATTCGTAGCGCCTCGTCAGCCGCCGGCGACGGCGCGAAGTCGAGCGGACATAACGCATTCAAGGTTGAACTGGCACCGAAGGTCGTGGCCCGCGCCCTGATGACGGTAGGAGGTATCGCATGACACATGGTAACGCGTTCGAACTCAACCGCCGCACCGTCTTGAAGCTCGGCGCCGGCGTAGCCGCTGTCGCTGGCGCCGCTGTCGATCTCTCGTCAAAAGCCGTTGCGGCTGAGACCGTCCCCGCCAAGGCGCCAGCTCTCGGTGCCAGGCTTTCCCGCGCCGAAGGCCCGTTGAAAGTAACCGGGCAGGCTCGCTATGCGATCGAGCAGAAGCTGGAGAACCTGGCCTATGGCGTAACTGTCCAATCGACGCGGCCGGCAGGGCGTATCGTCAGTATCGATACGTCGGCCGCCAAGGCTCTACCGGGTGTCCTGGATGTCTACACCGCGCAGAATTCCCTGAAGCTCAACAAGCCGACCGTCTACAGCAAGGGCGGCGGAGCGACCGAGGAATTTACCCCAATTCAAGACGATGTGGTCCGTTTCAACGGCATGCATATCGCGCTCGTGGTCGCAGAAACCTTTGAGCAGGCAACGGAAGCGGCAAGTCTTCTCAAGATCGAATATGAGGACGGCGACCCTATTCTCGACATCAACGATCCCAAGGCAAAAGTGCAGCCCATCGATGAGATGGGTGCCGCGTGGGGCGATGCGGCGACAGCGTTGGCCAATGCCGAGGTCAAGGTAGACGTCACTTACACGACGTCACGCGAATACAATGTGCCGATGGAGCCGCATGCGTGCATCGCTTCCTGGGACAACGGGAAAATCACCGTCTGGGAGCCCAGCCAGTGGGTTGGCGGGGCACGGAGCGTCGTGTCGGAATGGCTCGGCATCGACATCGAGAATGTGCGGGTGATCTCGCCCTATGTCGGCGGTGGGTTCGGGTCCAAGATCGGGGCACATCCGCATGTGGGGCTGGCTTGCGCGGCCTCGCGGAAACTGGGCAGGCCGATCAAGGTTTCTCTCACGCGGCCGCAGACCTTTACCGGCCTTGGCGGCCGACCGGCGACACGGCAGACACTCTCAATCGGAGCCTCGAAGGACGGAAAGATAAGCTCGATCGTCCATGAGAGCTGGAACGAGACGGCGATTGACGAAGTCCATATCGAGGCTTGCAACAATGTGACGAAGATCATGTATGCGACGCCGAACTTTTCTTCACGTCTCAACGTCGTCCCGGTCAATACGGTCCAGCCCGGCTGGAAACGGGGCCCCGGCGAAAACCCCAGTGCCTATGCTGTGGAAAGCGCGATCGACGAGCTGGCGTACGCGCTCAGCATGGATCCGGTCACGCTGCGCCTTGCCAACTGGGCGGAGACGGATCCCAGCAATGGGATGAAGTGGAGCACTCGACAGTTACGCGAAGCCTATGCCGTGGGCGCGGAAGCCTTCGGCTGGTGGAACCGGAACCCGGCCCCTCGCTCGATGCGCGAAGGCCGCGAGTTGATCGGTTATGGAATGGCCGCCGGGTCATACCCCATGATCCGTACCGCGAGCGAAGCCAAGATCGTACTCCATGCCAGTGGACAGATCGAAGTCCTCAGCGCGGGCACCGACATGGGAACGGGGACCTATACCATTCTCGCCCAGACAGCGGCTGACGCTCTGGGCGTTCCTGTTGAGACAGTCGCGGTGCGGCTGGGTGATACCCTCCTCCCCAGATCGGCGCTCGCTGGCGGCTCCCAGCAGGCCAACAACCTGACGGGAGCGGTGGACAAGGCGACCAGGAATGCACGGGACGCCTTGCTGGCGCTTGCCGCATCGGATCCGAAGTCGCCACTGGCAGCCTCGAAGGCGAGTGACCTTACGTTCGAAAACGGCTCGGTGCGACCGACCCGACGGCCGAACGGCGGTCTCAGCATCGCGGAACTGTTGAAGGCAGTGGGCAAAGACAAACTGGAAATCGAGGGTAACACCTTTGCTCCCGGCGCCACCGAGGAGATGAAGAACGGAGCTGACCGCAGTTTCGCCCAGTTGAAGGGCGCTGTGGAAGGAGGCGTCTCGGCCCATAGCTGGTGTGCGCATTTCGTGGAAGTTCGGATCGATGAGGATTTTGGCACGATCCGCGTCAAGCGCATGGTCTCGGCATTCGATAGCGGCAGGATCTTCAATCCGAAGCTTGCGGAAAGCCAGTGGATCGGCGGTATGGTCATGGGTCTCGGGCAGGCTCTCCTGGAAGAAGGTTACGTCGACCAGCGAGACGGGCGCACCATCAACGCGAATTTTGCCGACTATGCCGTCCCGGTTAACGCCGATGTGCCCGACATCCAGGTGATTTCGGTTGGAATTCCGGACATGCAGGCAACCGCTCTTGGCGGCAAAGGCGTCGGCGAGATCGGTGTCGTAGGGGTCGCACCTGCGATCGGCAATGCCGTCTTCCACGCGACCGGCAAACGCATTCGAAGCCTTCCGATCACGCTGGAAAAGCTCGTTTGAGTTCGGTCGATGCGCCCTGGTGACCCTCAGGCTCGCAAATAGGCGAGCATGCAAAAACAACGATTCTAAACCCAAGGCAAAACTGGGTCGCTAATCCCTGGTCGCCGCCTGTTGTAACGTCACCAAGCAACCCCGGGAAAGTGTGCAACGGTTTTCCCGGCGCGTTCAATCGTCTTTGATCAGCACGATCTTCGCCGGATCGAAATCGATCCCGACCATCGTCCCTTCCGCCACGGCGGGTGTGACATCAGGCGATGTCGCGAACAGTTCGACCGCCGGATCGCTGATCGCGATGCGGTATTCCATGTGGTCGCCGAGATACGAGCTCTTGACCACCCGGCCCTTCATGGTGCCCGCTGGCTGGCCGGGCAAGATGCGCACGGCATTCGGGCGCACAGCGAGCATCGCCGGCCCCGGAGCGTTACCGCGACCCGGCATGTCGAGCAGCAAGGGTCCGACCTTGACCCTTGCACTGGTCGCATTGCTGGAAAGCACCTCGACGTCGAGCAGATTGGCGTCGCCCATGAAGTCGGCGATGAAGCGGTTGGTCGGCTCGTTGTAGAGGTCGCGCGGCGTGCCGTCCTGGGCGACGCGAGCGGCGTTCATGACGATGATGCGGTCGGAGACGGCGAGCGCCTCTTCCTGGTCATGCGTGACATAGACCATGGTCAGCGCCAGATCTTGCTGGAGACCCCGGATTTCGTCGCGCACGCGCCGGCGCAGCTTGGCGTCGAGATTGGACAGCGGCTCGTCGAACAGCAGCACCTTCGGCTCCAGTACGATGGCTCGCGCCACCGCGACGCGCTGCTGCTGGCCGCCGGACAATTCGCTCGGCTGGCGCTTCTCGTAGCCGGACAGGCCGACAAGCGACAGCTTTTCGGCGGCGCGCTCGGCTGCCTGCGCCTTGCCAAGCCCCATAGCCCGCAAGCCGTAGCTGACATTCTCCATCACGTTCATGTGCGGGAACAGCGCATAGGACTGGAACACCATGGAGACATCTCGCTCGGCGGCGGACAGCAAGGTGACGTCCTTGTCGTCGATCAGGATGCGCCCGGTGCTGGTCTGTTCCAGCCCGGCGATCAGCCTGAGCGTCGTCGTCTTGCCGCAACCCGAGGGCCCGAGCAGCGTCACCAGGCTGGCCGGCGCGATGTCGAAGCTGACATTGTCGACGGCGATCACCGCGCCGTATTTCTTGGTGACGCCCTCGAACCGCACGGCCGGCCTGTCCGTGACAACCGGGACAGCATTCTTCGCCGTCTGATCCACGCCGCTTCTCCCCATCAGATTGCTGCCACCACGGCTTCCGCCCCAGGCCGGCGCCGGCCGAGCCGGCGTTCGCCGACCAGCAGCTGGATGCCGATGAGGATGACCATCATGACGACGATCATCACCGCCGAATAGACAATCGCGATGCCGTATTCGCCGACATCTGCGCGCCCGACAATGTAGACCGTGGCAAGGTTGAACCGGCCGCTCGCCAGGAAGATGACGGCGCTGACCGCCGTCACCGCGCGCACGAAACTGTAGATCATCGCGGTCACGATCGCCGGCTTCAGGATCGGCAGGATCACCCGCAGCAAGGTAGCAAAAGACCGCGCCCCAAGCGTCAGCGATGCCTCGTCCAGGCTCTTGTCGATCTGGCCCAGATTGGCGAGCCCGGCACGGATCGCCACCGGCATGTTACGGAAGATGAAGGAGATGACGATGATCAACCCGGTACCGGTCAACTGCACCGGCGGCACGTTGAAGGCAAGGATATAACTGACGCCGATCACCGTGCCGGGAATGGCGAAACTCATCATGGCCAGGAACTCGAACATGGTGCGCCCGGCGAAACGCTGCCGGTCGAGCAGATAGGCCGTCAGGATGCCGAGCGCCGCAGTGAACGGCATCGCCACCAGCGCCAGGCCGATGGTCATCAGCAGCGACGGCCAGGCCGAGCCGCTGAAAAACCAGCCATTGACGCCTTTCTCGATCGAAAAGGCGGTGAGGAAATACTCGAGCGTCGGCGTGTTGTCGCGCCCGATCGATTGCACGAAACCGCCGCCCAGGATGATGCCGTAGACCACGATGGTCAGAACCAGCCACGGAACGACGGCGGCGTAGCAGCCGATCCGCAAGGCCTTGGGCAGCGTCGCCGGTACGCCGCCATCGCCCTTGCCTGCGACGGTGACGTAGCTGCGGCTGCCGATCCAGCGGCGCTGGATGACGAAGGCTGCCAGCGTGAACATCAACAGCACGATCGCCAGCACCGCCGCGCGGCCCTGGTCGTGCGCCGCGCCAACCACCGCGAAGAATATATCGGTCGACAGCACGTTGAAATTGCCTCCCAGCACCAGCGGATTGGCGAAATCGGCCATGCTCTCGATGAACGAGATCAGGAAGGCGCTGGCCAGGCCCGGCCGGATCAACGGCCAGGTGACGGTGCGAAACGTCCGCCAGCGGCTGGCGCGCAAGGTCTGCGACGCCTCCTCCATGCTCGGGCTGACCCCTTGCAGCACGCCGACCAAAACCAGGAAGGCGATCGGCGTGAAGGCCAGCACCTGCGCGATGGTGATGCCGGCCATGCCATAGATCCAGCGGCTGCGCGGAATGCCGAGATGCACCGACATGAGGTTGGTGACGATGCCGGCGCGGCCGAACAGCAGGATCAACGCCAGGCCGATGACGAAGGGCGGCGTGATGATCGGCAGGATGGACAGGCCGCGCAGCAACCATTTGGCCGGCAGCTTGGTGCGTAGCGCGATCAGCGCCAGCGCCAGGCCGAGCGCCGTGCAGAAAAAGCCGACGAGGACTGCGATCGCCACCGTGTTCCACGCCACGCCGCAGGAGCCCTCGCCATAGAGGCAGCGCAGGCTCCATATGTTGGCGCTGAAGATCTTTTCGAAGAACAGCGCCGGCACGACATTGCCGTCATTGTCCTTGATGGCCGAGGTGAGGATCGACAGCAGCGGATAGGCGACGAACAGGATCAGCGAAGCAATCACGATTGAGAGCGAGCCGACGACGAAACGGTCGCCCTTGCACCAGCCGCGCGCGGCGAGCGCCTCGGCGATGAACATCAGCATCGCCACGGCATAGAGCGCCGCACCCCAGCCGAGCCCCGGCTGTATCGGTCCCGGCGTGCCGGCGATCTGGGTAAGCAAGCCAAATCCCCAGCCCGAATGGATGATGGAAAAGCCTTCGATGGCCAGCCACAGCAGGCCCGCCGCGCCTGCAACCGCAAGGCTCTTGGGGTTGTTGCGCGCCACCAGCCAGCTCGCCAGCAAAAGCGGCAGGACAAGCGGCAACAGCCAGGGCCGGCCACCGAGCGCCAGGATGATGGCCGGCGTCGCATCCGCCGGCTGTGCCAGCCAGTCGAACGACAGGAAGCCGCCTTCGACCTTGTACCAAGGCAAGAGCACGAAGCTCGCCCACGCGGCCATTACCCAGGCGAGCGCGCTGCGTCCAGGAGCGGAACTGACCATGGAACCGGCCGCGGCCATTCAATGTCTTTCTGTGCCAAAGGATGGTGCGCCGGCTGCCGCGAGGGGCAGCCGGCGATCAGATGCTAGAGTGAGCGCGAAAGAACGCGCTCAGCCGCCATTGCGGACCTCATCGGTGAACTTCTTCAACAGCCGCTTGCGTTCGGCCGACGAGCCGTATTTGGCGAAGTCGTAGTCGATCAGCTTGATCTTCGAGAGGTCCGGCGCCTCGGGCGGCACCGGCGTGGCGGTGTTCGACGGGATCTGGAAGCTGCCGTTCGGCGCCGCGAGCTTCTGCGCTTCCGGGCTCAGCGCCCAGTCGTAGAATTTCTGCGCCTCTTCGACATGCTTGGCGCCCGTCACGATGCTCATCGAGCCGATCTCGAAGCCGGTGCCCTCGCAAGGCGAAACCACCTTCACGGCAGGGTTCTGTTTCGCGGCATTGATCACGTCGTGCTGGAAGGAGATGCCGATCAGCGTCTCGCCCTTGCCGACGGCGAGTGCCGGCGCGGCCCCTGCCTTGGTGTATTCGGCGATGTTCTTGTTGAGCTGCTTGAGATAGTCGAATGCCTTGTCCTCGCCCATCAGCTGGACGGTGGTGGCAAGCATGGTCCAGGCCGTGCCCGATGAATTCGGATCGGCCATCTCGATCTCGCCCTGGAATTCCGGCTTGACCAGATCGGCCCAGCACGCCGGCGCGGTCAGCCCGCGCTGCTTCAGATCTTCCTCATTGTAGCCATAGCCGAGCGCACCGAGATAAATGCCGACCGTGCGGTTCTTCGACCTGTCGGCCTGCTTCAGCGCCCAGTCGCGCAGGTTTGCCAGTTGCGGCGACTTGTATTCCTGGGTGAGGCCCTCTTCCGCCGCCTGCAGATGCGGGTCGCCGGTGCCGCCCCACCAGATATCGGCTTGCGGATTGTCCTTCTCGGCCCGGAGGCGGGCGTAGATTTCGCCGGCGCTCATGCGGGTCATGTCGACGCTGACGCCCGTCTCCTTCTGGTAGGTGGTCGCCATCGCCCGGCACCAGGCCTCGTCGACGGCGCAATACATTGTGAGGCTGCGGTCGGCCGCCTGGGCGGCACCCGCCAATCCGAACATGGCCAGCGCCGCGCCAAGGCCAAGCCAGGCGGCGCGCAAGCCTTGCTTACTGTCAAATGTCTTCATCGATATTCCTCCCTGTCTTCTCACTGGAAACGATCTACCCGTCGTCGAGCGGCACTCCGATCACCTGGGACAATGTCGCCGCGACACCGGGTGCTGCCGCAAGCACGGGATTGCCCTTCGCCATGCCGTCGCCGTCGAGGAACCGGTTCACACGGCCGCCGGCCTCCTCCACCAGCAGCAATCCGGCCAGGCAGTCCCACGAATTGATGTGCAGCTCGGCATAGGCATCCGAGCGGCCGTCGGCCACATAGGCCAGCCCAAGCGCTCCGGAGCCGGAGCGCCGCACATTGGCGCCGAGTGCCCAGACAAGGCTCACCTTGTCCAGATAGTCGCGATTGGGAATCCTGGGCGACCAGCCGAACTCGACAAAGGCGCGGTCGAACGCTTGCGTCGGCGACACATGGATCGGCGCGCCATTGCGCGTCGCGCCGTGCCCGCGACGGGCAAAGTACGTTTCGCCGATGGCCGGATTGGCAATGCCGCCGATCTCGCTGCGGCCGTCCTCGACGAAAGCTATCGAAATGCAGAAATGCGGAATACCGCGCATGAAATTGGCGGTGCCGTCGATGGGGTCGACGACCCACATGCGGGCAGAGCCGATGCCACCGCCTTCCTCGCCCAAAAACCCGTCCTGCGGAAAAGCCTCTGCCAGCGTCGCGCGGATGTGCTCCTCGACCTTGCCGTCGGTTTCAGTGAGAAAATCCTGCGGGCCTTTCATCGCCACCGGCTGGACGGCGCCCTGCCGGGCATAGCCTTCCATCGCCAGTTGCCCGGCCGTGACAAGCAGTTTCCGGCAGACCTCGGCACGCCTGTCCATCTCGGCCTCGGACAGCCGGTCCGCCTTCGGATGCGCCGCCGCCCTGCTCATGCAGCCGGTCCGGACAATCGCGCCCTCAATGCCGTCTTCGGCGAAATGGACAGGGTATTCCTCCGATGCCACTCTTGAGCCGGCTTGTATTGCACGGCTGTGCAAAGCTGTTGCATTCGGCCATGCCTGTCAAGTGCGGTGGGTGGCAATGGCAGGAGAGTTGCATTACATTGCACTGGCGTGCAAAGAATCACGAAAACAGCAGCGAGAGCGTTCGCTTGACGGTTCCGAGAATCCGCACCGGTTTTTCCAGCGCCCAGCAGGTTGCCGACCTCGCCGGGGTTTCACGTTCGGCGGTGTCACGTACCTTCACGCCCGGCGCTTCCGTTTCCGGGGAAACCCGCGAGCGGGTGATGCTGGCCGCCGAGCAACTCGGCTATCACGTCAACCATCTGGCTCGCGGCCTGATGCGGGCCTCGACCGGCATTGTCTGCCTCATCGTTGCCGATGGCGACACGCCCTATCATGCCCGCCTGCAGAAGGCGCTGACCCAACATCTGCGGGACGCCGGCAAAATGGCCATGGTGTTCAACACCTCCGGCCCCAGCCACCATGTCGACCAGGCGCTGCGCAACACGCTGAACTATCGCGCCGATGCGAGCATCGTTCTGTCCGGCTCGCCGCCGCAGTTGCTGATCCGCACCTGTCTTGAGAACGGCCAGCGGCTGGTGCTGATCAATCGCGATGACCGCTTCGACGGCCCGCACAATATCGGTGTCGACAACGCTGCAGCCGCAGAGGCAGCGCTGCATGCCTTCATCCGGGCCGGCTGTACCCGCCCCGCTTTGGTGACCTCGGCTGCCGGCACGCCCAGCCTGCTCTCCCGCGAAACCGCCTTCCTTACCGCCGCGCAGAAGGAAGGGCTGGAGGTGACCGTGTGGCGCGAGGGCCGCACCGGCTATGCCACCGGAGCCGATGGCGCCAGGCGGCTCTTTTCCGGCCGGCAGCGGCCGGATGCGGCGTTCTGCGTGACCGACCTGATTGCGTGCGGCTTTCTCGATGCGGCCCGCCACGAGTTCGGCATCAACGTACCCCGCGATCTCTGCGTCATCGGCTTTGACGACATTGAACAGGCCGACTGGGCCTCTTACCGGCTGACGACGTTCTCGCCGCCGATCGAGGAGATCGCCAGGCGCGCCGTGCGGCTCGCGACCGGCGCGCGGGAGGAGGCTGGCAGCCGCCTGATCTGCCATGCGCCCATGGTCTGGCGCAGCACGGTGAGGCCGGGTCAGGGCTGATGCGAAACATGTGTCGGTCAAGACGGGAAACGTACTGATGTCCAAGAAAAAGGCCAGGAAGACCCGCCAGGCGGCAAGACCGGTGGAGATAGCTGTAGGCCCCGAAATCCGGAGCATGATGCGCAAGTTCGGCCTGACCGAGGAAGAAGCACTGCGCATGATGCGCGAATGCGATGCCACCCTCTATGGCGCCAACTCCGGGCACGTGCAGCCAGGATCTTGACGGCCCGCCAGGCGCGAACGGAATTTTAATGTAAATCAAGCGTAATCCCGACCGTTAAAATGATGCGTATGTGTTGGGGTTGCGCATGCCGGAATATTCTTTCTTCATCCGCTCGATCCGGATCCGCTACATCTCGGGATTGCTCATCTTTGCGCTGGCTTCCACCGCGGTGATGTTTGCGCTCAATCGCGTCAATTCCTTCCGCCACGACATCGACGCGCTGAGCAGCAATCTCGTCGTCTTCACCCGCGACCTGCGCAACGCCTCCAGCTTTGCCGAAACCGCCAGCACGACCTGGCGCACCGAAACCCGTGACGGCCTTGCCGCCGCAGCGCGCGGCCATTCGCAACGCCTGACCAGCGAGATCGAAACACTGTCCGCGGAGTTGGCCGCGATCAAGCCGAGCCTGTCGGCCAAAACGCTGGACGAACTCTCGTCGGCCGCCGTCAACGGCGACCTGTTCTGGTCGTCGCGCGACATCGTGCGCAACTTCAACCAGATGTCGGCGGCGCAACAGACCGACGAATGGAGTTCGCGCGAAATCCTCAACCAGAACGACCTGTTCGTCCAGCCGATGCTGGTGCGTGTGCGTACCGCCATGGATGGCGAACGCCATCTGGCCGACGCCTCCAGCGACAGGCTGCTGTTGTGGGCAAGCGGCCTTCTGTTCGCGGTTCTTGCCATCGTTGCCCTCTGGATCTTCCGGCCGATGGAAAAGGCGATCCGCCGCGCCTTCACCGAATCCGCCGCATCCTTGTTCAAGGCCGAAGCGGCCGACCGCGCCAAATCGGAATTCCTGGCCAATATGAGCCATGAGATCCGCACGCCGATGAATGGCGTGCTGGGCATGGCCGAACTGCTCGCCAAGACCGAGCTTAACGCGCGCCAGAAAACCTTCACCGAAGTCATCGTCAAGTCCGGCAATGCGCTGCTCACCATCATCAACGACATCCTCGATTTCTCCAAGATCAATGCCGGTCAGCTGACGCTCGATCCTGCACCCTTCCGGCTTGCCGAAGCGGTCGAGGACGTGGCCACACTGGTGTCGGCGCGCGTCGCCGAAAAGAACCTCGAGCTGATCGTGCGTGTCGACCCGCGCCTGCCTGCCCATGGCGTCGGCGATGCCGGACGGTTCCGTCAGATCGTCACCAATCTGCTCGGCAATGCGGTGAAGTTCACCGAGAAGGGCCATGTGCTGATCGATGTCGGCGGCGAGGTGGTCGACGGCATGGTCCAGCTCAAGGTCCGCGTCGAGGACACAGGCATCGGCATTCCTGCCGAGAAGCTCGAGAACGTGTTCGAGAAATTCGCGCAGGTCGACGGCTCGTCGACGCGCCGCCATGAAGGCACCGGCCTCGGCCTTGCCATCGCCGCCCGCCTCATCGATCTGATGGGCGGCAAGATCGGCGTCGAAAGCGAGATCGGCCGCGGCTCGGTGTTCTGGTTCGCCGTGCCGCTGCCGGCGCATCAGCAGGACACGCGCAACGAGGTCGTGCCGGTCGATGTCACCGGCGCTCGCGTGCTGGTCATCGACGACAACCCGGTCAACCGCGAGATCTTGCTGGAGCAGCTCAGAAGCTGGAGCTTCGACTGCGCGGCCGCCGAAAGCGGCGCCGTCGGCCTCGCCTTTCTAGACCGGGCCAGCCAACTCGGTGCTGCGGTCGACTGCATCATCCTCGACTACCAGATGCCCGGCATGAACGGCGCCGATGTCGCCAAGGCGATTTCCGCCGACAGCCGTCTCTCCGCCATCCCGGTGGTGCTGCTGACCTCGGTCGATCAGGTCGATTTCGGCAAGATGGTCATCGATTTCGGCATCGCCGCGCATCTCACCAAGCCGGCGCGCTCGGCCGTCCTGCTCGGCACCGTCATCTCGGCAATCCAGAAAGTGCGGGCCCAGATCGGCAAGGCCCAGTTTGTTCGCGAGCCTGTTGTTCCGCAGGCGGCACCTGTGGCGCCACCCGCCTTCACCGTCATTCGCGGCCCGGCAATTCCGGCGGCCACAGTGCCTGAATCGATCGCCACGCCAAACGGCCCGATCGATATTCTGATCGCCGAGGACAATGACGTGAACCAGCTGGTGTTCGGCCAGATCCTCAATGGGCTTGGCCTCAGCTACCGCATCGCCAGCAATGGCCGCACGGCCGTCGAGATGTACCGGGCGCTGGGACCGAAGCTGATCCTCATGGACGTCTCCATGCCGGAGATGAACGGCTACGAGGCGACCCGCGCCATCCGGGCGGCGGAGGCAGCGAGTGGCAATCACACACCAATCATCGGCGTCACCGCGCACGCACTGAAGGGCGACCGCGACAAATGTATCGAGTCCGGCATGGACGACTATCTGCCCAAGCCGGTGTCGCCCGACCGTCTCGGCAGCAAGATCGGCACATGGCTCAGCGAAACGGTGGCGGTAAAGAGGGCTTGATCAAATCGCCGCGTCCAGACAATAGCGGTGCATCCAGTCGAGGCTGGTCTCGTCCGAGAGCTTGGCGACGCCAGGCTTTATGTCGGCGGCATTCGGCGCCGGAACACCCAGGGCCTCGCAGATGGATGCCAATGCCGCTGCCGGATCGGCTGACAGGCGCTCATAGCCGATTCGCAGCGGGACGATCCCCTGCTCCGCGAACCAGACGTTCCAGGCCCGTCATAGGCTTCGAGTTCGGCAAGCTCGCGCTGGATCCGCTTGAAATCGTAGCGGGGTTCCTGCGGCGGTGCGACTCGTTCGATCTCGGTTCCGTCGGGCGCGATGTGCCAAAGCCCGGTCTGCTCGGCCTTGATCAGCGACACCGCCTGCGCCAGCTTGTTTTCGCGCGAAAGATGGATGTAGAGGACCCGCCCGAAGGCCTTTTCAAAGCGTGCTTTGTCCGATGGCAGGTCTGGGTAGATCCGGTCGAGGATGGCCGAGAGTTCACCCAGGTTCTCCCGCATCAGGCGCAAGCCGAAGACGGCTGTTCCGCCCTTTCCCGCGCTGATTGCCGCCTTGAGGTAGGCGACATCGAAGTCATGCGCGCTCATCGTCTCGGGATGCGGCAATTTCCACTCTTCGGCCCATTCCGCCTTGTCCTCCCGCCTATAGAAGGAGTGCGGATCGCCGGCTGTTTTCATCGATGCCAGCAGACCGCACAGCAATGTGCTTCCGGTTCTCGGCGTGCCGCAGATTATGTAGCCGTCACGCATCTGGGGGCTCTGTCGCTTGTCATGGATTGGGCTACCTCGCCAGGCGCGGTGACACGCGCGGTTCGCTAATGGATCCAGTCTAGCCGCGCCGGAAGGGATAGAGGAATTGCTGCCAGTATCCGTTCGGAACGGGATGTCCGTGAATGCCGTAGCCGTTCGGCCAGCGTCCTTCAGGCATATGGTGGGTACCGAACAGCCGGTCGAGCAGCGGGAAATGGATGGCGAAGTTTACGTCGATCGCTTCTTTCTCGAGGCCGTGATGCCAGTGGTGGTAACGCGGCGACACCAGCACCTTTTCGACTGGACCGAAACTGGTTCCGATGTTGGAATGGATGAAAGACGAATAGACGTAGACGATCAATATATACGTCTGGATAGCCGATTCATCGAACCCCAGCACGAACATCGGGGTGGCCGTCAGGCTGCGCAGCACGATGATTTCCAGGAAATGCATGCGCGCACCGGCAATCCAGTCCATCGACTTGGCGGAATGGTGCACGGCATGGAACTTCCACAGCCAGGGAATGCGATGAAAGGCCCGATGCACCCAATACTGGGCAAAGTCGGTCAGGAACATTACCGCCAGCAGTTGCACCAGCCACGGCAAGTCGTGGACCCAGGCGCGCACCGAACCAAGGGCGCCCTGCGCATTGACGAAGTTGGACGGCGCCAAGGTCAGGTAGGTCAAAATCTGCACCAGCAGCGATGAGACCAGATAGTAGAACAGGTCCTCGCGCCATTCGTCGCGGAACACGGTCTGATCCTTGTTGCGCGCGAAAAGACGTTCGAGCGGGACGAACAGCACACCCATGAACAAGGCGTTCAGGATGAAGAAATCGAGCCCGAAGAACACCCCGTCTATGTGCAGTTGATGGCGCACCGGAAGCATGCCGACCAGCGACGCCAGCAGCACAGTGAACATGGCTGCCGCGCCGAGCGTCTTTTGCCTGCGCAGCGTCATGCTGAGGATCGCCAGGATATAGCCGGAGATGAGGACGAAATAGAGCACCGGCTTGAAGAACAGCATCTGGTGGATGGGGGCCAGATCCGGCATCGATGTAAGCGACGGGTAGCGCAGCACGATGACCATCAGCAGGGCGGTGACCCCGGCAAGCAAGCCAATCGAGCCGGACAGCCAGCCAGAACCGAACGGCCGTTTGGCGCGCGGCGTTTCAAGTTCACCGACGACGCGTCTAAGGAAATTTGTCACCGGCAGATGTTCCCCCGTTAACGGCCCCAAAGGTCTCGCCAGAAATTTCGACCCGTCTTACTACAGCAAGGCTCATAAATATTAATCGACACGACTTTGCAGGCCAGAGACGGCTATCTGCGTTTTGGGCAATTGGTAAAAGCTGCGATCGTGTCAAAGACACCGGCCACTATAGTCGGAATCTTTCCTGGATGCGACGGGCGCATTCAAGCGGCGTCAGCAGGCTGGTGTCGACTTCGAGGTCGTAGTCCATGCCCTTGTGGACGCGTCCATATTGCCAGCGCGCCAGGCCAGGCAGCCTGTCGGCGCACGCGGCCTCGCGCGCTTCCAGCACCTCCAGCGGCGCCATGACGCCGACCAGATGCAGGTCAAAGCTCGACAGCAACTCGACATACTCCGCTATCTCTTCATTGAAGATCACGTCGTCGACGATGAGATTGTTGCCTTGCCCGGCCATGGCGGCGATGGCATGGCGCATGCCGCGCATGGCTCGCGCGCCGACCGGCCCGCTCCTGATCACCACCGACGGCTTGCCGTCTTCCAGCACGGTCTCAAAGGAAAACCCGTCGGCATGATCCTGCAGCGCCGGCGGCAGCATGTCGATGAAAGCATCCATCTGGACATGCAGGAAGGGCTCGGTGGCGATTGTTTGCAGCGCCCTGGCGATCAAGCTTTTGCCGGCGCTGCCGACGCCATTGAGCAGGACGATTTTGGCCGTCATGTCGCCCCCTATCGGTTGCGCACGACGATACAGGCGCCGCCGACGCTTTGCAGTTTCTGGCAGATGACGTTGGCGGCGGCGCGGTCGTCGACGCCGATCCTGACGGCGTAGATGCCGCGTCGGCCGATCGGCGTGCGCACCCGGCTGACCACCGGGTCACGACCGGAAAGCAGCGCCGGAAACCGGCTCCTGACCCTCAGCCACTGATTGATCGCCGCGCCCCTGCGGAAATTGCCGGCCACCTGGACGCCCCATGGCTTCACATTGATCGACGCCATCGCCACGGTTCTCGACATGATCACCGGCAGCTTGCGGCAGGCGACGGCAAAGCTGGTTTTCGCGTCGAGCGGCTCGACCGTCCCGATGTAAGCGCTGTCGGAAAACTTGTCGACGGGTTCGCCCATGACGTCGAAGACATAGCTCTCTGTCTCCATCGGCAGGAAGCCGCCCGAACCCAGCCAGCGCGACACCCGGTTCTCGCCGGCATTGTAGGCGGCCGCCGCCAGGCCGAGATTGCCGTAGGCGAGCTTCATCTCGCCGAGATATTTCGCCGAAGCCGGGATCGCCTGCTCGATGTCGAAAGGATCGGCCAGCCCGCGCATTTTGGCGGTGCCCGGCATGAACTGGGCGATGCCTTCGGCGCCCACCGGGCTAACCGCATTGGGATCGAAGCGGCTTTCTTTCCAGATCAGCCGGGCGAAGTAATCCTTCGGCAGGCCGTTCCGCTCGGCATGCGTCTCGATCAGGTCACAGACACGGCCGATCAATCGTTTCGCCGCCGAGCGCGATTGCGGTGGATCGGCAAGTGCCTGTCCGGCACTCAGCCCGCAGAGCAGGATCACCCCGGCTTTGAGCAGCCCCCGCATGGCTCATTCGGCCGCGGCTTTGCCGTGCTGGCCAAACCGCCGCTCGATATAGTCGGCAACCATTTTTTCGAAATCGGCGGCGATCGACGGACCGCGCAGCGTCGCCGACTTCTTGCCGTCGACGAAGACGGGTGCGGTCGGCGTCTCGCCGGTGCCGGGCAGCGATATGCCGATATCGGCGTGCTTGGATTCGCCGGGGCCGTTGACGATGCAGCCCATCACCGCGACCTTGAGGTTCTCGACGCCGGGATATTTCTCCCGCCAGACCGGCATGTTCTTGCGCAAATCGGCCTGGATGTTCTGGGCGAGCTCCTGGAACACGGTGGAGGTCGTGCGGCCGCAGCCGGGGCAAGCGGCGACGATCGGCACGAACTGACGGAAGCCCATGGTCTGCAGCAGTTCCTGCGAGACCTGCACCTCGCGCGTGCGGTCGCCATTCGGCTCCGGCGTCAGCGAGATGCGGATGGTGTCGCCAATGCCTTGCTGCAAGAGGATGCCCATGGCAGCCGACGAGGCGACGATGCCCTTGGATCCCATGCCGGCTTCGGTGAGGCCAAGATGCAGCGCATGGTTGGAGCGCGTGGCAAGCTCGGCATAGACGGCGATCAAATCCTGCACGCCGCTGACCTTGGCCGACAGGATGATCTTTTCGCGGGCGAGGCCTATCTCTTCGGCCATTTCGGCCGACAGGATGGCCGACTGCACGATCGCTTCGCGGGTTACTTCCTGCGCCGTCAGCGGAAAGCCTTGGCGCTGGTTTTCGTCCATCAGCCGGGTGAGCAGCTCCTGATCGAGCGACCCCCAATTGACGCCGATGCGCACCGGCTTGTCATGCCTGATCGCCATTTCGACGATCGCGGCGAACTGGCGGTCCTTCTTGTCCTTGAAGCCGACATTGCCAGGATTGATGCGGTATTTGGCCAGCGCCTCGGCGCAGGCTGGATGGTCGGCCAGCAGCTTGTGGCCGATATAGTGGAAGTCGCCGACCAGCGGCACATTGATGCCGAGCCGTTCGAGCCGTTCGCGGATGCGCGGCACGGCGGCGGCGCTCTCGTCCCGATCGACGGTGATGCGCACGATCTCGGAGCCGGCGCGATGCAAAGCCGCAACCTGCGCGACGGTCTGGTCGATATCGGCCGTGTCGGTGTTGGTCATCGACTGCACCACGACCGGCGCGCCGCCGCCGACGACCACGCCGCCGACATCGACGCCGACCGATGTCCGGCGCGCAAAGGGGGAGGAAAAATACCCGGTCATGCCGGCAGCCTCTTGATCACCCGAGCGACATACGTCCACGTCGACGCACGCTCAAACAGCTATCAGCGCATAGCGCTGAGGTTCGGGCATGAGGTGGAGGAGCAAAGATGGCTTGTCAATGGCGACAGACAAGCAGAGCCGCCAAATCGCAGCAGCGCGGCGCCCCACAGACGGGTTTCGCCGGCCAACAGTATCGGAATCAGTAGCAAAAACAGGCCTCCGGCGGCATGTCGCCACCGGAGCGATAGTCACGCGCCAAGGCGGCGCGTCTAATCCTGGAAGGGCGTCAGTGTCTCGTCGGTTTCGCCTTCAGTTTTTCAATCTCGTCCTTGAGTGCCAGCTTGCGTCGCTTCAGATTCACGATTTCGAGGTCGTCGACCGATGGATGGTTCATCGCATCGTCGATCTCGCGTTCGATATCACCGTGTTTCCGCTGCAACTCATCAAGATGGGATGCAAGAGACATGATTGGTTCTCCCTTTCATGGTTTTCCTCGATTGCAGCCGTCAAAGGCACGTCCACCGCAGGTCGCATCTGTGACGGCACCATGACAGTCTGCCACCATCCGGCTGCGATGTCGAATGCTGCGTGGTAGCATTCCACGACAATGTGATATGTGATATTGGCTGCGCGCCGGCGGCAATTGATGCCGCCCCCGCCCAATCATGCCCATTGCCGGGCGCCGCAGACATGCAGACGGTAGAGAATGTCCGACCAGGAAAAGGCCGATGTCCGCCTCGAATTTTCCCGCCTGAAGCAGGAGCATGCCGATTTCGACGCGGCCATCAATGCGATGATCGCCATGGGCTGCGACCCCTTGCAGATCCAGCGTATGAAGAAGAAGAAGCTTTTCCTCAAGGACCGGCTGATGGCGCTGGAAGACAAGATCATTCCGGACATCATCGCTTAGCCGACGGCCTCCGGACCTAACTGCTCACCCCGCTATCGACAGCCGCGCCGCGCGATGGCGCAACAACGTCAGCAATTCGTCGGTCTTCTCCGCTGAAGTGTCGATCGGCACCACCAGGCACATCGTCGCCTCGACCTTGCCGGCGGCCGCGAAGACAGGGGCGGCCAGGCATTTGGTGTAGGCGTCGACCAGCCCCGAAGTGATGCAATAGCCGGTCGTTCTGGCCGTCGCGATATCGGCAATGAAGTCGTCGAACTGCAGCCTGCGGCCGTCGGGCAGCAAAAGGTCGTCTTCCGAGACCATGTCCTGGATGGCGGCCCTTTCCAATCCGGCCAGAAGCAGCCGCCCCGATGCCGTCCATGGCAGCGGGATCTGCAGGCCGGTGGCCGAGCTGATGCGGAACGGCCTGGTGCCGGGGCTGGAATGGACGATGGTATAGCGCCCGCTTTGCAGCATGCACAATTCGGAGGTCTCGCCGGTCTCGCGCGACAGATTGTCGACCTCCTGCCGGCCCCGCCTAAGCAGGTCGTTGCCCCTGACATAGTCCATCCCATAGAGGTAGAGCTTCTTGCCGAAATAGACCCGGTTGCCGTCGCCCTCCATCTCCAGGAGACCCGCATCGACCAGCGAGCGCACCAGCGTATAGGCGGTGGAGCGCGGCGCATTCACCCCCTTGGCGAGATCGCCAATGCCGATGGCGCGCTGCGTAACATGCAGGAAGTCCAGGATCTCCAGCACCCGGTTGAGGCCCTTCTCGCGCGAGCCGGAGGTCTTGTCGGGCGTCGGGCTCTCGGCTGGACCAAGCTCCGCCCGATCCGTGAGTCCATTGCTGTCTTGCATAACTGATTCCTGATGTTAGTATCTGTCTTGTATAGGATACATGTGTCTATTGTAAGAGACAATCAGGTCGGCGACACGTGTGTCTGTAAGGGGAACTCAAACAACAGGAGGTCGCAGTGAACGACACATCCAAACGAGATTTTCTGAAACTGGGCATGGCCGGGCTCGCAACGGCGGGCGTGATGACCGTTGTCAGCGCCGAAAAGGCGGCGGCACAAGCCGCATCCGACAGCGTTCTGCGCACCGCGCTTGACCGCGGCAAGCTGATCGTCGGCACCGGCAGCACCAACGCGCCATGGCATTTCGAAAACGATGCCGGCGAGCTGGTCGGCATGGACATCACCATGGGCCGCATCCTGGCCAAGGGTCTGTTCGACGATCCGAGCAAGGTCGAGTTCGTCATGCAGGATCCGGCGCAGCGCATCCCCAATGTCACCACCAACAAGGTCGACATCACCATCCAGTTCATGACCATGACCGCGCAGCGCTCGCAGCTGATCCACTTCTCCAGGCCATACTATGTCGAGGGCGTCGCCCTGCTGACGCTGCCGACGGCGGAAAACAAGACCTTCGACAAGCTGCTCGCCGGCGGTTCGGCGACGCGCATCTCGGTCCTGCAGAATGTCGATGCCGAAAGCTCGGTCCATTACGCCCTGCCGGAGGCGCAGGTGCTGCAGATCGACACCCAGGCCAATGTGCTGCAGGCACTGGAATCGAAACGCGCCGATGCCGCCGCTGTCGATCTTTCAACCGTGCGCTGGCTGGCCTCGCGCAACCCCGACAAATATTTCGATGCCGGCAAGAGCTGGTACTCGATGCTCTACGGCGCGGCGGTCAGGCAGGGCGACCTGGACTGGCTGACCTTCGTCAACCAGACCTTCACCATCGCCATGTTCGGCCATGAGACCGCACTCTACGACGCCGCCTTCAAGGACTATTTCGGCCAGGAGCCGCCGGCCCGCCATCCCGGTTTCCCGGTTGTCTGACAAGTGCTGGCGGAAGGGTTAGCCCTTCCGCCTTCTAGTTCGCATCCCCTTGGTTATTGCGGGAGACGCATGGGCTATACGCTCAACTTCAACCTGATCTGGCGCCATTTCGACAAGCTGTGGGGCGGCCTTCTGCTCAGCCTCGAGCTTGCCGTGATTTCGATTGCCATCGGCGTCGTCATCGGCCTGATGCTGGCGGTCTGGTATGTCTCGGCCGGACGCGTGGTGCGCGCCATCATTGCGGCCTACGTCGAATTCATCCGCAACGTGCCGCTGATCCTGCTCGTCTATCTTGTCTTCTACGGCCTGCCGACGGTGATCGACGTCGCCTACGACGCGCCGACCTCGTTCGTGCTGACGCTGTCGGTCTATAGCGGCGCCTATCTGGTCGAGGTGTTCCGCTCCGGCCTGGAAGCCGTGCCGCGCGGCCAGCTCGATGCCGGCAAAGCCATCGGCCTGACGCCCTGGCAGCGGCTGGTTCATGTGCGCCTGCCGACCATGCTGCGCATCACGCTGCCGGCGCTGTCCAACACCTTCATCTCGCTGTTCAAGGACACGTCGATCGCCTCGGTGATCTCGGTGCCCGAGCTCACCTTCGGCGCCCAGTGGATCAACTTCAACACCTTCCGCATTGTCGAGGTCTATCTGGTGACGACGGCGATGTACCTGGTGACCGGCTACACCCTACTCTTCGGGCTGCGGCTGGTCGAACGCCGGTTCAGGGCTGCGCGCTGACATGCTGAGCCAGATCCTCTACGCCGTACCGTTCCTCGCCCAGGGCTTCGCCATCACCTTGTGGGTGTCGCTGCTGGTCGTGGTGCTGTCGCTGATTGCCGGCGTCGCGCTCGGCGTCGGCCTGGTCTACGGCCCGGCGCCGGTGCGCTGGGCCGTGCGCATCTTCTCCGACACCATCCGCGGCATCCCGATCCTGGTGCTGATGTTCTTCGTCTATTACGGCCTGCCGGCCATCGGCGTGCATCTGCAATCCTTCTCGGCGGCGGTGTTGGCGCTCACCTTGTTCAAGACCGCGCAGGTCATTGAGTATCTCCGCGGCGCCGTCGGCTCCATTCCCAAAGGGCAGTCCGAGGCGGCGATGGCGATTGGGCTGACTTTTCGCCAGCGGCTCACCTACGTCATCTTTCCGCAGGCCTTCCGGCGCTTCCTGCCGCCCTGGATCAACGGCGTCACCGATGCGGTCAAGGGCAGCGCCCTGGTCTCGCTGCTCGGCATCACCGACCTGATGCAGGCGATCAACCAGGTCATCGGCCGCACCTATGAGGCGATGCCGCTCTACATCCTCGGCGCCTTGATCTATTTCGCCGTCAACTATGCGCTTTCCTACGCCAGCCGGCGGCTGGAACGGCGCTTTGCCTTCATCCGGGACTAGCACGATGGCCACAAGCTCGAACGACAATGCTGCCCTTCTCGACATTGCCGGGGTCTCGAAAGCCTTTGGTTCGGTCGAGGTGCTTCGCGCGGTCAGCCTCAAGGTGGACAGGGGCGAGGTGGTCACCGTCATCGGCCCTTCCGGCAGCGGCAAAACCACCCTGCTGCGCTGCGTCAACTTTCTCGAAAGCTACGACTCAGGCTCGATCCGAATCGACGGCAAGGAGGTCGGTTTTCGTGAGGTCGGCGCGCGCAAGCGGCGCAGCGAGCGCGACCTTGCCAATATGCGCGCCGAAACCGGCATGGTGTTCCAGAGCTTCAACCTGTTTCCGCACCTCACCGCCGCCGGCAACATCATGCTCGGCCTCACCAAGGTGCGCGGCAAGAGCAAGGCCGAGGCGCGCCAGATCGCCGAGCATTGGCTGAGCCGCGTCGGCCTCGCCCACAAGGCCGACAGCCTGCCGGCGGAACTCTCCGGCGGCCAGCAGCAGCGCGTCGGCATAGCGCGGGCAGTCGCCATGGAGCCGAAGATCCTGCTGCTCGACGAGATCACCTCCGCGCTCGATCCCGAACTGGTCGGCGAGGTGCTGGCCGTTGTGCGCAGCCTGGCCGAAGACGGCATGACCATGGTGATGGTCACGCACGAGATGGCCTTTGCCCGCGACGCTTCGAGCCGCATTGTCTTCATGGCCGATGGCGGTGTCAGCGCTGTTGGCCCGCCGAAGGAGATCCTTGCCGAAGAGACCACCAATGAGCGCCTGCGCTCTTTCCTGGCGCGCTTCCGCGCCTCGCATTTCTGACATGGGCGGCCCAAAGCAATTCCAGGAAAAGTGTAAGCGGTTTTCCCGGGAAAAGCGCGAAGCGCTTTGCCTTGGGAATTGCGTAAAACAACAGGCCGGCCCAAGGAGAATTCTTACATGACGCCTTACATCCGGCTCGCCGAACTCGGCCTGACGCTGCCCGAGCCGCCGACGCCGATCGCCAATTTCGTCACCCATGCGGAAAGCGGCCGGCTGATCTTTCTTTCGGGTCAAGGGCCGTTGCGCGCCGACGGCACGCTGTGCACCGGCAAGGTCGGCGAGGACGTCACCGTCGAGCAGGCCTATGAGCATGCCCGCCTCACCGGCCTCAACCTGCTCGCCGTCATGCACGCCGCCGCCGGCGATCTCGGCCGCATCGTGCGCGTCGTCAAATTGCTCGGCTTCGTCAATGCGACGCCGACCTTCAGCGACCACCCGAAAGTGGTCAATGGCTGCTCGGACCTGTTCGCCAGCGTCTTCGACAAGATTGGGGGCCATGCCCGCTCGGCGATCGGGGTCGGCTCGCTGCCTGGAAACATCACCGTCGAAATCGAAGCGGTCGTCGAGATCGCCGCCTGACCGTCAAGGGATTGCTGAACATGAAAACCTATTCCGACACCGGCTCCAACACCACGATCCGTGAACGACTGGGACTGAGGCCGATCATCAACGTCTCCGGCACGATGACGACGCTCGGCGCCTCGATCATCGTTCCCGAGGCGATCAGCGCCATGGCCGAGATCGCCTCGCAATGGGTGGAGATGGACGATCTGCAGCGCGCCGCAAGCGTGATCACCGCCCGCCTCACCGGCAGCGAGGCCGGCTTCATCACCGCCTGCTGCGCCTCAGGCATCACAATGGCGATCGCCGGGGCGATGACCGGCACCAATTTGCTGGCGATCGAACGGCTGCCCGACGATACCGAAGGGCTGAAGTCCGAAGTCGTCATCCAGCTCGGCCATATCGTCAATTACGGCGCACCGATCGACCAGTCGATCCGCGTCGCCGGCGCCAAGGTCATTCCGGCTGGCACGGTCAGCGTCACGCAGGATTATCATGTGCGCGAGGCTATCAACGAGCGCACGGCGGCGGCGCTCTACGTCGTGGCGCACCACACCGTGCAATACGGCATGCTTTCCCTCGAGGAATTCTGCGATATCTGCCACGCCAGGGGCGTGCCGGTGATCGTCGACGCGGCTTCCGAATATGATCTGCGCAGCTTCCTGGTCCGCGGCGCCGACATCGTCGTCTACAGCGGCCACAAATTCCTGTCGGGGCCAACCAGCGGCATCGTCGCCGGCCGCAAGGATCTGGTCCGCGCCGCCTATCTGCAAAACCGCGGCGTCGCCCGCGCCATGAAGATCGGCAAGGAAAGCATCGCCGGCACCATGGCTGCGCTCGAAGCCTGGGAAAAGCGCGACCATGCCGGCATCCGCCGGCGCGAGGAAGCGGCGCTCAATCTGTGGAGGGATTCGCTACAGGGAATACCCGGCATCGTCGCAAACATCATTCCCGACCCGACCGCCAATCCGCTCGACCGGCTGCAAATCTTTGTCTTGCCCAAAAGCCGCTTCACCGCCGCCGGCCTCGCCTCGGCATTGGCGGCCGGATCGCCGCCCATCATCGTGCGCAACCACGAGGCCGAGCGCGGCCATTTCTTCCTCGACCCGTGCAATCTGCACCCCGGCGAGGCCGAGATCGTCGCCGAGCAGCTGCGCGCCGTGCTCACCGCGGCCGACAGGCCGGCGGATGCGATGAGACAGCCGCGAAAGGATTCATCCGGCGCCCTGCGCTGGCCGGACTAGGCTGCGGCGGCCGCCATCCTTGCGGGCCAGCCCGAATTCCGCTAAGGCGCGCCTTTACCGCCGGGAGCATGCGCTTGACCGACCACCGCGCCGACGTCGCCATCATCATGGGCAGCCAGTCCGACTGGGCGACGATGCGCCACGCCGCCGAAACGCTGGAGGCGCTGGGCATTCCGCACAAGCGGCTGATCGTCTCCGCCCACCGCACCCCGGACCGCCTCTATGATTTCGCCAAGGGCGCCAAGGCGGCCGGCTACAAGGTGATCATCGCCGGGGCCGGCGGCGCCGCCCACCTGCCCGGCATGACGGCGGCTCTGACGCCGCTGCCGGTGTTCGGCGTGCCGGTCGAATCGAAGGCGCTGTCAGGCCAGGATTCGCTGCTCTCCATCGTCCAGATGCCGGCCGGCATTCCGGTCGGCACGCTTGCCATCGGCAAGGCGGGTGCGGCCAACGCCGCCCTTCTGGCGGCCGCCGTGCTGGCGCTGAACGACGAAGAACTTGCCGCCCGCCTGGATGCCTGGCGCACCGCCCAAACCGCCAGGGTCGCCACCGAACCGACGGACGCGCCGTGAGTCTGCCCGCGGGATCGAGCATCGGCATCATCGGCGGCGGCCAGCTCGGCCGCATGCTGGCTGTTGCCGCAGCGCGCCTCGGCTACCGCACAATTATCCTCGAACCGCAGGCCGATTGCCCGGCGGCTCGGGTCGCCAGCCGCCAGATCACCGCCGCCTATGACGATGCGGACGCCCTTGCCGAACTGGCGGCAGTCAGCGCCGTCGTCACCTACGAATTCGAGAATGTGCCGGTAGCGGCTGCCGGCGCGCTCGCCGCCAAGGTCCCGGTCTATCCGCCACCCAGGGCGCTGGAAGTCGCCCAGGACCGGGTGGCGGAGAAGCTATTCCTGAACGGCATCGGCATCAGGACAGCGGATTTCCGCTCCGTCGACAATGACGACGAGCTGACGGCGGCGCTGAGAGAGTTCGGTGGCAGCGGCATCTTGAAAACCCGCCGCATGGGCTATGACGGCAAGGGCCAGCGCGTCTTCCGCAACATGGAGACGGGCGGCTTTGCCGGCACATGCGAGACCATGGGCAATGTGCCGCTGATCCTCGAATCCTTCGTCGCTTTCGAGCGCGAAATCTCGGTCATCGCCGCGCGCGGGTTGGACGGCGCGGTCGCCGCCTACGATCCGGCTGAGAACGTCCACCGCGACGGCATCCTGCATACCTCGACCCTGCCGGCCCAGATCAGGCTGGAGACGGCGGCGACGGCACAGGGGTCGGCAGCGAAAATCCTGTCGGCCCTCGACTATGTCGGCGTCATCGGCGTCGAGTTCTTCGTTCTTGCCGATGGCACGCTGCTGGCCAACGAAATGGCGCCGCGCGTGCACAATTCCGGCCACTGGACGGAAGCCGCCTGCATCGTTTCGCAATTCGAGCAGCATATCCGCGCCATTGCCGGCCTGCCGCTGGGCAACCCTGGCCGGCATTCAAACTGCGTCATGGAAAACCTGATCGGCGACGATGTGCTGCGCGTACCCGCTTTGCTCGCCGAGCCCGATCTGATGCTGCATCTCTACGGCAAGGCGGAAGCGCGCCCAGGCCGCAAGATGGGCCATTTCACGCGCATCAGCCGCCGTAGCTAAGCCATTCCGGCACTTTGCGCGAGGGCGTGGCTCGAGCCCTATTGCAGCTCGTCGTTCAGATCTCCGTCCTCGTCGGGGCTGGCGCAACTCGCATCGCCTTCCCTACAATTGGCGCCCGCGGTGAGCTGTTTGATGCGCTGGTCCGTCAGTTCGGTCAGGCATTGTGAAACCTCCATCGGATGGATGGAGCCGCCCTCGCTGTCTGTCGTCGTATAGGCGCATTCGGCGTCGCGGAAGGCGATCCAGGCGCGTTGCGCGACCTGCAGCAGCTTCCTGCCCTTGTCGTCGTTGCGACCGACGAGATCCTTGTAGGCCTGGTTGAGCTTGGCATCGGCGGCCCGATAGTCCTCGCCGGCGCAGATGTTCATCATCTGCTGGCTGTCGTCGTTGCGGTCGCATTCCTGCGCCTGCGCGATGGAGGCGGCTGCCATAACGGCAAGGCTCGCGGACACAAACAACAGGCGCATGGAGGTCTCCAAATCGGCTTGCGGGTGCCGCACCATTCCAGCCCGCCTTCGGCCGCGCAATGGCGTGGAGCCGAGATGGCGGATATTTGATGGCCAAAGCCATTCTCGGCCTCTATCCAGCACGCTTGCGGTTGACACGGGCAAGGCTCCTCGTTTATGAGCCACCGCAAGTTCAAAGGCGCGCTTTTCAGGCGCGCCTTAATAATTCGGCCCGGACAGGGCCCAGACCGACGGGCAAGACCATGAAGATCAAGAATTCGCTCAAGGCGCTGAAGGCGCGTCACCGCGACAACCAGCTGGTTCGCCGCAAGGGCCGCGTCTACATCATCAACAAGACCGCTCCACGCTACAAGGCGCGCCAGGGCTGAGTGTTCGGCCGGAGGCTCGTTGCCTCCGTCCATACGATGGTAATTGCCTGGTTTCAGGCACTTTCACGCTAATTTCAGTTTGACGATCCGCCGTCCGGGGTTAGATTCCGGCGATGCGGATTCTTTTTGCATTTTTGGCGACCCTGTTTCTTTTCGGCGTCGCTCCGGCGTCGGCGGACGATCCGCCGGCAAAGCCGCCGGTTGCCCTGACCAGGGAAGCCAGGCTCGACCAACTGTTTGCCGAGCTGAAGCGCGAGCGCAACGAAAAGGCGGCCGAGCGCATCGCCGGGCGCATCTGGGGCGAATGGTTCCAGTCCGGCAGCGCCTCGATCGACCTGATGATGCAATGGTCGCAAAAGGCGATGGACGACCAGAAGTTCGACGTCGCCCTCGACTTCCTCGACCAGGTTGTCATCCTGCAGCCAAAATATGCCGAAGGCTGGAACCGGCGCGCCACCGTCCATTACATGATGAAGAATTTCGGGAAGTCGATGTCCGACATCGACCAGACGCTGCAGCTGGAACCACGCCATTTCGGCGCGCTTTCCGGCCTGGCCCAGATCATGTCCGCCACCGGCCACAAGCAATCGGCGCTCGAAGCCTGGCAGAAGGTGCTTACCATCTATCCGATGATGCGTAGCGCCCAGGACCAGGTCGCGGCAATTTCGGAAGAGCTTGCCGGCGAAGGAATTTGATTAGGCAGTAGGAATTAGGGATTAGTCAGTAGAGAGATTGGTCGAGACGCCACCTCCCTACTCCCTACTCCCTACTCCCTAGAACTTATCCCCCTCCACCCCCGTATCTCCGCGCATGAACCTCATTTACGCCGCCTGTGCTTTGCTCCTCGCGCTCGTCTTTGCCCTGGCCGGTGTCACCCGCGCCGGCGCGTGGCTGATCGAGTGGCGGAACCCGCCGGCCGGCGAATTTGCCGACATCGACGCCACCCGCATCCACTATGTCCACGTGCCGGCGCCACAAAATGCCGAACTGCCGGCGATCGTCTTCATCCATGGCGCCAGCGCCAATCTCAGGGATCAGATGCTGCCGATCAGGCCTTTGCTCGAAGGCCGCGCCGAGATGGTCTTCCTCGACCGGCCGGGCTTCGGCTGGTCGGCGCGCGGCCCCGGCAATGAGAGCCCGTCGGGGCAGGCCGACACCATCGCCGGGCTGATGGACCGTCTCGGCATCCACAAGGCGATCATCGTCGGCCATTCGTTTGGCGGCGTGATCACCGCCGCCTTTGGCCGCGAACACCCGGAGAAGACGCTCGGGCTGGTCTTTCTGTCGCCGGTCAGCCACCCCTGGCCGGGCGGCGCGACCGCCTGGTACTACAAGCTGACCGCCACCCCCGTCATCGGCTGGCTGTTCTCGGAGACATTGACCTATCCGGCAGGCACGCTGCAGATGGACGGCGCCACGGCCTGCGTGTTTTCTCCCAACAAGGTGCCGGAAGCCTATGTCGGCAATGCCTCGATTCCGCTGGTGCTGCGTCCCGGCGCTTTCCGCGCCAACGCCATCGATGTCGCCGGCCTCTACGACTATACGCTGAAGGCCGCGCCGCATTACCGCGACATCACAGCGCCGACGATCGTCATCTCGGGCGATCGCGACAAGGTGGTCTATGCCTCGATCCATTCGGTCGGCCTGGTCAGGGACATCCCCGGCGCCGAACTGATCTGGGTCCACAATCTGGGCCACAAGCCGGATTGGATCGCCTCCGACCTCGTCGTCGGCGCGATCGAGAAAGTCGCCGGCAAGGACGTCGACCTGCAGGCAATCGCGAAAACCGTGGAAGCGCGGATCGCCGGCGATGCCTACAACGATGCACAGTGCCCCGACATTACGGTGCCCGACGCGCAACTCGCCCCGACGTGACGGCCGCATGTATGTCCTGAAGCACGGAATCAAGAAAAACCCCGAAGCGTTCTGGGCGCTACCGGATCGCATCTTCTTCGGCTACGGCGCCTGCCACATCCTTGCGGGCACCTTCCTCAGCCATCCTCCCCTGGACGGATTCTACGGCGAACGGATCATTCCGGGCGAGGATTTCTACGGCAACCATATCTATATGACGAACGGCGTGATCGCCTTCGACTATCACGGCTATTCCAGCCGAGCGCGGCTTCTGCAGCAGCATGGAAGGGGATGGGCTTCGCATAGCGCAGGCTGGCACTGCACGCTGGAAAGGGTCGATTTCGACCTGCTCGACACCGCCGACCTCAACCGGCGAAAGATGCGCGGCCCAGATCAGTATCTCTATGACCCAATCCCTCGCGCACACCGCTTCCTTCGGCGCATCGATCACGCCGAAGGTGCGGCAAGAGCGCTGCGAACTGTGATGAGTTGAAGCCTCTGTCAACCTATGTTGCGGGTGGCCTGCACGTCCGACCCGACATAGGCGATGCGCAGCATGTTGGTCGAACCCGGCGTCCTCAGCGGCACGCCCGCCGTGATGATGACACGGTCGCCCGGCTGGCCGAACCCCTCTTCGAAAGCGATGCGGCAGGCGCGGTCGACCATGTCGTCGAGGTCGCTGGCGTCGGGCGAGACGACGCAATGCGTGCCCCACAAAAGCGACAGCCGCCGCGCCGTGTTGAGGATCGGCGACAGGGCGATGATCGGCACTTGCGGCCGCTCGCGCGCGGCGCGCAGGCCGGTGGTGCCCGAAGCCGTATAGGTGATGATCGCCGACAGTTTCAGCGTCTCGGCAATCTCGCGGGCGGCGAGCGAAATGGCGTCGGCGCCGGTTGCTTCCGGTTCCGAGCGCTGCGCGTTGATGATGCCGGCATAGGTCGGGTCGGTTTCGACCTTGGTGGCGATGCGGTTCATCATCGCCACCGCCTCGACCGGATAGGCGCCGGCAGCGGATTCGGCTGAAAGCATGATGGCGTCGGCGCCCTCGAACACGGCGATCGACACGTCGGACACCTCTGCGCGGGTCGGCACCGGCGCGGTGATCATCGATTCCAGCATCTGCGTGGCGACCACCACCGGCTTGCCGGCCCGGCGCGCGGCGCGCGTGATCTGCTTTTGGATGCCGGGCACCGCTTCCAGCGGCATTTCCACACCGAGATCGCCGCGGGCAACCATCAGCGCGTCGGAGAGTTCGATGATTTCGGCCAGCCGGGCGACGGCCTGCGGCTTTTCGATCTTGGCCATGATCAGTGCCCGGCCGCGCGCGATCTTGCGGGCTTCCGCCAAATCCTCCGGCCGCTGCACGAAGGACAGCGCCACCCAGTCGACGCTTTCCGCCAGCACCGCATCGAGGTCCTTGCGGTCCTTTTCGGTCAGCGCACCGACCGGCAGGTCGGTGTCGGGCAGGCTGACGCCCTTCTTGTCGGAAATGGTGGTGCCGGCGACGACGGTGCAGGTGATAGACTTGCCGTCGCTCTTCACCGCCCTGAGCTCCAGCTTGCCATCGTCGATCAACAGACGGTGGCCGGCCTCGACCGAGCTCAGGATTTCGGGATGCGGCAGGTAGACCCGGGTCGACGTGCCGGGCTCGGGATTGTTGTCGAGGGTGAAGGTCTGGCCCGGCGTCAGAACCTCCTTGCCGTTGGCGAACTTGCCGACGCGCAGCTTCGGTCCCTGCAAATCGGCCAGGATGCCGATTGGACGGCCGACCTTTTCCTCGACCGCACGGATGCGGCCGACCAGCGTGCGCATCAACTCGTGATCGGTGTGGCTCATATTGATGCGGAAGACATCGGCCCCGGCTTCGAACAGCTTCTGCAGCATCTCCTCGGACGAGGAGGCAGGACCGATGGTGGCGAGGATCTTGACCTTGCGGCTACGTCTCATTGACTGTTTGTTCCCGGGGCGGCTGGAGCGCCTCCCGTTGTGGACTCATCGGTCAGCTGGACCATCCAGCTTGCCTGCTCGCCCGTGTCATATTCCTGGAATCCGGCGCGCTGGAAGCCCCGGGCGACGCAATCGGTAACGCCTGCGATCTTGAACTCTTTTTCAGCCACGCACATGTTGATCGGGCCATCCCAGCGCCCGCCGCGCTCGGCGTCTTCTGCATAAAGATAGTAAAACCTTGATGACAGCGGACCTTCGATCAGCGTCTTGCAGCTCGATCCTTCGATGTGCCACCACCCTCGGTGATCCAGCCTGCCTTGGCGCGGTAGCCGATGCCGACGCCGACCAGGTTCTGCGTGGCGTTGCAGACGCGGAAATCGGCGCGGGCAGGCGAAGCCGCGACCAGCGCGGTGAGCCCTAGCGTCAGGGTCAGGAGCGGCACGGCAAAGGCGGTGCGCGCACGCGGCCTGCCGGCGGAACCCATCCCGAAACCCCTCAATAACGTCATCTGCATCTCTCAACGCCCCTTTTCGGAAAAGTCCGGGCGCATGTCAACGCGCCGTTCTGTCCAATTCCAATCGATTTAGAAAGGCCCCCGACACGCGATCTGCCGCGCGTCACAGGATTTTCGCAGAAACCGTGGCCAAACAACGGCATTGCGCAACAGTCCTCTTCGTGGGAATGACGATACCACCCTCCCCGGAAGCCAGCGAACAGACCTTTCCAGCCAATGACCCGATCCACAGTTTTCGCGCCTTTCGATATCGTCGAAGGCGACCGCAAGCGAGGCATCGTGCTTGTCGCCGACCATGCCCGCCGCGACCTGCCGGAGGAGTATGGCAGTCTCGGCTTGCCGGCGGCGGAACTCGATCGCCATATCGCCTACGACATCGGTGTCGAGACGGTGACGCGCGAACTGGCCGCAGCGCTCGACGTGCCGGCGGTGATCGCCAATTTTTCGCGGCTGCTGATCGATCCCAATCGCGGCGAGGACGACCCGACGCTGATCCGCCAGCTCTATGACGGCACTGTCGTGCCGGGAAACTACCCTATGGCACCGGCCGAACGCGAAAGGCGGCTCGACGGCTTCTACCGGCCTTATCAGGACGCGGTCGGCGCCATGATCGCGTCGGTGGCGCACGCCTCAGGCAAAGCGCCGCTCATCTTCTCCGTACACTCCTTCACCCCTGTCATGCAGGGCTTCATCCGCCCTTGGCATGTCGGCATATTGTGGGACCTCGACGACCGCGTGGCGCGGCCGCTGATCGACATGCTGGCGCAGGATAAAACCTCGTCGTCGGCGACAATGAACCCTATGACGGCGCGTTGCGCGGCGACACCATGTTCAAGCACGCCATCGTCAACGGCTTTGCCCATGCGCTGATCGAGATCCGCCAGGACCTGATATCAGACCGCAAGGGGGCGCTGGCCTGGGCGGAACGGCTGGCGCCGATCGTTGACGCCATCGACCGCCGTCCCGATATACATCAGGTGAAGATGTTCGGCTCGCGCACCGGGCCGCTGTGAGGACCCAAGGCAATGACCGAACTCAGCGATGACCAGAAACGCGATTTCGAGGCCGCGGCCTTCCGCCGGCTGGTCGAGCATCTGCGCGAGCGCAGCGATGTGCAAAACATCGACCTGATGAACCTCGCCGGCTTCTGCCGCAACTGCCTGTCGAACTGGTATCGCGAAGCGGCCGAGGCTGAGGGCGTCGATCTCGGCAAGGATCAGTCGCGCGAAATCGTCTACGGCATGCCCTATGCGCAATGGCAGGCGCTGAACCAGACCGAGGCTTCGGACGCCAAGAAAGCGGAGTTCGAGGCAAGACGGCCGAGGGATCACTGAAGTAGCGCGCGGTTCACAGGATTGACGTCGGCGGGACAGCGCCTAACGGTTTCCCCTTAGATGTGGCCCACAAGCTTTTCGCAGCCAAGCGCTTGACGAGAAATTGAATCGATCTAATTTGCCGCGCAAAGCCATTCCTTGACCGGATTCGGGCCATGAACGCGCAAGACACCATGCAGAGCGCCCTTCAGGGGCGATGGGCCGTAGCCGCGATCTTCCTCGCCAACGGCTTCCTGACCGGCAGCTGGGCGCCGCAGATTCCGGTGTTCCTGACCCGGCTCGACATCTCGAAATTCACCCTCGGTCTGCTGATCCTGCTGTTCGGCGTCGGCGCGGTCGCGGCCATGAGCTGGTGCGGCCATCTGATCTCCAGGCATGGCTCGCGCACCGTGTTGCGCTGGTTCGGCCTTTGCGGCAGCCTCGGCCTGCTGATCGTGGCGCTGGCGCCCAACGTGCCGCTGGCGGCGATCGCCATGATCATCTTCGGCGGCTCGATCGGCGGCATGGATGTCGCGATGAACGCCAATGCGGTGGTGGTCGAGCGCCGGCTGTCCCGCGCCATCATGTCGTCCTCGCACGGCTTCTGGAGCCTCGGCGGTTTCGCCGGTGGCGGTCTGGGCGGTTACGCCATCCAGACTTACGGCCACCTCGCCCATGCGGCTGTGGTCACGGTCATAGCTTTTGCCGTCATTGCCGTGGCGGTCGGCTACCTCATCGCCGAGGACAAGCCGCAGGCCGCCGAGCATCACAGATTAACGCTGCCGGCCAACCCGCTGGTCTATCTTGTCGGGCTGATGGCGCTGCTGACGATGATTTCCGAGGGCGCCGTGCTCGACTGGGCAGCGCTTTATCTCAGGCAGGAGCTCGGCGCCGACCTCGCCATCGCCGGCCTTGCCTACGCCGCCTTCTCCGGCGTCATGGCTGTCATACGCTTTTTCGGTGACGGCGTGCGCAACCGCTTCGGCGCGGTGGCCACGCTGCGCGGCTCGGCGGTGGTCGCCGCCGCCGGCATGCTGGTCGCCGGCCTGTCGCCTTCGCCCTGGATCGCCATCGCGGCTTTTGCTCTCTGCGGCTTCGGCATCGCCAATATGGTGCCGATCATCTTCTCGGCCGGCGGCAACCAGGAAGGCATGTCGTCGGGCACCGGCATGAGCGTCGTCACCACCATGGGCTATTCCGGCATATTGGTGGCGCCGTCGGCGATCGGCTTCGTTGCCGAGCATTCCAGCTTCGGCCCGATCTTCGTCGCCATGTCGGCGCTGCTGATCGTCGTGCTGTTGATGGCCGGGCTCGCTCACCGCGCCGAATTCGCGGCCGCCCCCGCCGAATAGCGCTTCAGCTCCTCATAGAGGAAATCCGCGACGCGGCGGATGCGCACGCTGGTGCGCACGTCGCGATGCATGGCCAGCCACACCGGCAGGCTGGGCAGTGGCAGGCCGGGCAGCAGTTTCTCCAGCGACGGGTCGCTGTCCGTCAGCGGCTCCTGGCCAAGACCGACGCCGTTTCCCGCCCGCAGCGCTTCCCACAGAACGATCTGGTTATCGGTCCTGAAGCGGAAACTGCTTCGGGTGACGGGGATGCCGGCCTGGGTAAAGCCCCGGATCATCTCGTCGCTGCGGTCGAAGCCGATCAGCGGATGGTCGAGAAGGTCGGCGGGCTTGAGCGGGCGTCCGTGCCTGTCGAGATAGGATTTCGCCGCGCAGCAGCAGAGCTTGATATCGCAGACCTTGCGCGCCGTCAGCTCGTTCTGCGCCGGCTTGACCATGCGGATGGCGATGTCGGCATCCCTTCGCAGCAGGTTCTCGACCTGGTTCGAGGCGACGATCTCGACCTCGATGCCGGGCTCCTCGATGCCGAGCCGCGCCGTCATCCTCGGCAGCACATAGGCCGCCACCACCTCGCTGGCCGCAATGCGCACCGTGCCTTCGATCGCCTCGACCGAGCCCAATGCCAATAGTGAGAACGCGCTCGCCTGCTCGCTCACCGCTCTGCCGCGTTCGAACAGCGTGGCGCCTGCTTCCGTCAGCGCATAGCCGCGCCGCCCGCGCCGGAACAAGGTGACGCCCAACGCCTGTTCGAGCTCACCGATGTGACGCCCGAGCGTCGGTTGGCTGGCCGACAGTTTGCGCGCCGCGGCCGACAGGCTGCCGGTCTCCGCCACGGTGACGAAACTCTTGATCAGGTTCCAGTCGATATCTTCCATTCAATTATGAATAACAAAGCTGCATCCCTAGTCAATTTTCATTCGCATATGGAGGCATCATATTCGCCGTGCAAACACAAACACGGAGAAGAAAATGACCAAGATCGCAATTCTAGGCGCCAATGGCCGGCTCGGCCGCGTGGTTGGCAAGGCCTTCATCGACGCCGGTTTCGACGTCCGCGCCGTCACCCGCAGCGGCAAGGTCCCAGCCGAACTCAAGGGCGCCACCGCCGTCGCCGGCGATGCGCTCGACCGCGAGGCGCTGATCCGCGCCACGCAAGGCGTCGACATCATCTTCAACGGCCTCAACCCGATCTACACCGACTGGGGCAAGTGTCTGCCGATGGCGGAGAACGTCATGGCCGCCTGCCATGCCAATGGCGCGCTGCATCTTTTCCCCGGCACTGTCTACAATTACGGCTCGCCGATGCCTGAGGTGGTCACCGAAGACACGCCATTCCGTCCGACCACCGAGAAGGGCCGCATCCGCTGCGCCATGGAAGCGCTGTTTCGCCGCGAGGCCGATGCCGGCCGCGTCCGCACCATCATCCTGCGCGCCGGCGATTTCTTCGGCGGCACCGGCAGCGGATCATGGTTCGACCTCGTCGTCGCCGCCAAGATGAGCAAGGGCGTCTACACCGCGCCTGGCCCTGCCAACCTCGTGCACGAATGGGCCTATTTGCCGGACTTCGGCATCGGCTTCGTCGGCCTGGCGCGTAATCAGGGCAAGCTCGGCTTCTTTGAGGCGCTCAACTTCCCCGGCCACGCCGTCACCGACATGGACATAAAGGCCGCGGCCGAGAAAGCGTTGGGACGTCCGCTGAAACTGACCTTCATGCCTTGGTGGGTGCTGCGCGCCGGCAGCCCGTTCGTGGCGATGTGGCGCGAGATCGTCTCGATGTCCTATCTGCGCTTCGAACCGCACCGGCTCGTGTCCGACCGGCTGGAAGGCATCATCGGCGAAGTCCCGCACACCCCGCTGGACGAGGCCGTGGCCGAGGCCTTGAAGGACATCGGCATCAGCCTCGACCGTGCAAAAGACGCCGCTTAAATGCATGTCGCCCAGAAGTGTGCGCGGTTCTGGGACAACGACATGCATCAAAACAAAGACTTTAGACAAAAATCTCTCTCGCGGTGCTGGCCCAATCGCTGGAAATCAGCAACCGGATGGTCATTATGAGGAGACTGTTTATAACGGTCGGCGAGATCACCATCACCAAGGGGAGACGATGCGTTACATACGTCCGCTTTCAATCGAAGACGCCGTTGGCCTGCTGGCCGACGCTTCCGGCACATCAGCCATTCTCGCTGGAGGCAGTGACCTCCTCGTTCGGATGAAGGGCGGGTTTGTCGATCCCGACCTGATCGTCGACATCAAGGCGATCGAGGGCTTGAGCGAGATCAGGGAGACGGCCGACGGCTTCAGCATCGGCGCCACCGTCCCCTGCGCCGTCCTGGGCGAGAGCTCGGTTCTGAAGAAGGCCTGGCCCGGTGTCGTCGAAGCGTCGAAGCTGATCGGCTCGAAACAGGTCCAGGGCCGCTGCACCATCGTTGGCAATCTGTGCAACGCCTCGCCGGCCGCCGACAGCGTCCCGGCCTTGGTGGCCGCCGCCGCAAAGGCCGTGGTTGCCGGTCCCTCGGGCAAGCGCACCATTCCTGTCGAGGCCGTGCCGATCGGGCCCGGCAAGACCTCGCTCACCAAGGGTGAGATCGTCGAGGCGATCCTGCTCGGCAAGCGGGAGCCGCGTTCGGGCGACGCCTATCTCAGGTTCATTCCGCGCACCGAGATGGACATCGCCGTGGTCAGCGCCGGCGTGAAGCTGTCGCTCGACGAGCATGGCGTCATCACGGCCGCGCGCGTCGCGCTGGGCGCCGCGGCCCCGACCGTGCTTCTGGTGGAAGAAGCAGCCGAGGCTCTCATCGGCAGGAAGCTGGATGAGGCGGCACTTGAGCGGCTCGCCAAGGTCTGCGCCGGGGCCTGCCGCCCCATCGACGACAAGCGCGGAACGATCGAGTTCAGACGAAAAGTTGCGGGCGTGCTGGCCGGACGGGCCGCGACGACCGCCTACGCACGCGCAGGAGGCAAATGATGGCCGGTGTAGCAGTTTCAACGACAATCAACGGCGATCACGTCGAATACCTTTGCCAGCCCGACGAGACGTTGCTCGACGTCCTGCGCGATCGCCTCGGGCTGACCGGCGCCAAGGAAGGCTGCGGCACGGGCGACTGCGGCGCCTGCTCGATCATCCTCGACAACCGGCTGGTCTGCTCGTGCCTGGTGCTCGGCGCTGAAGCCGAAGGCCGGCATATCGAGACCGTCGAGGGCATGGCGCATGGCGATCAGTTACATCCGCTGCAGCAGAAATTCCTTGAGCATGCAGCGCTGCAATGCGGCATCTGCACGCCGGGCTTCCTGATCGCGGCGAAGGACCTTTTGGCCAAGAACCCCGATCCGACCGAGGAAGAAATCCGCTTCGGCCTCGCCGGCAACCTCTGCCGCTGCACCGGCTACGACAAGATCGTGCGCGCGGTCCAGGATGCGGCCAATGTGATGAAGGGAGCGCACGCATGAACTTCGATCCACGCTTTTCGGGCCGCAAATTCTCCTCCGTCGGCACGCGGCCTATCCGTCCCGACGGCGTCGACAAGGTGACGGGCCGCGCGCGCTACGGCGCCGACTTCAACATGGCGGGACAGCTGGTCGGGCGTGTCCTGCGCAGCCCGCATGCGCATGCCAGGATCCTCAAGATCGACACTTCGAAAGCGGAAAAGCTGGCCGGCGTGAAAGCGGTGATCACCGCCGCCGACCTGCCCGATCTCACCGATGGCGATGCCGCCATGTACGACGTCCTCGACAATTGCATGGCGCGCGGCAAGGCGCTCTATGACGGCCACGCCGTGGCCGCGGTCGCCGCCGTCGATGCCCGCACGGCCAGGCAGGCGCTGAAGCTCATCGAGGTCGAGTACGAGCTGTTGCCGCATGTCACCGATGTCGACGAGGCGATGAAGCACACCGCGCCTTTGATCAACGACACGATCTTCACCGAGGGTCTCGAGGAAAAGCCGGTAAAGCCGTCCAACGTCACCAAGCGCAGCCAGTTCGGCCATGGCGATGTCCATCAGGGCTTTGGGCACGCCGATGTCATCGTCGAGCGCTCCTTCAAGACCGAACAGACGCATCAGGGCTATATCGAGCCGCACGCCTGCGTTGCGAGCGTCTCGTCCGACGGCACCGCCGACCTCTGGGTCTGCACGCAGGGCCATTTCGTCTACCGCCAGCATTGTGCGCAACTGCTCGGGCTGGAAGCCTCGAAGCTGCGCGTCACCTCCTCGGAGATCGGCGGCGGCTTCGGCGGCAAGACCCATGTCTGGGCCGAACCGGTGGCACTCGCTCTGTCGCGCAAGGCAGGACGGCCGGTGAAGCTGGTGATGACTCGCGACGAGGTGTTCCGCGCCTCGGGCCCGACCAGCGCCACCTCGATCGACGTCAAGATCGGCGCCCGCAAGGACGGCACCATCACCGCCGCCGAAGCGACGCTGCGCTACACCAGCGGCCCCTATGCCGGCACATGGGCCGAGATCGGCGCCATGACGGCCTTCGCCTGCTACAAGCTCGATAACGTCAAGACGGTCGGCTTCGAAGTGCTGGTCAACCGGCCGAAGACCGCGGCCTATCGCGCACCCTCCGCACCGATGGCGGCCTTCGCGGTGGAAAGCGCTGTGGATGAGCTGGCCAAGGAACTCGGCATGGACCCGGTCGAGTTCCGCATCAAGAACGCCGCGCAGGAAGGCACCCGCTCTTCCTATGGCCCCGTCTACGGCCCGATCGGCATCGGCCCGACGCTGGAGGCGGCCAAGCACCATCCGCACATGAAGGCGCCGCTGGGCAAGAACCAGGGCCGCGGCATGGCTTGCGGCTTCTGGTTCAACTTCGGTGGCCAGACCTGCGTGGACCTGAACATCGGCATGGACGGCTCGGTGTCGCTGGCTGTCGGCACGGTGGACGTTGGCGGTTCGCGCGCGTCGCTGTCGCTGGTGGCGGCGGAGGAGCTCGGCATCGACTATGCCCAGCTCAAGGCGGTGGTCGCCGACACATCCTCGCTCGGCTACAACGACATGACCGACGGCAGCCGCGGCACCTTCTCGTCCTCGATGGCGACCATCTCGGCCGCCCGCAACGCCATCAAGATCCTGCGTGAGCGCGCCGCCCAGACGTGGGACATCCCCGTCGACGACGTGGTCTGGGAAAACGGCCACGCCATCGCCAAGGGCGAGAAGTACGGCAATCTTGCAGCGCTGTCGCTGAAGGAGATCGCCGCCGCTTCCGGCAAGACCGGCGGGCCGATCGCCGGCCACAGCGAACTCGTCGCCGACGGCGCCGGCGTCTCCTTCGCCACCCATATATGCGACATTGAGGTCGACCCCGATACCGGCTCGACCAGGGTGATCCGCTACACGGTGATCCAGGATGCCGGCAAGGCGGTGCACCCGACCTATGTCGAGGGCCAGTACCAGGGCGGCGCGGCGCAAGGCATCGGCTGGGCGCTCAACGAGGAGTATATCTACGGCAAGGACGGGCGCCTCCAGAATGCCGGCTTCCTCGACTATCGCATCCCGGTCTGCTCGGACCTGCCGATGATCGACACGCAGATCCTCGAGATCCCCAACCCCAACCACCCCTATGGCGTGCGCGGCGTCGGCGAGACCTCGATCGTGCCGCCGCTGGCGGCGATCGCCAACGCGGTCTCCAACGCCGCCGGCGTACGCATGACCCACATCCCGATGTCGCCGCCAAGGGTCCTCGCCGCGATCGAGGCGGAACGGGGAGGCTGAGGCCGAAATGAGGTTCTTGCCCTAATGGTCGAAGTCACGCTCTGGGGCGCGCTGGGCCAGCTCGCCGGAGGCCAGAGCAAGGTCGAGGTCGAGGCCAAGGACATAAGGGAGCTGTTCAGGAAACTGGCTGAACAGTATCCCGGGATTGAGCCCTGGATCGAGAAGGGCATTGCTGTGGCGATTGACGGGACGATCTATCGCGATACGTGGTCGAAGGAATTGCCGAAAGGGGCGGAGATTTTTCTGCTGCCGAGGTTGGCTGGGGGTGAGTGGGGAGGCGACTTCGACATCCACAAGCTGACAATTCGTCGATATGCTTTAAATCTTACAAGCGAGTCTTTGATTACTGTTCTGACTGTCTTTGGCGGAAGATATTTTGAATCGCTCGTGCAAATATGGGCTGCTTTTGACTAAGCCAAAGAGACGCATATCATGATGACGCGCGACGAACGCATCGAGGCCCTTCTAGCTCGTGGCTACTTCCCAAAAGAGCTACCGCCACCATTCACGAGCTTTGACTTTGCCCGCAGTCTTGCCAATATTGTCCCGCACTGGGCGACACATGAGGCAGGTCTGACTGGGCAGCAGCGTCGCCTTTATCCGCCTACCAGTCGATATGCACGGTTCGACATGGCCCGCAAAGGCCACTCACGCCGCATGCTCGGCGTGCCAAATCCGGTGAACCAATATTATTTGACAAGTGCTATCGCTGATCATCAGGACGAGTTTGAAGCGATTTCAGCCAGGTCACCCATCAGCCTAACTTCTACACAAATCAGCCAGACCGGCAATCGGGCAGTCACCTTACCTAAACTGTCCTTGCTGAGTGAAGAACGAATCAAAGCTTATGCAACTGCGCGCGCCATACTACAAACAGACGTTCTTAGCTTTTACCATGCAATTTATACCCATTCCATCCCTTGGGCGCTCCACGGGAAGCGGGTTACTAAGCGCAACCGCAGTACAACGGACCCCGCAGTCTATGGAAATCGCATCGACGCCCTGCTGCGTGCCTGCCAGGACGGGCAAACTATCGGCATTCCGGTGGGTCCCGACAGTTCGCGGATCATATCCGAGCTCATTCTGTGTGCGATTGAACAGCAGATCGGAACGGATCACTTTGCGCGGCTGACAGCCGGCTATCGCTATATGGACGACTTCTTCCTTTGCTTTGCTTCGCATGTCGATGCAGAAGCGTTCCTTGCAGCACTTCGTGAAGCTGTGCTTGGCTTCGATCTTCAGCTCAACGCCTCGAAGACCCAGATAATAGATGCACTTGGCTTTAACGAGGAAAGTTGGCCAGGCGATATCGCTCAGCTGAAGTTGAGTCGTTCAGCTAACGACCAGCGTCGCGATCTCATCCGCTTCTTTAGTGAGGTTATTCGCCTCTCCAAATCCTGGCCTGATGAGAGCATCGCATCCTTCGCGGTGCGTAAGACGTCACACAGCCTCATTCACTCCGCCAATTGGGATGTTTATGAGCCTTTCCTACTGCGAATTGCTCGCGAGAATTCCAACTGCCTAGATTCGGTTATCAAGATTCTCTGTACCTACGCGGCTGCCGGCTATCCCATAGGAGAGCGCATCAAGGATTTCGCCGAAGGAATGATTGAGGAGCATGCACCCTACAATCATCACTACGAGGTTGTATGGACCTTGTGGCTTTGCCGTTCGCTGTCCATTCGTTTAGGAGAACGCGCAACTCAACTGAGCGCGAAGGTCGAGAACAGCTTGTGCGCTTGCCTAGTTTTTATGCTGCGAAGCCGCTCGCTACTAACTGGCCGAGGCGCGATCTCCGACTGGATTGGCACTGTCGATGCTGACGATCTAATGGGAGAGCATTGGATGCTCGTCTATGAAGCCGGAATTCGAAAGGGATGGAAGTTGCCCGGCGCAGAGGCTGCCGTAGATGCCGATCCGCATTTTCGAGTGCTGCGTGATCAGCGTGTTTCCTTTTTCAATACAGTTGCAACTAATGTCGCTCTGGAGCTTCCAACCATCAACCAGTTGCTCGACACGAGCTTAGCCGGGCGCCGTTCAGCAGTGTTATCCGGCAACATCTACGCCGAATCTCGCACACCGCGCCACAAGCGTCGTTATGAAAAGCTCGGCGAGGATTATGGCAACGACAACTCCGGCTGGCGGCCGCTATGGGATGATCTTTCCCTCGACGATGACAACGACTTTGATTTTTGAGCACATAACCCAGATTTCAACGCCTCTTCCTTGGGCTTGTCGTTAAGTAGCCGAGACGGTCAAGCGTCGCGTCGACGCCTAGGCCACCAACGTCGGCTCCGTATTCACCTCCAGCGCCTCTTCCGCTTCGTCATCCTCACCCAGCACATCCCCATGCACCCCCAGCACTCGCCCGATCCAGATCGGATCGACCAGATGGTCGCGCTTGGGGTTGGTGGTGTTGGGGTGGATGAGGATGCTCAGGCCGCCATGGTTCAGCATCAGCCAGGGAACGAGCGTCGCGAAGATCTCGGTGGCGAAGGAGACCTGGTACATGGCCTGTTCGTGCGGGCCGACCGGCTCGTCGCGCCAGTTGCCCAGTCGCACGCGGAAGCGTTCGCCGATGCGCAGGCGCAGCCATTCGGCGTGCTGCCGTTCGGCTTGCCCGTCATAGTAGATGTGGGCGTGATAGCTGGCGATCTCGGCGAGCGGCCTTGGCGGGCTGGCGATGTTCACCTTGATGGCTCCCTCGGTGATTGTCGTGCGGGCAGCGTATACGCAAGGGAGCGGGGTGGCCAAGGGGGAACAGCGTGTGCTCGTCATCTCAATTTCAGGCCAATCGCATAGGCGTTCCCCCACTCCGTCTCGGCTTCGCCGAGCCACCTCTACCCCCACATTCGTGGGGGAGAGGAAATGCTAACCGCCGAGGTCGTGGCCTTGAAAAGCTTGGCATTTCCTCTCCCCCATGGACATGGGGGAGAGGTGGCCGCCCAGCGGCCGGAGTGGGGGCGGGCGCCGCCGTATGCCTATTGCCAGCACTTCATCGGGCGAGGAAACGCTGATCGCAGAGGTCTCTTGCCCCAATCAAACCCTGCCCATCAGCACCAGGATCAGCAGCACCACCAGCACAGCGCCGACTATTCCGGACGGCCCATAACCCCAGGAGCGCGAGTGTGGCCAGGCCGGTACGGCGCCGATCAGGATCAGGACTAGAACGATGATGAGGATGGTGCTGACGGTCATTAAGAGTCCCTCGCCTTGCTGGTCGGATACGGGGGGACAATGCAAAAGGCCGCCCGGTTGTTCCGGACGGCCTTTCGTCTGACTGGTCGAATGCAGCTATTCCGCGGCTTTCGGGAAGGCGATTGCCGGCTCATCGAGCGGACCCGGCTTCGGCCCCGTGGACGCATCCCTTTTCTTGTCGCGGCCGAACAGCCGGCGGAAGAACGCATAGAAGCGGCTGTTCTTGCTGCGCGTGAAGATCATCAGCATGGACGGCGTCACCACCAGCGTCAGCAGCGTGGCGAAGGACAGGCCGAAGACGATCGCCGAGGACAGCGAAATCCACCATTGCGTCGACGGCGCGTTGATCGTCGTCTCGTGATGGAAGATTTCGAGGCCGAGACCGAAGGCGATCGGCAGCACGCCAAGGATGGCCGAGACCGCCGTCAGCACGACCGGGCGGGCGCGTTCGCGGCAGGTCTGCAGCACCGCCTCCATCTTGTCCCAGCCCTCTTCGCGCAGCCGGTCATAGGTGTCGATCAAGACGATGTTGTTGTTCACCACCACGCCGGCCAGCGCGATGACGCCGATGCCCGACATGACGATGCCGAAGGCCTCGCCGGTCAGCAGCAGCCCCAGGAACACGCCGATCGTCGCCATGACCACGCAGGACAGCACCAGAAGCACGCTGGTGAACTTGTTGAACTGCATCAGCAGCACCAGGAAGATCAGGAAGATCGCCGCACCGAAGGCCTTGCCGAGGAAGGCGCTGGCTTCAGCGCTGTCCTCGTTGGAACCGGCCAGCTTCCAGCGTATGCCGCTGTCGAGCTTCATGTCGGTGACCGCCTTGGTCACCTCCGCCTGCACCGCCGCGACCTGGTTACCGGCGGCGACGTTGGCCTGGACGACCACGGTGCGGGCGCCGTCGATGCGGTTGAGGATGCCGACCGTCGGCTCCGGCTTGCGCACGACGAAGTTGGAGATCGGCACCGAGCCTTGCGCGGTCTGCACCCTGAGCTCGTCGAGCGTCGACAGCGTGCGCCGGTCTTCGGGCAGGCGCAGCCTGATGTCGACGGCGTCGTCGGCGCCGGCGGGCCTATATTCCGAGAGCTTCAAGCCATTGGTCACCAACTGCACCACGGTGCCGACCGCGGTCGGGCTGATGCCGTACTGCGCCGCCTTGGCGCGGTCGACCTCGAGCGCCCAGTCGACGCCGGGCGGCGGCAGGCCGTCGGAAACGTCGATGACGCCGGGCACCTTGGCGATGCGCGCCGCGACCGCACGGGCCTGGTCGTCAAGCCCTTTTGGATCGATGGCTGAAAGCCGGAGCTGGACCGCCTTGCCTGTGGGAGGACCGGCCTCCGGCACGCGCACTTCGACATCGACGCCGGGAATGCCGGCCATGACGGTGCGCAGCTCATCCAGGATATTGTTCGCCGATTTGCGCTCGCGCCAGTCGATGAACTCATACTGGATGACGCCGACGACGTCCTCCGGCACGTCCTGTCCGCCGCCCTGCGTCTTGCCGACGCGGGTGTAGACCGATTTCACGCCGGGCCAGCCGAGCAGCCGGTTTTCGGCGATCCTGGTTGCCGTATCCATTTCGGCCAGCGAGAGATTGCCGCGGGCATGCACATAGAGCAGGCCGTAGTCGGGCTCGACGCTGGGGAAGAACTCGACGCCGGCGCCGTATTTGGAATAGGCGAAGCCAACGCCGGTCAAAAGCACGGCGGTAAGCACCAGCACGGTGATGGGGAAGCGCACCGCCTGCTTGACCAGCGCCATGTACCAGCCGTCGCGATTGTGTTCCTCGTGATGCTCCGGCGCCTTGGCGAAGAGCGCGCCCAGCGTCGGCGCGAACACCAGCGCATAAAGCATCGAGGCCGACAGCGTGACGATCAGCGTGATCGGCATGTATTTCATGAAGTCGCCGATGATGCCGGGCCAGAACAGCAGCGGTGAAAACGCCGCGATGCGAGTCATTGTGGCCGCGATGACGGGGCCCGCCATGCGCTTGGCCGCCAGCGTGAAGGCTTCCGCCTTCGGCATGCCTTCGCCCATGCGCCGCTCGGCGAACTCGGTGACGATGATGGCGTCGTCGACCAGCATGCCGACTGCCAGGATAAGGCTGAACAGCACGATCATGTTGATCGTGTAGCCCATCATCGCCAAGAGCAGGATGCCGATCAGGAACGATGACGGAATGGCAAGCCCGATCAGCAGCGAGGCGCGGCCCGACAGCGCATAGAGGATGACGATGAACACCAGGATGACGGCGATCATCACGTGGTTCTGCAGATCGCCCAAAAGCTGGTTGACGAAGACCGACTTGTCCTGCGTGTAGGTGATGTTCATGCCTTCCGGCATGGTCTTGACATAGGCGTCGGACACTTCCCGCACCTTGGCCAGCGTGTCGATCAGATTGGCGCCGATGCGCTTCTTGACTTCGATGGCGATGGCCGGCTTGCCGTTGAGGCGGGTGATGGTCTCGGCATCGGCGAAGGTCGAGCGCACCGTCGCGATGTCCTTGGCTTGCACCACGGCATTGGGTCCGGCAACCACCGGCAAGGACGCGACATCCTCTGGTGTTTCGATCAGCGACGGCACCTTGACCGCGTATTTGCCTTCCGAACCCTCGATGTTGCCGGCGGCGACCAGGCTGTTGGAAGCGCCGACCGCGCCGATAAGCTGGTCGAGCTGCAGGCCGTAGGAGGACAGCTTCATCGGGTCGATGACGACCTCGACGAGATCGTCGCGCGCGCCCTGCAGCGAGCCTTCGAGAACGCCAGGCACTTCCTCGATGCGGTCGCGCAGTTCGCGCGCGGCAGCCGTCAGCACGCGCTCGGGCAATTCGCCCGACAGCGTCACCACCAGCACCGGGAATTCGGAGATGTTGACCTCGGTGACGACGGGCTCTTCAGCCGCCTGCGGCAGGTCGGCCTTGCCGTCCTGCACCTTGGAGCGCGTGTCCTGAAGTGCTGTCGCCAGATTGGTCTGCGGCTGGAACTCGACCAGCACATAGCCGCCGCCCTGGAAGGCGGCCGAGCGCATTTCCTTGAGACCCTTGAGGCTCTTCAGCTTGCTTTCCATCGGCCGCAGCAGAAGGCGCTCGGAATCCTCAGGCGAAATGCCCTGATAGATCAGGCTGACATACATCATCGGAATCGGAACGTCGGGTTCCGCTTCCTTCGGCGTCGACTGATAGGCGACCCAGCCCGCCAGCAGCAGGAACACCAGCACCGCAACGGTCAGCCGGGCATTGTTGATCGCGAGTTTGACGATATCCATGGCCTGTTCTCAAGATTTCAGGAGCCGCATTGCCGCCGGTTGTCCCCGCCCCGGCTGTCCCCGGCCGGGGCCGCTCCGGCGCTACTGCGTTGTCGCTTCGCCCAACAGCTTCTGGATGGTCGCCTGGTCGGCCTCGACCGGCTTGACGACATCGCCTTCCTTGACGAGCTCCTGGCCGGCGACGATGACGCGGGCATCGGCGGGAATGCCGCCAAGCACGAGGCCCTTCGGCGAGTCGTCAACGAGGTCGATCGGGAAGAACACCACCTTGTTGTCCTTGTTGACGGCACGGATGCCGAGATCGCCCTTGTCGCCCAGCGTCACCACGGAGCGCGGCAACATGACGGCATCGGTCGGCTGCGCGCTGAGCGAAATCTCGGCCGTCATGCCCGCCGGCACGGAGCCATCGGCATTGGGCACGGCGATCTCGACGCGGAAGGTTCGGGTGGCCGACGAGGCGTCGCGGCTGATGTAGCGCACCGTGCCTTCGACGGTCTGGCCGCTGACCAGCCGGACAGTGGCCTTGTCGCCGAGCTTGAGATAGCCGAGGTCGCGTTCGCTGACTTCGCCGCGCGCAATCACCGGATCGAGCTTGAGGATGGTTGCCACCTCGCCGCCCTGCATGACCGAACTGCCGAGCTCCACCGGCACCCGGTCGATGACGCCGTCGAAGGGCGCCTTGACCAGATTGCGGTCGAGCTCGGCCTGCGCCGTTTCCAGCTGCGACTGCGCAGCGGTCAGGTTCGAACGCGCCGTGTCGAGCTGTAGCTTGGGCAGATTGCCAGTCTTCATGAGCCGCAGCGATGCGTCGAGTTCAGCCTGGCGCTGCACGACGAGCTGCTTGGCATTGTCGACCATCGAGATCTTTTCTTCCGCCGCAAGCATCAGCACCAGATCGCCGGTCTTGACGTGATCGCCCTGCTTGACCGGCAGCTTTTCGATGACGCCGGCGACACGCGTCGCCAGCACGGCGCGCTTGTCGGCCTCGGTCAGCCCGGAAATGCGGATGGCGCGGGCATAGGTCTTGCGCGGCGGCGTCACCACCGCGACGGTGCGCAGCGGCGCCTTCGGTTCGGCCTCGGCGGTCTTGGTTGCATCCGGTGCCTTGGCCTGATCGCCCGGCTTGGCCTGATCGCCTGCCTTGCCAGCACCTTCGACAGCGGCGCTGCCGACGGACGAGAACGCGCCTGTTCCCATCCAGGCGGCGAAGCCGATGAGCACGACAATAGCGGCAAGCTTGTGAAACCTGATCTTCGGCATCATTGTTTTTCCACTGCGGGGTTCGGCCAAGTCGTTATCCAACAGGAGTCCGTCGTCTAACAGCTACCGTGTCTTCCAACTCGGGCGCGTCGCCGATATGGGTGCGCGCCAGGCCGTGTTCAATTTGCCGTGAACGGCGAAGCCGCGCTTCTACATCAAAGTTGCATCGCAATACAGTCGAAAAGTTGCAGGAACATTGTGCCAGGCGATGTAGTGTGGCCAACGGGAAACGGTTTTGTCAGCGCCCCGTCAGGCGGCGGAACCACAGTCTCGGAACCATACGGGTGTTGGAGGCGCTTTGTTTTCAAGGCGTTTTGAGCACTGACATTCTCCTGTGCCTGCACTAGTTTTTGACGCTCAAATGTGGGCGCGACCTGCGTAGCCACTCAGTGAATGGCAGCAGGCGTCAGTATGATTTTGTATACCGTCACACGCAACGGTTGTTCCGGGACGGAAAGTCATCGGCGCTACTCCGATTTGCCGAACACTTCGCTGATCGTCTTGATCGATCCGGGCGGACTCAGGCCCGCCGGCGTTCGGCGTCCGGCTTCTTGCGGGCGGCGAGAAATTCCTTCACCCGCCGTCCCGGTGCCGGCCCGCGCACCGGTTTGAAGCCGTCATCGAGTTCGCCGGAAAGATCGAGCGTCGGCCGCTTGCCGACGGCGTCGTAATTCTCCTCCAGCCAGTCGCTGGCCGCTATACGGCCAAGGTCTCTGAGATAGCTCAGTAAGGCCCATTCCGCATTGACCTTGGACGACGCCGACAGATCCTTGAACGCCTCGTCGGCATCGATGCGGTGCATGCGGATGTCGCGGTATTCGCCAGGCGGCAGCCGGCCGGCGGCGATCAGCTCCTTGACGAAGGCGATCGAGCGGAATTCGTTCAGCAGCCCGGCATTGAAGGTGATCTCGTCGATGCGGTTCTGGATTTCGTTGGCGCTTCTCGGCGTGCCTTCGCGCACCACCGGATTGATCTGCACCAAAAGCACATCCTCGGTCGCCGCCGTCTTGAAGAACGGGAACAGCGCCGGATTGCCGCCATAGCCGCCATCCCAATAGGGCACGCCCTTGATCTCGACGGCGCGGAACAATTGTGGCAGGCAGGCCGAGGCCATCACCGTGTCGAGGTCGATCTCGCCATCGGAAAAGACGCGCAGCTGGCCGGTCTCGACATTGGTCGCCGAAATGAACAGCTCCATCGACTTGCAGGCGTGAACATTTTTGAAATCGATCTCCTGCTCGACCACGTCGCGCAGCGGGTTCAAGCCCAGCGGATTGGCGACATAGGGCGAAAACACTCGCGACATGGTGTCGAAGAAGAAATAGCCGGGGGTGTTCTCGATCGACCAGTTGCCCCAGGCGACGTCCCACGGCATGCGCTGCACCGGGCTGAAGCGGCCCTTGGCCGCCACCGCGCGCCAGAAATCGTCGAGCTTTTGCCGTGCACCCTCGACGCCGCCGCGCACAAAACCATCGGCCAGCGCCACCGCATTCATCGCGCCGGCGCTGGTGCCGGACACGGCTGAAATGTCGAGCCTGCCATCCTCCAGCAGCCGGTCGAGCACGCCCCAGGAGAAGGCTCCGTGCGAGCCCCCGCCCTGCAGCGCGATGTTGATCTTTTTCGTTTCCTCCGCCTTGCCGTTTTTGGTCATGGCGTTCCTGTTCGGTTTGGTCACTGCTTTCTCATTCCGCCCGGAAATCGGGCGGGTTCGACGGCAGCGGATTTATATTGCAGTGCAGCATATAAGGGATGACCAAGGCAAGAACACGAACACGGTCGCGTGATCACATGAAATTTTAGTCATGGGGAATGGTCCTCCACGCCCAGGTCTTCGCCCTACGAATACCCCCACCCTTGATCCCTCCCCACAAGGGGGGGGGAGACTTGGTAGACGCTGATCTCAGCAAACCACCGACGTTTCGGCGGCGCGCGGCAGCTTCCCTCCCCCTTGTGGGGGTCCGAAGGACGGGCGAGACCCGTGGCTCGCCCCGGCAAGCTAGGGTGGGGTCCTCTTCGCAAAAACCTCAAGCGACAAGCTTCGGCACCGGCCCGACATAGCGCGACTGTGGACGGATCAGCCGCCCTGTCGTCTGCTGTTCGCGCGCATGCGCGATCCAGCCGGCGACACGTCCGGCGGCAAAGACATTGCTGAACGCCTGTGGCGGAAAGCCCGCCGCCTCAAGCACAAGCGCTGTGTAGAACTCGACATTGGTCTGCAGCGAGCGCTGCGGCTTGGCGATCCGCAGCACTTCGAGCGCCGTCTGCTCGACCTGTTCGGCGAAGGCCAGCCGGCGGCCGGTCTCGCCCTCGCTGCCGAGCTGCCGCACCACCCCCTTCAGCACATCGGCGCGCGGATCGCGCACGCGGTAGATGCGATGGCCGAAACCCATGATGCGCTCGCCATGCGCGACCTTCTCGCGCAGCCAACCGGCCGCGTCGCCATGCGCCTGGATTGCATCGAGCATCTCGATCACCGGGCCGGGCGCGCCGCCGTGCAGCGGCCCCTTGAGCGCGCCGAGCCCGGCCAGCACCGACGATGTCAGCCCTGCCAGCGTCGAAGCGACGACGCGGGTGGCGAAGGTCGAGGCGTTGAGGCCGTGATCGCAGACGGTGACCAGATAGGTGTCGAGTGCCCTTGCCAGCGCCGGCGACGGGACGGATCCCTCGAGCATCCTCAGCATGTCGGCGGCATGATCGGCCTTCGCGTCAGGTGCGATCGGCTGCTCGCCACGCGCCAGCCGCAGCAGAGCCGGCGTCAGCACGGCGGGCGCCGCGATCAGCCACAAGGCGTCCGTCAGCGTCTCGCCATCCGGCAGCAGCGCCATGCCGGCGCGCATGGCGCCATAGATCTCAAGCGGTGCGAGCAGCGGCAGCGAGGGCGCAAGCCGCTCGAACAGCTCGACGCGAGCCTCGCCCAGCCTCGCTGCCAGTTCGGCATCGCCGGGAAGGCCGTCGAAGAAGCCGTCGAGCAACAGGCGAACGACTTGCGCATAGCGCCAGCGTCCCGCCAATTCCGGCAGCGAATGACCGCGGATCGTCAGGCGGCCGCCAAGGCCATCGACATCGGAGAGCACGGTCTCCGCCGCCACCACATCATCGAGCCCGTTCGCCATATCTCATCTCCTTGCAGCTTTTCTGCATGGGAGATAAGGGTTGGGCTGCGCCTCGATCAATCTTGATCAATATAATCAATATGTGAGCTAAAAATGTCCGAATGGCTGTCGCGGGAAGAGGCGCTGGAAAGGCTCAAGGTCCGGCCGCAGACGCTCTACGCCTATGTCAGCCGTGGCCGCATCGGCATGCGGCCGGATGAGAGCGACCCGCGCCGCAGCCAGTACCGCGCCGACGACATCGCGGCATTGGCGACCCGCCGGGCGCGGGGCCGCAGTCCCTCGGCCATCGCCGCGAGCGCGATCGCCTGGGGCGAACCCTCGATTGTCACCGCGATTTCGACTGTGCTGCACGGTCGACTGATCTACCGAGGGCAAGACGCCGTTGCGCTCTCCAAATCGGCGACGCTGGAGGAAACCGCCGCTCTGCTGTGGGCCTCGGCCGAACCGGTGACGTTCAAAGCTCCGTCACCTGAAGCGCCTCATCCAGTCGGCCGCGCCTCGGCCTTTGCGCAGCTTGCCATGCTTGCAGGCCACGGGCGGCCTTCGCTCGGGCGCAGCGCCGCCTCGCTGTGCACCGAGGCCGCGCGCACAGTCGGAGCGCTGGCGCAGTCGCTGGGCGCTGAAGCCGGCACAGCGCCCGTCCATAAGCGCCTGGCGCAGGGCTGGTCGGTGGATGATGCCGGCGCGGAAGCGATCCGCTGCGCCCTCGTCCTGCTCGCCGATCATGAACTCAACGCATCGACCTTCGCCGCCCGCGTCGCAGCGTCCACAGGCGCCTCGCCTGCCGCATGCCTGCTGGCCGGCCTGGCAACGCTGTCCGGCCCGCGCCACGGTGGCGCCGGCGAAGCGGTGATGCAACTGGCTGAAGATGCAGCAGCCCACGGCGCGGATGCGGCGATCCGGCGCTGGCTCGGCCATGACCGGCCCTTGCCGGCGTTCGGCCATCCGCTCTATCCCGACGGCGATCCCCGTGCCACCGCACTTCTGGCAGTCATCCCTGTCGACGAGACGCTGCAACAGCTGCAAAAAGCCGCTATGGCGGCGGTCGGTGCCCAGCCCAACATCGACTTCGCCCTGGCCGCACTAACGCGCGGCCTTGGCTTGCCGCGCGATGCACCGTTCCAGCTGTTTGCGCTTGGACGCAGTGTCGGCTGGGCCGCGCATATGGTCGAACAGATCATTAGCGGCAGCATCATCAGGCCGCGTGGCCGCTATGAGGGACGCGTGACTTAAGCCGACCTGGCCGTGTTCCCGAACCGCTCGCGGTACGCGACGGGCGTCGTGGCGAACTGCTGACGAAAATGATGCCGCAGCGTGCCTGCCGCGCCAAAGCCGGCGGTCTCGGCAATGCGTTCGATCGGCATGGCGGTGTCTTCCAGCAGCGTGCGCGCCCGCGAAAGCCGTTCCGACAGCAGCCAGCGCGCCGGCGTGACGCCGGTTGCGGCCGCAAAGCGGCGCAGAAACGTCCGCTCGCTCATCCCGGCAAGCTCGGCCAAGATGGCGACGGGATAGTCGGCGGAAATATCGGCGCGCATCCTGTCGATCAACGGGCCAAGCCGGCTGCGTTCGTGCGGCTCGGGAACGGAGCTCTCGACATACTGCGCCTGGCCGCCGTCGCGATGCGGCGGCACCACTAGGCGACGCGCCACCATGTTTGCCGCCTTGGTGCCGAAGTCGCGCCGGACCAGATGCAGGCAGAGGTCGATGCCTGCGGCACTGCCTGCCGATGTCAGCACATTGCCCTCATCGATGTACAAAACGTCCGGAATCACGGTGATGTCGGGGTACATCTCCGTCAGCTTCTCGCTGTAGCGCCAGTGCGTCGTCGCTCTTTTGCCCGCAAGCAGGCCGGCCGCCGCAAGCACGAACACGCCCGAACAGATCGAAAGAATGCGAGCGCCGCGCTCGCTCGCCTTCCGCAGCGCCTCGATCAGCGCCGGCGGCACCGGAGCCTCCGACCCGCGCCATCCCGGTACGATCACCGTGCCGGCCTGGCCGATCAGATCGATCCCGCCGTCGGCAACAATACGCACGCCGCCCAGCGCGCGCATTTCACCGGTATCAATACCGGCAACCGCAAAACGGTACCAATCCTCACCCATTTCCGGCCGGGGCAAGGCGAAGATCTCAACCGCCACGCCAAACTCGAACGTGCACAGCCCGTCATAGGCAACGGCAACGACAAGAGGGTTGGCAGGGCGCGGATTGGCAGAGGATGGCATGATCTTGACGATATATGGCAAAGCTGCCAGCTGCAATCGCCCTGCTTCCTGTCTTATCTCTCCGTCGCATCAGCAATGGAGATACGAGGATGAGCCACGTGACAGACATTGCGGCGGCATCGCCGGAAATCGCCCGCGACCATTTTCTGCGCCGGCTTTCCGTCGAGACCGACTGTTCCGACGTCGCCGCCGCAGTGCGTGCCGGAGAGCCGGACTTTGTTCTCCTGCATGTGGTCGGTTCGCCGGAAGCCTATGGACGCCGCCATGTGCCCGGCGCGCTGCATCTGCCCCACCGCGAAATATCGGCCGAGCGGATGGTGCAATGGCCCGAAAAGACGCTGTTCGTCGTCTATTGCGCGGGACCGCATTGCAATGGCGCGGATCAGGCGGCCTTCAAGCTGGCCAGCCTCGGTCGTCCCGTGAAGATCATGATCGGCGGCATAACCGGTTGGCAGGACGAGGACCTTCCTTTCGCTTCAGGCAAGGAGCCCGGTGTCTTGTACGCGTGAGGCCAAGGGCAGGCTGCGCGGCAGCGTCCACGCGATATGGTCGGGCTGGAGCAAGCATGCAGAAGGCGATGGTTAGAATTCGTCCATTCGTGCGCCAGGATGTCGGTGCGGTGCTCGCCCTCATGCGGGCGCTAGCTGTCTTCGAGGGTTATGACGACAAGCTTCGCATCACCGAAGCGAACCTCCTCGAGCACGGGCTGGGACCATCGCCCCGGTTCGGCGTGTTGGTGGCGGAGCGAGAGGGCGTGATCGTCGGCATCGCCGTCCACTACCTCATCCCCTGGACCTACGACCTGAAGCCGGTTGTCTGGCTGAAGGAACTCTACGTCACTGAAGCGACGCGCGGCATGGGGGTCGGCCATGCGCTTGTTGAACAGCTTCGCCAACACGCTTTGAGCATTGGCGCCTCCGCCATCAAATGGACGGTGCTGAAATCCAACTCGCCGGCCAAAGCCTTCTACCGCTCGCTCGACGGCCAGCCCGACGATATCTGGGAACCGTGGCAGCTGAAAATCGACCCGTGACGGCCGCCTCGACCAACTGAGGGCGGTCGACCATGCGGCGGTCGCTTACGACATCGTATCGAGCTTGCGCTGCATGGCGGCGATCTGTTGCTTCAGTTCCTGAAGGTCGTCGCCGCTCTTTTCCGGGACGTCCTTGCGGGCCGGCTCGGGTGCAGCCGCGGCCGCAGCATTTGTGGCGGCGGTCGGGAAGGGCGTGAACAGGCGCATCGCGTTCTGGAACATTTCCATGTTGCGGCGTGTCTGCTCTTCCAGCGCCTTGATCGGCGTGGCGATCTTCATCACATCCAGCGGCGACTTGCCGATCGCGCCCTTCATCTGCTCGCGGAACCGCTCCTGCTCCTTGGAGAAGGCCATCATCGACTGTTCGAGGAAGCTCGGCACGATCTGCTGCATCTGGTCGCCATAGAAAGCGATCAGCTGGCGCAGGAACGGGATCGGCAGCATGTTCTGCCCATCCTTGTTCTCCAGTTCGAAGATGATCTGCGTCAGCACCGGATGGGTAATGTCGTCACCGGTCTTGGCGTCCTGGACGGTGAACTCCTCGCCCTTCTTGACCATCTCGGCCAAATCCTCGAGCGTCACATAGGTGCTGGTGCCGGTATTGTAGAGCCGGCGATTGGCATATTTCTTGATAATGATAGGGTCGTCTTTCGCGGCCATCAGCATCCTCCCGGGACACCGGCGCGCCTGAGTAAGCCGCCGGTAACGATTGCGCCATTTTTAAGGATATGCGCAAAAGCTCTATAATTCCAAGCGCTTTGTGCAGTGCGGCATCATTTATTGCTGCATGGCCGGCCAATTATGCTGCGCAGCAAACGTTGGGCGATCCCGCCGGCCGCTCACGCCCTGCTTGCGGCGCTTGGCCGGCATGCCCATTTCCGGTTTGACTTGGGGTGTGGAACGGGCAAGAAAAGTCCCAACAAGCCCCCAAGAACACGACACCTCGAAGTCTGGAGAGAAAAATGTCCGCTTCCAATTCAATCGTCGTTGCCAGCGCCGCACGCACGGCTGTCGGCTCCTTCAACGGCGCCTTCGCCGCCACCCCGGCGCATGAACTTGGCGCCGTCGTCATCAGGGAGCTTTTGGCGCGCGCCGGCGTCGAGCCGGGTGAAGTCGACGAGGTCATTCTCGGCCAGGTGCTGACCGCCGCGCAGGGCCAGAACCCCGCCCGCCAGGCGTCGATCAATGCCGGCCTGCCCAAGGAGACCACCGCCTGGGGGCTCAACCAGGTTTGCGGCTCTGGCCTGCGCGCCATCGCGCTCGGCATGCAGCAGATCGCCGCCGGCGACGCCACTGTGATCATCGCCGGCGGCCAGGAATCGATGTCGCTGTCGCCGCACGCCGAGCACCTGCGCGCCGGCGTCAAGATGGGCGACTACAAGATGATCGACACCATGATCAAGGACGGGTTGTGGGACGCCTTCAACGGCTACCACATGGGCAACACCGCCGAGAACGTCGCCCGCCAGTTCCAGATCACCCGCGACGACCAGGACCAGTTTGCGCTGGCCTCGCAAAACAAGGCCGAGGCCGCGCAGAAGGCCGGCAAGTTCAAGGACGAGATCGTCGCCTTCACGATCAAGGGCAGGAAAGGCGACACTGTCGTCGACCAGGACGAGTACATCCGCCACGGCGCCACCATCGACGCCATGTCCAAGCTGAAGCCGGCTTTCGACAAGGACGGCACCGTGACCGCCGCCAACGCGTCGGGCATCAATGACGGCGCCGCCGGCGCGCTGCTGATGAGCGAGGCTGAAGCCACAAGGCGCGGCATCACCCCGCTGGTGCGCATCGCATCCTGGGCGACGGCCGGCGTCGATCCGGCGATCATGGGCACCGGACCTATTCCCGCCTCGAAGCGGGCGCTCGAGAAGGCCGGCTGGTCGGTCAAGGACCTCGACCTTGTCGAGGCCAATGAAGCCTTCGCCGCGCAGGCCTGCGCCGTCAACAAGGGCATGGGCTGGGATACGTCGATCGTCAACGTCAATGGCGGCGCCATCGCCATCGGCCATCCGATCGGCGCGTCGGGCGCCCGCGTCTTCAACACGCTGGTTTTCGAGATGCGCCGCCGCGGCGCCAAGAAGGGCCTCGCCACGCTCTGCATCGGCGGCGGCATGGGCGTCGCTCTGTGCGTGGAAGCGCTGTGAAAGAGAAGTGAGTAGTGAATAGGGAGTAGTGAATGGGGAAGAAGGAGCAGCGCGGCGGGATATCGATCCCTACTCGCTATTCCCTACTCCCTATTCCCTTCTTCCGACCAAAGGGAGGAAGAACTTTCAATGACCAAAGTAGCGCTCGTCACCGGTGGATCGCGCGGCATCGGCGCCGCCATATCGATCGGCCTGAAGAATGCCGGTTACACCGTTGCAGCCAACTATGCCGGCAATGACGAGGCAGCGGGGAAGTTCAGCGCACAAACCGGCATCAAGGCCTACAAATGGTCGGTCGCCGACTACGACGCCTGTGCCGCCGGAATCAAACAGGTCGAGGCCGATCTCGGCCCGGTCTCGGTGCTGGTCAACAATGCCGGCATTACCCGCGACGCCATGTTCCACAAGCTGACGCGCGAGCAGTGGAAGGAAGTCATCGACACCAATCTGTCTGGGGTCTTCAACATGACGCATCCGCTGTGGGGCGGCATGCGCGACCGCAAATTCGGCCGCGTCATCACCATTTCCTCCATCAACGGCCAGAAAGGCCAGGCCGGCCAGGTCAACTATTCCGCCGCAAAGGCCGGCGACATCGGCTTCTCGAAGGCGCTGGCGCAGGAGGGCGCGCGCGCGGGCATCACAGTCAATGTCATCTGCCCCGGCTACATCGCCACCGAGATGGTCAAGGCGATCGACGAGAAGGTGCTGAATGAACGCATCATTCCGCAGATCCCGGTCGGCCGCCTCGGCGAACCGGAAGAGATCGCGCGTTGCGTCGTCTTCCTCGCTTCCGAAGACGCCGGCTTCATCACCGGTTCGACCATTACAGCCAATGGCGGCCAGTACTTCGTCTGACGTCATGCCGCACTCGGCAACGCGCCGATTCGCCTGACCGTCGCAACTGTCAGGCGGCGAGCTTCAGCCCTGATTTGGCCTCAGGCTTGCTGGCGGCAATTAAGCCAGGCGCCTTTGCGGGCGCCGGCAGCCGGGCGTTTGAGGCCCGACTGAGACCCGACAGCTTCAGCGCAATGCGACGCTTCACGAACGGCAGAAGATTCACCAAGGAAAGCGACAGGTTGCGGACGAACCGCTTCACCGGATTATGGGCAAGCGCCATCTCCGTCATCTTCCCCGCAAGATCGAGCACTTCCTGAGCCGCTGGGCGGCGCAGCTTTTCGTATAGGTCGAGTTCCGTCGCCGAGCGAATGCCGTTCACCACATCGCCAAGCAACTGGCCAAGCACGACCGCGTCGATGATGCCGGTATTCATGCCCTGCCCACCCGCGGGACTGTGTACATGCGCGGCATCGCCCATCAGGAACAGCCGGTCGTTGCGATAGGCCCTGACCAGACGATGATGCACGCGAAAGCGCGAACTCCACGTCAGATCGAGCACGCGGGCTCTTGTCGTGGTTGGCCCGCGGCTATCGAGCAATGCCTGGATGTCGGCGGTGCCGGGCTTTTCCGGCGCATCCTTCATCGTCGCGACGACGCGGTACGAGCCATCCGGCAGCGGCGCCACCACCACCAGGCCCGCCGGTGCGAAAAACAGCGACACTTCGGCCGGTCCTACAAGCCAGTCCAGGCGAACGTCGGCCAGCACAAACGAACCATCATAGGCCTCGCCATCGAACTCGATGCCGGTCGACTTGCGCACCAGGCTCTGCATGCCGTCGGCTCCGACGACGTATCGCGCCGAGATGAGTTTTTCGTGGCCCTGCTCGACCACTGTCACGCGCGCGCCGTCACTGTCTTGAGCAACGGCCACAGCCTCGACCTCGCGATGAATGACGCCACCCAGGACCGCGATCCGTTCAGCGAACACCTGCTCGGTCACGTTCTGCGGCAGCATCATCAGGTAGGGATGCTTTGACGGCAGCTTGCCGAAATCGAGCTTGAGCAGCACCCGGCTCCGATCGCGGATGGCGAAATCGTCGAGATTCACGGAAAGCTCACTCAGCCGCTGCGTGACGCCGAGCGGCTCCAGTGATTCCAGCGTTTGCGCATGGATGACCCCAGCGCGCGACGTTTGCAGACCCTGCGTCAGTTTGTCGATCAGCACGTGATCGACGCCAGCTTGATGCAGCGCGATTGATAGCGCCATACCAGTCGGGCCGGCGCCAATGATAAGGACTTCCGTTGTCTCAGGCAGCATTCCCCATCTCCATTTATCAACGCGTGTTGACTTCTAGTAAGTTGGATTGCATTTGTCAACGGCTGTTGGCATATGAATCTGGATGAACGAGAAGCAGCCGAACAAGCAGACCAAGTCGGACCGAACACGAGCCCAAATCCTTGAAGCCGCACGCCGGCTTTTCTCCGAGCACGGCTATGACGGCACCTCAATCCGCGACGTTGCGGCGCAGGCCTCGATCGATCCGGCCATGGTGATCCGTTATTTCCACAGCAAGGACGAGCTGTTCGCCAGGGCCGCCGTCGTGGACCTCCAACTGCCGGATCAGCGGATAGACCCTACCGCCATCGGTGAAACGCTGATCAGGCGCTTTCTGGTAAACTGGGAAGGTCAGGCCAACGGGCCAGGCATGATAATCCTGCTACGCTCGGCTGCGTCGAACGAGCACGCGGCCGAGAAGGTCCGCGACGTCTTCGCCAACCAGGTGAGGCCGATGGTTGCATCGATAGGCGACCCAGCGGACGCCGGACGGCGCGCCGGGCTGGTTGCCAGCCAGTTGCTGGGCCTGGCGACCTGCCGATACCTGTTGCGGCTTGAGCCCGTCGTCGCCCTGTCGCATGAGGAAATCATCCGGAATGTGGGACCGGTGTTGCAACGTTATGCAACAGGCCACGACGCGGCCTGAACCGGCGGGCACCGAGTGCTGTCGCGGCGATTGACCCGTTCCGGCACGCAAACATTAACGATTTCTAGGCGCCCTGTGCAAAACCCGGTTCGCAAGCTGTGAATTCTCGGTGGACAAGCTGTGGACAACACAACATGTCGGGGTGAACAAACCAGGAAAATCCCGCCATCGCCGATTCGTCACCCATTCGTTCCGGCTTTGAGCGGAACGTTAACGACCAAGGCCGAATACCACCGGAAAATGGTTAAGGCCGATTAAGAAAATTCAGCAATTTCATAATGTTGGCCGAGGCGTATCGGATCACGACGATGCCCCGCCGGCAAAGGTTAACGCCAATGGTCGCCTTGCAGGAATCGGGCCAGTTTCCGCGATTCAGCATATGGTGAGACTCAGGCTCGCAAAATCCACATGTAGCCGTGAACAAAAGCTGAATCTACCGGAGTCACTGATTCGTCGCCGATTCGTTCCAGACTCGTTCCAACTGTTAATTGAGACCTCAAAGACGAACCGTGGGATTGCCGGCCGGAACATTCCGCTTTCGCTTCGCGCCTGAAATCCCTATGTGTCGCCTGTCATACGCGCCACGCGAGGCGCGCTCCCGACAACACGATGCAGAAAGCCTCATCTCCAGGCCGATGAACATCCAGCCGAAACACACCGAGCCGCTGATCCTGTCGGGCCGCGACGTGACTGCCGTGCTGGGTCCGACCAACACCGGCAAGACCCATCTCGCCATCGAGCGCATGGTGGCGCATGAGAGCGGCATTATCGGCCTGCCGCTCCGCCTTCTGGCGCGCGAGGTCTATGCCCGCGTCTGCGAAAAGGTCGGCGCCCACAAGGTGGCGCTCATCACCGGCGAGGAAAAAATCCAGCCGCCCGGCGCGAAATATTCGGTCTGCACCGTCGAAGCCATGCCGCGCGAGACCGACGTTGCCTTCGTCGCCATCGACGAGGTGCAGCTCGCCGGCGACCTCGAGCGCGGCCACATCTTCACCGACCGTATCCTGCACCTACGCGGCCGCCAGGAAACGCTGCTGCTCGGCGCGGCCACCATGCATGGCATCCTGCAAAAGCTGCTGAGAGGCGTCTCGGTGGTGACGCGCCCTCGCCTGTCGCACCTGGCCTATGCCGGTTCGAAGAAATTGACCCGCCTGCCGCGGCGTACGGCCATCGTCGCCTTCTCCGCCGACGAGGTCTATGCCATCGCTGAGCTGATCCGCCGCCAGCAAGGAGGAGCGGCGGTCGTGCTCGGCGCGCTGTCGCCCCGCACCCGCAACGCCCAGGTGGCAATGTTCCAGGCAGGCGACGTCGACTATCTCGTCGCCACCGACGCCATCGGCATGGGCCTCAACCTTGATCTCGATCATGTCGCCTTCGCCCAGAACCGCAAATTCGACGGCTACCAGTACCGCAACCTGACGGCGGCCGAGCTCGGCCAGATCGCCGGCCGCGCCGGCCGGCATCTGCGCGACGGCACCTTCGGCGTCACCGGCCAGGTCGATCCGCTGGACGAGGAACTGGTCAAGCGCATCGAGGGGCACGAGTTCGATCCGGTGAAGGTGCTGCAATGGCGCACCGCGCATTTCGACTTCGCCAGCCTCGACGCGCTGAAGCGCTCGATCGAAACCAACGCGCCGGTCGAAGGCCTGACGCGGGCGCTGCCGGCGGTCGATGCGCAGGCGCTCGAACATCTCTCCCGCGACGAGGACATCCGCGCGCTGGCTACCAATGCCAAGCGCGTGGCGCTGCTGTGGGAAGCCTGCGCGTTGCCGGACTACCGCAAGATCGCGCCGGCCCAGCACTCCGACCTGATCGCTTCTATCTACACCGACCTCGCCAAACACGGCCATGTCGACGAGAACTACATGGCCGAGCAGGTGCGCCGCGCCGATACGACCGAGGGGGACATCGACACGCTGTCGCACCGCATTGCGCAGATCCGCACCTGGACATTCGTGTCCAACCGGCCGGGCTGGCTGGCCGATCAGGCACACTGGCGGGAAAAGACGCGCGAAATCGAAGACAGATTGTCGGATGCGCTGCATGAGCGGTTGACGAAACGGTTTGTAGACCGCAGGACTTCCGTCCTCATGCGGCGCCTTAGAGAAAATACAATGCCTGAAGCCGAAATCAGTCCTACCGGAACCGTCCTTGTCGAAGGCCATCATGTCGGCGAGTTGCAAGGGTTCCGCTTCACCGCCGACCAGAGCGCCGGCGGCGAAGACGCCAAGGCCGTGCGTACGGCAGCGCAAAAAGCGCTGGCCGCCGAGTTCGAGGCGCGTGCCGAACGCTTCGGCGCCTGCGCCAATGGCGACCTTGCGCTCGGCTCCGACGGCACGCTGCGCTGGATCGGCGCGCCGATCGGCACGCTGGTTGCCGGCGAGGACGCGCTGAAGCCGCGCCTGGTGCTTTTGGCCGACGAGCAGTTGACCGGCCCCGCCCGCGACAAGGTCGCCGCGCGCGCCGAGCGTTTCGTCAATTTCCAGATCGAGTCGCTGCTGAAGCCGCTGGTCGACTTGAAGAATGCCGAGCAGATCGCCGGCATCGGCCGTGGCATCGCCTTCCAGCTCGTCGAGCATTTCGGCCTCATCAACCGCCGCGACATCGCCGAGGAAATGAAGTCGCTCGACCAGGAGGGTCGCGCCGCCTTGCGTCGGCTCGGTGTGCGCTTCGGCGCCTACCACGTCTTCGTGCCGGCGCTGATCAAGCCGGCGCCCGCCGGACTGATTACGCTGTTGTGGGCGCTGAAGAACGACGGCAAGGACAAGCCGGGCTTTGGCGACGTGGTGCACGCACTGGCTTCCGGCCGCACCTCGGTGGTCATCGATCCTGCTTTCGACAAGAGCTTCTACAAGCTTGCCGGCTACCGCAATCTCGGCCGCCGCGCCGTGCGCATCGACATTCTGGAACGGCTGGCCGACCTGATCCGGCCTGCGACCAACTGGAAGCCCGGTCTGGGACAGCGCCCGGACGGCGCCTATGACGGCCAGTCCTTCATGGTGACGCCGCCGATGATGTCCATCCTCGGCGCCACCGCCGACGACATGGAAGAGATCCTGAAAGGTCTCGGCTATCGCGCCGAGCCGAAGCCGCCGGCAGAGGTCAAGGCGCGGCTGGAAGCACAGGACAACGCGGCGCGGGAAGCGGCTGCCGCCAAGCTGGCTGCGGACGCGGCTGCAAAAGCTGAACAGGCCAAGGCGGCGGAAGCCGCTGCAAGTGAAGCCGTCGCTGAAGCGCCGGCCGTCGGATCGGAGCCGGATGCGGTTGCCGCCGCTGAGCCTGCGGCTGAGCAGCCCGTCGCCGAAGCCGCAGCGGAGGCTGTTGCTGCGGACGCTCAGCCGGGCGCACCTCCCGAGGGTTCGGAGCCAACTGCGGCCGTTGAAGCCACCGCCGAAGCTCCAGCAATCGCGGAAGCAACGGCAGAGCCCGTCGCGGAAGAACAGGTCGAAGCTCCCCAAGTCGAAGCCCCCATAGAAATCACGGAAGAAGCTCCGGCTGTTGCAGAAGCTGACGACACCGTCCCCGAAAGCGCCGACGCCACCGTCGCCGAAAACGCCGACGCCCTTACCTCCCCCTCGATGGGGGAGGTCGCGGCGCGAAGCGACGCGGGTGGGGGTGACAGCGTTAACGAAGCAGGTGCAGACACAGCAGACACTTCAGGCGCAACCGCCGACGCCGACGCTGCCCCCACCCCGGCGCTGCGCGCCGACCCTCCCCACGAGGGGGAGGGTGGAAGCGCTGAGCCTGCCCCCGAGGCCGAAGCCCCAAAGCCCATCTTGTTGTGGCGGCAGGGCCGTTTCGAGCAGCGCCCGCGCCATCGGCAAGACAACCGCAGAGACAATCGCCCGCGTAACGGCCAGGCTAGCCGCGCCGATGCGCCGGCCGACGCTGCCGGCGGACAGCCGGCACCGGGCGAACGGCCGGCCTATCAGGGCCGGCGCGACCAGCGCGACGGTGCCGCCAAGCCACGCTTCGACCGTTCGAAGTTCAAGCCCAAGCCGCAGGCCGAGGGCGAACAGCGCCGCGACGGCAAGCCGCAAGGCGAGCGTCCGCGCGAGGGCCGGCCTGACTGGAAAGGCGGCAGGCCGGAAGGCAAAGGCGGACCGCAAGGCGCCAAGCCGGCTTTCCAGGCCAAGCCACGCGAGGAACGCCCTGCGCGCTTCGATCCGGACTCGCCCTTCGCCAAGCTCGCCGCCTTGCGCGACCAGCTGAAGAAATAAGCCCCAGGTTCGCTGCGATGGTTGCTGAAGGTCGTCAGCGCATCGACAAGTGGCTGTTCTTTTCGCGCGCGATAAAATCGCGCTCGCTGGCGGCCAAGCTGGTTGTCGCCGGACGCGTCCGCATCAACAGCGACAAAGCAGCGCAGGCCTCCGATCTGGTCAAGCCTGGCGACGTTTTGACCATTACGCACGAGCGCCGTATTTTCATTTGGAAGGTGCTTGGCACCGGCGTGCGGCGCGGTCCGGCCGAGGAAGCGCGCACGCTCTACGAGGACATGTCCCCGCCGCCGGCGCCGAAAGGCGAGGCTGTTGCCGATGCCATTCCGGCGCTGCGCGACGCCGGCAGCGGCCGGCCGACCAAGAAAGAGCGCAGGCAAACCGACCGGCTGTTCGGCGAAGACTGAAGCCTTGGCCGTCTGCGCCATGGCGACGATCTGGAATTTCATTCCGGACACGCGGGCCCCGCCTGCAATGGCTGCCCTTGCAAGCGGCAGGCAAAGGCGTTACCTCACCAAAAAAGCCGCCGCATCGGCCCGAAAATCGGAAATCGATTTTTCGGAAGGCACGATGCGCAGATTCAAAGTGTCAGAGCGTACTTTGTGCGTCCAATTGGACGCACGTCGCTCTAGCAAGAACGGGACGTCCCGGAGCCGACCAATGACCTATGTCGTGACCGACAACTGCATCAAATGCAAGTACATGGACTGCATCGAGGTCTGCCCGGTCGACTGCTTCTACGAGGGCGAGAACATGCTTGTCATACATCCCGACGAGTGCATCGACTGCGGCGTCTGCGAACCGGAATGCCCGGCCGATGCAATCAAGCCCGACACCGAGCCGGGCCTCGACAAATGGCTGCAGGTCAACACCGAATACGCCGAGAAATGGCCCAACATCACCGCCAAGAAGGAGCCTCCGGCAGATGCCAAGAGCTTCGACGGCGAGGCCGGCAAGTTCGAGAAATATTTCTCCGCCGAGCCCGGCGAAGGCGACTGAGCACATGACGCTGGAATCGGAATCGATTTCGGAAAGGGTGATGCGCAAAGCAAAAAAGTGCGGCCTATTGGATCGTCATAACGCTGCGTAACGCGCATCATACATTAACTGCCTTGACAGGCGGCGATGGCGCTCGACCTTCGCGTTTGCAGCAAAACCTTGATTCTTCCGACTTTTTGTGCTACACCAGTTGAAACATGCCGGTGACACAACGTCGATTTATGGCGCAAGCGCCCCAAATCACTGAAAGGTGAAATCCCCAATCGGACCAGAGCGATCTGGGCCAGGCAGTCGCTATGTATGCGGTTTGCCGGTCCCGGCTTTTTCCGATGGGTTCATCTGTTGTGCGGCTAACGATCGGTGTCCCCGGTCGCATGCGTTCGGACCGGCAGGCCGCCGGTGCCACAACAAGGAGTTCAGGGCGTAATGGCAACGATCACCCCGCAGAAGAAGTCCACCTCGGCACGCCACGGTTTCAAGACCGGCGAGTACATTGTCTATCCGGCACACGGCGTCGGCCAGATCGTCTCGATCGACGAGCAGGAAGTTGCGGGCCACAAGCTGGAACTGTTCGTCATCGACTTCCAGAAGGACAAGATGCGCCTGAAGGTTCCGGTCGCCAAGGCGACCTCCATCGGCATGCGCAAGCTGTCGGAAGAGGATTATGTCGAGCGCGCGCTGAAGGTCGTGCAGGGCCGCGCCCGCGTCAAGCGCACCATGTGGTCGCGCCGTGCGCAGGAATATGATGCCAAGATCAATTCGGGCGACCTGATCTCGATCTCGGAAGTCGTGCGCGACCTCTACCGTGCCGACAACCAGCCGGAACAGTCCTATTCCGAGCGTCAGCTCTATGAGGCGGCACTCGACCGCATGGCGCGCGAGATCGCGGCAGTCAACCGCATGTCGGAAACCGAAGCCGTGCGCCTGATCGAGGTCAACCTCAACAAGGGCCCGAAGCGCGGCGCCAAGGCCGACAATGAGGAAGCCGAGCAGGAAGAAGCTGCCTGATCGCTTTCACCGTCGAAATCATGAAAAACCCGGCCTTGTGCCGGGTTTTTGTTTTTACCCCCTTATGGGGTTCCAAGGACGGGCGGGACCCGTGGCTCGCCCAGGCAGGGTCGCTGCGAAGCAGCGAGGATGGGGACGACCCCAGACCGCACCCGGACCTTCCGTCCGACCTCCCCACAAGGGGGAGGTAGAAGGCTCAGCCGCCGGCTTCCTTCTCCGCCTCCTGCTTCAGCGTCGCAATAAAACGCTTCGTCCGTTCACGCTCCGGATTGCTGAACACCACGGTGGACGGCCCCTTCTCGACGACGACGCCAGCATCGAGGAACACCACCTCCTGCGCGATCTTGGAGGCAAGGCGAAGGTCGTGCGTGGCCATCACCATGGTGGTGCCTTCGCTGGCGAGTTTTCCGAGCACGTCGACCACTTCCTGCGCCAGTTCCGGATCGAGCGCCGAGGTCGGCTCGTCGCAAAGCAGCACTTTCGGCGACGGCGCCAAGGCGCGGGCGATCGCCACACGCTGCTGCTGGCCGCCCGACAGCGTTGCCGGCCAATCGTCCGCCTTGTGCGCCATGCCGACCTTCTCGAGCAGCGCCAGTGCCCGCTCGCGCGCCTTTGCCGTCGGCCATTTCAGCACCGTCACCAGGCCTTCCATGACGTTCTCGATCGCGGTGCGATGCGGGAACAGCTGGAAATTCTGGAACACCATGCCGGTCTGCAGCCGCAGGCGCTGGATGTCGCGGCTGGGGATCTTGACGCCGGGACGGAATTCCAGCGTCTCGTCGCCGATGCGCACCATGCCCGAGGTCGGGATCTCCAACAGGTTGATGCAGCGCAGCAGTGTGCTCTTGCCGCCGCCGGAGGGGCCGACGAGCGCGGTGACGTTGCCTTCGGCAATGGTGACCGTCACGCCCTTCAGCACCAGATTGTCGCCGAAGCGCTTTTCGATGTCGGTGAGGCCGATCATGAGCGCGCCTCCAGGAAGCCGCCATAACGGTTGAGCCGCTCCTCCAGCCGCGTCTGCAAGGCCGAAAGCACCGAGCTCATCGCCAGATAAAGGATCGCCGCCTCGACATAGAGGATCAGCGGCTCATAGGTGGTGGCGACGATGCGCTGCGCCGCCTGGAACATCTCCGGCACAGTGATGGCGGCGGCGAGCGACGTATCCTTGACCAGCGAGATGAAGGTGTTGGACAGCGGCGGCACGGCGACGCGGCCGGCTTGCGGCAGGATGGTGCGCCGCATCGCCTGGCTCCAGGTCATGCCGATCGAATAGGCCGCCTCCCACTGGCCCTTCGGCACCGAGCCGATCACGGCGCGGATAATTTCCGAACTGTAGGCGCCTATGTTGAGGGTGAATCCAATCAGCGCCGCCGGAAAAGCATCCAGCAATATGCCGACCGAAGGCAGGCCGTAAAAGATCAGGAACAGCTGCACCAGAAGCGGCGTGCCGCGAAAGATCCAGACATAGAAGCGGACCACGGCAACCAGAGGCTTGGGACCGAACAGCCGCACCAGGGCGACAACCAGGCCGACGAACAGGCCGAGTGCGAACGACAGCAATGTCAGCGGTACGGTGAAGATCAACGCCGCCCACAGCAGTGTCGGCAACGAGTCCAGCATCAGGTGTAGCCAGTGCGGCACGAACGGCTCCTCCTTCACAGACCGCCGCGGTGACGGCAGTGCGATTGTGTGCTTCTCATATCATGCGAAAAACGGCGAGCCGTCAAAGACGGCCCGCCGCTATTTGTCATTGCCGGCAAACCGCCGGGAGATGGTCTTTACTGCGAGACATCCTGGCCGAAATAAGTGTCGGCGATCTTCTTGTAGGTGCCGTCGGCCTTGATGTCGGCCAGCGCCTTGTTGATCGCCGCGACCAGCTCCGGATCACCCTTGCGCACGATGACGCCGGAATAGTCGGCGTTCTCTTCCTGCGCGGCGATCTTCACATTGGCGTCCGGCTTGTGCTTCTTGAAGTCGAGGAAAGACAGGCTGTCATTGATGGTGGCGTCGGCGCGGCCGGTGAGCAGCAGCTGGATCGACTGGTCGAAGCCGTCGGTGCCGACGAGTTCGGCGCCGTTGGTCTCGGCGAGCTTGCCGAAATTCGATGTCAACGACTGTGCCGACTTCTTGCCCTTGAGGTCGGCGAAGGTCTTGATGTCGGTGTTGTCGCCGCGCACGATCAGCACGGCCTTGGAGGCGATGTAAGGATCGGAGAAATCGTACTTGGCCTTGCGCGCGTCGGTGATGCCGACCTCGTTGATCACGGCGTCGTAGCGGTTGGCGTCGAGGCCGGCGATCAGCCCGTCCCATTTGCCTTCGAGGAACTCGACCTTGACGCCGAGCTTGTCGCCGATCGCCTTGGCGATCTCGACGTCGAAGCCGACCAGCGCGCCGGAAGCATCATGATAGGTGAAGGGCGCATAGGTGCCTTCGGTGCCGACCTTGAGGGTGCCGGCCTGCTTGATCTGGTCAAGATTGGCGCCGGCATAGCCTGATGTAACAGCCAGAACCTGAAGCGTTCCGGCGACGATGAGCGAATTGAGCCATTTCATTTCTATGTGATCCCGTCCTTGGCCGGTGTCCGGCGCTTGTGAGAGCCGGAAACTGACAGATACAGCGCAGCAAAATAAGGAACCAGATTTCAAAAAAACGGCGATCCAGAAATCAGATTCTCAAAGCAGCTCCGATCGGTGCCAATAGTCCCGATCTGCGGTGTCGATGCGCCCTGTCGGACCGCACAAAACAACCGCCCTCGGCGGCGGAACCAATCCCCGGTATGGCACGTTCATGGCTTGTTGTAGGGCGCCGCGTTTCCATTTCAAGAACCCTTAGCTGCGCTAGGCCCGAAGCAATTCCAGGAAAGTGGGAAAGCGGTTTCCTTCGGAATTGCGTCAAACAGAGATAACGGCCGCCAGGCCGTCCGAAAATGTCCGGGAGCAGGAGCGCGGCATGATCGAAGACACGGCAGGACGGACCATGGTCCGCACGGCAATGAAAGCCCCCTACCTCGAGCGCGATGAGGAACATGTTCTCGCCTTGCGCTGGAAGGAGGACCAGGATCAGCAGGCGCTGCATCAGATCACCGTCGCCCATATGCGGCTGGTCATCTCCATGGCTTCGAAGTTCCGACATTACGGCCTGCCGCTCGGAGATCTGGTCCAAGAGGGCCATGTCGGGCTGCTGGAAGCAGCCGCGCGTTTCGAGCCGGAGCGCGAGGTGCGCTTCTCGACCTATGCGACATGGTGGATCCGCGCTTCGATGCAGGACTATATCCTGCGCAACTGGTCGATCGTTCGCGGCGGCACCTCTTCGGCGCAAAAGGCGCTGTTCTTCAACCTGCGGCGCCTGCGCGCCCGTCTTGCCAATGGCGCCGAGCCGATCTCCAACGCCACGCTCTACCGCGAAGTCTCGGTAGCCCTAGGCGTCTCCGAGGCCGATGTCGCGAAGATGGATTCCAGGCTTTCAGCACCTGACTCTTCGCTCAACGCACCGCTCGCCGACGAAGCTGGCACCACCGAGCGGATGGACTTCCTGATTTCGGACGATCCATTGCCTGACGAGGTCGCCGGCGACACCATCGACGTCGAACGGCGCCTGATGTGGCTGAAGACGGCGCTCCGCGCGCTCAATGCCCGCGAACTCAGGATCATCGAGGAGCGCCGGCTGAGCGACGAAGGTGCGACGCTTGAGGCGCTTGGCGAGACGCTCGGCATTTCCAAGGAGCGTGTCCGGCAGATCGAGGCCCGCGCCATGGAAAAGCTCAAGCTCGCGCTGGTGAAGCAGAATCCGGAGTTCATGGCGGCCTGAGATTGCCAGGAACGGGGTACCCCGAGTTATCTCAGAAAAGTTATCTCAGAAACAAGCACTACGAAGGCTGGGGTTTCTGACGAAGACCGGCGCTATCTGTCCGTGACGATCTTGACCTTGTCGCCGGCCGAAACCGAGGCGCCCGGCGACATCGCGTTGAGCACGCGGAACAGATCGAGCTTGCGGTCGACGCCGACCATCTGCGCCGAAAGTGTGCCCATCGTCTGCCCGGCCTGTACCGTGACGACGCGGATATGCAGCGGCTTCAGTGCCGCTTTCTCGGCGGGGCTGAGCACGCGGAACGAACCGCTGACCGAGCGTGCCACCGGATCGAGTGTCGTGCTGGCCGAGGGGGCCGCTGTCAAAAGCCGGTAGACTTGGCCGCCGGCGCGGATCACCGCAATGTCGAACTGCCAGCCATCGGCGCCGGCGTGCGCTGTCGCCGCCTCGTTGCCGTCGATCGTCTCCTGGCGCACACTGGTCTCGTCGAGACCGGCCACCCAGCCGCTTCTGATGTAGTCGGTCAGCGCACGATCCTTGTCGATCGACACACCGTCGAAGCGGATCGCCATGTCGCCGGGACCGGTCGCCGTCACCGCCGCCGCCGAATTGTCGATGATGAAGCCGTCGGGCACCGTGAACGAAACGCCGAGGCCCGGATGCAGGAAGGTCTGGCCGCGCACATAGCCCTCTTCCGGCGTGTCGCCATAGAGCAGGCCGTCTATCCCGGCCAGGAAGGAATCGCGGTCGCGGGTGCCGATGCCCGGCGCGCCGAACTGGCGGGCGTGGCGCTGCGCCAGATCAATTCGCTGCGGCGTGTTGGGGTGCGTAGCCAGGAAGTCGAGGCTGGCGTCGGTGGCGCCGCTGATCGAGCGGAAATCGGTATAGGCCGACATCGACTGCAGGAAACGCCCGGCGGCATAGGGATCGTAACCCGCCTCGCCGATCGATTTGATGCCGATCGCGTCTGCCTCCAGCTCCTGGTTGCGCGAGAACTGCGCCAGCCTCAGCTTGCCGCGGATCAATGCCTGCTTGGCGGTCGGACTGTCGCCCAGCACATCGGAGACCACCTTGGTCGCCAGGCCTTCCTCGGCCTCGAGCTGCTGTCGCTGCAGACCGTGATTGGCGGTGACGTGGCCCATCTCATGCGCGATGACGGCGGCGAGTTCGGCCGAATCATTGGCCAGCGCCAGCAGGCCGCGGGTGACGTAGAGATAGCCACCCGGCAGCGCGAAAGCGTTGACGTTGGGCGAATTGAGGATGGTGATGCGATAGGTCTGGGTCGGATTGGCCGACACCACGGTCAGGCTGCCGACAACCTTGGCCACCATGCGCTCGAGCTTGGGATCGGAATATTCGCCGCCATAGGTGGCAAGGATGCGCGGATGCTGTGCCTTCGCCAGTTCGGCAAGCTTGCTGTTGGCGGCGACATTGTCGACCGTGATCGGCTTGTCGGAAGGCTGGAAGCCGGATTCCTGCACTTCGGGAGGCGTGAACATCTGGCAGCTGGCCAGCGCCACGGCAAGGCCGGCCAGCGCGAGGAAGCGCACCAGCGGTCTGCGTTTCAAAGTGTCAGTGCCGGTCGGCAGCACGGCGTTCCTTCAGCTCTCGGCGCATGATTTGGACCGGGGTCCGCGCCAGCGAAAAATCGGTTTTCGTTGGCAATCCTGCACACATCAAAAAACCTACAGCGTTTACGCATCCGGCCGGATGCGGCGCTGTAGGGGGCAAATCACGGCTCGTGCCGGACCAGTACTAAGCGGACCTAGCCACATCAGCTGGACCATGGCAAGCAAGCGCCACATCACCTGTAGCCGGTTTGGTCGTAAATTATGTCCGCTTCCGGGCAATATCGCGTGATCCGCCCGAACTTGCGCCGATATAGCGCCGAAACGCTTCAGGGCCAGTGCCGTCGAAAAAATCGGCGGCAGGTCCCGTCGCGGCAACCCTGCCATTGTCCAGAAAAACCATCTGCTCGCCGATACGGCGAGCGTCTTCCGGCTGATGCGTGACGAACAGCACCGTCATCGCCCGCTCGGCATGAACGCCGGCCACCAGGTCGAGCATGTCGTCGCGCAGTGCTGGCCCGAGCGAAGCGAACGGCTCGTCGAGCAGCAGCACTGGCCGGTCGCGCACCAGAACGCGGGCGAGCGCTACGCGCTGCCTTTCGCCGCCGGAGAGTTCGCGCGGCAGGCGCATCTCCTTGCCGGCCAGGCCGACGCGGTCAAGCGCCTCGGCGATTGCGGCGCGATCGGCGTCGGTCAGGTTGAGCGATGGCGAGCGGCCGAGCCCGACATTCTTCTCCACCGAGAGATGAGCAAACAGATTGTTTTCCTGGAATACCATCGACACCGGCCGCGCCGAAGGCGGCTCGGCGCCGACATCGGCGCCGCCGATCAGCACACGACCGGACTCCGGCGTCTCGAAACCAGCCACCAGATTGAGCAAGGTCGATTTGCCCGAACCACTTGCCCCCATGATGGCGGTGATCTTAGATGTATGGAATTCGACATCGAACAGGAATGACGTTTCGCCATAGCTGAACGAGACCTTGTCCAGCCGGACAGTCGTGCCTTTCTCCACAGCGGACGTCACGATCTCTCTCCCCGTCCCAGCCAGTCTGCCGCGACCACCAATGCAAGGCAGACCGCCCCGAGCAGCAAAGCCAGCCCGGCAGCATCGGCCGTGCGATAGCTGCCCATGCGCGCCAGCAGGAGATAGGGCAAGGTCTGTACCGAATCGCTGCCGAACAGCGCGATGACGCCGAGATCGCCGAGCGACAGTGCCATGGCGAAGGCAAAGCCGGTGGCCAGCGGCCGCCGGAGCGATGGCCAGTCGACCAGAAGCAGCCGGTTCCAGCCCGCAATGCCGAGCTGCGCGCACAGCTTTTCGTGGCGCTCGCTCGCCGCATCATAGGCCGGGCGCATCGCGCGGATGGCAAAGGGCATCGCCATCACCGCATTGACGATGACGACCATGACCGGCGCGATGGCAAAGACATCGCTGACCGTGCGCAGCAGGAGAAACCAGCCGGCGCCGATGACAATGGGCGGCACGACGAGGACGAAGCCGGCGCCGGTGTCGGTGGCATGTTCGAGCAATGAACGGGCACTGGACCGGCGGCGCAGCGACAGTGCCCGCCGAGCCATGATCAGCGACAGCGACAGCGCCACCGAAAGTAGCGCCGCCGAGAGGGCGAGACCGGCGCTGGTCAGGGTCGCCTGACGCACGGCACTCTCGCCCGCCAGCCGGCCGAGATCGGCGCCGAGGCCGGACGCGACGGTGGCCGCCATTGGTCCGGCGACGAACAGCAAGGCGAGCACGATCAGGACGGCGTTGAACGCTGTTTCTGCTTTGCCGGCCAAGTGATAGCGGCGCGGCGCGACAGGCAAATTGGCGTCGCCGGTCACATTGGCGCCGAGCCGCGTCAGCGCCAGCATGACGGCGAAAGTCAGCGCGATCTGTAGCACCGTCAGCGTCACCGCTCGCGCCGGATCGAAGTCGAAACGCAGCGCCTGATAGATGGCGACTTCCAGCGTCGTCGCCGCCGGCCCGCCGCCGAGGATCAGGACGATGGTGAAGGAGGTGATGCAAAGCATGAAGACAAGCCCGGCGACGCCCGGCAGCGCGGCGCGCAGCACCGGCCACTCGATCAGCCGGAAGGCTGGCCTCGCCCCCATGCCGAGCTGACTCGCCAGCCGCCATTGATCGGCCGGCACCGTTCCCAGCGCTTCGAGGAACAGCCGGGTGGCCAGCGGCAGGTTGAAGAAGACGTGGGCGACGAGGATGCCCGACAGCCCATAGATGTCGGGCCAGCTCTGGCCACCGATCGCGGCGAAATAACCGGCGCGGCCATAGAGCGCCAGTATTCCCAGCGCTCCGACAATTGCCGGCAAGGCAAGGGGCACAGTGAATAGCTGCAGGATGAAGCCGCGTCCGAAGAAGCGCGGATGCCGCGACAGCGCCCGGGCGACGAAGAGCGCCGGTACGGCGGAAAGCAGAGTCGAGAGCGCAGCCTGCCAGAGCGTGAAGCGGACAACGCGCAGGAGATAGAGGTCAAAGGCGGACGCGGCGCCGGAAAGGTCGTGCGCGCCTTCGCGGATAAGGCCGGCGAAGGCGCCACCGATCAGCAGCGCGATTGCCGCAAGCGCGACAATGCCGGCCGTGATGCGGGGGTCAGAGCGTTGCACTCTTTACCGGGCGTCGCGTTCCTTCGCGCCCCCCTCTGTCCTGCCGGACATCTCCCCCACAAGGGGGAGATCAGCTATTTCCGCGCCCCGCTTATTCCTGCAACCTTGGCGACTGGCGAAATCGCCGACGATAGCCAATCTCCCCCCTCGTGGGGGAGATGTCCGGCAGGACAGAGGGGGGCGCCGTAGGGCACTCATCTTTCGATCATACAGCCAAATCTACTTGCTCATCACCGCCAGCCATTCATCCACCCAGGCCTTGCGATTTGCCGCGACCTCTTCCGGGCTGAACAGCAAGGTCTTCGCCGGCTTGACCAGCCTATCAAAAGCCGGATTGAGCGGCTTGTCGGTTTTCCCGGCCGGGAACATCCAGTTGGTCTCCGGAATGACATCCTGGAATTTCGGCCCGGTCATGAAGGCCAGGAACTTCGCCGCCAGCGGATTCTTCGCGCCCGTGGTGGTGATGCCGGCGACCTCGATCTGCAGATACTCGCCTTCCTCGAACGAGGCCGCCTGGTAGCGCCCGGTGTTCTCCGCCACCATGTGGTAGGCCGGCGACGTCGTATAGGAAAGCACCATCGGCGCCTCGCCCTTGGTGAACAGGCCGTAGGCCTCGCTCCAGCCCGGCGTCACCGTCAGCACTTTGCCCTTGAGTTTCGCCCAGGCTTCCGGCGCCTTGTCGCCATAGACCGACTTAACCCACAGCAGCAGGCCAAGGCCCGGCGTCGACGTCCTCGGATCCTGGATGACGATCTTGTCGGCGGCATCGCCCTCGACCAATTCCTTCAGGCTCTTCGGTGGGTTCTTCAGCTTCTCGGTGTCGTAGACGACGGCGAAATAGCCATAATCGTAGGGCACGAAAGTGTCGTCGCTCCAGCCGCCCGGCACGTTGTTTTCAGCCACCGCGCCATGTGGGACAAACAGGCCGGAAGCCTTGGCTTCCGCGGTGAGGTTGGTGTCGAGACCAAGCACGATATCGGCCTTGGTCGAGGCACCTTCAAGCTTGACGCGGTTGAGAAGTGCGACGCCGTCGGCCGCCGAGACGAAGTCGACGCTGCAGCCGCACTCGGCCTCGAATTCCTTCTTCACCTGGGGGCCCGGACCCCAGTCGGCAGTGAAACTCTCATAGGTATAGATCGTGAGTTTTTCCTGCGCGGACGCAGAGCTTGCCAGTAGCGAAACAGCAAGCCCCAGCGCTGGGACAAGACGGGGCAAAAACATGCGCATCGGCGCCTCCTTCATTCGTGTTGAAAGGAATTGAGGCGTCGGGCTGTCCGAAGCGTCTAATCCCTCCGCCGGTACAAACCGGATCAGGTTCAGCGGGTTGGCGAGACTGCCTCTCAGCCGGTCCGCGAAGATCGCGTCCGGCACCCCGTTAGAGCGTTTCGACACATAGGCCCGGCCAAGGTGCCACGCAAGTGGAAGTTTGCCCGAGCATGATCCCGGAAAGTGGAATCCGTTTCCGGAAAAAGATCATGCTCCAACAAAGAGTGACGGTGCCGCTCGGCCTTCCGTTTCGTCGGCGGGGCTGGTAAGGGCCAGCGGATATGAGCACATTCACCATCCTGCTTGGCGGCGATCTCGTCCGCACGCCGCGGCTCGACCGCCAGGTCGCGGACACGCGCGTCATCGCCGCCGACGCCGGCATCGATCATGCCCGCCTGCTCGGCCTGATGCCGGAGCTGTGGGTCGGCGATTTCGATTCCGTGCCGGCGGACCTGCCTGCCGATCTCGCCGCCGTGCCGCGGGAGGTGTTTCCTCCCGAAAAGGACAAGACCGATGGCGAACTGGCGATCGCGGCGGCATTGGAACGCGGCGCCACCAGCCTGGTGCTGGCCGGCGCTTTCGGCGGCAAGCGCGCCGACCACGCCTTCCTCCATCTGGCGCTCAGCCTGCGGCTGGCAGAGGCCGGCACAAAAGTGCTGTTGACCAGCGGAGCGCAGGAAGGCGCCCCTCTGCTGCCTGGCAAGGCCGGCTTCGACTATGCCGACGGAACGCTGTTTTCGGTGCTCGGCTTTTCCGATCTTTCGGGCCTCACCGTGTCCGGCGCGAAGTGGCCGCTCGACCATGTCGAGGTCGTGTTCGGCTCGTCGCTGACCATCTCGAACGAGGTCAAGTCCAACAAGACCGGGGGCCGCCTCGAAATCGAACTCGGCCATGGCCGCGCGCTGCTGCTCGCCCACCCCTACCCCTTGCCTGAAAGCTGACATGGCCCCGCCCCTTCTCAACCTCGACGGCATAAGACTGACCTTTGGCGGCACGCCGCTGCTCGACGGCGCCGAACTGACGGCGTCCGCCGGTGACAAGATCGCGCTCGTCGGCCGCAACGGCTCCGGCAAGTCGACGCTCCTGAAGATTGCCGCCGGTCTGATCGAGCCGCAAGACGGCGAGGTCTTCCGCCAGCCTTCGGCAACGGTGCGCTATCTCCCGCAAATGCCCGACATGGACGGCTTTGCCAATGTGCGTGCCTATGTCGAGGCTGGGCTTGGGCCTGCCGACGATCCCTACCGCGCCACATATCTGATGGAGCATCTCGGCCTCGCCGGCACGGAGAACCCCAACGATCTCTCCGGTGGCGAGGCGCGCCGCGCAGCACTTGCCCGCGTCATGGCGCCCGAACCCGATATTCTGCTGCTTGACGAGCCGACCAACCATCTCGATTTGTCGGTCATCGAATGGCTGGAAGAGGAGCTCGTCCGGACGTCTTCGGCGCTGATCGTCATCTCGCACGACCGACGCTTCCTCGAACGCGTCTCGCGCGCCACTGTCTGGCTCGACCGTGGCCAGACCCGCCGCCTCGACAAGGGCTTTGGCCATTTCGAGGAATGGCGCGACCTTGTGCTGGAAGAGGAAGAGCGCGAACAGCACAAGCTGGGCCGCCAGATCGTGCGCGAGGAGCATTGGCTGCGCTATGGCGTGACGGCTCGCCGCAAACGCAACATGCGCCGCCTGGGCGAACTGCAGACCATGCGCCAGCGTTTTCGCGGCCATCGCGGCGCCGAGGGCTCGGCCACCATGGTGGCCAGCGACGCCGCCGAATCCGGCAAGCTGGTGATCGAGGCCAAGAACATCGAAAAGAGCTTTGGCGACCTCACCGTGGTCAAAGGCTTCTCGACCCGCATCCAGCGCGGCGATCGCATCGGCCTTGTCGGGCCGAACGGCGCCGGAAAGACGACGCTGTTGAAGATGCTCACCGGCGAGATGAAGCCCGACGCCGGCTCGGTGCGGCTCGGCACCAATCTGGAAATCGCCACGCTCGACCAGAAGCGCGAGGCGGTCGATCCGGCCGAGACCCTGGCGCAGTATCTCACGGACGGGCGCGGCGAAAACCTCGTCATCAATGGCGAGCAGCGCCATGTCGTGTCCTACATGAAGGATTTCCTGTTCAAGCCGGAACAGGCGCGCACCCCGGTGCGCGAGCTGTCCGGCGGCGAACGGGCGCGGCTGCTCCTGGCGCGTGTTCTGGCGCGGCCGGCCAACCTTCTGGTGCTCGACGAGCCGACCAACGATCTCGACATGGAGACGCTGGAACTGTTGCAGGAACTTGTCGCCGGCTTTGCCGGCACGGTCATCCTGGTCAGCCACGACCGCGACTTCCTCGACCGCACCGTCACCAGCATCATCGCCCCGGACGGAGGCGGCCGCTGGATCGAATATGCCGGTGGCTATTCCGACATGCTGGCGCAGCGCGGCGGCACCCGGCTCGACGACCGCAAGGCGCGCGCCAAGGCCGAAGCCAGCGATGCGCCGGCGCTGGGCAAGAGCGAGCCGGCAGCGCCAAAAGGGCCGTCGAAGAAACTGTCGTTCAAGCAGAAATTCGCCCTGGAATCGCTGCCCAAGAAGATCGAGGCGGTAATGGCCTCGATCTCGCGTTTGGAAAACAACATCGCCGATCCCGCCTATTACGAGCGCGACCCGGCCTCGTTCCAAAAGACCATCGCCGCCCTCGACAAGGAACGCGCCACGCTGGCCGCACTCGAGGAAGAGTGGCTGGAACTGGAAATGCTGCGTGAGGAGATGGAGGGGTAGCATTGCCTGCGGTCTTTTATGCGCGTATATTGTGCGCATGAAAGGAGGCATCTCCGTGCTTCAATCGACGCCAAAAACTCAGCGGGCCTCTGTCAACACGTCCATTGACTCTCAGTTGATCAAGGACGCCAAAGCGTTGGGCATCAACATCTCCCGCGCTGCCGAAGCAGGGATCGCGAAAGCGATTGCGGCGGAGAAAACGCGTCGATGGCAAGAAGAAAACAGGGAAGCCATCGAAAGCTCCAACGAATATGTCCGAAAGAACGGACTGCCATTGGCTAAACACCGGCCGTTCTGATGGCGCGTTACGATTTCTATCGGAGTACCGAGAGCGACGGTTATCTTCTCGACGTGCAGTCAGATATGCTTGAAGGGCTGAGCACGACGGTGGTCGTTCCTTTGATGCCGCCCGAGATTGCCCCGCTTCCTGGCCGCCGCCTGAACCCGACCTTCGCTATAAACGGCAAAGATCTTGTGATGGTCACACAGTTTGTGTCGGCCTTCAGCGCGTCCGAATTGCGGATGCCAGAGGGAAACCTTTCTAGACATCACGACGACATCGTCGCCGCGCTCGACATGCTGTTCCAGGGCTTCTGAGCGAAGGCAGCCGCTACTGCCGCCCGTCAACCTGCCGTCTTGGCCTGCCAGGCCTTCAGCGCCTCGTCGAACACCTTCTCGCCCGGAATGCCCTTTTCCATGGTCAGCAGCGCCCGGCGTCCGGTCTTGTAGACCACCGGCACGTCGATCCAGTCCTGGCCTCGAAGCAAGGTCATATTGGCGTCCTCGTCGGCCTTGGTGTCGTTGAGCGCCACCAGGAAGAAGCCGTCGGCGATCTTGGCCGGAATGCCGATCAGCGGGCTGCCGGCATCCTGTTCCGAACTCTTCATGGCGACGCGCAGGATGTTGTCGACGCCACCGCCGTCAAAGCCCTCGGGCGTCAGGAAGATCATCTCGATGATGTGGCTGGCCGGCAGCGTCTGGTCGGTATTGCGGCGGATGGTCATGCGCAGCTGGATGTCCTTGCCGGGAATGGTCGCCTCGGCGCGGATCGCCGGCTCGGGCGGCAGGTCGCCGCCGGGCGATTCCTGCACCAGCGACCAGACGATGCTGCCGGGTTCGGCCGAACCTTGCGCGGTCGAGGTGCGTTCCTCGTAGAAGATCGCCTTCTGGCCGACCGCAACGGTCGGCGCGGGAGCGGCGGCCGCCGGCGCAGCGGGCGGCGTGCCGGCCGCGGGCGGCGTGGCGGCGGCATCAGCCGGTGCTGCCCCGTTGGCCGGCGGAGCGACGCCATCGGCGGGCGGCGTTGCCGGTGGCGTGGCGGAAGCGTCGGGCGCCGGCGTGGCGGGCGCGCCCGTGGCTGCGGCGTCGCCGGCCGGCGGGGTCGCAGGCGCTGGAGCCGCAGGTGGCGCTGGAGCCGGGGGTGGCGGTGTGGTCAGCGCGGCGACGGACTCGCCCTCGCCGATGCCGCTTTGACCGGCCGCGGGACCGGGGTCGGTTTCACCGCCTTCGGGCGACAGGCGCTGGGTGAACTTCGTTCCCTCGCCCGCAGCGGCCGGTGCCGGTGCATCGGCCGCGGGCTTGGCCGGCGCCGGCTTTACCAGCGGTTCGGTCGAGACCGTCTTGGTGTCGCCGCCGAGGCCCAGCATCGAGCCAAAGGCATCCTTGTTCAGCCAGATGCCATAGCCGCCGCCGGCGACCACCAGAAGCGCGACGACAGCCGCGATCAACCCGCCATAGCTGCGCCTGCGCTCGGCTGGGCGCAGGCGCTGGAACGTGTCCGCGACCGGCTGCTCGTCATTGGCGAACACATCGGCGCTGTCGTCGTCGGCGTCCAGCTCCACGGCTTGCTTGTCGATGGTTTCTGCACGCGCCGCAGGCGACGGCGGTGTCGGCGCGGGCCTCTGCCAGCTCGGCTCTGTCCTGGCGGTCGGCGCCGGCTGCACGGGTTTCGCCGGCTGCCAGGCCGGCACAGGCGTGGCGGAAGGCTTTACATGACTGGACTGGTTCTTGTTGCGGTCTATGGAGGAGAAGATGTGCTCCAGCTCCGCCAGCGGATCGGATGCCGGCACCGCCCTGGCATAGTCGCGCTCGACGCTCGAGATGGCATCTTCCAGGGATCGCTTCTGCGTGCTTATGGCTTCGGCGGCCAGCGGCGGCGAATACTCCGCAAGCTTCTTCGCCAGCATGGTACGAACGCTTTCATAGATCCGCGTACGCTTTTCGGGCGTTTCGTCGCCGTGCTTGTCGAGCGCCTTTTTCAGAATAGCAACGAAATCTGCCATGCTTCAGTCGACCTGTATTTGTTTCCGCGCCGGCCCCCGCAAATCGGCCGCGATGCCCGGAAAGGCTTCAGAAAACTAGTCTTGAAACGGATCGGTCACAAGTATCGTGTCGTCCCGTTCCGGGCTGGTGGAAAGGAGCGCGACGGGTGCGCCGATTAGCTCCTCGATGTAACGGACGTATTTGACGGCCTGCGCCGGAAGGTCGTTCCAGCTGCGCGCGCCGGCGGTGGTGCCTTTCCAGCCTTCGAGCGTCTCGTAGACCGGCTCGACACGCGCCTGCGCGCCCTGGCTGGCCGGCAGATAGTCGATCGTTTCGCCGTCGAGACGGTAGCCGGTGCAGACCTTGATCTCATCCAGCCCGTCGAGCACGTCGAGCTTGGTCAACGCGATGCCCTTGATGCCGTTGACGGCGACGGCCTGGCGCACCAGCACGGCGTCGAACCAGCCGCAACGGCGTTTGCGCCCGGTGACGACGCCGAATTCGTGGCCACGCGTACCGAGAAATTCGCCGATCTCGTTCTTCTGCTCGGTCGGGAACGGGCCTTCGCCGACACGCGTCGTATAGGCCTTGGTGATGCCCAGGACATAGCCGATGGCGCCGGGGCCCACCCCCGAGCCGGCGGCTGCCTGGCCGGCAACGGTGTTGGACGAGGTGACGAACGGATATGTGCCGTGGTCGATGTCGAGCAGCGTGCCTTGCGCGCCCTCGAACAGGATGCGTTCGCCGGCGCGGCGCTTGTCGTCGAGGATTTTCCAGACGCGGTCCATATAGGGCAGGATCTCATCGGCGACCGAGGTCAGCTCGGTCATGATCGCCTCATGCGTGACTTCGCCATGGCCAAGCCCGCGACGCAGCGCATTGTGATGCGTCAGCAGCCTGTCGACCTTGAGGGGCAGCGTTTCCAAATCCGCCAGATCCATCACCCGAACCGCGCGCCGGCCCACCTTGTCTTCATAGGCTGGGCCGATGCCACGACGCGTCGTGCCAATTTTCGTCCCGGAATTGGAGGCGGCGTCCTCGCGGAATCCGTCCAGCTCCCGGTGCAGCGACAGGATAAGCGCGGTGTTTTCGGCTATTTTCAGGCGGTCCGGCGTGACCTCGACGCCTTGCGCCTTGAGTTTTGCCACTTCGGCGACAAAGGCGTGCGGGTCGAAGACGACGCCATTGCCGATGATCGACAGCTTGCCTTGCCGCACCACGCCCGACGGCAGCAGCGACAGTTTGTAGACCTTGCCATCGACGACCAGCGTATGGCCGGCATTGTGGCCGCCCTGGAAGCGCACGACCACGTCGGCGCGCTCCGACAACCAGTCGACGATCTTGCCCTTGCCTTCGTCGCCCCATTGCGAGCCGACGACCACCACATTGGCCATGTTTCTTTTCCCTTGAGATGCCGCCCTGGCGGCCTGGATATGGTTCGAAACGACAGGCCTCTATAGCGTCAAGACCTCGCAAGCGCGACCTTTCTTTGCCGTCGAAAATGCCCTGAGGCACAACAATTTTCGGCTTTGACATCATTTACTTGCGTCGGCGGGGGCAATAGGCCGGCAAACACAACTCCCCAAGCGGCCGGAATCCCGCATGCATCGACGCGCCTACCTTTTCCTGCTGCTGACCACCCTGCTGTGGGGCGGCAATTCCGTCGCCGGCAAGCTGGCGGTCGATCACGTCTCGCCGATGACGCTGGTCTTCCTGCGCTGGGTGCTGGCCGTCGCGATCCTGCTGCCGATCGGCTGGCGCACGATCAGGGAGGACTGGCAGGTGGTGCGCAAACACTGGTTCGTGCTGGCTGCACTTGGCGCCAGCGGCTTCACTCTGTTCAACACCATTTTTTACACCGCGCTCAACTACACGACCGCGATCAATGTCTCGATCGAACAGGCGGCGATGCCGGTCTTGATCATCATTGCCAATTTCTTCTTCTTCCGCCTGCGCGTGAGCTGGGCGCAGATTGCGGGCGTGGTGCTGACCATCTTCGGTGTCATCTTGACTGCCTGCCACGGCGATCCGCGCCGGCTGCTCACATTGGAACTCAATTTCGGCGACGCCATCATGCTGGTCGCGGTCGTCCTCTACAGCGGTTATTCGGTCGGGCTGCGGCTGAAGCCGGTGATGCGCTGGCAGAGCCTGATGTTGTCCCTGGCGATCGCTGCCCTCATCACCTCGCTGCCGTTCTTCCTGTGGGAGGTCGCCGCCGGCAAGGTTATCGTCCCCGATATCAGCGGCTGGGTGGTCATCGTCTATACCGCGATCGGCGCTTCGGTCATTTCGCAGATCACTTACATCAGGGGCAACGAACTGATCGGCGCCAACCGTGCCGGGCTGTTCATCAATCTGGTGCCGATCTTCGGCACGCTGCTGTCAGTGCTGATCGTCGGCGAGACATTCCAGCTCTACCAGGCGCTGGCGCTCGTCCTGGTGCTGGGCGGCATTTCGCTCGCCGAATACAGCGGGCGCAAGATGGCGGCACCGAACCGCCGCGGATAACATTTGGCTGCTGCCGCGCTGCGCCGCCGTCGCGATAACTGCTGCCGCGCGCCGACCTGGAACATTTTACCTCTGGCGGAGTTTGCTTGCGTGGGAGGCAACAAGATGAGCCATAACCCTCGCAGCACGGCAAGCATTGCCGGTCACCCCATTCATCCAATGCTGATTCCGTTTCCGATCGCCTTCTTTGTCGGCACCTTCGTTTGCGATCTGATTTTCTGGCAAACAGCCGATCCCGGGTGGGTCACCGGATCGCTTTGGCTTCTCGGCGCCGGCCTGATCATGGGCGCCTTGGCCGCTCTTACCGGCCTGACGGACGTTCTCGGCGATGTTCAGATCCGCAATCTCACGACGGCATGGCTCCATGCCGGCGGCAACGTGCTCGTCGTGCTGATCGAGCTTTATAACTGGTACTCGCGTTATGTCGGTGGAGCGGCGGCTGTGATCCCGACCGGCTTTATCTTATCGCTCATCGTGGTTCTGGTCCTGCTGTTTACAGGCTGGAAGGGCTGGGAATTGGTCTATCGGCATCGCGTGGGCGTCTCCGACGTCTCAGATGAATTGACCTGAACCGGCCTGTGCGGCGGCCGCCCCAATGATGGGGGGAGGACCGCCGCGTCCGCCACGACGTCAACTACATCGCGTTGACGTCGAACTGCAGCCGCTTGGCCGAGTCTATCGACTTGTGCGCCTTGACCTGTTCCAGCACTTTTTCCGGGAACGGCGCGTCGAGATAGAGCAGCGCAATCGCGTCGCCGCCCGGCCGGTTGCGGCCGAGCTGGAAGTTGGCGATGTTGACGCCGTTCTCGCCGCACACCGTGCCGAGCAGGCCGATAATGCCGGGCGCATCGGCATTGGTTGTGTAGAGCATGTGCTGGCCGACCTCGGCGTCGAGATTGATGCCCTTGATCTGGATGAAGCGCGGCTTGCCGTCGGAGAAGCAGGTGCCGGCGATCGAGCGCGTCATGTGCTCGGTCTTCACCGTCAGCTTGATGTAGCCGTCGAACACGCCCGACTTGTCGCGCTTGACCTCGGCGACGATGATGCCGCGCTCCTTCACCATGATCGGCGCCGACACCATATTGACGTCGGCGACCTGCGGCCGGATCAGTCCGGCAAGCGCGGCACTGATCAGGGCACGCGTGTTCATCGTCGCGGTCGAGCCGTCGAACAGGATCTCGACCTCGTTGATCGGGTCCTCGGTGACTTGGCCGACAAAGGCGCCGAGCACTTCGGCGAGCTTGACGAACGGCTTCAGCCGCGGTGCTTCCTCGGCCGTGATCGAGGGCATGTTGATGGCATTCGAAACCGCGCCCTTGATCAGATAGTCGGCCATCTGCTCGGCCACCTGGAGCGCGACATTTTCCTGCGCTTCCGCTGTCGAGGCGCCGAGATGCGGCGTTGCCACCACATTCTCCATGCCGAACAGCGCGTTGTTCTCCGCCGGTTCGACCTCGAACACATCGACGCCGGCGCCCGCCACCTTGCCGCTCTTCAGCGCCGCGACCAGGTCGGCTTCGACGATGAGCCCGCCACGCGCGCAATTGATGATGCGCACGCCGTTCTTCATTTTGGCGATCGCCGCCGCGTCGATGATGTTGCGCGTCTTGTCGGTCAGCGGCGTGTGCAGCGTGATGAAATCGGCGCGGGCGAAAAGCTCGTCCAGCTCGACCTTGTCGACGCCGAGTTCCTCGGCGCGCTTGTCCGACAGGAACGGGTCGAAGGCAACGACATGCATCTTCAGGCCGACGCCGCGCGTGGCGACGATCGAGCCGATATTGCCGCAGCCGATGACGCCCAGCGTCTTGCCGGTGATCTCGACGCCCATGAAGCGGTTCTTTTCCCATTTGCCGGCATGGGTCGAGGCATTGGCCTCCGGGATCTGCCGGGCGAGTGCAAAGATCATCGCCACCGCATGTTCGGCCGTGGTGATCGAATTGCCGAAGGGCGTGTTCATCACGATGATGCCCTTGCGGCTCGCCGCGGGGATGTCGACATTGTCGACACCGATGCCGGCGCGGCCGACGACCTTGAGTCTTGTCGCTGCGTTGATCAGTTTTTCCGTGACCTTGGTCGCCGAGCGGATGGCAAGGCCATCATACTGGCCGATGACTTCGAGCAGCTTTTCCTTGTCCTTGCCGAGATCGGGCAAATAGTCGACCTCGATGCCGCGGTCCTTGAATATCTGGACGGCGGTGGTGGAGAGTTTGTCAGAGACGAGAACGCGGGGCGCCATGGCGGCCTCCTTGAATTGGATTGTCGGGAAAGGGCGGCCCGCAGGCCACCACGAAATCTCAGGCTGCTGCCTTCAGCGAAGCCTTCTGCGTGGCGAAGGCCCAGTCGAGCCAGGGCAGCAGCGCCTCGAGATCGGAGGTCTCGACGGTGGCGCCGCACCAGATGCGCAGACCGGAAGGTGCGTCACGATAGGAGCCGATGTCGTAGGCGACGCCTTCCTTGTCGAGCACAGAGACGATCGCCTTGGCGAAGGCCGCCTGCCCGTCGGCGTCGAGCGCCGCGACATCGGCGTCGGTGAAGGACAGACATACGGACGTGTTGGACCGTGTCGCCGCATCGACCGCGAGATGGCCGAGCCAGGACGACTTGTCGACAAAGCCATCGAGCACGGCGGCATTGGCATCGGCTCTGGCAATCAACGCATCGAGACCGCCGATCGACTTCGCCCAATGAAGCGCATCGAGATAGTCCTCGACGCACAGCATCGACGGCGTGTTGATGGTCTCGCCCTTGAAGATGCCTTCGATCAGCTTGCCGCCCGAGGTCAGGCGGAAGATTTTCGGCAGCGGCCACGCCGGCTTGTAGGTTTCCAGTCGCTCGACGGCGCGAGGCGACAGGATCAGCATGCCGTGTGCGCCCTCGCCGCCCAGCACTTTCTGCCAGGAGAAGGTGACGACATCGAGCTTCTGGAAATCGAGCTTTTGCGCGAATGCCGCTGAGGTGGCATCGCAGATGGTCAGGCCCTTGCGATCCGCCGGGATGAAATCGCCATTCGGCACGCGCACGCCTGAGGTCGTGCCGTTCCAGGTGAAGACCACATCGCGGTCGAAATCGATCTTGGTGAGATCCGGCAGTTCGCCATAGCCTGCCTCGATCCTTCTGATACCGGCGAGCTTCAGCTGCTTGACGACATCGGTCACCCAGCCCGAGCCAAAGCTTTCCCATGCCACCATGTCGACACCGCGTTCACCGAGCAGCGACCACAGCGCCATCTCGACAGCACCCGTGTCCGACGCCGGCACGATGCCGATACGGTAATCCGCCGGAACCTGGAGAATTTCGCGCGTCAGCTCGATCGCCTGCTCGAGCTTGGTCTTGCCGATCTTGGCGCGGTGGGAACGGCCGAGCGCGGCATTCTTCAGCGCCTCGACCGACCAGCCGGGGCGTTTTGCGCAGGGACCTGAGGAGAAATTGGGATTTGCCGGACGGAGTCCGGGCTTCGTATGCGTCGTCATCGTGGTCTATCCTTCCAGATAGTGGCCCCTCGTTGGGGAGGGGTGGCCCACGGACGGCGATATGCGTTCAGCCCTCAGGCGTCAAGAGGAAAGTTTTTGTCGCTGACAAGATAGAAGCAGTCCGGGATCAGGATGTCGTGAGCCCAAACGCAAACGGCGGATCGAAGAGATCCGCCGTCGGGTTTCGTATCTGCAGCCAGCCTACCAGAGGTCGTAGCGCAGCCCGAGCTTGACCGTCTGATAATTGATGCCCTTGTGGATGTTGAAGGCGCCGCTGTCATAAGCGACGTATTTGGCGCCCGGCACCGAGAAATATTCGTAGCCAAGGTCAACCGACACGTTCTTGGCCACCTGATAGGAAAGACCGCCCCCGATCGAATAGGCAAGGTTGAATTTGCCCTCCTTATCCGTTGCACCCTCGTAACCGGCCGGATCATCACAAGAGAACCCGCCCGTGCCGGACGAATTGGGGGCCACTTCCACGCAATCCTTCGCCCCAATGCTCCTGTAATATTTATTGTATGCGACACCGACCCCTCCGCCAAGATATGGAGTGATTCCAACATAGGTGCCGAGATCCACATAGCCATTGGCCATGATGCTGTAGCCTTTGTTGGAAGCATTGTCGGAAAGATCGCATGCCTGCGTAGCCGCGACGGAATTGATGGTGCCAAAACCGTCGTCCACAAGCGTATGGCCGTCGCAAGTGGCTGCCAACTTGGCGTGTTCCCCGAATTTGTCGGTCGGAAGAATCCCGCCGTTCAGTTCGACCCGAAGATAGTCGTTGACATGATACCCCATACCGAAACTGCCTGTGAAAAGGCTGCTCTCGTCGGTAAAGCTGTTAAGCGGGCCGGTTGTCGCTTCCTCATGCTCGAAGGGATGGCTGAACGCGTAGCCGACATCCCCCCGCAGATACCAGCCCGAGCCGACCTCGACCGGTTGATAGTCCGGCGCCTGATCGACATAGATCGGCGGGTCGTAGTCCGCGGCTTGCGCCGGCGTCAGCAGCGCTAGCGCGAGTGCGGCAAGTGCCGGCGCTGTCAGCAATTTGAAATTCATGGGTCCCCGGCTCCTGAAATTGGCGCTCTTCATTTTGATCGCAAGCGCCGTTTCAGTGGGCATTGTTAACCATAGTGGTTAAGTGCGGGTTAAGGATAACGCGACGTTACCGATTTGATTTCGATAGGCTTTCTCCTCCGCACGCCGCGGCCTGGAAGTGCACCGCAATCGGCAAACAAAAACCGCCCGGCATGGCCGGGCGGTTCGCAAATTCCTGGATTTCGAAGCGACTACTTGGTGTAGACCGGCTCCGGTTCGGGAACGTAGGGCTCCGGCGGCGGGGCGCAGTCCGACCGGCCGAACTGGTAGCGCAGGCCGCCGCGCACTTCGTGCACGTTGATGCCTCGATCGAAGCCCGGGCCGACATCGCTGTCGGAGGCGTAGTTGAACATCTTGCCACCATTGATGTGGCTGTAGCGATAGCCGAGATCGAGCTTGACCCGGTCGGTCAGGCAGTAGGAGGCGCCGGCCATGAGGGCATAGGCAAAGCGCCAGCCCTTGCCGCCGCTGTGCTCGAAGGAGCCATCGAGATCGGTATTGTGCAGCGTATCCCACTTGACCCAGGCACCACCGATGCCGGCGCCGACATAGGGCGTCACGCCGTGCCAGGTGCCGATATCGACATAGGCATTGGCCAGGAGCAGCATCGCCGAATAGGACGATGTGTCGACGGAGGTACAAGCTATGCCGCCGCCGCAGAAACCATTGGTCGAGCCGCGGAAATTGGACTTGCCCATCCAGTCGAAGGTCAGATCGGTGCGGAAGTACCGGTTGACCTGGTAACCGACACCGGCGCCGGCCGAAAAGGAACTCTTCAACTTGCCGGAGGCGAACGAACCGGGGAGTTGGGGCGGTGCCGGGCTGTAGGTGGTGTAGTCACCACCGCGGAACTTCGACCAGTGATAGTCGATATCGCCGCGGATGTACCAGCCGCCGAAATCGGCCGGCTGTTCATAGGCGATCGGCGCCGGCGCCTCTTCGACCACTGGCGGCTCCGCCAGATCGGCGGCGAATACTGGCCCGGCCACGCCTGCGAACAGCGCGGCAAGGAAAGCCATTTTTGCTGTATTGAACATGTTTGTCACCCCTGAGAACCCGTCGGAACTTTGAATCCGCTCGAATGTGTTTGACCTCAGTTGTGGATAATGAATTGCAAAAGTTAAAAGGCGTTTAACCCTGTCGATTAACCACGAATTCTCGACATTTTACCAAACGGCCTCCGCCGGCATGACGCTGGGACCACCCTGGCCGAAACAAAAAGCCCGCCTGCAGGCGGGCTTTTTGTCTTGAGCCGGCAGTTCGCCCCTGCCCGTCGGAGGCAGCGCAATCAGGCGGCGCTGCGCGTTTCCGAGATGATGTCGACGATGTCGTTGACCACGGCCTCGACCAGCTGTGGGTCGTCGCCCTCGGCCATGACGCGGATCAGCGGCTCGGTGCCCGAGGGCCGGATAACCAGGCGGCCGGCCTTGCCTAGACGGTTGCGCGCATCTTCGATCGCCGCCTTGACTAAGGCTTCTTCAAGCGGCTTGCCGCCGGCGATGCGGACATTCTTCAACAGTTGCGGCACCGGCTCGAATTTCTTCGACAATTCGCTGACCGGCCGGTTCTGCCGCTTGATGCAGGCCAGCACCTGCAGAGCCGAGACCAGCCCGTCGCCAGTGGTCGAGAAATCGGACAGCACAATGTGGCCCGACTGCTCGCCGCCGACATTCAACCCGTGCGCGCGCATATGTTCCACGACATAGCGGTCGCCGACCTTGGTGCGATGCAGCTGCAGCTTCATGTCGCCAAGGAAGCGTTCGAGGCCGAGATTGGACATCACCGTCGAGACGACGCCGCCGCCGGCCAATCGCCCGCTCTGGTGCCAGGACTCGGCGATCAGCGCCATGATCTGGTCACCGTCGACGATGGCGCCGTTCTCGTCGACGATGACGACACGGTCGGCATCGCCGTCGAGTGCGATGCCGATATCGGCGCGCACTTCATGCACCTTCTTCTGCAGGCCGGCCGGATGGGTCGAGCCGCATTCCTTGTTGATGTTGAAACCGTTCGGATCGACATTGATGGCAATGACCTCGGCGCCCAGTTCCCAAAGTGCGGCGGGCGCCACCTTGTAGGCTGCGCCATTGGCGCAATCGACGACGATCCTGAGACCCGACAGCGACATCGAGCGCGGCAGCGTGCGCTTGGCGAATTCGATGTAGCGGTCATGCACGCCGTCGACGCGCTTGGCGCGGCCGAGCCCGTCGGAATCGGCGAGCGCCAGTTCGATATCCCTGTCGAGCATGCTCTCGATGCGCTCCTCGATCTCGTCGGAGAGCTTGTAGCCATCGGGACCGAACAGCTTGATGCCGTTGTCGTAATAAGGGTTGTGCGAGGCCGAGATCATGACGCCGATATCGGCGCGCAGCGAGCGCACCAGCATGGCGACCGCCGGTGTCGGGATCGGGCCGAGCAGGAACACATCCATGCCGGCCGCGCACAGGCCGGACACCATGGCGTTTTCGATCATGTAGCCGGACAGCCTGGTGTCCTTGCCGAGCACGACGCGGTGGCGATGGCTGCCGCGCTGGAACGACAGGCCGGCGGCCATGCCGACCCGCATCGCGATCTCAGCCGTCATCGGAAACTTGTTGGCGCGCCCGCGAATGCCGTCGGTGCCAAAATAACGTCCTGCCATGCTTGCCAGAATCCCCGTCGGTTTCAGCCGGCTCGTAATGCCACAATTGGTCCGAGCCCGACTATCACATTGTGTGATTGTATATTACCAATTCTTAGAAAATCATTGTAGCAGGCTGTTCGGAGCGTTGGCAGCGTATCATGACACGGTGTTGCCGCAATATAGCATTCACACTGGGCCACACTGCGCAGATTGGGCCGGTAAGCCGGACTGTTGGAGGGGCAGATCGCAAGGGTCCATCACCTTATCGGGAGAACGCCGTTTAGCATCTGGCGCAGCCTAGCGTTGAGAGCTATTGATTGACACAGGTACAACCTATGGGCGCAGCAACGGGAGAAACGCATGCTCATCCACCGACTTGCAACTTTGACGGGTCTTGCCGTCGCAACCTTGTTCATGGCGGCGCCCGCCAGCGCGCTGACCATGGCCCAGTGTAGTACCAAGTATAATGCCGCCAAGGACGCCGGCACGCTGAACGGGCAGACCTGGAATCAGTATCGGAAGGCCGAGTGCGGCACCGACGCGGCGGCCACCACCGAGACCGCAAAGCCGGCGGCCAAGAAGGCCGCTGCGGCCAAGACGGACACGACCAAGGCCGCCGCTGCTGATGATGGCGCCAAGGGTCTGACGGCCAAGGAATGCAGCGCTAAGTACCAGGCTGCCAAGGCCGCCGGTACGCTCAATGGCGCAAAGTGGAACGACTTCCGCAAGACCGAATGCGCCGCCGGCGCATCCGCCGCGGCAGAACCGGCCAAGGCCACGACCAAGGCCGCAGCCACAACCGACGATGGTGCCAAGGGCCTGACGGCCAAGGAATGCAGCACCAAATACCAGGCGGCAAAGGCCGCCGGCACGCTGAACGGCGTGAAGTGGAACGACTTCCGCAAGACCGAATGCGCCGCCGGGGCCTCGGCCGCGGCAGCACCCGCCAAGGCAACCACCAAGGCAGCTGCCGACAGCAGCGGCAAGGGCCTGAGCATGGCCGATTGCAGCGCCAAGTACCAGGCTGCCAAGTCTGCCAATACTCTGGGCGGCAAGAAGTGGAACGACTTCCGCAAGGCCGAATGCGGCGCAGGCGCAGATGACGACGACACCGTGCCCGCTCCGAGCGAGGCGACCTATACCAGCGAGCCCGAGAAGCCCTCGGTCACCGCTCCCAAGGGCGTGAAGTTCCCGGCCGCGATCTCGAAGAAATACGCCGGCGAGACGCCGGCCAAGGGCCGCATGCACACCTGCCTCGAGCTCTACTACGCCAATAAGGACGCCAACACGCTGAATGGCCTGCGCTGGATCCAGAAGGGCGGCGGCTTCTACAGCCTCTGCAATGCCAAGCTGAAGAGCTGATCGCGTAGCCATATTCTCCAGACAGAGGCCCGCGCATCGCAGCATGCGCGGGCCTTTTTATTGCGCTCGAACACACCCGGCGTTGATCGACGTCTACATATCGCGGAAGCTGTCGGCATCATCTATTCGCCCACACTGCCCACCCCAGACATATCGGTGGTTCGCAAAGATTCCAATTGAACATATGCAGAACAAATGGTATACAAAAGGACATCGAACTTTTGTCAACCAGGAGGGTCTTATGTCCAGATTGAAATTGGCGGCATTGGCTGTGACGGCATGGATTGCGTGGAGCGTCACCCCTGCAAGCGCACTGACAATGAAGGAATGCGGCGAGGCTTATCGCACAGCCAAGGAAGGCGGCACTCTGAACGGCATGGATTGGACCGCTTTCCGCACAGAGAAGTGTGCGACGTCAGCTGCGGAGAGTGCCAATGCGGATGCGGTCAAAACCGAGCCGCAGCCGCAGAAGGAAACCAGCGCGGCGGTCGCCCTCGCTGTAGCGCCGACGGGCGTGACATTCCCGACCACCCTCGCCGCCGAATTCAAGACCGAGAAGCCCTCGAAGGCGCGGATGAAGACATGCCTGCAGGGCTACCACGGCAACAAGGACGCGGGTACGTTGAACGGCCTTCGCTGGATCCAGAAGGGCGGCGGCTATTACAGCCTCTGCAACGCCAAGCTGAAGAGCTGATCGACCAGCAGCGTTTGAAGATCGAAGGCCCCCAACCGCAAGGTTGGCGGGCCTTCTCTTGGGTCTTCCCCGTCAAGCGCCTTGTTTCGAGAGCAGTGCGACCAGGCTTGTAAGATCGGCATTGGCCTGGCCGGCAGCCACCCCGCGCTTCATCAGGCTTTGCATCGGCAAGACGAGTTCGGTGCTGACGTCAGCCGACCTGCTGGCATCGATGAGATTGACATAGGCATCAGCCTGCATGCCCAGGTTGGAAACGACATTGCTGGTGTGATCGCCACTGTCGATCTGTTCCGCCCACTTCGGCAGCAGGCCTTGCATCGACTGAAGCCAGGAGGCCAGCAACGGCATGAACTCGCCGGCCGGGATTCCTGCTGCGCCCGTCAATGCCAACGCCTGCAGAACGCCCGCGAACATGCCGTACATGCCGGTCAGAAGCGAGATATCATAGAGCGGCGCGAGGCCTGGATCCTCACCGAGGAATTTGCTGGTGCCGAGCGCTCCGAGCTGCCCCGAACAGGCATCGAACGCCTGGCGCGAACCGCTGTAGAGAATCAAGGCGTGCGGCCCGCCGATCATCGGCGGCACCGCCATGATGCCGCCGTCGATATAGCTGGCGCCCTGGCTCACCGCCCAGCCCGACATCGCCCGCGCCTGCTCGGGCGTGCCGTTGGTGAGATTGACCAATGTGCGGCCCGACAGCGCGGCTCGGCTTGGGCCGAGCACCTCACCAACGGTGTCATAGACAAGCAGGCACGCCACGATCAGTGGACTCGATCTGACGGCTTCCTCGACACTCTTGGCCACAATGGCGCCCTTGGCTGCCAAAGCCTCAGCCCTTGCCGGAGAACGGTTCCACACCGTCACCCCATGTCCCTGGTTCAGAAAGGCTTCGGCAAGCGCCGTGCCCATGGCGCCGAGACCGATTACTGATATGTCGCTCATTCCGCTTCTCCTTGGTTTGGTTGCGCGGTTACGCCGGTATCGGGCTCAGGTCCTGGCCAAGGCCACCGTCCACGGTCAGCCGCGCGCCCGTGGTGAAGGTCGCGTCGAACGCCAGGAACAGCACTGCGCGCGCCACCTCCTCCATCGTGCCGTGGCGCTTCATCGGCGTGACCGCGTCGCCGATCGCCATGAAGGCGGCCCGCTCCTCGGCCGAGGCGTCGGCCACACCCATCGTCGGCGTATCGATGAAACCAGGGCTGACCACATTCACGCGGATCCGGCGCGGCAGAAGCTCGGCGGCCAGGACCTTGGCGAAGGCGCGCAGTGCCGCCTTCGATCCGGAATAGACGCTCATGCCGCCAGTGCCGGATTCGTCGGCGATCGACGAGGTGAAGACTATGGCGCCACCATCCCTGATGAGGGGCAGCAGGCGCTGCGCGGTGAAGAAAGCGCCTTTGGTGTTGATGTCGAAGGTGCGATCGTAACTGTCCTCGGTGACCCGCTCCACGGGTTCGAGATTGGCCACCCCGGCATTGACGTGAAGGAAGTCGATCTGGCCAAGCTTCTGCCCCACTTCGGCACCGAGCGTGACGATATCGGCCATGTCTGAGATATTGGACCGCACGACATGAGCTCGCGAAAGCAGCTTGGCTCGCGCGGCCTCGATGTTGCGCTGGTCGCGGCCAGTGACCAAGACCTCGGCGCCGCTTTCGATCAGGGCTTCGGCAACGGCGAGCCCCATGCCGTGCGTCCCGCCTATGACAACGGCCTTCTTGTTTGCGTATCGTGTCATGATCCATCCGTTTTTGACAAAATCCGGCCGCCGACGGCCTTTGCAGGTCGAAGCGAGGTACCGATATGATGTTGTGGTGTTCGCCGATGCCGGCGAGCTGGTTTGAAGCTATGGACCGGCTTGGTTTTTCTCAAGTACCGACAAAAATGTAAGCTACCCACCGATTGCTCAGAATTGGATGAAACATGGGAAAGAAACAGCCAGATAGTTGCGGATTGGGGCCGGCGCTGGAGGTCATCAGCGGCAAATGGAAGGCGCTACTGCTCTGGCAGATTCACAAGGCGCCGGCACGATTCGGTGAGCTGAAGCGGCTGGTGCCTGACATCAGCGAAAAGATGCTGATCCAACAGCTGCGCGAAATGGAGGCCGACGGCATCGTCCATCGCGAAATCTTTCCCGAGGTGCCGCCGAGGGTCGAATACTCGATTACCGAATTCGGCATCGAGCTGGACAATGCCCTGATCCCGCTGGCCAGATGGGGCAAGCAACATGCTGGCCGGACTGACGGTGTGCGCCCCGGCAAAGCAAATGCATCCGTCCCGCATGCTCTTTGAGAGACCCTGAATAGCAAAACGCCGCGGATTGAGCCGCGGCGTTTTCTTGCATCAAGTGATGTCAGCTCAGCTCGACGGCTGAGGCTCCATGCCGCCTTCGGGCTCGGGACCCTTTTTGCGGCGGCCGGACTTCGGCACAGCCGAGCCGCGGCTTGTGGGGGTATCATCCCCCAAATCTCGCGCGGGCTTCTGCCCGGCGATCAGCTGCTTGATCTCTTCGCCCGAAAGCGTCTCGTATTCGAGCAGGCCCTGCGCCAGAGCGATCCATTCCTTCTTCTTCTTGGTCAGAATGGACTTGGCCGTGACATAGGCCTCGTCGATCAGCCGGCGCACTTCGGCGTCGATGATCTGCGCGGTCTCTTCCGAGACGTTCTGCGTGCGCGCCACCGAATGGCCGAGGAAAACCTCTTCCTGGTTGTCGCCATAGGCGACATGGCCGAGCTTGTCGGAGAAGCCCCAGCGCGTGACCATGGCGCGCGCCAGCTTTGTCGCCTGCTCGATGTCCGAAGAGGCGCCGGAGGTGATGTTCTCCTTGCCGAACTTGAACTCCTCTGCGACGCGGCCGCCCATCATGATGGCAAGCCGCGAGATCATGTATTTGTAGCTCATCGAATAGCGATCGCCTTCCGGCAGCTGCATGACCATGCCGAGCGCGCGACCGCGCGGGATGATGGTCGCCTTGTGCAGCGGATCGGCCGACGGCACGTTGAGCGCCAGGATGGCGTGGCCGGCCTCGTGATAGGCCGTGAGTTCCTTTTCGGCCTGGGTCATGGCCGACGAGCGGCGCTCGGCGCCCATCATGATCTTGTCTTTGGCGTCCTCGAACTCGGCCATGGTGACAAGTCGCTTGTTGCGGCGCGCCGCCATCAGAGCGGATTCATTGACCAGGTTCATCAGGTCGGCGCCCGAGAAGCCCGGCGTGCCGCGTGCGATCACCTTGAGGTCGACATTCGGCGCCAGCGGCACGTTGCGCACATGCACCTTGAGGATCTTCTCGCGGCCGACGATGTCGGGGTTCGGCACCACCACCTGGCGGTCGAAACGGCCCGGACGCAGCAGCGCCGGGTCGAGCACGTCGGGCCGGTTGGTGGCGGCGATCAGGATGATGCTCTCGTTGGACTCGAAGCCGTCCATCTCGACCAGCAGCTGGTTCAGCGTCTGTTCGCGCTCATCATTGCCACCGCCGAGGCCGGCGCCGCGATGGCGGCCGACAGCGTCGATTTCGTCGATGAAGATGATGCAGGGAGCATTCTTCTTGGCCTGGTCGAACATGTCGCGGACACGGCTTGCGCCGACGCCGACGAACATCTCGACGAAGTCGGAACCCGAAATGGTAAAGAACGGCACATTGGCCTCGCCGGCGACGGAGCGGGCGAGCAGCGTCTTGCCGGTGCCGGGAGGTCCGACCAGAAGCACGCCGCGCGGGATCTTGCCGCCGAGGCGCTGGAACTTCTGCGGATCGCGCAGGAACTCGACGATCTCTTCCAGATCTTCCTTGGCCTCGTCGACGCCGGCGACATCCTGGAAGGTGACGCGGCCATGCGCCTCAGTGAGAAGCTTGGCCTTCGACTTGCCGAAACCCATGGCGCGGCCGGAGCCGGACTGCATCTGGCGCATGAAGAATATCCACACGCCAAGGATCAGGATCATCGGCAGGTAGGAGATCAGATAGCTGAACAGCGAGTTGGAACCGTCCGACTCAGGCCGCGCATTGATGGTGACGTTCTTGTCCTGCAGCCGCGAGACCAGCTGCGGATCGCCAGGCGAATAGGTCTGGAAGCCATTGGCGTTGTCGGCGTAGGTGCCCGTGATGCGGGCGCCGGCGATGACCACCGTCTTGACCCGGCCGGCCGCGACCTCTTGCAGGAACTGCGAATAGGGAACGTCGGTCGAGGCCCCGCGAGTCTGCGGCGTCTGGAACAGATTGAAGAGAGCAATGAGCAGGACCGCTATGATCGCCCAGAGCGCGAGATTGCGATAATTCGGATTCATCAATTGTCCCGTTGGTGCCCGCTGGGACACGCGTCATGAGAGGAAACTTGCGCCTAACATAGGGAGAGCGCCCCCCTTGCCAAGCATAACAGCACGTCTGGGTTAAGCTTTCGCGCCATGATCAACCGGCACTGTGGCGGCCAAAGGGCAAGCCGAGACAGGCGGTGCGCCGATCAACTCGGCCACGGCCTGCGCCAACACCAGATCGAAGCACGGCAGAAAACGGGCAAAGGGCGCAACGGCGGGACTGACGGCGATTGCCGCCGCCGCCGCTACATCCCCTGCAAAACCAAGGCATTCGCCGCCGCGCCATAGCGCCGGTTCCGCAGCCAGGGCGGCGCGCACAAGGCTTGGCGGCGCGCCATCCCCGGCAATCTGCGTTTTGGCGGCGGCAGCGGCGCCAAGCGGCGCGATCAACCATGCACCCGAACTGTCGCCCAATGTGATCGCCCCGGCTTCGATGTCTGGCGTGATCCGCCGGCGACCGTCCCAAAGCAGAGTGCCAGCTATCGGCGCGGAACGCGGCAGGTCGCGCGATTCACGGCGCAGGAAGATGCCGTTTCGCCTGATATCGACGACCGCCCGCGACAATGTGGCGCAAAGCCGACCGGCCCGCATTTGCTCGAACAGCGCTTCGCCGCGCGCCTGGTCCGGCAACAAGGCGGTGCCGCCCGTCGCCGCCAGCAGGACACGCAGCGCATAGACCGCGGCTCGCGTGTCGTCAGCTTCGGCAAGACCGGGATCGAGACGGATGAGACCCCTCGCCGGCCGGCTGGCAAATTCACCGATCAGGGCGGCGGCACGGCGGCCGAGTTGTTCGCGCTGGCCGGCGGCCCGCCTGGCAAGGCCGATCGCTTCGGCAAAACGCTGCCCGCTCCGGTCTTCGCCGAGCACGGCCCGGATGCGCGGGCGTTCGAAGTTCGTGTCGATGTTGGTCGGATCCTCCGCCCAGCCGACATGTTCGCGCTGCAGGAAGGCGCGCAACGCCGCGCGCCGTACGCCGAGCAGCGGCCGCGCGATCCAGATCCGCCAGTCATAGAGGGTGGCCGGCGCCATGCCGGCGAGACCTCGGCCTGCCGTTTCACCGAGATCTCGCCCATCATTCCGCGCGGCTCGCATCAGGACGGTCTCGGCCTGGTCGTCGGCGGTGTGGCCGGTCACGATCACACCAATGCCTTGCGCCTGCGCTGCCTCGGCCAGCAACCGGTAGCGCGCCTCGCGCGCCGCCGCGGGCAGGCCGGCCGACGGCTTGGCGCCGGACCAGTTGAGCGTCCGGTGCGCGATGCCGCGCTCGGCACAAAGCTTTGCCACGCTGCGCGCTTCGACTGCTGCTTCCGGACGCAGGCCGTGGTCGATCGTCACCGCCAGCAGCAGGGCGGTCGGGGCGCTGCGGTCGAGGTGAGCCTTGAGGAGAAGAAGGAGGGCGGTCGAGTCGCTGCCGCCGGACACGGCCGCAAGCGCGCCGTTGGTAAAGTCGATCTGCGAAAAATTCGAAAGGTCAGGCTCGGTATCGAGCATCAGTGCATGTCGCGCAAAAGTGGTCCCGGTTCTGGGACAACACGGCAAAGACTAGCACGCCGCCAGCGCCCTCTCCTGCTTGACGCGTTCCTTGAGCGCGGCCGAAATATCGGGATAGCGCTTGCCGATCTCGCCGAAGGTGGCGCAGGCGACATCCTTCTGCTTGAGGCCGACCAGCGACACGCCAAGCTTCAGGAGCATGTCAGGCGCCTTCTTGGCCTTCGGATAGTCCTTGCTGGCGGAGAGGAAAACCTCGGCAGCGTCATGATACTTCTGCTGGCCAAGCAGCGATTCGCCAAGCCAGTAATGCGCGTCCGCCGCCTTGGCGTCCTTCGGGAAGCGGGCGATGTGGTCGCGAAAACCCTGCTCGGCGGTGCTGTAGTCGCCCGACAGGATGAACTGGTAGGAGTTGCGGTAGATCTCTTCCGGGTTGTTGGTGGCAGGCAGCGCCGCCACCACCGTGCCGTCGGACTTGCCGGTCTTAGCCCCGGTAGCCGGCGCCTCGGCGGCGGGAGCCGCACCTTCCGCCGGCGCCGCTGCCTGCGTGTTACCGCCGGCGTCGATTACATTGCCGTTCTTGTCGACGGTAATGGTGCCGAAGGTCTTGGGCGGCGTGCCGTTGATCACCTTGCCGGGATCGCCGGTCTGCGATTCAACGATGACCTCGCCGACGCTCGGGCCGCCATCCGGCTGCGCGCCGGCATCGGCCGGCGCCTGGTCTGCCGGGGCCTCGGCGACGCCGGTGCCCGCGCCACCGTCCTGCGGCGCGGCCTCCGATTTCTTCTGAGCCGGCGGCTGCCCGCTGGAGCCGCCTTCCAACTGCTGGAAGCGGAACTCGTTGTCTTCCTGCTGCTTGCGCATCTGCTCCTGCATCTGCAGGATCTGGAAGTTGAGTTCCTCGAGCTTGCCGTTCATCTGCCGGAGCTGATCTTCCAGCCCCGCGGCGGCGGTGCCGTCCTGCTGCTGCGCGATCTGTTGCTGCTCCGGCTTCTCCTTCTTGCCGAAAATGCCGAGCGTCGGCAGATGGAAGGAAAAGCCGCTATCCGCGGGTTGTCCGGTGCCGCTCGCAGAAGCCGCGAAGCCTGATACGAGCAGCAGCGCAAGCGTGCCGCTCAAGACCGATCTGAAATGCATGTGCCTCTCGCCGTGAATATCGTGGGCCTGTTCGCGCCTTCCGATCACAGTGGGACCGGCACGACGCCCTCGGCTCTTAGCAGGAGGCGAGACTTCGGCCAAATTTTGTTTCCGGGTTTGTTTCCGGGACCGAAACTGAAAAAGGCGGCCACAAGGCCGCCTTTCGCATGGAAGTGTTGCAATTATGCGACTAAGGCCGCCGTCTTACTCATCAGGAGCCGGCGCCGGAGAGCGTGGTGACGGCGCGGCGATTCTGCGACCAGCAGGAGATGTCGTCGCAGACCGCGACCGGACGTTCCTTGCCGTAAGAAATGGTCTTCAGGCGGCTCGCCGAAACGCCCCTGGCGACCAGGAAGTCGCGGGTGGCGGCGGCGCGGCGGGCGCCGAGAGCCAGATTGTATTCACGCGTGCCGCGTTCGTCGGCATGGCCTTCGACGACGATGGCGTACTGCTTGTACTGGTTGAGCCACTGCGCCTGGCGCGACAGCGTCGTCTGCGCATCGGCGCGGATCGCGGTCGAGTCCGTGTCGAAGAAGATGCGGTCGCCAATGTTGACGGTGAAGTCCTGCGCCGAGCCCGGCGTTGCCGCACCCGCGCCATTGAGACCGAGATCGGCAGCGTTGTTAGGGGTTTTCTTCGAGGCGCAACCGGTGATGGCGAGCATCGCGATCAGGGCGATCATCGCCGGGTTTCTGGTAAGTGCTGCGATACGGCCCATGCCGCCTCTCCTTCGTATTCGAGTGACTTCGTTGATCACCCAGTAACCACGTTTGGGTTAACCGGCATTCAAGAAACACGGTTAAAATTTGGTTTCAGCCGCCGTCCCCAGCCAAAATGACCTGATGCCACAATGGTCGCGGACCGTAGGCGGAAATGCGGCCAAAACGCGACTTTGGCGTGAAAAAAGCCCCAAAAACGGGGCTTTTAAGGTAGTGTTGCCGAGTTGCAACGAAGCGAGCGGGCCAGGCCGAAACTTAGTTACTCCAGCAGCGGCGACCACGCCGGGTCGGAAGCAAAATTCGCGGTCGGGATCGACTGTTCGTTGCGGCCGGTGAGATCGACGGAAACCAGTTTTGGGCCGCCGGCGGAGTCGCGGAAGAACATCAGCACGCGGCCGTTGGGCGCCCAGGTCGGTCCCTCCTGCTGGAAGCCCGAGGAGAGGATGCGCTCGCCCGAACCGTCGGTCTTCATGACGCCGATCTGGAATTCGCCGCCGGTCTGCTTGGTGAAGGCGACGAGGTCGCCGCGCGGCGACCACACCGGCGTCGAATAGACGCCGTCGCCGAACGAGATGCGGGTCTGGCCCGAGCCGTCGGCGCCCATCACATAGATCTGCGCGCGGCCGCCACGGTCGGAAGTGAACACCACCTTGCTGCCGTCGGGCGAATAAGACGGCGAGGTATCGATCGCCGTCGAATTGGTGAGCCTGGTGGTCGAGCGGCTGCGCAGATCCATGGCAAAGATGTTGGAATTGCCGTCGTCGCGCAGCAGGCTCATGATCACCTTCTGGCCGTCGGGCGAGAAGCGCGGCGCAAAGGTCATGCCGGGAAAGTTGCCGACCAGTTCGCGCTGTCCGGTCTCGATCTGCAGCAGATAGACCCGCGGCTGGCCGCTTTCATACGACATGTAAGTGATTTCCTGCCGATTCGGCGAGAAACGCGGCGTCAGCACGATCGAGCGGCCATCGGAGAGATAGCGCACATTGGCGCCGTCCTGGTCCATGATGGCGAGCCGCTTCTTGCGCGCATTCTTGGCGCCGGATTCGTCGATGAAGACGACGCGTGTGTCGAAATAGCCCTTCTCGCCGGTGAGCTTCTCATAGATCGCATCGGCGATGATGTGGGCGACACGGCGTTGATTTGCGTCGTTGGCGAAAAACTGCTCCCCGGCTATCTGCTGGTTGCCAAAAATATCCCATAGTCGGTACTGGGCGCGGATTCGGCCGTCCGCCTCCTTGCTCACGCTGCCGGTGACCAGCGCCTGCGCATTGATCACCTTCCAGTCGTCGAAACGGGGCTGCGCATCCGGATTGGCGATCTTCTCGATGAAGGCGTTCTTGTCTATCGGTGCGAAGAGACCGGAGCGCTTCAGGTCGGCGGTGACGATCTCGGAAATCTGCGCGCCGAGCCCTCCCTGGAAATCTGGGATGGCGATCGGCATCGGTTCGACATTGCCTTTGTTGACGTTGAGCTCGAGGGTTGCTCGAGCAGGCAAGGTGACGACGGCGTTCATGCCCATCGCCATCGCGGCGACCATCAGGAGCGGCTTGAGGATGGATTTCATGTCTTCTCGCTTCTCTTGCTGATTTCTGGGTGCTCAGGCTACAGGCCAAGCATCGCTCTGGGATCGAAGTTGACGCGAACGTCGGACCAAATGTCATGCTTTCCGGCGGGCACCTGCAGGCCGGCGACATCGCATTTCTGCACAGCGCGAACCGCGCTGCTGTCGAATTGGGGGTTGCCGCTGGACTTCTCGACGGTCGGACGGCCCTCCAGCTTGCCGGAGGCATCCAGGCTGAAACGGATCACCACGGTGAAATCCTCAGAACCCTCAAGCCCAACCGGGAGGGTCCAGCAGCCACCGAGCTGTTCTTCCAATGCCCCTTGCTCGGACTTCGACAGCTTCTGGCCTTGATCCTTGTCGCCGCCTAGCGATGCCTGCTGGGTCGAGCGCTTGGCGCCGCCGCCGGATGGCTTCTGCTTGTCGAGCAAAGCCTTGATGTCAGCCTCATTGAACTGCTTGTCATCCGACTTCGGCTTCGACGAGGCTTCCTTGACCGGCTTGTCAGCGTCCTTGCGGTCCGGTGCCTTCGCGCTTTCGGCCTGCGCCGGCTGCGGCTTCGGCCGTGCTTCGGGAGCAGGAGCGGAAGTCGGAAGCTGCGCTTCTTCCAGAGGCTGCTGATCCGATATGGCTTCGGCGACCGCGTCGGGCTTCACGCGTGGCTTCGGCTCTATGGCGGCGGTCGTGTCCGGCTGCGGTGTTGGTGCAGGCTCCTTCACCGGGGTCGGCTTCGGTTCAACCTGCTTCACCGGCTCGGGCTTGACCTCTTCCTTCGGCTGCGGCTCCGGCGCCACCTCCGTCGCAGGTGTCGGCTTCGGCGCTTCCTTCGGCTTCGGCGTGTCCTCGGTCTTCGGCTTTTCGGTCGGGGTCGGCGCCGGAGCAGCCGTCGCTGTTTTCTCCACCGGCTTCGGCTTGGGCTCGTCCGTCACCGGCTTGTCGGTATCAACGCTGTTCTCGCCGATTTTCTGTGCATCTGGCACGATGTCGGGACGCTTGGTCGGCATCGGCGCCGGCTTTTCGTGCATCACCGCCTTCTTGTCGCCCTGCAGCGTCTGCGCAATGGCTTCCATGGGAACGATGTCGACCGCTATCGACTCCACATCCGTGGACGGCAGCGCGGCCGGCGCCGACAGGGTGAACAGGCCGAAGGCCAGTGCCACCGTATGCAGTATCACCGATGTGGTGAGGCCGGTCTTCATCGTGCGTCTACTGATCCTGTTGCTGCAGTGAAATCAGGCCGATATTCTTGTAGCCGGCGGCCTGGATGAGGGCCATGACCTCCATCGCGGCGCCATAGTTGGTCGCCTTGTCGCCGCGGATGAAGATGCGCTCTTCGTAGCCGGTCTTGGAAATCGCCTGCAGTTTGGCGACCAGCTCTTCCCTTGGGATTTCGGTCTCCTGCAGGAAAATCTTGCCGGCCGCGTCGATCGAAACGGTGATCGGCTGGGTGTCGGCGTTCATAGCCTTGGCCTTCGTCTCCGGCAGGTCGACCGGCACTCCGACCGTCAACATAGGTGCGGCGACCATGAAGATAATCAAGAGCACCAGCATCACGTCGACCATCGGCGTGACGTTGATTTCCGACATCAATGCATGGTGGCGGCCGCGCCGCCTGTGTCCGCGCCCGCCGCGTCCTGCCATGCCAACCGACATACCCATCTTCTTACCTCAGCCCTTAGGCGCTACTTTTTCATCGATTTGGCGCGAGAGTATGGCGGAGAACTCATCCGAGAACCCTTCCATCCGCACCGCGATCTTGTTCGCGTCGGATGACAGCTTGTTGTAGGCGATAACCGCCGGTATGGCGGCGAGAAGACCGATGGCCGTCGCCAGCAGCGCTTCGGCAATGCCGGGTGCAACAACCGCGAGACTGGTGTTCTTCGAACCGGCAATCGCCTGGAACGAGGTCATGATGCCGATGACGGTGCCGAACAGGCCGATGAAGGGTGCGGCCGAACCAGTGGTGGCGAGAAAGCCGAGACGGCCCTCCAGCTTCTCCATCTCGCGCGTCAACGCCAGGTCCATCGCCTTGTCGATGCGGGTCTGCAGGCCGAGCGGCGATTTGGCCCCCTTCTCGAAGCTCTTCTTCCATTCGCGCATGGCCGCAACGAAGATCGCACCCATGCCCGTCGTCTTGCGGTCGGCAAGCGTGCGATAGAGCTCTTCCAGCGACTGCCCCGACCAGAACACCTGTTCGAAGCGATTGAGCGACAGACGCATGCGGGCATAGCTGACCAGCTTGTCGACGATGATCGCCCAGGTCCAGACCGAGGCGCAGAGCAGACCGATCATGACCAGCTTGACCACCCAGCTGGCCTGTGTGAACAGCGCCCAAATCGACAATTGCGCTGCCGGATCGGCGAGTGCGGTAGTTTCCATGCTTCAGTCCTTAAGATTTTCCGGGCATCGCTGGCGGCTGGCCCATGGGCATCCCTTGTGGTCCGTTCGCGCTTGGCTTCCGGATTAACCCCAAAATGCACCGTTGGCGGCCTTTTCAGGGCAAATATTGGTGAAAGGAAGGCGCGCGGATTCTTCCAATCTTCACCGATCTCTTCATGAACCGTTATGGTTAAGGATGGGTTAGGAAATATGGCGCGGCGCATTGCCGCGCCAAGGCACGACGCGGGCCATCCATCCACAATCGAATGCGCTGCCGATTGGCCGCTCGTTGCCGGCCGGCAGGCCTGGATATCAGCTTGCTCCTGGTAGAAAGGCCGCGATCCATTCTTTCGGAAAGCGCTTCGGCCGGCCGTTCTCGCCGATGATCGCCGCCTCGACCTTTGCTTCGACCAGAACCTCTGTCCCGCGTTTCAATTGCTGCGCCATGACGATGCGGGCGCCGGAAATATCCTGCGTTGATGTGTCGATGGTCAGGATGTCGTCCATGCGGGCAGGCGAGCGGAAATCTATCTCCATCCGCCGCACCACCCAGACGATCCGTTCGCCGTGCTTGCCTTCGTGAAGTTCTGTGTGGTGGACGCCCGCCAGCCTGAGATAGTCCGAGCGGCCGCGCTCGAAGAATTCGAGATAGCGCGCGTGGTAGACGACGCCGGAAAAATCGGTGTCGGCATAATAGACTCGCGCCATCAGCCGATGGCCGAATTCCGTCAAGGCTCCGGAAAGCCCGCCGGCAAGCGCCGCCGATTCACCATGATCGTCCATCGCGCTTTCCTTTTTGCCCCCGGCGGGGCACCTGTCTTGCCAAAATCACCAGCGCAGCAAACCGGATGGCACTGTTGACGGCGATGATCAAGACCGTGATGGCAGCGCTGCTGGTGCTGGCGGCGTCTGCGCTTCCCGGTCAGGCCGCTAGCTTTTCGATGAAGCGCGGCCTCAACCTCGACCAGTGGACGACCTGGGTCGGGGAAGACAAATGGAACGACCGACAAGCCATCCTGCCCTATCCGGAATGGCGCAAGTTCCTCAACGAGGATGACCTCAAGGCGCTGAAGGCCGCCGGTTTCGACTTTCTGCGCATGCCGGTCGATCCCTCGCCGTTTATGTCGTATCAGACACTGGCGCTGCGTGACGACCTTTATGCCAGCGTGCGGGACTCGGCGCGCATGATCAACCGGGCCGGTCTGAAAGTGATCGTCGACATGCACCTGATCCCGGCCGGCGGCGGCCGCGAGATCGGCATGGGCCAGGTGATGGACGATCCCGCAACCTTCGACGCCTATGTCGAGGTCGTCCGCAAAATGGCGCGCACGCTTGCCACTGAGGACCCGGCGCAGGTCGCTTTCGAGCCGATGAACGAGCCTATCGTCGACTGCGACAGCGATGGCACCAGCCTGTGGCCGGAGCGTCAGCAAAAGCTGTTCGCGGCCGCGCGCGCCTCGGCCACCAGGCTGACGCTGATCCTTACCGGCGCCTGTTATTCCAATGCGGCTTCGCTGGTCAAGATCGACCCAAAGTCGATCCCCGACGACAACCTCATCTGGACCTTCCACTCCTACGACCCGTTCCTGCTGACGCATCAGGGCGCGACCTGGGCCGGCGATTTCATTCTTTATGTTACCGGGCTGCCCTATCCGCTGACCGCGGTGCCGCGCGCCGAGCTCGATGCGACGCTGGATGCGATCCGCGCCAAGATAAAAGCCGAGGCGCCATGGACCAGACGGAACGGCCTGCTCGCCTATCTCGATGAACAAGCCGCCAGCATGGACACGGACGAAAAGCTGCTCGGCGTCATGGATGCGCCGTTCGAAAAGGTCGAGGCCTGGGCGAAGGCCAACGCCATCAAGCCGGAAAACATCACGCTGGGCGAGTTCGGCATGATCCGACAGGAGTATGGCAACCCCTATGTGATGCCGCCCAAATACCGCGCCGCCTATGTCAAGGACATGATCGCGCGCGCCGAGGCGCATGGCTTCTCATGGTCGGTGTGGAGTTTTGGCGGCGCCTTCGGCATCGTCGATGCCTTCAACGGCGAAAAGGCCGAACCCGCCGTGATGGATGCAATCCGCTCGCTCCATTAGCCCTAGGGCATGTCGAGATCCAGATCAGGCCGAGTCGGAAATGAGGGGTCCGAGAACCGGAACGGAGCGGACTTTGGTCCGTGACTACCGGAAGCGCAGGAACACCTCATTTGCAGGCCGGCATCACCTGAATACCGGCATGCTCTAACCGAGGTCGATCTGTAGGATCTCCGGCCGCATGCCAAAGCGCACCGGCGCGATGCTGAAGCCGAGCCCGCCTGACACGATCAAATTGCGGTCATTCTCGACGACATGGCCATAGGCAAAGCGGTTGCCGAAGCGGGACGGCACCACCGGTGAATATCCGAACAGCCTGACCTGCCCGCCATGTGTGTGGCCCGACAGCGTCAGCGAAACCCGCCACGGCACTTTCGGGAAAATGTCAGGCTCATGCGCAAGCAGGATGATCGGTGCCTGGTCGGTGATCTTGGCCAGCGTGCCGTCGAGATCGTCGAGGCCTTCAAATTTGTCGCGGCCTGCGGCCTTGTTCGGTAACAGGGCCAGCTGGTCGGCGAGTCCGGCGATCCAGAAGCCGTATCCATTCTTTTCCAGACGCACAGCGTCGTTCTCCAGAACCGAGATGCCGGCTTCCTCCAATGCCTTGCGCGCCACAGTCGGCCCCGCTCCGGCCTGCTGCGCGAAAGGATCGTGCCACCAGTCGTGATTGCCGAGGATCGACAGGACACCAAGCGGCGCCTTCAGTCCTGACAAGGCCGGCGCCCATTCATGGGCCTCCACCCGGTTCGTCACCAGGGACATGCCTGAGATATAGTCGCCGAGCAGTACGATCAGATCGGGCTGCAGCACGTTCGCACCCTCGACGAGCGAAGCGATCCGCTCAGGCGTCATCCAGGGGCGGCAGGCGTGAATATCGGCAAGTGCTACAACGCGCAGCTTCAAGCCCGCCGGCCAATGCGGCGGCGTCAGCCGGTAGCGCTTCACATGGGTCAACAGCATCGGCTCGATGCCGACCGCATAGGCACTGAGCGACGCCAGCGAGAGGAACGAACCCCCGACGAATTTCAGGAACCCGCGTCTGGTGATCACTTTTCTGGCTCCGACGCTTGATCGGAGCAGTTCGCGCCGACACTACGACGCCCGATAGCATCCAGGAATGCGCCTTCACGCTGGCAGGCTTGAGGAAATTCTGCGCAGACAGCCCGTTCCGGAGGACAAATCTCCGTTACTCTTCCTGGAACAGGTTGATCTGCTGCTGCGCCAGATCCTTCGGTGCGTCGAGGCCGAGATGGCGCCAGGCATTGGCGGTCAGCACGCGGCCGCGTGGCGTGCGTTGGATGAAACCCTGCTGGATCAGATAGGGCTCGATAATGTCCTCGATGGCGTCGCGCGGCTCGGATAGGCCGGCGGCGATGGTTTCGATGCCGACCGGCCCACCACCGAAATTGCGCGCGATCATCGAGAGATAGCGGCGGTCGAGCGCGTCGAGGCCGAGCGCGTCGACCTCCAGCCGCGTCAGGGCTTCGTCGGCAACCTGCTTGTCGACGTGACCGTCGCCGGCAACGGAGGCGAAGTCGCGCACCCGGCGCAGCAGCCGGCCGGCGATGCGCGGCGTGCCGCGGGCGCGACGTGCGATCTCCAGCGCGCCATCGTCGCCAAGCGGCATTTGCAGGATGCGGGCGCCGCGCCGCACGATCTGCTCCAGTTCCTCGACAGAATAGAAATTGAGCCGCACCGGAATGCCGAAGCGATCACGCAGCGGGTTGGTCAAAAGGCCGAGCCTGGTGGTGGCGGCAACGAGCGTGAAGCGGGCAAGATCGATCTTGACCGAGCGTGCCGCCGGACCTTCGCCGATGATCAGGTCGAGCTGGAAATCCTCCATCGCCGGGTAAAGGATCTCCTCGACTGCCGGATTGAGCCGGTGGATCTCGTCGATGAACAGCACATCGCGGTCTTCGAGATTGGTGAGAAGTGCGGCGAGATCGCCGGCCTTGGCGATCACCGGACCGGAGGTCGAGCGGAAATTGACGCCGAGCTCGCGCGCCATGATCTGCGCCAGCGTTGTCTTGCCAAGCCCCGGCGGCCCGACGAACAGCACATGGTCAAGCGCCTCGCTGCGGCCCTTGGCGGCCTCGATGAAGACTTTGAGGTTGGCCCGCACCGCGGCCTGGCCGACGAAATCGGCGAGCGTCTGCGGCCGCAAGGTCTGCTCAGCATCCTCGCCGCGCTTTTCCGGGGCAATGAGGCGGGGTGAAAGGCTCATGCGGCCTTCCTCGCACAGGGCAAAGGACCGGACAAGCAATCACTCACCGCGCCAGTTCCTTCAGCCCGAAACGAATGAGCTTCGAGGCATCGGCGTCCTCGCCGGCCGTCTTCAGCGCCGCCGCGACAGCATTGGCTGCGGTGTCGCGCGAATAGCCGAGATTGACCAGCGCCGAGACGGCGTCGGTGATCGGCGCCGGCGCCACGCCTTCCCCGAGCTCCTGCTTAAGGCCGATGGTGCCGGAGGCGGTTCCGGCATAGGCCGGCGCCTTGTTCTTCAACTCGGTGACGATGCGCTCGGCCACCTTCTTGCCGACGCCGGGCGCGCGGCTGACCATGGCGATGTCGCGCAGTGCGATCGCATTGGCGAGGTCTGCCGGCGCCAGCGTCGACAGGATGGCCAGCGCCACCTTGGCGCCGACGCCTTGCACATTGCTCATCAACAGCCGGAACCACTCGCGCTCAAGCACCGACTGGAAACCGTAGAGCCGGATCATGTCCTCGCGCACATAGGTCTCGATGAACAGCACCACCGCCTCGCCGGGCGAAGGCAGCGCGGCCAGCGTGCGCGCCGAGCAATAGGCGACATAGCCGACGCCGTGCACATCGACGAGGCAGAAGTCCTCGTCGATCTCGTCCAGCGTGCCTTTCAATTTGCCGATCATGCGTGATCCCTCATGCCAGCGCCATCCTGTAGGCGACGCTTTGCCGGTGATGCGCGTGGCAGATGGCGATAGCTAGCGCGTCGGCGGCATGTTCGGTGTCGAAAACGGCTTTCGGCAACAGCACCTTGACCATCATGTGGATTTGCTTCTTGTCGCCATGGCCAACGCCGATCACCGCCTTTTTGACGGCATTGGGGGCATATTCGGCGACGACAAGGCCGGCGAGCGCCGGCACCAGCATGGCTATGCCGCGCGCCTGGCCGAGCTTCAGTGTCGCCACCGCATCCTTGTTGACGAAGGTTTGCTCGACGGCCGCTTCCTGCGGCATGGCCGCATGCAGGATCTCGGCCAGCCCGTCATGCAATTGGCAGAGCCGTGTCGCCAGCGCCGCCTTGTCGTCGGAGCGTACAGTGCCGGAACTGATAAAGCGCAGCGAGTTGCCGAGGCTCTCGACGATGCCCCATCCGGTGCGCCTCAGCCCCGGATCGATACCGATAATGCGAATCGCTTCCCTCATGCGCGAAGTCTACCTCCGGCGCACAGCGATGTCAGGGAAATGTGAACAAACCGGAAACGGGAAGCGTTTAACCTCGAGCGAAAGCCGTATTCAGCAGCGTGATCTGGTCGGAAACCGGATTGGCGCGGCGGCCTGTTACCGGCGTCTCGGCAAACGCGCCGCCATAGATCTCTTCGTCCATGCGGCGCACCAGCGCCTGCAGGCGCAGCGAGCGGGTGACGAGGTCGAGGAAATCCTTCGGCAGTTCGCCCCAGCCGACCGCTTCGTCATGCGCCGAGGCGGTGTCGAGACGCACCTTGGATTTTTCCGAGGCGACCTGGTCGCGGGTCATCTCGCCGGAATTTGCCGCCCGCTGCAAAAGCAGCCAGGAGGCGACCTGCATCAGCCTTGTGGTCAGCCGCATCGATTCGGCCGCATAGAGCGTCGCCGCCAGTCTGGACAGCTTCTTGGCCTCGGCCCGGCCCTTGCCGTCGAGATATTCCGCTGCTTGCTCAACCAGGCCCATGCCTTCCTGGTAGAGCGGTTTGAAGGATTGGGAGAAAACCCGGCGTTCCGCCAGCTTGATGGTTTTCGCGCTGCCCTTCGAAGGCTCGTTCATCGATACGCCCCTGCACTGCCCCGTCGGCTGATTCGGCTTCATCGCCGTCACGCCGGCACCCTAGATGACTGAAGCTTGAAAATGCGCTTCGCCGCCGGCGAAGGCAAGCACATGTTTAACAAACGGTTAACGCCTGCGCAGGGGCGCCAAGCGGACCAAAAGCAGACAAAAAAAGAGCCGCGGATAAGGCGGCTCTCAGGAGTTCAACAGGGAGGCGTCAAACGAAGTGGCTCCAACCACTCGGTAAGAATCCAGATCACTGGATGGACATAGTAAACACCTGTAAAGCTTAATGAACCCTTAACGGCGCGGATATTTCTTGATCGACCGCTGCCCTTCTGTGCCGTCTCAGCACAACGGCCCCCGAAGCCTGATCGTCAGCTTGTTCATGCCTTCTTCCACACAGCCGGCAAGGAAATGAAGGCGAACAGCAGCATTGCCGCATAAAACCCCATCGAGGAGGAAGCCAGCACCGGCTCGATCTCCGGATGGCCGGCAAGTTCAAAGTAAAGCCCGATCATCAGTGCGATGCCGCAGATTGCCGTCAGCCAGAAATGCACGACGGCAATCGTCTTTTGCCCGACCGCTGGAAACAGGTGGTAGAAGAAGGCAAACACCGCCGACATCAGCCAGCCCGCCACCATGGTGTGCGCGTGGGTCGGCATCTGCCCATGGTCATTGGAGATCGCCATATGCAGGCCGAGCGCCATGCCGCACAGGGAATAGATGACGGCCAGGGTGAAGAAATTTCGTGCTACGCCTTGCATGGGATACCCTCGATGGTTGTTGCAGACTTGGTCCGACCGCGCGCGGCCAAAATGGAGCGTCGGTCGCGAGCGGCTTAGTCCCCGCAGGTTTCAGGATCATGCCGCGAAACCAGCCAATGCCGACACGGCGTCCATCCGGCAAATGCCGGGTATTGTGCGGGCTGCGGTAAAATCCGGCGACGGCGCCACCGCAACAAGCCGGCACCCACGCGGCATCTTCTGGATACATGTACGGAGATAATCCGCCCTCCTTCGGAAGCAGACGCGCGAAAGCAGCGTTTACCCCCGGAACGATGCACAAGGAGCGGCAATGGACTGGTATTCTCTCTTCAAATTCCTGCACGTCATGGCAGCGATCCTCTGGCTCGGCGGCGGTTTCGCCATGCTGCTGATTTCGATACTCGCCGATCGCGCCGGCGACGACGAGACGCTGATGGTCATGCTGAGAACGACGGACAAACTCGGCTTGCGTCTGTTCGTGCCGGCGTCCGTCGCGACCCTGGCTTCTGGCCTGGTGCTGACTTCGCTATGGACCGGCTTCTCCGACCTTTGGGTCGTCATCGGCCTTTGCGGCTACGCCGCCGCGTTTCTGACCGGTATCCTCGTGCTGAAGCCTTCGTTCGAAAAGCTTGCCACAATGCTTGCCGCGGACGGCATGACCCCGGCTGCCATAGCGTTTGGGCGCCGCATGATACGGATCGTCAAGTTCGATTTCGTCATCATGATCGTCGTCGTCGCCGACATGGTGCTGAAGCCGACCGCGCACGACATCGCCACTCTCGGCGCAATGGCGGTCGTGGTCATGGGTGGTGCATCGCTGACCTTTGCGAGCGCCCCGCGAACCAAACCGGCAGCCGCCTGAGCGGGATTTAGAGCAGGCCGGCGATCCCGTCCCAAAGCAGCTTGACCGCGACCACGGCCACGGTCGCGTAGGTGAAGGGATAAAAAATCTCCGGCCGCATGCGCCGCACCAGCCAGGCGCCGGCGATGGTGGCCAGCGGCGCCAGCGGCATCAGCACGGCCGACGCCGTCAGGTTGGCGGTGTCGAACTGGCCAAGCGCGAAGTAGGGGATCAGCTTCAGCGCGTTGGTGGCGGCAAAGAAGATCGCCGATGTCCCCGACAGCACCTTCGGATCGAGCCGGATCGGCAGCGCATAGACCTGGAAGGGGGGCCCGCCGACATGGGCGACGAAGCTGGTGAAGCCGGCGACGGTGCCCCAGAAGGCGGCGGCGATGCGGTTGGGCGCCGCCGCATGGTCGGAACCGTGGCGGAACTGGAGATAGAGCCAGCGCAGCACGAAGATCAGCGCGACAGCGCCGACGATCAGCCGCACCATCTCTTCGGTTACGAGCGCTGCCGTCAGCCAGCCGAGCCCAATGCCGATCACCGCGCCCGGCATCATGTCGACCAGCATCTTTCTGTCGTAGACGCCCCACCACGTCCACACCGAAACGATGTCCATCAGGCACAGGATCGGCAGCAGGATGGCCGCCGCCTGCACCGGCGGCATGGCCAGCGCCATCAAAGGCACGCCAACGAAGCCGACAGCGCCGCCGAAGCCGCCTTTCGACAGCCCGACAAGTATCACCGCCGGAATGGCGGCGGCATAAAACCACGGATCGGCGAGCAGACCTGACATGAACTGGAAATGCTGGAGGGAAGACGGTTGCCCTGCAATAGCCCAGAAACCCTTGCGCCGCGACCGGGAAAATGCCGGCCGTGTCGATCAACTGTGCGTAAAGCGACGGTTCCGGATTTACGGCAAGATCGCCGCCGATGCATAAGGGCGCCGTCCGATGCACATCAGGTTTTGACCCCAGGTTTTGGCCCCAGGTTTTGACCCCAGGTTTTTGACCCCAGGTTTTTGACAATGAGCGAACCCCACATCCGCCGCGCCGAAGCGGCCGACCTGCCTGCCATCGTAGCCATGCTCGCCGACGATCCGCTTGGCCGCAGCCGCGAGGATGCGACCGAGCCACTCGCCAAGGCCTATCGCGACGCCTTTGCCGCCATCGACGCCGACCCCAACCAGTTTCTTGCCGTGATGACGGATAGCGGCCGCGTCATCGGCACGTTGCAGATCAGCTATCTCGCCGGGCTGTCGCTGCAGGGCGCCTTGCGCGGCCAGATCGAGGCTGTGCGCGTCGTCGCAGACCGCCGCGGCGAACGGCTGGGACAGCGTCTGCTGGAATGGGCGATCGAACAGTGCCGTGAACGTGGCTGCAAGATTATCCAGCTGACCACCAACAAGAGCCGCCAGGACGCGCATCGCTTCTATGACCGGCTCGGCTTCAAGGCCAGCCACATCGGTTACAAATTGGAGCTTTAGTTCAGCGGTGGAGGACGGCGCCGGATCGGCTGCGCCTTGATGATGGCGGTGCTGGTTTCCGCCTTGTCGGCGATGCGGTCGAGAAGCTTGTCGAGCTCGCCGATGGAGCGCACGTAGAGCCGGGCCACGAAACAGTCGTCGCCGGTGACCTTGTCGCATTCGCCGAATTCCGGGATCTCCTCGATCAGCTTCTGCACGATGTGCAGCTTGCCCGGCAGTGGCCGCACCCGCACGATCGCCTGCAACGGAAACCCCAGCGCCTCCGGGTCGATCTCGATGGTGAAGGCGCGGATGACGCCGCGTTCCTCGAGCCGCCGCAGTCGTTCCGAGACGCTCGGCGATGACAGCCCGACCTGCTGCGCCAGATCCTTCAACGAAGTCCGCGAATCCAGGATCAGGATGTCGAGAAGCTTTCTGTCCAACTCGTCCAGCATTTTCATCTCCTCGCAAAAGGGCAGCGCGCGCCTTGTTAAATAAGGTCCTGCCCCCCTATCACCTTTCATAGGGTATATAAACCCTCAAGATGGCATGAGATTATGGCCTCAACAGATAGAGGTATTGTCATGGACAACACGGTACGCGGCACGATCGAGATGACGGCGGCGATGACGATTGTCGGCACGATCGGCTGGTTTGTCGTCATGTCGGGCCAGCCCGTTATGGACGTGGTGTTCTGGCGCTGCGCCTTCGGCGCAGTGGCGCTGCTGATCACCTGCGCGGCACTCGGGCTGCTGCGCGGCAGGCTGACGCTGCGCATTGTTGCCATCGCCGCTCTTGGCGGCGCGGCTATCGTCATCAACTGGCTGTTGCTGTTCAGCGCCTTCTCCCGCGCCTCGATCTCGATTGCCACGGCGGTCTACAACACGCAGCCCTTCATGCTGGTCGGCTTCGGCGCGCTGTTCTTCGGCGAGCGGCTGACCCTGGCCAAGCTGACCTGGCTCGGCATCGCGTTCGCCGGCATGCTGCTAATCGTGCAGACAGGGCCCGATGCGGGTGTCGGTTCCGGCATAACCGGCACAGATTATGTCATCGGCATCGTCATGGCGCTCGGAGCGGCCTTCTTCTGGGCTGTCGCGGCAATCGTCGCCAAGAAGCTCAAGGGCACCCCGCCGCATCTGATCGCGCTGATCCAGGTCTGCGTCGGCGTCGTCATGCTGGCGCCCTTTGCCAACCTCTCGCATTTGCCCGCCGATGCCTGGAGCTGGGCCATGCTGGCCATGCTTGGCGTCGTTCACACCGGCCTGGTGTACATATTGATGTACGCCGCCATCCAGAAACTGCCGACGCATCTGCAGGGGTCGCTGTCCTTCATCTATCCTGTCGTTGCGATCCTGGTCGATGTGATGGCCTTCGGCCACCGGCTGCATCCGGCCCAGCTCGTCGGCGCAGCCGCGATCCTGATCGCCGCCGCCGGCATGAATCTCGGCTGGACTTTGTGGAGGGCCAAATCGCCGGCCGAAAGCCCGCAAGCCGTCAAATGAGCCGCAGAGCGTCGGCTCGCCGGCGATCGTAAACCAAAGCCAGCGCATCGTTCCCCGCCCGCCTGTTCAAGGCGGGCGCTTTGTTCTATGCCGCAATGCAACCATCTTCGCCGGGCATAGGCGAAACCCGGGATCGAAAGCCATGAACGACGCAACACCCCCCAACCGCTGCCGCATCGTGCTGATCGCACCCAAGGACGCTCCGGCGCAGCGCATTGCGGCTGCCTTCGACGGCGGTGATATCGCTTCGCTGATCCTGCCTGAGAACGGCATGGACGAGGCTGCCTTCCAGGCCTTTGCAGAACAGATCGTACCGGCGGCGCAAGCGGCCGGCATCGCCGTCATCATCGCCGGCGATACCCGCATTGCCGGCCGTGTCCAGGCCGACGGCATTCATGTCGAGGTTTCCAAGGACGCGCTCGCCGAGACCATCGAACACTTCCAGGGCAAGATGATGGTCGGCGCCGGTGGCGCCAAGACGCGCGACGACGCGCTGGAACTCGGCGAAACCAGGCCCGACTACATCTTCTTCGGCCGCTTCGGCTACGACAACAAGCCGGAACCGCATCCGCGCAACCTGTCGCTTGGGCAATGGTGGGCGGACGTGATTGAGATCCCTTGCGTCGTCATGGCCGGTTCCGCCATCGCTTCGGTAGAAGCGGTGGCCGCCACTGGCGCCGAGTTCGTGGCCGTCTCAAGCGCTGTCTTCGCCGAAGGCGCCGATCCGAAGGCGGCGATTGCTGCCGCCAATGCGCTGCTCGACCAAACCGCGCCGCGCTTCGAGGGCTGACGTGCGCCGACCTGGACTTCCTCTCGCGATTCTCGTTGCAGCCTTGATGAGCGGGGCAGCGATCGCGGCGGAGACCGTTCCGCTGCCGCAGCCGAGGCCGGACACCAGCGCGCCCGCCCTCAGCGTGCCGGATGCGATCGCTCCCGATGCGGGTGCCCCAAAAGCCGGTGCCACGGATTCCGGCGCCCATATCGACAAGCCGATCGACACCCCGCTGCCGCAGCCGGCGACAACCGCGCCGCTGCCGTCGGCCGACGCCATCAACCCCGAACGTTTCGGCGCCAAGCCGGCGGACCCCGCCTATGGCGCTTTCCAGCGCGGCCTTTACAAGACGGCCTACAATCTGGCGTTGGTACGGGCTCAGAATGGCGACCCGGCGGCGCAAACGCTGGTGGCCGAGATCCTGTCGCGCGGGTTGGGCGTGCCGCTCAACCCTGCGGAAGCCGCCAAATGGTATGCGCAGGCCGCCGAGCAGGGGATTCCTGAATCGCAGTTCCAGTATGCGCTGATGCTGCTCGACGGCCGCTACGTCAAGAAGGACGAGAAGGGAGCTTATGCGCTGATGCAGGCCGCCGCCGAGGCCGGCAACCGGCTGGCGCAGTTCAACTTCGCGCAATTGCTCGTGCAGCAGGATCCGGGCGATGCCGGCATCGCCAGGGCTGTGCCTTATTATGAGCGTGCCGCGGCGACAGGGCTTGCCGACGCCCAGTATGCGATGGCGCAGGTCTATGCCAATGGCGTCGGCGGCAAGACCCGCGACGATGCAAAGGCCCGCAGCTTGCTGGCACAGGCTGCCAGGCAGAACTACGACACCGCGCAGATCGATCTTGCCGCCTGGATGATCGAGGGCCGGGGCGGTGTTCGCGACCTGAAATCCGGCTTCAACTGGATGAAGCAGGCAGCTGAAGGCGGCAATGTCGCTGCCCAGAACCGGTTGGCAAAGCTCTATATGGGCGGCATCGGAACCGACCCCGACCTGATCCTGGCCGGGGCCTGGTATGTGGTCGCCCGCCGCGCCGGCCTTATCGATCCGGAGATGGACGATTTCCTGCAAGGGCTGACCGACGATCAGACAAAGCAAGCCTTGCAGAAGGCCAACCGCCTGCCCTGACACGCAACGTCACTCTGTATGATCCAGCACGACCTTGCCGAAGGGAGAGCCGTGTTCGAGATGGCGAAAGGCCTGCGCTGCCTCTGCCCATGGGAAGACCCGGTCGATCACCGGCCGCAGCCGATTGACGGCGAGCGCCCGGTTCATCGCTTCGAAGGACTCGCGCGAGCCGACCGGTATGCCGCGTGCTTTCACCTGGCGTCGGAAGATGTCGAGCGGATTGATCACCCCTTCGCTGCCGCCGAGATAGCCGATGACGTTGATCTGGGCGCCGCGCGCCGACGCCTTGAGCGACTGCGCGAAACTTTGGGGACCACCGACTTCGATGATGTGATCGGCGCCGCGGCCATCGGTCAGCGCCAGCACGGCCGACGACCAATCCGGATTGTCGCGGTAGTTGACGCCATCATGCGCGCCAAGCCCCTTCGCCCGGGCAAGCTTCTCATCGCTGCTCGACGTAACGACGACCCGCGCGCCGGCCGCCTTCGCGAACTGCATGGCAAACAGCGATACGCCGCCCGTGCCGAGGCTGAGCACGGTCTCGCCCGGCTTGAGGTTGCCTTCCGTAAACAAGGCATGCCAAGCGGTGACGGCGGCGCAGGGTAACGTCGCCGCCTCTACGTCGCTGAGATGCGCCGGCGCGATGACAGCCGCCTGTTCGTCCAGCCGGGCGAATTCGCTCAGCAAACCGTCGATGGGGCCGCCGCGCTGGTATGAGGGTTCGGCCATGGCGAAGCTGCCGCCGACCCATCGCTGCCAGAACGTGCCGCAGACCCGGTCGCCGACCTTGAAGCGGCTGACCTCGGAGCCAAGCGCCACGACCTCGCCGACGCCGTCGGAAAGCGGCACCAGCGGCAAGGGGAATGTCGTGTGATAGCTGCCGCGCGCGATCTCGACATCGCGGTAGTTGAGCGCCGTCGCCTTTACCCTGACGATCATCTCCTGACGGCCGGGCTCCGGCATTGGTCGTTCGACCATCTTGAGGTTGTCGATGCCGCCCGGCTTCTGCAGTTCGATTGCCTTCATTGTCGTCGTCCTTTCGTTTGAAAGGAAAATTGCTTGCCAGGCGATGGATTTCAAATTCATAATGTTTACAATGATTATGCTACGAGACATGGTTCTAGCTATGCTTGAGGAATTGCGCACGCTCGCCCTGTTTGCCGAGGAGGGCTCGATCCAGAAGGTCGCCCGGCGCCTGCCGCTGACGCAGCCGGCTGTGACCCGGCAAATCCAGCGGCTGGAGGACATGCTTGGCACGACGCTGCTCGACCGCCGGCAAAAGCCGCCGCGACTGACGCCGACGGGGCTGGAAGTGCTGGCGCGCGGCCGCGATATCATCGCTTCCGTAGAAGCGCTGAAATCCTTCGCCGGAAAGACCGAGCCGGAAGGACTGTTCCGCCTGGGTCTCGCCCATGGCCTCTCGGACCGCGACATCGCCGGGGCCATCGCCAACGCCGCGGCGGCGTTCCCGAAAGTGTCGCTACGGCTCAAGACCGGCTGGAGCGCCGAACTGATCGATCAATTCGAACGCGGCGAGCTCGATGTGACGATTGTTCTGCGATCGTCGGACAAGCCAGGTCCGGAAGCGCTTGGCACTGAACGTCTTGGCGTCATAGCTGCGTCCACCGTCGCCGATCCGGAAGACGGTGGCCGGACACCCATGCCGTGGGTGCTTAGTCCGGCCCCTTGCGACGCGCGCCAGAAACTCATGTCCGTTCTGGTCGGCGGAAGGCGTTATTTCGAGATCGCGGCGGAGATACAGGATCTGGCCTTGCAGATGGAATGGGTCCGTCGGGGGCACGGCCTTGGGCTAGTGCCGTTGCGTCGTGCAAGGCGCGGACTTCCCGACGGCCTCATGCTGGTCAACACGGAAGATGTCGACCTTTCCTTGCAGGTCGCCGCACTTCGTTCGCCTCATCTCAACCGGCTGACTGAGGCTGCGGATGCCATAGTCGAGGCCGTCGGCAAAGTCATTGCAGCCCAGGTTTGAGGCTACCAGCCCTTGTCGGGCGATCTGGCATCCCTTGCCTCTCCTGCCGATTTGTGGTCTTGGGGGCCCGAAATCGCTTGTCCAGCGACCATCCCCATACCAACGGCCAAGCCGTTGGTAGCATCCCGGATCAATCTCATCATGGCCAAGATCAATGGCAACGAAATCCGTCCCGGCTATGTCATCGAGCACGATGGCGGCCTTTGGGTGGCGGTCAGGACCAACACCGTCAAGCCCGGCAAAGGCGGCGCCTACAACCAGGTCGAACTGAAGAACCTGATCAACGGCACCAAGCTCAACGAGCGCTTCCGCTCGGCCGAGACCGTCGAGCAGATCCGGCTCGACCTGAAGGATTTTTCCTTCCTCTACGCCCAGGACGACGCACTGGTGTTCATGGACACGCAGAGCTACGAGCAGCTCGAGCTGGCGAAGGATTTCGTCGGCGACCGCGCCGCCTTCCTGCAGGACGGCATGATGGTGACGGTTCAGCTCTATGAGGACAGGCCGATCGGCATTTCGCTGCCCGACCAGGTGACGCTGACCATCACCGAGGCCGACCCGGTGGTGAAGGGCCAGACGGCCGCGTCCTCGTACAAGCCGGCGGTGCTGGAAAACGGCATCCGCGTGCTGGTGCCGCCATTCATCGGCGCCGGCGAACGCATCGTCGTCGACACCAACGAACTCACCTACATGCGCCGCGCAGACTGACGCGTAGGCAGGAACAGATACGATGGCACGCTCCGCACTTCTCAATGTCATGGTCCAGGCCGCCATGAAGGCCGGCCGCTCGCTGTCGCGCGACTTCGGCGAGGTGCAGAACCTGCAGGTGTCGATGAAGGGACCGGGCGACTATGTCAGCCAAGCCGACCGCAAGGCCGAGGACATTCTGTTTGCCGAACTGTCGAAGGCACGGCCGGGCTATGCCTTCCTGATGGAAGAGCGCGGCATGATCGCAGGGGACGACGACCAGCACCGTTGGATCGTCGACCCGCTCGACGGCACCACCAATTTCCTGCACGGCATTCCGATCTTTTCCATCTCGATCGCGCTGGAGCGACAGGGCCAGTTGGTCGCCGCCGTCATCTACAATCCGGCAATGGATGAGCTCTACACCGCCGAGCGCGGCGGCGGCGCCTTCATGAACGATCGCCGGCTGCGCGTTGCCGGCCGCAGCAAGCTCACCGACTGCGTCATCGGCTGCGGCGTGCCGCATCTCGGCCGCGGCCAGCACGGCAATTTCCTCGTCGAGTTGCGCAATGTGATGGCCGAGGTCTCGGGCGTGCGCCGCCTGGGTTCCGCCGCGCTCGATCTCGCTTATGTCGCCGCCGGCCGCATGGACGGCTTTTGGGAAACCGGCCTTTCGGCCTGGGACATTGCCGCCGGCCTGCTGCTGATCCGCGAGGCCGGTGGCTTCGTCTCCGACATGGATGGCGGCCAGGATATGCTCGAAGCGGGTTCGCTCGTCGCCGGCAACGAGGTCATACAGCGCGCGCTGCTCAAGGCGGTGAAGAAGCCGCTTTCGGCGCGCTGATCACTTGGCATGCCGGCGCGGCGTGCTGAAGCGCCGCAGTCGCAAAACCGCAATCAAAGCTTGAAATACTGCCCGGCGGCCGCCCAGATAAGGGTGACGCAGGATTTTTTATGACGAGCATACCTTCACTATCCTCGCGAGAAGCGCAGCCAGACCAGCCAGTTGAAATCCCTTATGTCGGGCGTTGGCACTACTCGCGTGCGGAGATGATCGCCGATGGCATCGTCCATGCGGTCGGCATCGTGCTGGCGATAGCCGCCGGCTCGGCGTTGCTGGCGCTGGCCGCCTTCCATGCCGGTCCCGGCGAATACATCGCCGCCGCCATCTTCGTGGTGTCGCTGCTGACTGTGCTGTCGATTTCGCTGACCTACAATCTGTGGCCGGTGACGTCGCCGGCGAAGTGGATCTTGCGGCGCTTCGATCATGCGGCGATCTATCTCCTGATCGCCGCGACCTACACGCCCTTTCTGGCCCAGCTCGACGGCTCGCCGCTGGCGCTGCCGATGATTGTCCTTGTCTGGACCGCTGCTTTGACCGGCATTGCCATGAAAGTGTTCCTGCCCGGCCGCTTCGATCGTCTGGCCATTGTCTTCTATCTCGCCATCGGCTGGAGCGGCGTCGTCCTGGTCAAGCCGCTGGTGGCGACGTTGCCGACGACCTCGATCGCGCTGATTGTCGCCGGCGGCATCGTGTACTCCTGCGGCGTCATCTTCTTCGCCTGGAAACGCCTGCGCTTTCACAATGCCCTCTGGCACGGCTTTGTCGTCACCGGCGCCGGGCTGCATCTTGCCGCCATGGTCGACTGCCTGGTCGTCAACCGCCTCTGAACGGCGTGGTGCGGCCCGACAGTCGGGCAATATTGCCAAGCGCCATTCAATTTGGTCACAATTCCGTTTAGAGTCGCGAATTACGTGATCGGCGGCACTGGAGCGGTTCCAGGGAAGTATGAGCGGCTTCCCGTTCGGAATTGCGTCAAGGCAAATAGAGCATCGGAAACGGGGCACGGATGGCTTTTCTCAGATCCTTCGGCGTGGGCAGGCGTTCTGATGTCCTGATGTACGATCCGCACAAACTGTCGAGCCCGCAGGTCTTCCTCCTGACCATGGTCATCTTCCTGGTCATCGTCGCCTTCATCGCCGCCATCCTCACCCGCCAGATCTCGACCGCTTTCGGGAGCAATCCCGGCCTCAACGGCCTGATCGTCGGCGTCCTTGTGGTCGGCATCCTGCTTGCCTTCGCCCAGGTCGGACGACTGTTTCGCGAAGTGCGCTGGGTCAATTCCTTCCGCGCCGGTTCCGAAACCACCGAGCCGGTGCTGCTGGCGCCGATGAAGGCGATGATCGGCCGCTCCTCGACGGTCGCCTTCTCGACGTCTTCGATGCGCACCATGCTGGATTCGATCGCCACCCGCCTCGACGAAAGCCGCGACACCTCGCGCTATCTCGTCGGGTTGCTGGTGTTCCTCGGTCTGCTCGGCACCTTCTGGGGCCTGCTCAACACCATCGGCTCGATCCGCGAAACCATCGAATCGCTCGATCCCGGCACCGGCGACGCCGCCGCCGTGCTCGATTCGCTGAAGCAGGGGCTGTCGGCGCCGCTGGCCGGCATGGGTACGGCCTTTTCGTCCTCGCTGTTCGGCCTTTCCGGGTCGCTGGTGCTAGGCTTCCTCGACCTGCAGGCCGGCCGCGCGCAGACCCGCTTCTATACCGAGCTTGAAAACTGGCTGTCCTCGGTCACCGATCTCTCCTCCGACATCGCCGTCGCCGACCCGGCCAAGACTGAATCCTCCGACGAGATCCGGGTCCTGTCGGAACGGCTGCGCAGCATGCAGGAAAGCGGCGGCGGCTCCAATCCGCGCGTCGCCACCGCCATGGCCAATCTCGCCGACGGCATTTCCGGCCTGGTCAAGAACATGCGCTCCGAGCAGCAGATCATGCGCGACTGGGTCGAGGCCCAGTCGGACGAGCAGAAGGCGATGCGCAACACGCTGGAAAAGATCGCCGACGCGCTGAAGAAACCCGGGGTCCACTAGCATGGCTCTCGCCAGGGGCCGGCGCACCGATCGCCGGATCGACTATTGGCCGGGCTTCGTCGACGCGCTGTCGACGCTGCTGCTCGCCATCATGTTCCTGCTCACCGTTTTCGTGCTGGCGCAGTTCCTGCTCGGACGCGAACTCTCCGGCAAGGATACGGCGCTCACGCGCCTCAACTCGCAGATCAACGAACTGACGCAGTTGCTGGCGCTGGAGCGCTCGAGCGCGCAGGACAAGGACGATTCGCTGGCCAATCTGCAGGCGTCGCTGTCGGCCGCCGAAGCTGAGAAGAGCCGGCTCGAGCAGCTGCTGGCGCAAGGTGCCGGCGCCGGCGACGCCGCCACCCAGCGCGCCGCGGAACTCGGCGGCGAACTCGACAGCCAGCGCCAGATCAGCCAGCAGGCGCTGAGCCAGGTCGAGATCCTGAACCAGCAGATCGCAGCACTGCGCAAGCAGATCGGCGCGCTCGAGGACGCCCTCAATGTGTCCGAAACGCGCGACCGCGATTCCAACACCAAGATCGCCGATCTCGGCCGTCGGCTCAACGTCGCGCTGGCGCAGCGCGTGCAGGAGCTGAACCGCTATCGCTCCGACTTCTTCGGCCGCCTGCGCGAAATCCTCGCCGACCGCGAGAACATCCGCATCGTCGGCGACCGCTTCGTCTTCCAGTCGGAAGTTCTGTTCCCGACCGGGTCGGAAGTGATCAACGATGCCGGCAAGGTCGAGATGAAGAAGCTCGCCGATGCCATCATCGAGTTGCAAAAGGAAATCCCGCCCGAGATCAACTGGGTGCTGCGCGTCGACGGCCACACCGACAACAAGCCGCTGTCCGGCGCCGGCCGCTATCGCGACAATTGGGAATTGTCGACGGCGCGTTCGACCTCGGTGGTCAAGTTCCTGATCGAGAACGGCGTGCCCGCCAACCGGCTGGTTGCGGCCGGCTTCGGCGAATTCCAGCCGCTCGACCCCGCCGACACCGAAGACGCCCGCAACAAGAACCGACGCATTGAACTGAAGCTCACCGAACGGTGATTTTCAGTCACGCGAAATTGTTTGCCGGCTCAACTCTAGGGCGCAACGCCAGGTCGGCAAGGCCTGAAAACATTATCTTTCTTTAATTACACTTCGCGTTTCCGGGCTCCTACTTTGACGCGCAGGGCCGAGAACCGCCGGCGATGCCTCCCATCGCGACGCGACGGAACCGGACGGCCCGCTTCCGGAAGGCGGAGCGAAAGCGCTTGCCCCTTCCATAGCAGGAGGAGACGCACATCATGCGCTCTTTGAAGACTCTCAGGACCGCAACCCTCACGACACTTCTGATCACTGTTCCACTCGCCGGCGCCTATGCCGCCGGACATCACAAGGGCGCCCTCGACGCCAGCGACCCGACCGACATGACCGGTCCGCGCGTGACCGGCCTGATCGAGCAGGTGCGGGGCGTCGAACAGGGCATCACGGATGCGCGCGAGACGAAGGGCATCTCGACCTCGGAAGCGCAGTGGCTGCATCTGCGTGCTGCGCATATCGGCCAGGCCGCCGAACGGGTCGCCGCTTCGGACCATGGCCGGATCCCGGCCGCGCAATATCACGATCTGCTGCGCCGCCTCGACAATGTCGATCAGAGGCTGATGTCCGACACCGGCAGCGGCTTCATGATCGGTGATGGCTCCGACGGCGGAAATTATCCGAACGGCTGAGATCCGCTCTGATATCTCCAGGAATGAGGAAGGGACTGTCTGACGCCCCCGGATCTGGCTCCGAGGGCGTCTTTTTTGTCACCAGCCCAGCCACAGCGCAGCGAGGGCCAGCACCGCCGGCACGGTCTGAATATAGAGGATCTTCCGGCTGGCAGTCGCCGCGCCATAGAGGCCGGCGACGGCGATGCAAAGCAGGAAGAACACCTTGATCTGGAATCCGGCTGCGCCGAGATAGAGGCCCCAGATCAGCCCGGCGGCAAGGAAGCCGTTGTAGAGCCCCTGATTGGCGGCGAGCACCTTCGATGCGCTGGCGAAGTCCGGCTTGAGGTTGAACGCCCTGTGCCCGCGCGGTGTGTCCCACGCCACCATCTCCAGATAGACGATGTAGAGGTGGATCAGGGCCACCAGCCCGACCAGGATATTGCCGATCATCTTAGTCTCCCCTGCATGGCGGTGTTCCACCGCCAGCCAGCATTCCACGCACAAGCTCATCGGCGCAAGCTGCATCGGCGAAAGCCACCTTTGAGGGTTGCCAATCCTGGCGCGTTGGTATCTTTTCCCGCGGTCCAAAACGCGGAACCTGCCATGTCTTTTCAGAAGCTCGATGATCTCGGCCACAAGCTCGAAGCGCTGGAACATGCGCTCGCTATCCTCGGCGCCGACGAGGCGACCCACATGGCCGTCGGCGGCGGCGAGAAGCGCGCCGAAGCCATGTCGTCCCTGGCCGGGATGCTGCATATCAGGGCTACCGCGCCGGAGATCGCCGACTGGCTCGCCGCCGCCGAACAGGAGGCGCTGAACGAGGAGCAGCAGGCGGCGGTCCGCGAACTGCGTCGCCAATACACCAACCTGACCTGCCTGCCGGTCGAATTCGTCGAGCGCCAGACGGTGGCGCGTATGCGCTCCGAGCAGCTCTGGCGCGACCTGCGCGCCAAGAATGACTGGGCAGGCTTCCTGCCGGCGCTCGAAGGTGTCATCGCGCTGGTGCGCGAGGAAGCCGCTTTGCGCGCCGACGCGCTCGGCCTCGATCCCTACGACGCACTGATGGAGCAATACGATCCTGGCAACCGCGCCGCCGACATCACGCCGGTCTTCACCGAGCTGAAGACATTCCTGAAGGGCTTCGTGCCGGAAGCCCTGGCCGCGCAGGAAGCGCGCCTGGCCAGGCATCCCGTGAAGCCGCTCTCCGGCAGCTATGCGATCGACCGGCAGCGCGAGCTTGGTCTCGCCATGATGGCTTCGGTCGGCTTCGACCTCACCCACGGTTCTCTGTCCGTATCGCACCATCCCTTCTGCGGCGGCGTGCCGAGCGACGTGCGCATCACCACCCGCTACAAAACGTCCGACTTCCTGTCGGCCTTGATGGGCGTGCTGCACGAGACCGGCCATGCGCTCTACGAGCAGAACCTGCCGAAGGCCTGGGCGCACTGGCCGCTCGGCAAGGCGCGCGGCATGGCGGTGCATGAAAGCCAGAGCCTGTTCGTCGAGAAACAGGTCGGCCGCAACCCCGAATTCTGGCGCTGGGCGCTGCCCGTGGTCGAAAAGCATCTCGGCGAAGCCTGGTCGCTCGACGACATCCTGCCGCATGTGCACCGGGTCGAGCGCGGCCTGATCCGCGTCGACGCGGACGAGGTAACCTACCCGCTGCATGTCATCCTGCGCTACGAGTTGGAGCAGGAGCTGGTCTCGGGGCGGCTGCAGGCGGCCGACCTGCCCGAAGCGTGGGACGCCAAGATGCGGGAGTATCTTGGCCTTTCGACCATCGACAACCCAGCCGACGGACCGATGCAGGACGTGCATTGGCCGGGCGCCGCCTTCGGCTATTTCCCGTCCTATACGCTGGGCGCCATGATGGCGGCGCAGCAATGGGCTGCGCTGACGCGCGACCATCCTTCAGCCGACAGCGATCTCGCCAGGGGCAATTTCGCCGCCATCAATGACTGGCGCCGCGACAAGATCTGGTCGCAGGGATCGCGCTGGTCGACGCCCGAACTGCTTGAGCGCGCCACCGGCGAGAAACTGAATGCCGCGCATTTCACCGAGCATCTCCGCAAGCGGTATGGTCCCGCCTGATTGCGGGTTGCTACTCCGCGGCACCCCTGAAGGCGCTTGCTCCGGTTTCGAACTGCAGCTTGGCCAGCCTTGCATAGATTCCGCCCTTGGCGACCAGGCTCTGGTGCGTGCCTTCCTCGACGATGCGGCCGCCATCCATGACCAGGATGCGGTCGGCCTTCAGCACGGTCGCCAGCCGGTGGGCGATGACGATGGTGGTGCGGCCCTGCATCAGCCGTTCCAGCGCCGTCTGCACCAGCGTTTCGCTTTCGGCGTCGAGCGCCGACGTGGCCTCGTCGAGCAGCAGGATCGGCGCGTCGCGCAGGATGGCGCGGGCGATCGCCACGCGCTGGCGCTGGCCGCCGGACAAGGTGACGCCGCGCTCGCCGACCTGGCTGTCGTAGCCCTTGTCGAGCCTGAGGATGAACTCGTCGGCCAGCGCGTCCCTGGCGGCGGCCTCGATCTCGGCATTCGTCGCGCCCGGCCGGCCAAAGCCGATATTGTCGCGCGCGCTTGCCGCAAAGATGGTGACATCCTGCGGCACGATCGCAATGCGCTCCCGCACTTCAGCCGGATCGGCTTCGCGCACGTCGACGCCGTCAATGGCGATGCGGCCGGTTTCTGGATCGTAGAAGCGCAGGATCAGCGAAAAGACGGTGCTCTTTCCGGCGCCCGACGGGCCGACGATCGCCACCGTCTCGCCGGGCTTGACCTGAAAACTCAAGCCGTGGACGGCGGCACGGTCCGGCCTTGCCGGGTAGGAGAAGGAGACGTCGTCGAAGCTGATCGCGCCTGTCGCCTTGGCGGGCAGCGGCAGCGGATTGGCCGGCGGTTGAATCGCCGGCGTCTCGTCGAGTATCTCGGTCAGCCTTTCGGCCGCACCCGCCGCCTGGGCAAGCTCGCCCCAGACTTCCGACAGTGCGCCCAGCGCGCCTGCGGCAAACACGGAGTAAAGCAGGAACTGGCCGAGCGTACCGGGCGACATCGTGCCGGCAAGCACGTCACGCGAGCCGAACCACAACACCGCCACGACCGAGGAAAAGATCATGAAGATGGCAAAGAAGGTGAGCAGCGAGCGGGAGAAGATCGACGAGCGCGCCGCTTGGAAGGCGGCTTCCACCGCGGCCGAGAACCGCCCGGTGACCAGCGTCTCGTTGGTGAACGCCTGCAGCGTGCGCACCGCGCCGATCTGCTCGCTGGCATAGGCGGTCGCTTGCGCCAGCGTGTCCTGCGCCTGCCGTGACCGGCGCCTCACCGAACGGCCGAACGCGACCAGCGGCAGCACGATGAGCGGAATGGCCGCGATCACCAGGCCCGACAGTTTCGGGCTGGTGACGACCATCATCGCCACCGCGCCAAGGCCGAGGATGACGTTGCGCAACGCCACGGAGGCGGTGGCGCCGACGGCGGATTTCACCTGCGTGGTGTCGGCGGCAAGCCGCGAGACGATCTCGCCCGACTGGGCGGTGTCGAAGAAGGACGGCGAAAGCGTCGTGACATGCGAAAACACGTCGCTGCGGATGTCGGCAACGACCCGCTCGCCGAGCGTGATGACGAAGTAGTAGCGTCCGGCCGATGCCGCCGCCAGAATGGCTGCCATCGCCACCAAAGCGGCGAAATATTCGGCGATGAAGACGGTGCCGGAAGCGCTGAAACCGTGGTCGATCATGCGCCGCACGGCCAGCGGCAGCGCCAGCGTCGTCGCCGCGGCGATGGCGAGCGAAATGAGGGCGCCTATGACCAGTTTGCGGTAGCGGAATATGTAGGGATATAGGCGCCTGAGCGGCCCGAGCGAGCGCCTGCGCCCGTCTTGCTCGCCGCTGATGTCCGCCATGACCGTTTCCTCTGGCCGCTTCCAGGTGGGCGCTTTCAATATGCGCCTGCCGCGGCCTTGTGATTCAATTCCGGCTGATGTATAGGCTCGCCGACCGTTTTAGAAGCCGTGGCTTTTCAATAGCTGCGGCTTCGAGTTTTAAAAAGGGGCGCATCGACGCAGGCCGCGGGCCCGTCTGTAGCGCCACAAGCCAGGAAGCACGACAATGAAGGCCGATATCCATCCCGACTACCACACCATCAAGGTCGTCATGACCGATGGCACCGAATACTCGACCCGTTCGACCTGGGGCAAGGAAGGCGATACGATGAACCTCGATATCGACCCGACCACGCACCCGGCCTGGACCGGCGGCCAGCAGACCCTGCTCGACCGCGGCGGCCGCCTGTCGAAGTTCAAGAAGCGCTTCGAAGGCTTCGGCCTCTAAAGTTTACCTGTATCGCTGAATCAAGAACCCGCCCTTGTGGCGGGTTTTTTGTTGCCGCCAAAGTCAGTCGCTTCAAGCTAACGCGCCCGATACCTCCCGCTTGTGGGGAGGTCGGCCCAAGGGTCGGGTGCGGTCCGACGCCTCCACCCTGCTGCTTCGAAGCGACCCTTCCCAGAGTGGTGCGAGCCTACCCGTCCACCAATTCCCGCAGCGCCATGCGCTTGTAGGCGGCGACCAGCCTGTCGCCCTCCTGCCGGTCGACCGAGATCGCCAGCCGCACGGCAGCCTCGCCCATCTGCCAGACCAGAAACGCTGTGGTCTCCAGCGCCACCGGATCGGCGCCGGGATGCAGCCGCTTCAGCACCATGGTCAGGAATTCGGCATTTGCCCGGCTGTCGGCGAGTTCGAGCTGGCGCAGCGCCTTGTCGGCCTGCGTGCCCGACCAGATGTCGCGCATCACCGGCTCGGCCAGGAACAGCTGATAGTAGATATCCACCAGCTCCGAAAACGCCTGCCGCAGGCCCTCGGCGTCGACGACATCCTTGAGCGCCGAGGAGATGCAGGCCTGGCTTTCGGCGGTGTAGCGCTCGGCCAGCGCCCAGACGATCGCCCGCTTGTCGGGAAAGAACTGGTAGAGCGAGCCGATCGACACCGCGGCCCGTTCCGCCACCTCGCCCATGCGCATGGCGTCGCTGCCTTGCTCGGCAATCAGCGCCGAGGCTGCGGCCAGCATGCGCTCGACCCGCTCGCGGCTGCGCTGCTGGGTGGGCGCCCGTCGCGGCGATGCGACCTGCTCCTCAGATGCGGGCGTTGCTGTGTCTTCCATGACGGCCCCCGGCCTCGACAAAATCTGCCAACAAACGACTTGACGCGCAAAATACGAGGGTTTATCACGTTTTGCAAATGTGAGGATTACTCACATTTGTAAACAAAGGAAAGCCACAATGACTAACACCAAACCAGTCCTGATCCTCGGTGGCACTGGCAAGACCGGCCGTCGCCTCGCCGAGCGGCTGACCTCTCAGGGCATTCCCGTGCGCATCGGCTCGCGTTCCGGCAGCCCCCGCTTCGACTGGGAGGTTCCGGTGACCTGGGAGCCTGCCATGCAGGGCGTGGGCGCCGTCTACATCAGTTACTATCCCGACATCGCCGTGCCGGGCGCCGCCGAGACCGTCGGCGCCTTCGCCAGGCTTGCGGCGGCAAATGGCGTCACCCGCATGGTGCTGCTCTCCGGCCGCGGCGAGACCGAAGCCCAGCGCGCCGAAGAGATGGTCAAAGCCTCGGGCGCTGACTGGACGATCCTGCGTTGCGCTTGGTTTTCGCAGAATTTCAGCGAAGGTTTTCTCGTCGAGTCCTTGCGGCAAGGCGAAGTGGCTTTGCCTGTCGGCCCTGTTGGCGAGCCCTTCGTCGATGTCGACGACATCGCCGATGCTGCCTTCGTTGCGCTGACCGAACCGGGTCATGTCGGCCAGCTCTATGAGTTGACCGGGCCGCGGCTGCTAAGCTTCGCCGACGCGGTTGCCGAGATCGCCAAGGCGACCGGCCGCGACATCCGCTATATCAAGATCTCGCATGACGAATTCACCGCCGCGACGGCGGCATACGAACTGCCGCCCGAAATCGCCTGGCTGCTCAACGAGCTGTTCACCGAAGTGCTTGACGGCCGCAACGAGACGCTGACCGACGGCGTCCAGCGTGTGCTCGGCCGCGCGCCGAAAGACTTTTCCGCCTACGCAAATGAAACCGCTGCAACCGGCATCTGGAGCAACTGAGATGATCAAGCTTCTTCCCACCCTCACCATCATCGCTGCAATCGGCTCGGGCGTCGTCGGCGGCGTGTTCTTCGCCTTTTCCAACTTTATCATGGCGGCGCTTGCCCGGCTGCCGGTCCCCCAAGGCATCGCGGCGATGAATTCGATCAACATCACCGTGATCACGCCCACCTTCATGACGGCGCTGTTCGGCACCGGCCTGCTCTGTCTGGTGCTTATCGCCGCCGTTATCATGGGGGGGTGGAGCCAGTCCGGTTCATACTGGCTGCTTGCCGGTGCCGTGATCTATTTGATCGGCAACCCGATCGTGACCATGGTCTTCAATGTGCCGCTCAACGATGCGCTCGCCGCCGTCGACCCGGCCAGCGCCAATGGCGCAGCCGTGTGGGCGAACCATCTGAATCAATGGGTGATGTGGAACCACGTCCGCACCATCACCGCCATCGTGTCGATGGCCTGCTTCATGTTCGCATTGCTCTGAAAAATGGCACTTCGCAAACGCAAGGACCTCGCCTCAAGCGGGGTCCTTTTGCGTGTGACCCTTGCGGTCGGAATGACCGAGATCGCGGCCCGGATCGATGACGTCGCGCACCAGCTGCTTGAGCTTGGCGGCATCGGGAAAGCCGCCGTCGCGCTTGCGGTCCCAGACCAGCACATCGTTGCAGGAAACGGTGAAGATGCCGCCTGTGCCCGGCACCAGCGTCACTTCACCAAGATCCGTGCCGAAGGTGGAGAGCAGTTCCTGCGCCATCCAGCCGGCCCGCAACAGCCACTGGCACTGCGTGCAATAGGTGATGACCACGCGGGGCCTCTCCGGCACACTCATGTCTGGGCCTCCTGTATGCGCACCGTGGTATTTGCGAATCGATCGTGTATCGGGTCGTCGCCCAGAGCTATGGATATCGCAATCCAGACCGGCCAGATCAGCACCAAAACGAGGGCAGCGGATGCAACCACTATTTCCAGGCTGGAGTAATCCTGCACGCCACCGGGAGCGGTGCCCCAAGCCTGAAAAGCATACCAGCTTCCCGTCAGGACGATCGGTAATGCGCCGAGAAACTTGATAAGTTGCCGCCGAACAGCCTTTCTCGCCGGCAGGCCGGCCCTATGTCTGTCGTCCTCATCATGTACAGTGAGCTCCGTGAGCCGCTTGCCGATTGATTGGCCGGACTTCAACTCCATAATGAGGAGATAAGACGCCAGAGCGATCAGCTCGAGGAAACCCAGGTCCAATGCTGCAGGCCTGAAATTCCCTTGCGAATCCAGATCGATCGAGATGGAGGAGGTTTCTCCAGGCTTTGAGCCCGGCGCCGTACCCACGCTCCATATGGCGACCGGCAAACCGAGTACTGATGTTCTACACACCTGCCAGTCATAACGGGCAAGTGTCGGGGCACCGTGAACCGTACCCTCCTGGCATAGTTTCCAGTTCAGCCAAAAGCTGCCTTTTACGCCACCGTTGGTCAGCAGAAATAGAGCCCCTACGAGCAAATAGAGGGCGATCAGGATTACAAGGTAGTCGATGAGTGCAGCGAGAAACCGTCGCCATATGCCGGGCCGGCGAGGCCAGGCCACCGCATCGGCAAAACTTGCCTCTTTATAGTCGGTCATCGGCCCCCCCTGATCACTGACTAATCTATAGGCAGGCCGCCGTCATACAGCAATATTCGCATCCGACTGTATTGCACGGACCTACGCCGCGCTGAGCTTGGCCATGGTCTCGTCGTCGACCTCGAAATTGGCGTAGACGCTCTGCACGTCGTCATCGTCCTCGAGCGTTGCCACCAGTTTCATCAGCGATTGCGCCCGCTCTTCGTCGACCGGGACATTGTTCTGCGGCTGCCAGATCGCCTTCACCGATTCGGCCTCGCCAAGCGAGGCTTCCAGCGCCTTAGACACTTCGCCCATACTCTCGAACGCACAGTAGATGGTGTGGCCTTCCTCGTCGGACTCGACATCATCGGCGCCGGCCTCGATCGCCGCGTCCATCACCTTGTCGGCGCTGCCGGCGGAGGCCGGATAGTAAATCTCGCCGGCGCGGTTCCACATGAACGACACCGAGCCGGTTTCACCAAGCGCACCGCCGGCTTTGGTGAAGGCGGCGCGCACATTCGAGGCCGAGCGGTTGCGGTTGTCGGTCAGCGCCTCGACGATCAGCGCCACGCCGCCTGGCCCATAGCCTTCATAGCGCACCGCTTCGTAATTCTCGGCATCGCCCATCGACGCCTTGTTGATGGCGCGCTGGATGTTGTCCTTCGGCATCGACACCGCCTTGGCGTTCTGGATAGCCAGGCGCAAACGCGGGTTCATCGATGGGTCGGGCGTCCCGCTCTTGGCGGCGACGGTGATTTCGCGCGCCAGCTTGGAAAACATTTTTGACCGCACCGCGTCCTGCCGGCCCTTGCGGTGCATGATGTTCTTGAACTGTGAATGGCCAGCCATGGCACCCCTGTCGTCTTCGGCTAGAGCATCCCGAAGCGAGGTGGTCTCACCTCGTCTTCCCGGGTACTCGAATTCAAATTTCAGAGCCGTCCAAGGTGCAACGCGATGGATGCACGGCGTTCTCTGTCGGAATGGCCGGCTTATAGATAAATCGGCTCAATTCGTCCAGCCGCGCCGGTTCAGCCCTCCAGATCGGATTTCAGCCGGTCGATAATGCTGAGCGCATGGCCGGCATACTGGCTGATCCAGCGGTCGTGGATGTGCTTGATCGGCAGCGCGTTGAGATGGTTCCAGCGCTCGCGCCCTTCGCGCTTTGCCACCACCAGTTCGGCTTCTTCCAGCACCTTGAGATGCAGCATGACGGTGCAGCGATCGATGTCGGGAAACGCCTCGCACAACATGCCGGTCGTCTGCGGCGCATCCTTCAGCCGATCCAGCAATTCGCGACGGCGCGGATGCGCCAACGCCTTGAAAATGTGATCGTCTGCGGTTTGGCTTGACATGTTATGTTTCTATAACATATCGTCGAGCCAATCAAGGAAGGAGCTGTGGATATGTCTCTTGGATTCAGAGTTTCCGGGCGCATCGGCAAACCGGTCGCAGAAGTCTTCGACGCAGTCGTCAATCCGGAGAAGCTCAGCGGCTATTTCACCACCATCGGCGGCGCCAGCGCCCCGCTAGAAGCCGGCATCGGTGTCGTCTGGTGGGGAAAAGTGCCGGTCGAGGTCGATGAAGTGGTCAAGGACAGCCGCATCGTGTTGCGCTGGGATGCCACAGATGCCGACGACAGGCCCGCCTACAAGACACGCATCGAGATGAACTTCGAGCCGCTGGACGATGGCGGCACCCTTGTGACCATTGCTGAATCCGGCTGGCCGGAAGGCGTGGTCGGCCTGCAGAAATCCTACCTCAATTGCGAGGGCTGGTCGCAGATGCTGGCTTGCATGAAGGCCTATGTCGAATACGGCATCAACCTGCGCGACGGCTACTACCGCGGCGAGATGAGGGGCGAGCCGGCCAACGAGACAAACAGATGAACAGCGCAACGGAGCCCGCAATGACCGCGAAGATGACCGGCGGCATCAACATCGCCATGAAGGTGCCGCCGCACCAGTACGAGGCGACGATCGCCTTCTATCGTGATGTCGTCGGCTTGAAGCCATTTACCGCCAAGACGCCAGCCATCGGCTTCGAGCTTGGCCCAAACCGTCTGTGGATCGACGAGGCGCCGATGCTGAGCCAGGCCGAAGTCTGGCTTGAGCTTTTCACCGACGATTCTGCAGCCATTGCGGATCATCTCGCCAAGGCCGGCGTCGTCCGTTGCGACGCGGTCGAGCCCCTGGGCGAAGGCTTTCGCGGCTTCTGGATCGCCAACCCGGCCAGCATTGTCCACATGGTGCGCGAACCCGACGCTTGGTGAGCGCAAAAACCTGAAAGGAGCATTGGGATGGAGACCCACAAAACGCCGACCGCCGAAGCCGGCATGCTGATCAGGCGGCCGGTCGCCGAGGTCTTCGAGGCGATCGTCGACCCGGCCATCACCACGAAATTCTGGTTTACCCACAGTAGCGGCCGGCTGGATAGCCGCAAAGAGGTTCGCTGGGAGTGGCGCATGTACGGGGCCTCGGCGATGGTCAATGTCAGCGAGATCGTCGAGAACAAGAAGATCGTCATGCAATGGAGCGATCCGCCGACCACTGTGGTCTGGACATTCACGGAGATGCCCGGCGCCGAAACGCCTGACGGTGCGACCTTTCTTGAGGTCAGCAATTTCGGCTTCGCCGGCACCGCCGACGAGCAGGTCAAGCAGGCGGTCGGCTCGACCGACGGCTTCGCACTCGTTCTTGCCGGCGCAAAGGCATGGCTGGAACAGGGCCTGTCGCTTGGCCTGATCGGCGACCGTTATCCGAAGGGCGTGCCGGGGCGCTAGGATCGCCCCGATCGCCCAGCCTCAATGCCCACCGCTGGATTTCTTCCTTCGCCGCGCCAGCATGTTGAGGCCCTCGACCAGGGCGGAAAAGCCCATCGCGGCGTAGATGTAGCCCTTCGGCACATGATAGCCCATGCCGTCGGCGATCAGCGTCATGCCGATCATCAGCAGGAAGCCCAGCGCCAGCATGACGATGCTCGGGTTCTTGGCGATGAAATTGGCCAGCGGCCCGGCCGCCAGCATCATCACGCTCACCGCCACGATCACGGCGATGTACATGATGGCAATCTCGTCGGTCATGCCGACGGCGGTGATGATCGAATCGATCGAAAAGACGAGATCGAGCAGCAGGATCTGGAAGATGGCGCCGGCAAGCGAGATCTGCAGCGTCTCGCCCATCATCGTATCCTTGTGGTCGTCGGGATCGACGGTGTGGTGGATTTCCTTGGTCGCCTTCCAGACCAGGAACAGGCCGCCGGCAATCAGGATCAGGTCGCGCCAGGAAAAGCCATGGCCGAACGCTGTGAACACCGGCGTCGTCAGCTGCACGATGATGGAGATGGTTGCGAGCAGCACCAGCCGCATGATCAGCGCCGCCGAGATGCCGAGACGGCGGGCGCGGGCGCGCTGCGCCTCAGGCAATTTGTTGGTCAGGATCGAGATGAAGATCAGATTGTCGATGCCGAGCACGACCTCGAGGACGATCAGCGTCAGCAACGCGACCCACGCGGTTGGATCGGAAACAAATTGAAAATGCGGCGCAAAGAACTCGATCAGCTGCATGGAGGTCGTCCCCTCTTTAACGATCTAGAGCAGTTTCGTCGCCAGTTAGGTACTTTACTCGACTATATCAATGTCAAGACCAGAAGGATGGCGCGGTTTCTTCGAGCCGCGGCCCGCGACGAAAAGGCGCGATCTTCTCGGTCAGGCCGGTGCGGTCGGAAATAGTGACGCCGACGCCGCACAATGTCGCCGGTCCGGTCGCCGCCTCGAAGCGGCCTTTCGGCACTTTCGACAGGAAGCGGTTGAGCGGCTCTTCCTTGTCCATGCCGAGCGAGGAATCATAGTCGCCGCACATGCCGGCATCGGACATGTAGCCGGTGCCGCCGTTGAGGATCTGGTGGTCGGCCGTCGGCTGGTGCGTATGGGTGCCGATGACGAGGCTGGCGCGGCCGTCGACGAAATGCGCGAAGCACATTTTCTCCGAGGTCGCTTCGGCATGGAAGTCGATGACCACGGCATCGGCCTGCTCGCCCAGCGGACAGGCGGCCAGCTCGCGCTCGCCGGCCTGGAACGGATCGTCGAGCTCGGGATGCATGAACACCCGGCCCATGATGTTGGCGACCAGCACGCGCGCGCCGTTTTTGGCGATATAGACGCCGGAACCGCGCCCCGGCGTGCCCTTGGGGAAGTTGGACGGGCGCAAGAAGCGCTCCTCGCGCGGCGCGAAGACCAGTGCGTCGCGCTGGTCCCAGACATGGTTGCCGGTGGTGACGACATCCGCACCGGCGGCGATGGTGTCGCGAAAAATGTCTTCGGTGATGCCGAAGCCGCCGGCGGCGTTCTCGCCATTGACGATGACGAAGTCGAGTTTGAAATCCGAGATCAGGCCGGGCAGTTGTTCCCACACCGCCGTACGTCCCGATTTGCCCACCATGTCGCCGAGGAAGAGAAGTCTCATGCCCACTTCTATCCAGAGGCACGGACGCTAGGCAAGCGCTACCCGGGCGATTGGCGCTAACGCCGGCCGAAAGTACCACGCTGCTGTTGAGGCGGCTTGGCGCTCGCGCCCGCAACGCGAACTGCCGAAGGCATCATCGGTGACGCCGGCGGTGCGGTGCGTCCGCGCAGCCAGAAGAACCACACGTAAAAAACAGTGAACCCACCAGTAGCGGCCAGGAGCAACAGCCCGCCGCGCCAGCCCTTCATCGCCGCGGTATCGAGGATCGATGGATTGGCAGGGTTGTAATACAACTTCACCGCGTCGCCTTTGGACGCCGTGTAGAGGCCGATGTCCTTTCCCTTGCCGGACCACGTCATCGGTGCATCGTTCGCGACATAGGTGACAGCGACGTTGATGCCTTTCGCGGTGAGGCCATTACCCTGGGCTTCGCTGTAGGAACTGACATCCGTCACTGTGGCAACCGTCTGATGCCAGGCGAACTGGTGGTGCAGGGCCGTTCCGGAAATGTGCAATGCCATCGCGAACAGCGTTACCGCGATGAGGACGAACGGCATCAGCAGGAAGCGTGCGAAGACAAACATGATGGCCGCCATCGGCTCGGACTGTGTTGCCGGAATACTATCCGGCACGTCTTGGAAACGCGTTAAGCGGGATCGCGGTCTTTTAAGCGATGTCGAAGCGGCGCAAACCGCTCTCGGTGAGTATTTCCGGGATGATGACGTCGTGCGCCTCATCCGGCACCAGACCCACCTCCTGGCAATCGAAGGCGATGCCGATCAGTCGTGGCGGCTGGCCCTTGTCGATCAGCCTGGCGATGGCGCGGTCGTAATAGCCGGCGCCATACCCGATGCGATGACCGCGACTGTCGAAGGCCGCGAGCGGCACCAGCATCACCGCGGGATCGAGAACCTCGGCCTCCGCATGCGGACCGACCGTGCCAAAACCCATCTCGACCATCGGCGCGCCGCGCACCAGTTCGCGAAAGACGATGGTGGTCTTGTCGAGGATGGCCGGCAGGCAAAGCCTGGCCCCCTTCTCGCGCAAGGCGAACATCAGCGGCCTGACGTCGACTTCCGATCGCATCGGCCAGAAAGCTGAAACGATCTGACCCGGCTCGATGGCGAGGTGGTCGCGCGCCGTCTCGGCCATTTCAAGCGCGATCTCCACCCGCCACAGCGGATCGAGCGCATCGCGACGGCCGAGTGCCTCGAGGCGCAACTGCTTTTTCAGGTCTTTGGGAGATGTCATGCGCGGACGATAGAAAAGGTCGGATCTGGGTGACGTTTCATGAGCGACGTTTTCTACCACATCATCCGCCAAACTGGGCGGATACAGGTAAGTGACGATCCACACAACCGGTGGAGAGAGCGATCCCGGGAACCTACAAAGTAGGTGGGCGCCGTATGAGAAAACCCACGGGTCTTCCCAGGGACAGCTCCCTAAGGATCGTTAAGGCCCCGGGGAAAATGTTCTCCTGCCGGGAAGCGCAGACCGCCAAGCCCAATATAGGCGGCTGGTCGGTCAAGCGCTAGTGACATGAGCCGATGTTTCCATTTCGATCTCACACGCTTTGGTGCAGCCGGCTCGCCCTTGCACAGGTCAAGCAGCGTCCTTACGGTCGCGCTCACCAACCGAGGAGCAAGTATGCGTTTCGAAGGCACGGCGGCCTATGTCGCCGACAAGGATCTGATGGTGGCGGTGAACGCCGCGATCGCGCTGGAGCGGCCATTGCTGGTCAAGGGCGAGCCGGGCACCGGCAAGACCGAGCTTGCCCGCCAGGTGGCATCGGCGCTCGGCCTCGACCTGATCGAATGGCACGTCAAGTCGACCACCCGTGCGCAGCAGGGACTTTATGAGTACGACGCCGTCTCGCGGCTGCGCGACAGCCAGCTTGGGGATGCCAGATTCAACGACATCAAAAACTACATCAAGCGCGGCAAGCTCTGGGACGCCTTCGCGGCCGGCAAGAAGGTCGTGCTGTTGATCGACGAGATCGACAAGGCCGATATCGAATTCCCCAACGACCTGCTGCAGGAACTCGATCGAATGGAGTTCTTCGTCTACGAAACCGGCGAAACGATCCGCGCCGCTGTGCGCCCCATCGTCATCATCACTTCCAACAACGAGAAGGAACTGCCCGACGCCTTCCTGCGCCGGTGCTTCTTCCACTATATCCGCTTTCCCGATGTCGACACGCTGCACAAAATCGTCGACGTGCACTATCCCGGCATAAAGCAGAATTTGGTGCGTGCTGCCCTGACCCAGTTCTACGAAATCCGCGACGTGCAGGGGTTGAAGAAGAAGCCGTCGACCTCCGAGGCGCTCGACTGGATCCGCCTGCTGGTCGCCGACGACATCGCACCCGAGGATCTGCGCGCCGACCCCAGGAACGCGCTGCCGAAACTGCACGGCGCGCTGCTGAAGAACGAGCAGGACGTGCATCTGTTTGAGCGCCTTGCTTTCATGGCCAGGCGGAAGGGATAAGGATCGGCGGGCGGGCTGAGCGCTATGAGCGAGCTTCGGCCGATCACTCGGCCGCCGCAAGCCCTGTCTCCTGCGGCGCGACGCGCTTCGGCCCGAAGATCACGAAACCGATGACCGACAGGGCGAGAACGCCGATCCCGCAATAGAGCATGACCCAGCCGAAACCATTGACCAGCGCGGCATGCACGATGGCGCCGGATGGGTCGAGGGCTGCGAGCTTCGGCGTCCCCTGCGCAAGGCCCTCCAGATTGCCGGTGGCGACCCTTTCCGCCAGTGCCCGCAACTCATCCGGCTCCAAAGCCGCGCCGAGTGTGGCCCGCAGGTGGGAAACGATACCTTGCGTCAGCAGCAGGCCGAGCACCGCGATGTTGATAGCGAGCGTGATCAGGCGTGCGCTGATGTCGATGCCGGACGCCATGCCGGCACGATCCGGCAATACCGCGCCGGTCGTGGTATTGGTGGTCGGCGAATTGGTGAGACCGATGCCGATGCCGGCAATCAGCGTGCCGGGCAGCATGGTCAGCCAAGTGGCGCCCTCGAGCCTGGAGCCGATCCACATGGCGATGAAACCGATCCCTAGCGTCAGCAGACCGAGCGGGATGGCAATTCGTGCCTGGTAGCGCGTGCGAATGCGCTCGGCGATCGGCGGCATCACCATGAAGGGCAGCGTGTAGACGAGCAATAGCAGGCCGGTCGTCGTGCTGTCGTAGCCGAGAACGCCGGAATAATAGATCGGCAGATAGATGATGAACGGCCAGTAGCTGAAATTCATGCCGATGGCGCCCATGATCGCGCCGGAAAACTGGCGGATGCGGAACACGGAGAAATCGAACATCGGATAGGGATTGACCCTCTCGGCGACAAGGAAAGCGATGAACGCAGCCACGGAGGCTGATATCACGCCGATGCGGGCGCTGGTCCCGAGATCCGCACCCTGCGTGATCAGATAGGAGAAGCCGAACACAGAAGCCGACAGCGTCAGCATGCCGGCCCAGTCAAGCTTCTGGGCGTTGTGATCGCGCGATTGCGTGACACCGGCGCCGATAAAGGCGAGCGCCAGGAGCGCCAGCGGCACGTGGATGAGGAACACCCACTGCCAGTTCGACAGCGCCACGATCAGGCCGCCAATGGCGGGACCGAAACCAAGCCCGATGCCTGAGACGACGCTCCAGGCAACAAAAGCCTTGCCGCGTTCACGGCCATCCTGGAACTGATGCGACAGCACGGCGACGCTGCAGGTCAGCATCGCGCCGCCAGCGAGACCTTGCAGGAAGCGGGCGGCGATCAGCAGCGCCGCACTCGGCGCCAGGCCGCACAGCAGCGAGGCGAGGCCGAAGGCGACGGTGGTGATCACCATCACGCTCTTGCGGCCGAAACGGTCGGCCAATGTCCCTGTCGCCATCAGCACCGTGGTGCAGGCAATGGTGTAGGCGTTCATGATCCATTGCAGGTCTTTGAAATCGGCGGCGAGCACGCTTTCCAGTTTCGGCAGGATCACCGGCACGCTGGAGATTTCGAGCCCGAACAGCAGCGACGCCAGGCACACGCCGGTGAGCGCTATGGTGTTTCGTTGAATTGGCATATCGATCTCTTTTCATCCGAGCATGAGGCGCTCTTCAAACCGCGACCGGTTTGAGATAGAGGAGACTCGACCATGAAAAAAGGCTATGCTCGGCTATATCAGAAATGATAAAACGGAATGATTGGCCCAATGGAGTGCTGCGATGACCAGTCTTGATGTGGACGCCGTACGAACCTTTGTGATGGTGGCCGATCTGCAGAGCTTCACCCAGGCGGCCACGGCGCTGGGCAGCACCCAGGCGACAATCAGCGTCAAGCTGCGCCGTCTTGAGGAAAAGCTCGGCGCGCGATTGATTGAAAGAACGCCGCGCCGCGTCAGCCTGTCGGCACGAGGCGCCGTCTTCCTCCCCGCCGCGCGCGACTTCCTTGCCGCGCACGAGCGCGCCATGGCGGAGTTTGCGTCAGCACCGTGCCGGCTTGCGCTCGGCTTTGTCGATCATGCCGCCGGTCCGGCGCTGTCCATTCTGATTGCCCAGCTCCATGCGCACGATCCATCGCTGACGCTCAGTTTGAGGATCGATACCAGCACGGTGCTCAAGGAAGCTTTCGATCACGGCGAGCTCGATGCAGTCATCGTGCACCGCGAAGGCGACAGCCGTCCTGGCCGGACCTTGTCGCGCAACCACTATGGCTGGTTCGCAGCACCTTCCTTCGAGTGGCAGCGCGGAACGCCGTTGCGCCTCGCGCTCTTAAGCACCGTGTGCAACTGTCCGGATCGTGTGCGGGCGGTCGAGGCGCTGGACAAAGCAGGCATCGCCTGGGAGGAGGCCTTCGTCGGCGGCGGCGGCGCGGCCGTCAACATTGCGATATCGGCGGGCTTTGCCGTTTCGGCGCTGGCTCACTGCGTCGCTCCGCCCGGCCTGATCGAGGTTGGCCGCAAACTTGGTCTTCCATCGCTTGACCCTTCCGAAGTGGTGCTGCATTCGCACAATCTGGCGCCGCGCGCGCGTGACGCGCTGCAGATGCTGGCGACCGCATTTCGCGAGTACAATTCGCCGGTGGATTAGGCGATGGTGTTTCCGATCTGATTCCGCCGGAATCCGATAAGGCTTTGGAGGAACCGAAATGACCGAGATCACCGTCCGCCCGCTGGCGCTGGCCGACCATGCCGACTGGCGGCGGCTGTGGACTGCCTACCTCACCTTCTACGAGACCAAGCTGCCGGACGAGGTCTACGACATCACCTGGGAACGACTGTTCACGGAAGGTGAATTCGAACCGAAGGGGTTTATCGCCACGCTCGACGGCAAGGCGGTCGGCCTGACCCATTATCTCTATCACCGCTCCGGCTGGTCGGAGAAAAACAACTGCTACCTGCAGGACCTGTTCGCCGACCCTGATGTGCGCGGCAAGGGCATCGGTGCGGCCCTCATTGAAGCGGTCAAGCAGGAAGCCGGCAAGATCGGCGTCAAGAACGTCTATTGGATGACCCACGAAACCAACGCCACAGCGCGCAAGCTCTACGACCATGTCGCGCGGCGGACAGGGTTTATCGAGTATGATCTGCTATGATGCGAGCGCGATCGAAATAACGCGGAAGGAGCCGAATGATCCGCTATGTCGGAATCCTGGATGGCAGTGACGGCGTTTGGGGAGTGCGGATGCCCGATCTCGCCGGCTGCCACGGGGCCGGCGCAAACCCGGCTGAAGCGATAGCCGATGCCGCGTCGGCTATGCGCGAATGGGCGGAAGCCCGCATCGCAAAGCACTTGCCCATGCCCAACCCACGTACTGTGGCAAATCTTCTGCAATCCGGCGAAATCGACAGTGCCCGTGGCGACTCCGCCGTGACCGTTCGGCATAGATAACGGCCAACCATGTTCCTCCCCTTCTTCCTCGAACTGAAGGTCGCGCGGATTCCCGTTTCGCTGCGGGAGTATCTGTCGCTGCTGGAAGGTCTGGAAGCCGGGCTGGTCGACTATGACGTCGAGGGTTTTTACTACCTCGCCCGCGCCGCGCTTGTGAAGGACGAGCGCCATATCGACCGCTTCGACCAGGTGTTTGCGCATGTCTTCAAGGGGATCGAGGCGCTCACCGGCCCCGATGCCGTCGGTGTCGCCAACATCCCTGAGGAATGGCTGCGCCGGCTCGCCGAAAAGCACCTGACCGAGGAAGAGAAGAAACTGATCGAGGCGCTCGGCGGTTTCGACAAGCTGATGGAGACACTGAAGCAGCGGCTGGAGGAGCAGAAAGGCCGCCACCAGGGCGGCTCGAAATGGATCGGCACCGGCGGCACTTCGCCTTTCGGCGCCTATGGCTACAATCCCGAAGGCGTGCGCATCGGCCAGCATGAAAGCCGCAATCGCCGTGCGGTGAAAGTCTGGGACAAGCGCGAGTTCAAAAACTTCGACGACGCCGTCGAGCTCGGCACCCGCAACATCAAGGTGGCGCTGAAGCGCCTGCGTCGCTGGGTGCGCGAGGGTGCGGAGGAAGAGTTCGACCTGCCCGGCACCATCCATGCCACCGCCGAGCACGGCTATCTCGATGTGCAGACGCGCCCCGAACGGCGCAACGCCGTGAAGCTCTTGATGTTCTTCGATGTCGGCGGCTCGATGGACGACCACATCAAAAGCGTCGAGGAGCTGTTTTCGGCCGCCCGCGCCGAATTCCGCCAGCTCGAATATTTTTACTTCCACAACTGCCTTTACGAGGGCGTCTGGAAGGACAACCGGCGCAGGCATGCCGAGACCATCCCGACCTTCGATCTGCTTCACAAATACGGCCCCGACTACAAGGTGATCGTCGTCGGCGATGCCTCGATGAGCCCTTACGAGATCGCGCATCCCGGCGGTTCGGTCGAGCATTGGAACCCGGAAGCCGGCAGTGTCTGGCTTGACCGCCTCATCCAGCAATGGCCGAATGCGGTCTGGCTGAACCCCGAAAATCAGAAAAACTGGGGCTTCACCCATTCGATCGCGATGATCCGCGATCTCTTCGGCGGCCGCATGTTCCCACTGACGCTGGCCGGGTTGGAAGCCGCGACGAAGCAGCTCTCACGCAAGCGTTGATATGAGAGGAAAACCGATGACCTGCTTTCTTTGCCCGCAATGCGGCGTCCAGTTCGCGGCAACGCAGACCCCTCCAGAAAATTGCCCGATCTGCGAGGACGAGCGGCAATATGTGCGCTGGGAAGGCCAGGCCTGGACCACTGGGGAAGAACTCTCTGCCGGGCATAGGCTTGTGATGAAGGACGATGCCGGCGTTCTCGCTTTCGGCATCGAGCCGCGCTTTGCTATCGGCCAGCGGGCGCTGCTGGCGCAGACGCCGCACGGCAATGTGCTGTGGGATTGCATCTCGATGGTGAGCGACGAGGCGGTAGCCGAAATCAACCGTCGCGGCGGCCTGGCCGCGATCGCCATTTCGCACTGCCACTATTATTCGGTGATGGTCGAGTGGAGCGAGGCGTTTGGCGGCGTGCCGATCTATCTCCATGCCGACGACCGCCAGTGGATCATGCGGCCGCACAACGCCATCGTCAGCTGGGCGGGCGAGACGCTGGCCATAAACCCGTCGCTGACACTCGTGCGTTGCGGTGGCCATTTTGCCGGCGGCCAGGTGCTGCATTGGAAACGCGATGACGGTAACGCCCTGCTGTCCGGCGACATATTGCAGGTGACGCCGACGCGTCGCCATGTCAGCTTCATGTACAGCTATCCGAACTACATTCCGCTCAATGCGCCGGCCGTGCGACGCATCGCGGCGGCACTTGAGCCTTTCGAATTCGACGACATCTACGGCGCGTGGTGGCAGCAGAACATCATCGGCGGCGCAGGAACGGCATTTCATGCGTCGATCGCCCGCCATCTTCAGGCGATTGGGTAGGAGCTCGGCTGAAAATGCGAGCAAAACACGTAACAAACGCCTATCTCTAAGCGAATATAGCTTGCAACCAACAACAAGCCGCCAAGGCTGAGGAGATCAAATGGACACCCACACCTACCCTGTCACCCGCACCGACGCCGAATGGCGCGCCCGCCTGACGCCCGAGCAATATGCGGTCATGCGCGGCCATGGCACCGAACGGCCCGGAAGCTGCGCCCTGCTCTACGAAAAGCGCGCCGGCACCTTTTCCTGCGTCGGCTGCGACCAGCCGCTGTTCGAATCCAAGCTCAAGTTCGAGAGCGGCACCGGCTGGCCGAGCTTCAATGATCCGGTGCCCGGTTCGGTCGAAAACACCGTCGACCGCAGCTACGGCATGGTCCGCACCGAATGCCACTGCGCCCGCTGCGGCAGCCATCTCGGCCATGTCTTCGAGGACGGCCCGCCGCCGACCGGCCTGCGCTATTGCATCAACGGCGTGGCGCTGAAATTCGAGCCGGCGCCTTAAGCCGCAGCTTGACCACCATCTTCAAAGGGCGGCTTCGGCCGCCCTTTTTCGTGTCAATCTTCTCAGACAACCACCACCAGGATCAGCCAAAGCGTAGCCCCGAGCGTCATCAACGAAGCCTTGGCGCCACTGGATTTTTCCGTGGTTCGCCAGACGGCAAAGGTCAGAAAGATGTTGTAGGGCACGGGCGCGAAATGCACCGCCAGGACGACGGCGAGCGGCAGCTTCAAGCCGAGCAGAATGAGCGCGGCCACCGACGAGGCGATGTTGATCGCCGTGCCGACAAGCACTAGATCGCGCCAGAACAACCGCTCGACCGGCACCGCGCCTTGCCAGCGCGAGTCGAAGAAGGATCCGATGCTTTGCACCAACACCTGATAGCTATCCCTCTCCCAGCACGTCGGTGACGGCGCGCTCGAAGCGCGAGCATTCCGTCACCAGCCAGTCGGCCATGGCCGGCCAGTTGTCCTCGGCATAGCAGTTCACCCGCCACATCGAATTGATGCCGAGGCCCTCGCAGCTCTGCTCCGGCCTGAGCTTCAGCCAGTCTTCGATTGCCGGTTGGAACGGCTTCAGCCGCGACCAGACCCCGGTCGCGCCGAACTTCTCGTTACGGCCGAAAAAGACGCCAACTTGGCTTTGTGCCGGCGCGACATACATGGACAGGACCAGAGCGAAGTCAGGCAGCCCGCGCTGCCAGAACCAGGGTCCGCGCCGCGCCATGGAAGCGCGTTCCTCCGGATGCCGTTCGGCGAACAGCGCCCAGAAGCTGCGTTGGCGGAATTCAGAGGCGCGGCGGGCGCCGAAGTCGAATTCGCTCATGGTTCGATGCCCGTTCCAGCATCATTCCTTGGCCCGAGACTGTTTCGAAATTCGCTCCGGCGATATCAGCCGGAGTAGAATTTCCAGACAGCCTTACACCATGCCGAGCGCGGCCTTGTAGAGATCGAGGATGGTTTCCTCTTCCTGGCGCTCGGCCTGGTCCTTCTTGCGCAGCCGGATGATCGACCGCATCGCCTTGGTGTCGAAGCCGGTGCCCTTGGCCTCGGCGAACACTTCCTTGATGTCGTCGGCGATGGTCTTCTTTTCTTCCTCGAGCCGCTCGATGCGCTCGATGAAGGCGCGCAACTGGCCGGCGGCAACAGTCTGGCTGGTATCTGTGATGTCGTCGGCCATGTTTTTTCTCCGCTACTTTTTAAGCACCGCGATTCTGGCGCGGTAAATTGGGAGCGGGTTCGATGCCCGAGCAGGCGCGGCGGGTCAAGCCATTATCGATGCTCCATCAACGGCTGCTGCCAGCCGTCCCCAGTGTGATGGATCCGCGCGTCAGCCAAACGCGATCAACAGATCCTTCGCATCGATCTGATCGCCGGCCTTGACCAGCACTTCGGCCACTGTGCCGTCGCGCTCGGCATGCAGGGCCGTCTCCATCTTCATGGCTTCGATCGACAACAGCACGTCGCCGGCCTTGACCGCTTGGCCGGCGGCAACCGAAAGGGCGGAGACCACGCCCGGCATCGGCGCGCCGACATGTGCCTCGTTGCCGGGCTCGGCCTTGCGCCGAGCCTTGGCCGCCGAGGCGCCATGCGCCCTGTCCGGCACCCTGACGCGGCGCGGCTGGCCGTTGAGCTCGAAGAACACGGTGACCATGCCCTTCTCATCGACGTCGCCGATCGCAAGGCAGCGCACCACAAGCGTCTTGCCTTTTTCGATGTCCAGGAAGATCTCGTCTTCGGACTTCATGCCGTAGAAATAGGTCGGCGTCGGCAGCACACTGACCGGCCCGTAGGTTTCCTGCGCGGCGGCGAAGTCGGTAAACACTTTCGGATACATCAGCCAGGAGGCGAATTCGTACTCCGAGAGCTTGCGCTCCAGCTTCTGCTCGATCTCCTTGCGGCTGGCCTTGAGGTCGGCCGGTTTGAGCAGCGAGCCCGGCCGCTCGGTGATCGGCTTGCTTTCCTTCAGAGCCTTCTTCTGCAGCTTCGCAGGCCAGCCGCCGGGCGACTGGCCGAGATCGCCGCGCAGCATCGAGACGACCGAGTCCGGGAAGGCGATGTCCTTGGCCGGGTTTTCGACGTCGGCAACGGTTAGATCCTGGCTCACCATCATCAGCGCCATGTCGCCGACCACCTTGGACGACGGCGTCACCTTGACGATGTCACCGAACATCAAATTGACGTCGTGATAGGCTTGTGCCACCTCGTGCCAACGCGTTTCCAGCCCGAGCGAACGCGCCTGCTCCTTGAGGTTGGTGAACTGGCCGCCCGGCATTTCGTGCAGATAGACTTCCGAGGCTGGCCCCTTGAGATCGCTTTCGAAGGCCGCATACTGGTTGCGCACCGCTTCCCAGTAGAAGGAGATGTTGCGGATCCATTGCGGATCGAGGCCGGGATCGCGCTCGGTTCCCTTCAGCGCCTCGACGATCGAGCCCAGACAAGGCTGCGAGGTGTTGCCGGAGAAGGAATCCATCGCCGCGTCGATGGCGTCGACGCCACTTTCCACGCCCGCCAGCACCGTCGCCGCCGACAGGCCTGACGTGTCGTGGGTGTGGAAATGGATCGGCAGGTCGGTGGCTTCGCGTAGCGCCTTGAACAGCACGCGGGCGGCGGCAGGCTTCAAAAGCCCGGCCATGTCCTTGACGGCGATGATATGGGCGCCGGCTGCCTGCAATTCTTTCGCCAACCCGACATAGTATTTAAGGTCGTATTTGGCGCGCGCCGGATCGAGGATGTCGCCGGTGTAGCAGATCGCCGCTTCGACCAGCTTGCCCTCCGCGCCCACCGCGTCCATGGCGACGCGCATATTCTCGACCCAGTTCAGGCAGTCGAATACGCGGAACAGGTCGACGCCGCCGGCCGCCGCATGGCTGACGAAATGTTGCACCACATTGTCGGGATAGTTGGTGTAGCCGACGCCGTTGGCGCCGCGCAGAAGCATCTGCAGCAAAAGGTTGGGGGCGGCTTCGCGCACTTTGCTCAGCCGCTCCCACGGATCCTCGGTCAGGAAGCGCATGGCGACGTCGAAAGTGGCGCCGCCCCAGCATTCCAGCGACAGCAGCCGCGGCAGCGCCCGCGCATAGGTGCCGGCGATGCCGGCAATGTCATGCGTGCGCATACGGGTGGCGAGCAGCGACTGGTGGCCGTCGCGCATCGTCGTGTCGGTGACAAGCACCTCTTTTTGCTCACGCATCCAGGCAGCGAATTTCTCCGGCCCCAACGCGTCGAGCTTCTGCTTGCTGCCATCAGGCACATTGCCGTTGAGATAGGGCACGACAGGCGCTGCCGCATCGGCCTTGGGCATCGGACGGCCGCGGGTTTCGGGATGGCCGTTGACGCTGACGTCGGCCAGATAGTTGAGCAGCTTGGTGGCGCGGTCCTGCCGCTTCACCTGCGCGAACAGCTCCGGCGTCGTGTCGATGAACCTGGTCGTATAGGAATTGTCGGCGAAGCGCGGGTGGTTGATGATTGCCTCGAGGAAGGTGAGGTTGGTCGCCACGCCGCGGATGCGGAACTCGCGCAAGGCCCGGTTCATGCGGGCGATCGCCTCGGCCGGTGTCGGCGCCCAGGCAGTCACCTTCTCCAGCAGCGGATCGTAGAAGCGGGTGATGACCGCGCCCGAATAGGCGGTGCCGCCGTCGAGGCGGATGCCGAAACCGGCGGCTTCGCGATAAGCGGTGATGCGGCCGTAGTCCGGAATGAAACTATGCTCCGGATCCTCGGTCGTGATGCGGCACTGCAGCGCGTGACCGTTCAGCCTGATGTCGGCCTGCGCCGGCACGCCCGACTCTTTCGTGCCGATGGCAAAGCCGTCCAGTATGTGGATCTGCGCCTTGACGATGTCGATGCCGGTCACCTGCTCGGTCACGGTGTGCTCGACCTGGATGCGCGGATTGACCTCGATGAAGTAGAACTTGCCGGTGTCGGCGTCCTGCAGGAATTCCACCGTGCCGGCGCCGATATAGCTGGTCTCCCGCGCGATCTTGAGCGCATAGCCGCAAAGCTCCTGGCGCAATGCCTCGCTGAGGTAGGGCGCCGGCGCCCGTTCGACGACCTTCTGGTTGCGGCGCTGGATCGAGCAGTCGCGCTCGAACAGATGTACAGCGTTGCCATGCGTGTCGCCGAGCACCTGGACCTCGACATGGCGAGCGCGCTCGATCAGCTTTTCGAGATAGACCTCGTCCTTGCCGAAGGCGGCCTTGGCCTCGCGCTTGCCTTCCATCACCTCGCGGGAGAGGTCGGCTTCCGCGCGGATGGCGCGCATGCCGCGCCCGCCGCCGCCCCACGATGCCTTGAGCATCACCGGATAGCCGACTGTCTTGGCGAGCTGCTTGACTGCTTCCATGTCGTCCGGCAGCGGTCCGGTTGCCGGCACCACCGGCACGCCAACCTCGATGGCCAGATTGCGCGCGGCGACCTTGTTGCCGAGCCGGCGCATCGTGTCGGGCTTCGGTCCGATGAAGGTGATGCCGGCCTCGGCGCAGGCATCTGCGAATTCAGGGCTTTCCGACAGAAGGCCATAGCCTGGATGGATGGCGTCGGCGCCGGACAGCCTGGCGACGCGGATCACTTCCTCGATCGACAGATAGCTTTCGATCGGCCCCATGTCCCTGGCCAGATGCGGCCCGCGCCCGACCTGGTAGCTTTCATCGGCCTTGAACCGATGCAGCGAATATTTGTCCTCCTCGGCCCAGATCGCCACGGTTTTGAGGCCGAGCTCGTTGGCCGCGCGAAAGACGCGGATGGCAATTTCGGACCGGTTGGCGACGAGGATCTTCGTGATGGCCAAGGAAGCAGGCTCCGGACAGGAGGGTGGGGCAGAGGCATGATTAACGCGAAAATGCTGCAGTGCAACCAAAATCGGGGAGAGGTTAAACCGATTTAAATGCGATTCTAGCACCACCGATCGAAAAGATGCGTGCGATTGGCGTCGCGAGGTGACGCTAATTGTCGTGCCCGCACAAATTCGACCCGGCTAGCGGCTTATCCAGCCACCCTCGCTGCGCCCTGTCACCAAAGAAAAATGCCCGGCGCGAGCGCCGGGCATTCCATAGAGCTGTGTCCCGAATTACGACTTCGGGAACCAGGAGATCTTGCCGTCCGGACCCTTCTTCCATTCGTACATGATGTAGCCCGGGAGCTTCGGATCGCCCTTCGCGTCATAGGCGAGATCGCCCAGAACGGTCTTGAACGGACCCTTCTCGTGCAGCGCCTTGGCCACTTCCACGGGGTCGTTCGACTTGGCCACGGCAGCAGCCTCGGCGATCACCTGCATGGCGGCGTAGGAGTAGAGAGTGTAGGCTTCCGGCTCGAAGCCCTGAGCGCGGAACTTCTCGACCAGTGCCTTGTTCTCCGGGATCAGGCGCGGATCGGGACCGAAGGTGTTGAGCGTGCCGATAACCGCATCGCCGGCGATCGCAGCCAGCTCGTCGGTGACGATGCCGTCGCCCGACATCAGGGTAGCCTTAAGGCCCTGGTCCGCCGACTGGCGGATGATCAGGCCGGCTTCGGTATGCAGGCCGCCCCAATAGATCAGGGTAACACCGGCGTCCTTCATCTTGGCAATCAGCGCCGAGAAGTCCTTGTCGCCGACATTGACGCCTTCGTACATGACTTCGGTCAGGCCGGCTGCGTTCATCGCCTTCTTGGTCTCGTCGGCAAGGCCCTGACCATAGGGGGTCTTGTCGTTGATGACGGCAACCTTGGCGTCCTTGAAGTTGGTCGCGATATAGCCGCCGGCGATGCCGCCCTGCTGGTCATCGCGTCCGCAGGTGCGGAACACGTTCCACAGGCCGCGCTCGGTGAATTTCGGGTTGGTCGCCGCAGGCGTCACTTCGACGATGTTGTTGTCGACGTAGACTTCCTGCGAAACCGGGATCGAGACGCCCGAGTTGAAGTGGCCGATCACGAATTTCACGCCGTCGCCGACGAACTTGTTGCCGACCGAAATGCCCTGCTTCGGATCCGAGACGTCGTCGCCGACTTCGAGCTTGATCTGCTCGCCGTTCATGCCGCCTGCTGCGTTGATGTCGGCAACGGCCGCTTCCGCACCCTTCTGCAGCTGCGCACCGAAGGCCGCATTCGGACCGGTGATCGGACCTGCGACGCCGACGATAACGTCAGCCCATGCATTGCCACCGAACGCGACAAGCGCGGTCAGGGCAACGGCGGACAAAAGTGATTTCTTCATTTAAACGCTCCCATTTACGAGGTGGGCGTGGATGAAACTTTCATGCGATGCCCACCCTTATCGCAGAAAGCGTACTTTGCCGATTTTCAGGCCCTTGTCACGCCGATTCATCCCCGGAACGGCGTTAATGATGAACGTCAACCTTTCGGTTTCCAGCTTAAGATCGAAGCCCGTTCGTAAAGCCAATTATACTGCGTCACCATCTGGTTCGTACGCGTGTATTGATAGCCGACAAACCCCAATATCATGAGCACGATTGTGTCCACGACATAGTATTGTAGCGAAAACATCGTGCCGCCGAACAAGGCATGATGGATGAACCTGATGCCGATGCCGAGGCCCAGCAGATAGGCGAACAGCGCCGGCAGGCTGCGCCATGTCTGGGCGCTGGCCTTGCCGGTCATCCATGCCGCCCAGCCGCCGAGCAGACAGGTGACGAAGAAGAACTGCCAGATGGAAGGTTCCTCGTGAAGAATGCCTTGCATGATGAAGACTCCCTAGCATGATCCCGAAAAGTTGCAGACTTTTCGGACAAAGGTCATGCGACAAACAAACAAGTTGGAGCGGAATACCGTATGCATACATTCCGCTCCAAAATCAGTGATGGCCGCCTTCGAGATAGGCCGCCCGCACTTCCGGATTGGCGAGCAATTCCTTGCCTGTGCCGCTCATGGTCACGTTGCCGTTGACCATGACATAGCCGCGCGTGGCGAGCTTGAGCGCACCGAAGGCGTTCTGCTCGACCAGGAACACGGTCAGCCCTTGCGTGCGGTTCAGCTCGCGGATGGCATCGAAGATCTGCTTGACGATCAGCGGCGCCAGACCCAGCGACGGCTCGTCGAGCAACAGCAGCTTAGGCCGCGCCATCAGCGCACGTCCGATCGACAGCATCTGCTGCTCACCGCCCGACAGCGTGCCGCCGCGCTGGGCAATGCGCTCCTTGAGGCGCGGGAACAGCGCGAACACCTTCTCAGCATCTTCGTCATAGTGCTTGAGATTGTCGAGACCAGCGCCCATCTGCAGGTTTTCCATCACCGTCATGCGCGGGAAAATGCGCCTGCCTTCCGGCGACTGCGCAATGCGCATGCGGGCGATCTCGTGCGTCGGCATCTGGGTGATGTCGGTGCCGGCGAAAGTGATTGAGCCGGCACGAGCGCGCGGCGCACCGAAGATGGTCATCATCAGCGTCGACTTGCCGGCGCCGTTGGCGCCGATCAGCGCGACGATCTCGCCCTGGTTGACGTGGACATCGACGCCGTTCAGCGCCTTGATGTTGCCGTAGTAGGTCTCGACGCCCTTGATGTCGAGCAGCGTTGTCTCGGCCATCACTTACGCCCTCCGCGCGGCTTGCCTGTCGGGGATTTGGTGGCCGCCGGTTTGGACTTGGCCGTTAGACGCTCGGACGGTGCTCTTGGCGCGGAGTTGGCTCTTGTATCGTATTGGGTGGCCTTTGAAGCTCCCTTCGACACTGTGACCCGCTCGCCCTGGCTGTGGCCGATCGTGTCGCTTACCGGGCCGGCGAGATAGGAAGACGATGTGCCTGGTCCGTGAGCCGAATCCGGCCCGATGTCCAGCTGCTCGATGACGTCTTCATCGCCGACCTCGGTCAGCACCGTCTCGACCTCCTCGTCGTCGACGCCGAGATAGGCGGCGATGACGCGCGGGTCGGTACGCACCGATTGCGGGCTGCCGTCGGAAATCTTGCGGCCATATTCAAGCACCACGACATGGTCGGAAATCTGCATGACCACCGACATGTCATGTTCGATCAGCAGGATCGAGGTACTGCTCTTGATGTCCATCAGCAGCGAATTCAGCGCAGCCGACTCCTTCGGATTGAGACCGGCCGCAGGCTCGTCGAGGCACAGAAGTTCGGGCCCAGTGCACATGGCGCGCGCAATCTCGAGGCGCCGCTGCGCGCCATAGGGCAGGTCGCCGGCCGGATCGTCGGCGCGATCGACAAGGTCGGCCTTCTCCAGCCAGTGCTTGGCAAGCTCCACCGATTCAGCCGAGGCTCTGCGGTAGCCGCCGATCCCGAACAGGCCCAGGATCGTGTAGCCGGATGCCTTCATCAGCTTGTTGTGCTGGGCAACCAGCAGATTCTCCAGCAGCGTCATGCCCGAGAACAGGCGGATGTTCTGGAAGGTGCGCGCCACCTTGGCGCGCGCCGGGATCTCATGATTGGGCAGCCGTTCGAGCAGGAAGCTCGAGCCGTCGGCCCGGTTGAGCGTAATCATGCCTTCCGACGGCTTGTAGAAGCCGGTGATGCAATTGAAGACGGTGGTCTTGCCGGCGCCATTGGGTCCGATCAGAGCGGTGATCTCGCCGCGCTTGGCCTGGAACGACAGGTCGCCGATGGCGATCAGGCCGCCGAACTTCATCGAAAGATGCTCGACCTGGAGGATGGCGTCTTTCATACCCGGATTGGTCTTCTGAATGGAGGTCGCGCTCATCAGCCGTGCCCTTCCTTGGTGAAGGAGGCGGAGACCGCTTTTCGTTCACTGAGGAATGCCGTCGGTTCACGGCTGCCGACAAAGCCGCGCGGCTTCCACAGCATGACGATGACCATCGCCATGCCGAACAAAAGCATGCGGTAAAGCTCCGGGGTGAAATCTTTTCCGAAGACACTTTTCAGGAAATCGAGTTCGCGCAGCGCCTCGGTGCCGCCGATCATCACCAGCGCGGCGACCGCGATGCCGACCAGCGAGCCCATGCCGCCGAGCACCACGATGGCCAGGATGATCGCCGATTCGAGGAAGACGAAGGATTCAGGGCTGACGAAGCCTTGCCGTGCGGCGAAGAAGGCGCCGGCAAAACCGCCGAACATGGCGCCGGTGGCAAAGGCGGTGAGCTTGGTGGTGGTGGTGTTGATGCCAAGCGAGCGGCAGGCAATCTCGTCCTCGCGCAGCGCCTCCCAGGCGCGGCCGACAGGCATGCGCCTGAGCCTGATGGTGACGAAGGCGGTCAGCAGCGCCAGCCCGAGAATGAGATAGTAGAGGAAGATCTTGTAGTAGGCGCTTGACTGGGCGATGTGCAGCACCTTGCCGATATAGTTCGGGTCGGTCGAATTAAACGTCATCAGGCCGAAGAAGGTGACCTTCGGGATGCCGGAGATGCCGGCCGAGCCGTTGGTGACTTCACGCCAGTTGATCAGCACCAGGCGGATGATCTCGCCGAAGGCCAGCGTCACGATCGCCAGGTAATCGCCACGAAGCCTGAGCACCGGAAAGCCGAGCATAACGCCCCAGAAGGCGGCCATGGCGCCGGCGGCGGGCAGCAGGATCCAGAACGACAGGCCGTATTGCGAACCGAGCAACGCATAGGCATAGGCGCCGACCGCGTAAAAGGCGACGTAGCCGAGATCGAGCAGGCCGGCGAGGCCGACGACGATGTTCAGCCCCCAGGCCAGCATCACATAGATCAGGATCTGGATGCCGAAATTGTCGACCCACTTCAACGAGCCCTGCAGGCCGCCGGTTATCGACCACGCGTAGATCGACAGCACCACGACGACGAGGATCGGGTATAGCACCAGCGCCGCAATCCCGAGCTTGGTGAAATTGGCGTGGATGAAGGAGCGGAAATAGAAGATCACGCAAGCGAGCGCGTAAATGACGGCCAATGCGCGCAGGAACTGAAGGTAGCCGGCCAGATCGGGTCCCACCAACACCGGCAGGGCGCTGCCGAACGCAACCAGGACAACCGCCAGCACGACGGCGACGATGAAGGCCGGAAGCAGGAAGAAGCGCGACGCGACGCTCGCCGGCAACAGGCCGGTGGCGACATTGGTGATCTTCTGATTGGCCATGAACGGCTGGCCATATGCAATGTAGAAGAAGCGGCCAAGCATGGTCAGCACGACCACGGTGATGAGCAGCAACCAGCGCTGCACCAGGATCAGCTGGTTGCTTATGTTCTGGTCGGTCTTCAGGCCGATGAAGAGAATGAACAACCCCAGCGAGATGGCGCCGGCATAGAACGCTTCGCGCAATGCACGCTGCACGGGGGAGGCGACGGTGTCGCGCTCCGAGGATACGGAAACCGCCATTGTCTCAGACCTTTTCGACTTCTGGCCGGCCCAAAATGCCGGAAGGCAGGAAGATCAGCACGATCGCCAGGATCGAGAACGCCGCGACGTCCTTGTAGTCGATCGAGAAATACGCCGACCACATGCTCTCGATGAAGCCGATCAAAAGCCCGCCAAGCACCGCGCCCGGCAGAGACCCGATGCCGCCGAGAACGGCCGCGGTGAAGGCCTTGACCCCCGGCACAAAGCCGTCGGAAAAGGCGATGACGCCGTAATACATCAGGAACAACGTGCCCGCGACGGCCGCAAGCGCTGCACCCATGATAAAGGTGATCGAGATCGTACGGTCGACATCGACACCGAGCAGCGCCGCCATCTTGCGGTCCTGCTCGCACGCCCTTTGCGCCCGGCCGAGGGAAGTCCTGTTGACCAGGTACCAGAACAGCGCCAGCAGCAGGGCGGTGACGACGACGATGATGATCTGCTTCAGCGACACGCTGATGCCGTTGATGTTGTAGACCTGGCTGACCATCGGCGGGATCGGCTTGTTGCGCGGGCCCTGCGTCACCTGGATGAAGTTCGACAGCGCGATCGACATGCCTATGGCGGTGATCAGCGGCGCCAGCCGGAACGAACCGCGCAGCGGCCGGTACGCCACCTTCTCGATCGTCCAGTTGTAGAGGCTGGTGAGCAGCATCGCCACGATCATCATGATCAGCAGCGCCAGGACGACCGGCACCGAATAGAACAAGGAGCCGAGGATGAGGAAGACGACGAGGGCGGCGAATGCCCCGACCATGAAAATGTCGCCGTGGGCGAAGTTGATCATGCCGATGATGCCGTAGACCATCGTGTAGCCGATTGCGATCAGCCCATAGATCGATCCCAGCGTCAGCCCATTGATAAGCTGCTGGACAAAGTACTGCATGTGTACATGGCTCCCCTGGAATGTCGCCCATGCAGACGCATTCCTTTTCGTATTTCCCCTAGTCGTAAAGTTTCGAGCCCGGATTGCAACGTGATTTTTCAAACGTCGAGCGTGTTTTGCCGGCACGCCTTCCGATTGCCCGTTTTTTTGCTCCCGACCCCTGGACTATCGCGGACCCTATCATTGGCATAACGCAATGTCTTTGACGATTCAGCTGGACCAGCGACCTCATTTCGAAGAAATCCCGGTCAAAATTAGGTGATGAGACGAATCTTTGCGTTGTTGGCGGGCTTCGTTTTTTAGCCACATTCCGTACTGACCAGCTGCAACATGGGTTACTTCCCGACTATGGCGGTGGATGCCTCGCCCAACGCGCTAACCTTTCGCTGACTGGTTTCGCCAAGAGGTCCCGCTCTGGGTCCAAGTCTTGGGTCTCGGTGGATGATCGGCAGCCTACCGTATCACTTAACCACAAAACCGTGCGCGAACGGATCGCGGTCGTCGATGAAGATGGTGTTCAGGCCGGTCATCCGCGCCCAGCCGCCGATCGAGGGAATGATGGCCGGCTTGCCGGCGACGGTGACGTCCTTTTCGACCTTGCCCTCGAACAGCGAACCGATGATCGATTCATGGACGAAGCTGTCGCCTGCCTTGAGCTTTCCCTTGGCATGAAGCTGCGCCATGCGCGCCGAGGTGCCGGTGCCGCAAGGTGAACGGTCGATGGCCTTGTCGCCATAGAAGACGGCGTTGCGCGCATCCGCGCCCGCTACCGTCGGCTTGCCCGTCCACAGCATGTGGGACAGCCGGTTGATGCCGGGGTTTTCCGGATGCACGAACGAGTACTTCTCGTTGAGCCGCTGCCGCACCACGGGGCTCCAGGCGATGAAATCGCTGGCGGAATAATCAGCGATGTCGCGAAAATTCGCCTGCGGCTCGACGATTGCGTAGAAATTGCCGCCATAGGCGACATCGACAGTGATCTCGCCAAGCTGCGGGCAGTCGACCGTCAGTCCCTCGGCATAAAGGAAGGACGGCACATTCGTGATGCGCACCTCCTCGACATAGTCGCCGACTTGTTTGTATTCGGCGATAACCAGCCCGGCCGGTGTGTCGAGCCGGAGCACGCCGGGTGTCTTCGGCTTGATCAGCCCATGTTCGATGGCCATCGTCACCGTGCCGATCGTGCCGTGGCCGCACATCGGCAGGCAGCCCGACGTCTCGATGAACAGGATGGCTATGTCGCAATCCTCGCGCGTCGGCGGATAGAGGATCGAGCCCGACATGACATCGTGGCCGCGCGGCTCGAACATCAGCCCGGTGCGGATCCAGTCATACTCCGCCAGGAAATGCGCCCGCCGCTCCATCATCGTCGACCCCTGAAGCAAAGGGCCGCCGCCGGCGACCAGCCGCACCGGATTGCCGCAGGTATGGCCGTCGATGCAAAAGAAGGATTTTTTGGCCATGATTTCCTCGAACTCAAAACCGTTGCGGGCTGAAGGGAGCAAGATCGATCGGCGAAGTTTGCCCGAGAACAAGATTGCGGATCAAGCGGCCGGTGGCCGCCGCCTGGGTCAGGCCGAGATGGCCATGGCCGAAGGCGTAGACAACGTTGGGCGCGGTTCGCGCCGTGCCGATCACCGGCAGCGAATCCGGCAGCGACGGGCGATAGCCCATCCACTCGCGGCCGCCTGACGCGTCCAGCCCCGGAAGGAACTGTCTGGCTTTTTCCAGCATGGCCTTCGAGCGCGCAAAATTCGGCGGCCGGTCGAGACCGCCCAACTCGACGGCGCCGCCGACGCGCAAGCCCGTCTCGAGTGGCGTGATGACGAAGCCATGGCCGGAAAAGATCAGCATCCGCTGCACGTCGAAAGCGGTCTTCGGCAGTGTCGTGTTGTAGCCGCGCTCGGTTTCGAGCGGGATGGTGTCGCCAAGCGCCTTCGTCAGCAGATGCGACCATGCCCCGGCGGCCACGACAAGATGTCTTGCCTGCCTGGTCGTGCCGTCCGTCAGCGTCAGCGTCGCGCCATCAGGATTGGCGGCGACGCGCTCTATGCGCGCCTTTTCGAAACGCGCGCCCAGCCTTTCGGCATAGGCCCACACCCCCTTGCCGAGCAGTTTCGGATCGGCGACGGTCTTCCAGCCCGGCACGAAGGTGCCCTTGATGAAGCGCGGCGACAGTCCCGGCTGCAGCCGCGCCAGTTCGTCGCCTTCGACATGGCGAAAGCCGATGCCGAAGCGCTCGCGCGCCGCCCAGCCCGGCAGCCCGGCCTGAAATTCGGCCTCGCTTTCATAAAGCTCCAGCGAGCCGTCCTCGCGCAGCATCAGCCGCGTGCCGGAACGGTCGAGCAGGCCCATCCATTCAGCCTCGGCGAGCTTCATCATGCCTGCCTGAGCAGCAAGGCTCGCCTCATATTTTTCTGGTGCGCCAGCGCGCCAGAAGCGCAACAGCCAAGGCAACAGCTTCGGCAAGTAGGCCGGCGGGATGCTGAGTGGCCCGAGCGGATCGGCAAGCCATTTCGGCAAGTGCCGCATCATGCCCTTATGCGCCAGCGGCAGCACGTCGGAGAAGGCGAAGGCGGCGGCATTGCCGGAGCTCGTCTCCTTGCAGATGCCGGTGCGGTCGAAGACCGTGACGCTGCGCCCGGCCTCGGCCAGCATGGCCGCCGCGCAGATGCCGACAATGCCGCCACCGACAATGGCGATATCTACCCTCTCTCCCCGTTCACGGGGAGAAGGGGCCCTAAGGGCGGATGAGGGGCGGCGGCCCTCCTCTGTGTCCCTGGAATTTCCTTGCACGTCGGCGCTGCCCCTCATCTGGCTGCCGCCATCTTCTCCCCGTGCACGTGCACGGGGAGAAGAAAGCCTTCAGAACTGCGGCAGCTTCGGCCGTACCGCCAGCGCGTCCTTGACGATCTTCTCGATCGCTTTGCGGCGCTCGCCCGACAGCGGCTGGCGCGGCATGCGCACGCGGTCATTTGTGTCGATCGCGAGCACTTCGGCAAGCTTGATGTTTTGGACCAGATAGGTCGAGACATCGAGATCGAGCAGCGGCCGGAACCAGCGATAGATCGAAAGCGCCTCCTCGCGGCGGCCCTGCTTCATCAACTGGTAGATGGCGACTGTCTCGCGCGGGAAGGCGACGACCAGACCCGCCACCCAGCCGATGGCGCCCACCGACAGCGCCTCGAAGGCGAGATTGTCGACGCCGGTGAACAGATCGTAGCGGTCGCCGAAGCGGTTGATGATCTCTGTCGAGCGGCGGATGTCGTCGGAGGACTCCTTGATGGCGACGAAGCGCTTGTCGGCGGCCAGTTCTTCCATCTGGCCGACGGTAACGTCGACGCGGTAGGCGAGGCGGTTGGAGTAGATCATCACCGGCAGGTCGCCGGCCTGAGCGACGGCGCGCAAGGCGGCGACCGTCTCTTCCGGGTTGGTGTGATAGATCGGGCTCGGCACCACCATCAGCCCGTTGGCGCCTTCCCGGCTCGCGCGCTTTGCGATGCTCGCCGCCTCCCGGGTGCCTGCCTCGTTGACCGTCAGCAGAACCGGCTTGCTGCCGGCAACTTTCTGGGCAGTCTTCAGCACCTCGATCTTCTCGTCATGCGACAGCATCGGCCCTTCGCCGAGCGAACCGCAGACGATGATACCGTCGCAGCCTGCCTCCATCTGCAACGCAAAGCAGCGCTCCATTTCGGCATGGTCGAGGCGGTCGTCTTCGGTGAATTTGGTCGTGACGGCGGGGAAAACTCCGGTCCACATGATCGTCTCTCCATCTGATATATCAGGCGTATATCTGTTGGAAAACCGGCTGTCAATGCGGAATCCGTTGTGATATATGGAAGATATATCAGGAGCCCACCTTTGATATTCAGTGAGACAGCATACCCCGAGCCGGCCGCCGCCAAGGCCTACCATGTACTCGAGCATATGATCGTGACGCTGGAACTGGCGCCGGCGAGCTTCGTGACGGAAGGCGCGCTGATCGAAAAGCTGGCGCTAGGACGCACGCCGGTGCGCGAAGCGATCCAGCGCCTCGCCTGGGAAGGACTGCTGGATGTCAGGCCACGCGCCGGCATCGCCATTGCCCCGCTGCATCCCGGCGACTGGCTGCGCGTGCTGGATGCCAGGCGCGGTGTCGAGGTGGTGCTGGCGCGCTCGGCCGCCCGCTTCGTCACCCGTGAGGCCGCCGACCTGTTTCATGAGGCAGCCCTTGCCATGCAGAAGGCCGTCATCTCGGGCAATGTGCTGGCCTTCATCCAGGCCGACAAGGCGCTCGACGAGGCCTTGGCGATGGCCGCCGACAACCCGTTTGCGGCCCGTCTGGCCGCGCCCCTGCAGACCCACAGCCGCCGCTTCTGGTTCCGCTACAAGGCCGACACAGGACTGGCCGAATCGGCCGAACACCACGTCGCGCTAATCCGCTCGATCCTGGCCGGTGACGAAGAGGCTGCCGCCAAGGACGCCAAACGCCTTATGGCACTGCTGCGCGGCCATGCCGAAGTGGCCGCCACACGCTGAACTCCGTCTCTGCTCCAGACTTCCGACCGGTCTTTATCAGGTGCCCGGCAAGACTGCTGCCATAGCCGCCCCGTCCCAGCCTTCGCCAGCCGTGATGATGCAGCTTTGGCCGCGTGTGTCGGTGGCCAGGATGGTCCAGGTGCCCTGGTCGGAGACGAAGATCTCAAGCACCACATTCGGGTTCACCAGGCCACGTGCGGCTTGGCTTTCGTGGAACTTCTCGCCGAGCGCCTTGACCAGGTCGGTCCGCGCCGCGCATTGATCGGCTTTGGCCTGGGCGATGCCGGACATCGCGAACACCGCAAAGAACATCGCCGCCACAAGACGTCGTGTCATCTGACACCTCCTTGCGCCAGACGAGAACCCCGGCTGCAACCGGCGCTATTTTGATGGCCTGCACCACGGCAGGAATGCAATTTAAGGCAGATGACAGGCTCTTGGTTCCATCGCTTTAACGTGATGGCCAATGTCGGTTTCGTACAAAGAAAGGCCCAGGACGTTGAACCCAGGCCTTCTTGCCGATCTTCGAAATCGTCCGGTCAGTTCATCGTCGGGATGACGAACTCGGCACCGTCCTTGACGCCGGAGGGCCAGCGCGAGGTCACCGTCTTGGTCTTGGTGTAGAAGCGGAACGCGTCCGGGCCGTGCTGGTTGAGGTCGCCGAAGGACGACGCCTTCCAGCCGCCGAACGTGTAGTAAGCGATCGGAACCGGGATCGGCACGTTGATGCCGACCATGCCGACCTGGACGCGCGAAGCAAAATCACGAGCAGCATCACCGTCACGGGTGAAGATGGCGACGCCATTGCCCATCTCATGATCGTTGGCTAGCTTGATGGCGCTCTCATAGGTCGGCGCACGCACCACCGACAGCACCGGGCCAAAAATCTCTTCCTTGTAGATGCGCATGTCGGCGGTCACATTGTCGAACAGGCAGCCGCCCATATAGTAGCCATCCTCGTAGCCCTGCATGGAGAAGCCGCGGCCATCGACGACCAGCTTGGCGCCTTCCTTGACGCCGGTGTCGACATAACCCTTGACGCGTTCCAATGCCTGCGCCGTCACCAGCGGGCCGAAATCGGCGGACGAATCCGTCGACGGGCCGACCTTGAGGCTTTCGACACGCGGGATCAGCTTTTCCATCAGCCGGTTGGCGGTGTCGTTGCCGACGGGAACGGCAACCGAGATCGCCATGCAGCGCTCGCCGGCCGAGCCGTAGCCCGCGCCGATCAGCGCGTCGACGGTCTGGTCCATGTCGGCATCGGGCATGATGATCATGTGGTTCTTGGCGCCGCCGAAGCACTGCACGCGTTTTCCCGCGGCCGTGCCGCGCGAGTAGATGTAATGCGCGATCGGCGTCGAGCCGACAAAGCCGATAGCCTTGATATCAGGATCGTCGAGGATGGCGTCGACGACATCCTTGTCGCCATTGACGACGTTGAGAACGCCAGCCGGCAGGCCAGCCTCGAGGAACAGTTCGGCGATGCGCATCGGCACGCCAGGGTCACGCTCGGAAGGCTTCAGGATAAAGGCGTTGCCGCAGGCCAGCGCCGGGGCAATCTTCCACAACGGGATCATCGCCGGGAAATTGAACGGGGTGATGCCGGCAACGACGCCAAGCGGCTGGCGCATCGAATAGACATCGATGCCGGGGCCGGCGCCGTCGGTGAACTCGCCCTTCATCATGTGAGGCGCACCGATGCAGACTTCGACCACTTCGAGGCCGCGCTGGATGTCGCCCTTGGCGTCGGCGATGGTCTTGCCGTGCTCGCGCGCCAGGAGATCGGCCAGTTCGTCATAGTCGCGAGCAACCAGTTCAAGAAACTTCATCAGCACGCGCACACGCCGCTGCGGGTTGGTCGCAGCCCATTTGATCTGTGCTTCCTTGGCGTTCAGCACAGCCGCACGCAGTTCCGCCGGCGACGCCAGCGCCACCGTGCCGCGCACCGAGCCGTCCATGGGCTGCATGACGTCCTGCTTGCGCCCGCTGGTCCCGGCGACATGCTTGCCGCCGATGAAATGACCGTATTCGATCATGGTTTCTCTCCCTGAGTTTGTGATGAAGCATTCAACGCCTTTGCAGGCGCGAAGGCAACGCGAGGGGAAACGCAACCGTTGTGCAAGAAATAGACAACGAAGGACGAGTGTGCATTAATTGCCGCAAATTACAGATTGCTGAAAGGCCCGAAGGTTGCGCTCCGTCACACCCCCCTCTGTCCTGCCGGACATCTCCCCCGCAAGGGGGGAGATCAGATGTGGCCGCCGCCTTCGCAAATCTTCAACGCAGCAAAAGAGACGCAGGTGGCGGAGCTGCCAATCTCCCTCCTTGCGGAGGAGATGGCCGGCAGGCCAGAGGGGGTGGGCGGGAACGCCGCGTTCGCCGCTAGCCCGGACCACCCCCATGAACTGGGATGACGTCCGCATCTTCCTCGCCGTGGCCCGCGCCGGGCAGATCCTTGGCGCCGCCAAGCGGCTGGAACTCAATCACGCCACCGTCTCGCGCCGCATCGCAGCGCTTGAGGATGCGTTACGGACAAAACTGTTTCGCCGGCTTACCACCGGCAGCGAGCTGACGCCGGCCGGCCAGCGCTTTCTCGACATTGCCGAGCGCATGGAAGCCGACATGATCGCCGCGCGCTCCGCCGTGTCGGGCGAAGGCGACGATATCTCAGGCACCGTGCGCATCGGCGCGCCCGACGGGTTTGGCGTCGCATTCCTCGCCACGCGTCTTGGCGCGCTGACCGCGCTGCACCGCGAACTCACCATCCAACTGGTGCCGGTGCCGCGCTCCTTCTCGCTGTCGCGGCGCGAGGCCGACATCGCCATCACCGTCGAGCGGCCGAGCGAAGGCAGGCTGGTGGCGGGAAAGCTGGTCGACTACACACTCGGCCTGTTTGCCTCGCGCGCCTATGCGCAGGCGCACGGCTTACCCGAAACCGCTGCCGAACTCGGCCAGCATACGCTGATCGGCTATGTCCCAGACCTGATCGTCAGCCCGTCGCTCGACTATGCGGCAGAGTTCAGCCCGGACTGGCGCACCAGCTTCGCCATCTCCTCAGCGCTGGGCCAGGCCGAAGCGGTGCGGTCGGGCGCTGGCATCGGCATCTTGCACACCTTTGTCGCCCGCTCGATGCCGGAGCTGATCCCCGTCGACATCGTGACGCCGATCCGCCGCGCCTACTGGCTGGTCTATCATGAATCGGTCCGGCCGCTGCGCCGCGTGCAGATCGTCGCCAACTTCATCACCAAGGCGGTCGAGAGAGAGCGCGGGCTGTTTGTCTGATGGCCGCGCCGCCTTGCCTTCGCCACAAAATCGGCCAGTGTGGCAACAAGCGCGATGTCGCCTATCATTAGGGATTGGCTGCGCCGGGTGGGACACTTTTTTGCAAAGCTGGTGCGGATCAAAATGCGAGCGGTGCTCGCCATCTTGCCGCTTGTCGCGCTTTCCGCCTGCGCCAATCCATGGACCGCAGTTCCGGAAGCCGAACTGCCCAAGCCGGTCCGCATCGCAATGGCCCGCCCGTCGCCTTTCGTCTTCGGCAATTACTGCGGTCCCGGCACCCGCACCGGCGACCTCTCGGCTCGCCCTGTCAATCGCCTCGACAGCGCCTGCCAAATCCATGACGCCTGCTACATCGCGCGCCATAATCATTGCGACTGCGACGGCGCGCTCGTCGCCTCGGCAAAGGCGATCCGTGATGACAAGACAGCGCCGAAAAAGGTGCGCGGCGAGGCCGAGCTTTTGATCGCCACTTTCGCACTTCCCGTCTGCAAGGTCTTTCCGCAAGGCTTTATGCCGCCGCGCGACCCGGCTGAGCTGAAGACGATGAACGGGGCCACGGGATGAACCGCGCCATCTGCCTGGCTCTGGCCGGGCTGGGGCTGGCGGCCCTTGTCGGTTGCGCCGCCCCGATCCGGCACAGCTGCGATTTCTTCCCCGATGCGAAGGATTGCGGCCGGCCGTCGGTATCGGCCGGCACGCCCGGACCGCAGACTGCAGCAGCAGCGTTTTTCGGCGATGCCGGTGCCAGCGACTATGAAAGGCAGTTCCTGGCGCTGCTCGCCCACAACCAGATCGGCGCCATCGACAGGGCGAACGGCACCGGTCCGTTCGGCCATGACCGCCACGCCATCGCCAACCGCGATTTCCAGGCCACCTACCGGACGCTGGAACAGCTGGCGAAGCCGGTTAGCGCCGAACAGATGCCGGCAGGTAGGGGCACCGGCGAAGGCCATTTCAACGGCCGTTGGCGCGTGTCGCGGCAGACGCTCTATGTCAACGCCGCCGCGCGGCCCTCCGCGCCAAAGACGTTCAGCTTTTCCGGCCTGCAGGCGCGCTCGATCGAGATCGTGATGCGCCAGGCGGGAAAGCAGCCGGTTGAGATATCTGGCGCCTGCGACGGGGCGCTGGCGATTCGCGCCGGCGGTGGCTCGCGCAGCGTGGCGAGCGGTGCCGCCTTCCGCCTCCGCCTGTCGGCCGGGCAAACCGCCAGCCTGTTCCCCAGCGATGGTTTGAACCGTTGCAGCCTCAAGCTCAGCTCCAGTCTGGCGCCGGCAGGCGCCCCGCTCACCATCCTGCGCGAAGAGGTTGCCTATCCGGCGATAGCCGCGCTCGACAGCCGCTACGAGCGTTGTCCAGTGCCCGATCCATCCCGCCTGGATAAGCTTGCCAGCGTCTTTTACGCCGGCCGCTGGCTGTCGCAGAGCTGTTCGCTGCCGCTCGGGTCACCGCGCCTGTTACGCAAGTCGCGCGACGGCTTTAACGCCAAGGTCGAAGCGCTGCTCGGCGCGCCTTTACCCGACAGCGCCTTCGACAAGGCCGACCCCGAACTGCCGCTCGATTTCTCGCGCGCGCCGAAACTCAAGCTGGTCTATCTGTCGTCGCTGGAGTTCAAGGCCGATTTTTCCGGCCGCGTCATCGAGCGGCTGATCCGCCATCACGCAGCCCTCGGCACCAAAGTGCGCATCATGGTCACAGACGTGCTGGAGCGCGACAAGGACGATGCCCTGCTGCACCGGCTGGCGGCCGATTATCCCAATGTCGAGTTGCAGGAATATCGTTGGCGGGCCGACCACGGCGCGCCGGTCGACGAGCAACTGTCACAGCTGCACAAGACCCATCACGTCAAGATGCTGGCGACACTTGCCGAGGATCCCGCCCGCTCGCGCGTCATCATCGGCGGCCGCAACATTCATGACGGCTTCCTCTTCCACAAGCCAATCGACCTGTCGCGCTATCCGAACCTAGAGCAATACGGCAAGACCGACGGCCTCTCGCTCAACTACTATTCGAACTGGAGCGATTTCGACATCGAGTTTGCCGACCCGGCCACGGTCGAGACGCTGGCCGCGCATCTCTCAACATTGTGGCTGCGCGACGCCGACACCAACATCGCAAGACCCTTCTCCATTCCGGTGCGCTCCGACAGCCGGCGCCCGCCGGGCACGGTGCGCCATTTCATTTCCGTGCCCTACGAGGACAACCATGCGCTCGAGACCTATTTCGTCGAGCTGATCGACACTGCCCGGCACCATATCGAGATCGTCAATCCCTACCTTAATCTGACGCCGAAGCTCAGCCTGGCCATCGAGCGGGCGCTGGCGCGCGGCGTCAGGATCGACATTGTCGGCCGCATCGACCTCAAGGGCGATATTGGCGGCAAGCTGCTGACCGCGCTCAACAAGCTGTTCGTCGAGAAATATGGCGACCGCATCAACATCCGCGAATTCAAGGCGCCCGATGTCGTGCTGCACTCCAAGATCATGATGATCGACGAAAGGCTGGTGACGATCTCGTCGGTCAATCTCAACAACCGCAGTTTCTTCCACGATCTGGAGAACGGCATGACGGTGCTCGACCCTGCCTTCTACGCCAGGATGCAGCCGGTCTATGACGACTATGTCGCCCATTCGAACCAGGTATCGACCGAGGTGACGATACCGTGGGCCTACCGATGGCTGTTCTCGAAGGGTTGGGTGAAGGAGGCGTTTTGAAGGGCTGGCGAGGCTGAAGGAATGCCGTTCTGTAGCGATCCTTTACACCCCCTCTGTCCGGTAGGACAGAGGGGGTGCTGGCCCGCGAGCTTTAAAAAGCACCCCTACCTCAAATACCGCTCCGGTCCTAACTCCCGCACATCGATATCAGGCACCTTGCTGGAGATGATGTCGGACAGCACCTTGGCCGAGCCGCAGGCCATCGTCCAGCCAAGCGTGCCGTGCCCGGTGTTGAGATAGAGGTTGGAGAACTCGGTGCGGCCGACCAGCGGCGGCCCGTCCGGCGTCATCGGCCGCAGCCCGCACCAGAAGGACGCCGCCTTGAGGTCGCCGCCATCCGGGAACAGATCGCCGACCGAATGTTCGAGGGTGCGCCGGCGCGATTCATGCAGCCTGAGATCGAAGCCGGAAATCTCCGCCGTGCCGCCGACGCGGATGCGGTCGCCGAGCCTGGTGATCGCCACCTTGTAGGTTTCGTCCATCACCGTCGACACCGGGGCGGCGACCGCGTCCTTGATAGGAACGGTGATCGAATAGCCCTTGACCGGATAGACCGGGATCGGGCGCCTGAGCAGGCGCATGAAGCGCGCCGAATAGCTGCCCAGCGCCAGCACATAAGCGTCGGCCGCGCGCGAGCGCTGGTCGGTGCCGACGCTGACGATGCGATTGCGGTTCTTGGAGAAGCGCCGGATCTGCGTGCCGTACTCGAACGTGACGCCGCGCGCCACGCAGAGCTCGGCCAGCCGATCGGTGAACATCTTGCAGTCGCCAGTTTCGTCGCCGGGCAATCTCAGCCCGCCGACAAACTTTTCCCGCACGCCGGCCAGCGCCGGCTCGGCCCCAATGCAGCCTTCGGGATCGAGCAACTCGTAGGGAACGCCATATTTCTTCAGCACCTCGACATCGCCGCCGGTGCCGTCGAGCTGCTTTTGCGTGCGAAACAGCTGCAGCGTGCCCTTGGTCCGCTCATCATAAGCGATGCCGGTCGCCTCGCGCAGCGCCTTCAGCGTGTCGCGGCTGTATTCGGCGAGCGGCACCATGCGCGCCTTGTTGATGGCGTAGCGATCCGCGGTGCAATTGCGCAGCATCTTGATGAGCCATGTCCACATATACGGATCGAAGGCCGGCCGCACCACCAGCGGGCCGTGCTTCATCAACAGCCACTTGATTGCCTTCAGCGGAATGCCGGGGCCGGCCCAGGGCGAAGCATACCCCGGCGAGATCTCGCCGGCATTGGCGAAGCTGGTTTCCAGCGCCGGCCCTTTCTGGCGGTCGAACACCGTCACCTCGTGGCCGGCCTCAGCGAGATAATAGGCAGTGGTGACCCCGATAACGCCGCCGCCCAACACGAAGATCTTCATCGCATCACTCTCCACGACGACTTCCGTCAGAGGGCCGCCGCCTCCTGTCTGCCGGATTCTGCGGCGTCCGCCAAGGGGCGGCGTGTCGCGGCTCTATTCGTTGATATAGCGGCGGTGGAAGCGGGGGCCGAGACTGGTCAGGATTTCATAACCGATCGTGCCGGCATGACCGGCGGCGTCATCGACGCTCTGCGAGGGGCCCAGGAGTTCGACAAGGTCGCCCTCGCGCAGCCGGCCGGCCGGCAGGGCCGAGATGTCGAGGATGATCGAATCCATCGACACCCGCCCGACAAAGGGCAGTCGCACGCCGTCGAGCCAGGCAGCCGAAGCCGCGCGCCGGTGCCAGCCATCGGCATAGCCGAGCGAGATCGTGGCCGCGCGCAAGGGACCGCTGGCCAGAAACGCATGTCCGTAGCCGACGCCCGCGCCCTTATCGATGCCGCGTGTCTGGATGATCTTTGCCTCGAGCCGCACCACCGGCAGCATCGGGTTCGCCTCATCAGGCGTCGGATTGATGCCGTAGAGCGCAGCGCCCGGACGCGCGAGGTCGTACTGATAGCGCGGCCCAAGAAAGATGCCGGAGGAATTGTCGAGCGACGCCGGCGCCTTGGGCAGCATTTTGCGCAGCCGTTCGAACTCCCTGAGTTGCGCATCATTGGCCGCATTGGTCGGTTCGTCGGCGCGGGCCAGATGGCTCATGGCGAGGACGACATCGACGCCGGCGAAAGCATCGGCCGAAAGCGCCTCGACCTCTGCCGGCGCCATGCCCAGCCGCGACATGCCGCTGTCGACCTGGATGGCGGCCTTGAGCTTGCGGCCGGCCTTTTGGCCTGCCTCGCTCCACGCCTTCAGTTGCCCGGTGCTGTTGATGACGGGAACAAGGTCGGCGGCCACCGCTTCGGGTTCCGAGCCCGGCGGCAGGCCGTTCAGCACATGGATTTCCAGCTTCGGTCCGAGTGCGTCGCGCAGCGCGACACCCTCGGTGAGATGAGCGACAAAGAAGCTGTCGCAGCCTTCGGCAACCAGTGCCGCCGCCACTTGCCGCGCGCCGAGCCCGTAACCGTCGGCCTTGACGACGCCGGCGCAGCGTACGCCGCCGAGCTTTGCCTTGAGCCGCCGGTAATTCTCCCTGACCGCGCCGAGATCGATGGTGAGAATGGCGCCGGCCGCCGCTTCGCTGATCGTATCTTTGGCTTTATGCATTGCAGACCCGCTGAAGTCGGCGCTGCCCCTCATTGTCCTGCCGGATATTTCTCCCCGGCCCTATACGGGGAGTTGAGGAGCGGTCCGCGTAAAGCGGACGAAAAGCCAACTGCTTGGCTTTTCGAGTGACGAAAGTCGGCAGGCAGGTGAGGGGCAGCCCAGACGCTGCGCTAAGAGGCCATTGCCCGGCGTCGTTCATATGGGTCTCGTGGCTGCGGGTGTCGCGATCAATAAAGCACGAATCAGCTGCCGTGCGAACCGTCACATCCAGCTAGGCAAGATGACGGAACGCCGCCACCACATCCTCATAGACCTTGCGTTTGAACGGCACGATCAGATCGGGCAGGTCCTGCATTGGCCGCCATGCCCATTCATCGAATTCGGCGGTGTGGCCGCCCGGCGGCGGATTGATCTGGATCTCGCTGGTCCCGCCGTGAAAGCTGTAGGCGAACCATTTCTGCGTCTGGCCGCGATAACGCCCCTTGAGGGCTATGCCGACCAGATCGGGCGGCAGGTCGTAATGGATCCAGTGCGGCGCCTCGGCGAGCAGCGTGACCGAGCGCATGCCGGTCTCTTCATAGAGTTCGCGCCCGGCCGCCTGCAGCGGCTCCTCGCCCTCGTCGATGCCGCCTTGCGGCATCTGCCAGAGCTGCGTGGTGCCGGCGAATTCGCTGTCCGGCTCGGCGATGCGGTGCCCGACCCAGACCAGCCCGTCGCCATTGAGGATCATCAGCCCGACACAGGGGCGGTATGGCAGCGTCTCGGGGTCCACAGGTTTCTTCGTCATGATCAGCCTTTTTCCGGGTCGATGGCCACCGCCGAGATCGGCACGATCTCGATGCCGCGCTTTTTCGCTTCGACCGCCCAGGACGCCACGGTATCGACGGTGAGGTCGAAGGCCGAGCCGATGCCGACGGCGGAGCCTTTGGCGCGCGCGGTCGCTTCCAGCGCGTCGAGCTTTTTCAGGATGGCGCCGCGGTCCTGCACGGCGTCGATTGCCGTATCGCCGGCGACGAACGGCACACCGTCCTTCAAGGCGAGATCGGACGCCAGGCTCCGTGCGGACGAGCCGTCATCGACATAGGCAAGGCCGCGCTTGCCGAGTTCGGCCATGAACGGCCCCATCGCCGTCGCGTCGGCCGAAAAGCGAGCCCCCATATAGTTCATGACGCCGGTATAGTTGGTGGTCCGCGACAGCGCCCAGCGCAGATTCTTCAGATTCTCGTCCGGGCTTGCCGCCACTGTCAGCGTGTTGCGGCCAGGATTGACATTGGGATAGTCGAACGGTTCGAGCGGCACCTGCATGACCACTTCATGCCCGCTCTGCCGTGCCGCCTGCATCCACCGGCTAATGCTGTTGCCTTGCGGCGCAAAAGCCAGCGTCACTTCGGCCGGCAGCTTGGCGATCGCCGCCTGCGTGCCGGTCTGCGACACGGCAAGCCCGCCGATGACGATTGCCACGCGAGCGCCACGCGAACCCGACCACGGCCGCGCATAGACATCGAACGGCCGCCGGCCGTCAGCGGCGCGAACCGGCAACGGGCCGGTGTCGCTGGCCTCGATCAGCGCCCTGTCGGGGATATGCGCGATCTTCAGGTTCTGGCCGATCGTCGACGGGTCATGGATGACGATGGCTGCATTGGGCGGGCCGTCACCCTCCTGGGTTTGCACATGGATGATCTGCGGACCGCTGGCCTTGGGCGTTTCCGCCTTCGGCGCTGCCGCCGTCGCTTGAGCAGTGGGTGCTGCGGCCGCGGGCTCGGCCGCCGCCGTCACCTTTGGCGTCGAGACCGCGATTGCTTCCGTTTTGCGGAACGGCTTCTCGCGCAGCGCGATCGCGCCGGAGATGCCGACCGCGGCCAGCACGACCAGCGTCGCCGCGACGGCGCCAGCGCTGATCCCGCGCGACGCAGCACGCGGTCGGACGGTCTGTCCGAGCGGGCGTTCGATGTCCTTGCCGACGTCAGCCAAGCCGCATCCCCGGGCGCGTGATCAGCGAAATCTTTTCGCCATGCGCAGATCCAAAACTGACGGCGCGTCCCCTGCGCCTTTTGAGGCGCAGCGCCCAGCTGCCCCCGAATCAAACTGCCGGAACCTCACGGTCCCGGCAGCATTGCATCGCTTCGATTGGGCAGCCAGAGCTACCAGTCGATTTTATTGGTTAAGCACTGCCTTCTCCGGATTCGGCGGGAATGCCGGGTCGGTCTTCTGGCCGCGCAGCAGCTGTTCGGCATAGATCAGCTGCAGATCGTCCTTTGGATCCGGCGGCACATAGGCAGCCGAGCCCGAACCGGTATCGCTCTCGTCGGCGCCCTTGATGTGGCCCTTGAGGTCAGATTCACCGCGCGTCAGGTCCCTGCCCTGCAGTTCGGGCGGCAGCGGCTGGTCGACCTTGATGTCGGGCGTGATGCCCTTGCCCTGGATCGACTTGCCGGACGGCGTGTAATAGAGCGCCGTCGTCAGGCGCAGCGCGCCGTTCTCGCCAAGCGGGATGATGGTCTGCACCGAGCCCTTGCCGAAGGACTGCGTGCCGACCACTGTGGCGCGGCGCAGGTCCTGCAGCGCGCCGGCGACGATCTCGGAGGCGCTGGCCGAACCGCCATTGACGAGCACGATCAGCGGCTTGGCGCCGATGTCGTCGCCTGCCTTGGCGTCGAAGCGTGTGACGTCCTTCGGGTCGCGGCCGCGGGTCGAGACGATCTCGCCACGGTCGAGGAAGGCGTCGGACACGCTCACCGCCTGGTCGAGCAGGCCGCCCGGGTTGAGCCTGAGATCGAGCACATAGCCCTTGAGCTTGTCGTTCGGCACCTGCTTCTTGATGGTGTCGATGGCGTTCTCGAGGTCGTCATAGGTCTTTTCGGTGAAGGAGGTGATCTTCATGTAGCCGATGTCGTTCTCGACCCGGAACTTGACCGCCTTGACCTTGATGATGTCGCGCACCACCGTCAACTCGATCGGCTTGTCGGCGCCTTGGCGCAGGATGGTCAGCTTGATCGGCGTGTTGACCAGGCCGCGCATCTTTTCGACCGCATCGTTGAGCGTCAGGCCGCGAACCTCTTGGCCGTCGATCTTGGCGATATAGTCGCCGGCCAGCACGCCTGCCTTGGCAGCCGGGGTGTCGTCGATCGGCGTGATCACCTTGACCAGGTCGTTCTCCATGGTGACCTCGATGCCGAGGCCGCCGAACTCACCCTTGGTCTGCACGCGCATGTCCTGCGCCTGCTCGGCATTCATGTAGGAGGAGTGCGGATCGAGCGAGGTGAGCATGCCGTTGATGGCGTTTTCGACCAGCGACTTGTCGTCCGGCGGCGTCACATACTGCGCCCGCACGCGCTCGAAGATGTCGCCGAAGATCGCCAGTTGCTTGTAGGTCTCGGAGCCTGCAGCGTTCGCCGTCGAGCCGGGCGCGCCATAGACCAGGCTCATCGCTGACGCGCCCATCAGCGCACCGGCAATAAGAAGCGACAGTTTCCGCATCATTTCACGTCCTTCCAGAGAAGCGGTCCGCCCACCATGGGGTCGGATCGACGGGTTTCCATCCTTGCGGAACTCGACATAGAGTTCCGGCGTGGCATTTCCATTCTTCGAGGCCGAGGTGCTTGCCACCCGGGCCTCTCCCATCGCGCCGACCGGCTCTCCTGCGAGCACCGACTGGCCAGACGCGACGCTGATTCTGCTCATCCCCGCCAGGACGACATGATAGCCGTCTCCCGCATTGAGGATCAAGAGTTGACCATAGGAGCGAAAAGGCCCCGCATAAAGCACATTTCCGTCCGCCGGTGCCGTGACGATGGCTCCCGATTGTGTCGCAACCATGTCGCCAAGCATCACCGCGCCGTTACCGTCATCGGCCCCGAAACGCAGCTTGATCTTGCCGGTGACCGGCAGCGAGACTTGTCCCTGAAGTGCCGAAAACGGCGCGGCGGCGGTGAGGCGGTTGCCTTCCGGCACGGGCAGCGAAGCCAGCTCCGTCGACGCGGTTGTGCCTGCATCGGCGTTATCGGCGTCCGGCTTATCGCTGTCGGCCGCTTTCTGTTCGCCTGCCTTGACGGCATCCGCCGCCTTGCGGCTCTTGTCGGCTTCAAGCGAAGCGATCAGCTCTTTCAGGCTGCCGGCCTTGGCCGCAAGCGCCTGGGACCGCTGCTTTTCAGCGGCCATCGCCGTCCAGGTGTCCGCCTCGAGCTTCTGCTTGGCTTCGAGCAGCATGGAGAGGCGTTTCTTTTCCGCCGTCTGCTCGCCGACCGCCGCCGTCAGCCTCGTCCGCTCGGCCTCGATCGAGGCCGTCACCCGGGTCTGTTCCCTGAGGTCGGCCAGCAATTTGTCGGTCTGCTGGCGCAGTTCCGGCACCACTGCGCCGAGCAGGATGGCGCTGCGCACCGACGACAGCGCGTCTTCCGGCTTGACCAGGATCGCCGGCGGCGGATTGAGCCCCATGCGCTGCAGCGCCCCCAGCACCTCGGCCAGCACGTCGCGCCGCGCCGCCAGCGAGACACGGATCTTCTGTTCCTCGCCCTTCAGTCCTTCGAGCCTGGCGCCGATATCCTCGATGTCCTGGCCGAGCTTCTGCTCGGTCATAGCCGACTGGATAAGCGCCGCGGTGATCGAGGCATGGTCCTTCTTGACCGAAGCAATGTCGGCGGCGAGCTTGGCCAGCCGTTCGGACGACAGCGTGATCTCGGCCGACACCTTCTCATATTCGGCACGGCTCAGATCGGGGTCGGGCGCCACGTCCAGCGTATTTTCGGCCCGTGCAAGCCCGAGCGACAGCAAAACCACCGCCGCAGCGATGCCGCAGCGCGCGTGCCGGAAGCCCGTTCGTGATTTCCCGTTGTCAGCCATTGAAGCCCGACTCTATGCGTGGCTTCGTTAACGAACCATCAACCATGATCGAACCGAAGCCTAGCACAAAACAGCCGCGCATTGGGGCGGAAATCCGGACGATTGACCCTCGACCCACTGATTTACGAACGGTGGTAGGGATGTCCCGAAAGAATCGTTGCCGCCCGATAGAGCTGCTCGCCCAGCATGACACGCACCAGTTGGTGCGGCCAGGTCGCCGCGCCGAACGAGACCATCAGCTCAGCCTGATCGCGAACCGACTGGTCGTGCCCGTCGGCGCCGCCAATGGCGATGACCAACGCCTTGCGTCCGCCATCGCGCAACTGGCCGATACGGTTGGCGAAATCGTCTGAGGACAGGTTCTTGCCGCGTTCGTCGAGCAGGAACAGCGCCGTGCCCGGCTGCAACTGTGCCTGCAGCTTCTGGCCTTCCTCGCGGCGGCGCTCATTGGGGTTCTGGGCTCGTCCCTCGGCGATCTCGGCGACACCAGAGAATTCGAACCCGATCGCCGGGCCGCTCTTGGCGAAACGCTCGAAATAGCGGTCGGCGAGCTCTCTCTCGGGCCGGCCTTCATCCGGCCCACGGCATGAACTGCTATCTTCATCCCTGCCTCGGCGAGCTTTCAATCCATGTCGCACCCAGGATGGTTACGACATGAGACGGAGCTCAGTGCAAGGTCTCTTCCTCGAGGTCCGGCGCCTGCCACATCTTTTCAAGATTGTAGAATTCGCGGACTTCTGGGCGGAAGACATGGACGATGATGTCGCCTGAATCGATCAGGACCCAGTCGGCGCCGGACAGCCCCTCGACGCGCGCCGTGCCGAGACCGGCATCCTTGAGCGCCTTGAGCAGGTGGTCGGCGACAGCCGAGACATGACGGTGTGACCGGCCCGACGCGATGACCATATAGTCGCCGAGGCTCGATTTCCGCTGAATGTCGATTGAGACAATATTTTCGGCCTTGGAGTCTTCCAGACTGGCAAGGACTGTCTTGATGGCACGGGACACGGCGTCATCTACGCTGATCCTGGCCGGCGAAGGCATGATGTCAGCCTTCTTCCGCAATGCTGTTCTCAGTGTATTTCCTTTCGCAGCAAGAACAACCAAATCACCCACGAAATCAGGTGACACCCTATAGATAGGCAGAGTTCCCTTGCAGTTTCAAGACGGGAGGCCCTGCCACCGCGAACGCAGTGCACGACTTCCGGTTCCGGAGCCTTGAGAAAAATCGGAACCCATGGCCGCGGCAGGGGTTATCGACACACCCCCCAAACGGATTTTCCTGATGCCAATCGACCCCCAGAACACGCTGCTCACCGTGCAGGCTGGCCTTGCGCAACTCAGCACACTGATCGTTTCCTATTCCTTCTCCGCCATCGGCGCCATCATCCTGCTGGTCGTCGGCTATCTCGTCGCCGGGCTCGCAGAACGATCGATCTCAGCCGGCCTCGGCCATATCCATGGTTTCGACGCGACGCTGCGCCATTTCTTCTCGAAGATCGTGCGCTACGCCATCCTGATCCTGGTGGTCATCATGGTGCTCGGCCAGTTCGGCGTTCAGACGGCCTCGATCATCGCCGCCATCGGCGCCATCGGGCTGGCAATCGGCCTGGCGCTGCAAGGCACGCTGCAGAACATCGCCGCAGGCATCATGCTTCTGGCGCTCAGGCCATTCCGCATTGGCGAATATGTCGAGGTCGGCGCCATTTCCGGCACCGTCGAGGAAATCGGCCTGTTCGCCACCAAGCTCCGCACGACAGACGGCGTCTATGTGCTGGCGCCCAATTCGACGCTGTGGAACCAGCCGGTGCGCAATTTTACCCGCAACGGTGTGCGCCGCGGAGACATCACGCTGAGCATCGGCTCCTGGAACGACATCGACCTGGCGCAGAAAACCATGCTGGGCGTTGCCGGCGGCGAGCGCCGCGTCAAGCGAGAGCCGGCGCCGATCGCCTTCGTCGCCACGGTGGGCGATGCCAGCGTCGCCATCACCTTGCGCTACTGGACCACGGCGGCGGATTTCTTCGCCACCCAGATCGATCTCACCAAACGCGTCAAGCAGGCGTTCGACGCCGAAGCCATTTCGGTTCCCGCACCTCCGCCGGAGGCTCGACAGGAAACTGCCGCTACCAGGCAGTAGGAGCTGTGAAACCGTTCAGCGCTTATCTTCCGGGGCGTAGGCGAGCTCCACCGGCAGCGGCGCCTGCGCCGACATCGGCGCGAAACTGCTGGTCTCCGTAGCGGGGACGGCGCGCGTGGTGGCCACTCGCCACAGCACGAACAGGCAGAAGACAGTGGCGATGACGATGGCCACATAAATGAAGGCCTGCGTGCCATAGACAGCCGACAGGGCCGTCACGATACCCGGCACGATGAACCCCGACAGCGACCAGGCAAACAGCAACGAACTCGACAGCGCCACCATGTCGTCCTTGCCGGCGCGGTCGGCGGCATGCGCGCTGGCCAGCGAATAGATCGATTCCGAGGCGCCGTCCCAGACGATGTAGATCACCACGAGCACCATCAGCGCGCCGCCGTCGAAGCCGATGGCCAGAATACCGGCGACGATGGCCAGTGCCGCAGCGCCGGCCAGCACGTAACGGCGATCGGTACGGTCGGAAATCCAGCCGAGCGGTATCTGCAGGATCAGCGTGCCGACGGGCATCGCCGACAAAAGCAGCGCCACATCGGCCTGGCTATAGCCTTTGGCCGTGGCATGGATCGGTGCGAACCCGGCGATCGCCATCGACAGACCGCCGACGGCCAGCATGCCGGCCACGCCGACCGGCGAGATCCGCCAGGCGCGGCCAAGCGCCACGGAGGCTGCGCGAGGTGGCGGCGGTTGAGCCAACCGCGTCATGCCGACCGGCAGGATCGACACTGCGGTGAAGGCAATGCCGATCAGCGGCGCCTGCGCCGTCGCGATGTCGACCGCCGCCAGCAGGGCATAGCCGACGCCAAGTCCGGCGACATAGGCGACGTAAAACACCGCCATCACCCGGCCGCGAATGGCGTTTGCGACGGCATCGTTGAGCCAGCTCTGGGCGACGATGAACAGGCCGCATATGGCAAAACCGTAAAGCGCGCGCGCGGCGATCCACAGCAGCGGGTAGGTGCCGGCGCCAATGGCAGCATTGGACAGCGCAATCAACGCCGACAGCACCATGAAGGCCCGGGCATGCCCGACGCGGCGCACCAGCGGCCCGGTCAGGATGCAGCCGGCAAGGCCGCCGGCGGAAAGGCCGGTGATGATCAGCCCGGCCCAGGTCGGATCGAAGCGCTCGACCCCAAGCCGGACCGGGATATAGGCGAACATCAACCCATTCCCGACCGCAATCAGCGCCATCGACACGATTACGCTGGCAATGGCGATCACGGGCGCCGGCGGGGCGCCATGATTGGGGTCGATGTCGGTCTGGTTCACTGAAGTGGCCATATCCAGCGCAGCATCGCCCAGCCAATCGCGAAAGGCCGCCGTAAAAGCGACATCGGCGATCTGGTCTTACGGAGTTACCCCTTGGCTTGCTGGCGAATAGCACTCGATGACAGCGATGAGCGTGGGCCGTGGATGAAGGTCCAGGCCGGCGCCTTCATGCGGGCGAGCCGGGGCGCGTCACCCTCGTCGACGCGGGCATAGTCGAAGGTCTTGGCCACGACCGAGGACAGGAAGGACAGCGTCGCGCCCGGGCGGTCGATGACGGCGATCGGGAAGGTCATGACGATCTGGCGCCAGCGCTGCCAACGGTGGAAATCGCGGAGTGAGTCGGCGCCCATGATCCAGACGAAGTCGACGCCGGGATTGCGTGCCTTGACCAGCGCCAGCGTGTCGGCGGTGAAGCGAATATGATGCGCCGCCTCGAAGGCGGTGACCTTGATCTTCGGGTTCTTGGCGATCTGCTCCGACTGCAGCAGCCGGTCGCTCAGCGGCGCCAATTCCCTCGTGCTCTTCAGCGGATTGCCTGGAGTGACCATCCACCAGAGCTGGTCGAGCGCGAGGCGCCGCAAGGCAATTTCCGCCACCAGCGCATGGCCGGCATGCGGCGGGTTGAATGAGCCGCCGAACAGGCCGACGGCAAGGCCCTTTTCGGCATGCGGCATGCGGAGGTAGTGCGAGGAAAGAGGCGCCCCACCCTCCCCCTTGTGGGGAGGGTCGATCCGCGAAGCGGAGCGGGGTGGGGGGATTGCAGAATTCAGCGTCGTACCCCCACCCGGCTCGCTGCGCTCGCCACCCTCCCCACAAGGGGAGGGTAAGGCCAGCGCTCAAGGCCTCACCTGTCCCGACCCGCGCACGCGGTATTTGAACGAGGTCAGCTGTTCGACGCCAACCGGTCCGCGCGCATGCATCTTGCCGGTGGCGATGCCGATCTCGGCGCCCATGCCGAACTCGCCGCCATCGGCGAACTGGGTGGAGGCATTGTGCAGGAGAATCGCCGAGTCGATCTCGTTGAAGAAGCGCTGCACAGCCTCTGCATCCTCGGCGATGATCGCCTCGGTGTGATGTGAGGAGAACGTCTCGATATGGTCGATGGCACCGGCAATCCCGTCTACCAGCTTTACCGCGATGATGGCGTCGAGATATTCGGTCACCCAGTCGGCATCGGTCGCCGGCTTGGCGTCGAAGAACAGCTTCATCACTTCCTGATCGGCATGGATCTCGCAGCCGGCTGCGCGTAGCGCGTCGAGGATCGGCACCAGATGCGTGGAGGCCACCGCGCGGTCGACCAGCAAAGTCTCTGCAGCGCCACAGACACCGGTGCGCCGCATCTTGGCGTTGACGGCGATCCTGACCGCCATGTCAAGATCGGCCGAGCGGTCGATGTAGAGATGGCAGATGCCTTCAAGATGGGCAAAGACCGGCACCCGCGCCTCGCTCTGGACGCGCCCGACCAGGCTCTTGCCGCCCCGCGGAATGATGACGTCGAGATTGCCGGAAAGCCCTTTCAGCATCTCACCGACGGCGGCGCGGTCAGTGGTCGGCACCAGCTGGATGGCGTCTTCGGGCAGGCCGGCGGCCTTCAACCCCTCGACCAGGCAGGCATGGATGGTGGCGGATGAATTGAGCGAGTCCGAGCCGCCGCGCAGGATCACCGGATTGCCGGCCTTGAGGCAGAGTGCGCCGGCATCCGCCGTCACATTCGGCCGGCTTTCATAAATGACGCCGACAACGCCGAGCGGCGTGCGCACGCGCTCGATCTGCAGGCCGTTGGGGCGATCCCAGGCGGCAATCACATCGCCGACCGGGTCCCTGAGCCCGGCGATTTCACGGATGCCATCCGCCATGGCACGGGTGCGCGCCGGATCGAGCTTCAACCGGTCCATGAAGGAGCCGGACAAGCCCGATTCGTGTCCGTTAGAGACATCGATGGCGTTGGCATCGAGAATCTGCTGCTGGCGCGCGATGATCGCGTCGGCCATGGCGAGAAGTGCGGCATCCTTGGCGGCGGCGGTCGCAATCGCCAACGGTCGGGCGGCCGCGCGGGCGCGGCGGCCGATATCAGCCATCAGCGCGACGGTGTCATCCCCGGATTGTTCATGCAACTTCAGCATGTCTCATCCTCCGCTTACCTCGCCCCCGGCCCATACCTGGCCGGCAGCCCGTATCTGGTCACCCGGATCGCTCACCACCAGATCGTCGCGGTGGATCATCGCAGAGCGCGCCTCATAGCCGAGCACGGTTTCGATCTCGGCTGTCTTCAGGCCTGCGATCCTTACGGCATCGGCGGCATCGTAGGCAACCAGCCCGCGCGCGATCTCGCGTCCCTCGGGCGACAGGATCGCCACCGTGTCGCCACGCGAGAAATTGCCGCTGACCAGCCTGACGCCGGCCGGCAGCAGCGATTTGCCGGACAACAGCGCGCCGATGGCGCCGGCATCGACGGTGAGCCGCCCGGCCGGTTCGAGCTGGCCTGCGATCCAGCTCTTGTAGCCTTTCACCGGGTTGGGGCTTGGTTTGAAGAAGGTGGCGCGCTCGCCACGTTCGATCGCCATCAGCGGCGACAGCCTGGTGCCCGAGGTGATGATCATGGCGGTTCCGGCGGCGGTGGCGATCTTGCCGGCATCGAGCTTGGTGCGCATGCCGCCGCGCGACAGTTCGGAAGCGGCCGCCCCCGCCATTGCTTCGATATCGGGTGTAATGCGGTCGACCACCGGAATGAATTTCGCAGCGGGATCGCGCGCCGGCGGCGCCGTATAGAGCCCGTCAATGTCGGAGAGCAGCACCAGCAGGTCGGCGCCCATCATGGTCGCCACCCGGGCCGCCAGCCGGTCATTGTCGCCATAGCGGATTTCGGAGGTCGCCACCGTGTCGTTCTCATTGATGACCGGCACCGCCTTCATCTTGAGCAGCGTCGAGATCGTCGCGCGGGCATTCAGATAGCGACGGCGCTCTTCGGTGTCGCCCAGCGTCAGCAGGATCTGGCCCGATTTCAACGAGCCCTTGCCCAGCGCATCCGACCACGCGCCGGCCAGCGCGATCTGGCCGACGGCCGCAGCCGCCTGGCTTTCTTCCAGCTTCAATGCCCGTTTGCCGAGACCGAGAATGGTCCGGCCGAGCGCAATGGCGCCCGAGGACACGACCAGGATCTCGGCGCCACCATTGGCCAGCACCGCAATATCCTCGGCAAGCGAAGCCAGCCAGTCGCGCTTCAGGCCGCTGGTGCGGTCGACCAGCAAGGCCGAACCGATCTTGACCGTGATGCGCCGGTATTTTGTCAGCGACTGCGCCGTCATCGCTATCGGTCCCAGCGGGTCTCGACGGGAGCGGCAGCCCTGTCGCGCGCTTCGCCGACAACCGCCATCAGCGCGCGCAGCACCGCTTCGACGCCCTCGCCGGTGGCCGCCGACAGCAGCATCGGCGCGCGGCCGGCAGCGCGTTTGAGCGACGCAACCTTCTTCTTGCGCTCATCGGCATCTAGGATATCGACCTGGCTGAGCGCGACGATCTCGACCTTCTCGATCAGCCCATTGCCATAGGCGTCGAGCTCGGCGCGCACGGTCTTATAGGCTTTGCCCGGATTTTCCTCCTGCGCCGAAACCAGATGCAAAAGCACACGCGTGCGCTCGACATGGCCGAGGAACCGGTCGCCGATGCCGACACCCTCATGCGCGCCCTCGATGAGGCCCGGAATGTCGGCGATGACGAATTCGCGCGCATCGATGCGGGCAACGCCGAGACCTGGATGCAGCGTGGTGAAGGGGTAGTCGGCGATCTTTGGCTTGGCTGCGGTGACGGTTGCCAGAAAAGTCGACTTGCCGGCATTGGGCAGCCCGACCAGGCCGGCGTCGGCAATCAGCTTCAGCCGCAGCCAGACATTCATCTCTTCGCCGGGCTGGCCCGGATTGGCGCGGCGAGGGGCCTGGTTGGTCGAGGTCTTGAAATGCTGGTTGCCGAAACCGCCATTGCCGCCCTTGGCCAGCAGGAAGCGCTGGCCGACCACGGTCAGGTCGCAGATCAGCGTCTCATTGTCCTCGGCAAACACCTGGGTTCCGGCCGGCACCTTGAGCGTCACATCGGCGCCCTTGGCGCCGGTCATGTTGCGGCCCATGCCGTGGACACCGGTCTTGGCCTTGAAGTGCTGCTGGTAGCGATAGTCGATCAGCGTGTTCAGCCCATTGACCGCTTCCAGCCAGACATCGCCGCCGCGGCCACCGTCGCCGCCATCCGGGCCGCCGAACTCGATGAATTTTTCGCGCCGGAACGACACAGAGCCGGCGCCACCGTCGCCGGAGCGGATATAAACCTTGGCTTGATCGAGAAATTTCATTGGACTACGCAGTTTCTGTTGGCCTTGCGGCTTTGCTTTAGATCTTGCGCCTTGCTCTAAACCAAGGCGCGGCCAAGGGCGAGGCCGTTTTGCGACTAAAGCGCCGGATGCCCTTTTGCCGGGGACGCGGTAGCAGTGTTCGCGGACGGAGCTTGAGGGGCGCGGGAATGAAGGTTGTAAGCTACAACATCCAGTACGGTATCGGTCTGGATGGCCGCTACGATCTCGGCCGCATCGCCGCGGCGGTTCGCGGCGCCGATGTGATCGCGCTGCAGGAAGTGACCCGCAACAATCCGAGGAACGGCAACCGCGACATGGTCGCCGAGATCGGCGAGGCGCTGCCCGAATATTTTGCCGCCTACGGCAGCAATTTCGAGGTCAATGTCGGCTCGCGCCTGGAGGCCGGCCGCGCCGTCACCACCACTTTCCAGCTCGGCAACATGGTGCTGTCGAAGACGCCGATCCATCTGTCGCGCAATCTGCTTTTGCCGCGCAGCCGCAGCCTTGAGGCGATGAACTTCCAGCGCGGCGCACTCGAGGCGCTGGTCGAGACCCCGCTCGGCTTCATCCGCTTCTATTCCACGCATCTCGACCATCGCAGTCCGGTTGAACGCGCCAGCCAGATCCGTTTCCTGCGCCAGCGCCTGTTGAACTATGCCTTCGAGGGCGGCGGCCTCTCCGGCATTCCCGAGATCGGCCTGCCGGACCTGCCCTATCCCGAAGCCTTCATCGTCATGGGCGACTTCAACATGCTGCCCGGCTCGCCCGAATATGTCGAACTCGTCGGCCGCCCGGATCATGAATTCGGCATGCCCTTGACCGCCGATCTCGCCGTCGACGTCGCCCAGCGCCTGAACACACCAGACGTCGTCACCTGGGTCGATCCCACGCGACCCGAAGACACAAGCCGCCACAAGCGCATCGACTACATCTTTACCTCGGCCTCGCTCGCCGGATCGCTGAAGCGCCTGTGGGTCGACCCGCAAGCGGTCGGTTCGGACCATCTCCCGATTTGGGTCGAGATGGGCTGAGTTGAGCCCGATCCACAACCAACGTTTCCAAACCTGTCGTTTGGAGGCACGCGCTAGGTGTGTTGAGATTCAGGTCAGGCCGAGCCGAAAACACTGGTCTTCGAGAACCGGAGCGGAGTGTACTTAAGTACGTGCACCGGAAGCGCATAAAACCCGCGTTTGCAGGCCGGCCTCACCTGAATATCAAAACACCTAGAAATGCACCCAGTTTCGAAGACTGATCCAGGTCTTTCTGTCCAGCCGGTACCGCTCGACCGGCACCTGGCCGGCGACGATCGAGTTCAGCATGCCCTGGCCGGCATACTGGAAGCCGCATTTGTGGATGACCCGGCGCGAGGCCGGATTGATCACCCGCGTCGAAGCCTGCAGCACCTGGATCGAGGTCCGTTGGAAGGCGAGGTCGACCAACGCGTGCGCGGCCTCCGTCGCATAGCCGCGCTTCCAGTAGGGCTCGCCGATCCAGTAGCCGAGCTCCAGCCCGCGGTCGGTCATGTTGAGGCCGGCGCAGCCGACGAAAATGTCGGTACTGGCCAGCGTCAGCGCATAGGCGATGCCGGCCCGGCGCGATCTCGTCATAGCCAGGAAGGCGCGTGCCTCTGCCTCACCATAGGGGTGCGGCATGCGGGCCAGCATCTCGGCGACGTGACGGTTGTCGGCAAGCTCGACCAGTTGCGCGATGTCGGCTTCGCAGGGAGCGCGCATCACCAGCCGCTCCGTGGCCAGCACCGGGCAATCTATCGCGTAACTTTCGTCTTCGGTGTCTTCCGCTTCGGCAACCATTCGACGTCCTCCAGGCAAGAAAAAAGGGGAGATGGAAAACCCATCTCCCTGATCCTTTTCCTGGCTCCATTCACTGGTTTGGCCAGACACCGGTTCCCGAGATGGGCGCCGGTTTTATAGTGCGGAACCGGCTACTCCGCGGCTTTGGTAATCGGGTTGACCGATACGTAGGTTCGGCCGTTGGCTTTTTTGTTGAAGGTGACTGCGCCGGTCTCGAGCGCAAAAAGGGTGTGGTCCGTGCCCATGCCGACATTGACGCCGGGATGCCAGGTGGTGCCGCGTTGACGGATGATGATGTTGCCCGGGATGACGGCTTCGCCGCCGAACTTCTTCACGCCCAGACGCTTGGAATGCGAGTCGCGACCGTTGCGCGACGAGCCGCCAGCTTTCTTGTGTGCCATCTAACTAACTCCGATGCGCCCTGGGGCGCTTGAATGGTCTTATGAACGCGTTCGCGTTCCGTTTCAAGTCCGATCCGGCGACCTTGTCGCCGGATCGTTTTACTTCTTCGCCAGTTCCTTGGCCTGCTCGCGCCAGTCGTTGATCTGGTCGGTGCTGAAGGGCATGTGCGCGTCGATCTTGGCCACGTCCTTGTCCGACAGCTTGGCAAGCTGGGCGAAGGTGGTGATGCCCTGCTCGTGCAGCTGGCCGGCGGCAACCGGGCCGATGCCCTTGATCACGGCCAAATCGTCCGGCTCGCCCTTCGGCGCCTTGAACAGCGGCGCGGCGACGGCGGTCTCCGTCTTGGCTTCATCCTTCGGAGCAGCCTCGGCTTTGGCTTCCTTCTTCGCCTTGGCTTCCTTCGGCGCGGCCTCGGCCTTCGCCTCGGGCGCTACGTCAGCCTTGACTTCCTTGGCTTCCACCTTGGCTGAGGCCTTCTTGGAAGGCTTGGCGCCACCCAGCAGGATCTCGGCGATCCGCACGGTGGTCAGAAGCTGGCGGTGGCCGATCTTGCGGCGCGAATTCTGCCGGCGGCGCTTCTTGAAAGCGATGACGGTGCGGTTCTTGCCCTGCTCGACGACTTCCGCCGTGACCAGAGCGCCATCGACGAACGGGGCGCCGAAGGTGACATTTTCGCCTTCGCCATGGGCGAGGACGCTGCCGATTTCGACGATATCGCCGACATTGGCTTCGAGCTTCTCGATCTTCAGGAGATCGTTGGCGGCAACGCGATACTGCTTACCGCCCGTTTTAATGACTGCGAACATTTTTTGCCTTTCGCTGTTCGGTCGGCCTCGATGAGCCGCGTCACGCGGTTCGGCCGTCTTTTTGTCAGTCTGCGGGTTCGAAAAACAAGCGGCGTGGAAGAACCCTCCACGCCGATTGCGCGCTTCCCCTAACCGAAGGTTCGGTACGAGTCAAGGCAAACGGGCGGAATCCTTGGCCACGCCGCCTCCTTGCCGCCCCCGATCCCTCCGGTCGAGGACCGGTTAGCCCCATCTGCCGACGTGGCCGCAACGCAGCCCTCCCGGCAGAGCCCGCACAGGAAGCTGAATTCCCCCGCGGATTTGGCCTTGTAACCTGCCCGCCCAGCCGTTATCTAGTGCGCCGCGCCGGCAACGGCCGACCATGACCGCGGAGAGGTGGCAGAGTGGTCGAATGCACCGCACTCGAAATGCGGCATGGGTGCAAGCCCATCGGGGGTTCGAATCCCTCCCTCTCCGCCACCCTACGCCCTGCGGGCTTCGGGTGGCAGGCCACCCGGAACCGCATCTGGGCGTAGGAGTGTCGCCCGAAGCTACGAAGTAGCGTAGGGGGACCGGAACGAAGCAGGATGCCCTCCGAAGCTTCAGCGAAGGGGCTGCCGCTAGGCAACGAGGCCTTGCCTCATTTGGTTTACCTCTTCGATCGGGACTGGATGCCCGGTGAGGAAGCCCTGCATCAAATTTACCCCCAGGCGCTGCAGCAATATGTACTGCTCTTCGGTTTCGACGCCCTCGGCGAGCACGACATGGCCGAGATTGCGAAGCAGTCCGACCATGTCCCGCAACAGGCTCAAGCCGCGAGAGGTCTGGCAATCGTGGAGGAAGCTGCGATCGATCTTGACCACGTCGAATTTGAACCGGCGCAGCCATGTAAGGCCGGCAAATCCCGTTCCGAAATCGTCCAGCCAGATCTGAACGCCGAGTTTTCGCAGCCGCTCCACGTTTCTTACCGCTTGCGCCTCCAGAAAGATGTCACTGCCTTCGGTGATTTCGATGGCCAGTTTCTGGGGCGCAAGGCCGTGCCTGCCAAGGATCTCGGTGATCCGGAGTGAAAAGTTGGGAGCCTTGAGCTGAAGAACGGAGACGTTCACCGTCACGACCGAGCCCAATCCGTATTCCGCCATGTCACCGCAGGCTCGATCGATCAGCCACGTACCCAGTTCCACGATCGCTCCGGTCTGCTCGGCAACGGGTATGAACACGGACGGACTGATCATGGTGCCGTCGAAGTCGCATACACGCATCAGACTCTCGTGCCCCAGCACGCGGCCCGACGCCAGCTCGCGAATTGGCTGGTAGGCGACAGAAACGAGCTGGTTGGAAACTGCCACCTTCAGCAGTTCTGAAAGATTTTCGCCGGAGCGATCCTGGCTGGTGGCGTGCGGGTCGTAAATCGTGAACGTAGCCCGACCGGCAAACTTGGACGCGTAGAGCGCGCGGTCAGCTTCCTGCAGCAGGATTCTAAGCTCTATGCTCTGATCGGCGCGCGTCAACGACGCCCCGGCACTGATCGTTACGATGTTGAGCTTGTCGCCCCGATCAGGGTGGTAGATATCCAAATCCTCTACAGCGCGACAGAATTTCTTCGTTATCTCATGAAGGTGAGCCCGCCCGGTGACCTTGCAGAGAATGACGAATTCTTCTCCGCCATAGCGGGCCGCGATGGCGTTGTTGGCAGCCGCCATCTCGGAGAGGACATGGGCGAGTTTGATCAGGCAATCGTCGCCGGCCTGATGACCAAGTCCGTCATTGAACCTTTTGAAGTAGTCGACGTCGATCAGAATGAGCCCTATCTCGTCGTCGTCCGCGGCCCAGTCTTCGCGCAGCTCCGAGAATTCTCGAATGATCGCCCTGCGGTTCTTCATTCCCGTGAGCGGATCGGTGTCGGCGATTTCGGTTAGCTTTTGCCCCTTCTTGATAGCAGCCTGCTCCTGGAATTGTGCCCGAAGCGCGTGCAGGAAGGTCTGGTAACGCTCCAGGCTCAGCCGCCAGGAAAGATAAAGCGACAAGACGAGGCAGTTCACGAAATAGGCCGACAACACGACCCGACCGGCGATGTCGGCCTGAAGGGAGAACATCGCGGCGTACACAAAGCTTGCGGCGACCGTCGCGGAGGCAAGGGCTGAAAGCCAAAAACGGAAGTTGAAGAACAGATTCGCACCCAGGATGAACACGGTGCCAAAAACCATGAAATGGGAGAGGGCATCCTGATGCTCTGTTCCAACAGCGGAGACGAGCCACCCAAGGGCACCGGAGACAATCGCCAGCGCTGCTACAAGGTGCAAGGTGGCAAGGGCAAAGCCCCGTCGGGCGACAAATTCGACAAGCGCCAGGGAAGTGATCCCTAGCGTAACGCGCGTCAAAACAAGCCGGCCGGCGATATCCGGAAAAAGAAACCAATCGAAAAGGCCATAGGCCACATAGCTGAATACAGCAGCCGCAATACCCCATCGCACAAGACTGCGATTCTCATCGGCATCCTTCTGCAGGAACAGTGCCAGCAGTTCCGGATCGGCGGAATGCCACCGCGGACGTCCAATCGCTGCCGCCACCTTCTGGGCAACGTCCTCGCTCAGTTGCATCGCAACGCTCCTCCGCGATCTGCAGTAGCGAATGCAACAGCCGACGTCGCCTGCGGTCGGGGAATGAAGACGCCCCTGTCCGCAGGAAAAGTCAGATGTCGCTAACCGAGGGTAAACGGGTGGTTCGGATTTAGCCAGTTTTGCAGAATTGATGGCCGCTCCATCGACTAAAATTTTATTAAAATTTTATTAAAATTGTTAGCATTGGTTGGCGGCGCACCTATGCTGCTGACCGGGGACCGGGGCGGTAACCGGAGAGTAAACGGCATGCCTATCAAGCCAAAACTGCAGCTCGACCAATACAGCCTGGTCACCACCAGGCTGATGAAGAAACATGTTGCGACCTCCGAAGAGGCAGCTGACTCCGACGAGTTGAGGGACAGCACGGCCCAGCTCGCCCTGATACTGGACCTTGCTCATCAAGCCTTTGCGCGACACAAACCGGCCGCCCCCATTGTCCATCGTTTGGCGGGGCGACTCCACAAGCTCCGCCGGCAGGTTGCTCCCGCGGTTTGGCAGAAACTCGTTCCTTTGGCTCAGCAGCATCGGGTTGCGGAATATTTGCTCCAGGACCCGTTCACGCGGTGGTCGGTCGAAAAACCGCGCGGGTATTCGGGCGATGCAGGCCTGCTGGATATTTACTACAAGCATCCGATCGCCGACGAGATCGTGGCCTCGTCGACCTTACTTGGTCGGCAAATCTATGCGTACACCAGTGAAGCTGCCAGTTCGGTGGCGGGGCGCGAGCGGCGGGATATTCTGGCCAGGACCGTGGAAGAGACAGCCAGCAGTGTGGAAAAGGCTGAGGTGCTGGCGATTGCATGCGGCCACCTCAGGGAAGCCGAACGCTCCGACGCGTTGGCCAGGCATAAACTGCAACGTTGGATCGGCCTGGATCAGGACCCCGTCAGCGTAGCCACGGTGAACCACGACTTTGCCGGCACGGCAGTCGAGGCAGTCCAGGGTTCCGTACGCGGCATCCTGCGCCGCGCCTACGCCCTTGGCACATTCGATCTCGTCTACGCATCGGGGCTTTACGATTACCTGCCGCGTGCCATCGGCGTCCGCCTGCTTCAAAGAGCCATGGAACTAGTCAAGCCCGGTGGCGAATTCCTGTTTGCCAATTTCAGCGACGAGATAACGACGGATGGTTACATGGAGACTTTCATGGATTGGCCGCTCATCCTACGTTCGGCCGACGATATGTGGGACATCATCAATGCCGCCCTCGGCGGGAGTCCTTTCGACGCGAAAGTCTACTATGGCTCGAACCGGAATATCGTTTACGGCAAGGTGAGGAAGGGCGATCTCTAACTAGGCGCGGGAATCGCGCGCGCATCCCCGTAACAAGGTAGGTCTGCCATGACGAGGCCATGCCTTCGCCGGCTTTCCGGCGACGGGCGAGCAGGTCGTCCGGGCTGCGGGCGGCCTACGCCGTGTTCGTTCTGCTTGCCGCCATACAGATGTGGCGGCGGTTCCAGCAGCACGACGGTGCTGCCCGCTCGGCGGGCTGTGTCTGGCCGTGTTGCTGGCACTGCCGCTGATCGCCAGGCTGTCGGTCGTGCAATGCAACGCGACTGGCCGGCCTGATCAGGCCTCGAAATAGCGGGCAGGATCGAGATCGGCGATGAGCCCCGGCCCGGTCGGCTGCCATCCCAGCGCAGTGCGGGTCTGCTCACTTGACGCCGACAAGTCCCTGCCGATGAAATGCCCGAGAAAGCCGAAATGCGCAGCCGCGTCCTCGGGGCCTATGGAAACGACCGGCAGGCCGAGCCGGCGGCCGATGATCTCGGCGATCTCTTTGCTCGCCACGCCCTGTTCGGCAACCGCATGATAGCTGACGCCGCCCGCCCCCTTCTCCAGCGCCAGCCTGTACAGGGTGGCGGCGTCGAACCGGTGCACCGCCGCCCAGCGATTTGCGCCGTCGCCGACATAGGCCGAGACGCCCTTTTCACGCGCAATGGCAATCAGCATCGGCACGAAACCGTGATCGCCCTCGCCATGGACGGTCGGCGCCAGCCGCACCGTCGATGCGCGCACCCCGCGCGCTGCGAGCGCCACGGCCGTTGCTTCCGAAGCGCGCGGCATGGCGGCCGATGGAGGCGCGGGTTTGTCGTCTTCGGTTGCCGGCCTTCCCTGCGCAAAACCGGCGAGGCCGGAGGTGACAAGCAGCGGCCGCTCGGAACCCTCGAGCGCCGCGCCGAGCGTTTCGATGGCGCGCTGGTCAACTGCGCAACTGGCGGCGAATCTCGAAAAGTCGTGGTTGAAGGCCGTGTGGATGACGCCATCCGATTGGGCAGCGCCGCTGCGCAGGCTCTCGAAATCCTCGATATCGCCGCGATGCGCCTCGGCGCCCGCGGCCACGATCGACTCCGCACCTGCTTCCGACCGCGCGAGGCCAAGCACCTGATGGCCCGCCCCGAGCAATTCCCGCACAACAGCCGAACCGACAAAACCGGTAGCCCCGGTAACGAACACACGCATGATCATTTCTCCTTGGTTTTCGGCGAAGGCCGTACAGGCAGCCTGTTGCCGAAGGAGATAGAAGGTTGCGATCATACGATCTATACTGTAAAATCCGAGATATCTTCGCAATCGTCCGAGAACGCTCATGGATCCGCTGTCAGACGTGCTGTCGCTACTGAAGCCGCGCAATTACCTGTCGGCTGGGCTGGAAACCGGTGGCGACTGGGCGATCCAGTTCCCTGACCAGCAGGCCGCCATCAAATGCGGCGCCGTGGTGTCCGGCCGATGCTGGCTGTCGGTCGAGGGCGTCCCTGACGCGGTGCGGCTGGACGTGGGCGACTGCTTCCTGTTGCCGCGCGGCCGGCCTTTCCGCCTTGCCAGCGATCTCGGCCTGCCGACGGTCGATGCGCGAACGATCTTTTCACCGGCGCGGACCGGCGGCATCACCGTCCATAATGGCGGCGGCGATTTCCTCCTGGTCAGCAGTCGCTTCACGCTGTCCGGCGACCATGCCGGCATCCTCTTGCGGATGCTGCCGCCCATCGTCCACATCCGCGGCGAGAGCGACCATTCGGCGCTTCGCTGGCCGGTGGAGCGGATGATGCAGGAATTGCGCCAGCGGCGTCCCGGCGGCTTTCTCATCGTCGAGCACCTCGCCCACATGATCCTGATCGAGGCCTTGCGCCTGCATATGACCGCGCAAGGCAATGTCGGCTGGCTGTTCGCACTTACCGACAGGCAGATCGGCGCGGCGATCGGCGCCATGCACGAGGACCCGGCGCATGGCTGGACATTGCAGCAACTGGCGGAGCGCGCGGGCATGTCGCGATCGACTTTTGCGCTCAGATTCAAGCAGACGGTCGGGGCCTCACCCCTGGATTATCTGACGCGCTGGCGCATGATGCTGGCCGGCGACAGGCTGATGCATTCCGGCGATCCGGTTTCCGTCATCGCGCTGGCGCTCGGCTACGAATCCGAAAGCGCCTTCAGCACGGCATTCAAGCGCGTCATGGGCTGTTCGCCGCGGCAGTACAGCCGCCGGGAGCCGGACCTGACTGCGCAGGCCGAACGCGAAGCCGCCTGAGGCGGCGATCCGATCGCCTTGATCACCTTGCCCTTAAAGGCTGAAGCGCGAACGAAACTCGGTGAACGACATCGCCAGATGGTTCTCGTCCACATGGCCGGTGATTCCGTCCACACTGCGCGAGTCGAGTTGTAGCGGGCGAGCCAGAGCGGACAATTGCCGAAGCCGCTCGGATTTCCCAGCGCGCTTCGACCGCTGCGGCCCTTCTGCTCAGATCGATCCCTTGCTTGCTCCATGGCATGCGCTTGACAATCGACTGATTCGCAACCCTTCGGGAATATAAGTATTTCAGTTAACTTAGGGATAATCGGCAGCAGGAACTAGATTTCAGACGCTCAATTGGCACGAGCAAAATCGCGTTTTTCATGCTTTCAGAATGACTTGCTCGCGTGCTGGCGGTTAACCGGCACCAACTTCTCCGATTTCCTTGCCTCTACGGCTGGGTAGCGCAATAGGGTTAATTGCGCGATTGCTAATATGCCTATATCTTAGGCGGCGCGGGGGGGCCTCATATCTTCCCGCAGTGGCCGGTGCGGTGAAGCCCCACAAGCATGCCCAACCTGCACCGGCCATTCCCTATGGCTGGGTATGGTGTTCCCGCTCGGCAATCTTTTCCAAGAGCTTCCGTGAAGCCTCTAGGACGCGTCGCGTTTCGGCGATGGTCGATTGCAGGGAGTCCAGTTGGCTCTCCGCTCGGAGCTGGCTACGGCGGGCGCTTTCAATGAACTGGTGGTCAGGTTCCCACCGGTCTTTCATCGGGCTTAGCCTCTCTACAGACGAACGAACTTGTCGAGAAGCAGGCGTATCCGCTGGCCCTCAGCATAGGACAGCGCAAACGGTTCAATCACGAATGATCGGGTAATTTCCTGGTCTTCCTTGGCCACAGGAACGGACCATTCGCCGCCGGCTTCGACCACTTCCCCGCAAGGCAATGCTTTGCGGATTGGACCCACGTTTCCACCACAGCCTCTATACGAAAAGCAATGGTAACCTCGAGTTTTATACTCCCGTCGAAAGCGGGTTTTCAACAACAAAGATGGTCTGAATCATACCATTCGGGTCAGGGATAGCGGCTGCCGACGTAGCGTCTCCAAGGCCGAGAAAACCGCCATCCGCGCGCAACAGCGGGTTTCCATAGTCACGGCTACATCCGAAGAATCGACCGCATAGATTCAGGAATGTGTGTTGTCGTCACGGTTCCATACAATTTGGAAGGCCATTCCCCTACGGCAGGGTAGCGCCAAAATGAAAGGATAAGCGGGCGGGCAAGTTGAAGGCGTACTGATGCCGGATCGGGCTTTGGTCCAGCAAAACCCCTTTCAGCCTGGCGTCTCGGAAAGGTGCGCGGCAATGGCGCTGACAAAAATCGCGCCGAACTCCTTGAGCTTGGCCGCACCTACGCCGTTGACCCCGGCGAAATCGTCGAGGTCTTGCGGACGACGCTCGGCCATGTCGATCAGTGTACGATCCGAAAACACCACATAGGCCGGCACCTGGCGTTCCTTGGCCAGCCGCAGCCGCAGCGTCTTGAGCGCCGCGAGCAGCGACGCATCGACATTTTCGCTCTGAGGGCTCTGCCCGGCACGAGCCGCGCGGCGCGCGGCGCGCGTGCGCATCTCGACCCGATACTGGAACGGCACCTCGCCCCGGCCGAGTGCGTGGCCCTTGTCCGCGATGGCCAACCCGCCATGGCCGGCCGGGTCCGGCATCAGGAAACCGTTCGCGACCAGCTGGCGAATCATAGATTGCCAAAAATCCTTCTTGTGCGCGGCGCCATTGCCGAAGGCTGCCAGCCTGTGATGCCCCCTTGCCGCGATCTTTTCAGTCTCGTGGCCGATCAGGATGTCGATGACATGGCCGGCGCCGAAGCGCTCGCCGCTCTGCGCCACCGCCGCCAGGATGAGGCGCGCCTCGGCGGTGCCGTCGGCGCGCGGCGCCTGTTCCAGGCAATTGTCGCAATTGCCGCAAGGGACCGCCTCTTCACCGAAATAACCGAGCAGCACCTGGCGGCGGCACTCGGCCGTCTCGCAATAGCCGATCAGCGTATCGAGCCGGCCATGCGAGCGGCGCTTGTGTTCGACAGCGGCGTCCTCGTCGTCGATGAACATGCGGCGCATGCGGATGTCGCCAAGGCCGTAAAGCATATGCGCCTCCGCCGCCCGGCCGTCGCGACCGGCGCGGCCGATTTCCTGGTAATAGGCCTCGAGGCTGCCCGGCAGGTCGGTGTGGAAGACATACGCGACATCAGGCTTGTCGATCCCCATGCCGAAGGCGATGGTCGCCACCATGACGACGCCCGACAGCGTCATGAAGGCGTTCTGGTTGGCATCACGCGCCTCCTTGCTCATGCCGGCGTGATAGGCGAGCGCGGTCACGCCGTTCTTTTCGAGAAACGCCGCCATCTCTTCGGTCTTCTTGCGCGAGAGGCAATAGACGATGCCGCTGCGTCCCTGATGGCGCCCGATGAAATTGAGCAACTGCCGCTTGCTGTCCTGCTTGGGCTCGATGGCAAGCTTGATGTTGGGCCGGTCGAAGCCAAGCACCTGCGTTTCGACACGCCCGCCAAACAGCCGCGTCTCGATGTCAGCGCGCGTCGTCTCGTCCGCCGTCGCCGTCACCGCAATGATCGGTACGTCGGGAAAGATGCCACGCAGCTGCGACAGGTCTTCATATTCGCGCCGGAACGCCGGCCCCCACTGCGAAATGCAATGCGCCTCGTCGATGGCGATCAGGCTGACATCGAGCCTGGCAAGCGCATCCAGCATCCGCTCGGTCATCAGCCGTTCCGGCGCGAGGTAGAGCAGCCGCGTCTGGCCCGACGCGACGCGGCGCCATGCCGCGACATTGGCATCACGGTCGATCGAGGAATTGATCGTATCGGCGGCGACGCCGGCGAGGCGCAGTGCCGCGACCTGATCCTGCATCAGCGCCACTAGCGGCGAAACGACAATGGTCAGCCCACCCTTGACCAGCGCCGGAACCTGGTAGCACAGCGATTTGCCGGCACCCGTTGGCATGACGGCCAGCACATGGCGGCCGCCAAGCAGCGCCTCCATCACCGCGGCCTGTCCGGGACGGAAATCGTCGAAGCCGAACACGTCCTTGAGGACGCGCCGTTTGGGATCGTGCGTCGGCACGCTTGTCGTCGATATCTGCATCACTGATGTTTTTGCGATCGGCCGCCCGAAGCAGCGGCGTGGACAGAACGATTAGCGCAGCCCCTGCGTGACCACAACAAGCAGCAGCAACACCCCACCGGCGATCGACCTGATTGGCATCGTTAAACCTATCTTCACCATGTTGCGGCACCGTCCAACCCTGCGGCGATGTTTCGAGTACCGCTGCGCCACGAGCGCACAGGCAACAGCCCGCGCCTCCCCAGGAGGCGCGGGTTTCCTGTTTCTGGAATTGCCGAAAAAGGTTCAGGCCAGGAAATCGGCGCGGTGCGGGGTAAAGCTGTCGACCAGGCGCCCGGCCTCCAGCGCCTTGACGCCGTGCACCAGATTGGACGGCACGATGAAGCTGCCGCCGGTCTCGATGGTCGCGGTGCGGCCGTCGATGGTCACCTCGAAGCGACCTTCGGCGACATAGCTGGCCTGGACATGCGGGTGCGAATGCAGTGCGCCGACGCCGCCCTTGTCGAAGCCGAACTCGACCATCATCAGCTCATCGGTGGAGACGAGAACGCGGCGTCTGTTGCCGTCCGGCGTCGGCGTCCAGGCGCTCTCGCCGGGCTGTGCGAAAATCTTGGCTTCAATCATGACCATCTCCTCATCGCGCCAGCCAGCCGCCGTCCACGGGAACCACCGCGCCATGCATATAGTCGGACGCTGGCGCCAGCAGGAACACGGCGGCATCGCCTATGTCTTCCGGCCCGCCCCAACGTCCCGCCGGAATGCGCGCCAGGATGGCAGCACTGCGGTCGGGATCGGCGCGCAACCCCTCGGTGTTGTTGGTTTCGATATAGCCGGGCGCAATCGCGTTGACGTTGATGCCTTTTGCCGCCCATTCGCAGGCCAGCAGCCGGGTTATGCCGAGCGCGCCATGTTTCGACGCGGTGTAGGAGGCGACGCGGATGCCGCCCTGGAAACTCAGCACCGAGGCGATGTTGACGATCTTGCCGCGCCGCCTCGGGTCGGTCAGCACGCGCCTGGCAAAACCCTGGCTGAGAAAGAACAGCGTCTTCAGATTGACGTCGATGACGTCGTCCCAATCGGCCTCGGAGAAATCGACCGCATCGGCGCGGCGGATGATGCCGGCATTGTTGACCAGCCCGTCGATCGGGCCGGTCTTTTCCCAGACCTGGTCGAGCATCGCCTTGGCGGCCGCATGGTCGGCAAGATCGCATCGCACCGCCTCGAACTGGCCACCGGCTTCCGCGACTTGTCTTTCCGTGTCGTCCATCGCCGAGCGGCCGACACCGATGACGGTGCCGCCGGCGCGCGCGATCGAGACGGCGATGCCTTGGCCGATGCCGGTGTTCGCGCCGGTGACCAGGATACGCTTGCCGGCCAGGCTGAAGGAGGAAGAGCCGCTCAACGCAATTCACCCAGCGGCACCGGGTCGACATCGGTGTAGTCGACATTGTCGCCGGCCATCGCCCAGATGAAGGCATAGTTCGAGGTGCCGGCCCCCGAATGGATCGACCAGCCCGGCGAAAGCACCGCCTCCTCGTTGGCCATCACCAGATGCCGCGTTTCGTCCGGCTCGCCCATGAAATGGAAGACGCGCGCCGTCTCCGGCAGGTCGAAATAGAGATAGGCCTCCATGCGCCGGTCATGCACATGGCAAGGCATGGTGTTCCACACCGAGCCCGGCGCCAGTTGGGTCATACCGACCACCAGTTGGCAGGTCTTGACGCCATCGGCATGGATGAACTGGAAGATGGAGCGTTCGTTGCAGGTTTCCTTGCTGCCGAGATCGAGGCGCTTGGCATCGCCAATGCGGATCAGCCGGTTGGGATGGGTGTGATGCGCAGGCGCGCTGAGCAGATAGAATTTGGCCAGTGCGCCCTCATCGGCCGATGCGAACGAAACGTCGGTGCTGCCCATGCCGAGATAGAGCATGTCGCGCGCCTGCAACTGGTGGGCCTCGCCATTCGCCGTCACCGAGCCGGCGCCGCCGATATTGACGATGATCAACTCGCGGCGATCGAGAAGATTCTTGGTGCCCGTCGGCTTGATCGCTTCCAGCGGCAGCGGCGCTGCCGCCGGCACGGCGCCGCCAACGATCATGCGGTCATAGTGGGTGTAGGTCAGGCTGATGCGTCCCTGCTGGAACAGGTCGTCAATATGGAAATTGTGACGCAGTTCGTCGGTGCCCATGGAAGCAGCGGCGACCGGGTCGATGGCGAAACGCGAGGTGAAATCGGTATGCGGGTGACTTTGAGTCATTGCTGCTCCAGCTGAATGAATGGCTATTTGGTTGCCGACGCCTTGACCGAGTCGGCGTAGTAGACCTGGCGGGCGTGCAGCCGCTCGCGGTAGCGCTCTTGGCTGGCGGTGAGATGAGCGCGCATCGCCTCGCGCGCGGCTTCGGCGTCGCCTGAGGTGATCGCATTCAGGATCACCAGATGCTCGCGCTGCAGCCCGCGCTGATAGCTGTCGGATTGCACAAGTTCCGTCGACCAGGGCGAGGTCACGTCGCAGGGAATGGCGCGGCGTCCGAGCACATCGAGCATCTCGACATAGAACGGGTTGTTGGTGGCGCTGGCGATTGCCCGGTGGAAGGCGAGATCGGCCGGACCGGTCGGCTCGCTGTTGAGAAGCAGCCGTTCGAATTCGAAGAACGCTTCCTGGATCGCTGCTTCCTGCGCGGCGTTGCGGCGAATGGCGGCGAGCCCGGCCGATTCGATTTCGACGGCCAGGCGCACTTCGAGCACATTGAGCGCGATGGAATCCTTGCTGCCCATGTCGGCGGCGAGCGCGCCGAACATCGTTGAGATGTGCTCGGTGACGAACACGCCTGCGCCCTGGCGCGCCTCGACCAGCCCGTCGGCGGCGAGCTTGGCCAGCGCTTCGCGGATGACGGTGCGGCTGACGCCGAAGGTCTCGGTCAGCTGGCCCTCGGTCGGCAATTTGTGGCCGGGCAGGATCTCGCCCGCCTGCAACTGCTTGCGGATCGCCGCAACGACGGTCTCCGACAGTTTGGGTTTTCTCTCGACCCTGAGATCAACAGCGCTATCCGATGCCATATCGCACCCCTGTTTGAAGACGCCTATTTGAACACGCTCGGCAACCAGAGCGAAATCGCCGGAATATAGGTCACCAGCCCCAGAACCACGATGCCCGCGCCATAGAACGGCCAGATCGAGCGCATCGCTTCCCAGACCGTAATCTTGCCGACGGCACAGGCGACGAACTGCACCGTGCCGACCGGTGGCGTGTTGAGGCCAATGCCGAGATTGAGGATGGTGATGACGCCGAAATGCACGGGGTCGACGCCGTAATGGGTGACCAGCGGCAGGAAGATCGGCGTGCAGATGATGATCATCGGCCCCATGTCCATGAAGGTGCCGAGCAGCAGCATCAAGACGTTGAGCAGAAGCAGCACCACCAGCGGATCGGTGGAGATGGCGTTCATGCCTGCGATCAGCAACACCGGCACTTTGAGATAGGCCATCAGCCAGCTGAACGAGGCCGCCGTGCCGATGATCAGCAGCACCATTGAGGTCGTGCGCACCGCGCCCTTTGTGGCATGGACGAAATCGCCCCAGGCCATCGACCGGTAGACGAAGACGGTGACCAGCAAAGCGTAGATGATGGCGATGCAGGAGCTTTCCGTCGCCGTGAAAATGCCCGAGCGAACGCCGCCGAAGATGATCCCGATGAGCAGAAGTCCGGGGATGGCGATGACCGCCAGCTGGCCGACACGCGAGAAGCCGGGAAAAGCCTCGACCGGGTAGCCGCGGCTGCGGGCGACGAAATAGGCGGTGACCATCAGCGAAGCGGCGAACAGCAGACCCGGCAGGATACCGGCGGTGAACAGGTCGGCGATCGAAATCTTGCCGCCGCCGGCGATCGAATAGATGATCATGTTCTGCGACGGCGGCAGAAGCAGCGCGATCAGCGCCGCCATCGAGGTGACGTTGACGGCATAGTCGGCTCCGTAGCCGCGCGCTTTCATCTGCGGGATCATCAGCCCGCCGACGGCAGCGGCTTCCGCCACCGCCGAGCCGGAAATGCCGCCGAACAACGTCGCGGCGATGATGTTGACCTGACCGAGCCCACCGCGGACATGACCGACCAGCGAGCCGGCAAAGGAAACGATGCGCTGCGCGATGCCGCCGCGCACCATCAGGTCGCCGGCAAAGATGAAGAACGGGATCGCCATCAGCGAGAACGCCGACATGCCCGACTTCAATTGCTGGAACACCACCAGGGGCGGCAGGCCGAGATAAAGCACGGTGGCGAAGGACGCCGCACCCAGGCAAAAGGCGATCGGCGTGCCGGCAAACATCAAAAGCGTGAAGACGCCAAACAGGATCCAGAGTTCCATCTAGGCCTCCTGCACGGCCGGCATTTCCGGCACTTCTTCGAGATTGATATCCTTGTCGATGTCGGCGCCGGACCAGCGCAGCGCGATGCGTTCGGCCGAGAACAGGCAGATCAGAAAGCCGCCGGCAACCAGCGGCAGATAGTCGAAACCGCCGGGAAGTTCGAGCGCCGGGATGACAGTGTGCCAGGTCAGCCCGACCAGCTTGCAGCCGTACCAGACCATGCCGAAGCCGAAGCCGAACGCGATCAGGTCGGACAGGGTGCGCAGCGCCCATTTGCTGCCCTTGGGCAGGATATAGAGCAGCACGTCGAAGCCCATATGGTAATTCTCGCGCACGCCGACGGCAGCGCCCAGGAAGATGAACCAGTTCATCAGCATGATGGCGGTGACTTCGGTCCAGCTCGGTGACGCGTTGAGCACGAAGCGGGAAAACACCTGGTAGGCAACAAGCGCGGTCATGGCGACCATCCCGATGCCCGCGAGATAGAGCGCACCGTCGCAAATCTTCGAAAGCACCGCGCTGAAGCGCGGTGGCGCTCCGCTCCTGGCCGTTCCCGCAGTCATCCGATCCTCCCGGTCTTTCCGTCCCCTAAAAGCGATTGGCGGGGCGGCGCCATGCCGCCCCGCCAGAAAATCACTTGGTCGCCTGGATGCGCGTCGCGAGGTCCTTGAGCTCCGGCGTCTTCAGATACTTGTCGTAGACCGGCTTCATCGCATCGATCAGCGGCTGCTTGTCGATCTCGCTGACCTTGACGCCGGCCTTCTCGACGATCTCTCGCGACTTCTTCTCCTGCGCGTCCCACAATTCGCGCATCTTGACGACGCTATCCTTGGCCGCCTGCTTGACGATCGCCTGGTCTTCCGGCGTCAGTCTGTCCCAGCTCGATTTCGACATCACCAGCACTTCCGGCACGATCTGGTGCTGGTCGACGGTATAGTGCTTGGCGACTTCGTAGTGCTTGGCGGATTCGAAGCTGGGCCAGTTGTTCTCGGCGCCGTCGATGACGCCGGTTTCGAGCGCCGAATAGACCTCGCCATAGGCCATCGGCGTGGCGTTTGCGCCAAGCGCGTTGACCATGTCGACGAACACGTCGGACTGGATGACGCGGAACTTCATGCCTTTCAGATCGGCGATCGAGGTGATGTCCTTCTTGGTGTTGTAGAAGGAACGGGCGCCGGAATCGTAGAAGGCAAGGCCGACCAGATCATGCGTCTCGAAGGCCTTGAGGATCTCGTCGCCGATCGGCCCGTCCATGACATGGCGCATGTGCTCGACCGAACGGAACATGTAGGGCAGCGACGGCACCGCGGTTTCCGGCACGATGCCGTTGAACGGACCCATCGAGACGCGGTTCAGATCGATGACACCGGTCTGCGTCTGCTCGATCGTGTCTTTTTCCTCGCCGAGCTGCGCCGAATGATAGACCTCGACCGAATAGCGGCCGGCGGTGCGCTCCTTGATGAGCTCGCCGAGATATTTGACCGCCTCGACGGTCGGATACCCGTCCGGATGGGTGTCGGCCGAGCGCAGTACGGTCTGGGCGCCGGCAACGCCGATCATCAGCGAGCCGAAGGCGAATGTGGCTGCCATCAGTTTTGAAAAATGCAACATGACTGTCTTCCTCCCTTTTAAAATTCCACGCGCCCGGCTCACAGCCGGTACGCCTTCTTGGCAAGCGTGTAGGCAAGCTCCCGCGCCAGCTCATGCGCCTCGTCCTCACGCAGCCGGTGCTCGGCGACGAGACGGGCGAGAAAGGCGCAGTCAACCCGGCGCGCCACATCGTGACGGGCGGGAATCGACGGAAAGGCACGGGTGTCATCGTTGAAGCCGACGGTGTTGTAGAAGCCGGCGGTCTCGGTGGTCATCTCGCGGAACCGGCGCATGCCTTCCGGACTGTCGTGGAACCACCAGGCCGGCCCGAGCTTCAACGCCGGATAGACGCCGGCCAGCGGCGCCAGTTCGCGCGCGTAGCTGGTCTCGTCGAGCGTGAACAGAATGATGGAGAGGTCGCGCTCCAGCCCGACGCAGTCGAGCAAGGGTTTGAGCGCCGCGGCATAGTCGGTGCGGGTCGGAATATCGAAGCCTTTGTCGCGGCCGAATTTTTGGAAAACACCAGGCGAGTGGTTGCGCCAGGAGCCGGGATGGATCTGCATGACCAGCCCGTCGTCGCGGCTCATCTTGGCCATTTCGGTCAGCATCTGGGCGCGAAACAGCTTGCGCTCGCGCTCGTCGTCCGAGCCGCGGCGGATGCGGTCGAACAGCTCTTCCGCCGCCGCATCGGAAAGATTGGCGGTCTCGGCCGTCGGATGGCCGTGGTCCGACGAGGTTGCGCCGAAGCTTTTGAAGAAGGCGCGGCGCTGGCGATGCGCGTCGAGATAGCCGGCCCATGTGCCGGTGTCGCAGCCGGCGATCTCGCCCAGACGATCGAGATTGGCCGAAAATCCTTCGAAGTCGGGATCGACGACGGCATCCGGCCTGTAGGCAGTGATGACGCGGCCCTGCCAGCCGCTGTCGCGGATCGTCTTGTGCCATTGGAGATCGTCGAGTGCGCCCTCGGTCGTCGCGATGACCTCGATGTTGAAGCGCTCGAACAGCGCGCGTGGGCGATAATCGTCGCGCTGCAAAAGCGCCGCGATGGTGTCGTAATGGCGGCTAGCGGTGCTGGCGTTGAGCGGCTCTTCGATGCCGAACAGATGCTCGAGCACATGGTCGAGCCACAACCGCGTCGGCGTGCCGCGGAAGAGGTAATAGTGCTCGGCGAAGCGCCGCCAGATCGCCCTGGGATCGGTCTCGACCGGCGAGCCGTCGAGGGTCGGGACGCCGAGATCTTCCAGCCGCACGCCCTGGCTGAACAGCATACGGAAAATGTAGTGGTCGGGCACCACCAGCAATTGCGCGGGATCGGGGAATGGCTCGTTGAGCGCATACCAACGCGGATCGGTGTGGCCGTGCGGGCTGATGATCGGCAGGTCCTTGATGCCGGCATGGAGATCGCGCGCGATCGACAGCGCGCGCCCTTCGGCGGCAAAAAGCAGATCCGGATCGGTCAGTCCCGCCACGTCGTTCCTCCCAGGGGCGATATCGGTAGGATTGGAAAGAAATAATGTCAACATACAAAAACTGGATTGTTGTATGATGACTTTTAACCGGCGTCAGGTCATTGTGCGGCGGAAGAGCGGATGTTACGCCGCTAGCAGATCCCGCCCCGCACACCATCCAGCGACAAGCCGCGCCCAACAAGCCAAGCCATGACCAGCAGACGCCTTTCCAACGCAACAGTGCAATCCTTGCCGGCCTCGGTCGCGGTCCCCCCCTATGATCGCGCCAGTGTCGCCCCAGGCATCGTCCATCTCGGCGTTGGAGCCTTCCACCGTGCCCATCAGGCCGCCTATGTCGATGACTGCCTAGCGGCCGGCGAGACCGGCTGGGGCATTGTCGGCGTCTCGCTGCGCAGCCCCGACACGCGCGATGCGCTGACGCCACAGGACGGGCTCTACACGCTGGCGGTGCGCGGCAGCGATGGCGAAGCGCTGCACATTATCGGCTCGATCCAGTCGATGCTGGTCGCGCCGGAAGACCCCGGCGCGGTGCTGGCCGCGCTGACCGACCCGCGCACCCGCATCGTCACCCTGACCATCACCGAAAAGGCCTATCTCAGGGCCGCCGACGGCAGCCTCGACGAAAACCATCCCGATATCGTCCACGATCTGGGCAATCCCGGATCTCCCAGGACAGCGCATGGATTCCTGGCGGAAGCGCTGGTGCGACGCCGGGCCGCCGGCACGCCGCCCTTCACCGTGCTTTGCTGCGACAACCTGCCGGCCAATGGCGCCACGCTGCACCGGCTGCTGGTCGGGTTTGCAAAACTGCGCGATGCCGGCGCTGCTGCTTCAGGCGACGCTGCCCTCGCCGGTCATATAGCCGATGACGTTGCATTCCCATCGAGCATGGTCGACCGCATCGTGCCGGCAACCACCGATGCCGACCGGGCGCGCATCGCGGTCGAACTCGGCCTCGAGGACGCCTGGCCGGTGATGACCGAACCGTTCCGGCAATGGGTGATCGAAAACAGGTTTCCAGCCGGCCGCCCGGCCTGGGAGAAATTCGGCGTCACCATGGTCGAGGATGTCCGGCCGTTCGAGGACATGAAGCTTCGGCTGCTCAACGGCGCCCATTCGGGCATCGCCTATATCGGCCTGCTCAGCGGCCACGTCACCGTCGACCGCGCCTTCGCGGATCCCGCGATCCGCGCGTTCGTCGACCGGCTCTGGGCCGAGGCCATCCCGACATTGCCTGGGGATGCCGGGCTCGACACGTCAGCCTATACGGCCGAACTTGCCGAACGTTTCTCCAACACCGCGCTGGCCCACCGCACCGCGCAGATCGCCAATGACGGCAGCCAGAAATTGCCGCAGCGCATTGTCGCTACCGCCATCGAGTGCATCCAGGCCGGCCTGGTCCCGGAGCATCTGACGCTGGTGATCGCCGCCTGGATCGCCGCCTGCGAGGCGCGCGGCAAGGACCTGCCGGAAGCCCACTTTACCGATCCGCTCGACGCGGCGCTGGCGGCGCTCGACGAACGACGGATGCTGGAACGAGTAGCGGCGGTGTTCGACTGGGCCGGCTTCGCCAGCGGCAAGCCCGAGCGGCAGACGCTGATCGAACTGGTCGCCGCTCATCGCGAGCATATCCTGCAAGGCGGGATCGTGCTTGCGCTCTCAGCGCTCGGCATACCGGAGCCGACAAACGTAGGCTGAAGCTGGTCCGGAACCGCCCATTTCAAGCCTATTGTCCCGCCGGAGCGTCCAGCCTCTGCCGCGACGAATACTCCGTGCCTTGCGAATTCCAGAACAGTCGCACTGCCTTGCCGACCAGGTTTTCGGCAGGAACGAAGCCGACACTGAGCCGGCTATCGGAGGAATTATCCCTGTTGTCGCCAAGCACGAAATAGTGGCCTTCGGGCACGTCGAACACCCGCGTGTTGTCGGTTATTGAATTGTCCGTAAGACTGATGACGGAATAGGAAACGCCGTTGGGGAGGGTTTCACGTTGCAGTCTGGCGCTTTGGGGAGAGTCCTCGGAGCTGTACGGACCAACATCCTCGAGTTTGACCGCCACACCATTGATGCGAAGGATTCCGTCGACCATCTGGATTTTGTCGCCCGGCAGTCCAACGACCCGCTTGACGTAGTCGATGCTCGGATCCGCTGGAAATTTGAACACCACAATATCTCCGCGCTTCGGCTCGGCGGCAAAGATCCGGCCTTCGAAGGGCAGCAGCCCAAGAGGAACACTGTAGCGGCTGTAACCATAGGCAAACTTCGAGACGAAGAAATAGTCGCCGAGTTCCAGCGTTGGTGTCATGCTGCCTGCCGGGGTCGAAAACGGCTGGAAGAGGAATGTGCGGATCGCTAACGCGGCTCCGTAGGAGGTCAGCACGGCCAACAGCAGCACCGAAAGGCCGTGTGAATACCACCGGTTCGGTCTGTATCGTGACGCGAAAGGCACGACGAGCGCTACCCACAGGACCATGAGACCTAAACTGGAGAGATCCACCAGCCAGGCGAGATCGACCCCCGGCAGAACCGGGAATCCCACATATGTCAGCGCAATGCTTATGGCGCTGATCACCACCAGGCTGGCAACCGCCGGCCGGCCGGCGCCGATCCAAAGGAACCCGCCGAACGGACCGCCAAAGGCCGCGATCAGCGCCGTCGTCCACCGGGATCGCGAGGCCGCTTCCGGTTGCGTTGTCTGTTCCGTCATCGGCCACCCCAAATCGATAGACAGCCGGACTGTCGAACAACCAGAAAGCAGGGGCAAGCCCCGATCCGACTGTACCGCCGCAGCCAAATCGCGGTTCCGCCGGCGCCATCGCCTAATACAAGCTCATCTCGCCCTGACTGGCAGCCGGCATGCCGCCACCCGATCTGATCATGCTGGCTGCCCGCCCTGAAATCCCGCCAAGGCCCTGCGCCTATGCGAGACGATCCAGGATGGCGGCCGCAACAAAAAAGCCGGGCTGAGCCCGGCCTTTTCTTCAAGTCATTCTGCGGCTTACGCCGGCAGCAGCGCGCCTTCGAGCGTGGTAAGCTGGCTAAGGAACTGCTCCGCCTTGCTGCGGCTCTGGTCGTCCTTGGCGTCGGCGGCGTCTTCCTTGGCTTCCTGGATGCGGCGGGCGAGATCGGCGCGGTCGATATCGCCGACGGCGACCGCCGATTCGGCGAGCAGCGTGCAGCCGGCAGGGACGATGTCGGCAAAGCCGCCGAACACCACATAGCGCTCTTCCTTGCCGCCGGCGGTCTTCAGCGTGACGACGCCCGGCTTGATCGTGGTCATGACTGGCGCATGGTGCGCCATGACTGTCATTTCACCTTCGGCGCCTGGAATGACGACGGACTCGACCTGCTCGGAAACCAGGAGGCGCTCCGGCGAGACCAGTTCGAACTTGAAAGCTTCAGCCATGTCAATTTAGTGAGTAGGGAATAGTGAGTAGGGAGTAGGGAGAGGACAGCTGTCCTGATCACCCGGCCGCTATTCACTACTGACTACTGACTACTCCCTATTGCCTTGATTACGCTGCTTCAGCCGCCAGGCGCTGAGCCTTCTCGACCGCTTCGTCGATGCCGCCGACCATGTAGAAGGCGGCTTCCGGCAGGTGATCGTAGTCGCCGTTGCAGAGGCCCTTGAAGCCCTTGATTGTGTCGGCGAGGTCGACCAGCTTGCCCGGCGCACCCGTAAACACTTCGGCGACGAAGAACGGCTGCGACAGGAAGCGCTCGATCTTGCGGGCGCGGGCCACCGTCTGCTTGTCCTCTTCCGACAGCTCATCCATGCCAAGGATGGCGATAATGTCCTGCAGCGACTTGTAGCGCTGGAGGATCGACTGCACCTGGCGGGCGACGGCATAGTGCTCCTCGCCGACGACCAGCGGATCGAGCATGCGCGAGGTCGAGTCGAGCGGATCGACGGCGGGGTAGATGCCCTTTTCCGAGATCGCGCGGTTGAGCACGGTCGTCGCGTCCAGGTGGGCGAACGAGGTCGCAGGCGCCGGGTCGGTCAAATCGTCGGCCGGCACGTAGATCGCCTGCACCGAAGTGATCGAACCCTTGGTCGTTGTGGTGATGCGTTCCTGCAGCGCACCCATGTCGGTGGCCAGCGTTGGCTGGTAACCCACGGCCGAAGGAATACGGCCGAGCAGCGCCGACACTTCAGAACCGGCCTGCGTGAAGCGGAAGATGTTGTCGACGAAGAACAGCACGTCCTGGCCCTGGTCGCGGAAATATTCGGCGACCGTCAGGCCGGTCAGGCCGACGCGGGCACGCGCGCCCGGCGGCTCGTTCATCTGGCCATAGACCAGTGCCGCCTTGGAGCCTTCGCCGCCGCCCTTCTTGTTGACGCCGGACTCGATGAACTCGTGATAAAGATCGTTGCCCTCGCGGGTGCGCTCGCCGACGCCGGCGAAGACCGAGAAGCCGCCATGCGCCTTGGCGACGTTGTTGATCAGCTCCTGGATCAGAACCGTCTTGCCGACGCCGGCGCCGCCGAACAGGCCGATCTTGCCTCCGCGGGCGTAGGGCGCCAGAAGGTCGAGCACCTTGATGCCGGTGATCAGGATCTGCGCTTCCGTCGACTGTTCGACATAGGTAGGCGCCGGCTGGTGGATGGCGCGCATCTCGATGCCGTCGACCGGGCCTTCTTCGTCGACCGGCTCGCCGATGACGTTGATGATGCGGCCGAGCATGCCCGGGCCGACCGGAACGGTGATCGGCGCGCCGGTGTCATAGACGTCCTGGCCGCGAACCAGGCCTTCGGTGGAATCCATGGCGATGCAGCGCACGGTGTTTTCGCCCAGATGCTGGGCAACTTCGAGCACCAGGCGGTTGCCGACATTGGAGGTTTCGATGGCGTTCAAAATGGCCGGCAGATGATCGCCGAACTGCACGTCGACGACGGCGCCGATGACCTGGCGAACCTTGCCGATGGCGCCGGTCTTCTTGACGGCAACGCTCGTCGTCTTCGCTGCCGGGGCCGCGGCCTTGGCGGGCGCGGCCGCCTTCTTGGCCGGAGCGGCCTTCGCCGCTGCTGCCGGAGCCTTTGCGGCCGCTTTGGGGGCCGTCTTCGCGGGGGTCGCTGCTTTCGCCATCGTCTTTACCCTTCTCGTCCTTTGTTTCTCACGCTCCATCAGAAGGTCGATGACCTCCTGGCGGTCGCGCCTAGAGCGCTTCGGCGCCCGAAATGATTTCGATCAGTTCCTTGGTGATCTGCGCCTGCCGCTGGCGGTTATAGGTGATCGACAGTTTGTTGATCATGTCGCCGGCATTGCGCGTTGCATTGTCCATGGCGCTCATTTTGGCGCCCATCTCGCCGGCTGCGTTTTCGAGCAGCGCGCGGAAGACCTGGACCGAGATGTTGCGCGGAATGAGGTCGGTGAGGATCTCGCCCGGCTCCGGCTCGTATTCGTAGACGGCATTGCCACCGGCGGTCGCTTCGGCGGGAGCCGAAGCCACGCCGGCAGGAATGATCTGCTGCGCGGTCGGAATCTGGCTGATCACCGACTTGAACTGCGAATAAAACAGCGTGCAGATATCGAAGCCGCCTTCGCCGAACAGATGGATGATCTTACGGGCGATCGCATCGGCATTGACGAAGCCGAGCTTCTTGACATCGCGTAGGTCGACGCGGTCGATAATCAGCGAGGCATAGTCTCGGCGCAGAATGTCGAAACCCTTCTTGCCGACGCAGATGATCTTGACCTGCTTGCCGTCGGCCAGAAGCCGGCGGATATGGTCGCGGGCCAGACGTGCGATCTGCGAGTTGAAGCCGCCGCACAGGCCGCGCTCGGCCGTGCAGACGACGAGCAGATGCACATCGTCCTTGCCGGTGCCGGTCATCAGCGCCGGGGCATCGCCGCCGCCGCCGATCGCCTGCGTGATATTGGCCAGCACCGCACCCATCCGCTCGGAATAGGGACGCGCCGCCTCCGCTGCTTCCTGCGCGCGACGCAGCTTCGCCGCGGCGACCATCTGCATCGCCTTGGTGATCTTCTGCGTCGCCTTGACCGAGGCGATACGGTTACGAAGGTCTTTTAATGAAGGCATGCTTCAAACCTGATCCCGAGCGTCCGGCTTCTTCTCAAGCGAAGGTCTTGGCGAAGGCGTCGATCTCGGCCTTCAGCTTGGCGCGCAGATCGTCCGACAGCGCCTTTTCCTTGCGGATGCCGTCCAGCACGTCCTTGCCGGCCGAGCGCATATGGCTGAGCAGGCCGTGCTCGAACTTGCCGACCTGGTTCAGCGCCAGCTTGTCGAGATAGCCGTTGACGCCGGCGAAGATCACCGTGACCTGCTCCTCGACCTTGAGCGGCGAGAACTGCGGCTGCTTCAACAGTTCGGTCAGGCGCGAGCCGCGGTTGAGCAGGCGCTGCGTGGCGGCGTCGAGATCGGAGCCGAACTGCGCGAACGCAGCCATTTCGCGGTACTGCGCGAGCTCGCCCTTGATCGAGCCGGCGACCTGCTTCATCGCCTTGATTTGCGCCGACGAACCGACGCGCGACACCGACAGGCCGACGTTGACCGCCGGACGGATGCCCTGGAAGAACAGGTTGGTTTCGAGGAAGATCTGGCCGTCGGTGATCGAGATCACGTTGGTCGGGATGTAGGCCGACACGTCGTTGGCCTGCGTCTCGATGATCGGCAGCGCGGTCAGCGAACCGCCGCCCAGATCGTCGTTGAGCTTGGCGGCGCGCTCGAGCAGGCGCGAATGCAGGTAGAACACGTCGCCCGGATAGGCTTCGCGACCCGGCGGGCGGCGCAGCAAGAGCGACATCTGGCGATAGGCGACGGCCTGCTTCGACAGATCGTCATAGCTGATCAGCGCATGCATGCCGTTGTCGCGGAAATATTCGCCCATGGTGGCGCCGGTGAACGGCGCCAGGAACTGCATCGGCGCCGGATCGGAAGCTGTGGCGGCGACGATGATCGAATATTCAAGGGCGCCGCGCTCTTCGAGAACCTTCACGAACTGCGCGACCGTCGAGCGCTTCTGCCCGATGGCGACGTAGACGCAGTAGAGCTTTTCCTTTTCCGGCCCGTTGTCGTGCACGGCCTTCTGGTTGAGCATCGTGTCGAGGATGATCGCGGTCTTGCCGGTCTGGCGATCGCCGATGACCAGCTCGCGCTGGCCGCGGCCAACGGGGATCAGCGCATCGATGGCCTTGAGGCCGGTCGACATCGGCTCGTTGACCGACTTGCGCGGGATGATGCCTGGCGCCTTGACGTCGACGCGCTTGCGTTCGGTCGCCTTGATCGGGCCCTTGCCGTCGATCGGATTCCCGAGCGCGTCGACGACGCGGCCGAGCAGGCCCATGCCGACAGGCGTATCGACGATGGCGCCGGTGCGTTTGACGATGTCGCCTTCCTTGATGTCGCGGTCGGCGCCGAAGATGACGACGCCGACATTGTCGGCTTCGAGGTTGAGCGCCATGCCGCGGATGCCGCCGGGGAATTCGACCATTTCGCCGGCCTGGACATTGTCGAGGCCGTAGACGCGAGCGATACCGTCACCGACGGACAGCACCTGGCCGACTTCGGAGACCTCGGCCTCCTTGCCGAAATTCTTGATCTGGTCTTTGAGAATTGCGGAAATTTCCGCGGCGCGGATGTCCATCAGCCGACCTCTTTCAGTGCAAGCTTGAGCGAATTGAGTTTGGTTTTGAGCGACGTATCGATCTGGCGCGAGCCCATCTTGACCACCAGCCCGCCGAGCAGCGACGGATCGACGGTAACAGTGATGGCCACGTCCTTGCCGGCGACGCCTTTCAGCGCGGCCTTGAGTTCGGTCTGCTGGGCAGCCGTCAGTTCATGCGCCGAAGTGACCTCGGCTGATGTCTCACCGCGCTGTTCGGCGGCGATCTTGCGAAAAGCCTTGATCATGCCGGGCACCGCGAAGAGCCGGCGGTTGCGGGCGACGACGCGCAGGAAATTGCCGGTCAGGCCGGTGATGCCGGCCTTGTCGGCGATCGACGCGATTGCCTTGGCCTGGTCCTCGCTGGAGAACACCGGGCTGTTGATGAGGCGCGTCAGGTCGGCGCTGTCATCCAGCATCCTGGCGAAACTGTCGAGGTCGGCCTCGACCTTGGCCACCGAATTCGACTGCCGCGCAAGTTCGAACAGCGAACCCGCGTAGCGTTCTGCGACACCCGAGATTGGCGATGACGATTGAGCCACGGACCGTCTTTTCTCTTGTCTGAGGGGCCGCAGATTGTTGGCGCGAGCAAAAACTCTGGCTAAATCTTTGACCTTACTAAGTTTTTCCAAGCACGGAGGCGCGGCTTCCGCTATCCCCGGCCGAAAGTCGATTGCCGTCTAGCACAGGCATTTTAAGACCGCAATGCGTCGTCCCGCATGCTTTTCGGGCACTATTGTCGCATCCGGCCGCAGAGTTCAACCGAAGCCTTTGGATTGGCTGCCGATTCAGGGCAGAAAGCCGAAGACGAAGGCAAGCGGCAACGCGGCCAGGACGAGTTCGACGACGATCGACGCCCAGTTGAAAGGCGTGTTGGCGCCGTCCGACATCATCGACAGCAAACGGCCAAAAGCGGTGAACAGCCAGGAAAAGCCGAGTGCCATATAGAGCCACGGCTGCGCCAACAGAATGCAGCACAGGCTGACGCCGAGATAGAAGCCCGACATCCGGCCGCGCCCTTCCGCGATTGCCGCTGCCCTTTCGGGCCGGACCTGCAGCCGCAGAATCCGAAATGCCAGCCCTGGCGCGAGGAAAAACAGCAGACCGAGCGCCAAGGTGACGACGGCGCTGGACCAAGCCAGCCATTCGCCCTGGCTGGTCGGCCACGGAAACGCAAATTCCATCTTGCTTTCATCCCCTCACAGCAATGCCGGATGCATTGAATGTCGCTGCAAAAAGAAGTCAAGCGCGCGGCAGTTTTGGCACGCAATTCGTGAAGGAGCGGAAGGCTGTTTAGGCCGCGCGCGCGTCCGCCCAGCATCGTGGCCAACCTGTATTGTCAGGCGACGCCTCCCTCCTATCTGCAGGACCGGTTTTGCACAGCCAAAGGCCCCGACACCGATCGCCTTTATTTCCTGACCAGGCACCTCAATCTGGCCGGCACGGAAGCAGATCGATGGAAGCTGAAAGTTGTCGGCAGCGGCAATGTCGCCGTGGCCGCCCAGCCCTGATCTCTGTTTTGGCCCTTCAGGGCAGCATGAATGCGACCGCCGCCTCGGCATGGATGCGCGTGGTGTCGAACACCGGAATGTCGAAATCGCGCTGGCCAATTAACATGGTGATCTCGGTGCAGCCCATGATGACGCCATCGATCTTCTCATCGCGTCGCAGACGGGCGACCTCGTCGATATAGGCCGCCTTCGATGCCGCGCTGACGATGCCCCGGCAGAGCTCGTCGTAGATTACCTGGTGCACCATGTCGCGCCCGGCCTGGTCCGGCACCACGGGCTGCAGCCCGTATTTCTCCGTCAGTCGGCCCTTGTAGAAATCCTGCTCCATGGTGAAGCGGGTCGCCAGCAGCGCCGGCCGCTTGACGCCGGCGCCCTTGACCGCGACGGCCGTGGCGTCGGCAATGTGGATAAGCGGGATCGACACCGCCGCCTGCACCCGGTCGGCGAGCTTGTGCATGGTGTTGGTGCAGATCAAAAGCCCCTCTGCGCCGCCCGCCTCCAGCTTGCGCGCCGCATCCGCCAGCAGCACGCCCGCACTGTCCCAGTCGCCATGATGCTGCCGGTCGGCGATTTCGGCGAAGTCGAAGGAATAGAGCAACAGCTTTGCCGAATGCAGCCCGCTCAGCCGCTCGCGCACGATCTCGTTGAGCAGGCGATAATAGATCGCCGTCGATTCCCAGCTCATGCCGCCGATGAGGCCAAGGGTTTTCATGCGCTGAGCCTCCAGCAGGACCGAACGATCTCTCTCACAGAAAAGCTTTACGGGTCGATGTCAATCTTAACGCGCGCCGTACCACGCTCTTCGGCCCGCCTCCACAAACATCACCGCGCGCCCGATTCGGTCATCCTCGCATTGGCGCCGAGATGATGCAGGCTTTGTATCGTGTGCCTTGAACTCCAGGCAACCGGCGGATCGGGCAGATCGAGATCGAACTGTGCCCGCCCGAGCAGCGAATTGACGATCTTGGCGCTGCGCCAAGCCATCAGGCTGAGCTGCGGCTCGGCTATGCCATGGCTGAGCCGGCCGGCATTGAGCGCGTAGATCCGGCGGTCGTCGGGCCCGTCCCATTCGACCTCGAAGCTGGCGTTGAGCCTGTAATGACCGCGCTCGTCCAGCGCGATCCTGTTCATGAGCGGTGCCATGCAATCAGGAATGGCAAAGGCATAGCCGGTGGCCAGAACCACCGCATCCACGGTGCGCGTCTCGATGGCGCCGTCGAAGCCGTTGCGCATGATCAGCCGGTATTCGCTGCCTTCCCGCGTCACGTTCAGCACTTCGCGGTGCGGCGTCATGTTGACCGCCGTCGTTTCCTCCGAGAGGTGCCGCAGCGTGTAAAGCTGGCGATAGATCGCCTTCAGCGTGCTCGTCGATGCGCCGTCACCGGCAAGCAGCTGCTGTTCCAGGATCGTCCCGCGCCGCCCTTGCGGCAGCCGATGGAAGTTTTCGACATAGCCCGGCGTGAAGAGTTCGTCGGTGAAAGGCGAGTCGTCCAGTGGCAGGAAATTCGGCCGCATCGAGATCCACTCGATTTCGCGGCCGGCGAAGCGGTCGGAGGAGATCAGATGCAGAAGCACTTCGGCGCCGCTCTGGCCACCGCCGATCACGGCGACACGCTGTCCGCTCAGGCGATCGAGGCGGTTGGCGGCCTGGGCGTTGTGGAAGCATTGATCGGAGGCCGCCGCCCGCGCCCAGGCGGGGATGTTGGGCACCAGCCCGACGGCAATGGCGAGATTGCGCGCGTTCACCTGCTCGCGGCCGATACGCAGCCTGAAATTCGTTCCGTCGAAGTCGATCCGGTCGACGGCGCTGGCGAAGCGCAGCGAAGACAAGTTCTCGCCGACCCATCCGAGATAGCGGGCGAATTCCGGCCGCGGGATGGCTGAGAAATCCGCGTTGAGGAATTCATAGAACCGCTTCTGCGCGACCAGATAGGACATGAACGACCATGGGCTGGTCGGATGCGTCGCGGTGACGAGATCCTTGAGGAAGGATGTCTGCAGTTCGACGCCCGGCAGCATCATGCCCGGATGCCATTCGAGCCGCGTCGCCCGATCGAAGAAGCGCGCTTCGACGCCGTCCACCGCATCGAGATGGGCGGCGAGGCTGAGATTGAACGGCCCGATGCCGATGCCTGCGAGGTCAAGCGTATGGGTCATGGCGAACTCCTTATGGAGCTGGCTGGGCTGATGGGAGATCGCCGGGCTGACTCGGGGTTAAGCGGATTGTCGAGCGGTGTGCCAAGGTCGGGCAGAGGGCGTTCGCCGCTGTCGCCGTAGCCGATGGCGAAGCGCACCTTGTTGATGGCGATGCGTGGGATCTTCGGAGCAAACAGATCGAAGAGCGCGAACCGTTCCGACAGATCCGGGTTCTGCGCCTGGTAGCGCCGGATGGCGCCGGCCAGGATGGCGTAGAAAGTCCTCTCGTCGAAGCGGTCATAGGCGGCCAGCGCCTCGGACAGGAAACGCAGAACGCTGACGATGTGTCCCGTTTGCAGATGCTGGAGAAGATGTGCCGGGGGCCGGCGCTTCAGCGTCGACAGGATTTTGGGGTCGAGGCCGGCCAGTTCGGGAAACGGCTGGTCGACGAGATCGAGGTCGCCCTGGAAATCCTTGACCGCCACGCCGAGAGGCGCCGCTCCGTCGAGGATGATGGTGACGTTCTGGCCATGGGCGATGAAGCCGACGCCGTAACGGCACATGAAGTGGTAGAGCGGCACGAACACCGTGGAGAACAGGCGGTCCAGCCATGCCTCCGGACCAAGGCCGGATTGCTCGATGAGGGCGCTGGCGATCGGCCTGCCATGGGCGTCGCGCTGCGGCAGGGCGCCCATCATCATCGGCCGCTGGCCCGCTGTCAGATCCTTTTCGGGGCTTTCGCGCCATATGGCGCCCAGCATCTCGCAAAACTGATAGGGCGCGCCTTCAACGCCGGTATAGTGCGGATGCGAATAGAAGGCGCCGGCGACTTCCTGCAAGACCTTGACGTCCTTGAGCACCGGGTCCGCGGCCGCCACCGTGGCCAGCCAGCGCGACAGATCGGCGCCGATCACCATGTATTTGCCCGGCACGCCGCGCCACGCTGAGGTGTTGAGGACGGTCAGCGGCAGCTTGACGTGCAGCGCCTCGGGCCGTGCCACATTGGCAAGCGTGCGCAGCGACTGCAAGGGCAGGAACGGATCGCCGAACTGGCCAAGCGGCACCAGCCGGCCGGCGGCGATCTCGCTACCATATTGCGAGGCGATCATCGCCTGCCACTGCCAGGGGTGGACCGGCAGCAGCCTATGCGTCGATCGCGAGATCCCGGCGGCGCTGAAAGCCGCTTCGAGCCTTGCGCGCTCGTAGTCGCCGAGTGCGGCCTGCAGCAGCGCCTCTTCGTCGAGCCCGCAGTCAAGCGCCAGCAGGCAGCGATCGCTGGCGGCGGCAAGCCAGAAGAGCTGGAATGCGGTGGCCGATTCTGGCGCGTAGCGCTCGAAGTCGTCCCGTCCCCAGCCAAGCCGTCCCTTGTTGGCAGGGGCCTTCGGATGGCCGTCGAGCAATGCCTGCAACTCGGTATCCGGCAGCGCGGCTAGATCGGCGGCCGGTCGATTGCCGCGTGCCTTGGCGATCCGCATGTCGGCCATCAGCGTGTTGTAAAGCTCCTTCGCATAGGTGCAGAATGTTGCCGGCGACATGCCGAGCGTCTCGCGCGCGTCGGCGAAGAAGGCGACCGCATCGTCGACCGGCAGCTCGATGCCGGCGTCGCGAGTCAGCGTCTCCGGACGGATGGCGATCTGGCCCCACAGGCGCCGCGTCGCGGCAAAGCGATAGGTCACGCCGGGGCCGGGCGTCAGCTCCCATCGGCCGGGCGAAAGCTCGCGCGGCGACAGGCACTCCTCGAAGGTCAGTTCGGAAATGGCCTTGGCGACGGCGTCGCGGTTGATCGCGGCCCAGCGTGTCGCCTCCCCCGCTTTGGCAATCGGTTGCTGCACCGTCACAGCGGCACCTCGCGGAAGAAGCGCTCGCGTTCGCAGCAGACCAGCGCCGCGCGCTTGTGCGGGAAGTCGAACTCCTTGACTTTGTCGTAGGCGGCGCCGGCGCAATAGCTCAGCATCTTCTGGTGCGCGGCGCGTGGCTCGCCGACGACGCGCTGCGTGCGCGGCTCGTCGAGGAACAGATAGTGGGTGACGGAGCGGAACAGTGACAGCGTCTTCGGCCGGCCGAGATGGCGCATATTGCCGATCAGCCCATGCCAGCCGCGGTCCCAGTCGTGCGGCTCATAATAGGGCCCGAGCCGGTCCTCCTTGGCCCAGTAGAACTCGAAATAGCCGGTCGGCTCGCCGTCGAAGCTGGCGATGACGCCGAAAATATGCGGATCGCTTTCCTGCTCGGCGAGATATTTGTCGAGATCCTCATGGCTCTGGGCAAGTTCCCAGGAGAAGGCGACGCGGCCATCGTTCATCCAGCGATGGAAGAGGTCGAGATCGGTCCGGCGGTCGATCGGCCGCAGCGACACGGTGAGGCCGATTTCCGGAATCCAGCGTTCGTACATCGGGCCGCAGGGGCGCGGTTGGCGCAATGGCGGCAGCCGGTCTTCCGGGCCGATAGCGGTCGTCAATGCCGGATAGGTGACATGCGAGGCCTGGCTGCGCCACAGCAGCGGCAGCTGGCGCAGGACCGAGCGATGAATGACGGCGCGCTCCGGTTCGCCTGCGGCCGTCTCGGTGGCCAGCGCCGAAACCGGCCACAGCGTCTTGGCCGCCGGCAGGAAGGCGCGGTCGAAGGTAGGATGCAGGCACAGTGCCGCGTCGACGAGGCCCGCCAGGACCTGCGGCTGATCGAGACGGCCTCCCGTGAACGCGACGTCATCGATGAGCAGGCGGCCATCCGCGATGGAGATGCGGGCCTGTCCCACCGCTGTTCCCTCAGCGTTGACCAGGCTGACATGGCCATCGCCGGCACGGATGGCGAGCGGCTCCGCGGCCGAGGCCAGATGCTGCCATCCTTCGTTGCCGGCGACGGTGGCGGGTGACCAGTTTTTCGCAGCCTCGATGTTCATGCGTATTCTCTCACATGCAGGGGGTTGGGAAGCTCGACGTAACCGGCCAGCGGGTCGGTCACCTCGGTGTTCTCATTGATGTCGCGCAGCGCGATCAGGAAATTGCCCTTGGCGGCGAGCGTCGGCGCGTTGAGCAAATAGTCGACGCAGGACCGGTCAGCCATCGGCGTGGCGGCCAGCCGCTCGAGCGAGCGGCGGAATATCGCCAGCAGATCGTCTTCGTTGGTGAGGCCAGCGGCGGCAAGGGCTGCGACGGCGGCGAAAGCGCCATTGACGACCAGATAGTAGCCGAACAGCTTCGCGGCCGCTTCCGCTGGGAAGACATGATCGCCCGCCTGACCGGCCTCGGGCACGAATTCGCGCAGCCTGGGCAGAAATTCCTCGACATAACCGGTGCCCTGGCAGTCGCGAAAATAGAGCGCATTCGGCCAGCCTCCGGAAAGACCGACGACGAGGTTCTGCTGATGGGCGCCGAACAGCAGGCCGAATTCCGAGAAGGCAACGATAAACGGCTCGATGGCGGCATGATGGAAACGCTCGAACCACAAACGCGCCGTTTCCTCGACAGGTCGCTTCTCGTCGCGGGCGATACGGTGGACCAGGTCGGACAGATGGCTTTCGGTACGGCCGGGATGGCGCTCGCAAAGCGCGCCGAGAACGGCAGCCGGCGGATTGCCCGTGCCGCGAAACGGATTTTCGCGAAACGAGACGATGGTATCCGTCATCAGCCGGCCGTCTTCGTCACGCAGGCCGAACCAGGCGGGCTCACCCAGCACCGTCATGGTCGGGCAGCGCCGCTGCAAGGCATAGCCGAGCTTGCCCTTGACCAGCCGGTGCACCGAAAGGCCGCGCCGGCACTCATGCTCCTCGACGATGCGCCTGGAATTGGTCAGGCGCAGGCTGAGCGAGAATTTCAGCATCCACTCGGCTTCAGACGAATGAACCGTGCGCAGCGAGGTCGTGGCCCGCCACGCTGGTCCGCCGAGCCCAACATCGACGATACGACCGGCGCGAAACAGGCGCTCGACGCGGTCTTCCAGCATGAGCCGTACGGCCTGCCACGGATGCATCGGAACGAGAACCTTGCCCTGTTGCTTGCCAGCCCGAGCAAGCAGCTGCGGATCGCTGGCGGCAAGCCCGCGGACCATCTCGGTGACATCTAGCGGCTCGACGCTGCCTCCAGTGAGGATGGTCGGGTCGACGGCCCACCAGCGCAGTTTGAACGCATTGCAGTATTCATGCCCGAAGCGCGCGGAATCCGTGTGCGTGAACTCTTCGCGACTCATCGGCGCCGGATGCACGGCATGGCCGAAGCGCAGGGCGCTTTCGGCATCGATGAAATCAGGATCGCCTTCGGAGAAGGGCCGCGACGATCCACGCGCCGCAGTCGCGTCAGCGATTGCGGCGATGCTGGCCAGGCTGCGGCGCAGGAAGGTCAGTCGGCTTTTCGCTGTCGCCCGGCCGGCAATGTCGGGATCCGCCAGGATCAGCGCCAAAAGGCTGAAAAGGTCGATCTCGGTCGCTTCGCCATCGGCCCCCTCGTTACTAATATCGAGGCGCCAGAGCGGCATCGCTAAATCGTGGTAACCAACCTTCGAGCGATGCCGCGCCTCGACGAGCACCGCCGCGCGCGAGGCAGGGAAATTCAGACGCAGCACGGCTGCCTGCGGCCGAAACAGCCCGGTTTGCCTGGCGTCGACGAATTCCCAGCCATCCCATTCCCGCAGCAACGCGTTGAGGAACGGGCTTAATGCAGAGGAAGAATCTGGTTTTGCTTGTTCCATGTGCATCCTCATAAATCATAATATACTGCATGCATTACATTTATACGTGTCGACTTTAAACATTTCTGTTGATTATCTATTCTAGACAAGAAATAAGCTTCGCCTTATGACGACCCGGGTGAAAAATCGATCTTCGCTTCTGCGCCGCCTGGCAATCGCGGTCTCGGCAATCGGCTTCGGCCAGTCGGCCTTCGTATCGCTCGTTCCCCTGGTGATGGAGCGGCTGAGGGTCGACACGTTTGCCATCGGCGCGGCAACTGCTGTCGGCGCGGCGGCCTTTCTGGTCGGCTCGCCGCTGTGGGGCCGCATGGGCGAGCGGCTTGGCCATGCCAGGCTGCTGCGCTTGCTCGGCCTCGCCATACTGGCCGGCCAGGCGGTGTTCGCCATTCTGCTGATAGCCGGCACGGGAGCCGCGCTGGGCATCGCTTTGCTGATGCTTTCGCGAACCGTGTACGGTTTTGCCGCGTCCGGCGTCATGCCGACGGCGCAGGTCTGGGCCAGCCGCTCGGTTGCCGATGACAGGCGACAGGCCGCGCTGGGACTGCTTGGCGCCGGCGTCAGCATGGGGCGGCTGGCCGGCGCGCTGGCGGCAACGGCTGCCGTCCTGTCGCCGCTGCTGCCGCCCATCCTGTTCCTGTTCAGCCCGCTGTTGCTGTGGCTCGCGCGGGGCAAAGGGGAAGCCGGCGGACGGACCGACGGCAGGGCGGCCGACGTCGGCCGTGGAATATCGCCCTTCGATCGCCGCGCTCTGCCTTGCCTGGCGATGGGCTTGTGCCTGACTCTGGGCTTCGGACAGGCACAGATGATGCTCGGCCCGATGGTCCAGCAGCGTTTTGGCCTTGGTGCGACGCAGGCCACGACGTTGACCGGCCTGGCCCTGATGCTGGTCGCCGTCGTCATGGTTCTGGTCCAGGGACTGCTCATGGCGCGCCTGCGGCTGGCGGAGCGCAACAGCGTCATCGTCGGCTGTCTCATGGTTTGCGTCGGCATGACGGCGCTGGCCGTCACGGCCAGCCATGTTGCCTCGGCAGCGTCTCTGGTGGTGGCAGCGGCCGGCATTTCCCTGGCTACACCCGGCTACACCGCCTGGCTGATGAAGCGCCTGGAGCCCGGCGAGCAGGGCGCGGCGGCCGGCTGGCTCACCAGCACCCATGTGCTCGGCCAGAGCATCGGCGCATTGGCCGGCGGCTTCGCCTTCACGCTCTGGCCCTTTGCGCCGCTGGCCGGCTGCGCGGCGTTGGCGCTGGCCGCCGCCTGTCTCGCTGCCATGGTTCGTGAGACCGGGCGTTAGGAAGACCGCGCTCATTCGGCGACCTCCGGCAATGGCGGCATCGGAGTACCCGGTTGGGCTTTTGCGGTATCGGCGAAATGGGCATTCAACATGCGATAGGTCGCCACCACGGCTATGCCCGACAGCACGGTCGCCAGGGTGAACAGCGCGGAGTAGCCGAGCATGTCGGCGAGGCGCCCGGCAAGCATGGAGCCGACGAGGTAGACGATAAGCTGGGCGCAGGACAGGATGGTGAAGTCGGTGCCCGGCTGGTCCGACGACGTCACGGCCATAAACAGGCTGTAGAGCGCCACGATCTCCATGTAGCGCACCAGCGTCTGCAGGAACGAGGCGCCGAAGATCGGCCAGAAGCCGGCGATAGCGCCGAAAGCGTGCAGCGCGAAGATCAGGAAGCAGATGGTTCGCAGCGCGCCGAGCAGGCCGAGCACCGAGGCGGCGCCCCTTTTGTGCAGCAGCCACGCCGCCAGCGCCGAGCCGCCGAGCCCGACGGTGAGCGCGGCACCGCCCGAGAGATAACCGATGATATCGAGCGGCACGCCGGCATCGACGAGATAGGAGCCTTCCATCGACTTCACCAGCCCCTCGCTGGCGCGGTAGATGAGCGCGATCCACAGGATCTGGCGTGCCTCCGGCCGGCGCAGAAAGCGCAGGATCGAGGGGCGATCGATGGCCGCCTGCGGCGCGCTGGCGACGGGATCGGTCTCGCGCATGGCGAAGGCGGCGACCAGCGGGATGATGGACAGCGCGGCCACCATGGCCACCATGGTTTGCCAGCCGGCATGATGATAAGCCAACAGGCCGAGCGTGCCGCCGAGAACGACGCCGAGCGCGACGGCGCCGCCCTGGATCGCATTGCCGATCGGCCTGTCCTTCGGGTCGAGATATTTGGCCGCGTAGCCGTCGGTGGCGATGTCCTGGGTCGACATCAACAGGCTCACGACAAGGCCGACGGCAAAGATACCGGCGACATCGGTCGGCTCGATCCAAAGCATGGCGGCGATGCCGGCGATGACGCCGATCTGGGTGATGATGACCCAGCCGGCGCGATGGGCGCGGGCCATTGGCCGAAAGCGGTCGACCAGCGGCGCCCACAGGAATTTCAGCACCAGCGGCAGCATCAGCAGCGCCATCGAGCCAATGGCGGTGCGCGACACGCCCTGCTCGCGCAGGATCGGCGGGATCGCCGCGGCAAACAGATAGCTCGGGATGGCCTGCGCCAGATAAAGGCAGGCGAGAACGACGAAAAGCCGCAGGCGCGAAAGCCCGGCGGGCGCCGGCCGGTCTGCGTCGGCGCTCATTTGACATAGTCCTTCGGTGCGTAACCGTTCAGGAAGGCGCCGGCCTCCGCCCGGCTGCGGGTGACGAGCACTGGAAAGCCGAACAGGCTTTGCCAGACGCGCTGCATGTTCTCGTCGGCGGCGGGGCGCACCAGCGCACAGGCGCGGCAGGCTTTTTCGAGCTGCTCGCGTTCCGCCTTGTACCAGAGGTTTTGCGCCTTGCGCTGGGCGTCGCTCAGCGCGATCTCGATGCGGATATCGACCAACAGCACGAACGGCTCCCGTTCCTGCGAAAGGCGGCCGAGCGCCTCGATATAGCGCGCGCCATCCGCCGGATCGGCTGGCGCTTCTGCCAGCAGCGAGACTAATGCACCGTTTCGTTGGAGAGACACCGCCACCGCCGCCCCTCAGAATGTGATCTGGTAGGACAACGCAACCGAACGTCCCAGACCCGGAACGTCGGCGCCGCGGGTCGCCGATGCGGAAGGGTTGATGTAGTAGGTGTCGAACACATTGCGCACGGCAAGGTTCAGCACGCTTTCATTGCCGAACGTCTTCGAGACGGCGAGATTGACCAGTGCTGCACCGTCCAGTTCCTGGGTGGCGATGCGGTCGCGTCCGGAAAACAGCTCCAACTCGCTGCGCAGGGTCAGCTCGTTCTCGAAACGGGTGGTGAGATAGACCAGGCCCTTGTAGGTCGAGGGGATACGGTTGTTGGGCAGATATTCGTTAGCTTCGATGTGGCCGTCGTGATCCGCGTCGTATTTGCCTTCGACATAGCCGACCGATCCGCCCAGCGTGAACATGCCGCTGAGGTCTGCCTCGAGATTGGCTTCGACCCCCCAGATACGTTCCTTCTGCTGCGATACCCGGTTGTTGACGATGTCGTAGCTGACGCCGTTGTCCGAGGTCGACAGATAGGTGCTGACGCCGCCGCGATAGTCGCCCCAATCGCCGCGCAGACCGGCTTCCCAGGTGTTCACCAGCTGGGGTTCAGGCGCGATATCGGCATAGCTGATCGCGTAATCCGGCGCGTTGGTGCATGGCAGCAGCGGCCGGATGGCGGTGCCATAGGCGTCGCAGGTTTCGGCGTTGGAGTTCAACCCGGCCCGGCGGGTGAAGCCGCCAATGTCGGTCAGGCTGTAGCCTTGCGAGAAATTGCCGAAAAGCTGCATCCTTTCGGTCAGATCGTAGACGGCGCCGGCGTTGAAGGTGACGGCGTCGTAGTCGAACGAGCCGCCGGTCACCTGGATCGCCGGCAGGCCGATAATGTTGCGGCCGAGCAGAACGGCAGCGGCAGGCCGGGTGAAGTCTTCAACATTGAGATAAAACTGGTCGTAGCGCGCGCCGCCGCTGATGCGAAAGCGATCCGTCACCGGAATTTCGCCTTGCGCAAACAAGGCAACCGAGTTCTGGGTCGTGGGCGAGATGGCGTCCTGACCGTTGGTCAGCTGCTGATCGGTGGCATCGAAGACGTAGTCGGCGCCCCAGGTCAGCGTGCTGCCCTGAGTGATAAAGTCCATCGGCGTGTTGACGGTCAGGTTGACGCCGCTGCGCCGCGATTGCAGCGCCGTCTGGTTGAAGTCGGCGGTTGGGTCCGTACCCGGCGGCAGGATCACCGGCCGCGTCGGGTTCGTCGGTAAATACACCTGGCTGTTGACGGCCGAGAATTTGGTAAAGGGCGACTGCTTGAAGATGTCGTTGTAGAACGCCTTGACCTCGAGGTTTCCGAGCGCGAAGTCGCTGTCGGTGTATTTGGCGGTCAGATATTTCGAATCTTCCTTCAGCGGCTTGCCTTCATAGGGATCGCCGAAATCCGGGGAGACGGGATTGGTCCTGTAATCGGTGAACCAGTCCGGCTTCTGGTTGGCATAGGTCCAGTCGACGCTGGCCTCGAAGCGCCTGGAATCGAACTGGTAGCCGGCCACGCCGAAGAGATTGCCCGTGCCGGTGCGGTCGCCGCCGCCTTGCCCAAGCATGGCGTCCGAAGCCACCTCGTTGCCGTGGCCGTCATAGGTGCGGCGCGACAGATCACCGGACGCCGAGAAGAAATAGTCGAAATCGCCTTTCTTGCCCTCGACCGAGACACTGGTGCTTGGCCCGGCCGACTTGCCGGGGTTTTCGGTGAAGGCGGCGACGCCGGTGCGCACCGTCACCTTCGGCTTGTCGCTGTCGCCGCGCTTGGTGATGAAGTTGATCGTGCCGCCGGTGGCGCCGGCGCCATAAAGGCTGGACGCGCCATTGATGACTTCGATGCGCTCGACCGAATTCAGGTCGATCATCGACAGGATGCGTGAGACGTCCCGCAGCGGTGTGTTGCGCGGCACACCATCGACCATGATGAGAACGCTGCGCCCGCGGAAGGTTTCCGAAGCGCCGGAAATGGTCTGGTTGCGTGGCGCGTAGCCGGGGACGATGCGGCTGATCAGGGTCGCGGCGTCGATATTTTCCTCCGCGGCTTCCTCGACCTGTTCCTGTTCCACGACCTGGACAGACTGAGCGACGCTGGAAATCGACCTTTCATTGCGGCCGGTGACCAGTATCTGATCGAGCACGGTGGCTCCCTGCTGGTCCGTCGGAGCGGCTTCCTGGGCAAATGCCGCGCCTGCCAGGATCGACCAACCCAAAGCCGATGACCAAAGAAGCGTACTGAAAAATCTGCGCATGCTGTCCCCATCCATGCCCTGGTCCCCAGCGCCAGAGCGGAAAGGCCCAGTTATAATTCATGATAAAACGAGTCAACATTATTTTGTGGCTTTTCAAATCAGGATTAGTCAGCGAACGGATGGGAGCCGGGTACATGAACGGCGCGCATTTTAGCCGGCACTAAGATGCTGAGTTTTCTTGACAAACGGCTTACGGGCGGCCGGCGGCGGCGTCAGCCTTTGTGCTTACAAGAAGCTCTGCGGATCGATGTCGACCTGCACGCGAACCGAGCCGCGCTGCTTCGGCCCTTCGGCCAGCATGGTGCGGATGAAGCCTTGGATGTCGGCGCGCTTTTCACCCTGGATCAGCAAACGGAAACGATGGCGCCCACCGAGCAGCGACAGCGGCGCCTCGGCCGGACCGAGCACGAACAGGTCGCTGGCCTGGGGTGCTGCACGGCGCAGGCCGCGCGCGTGGCCTTCGGCCTCGGCCCGCGTCACCGCACTGACGATGACGCCGGCAAGCCTGCCGAAGGGCGGCAGGGCTGCCCGTTCGCGCTCAGTGATCTCGCGTTCGTAAAAGGCCTCGGCATCGCCCGAGACGATCGCCCGCATCACCGGATGGTCCGGCTGGAAAGTCTGCAGCAGGCCGAGGCTCTTCTTGCCGGTGCGGCCGGCGCGGCCGGTCACCTGGCTGAGCAACTGGAAGGTGCGCTCAGCGGCGCGCGGATCGCCATTGGCGAGGCCGAGATCGGCATCGACGACACCGACCAGCGTCATGTTGGGAAAGTTATGGCCCTTGGCGACCAGCTGCGTGCCGATGACGATGTCGGCCTCGCCATTGGCAATGGCCTCGAGCTCCAGCCGCAGCCGGCGCACTCCACCCATCAAATCGGACGACAGGACGATCGTGCGCGCGTCGGGGAAATGCGCCACGACTTCTTCAGCTATCCGCTCGACGCCAGGCCCGCAGGCGACCAGATGGTCGAGCGTGCCGCATTCCGGACAAGCCTCCGGCCGCTTCTCATTGTGCCCGCAATGATGGCAGACGAGTTGGCCGCGAAAGCGGTGCTCGACCAGCCAGGCCGAACAAACCGGGCAGCCGAAGCGGTGGCCGCAGACACGGCACAGCGTCAGCGGCGCATAGCCGCGCCGGTTGAGGAACAGCAGCGACTGCTCCTTCTTCTCCAGCGTACGTTGCATCTGGTCGATCAGCAGCGGCGACAGAAAGCCGCCCCGGGCCGGCGGCGCGCGCCGCAGGTCGATCGTCTTGAGATCGGGAAGCGCGGCTTCGGCAAAGCGCGCCGACAGCACCGCCCTGCTGTAGCGGCCCTGCTGCGCATTGACCCGGCTTTCGACCGATGGCGTCGCCGACGCCAGCACCACCGGGAAGCCGCTGATATGGCCGCGCACCACCGCCATGTCGCGCGCATTGTAGAAGACGCGATCCTCCTGCTTGTAGGCGGGGTCGTGCTCCTCGTCGACGACGATCAGCCCGAGCTCGCGGAACGGCAGGAACAGCGCCGAGCGTGCGCCGGCGACGACGCGCACGCCGCCTTCCGCCACCTGTCGCCAGACGTTTTCGCGCATTCGGGGCGGCAGGTCGGAATGCCATTCCGCCGGCTTGGCGCCGAAACGCTGCTGGAAGCGTTCGAGGAAGGCATGCGTCAGCGCGATCTCCGGCAGCAGGATCAGCACCTGCCTGCCCTGGTCCAGGGCTGCCGCCACCGCTTCGAAATAAACTTCCGTCTTGCCCGAGCCGGTGACGCCGTCGAGCAGCGTGACGTTGAAAGCAGCGGCCGCGACATTGGCGCGCAGCATGGCGGCCGCGTCTGCCTGGTCCGGCATCAGCTCCGGCATGGCGTAGGAGGGATCGGGCGCGGCGACCACCGGTCGAGGCGGGATCATCACCGTCTCGAACACGCCTTGCGCCTTGAGCCCCTCGACCACCGTCGACGACACGCCCGCCGCGTGCGCCAGGCCGGATCGCGTCCAGGCGAGCCCCCCTTCCGCCGTCTCCAGCACGCGCGTCCTGGCATCCGTCATCCGGTCGGGCATGACGAGGGTCCGCTGCAGGCCCTCGATCCATGGTTCGGGATCGAACGCCTCCGGCGCGCGCAACAGCATGCGCGCCACCATGCCGGGCGGCGACAGCGTGTACTGCGCCAGCCAGTCGACAAAGCGGCGCATGCCGCGGTCGATCGGCGGGCAGTCGAAGACCTGTTCGATCGGGCGCAGCTTTTTGGCGTCGATATTCTCGACCGCACCATCCCAGACGATGCCGGCAACCTGGCGCGGACCGAGCGGCACGCGCACGATCGAGCCCGGCACCACGCGCACGCCGGCAGGCACAGCGTAGGTGTAGGGCCGTTCGGCCGGCATCGGCACCAGCACCGGCGCGGCTGCGACAAAGGGCGAATCTTCGATCATCGGGCGTGACCTTGCCCCGACTTTGGTCTAGATCAAAGGGCAACCCCGAATGTGCATGGCATGCACATGGAAATCTTTCAGGAGACCCCCATGAAATTTTTTGTCGACACCGCTGACATCAAGGACATCAAGGAACTGAACGACCTGGGGCTGCTCGACGGCGTGACCACCAATCCCTCGCTGATCCTGAAATCCGGCGGCAAGATCGCCGAGGTCACCAAGCAGATCTGCGACATCGTCAAGGGCCCGGTTTCGGCCGAGGTTGTTGCGGTCGAATACAAGGACATGATGGCCGAGGCCAACATCCTGGCCAAGATCGCCGACAATGTCTGCATCAAGGTGCCGCTGACGCTCGACGGCCTGCGCGCCTGCAAGACGATCCGCACCGAGATGAACCGCATGGTCAATGTAACGCTGTGCTTCTCGGCCAACCAGGCGCTGCTGGCGGCCAAGGCCGGCGCCTCGTTCATCTCGCCCTTCGTCGGCCGCGTCGACGATACCGGCGCGGACGGCATGGAACTGATCCAGGAGATCCGGCAGATCTACGACAATTACGATTTCGACACCGAGATCCTCGTCGCTTCGGTTCGCACCGTGAACCACGTCAAGCAGGCAGCCCTGATCGGCGCCGATGTCGTTACCGCGCCGGCCGCGACGCTGAAGGCGCTGGTCAAGCACCCGTTGACCGACAAGGGCCTGGATCAGTTCGCTGCCGACTGGGCCAAGACCGGCCAGAAGATCGGCTGAGATCGGGTTCGATACAAAAAGGCCGGGAAACCGGCCTTTTTATTGCGGACTGCTAAAGTCGAGTTGGCAAGGCTAGGAAACGCTCAGGCCTTCTTGCCGTGCCTGACCAAATCCTGGGCGACCGACAGGCTCACCATTTCAGCCAGTTCGCGTGCGGCGCGGTTCTCGGCGTCGAGCTGCGCCCGGTAGGAGGCGAACTCCTGCGTCGGCTTGTCGAAAGATGATGGGATCGACCGCTTGCCGGTGGCGATCACCACGCCGGTCCTGGCATCGGTCAGCACATAGTTTGCGGTCAGCGTTACCGTGCCTGCCGTCGGCTCGTCTTCGTCGGTCTGAATCTGCACCACCGCGGCCGATTCGACCAGTTCGGTGACACCGAGATCGAGCATGTAGACCGGTGCCGTCGTCTCGCCGGCACCCTGGCCGAAGGCGAAGATCAGATTGTTGCGGACCTGCTGGGCATAGCGGGTCTTGACCGGCTTGACCGCGATCGAGGCGAGCTCCGCCGACGCGCTGACAGTCGAGCCTGCCGTCAGCGGCGCGCTCGAATAGAGCGGCCTGACCGTGCAGGCCGAAACCAGCGTCATCGAGGCCACCAGCCCGCAGAGCGCGGTGCGGCGCAGCACATGCGTCGTCTTTCCGAAGTCAAGCCCCGTCTTTTTGAAATCAGGCAACGACATTGACGATCCTCTGCGGCACGATGATCACCTTGCGGGGCGCCTTACCTTCCAGCGCTTTCTGCACGAAGTCGAGAGCCAGAACCGCTTTTTCGACCGCACCTTGGTCCGCGTCGCGGGCAATTGTCAAATCGCCGCGCTTCTTGCCGTTGACCTGAACCGGCAGCACGATCTCGTTGTCGACCACCAGCGCCGGGTCGTAGACCGGCCATGGCCGTTCGGCGACCAGATCGGTGCCGCCGAGCGTGTGCCAGCACTCTTCGGCCAGATGCGGCATGACCGGCGCGACCACATGCACAAGGATCTCCACCGCCTCGCGGCAGGCGCCTTTCAGCGCCGCATCGGCCTTGCCCTCGGCAACGTCGTTGAGCGGCGCGGTCAAGGCATTGGCAAGTTCGTAGATGCGGGCGATGGCCCGGTTGAAGCCGAGCTTCTCGATATCCTCGCCGATCGCTTTCAGGATCTTGTGTGCGGCCTTGGAAACGGCACCGGCCTCGCCATCCTGCGCCGCCTGTGGCTTGACGCCATCGAGCGTCTCGGCGGCGATCGACACCAGGCGCCAGACACGCTGGATGAAACGGTGCGCGCCGGCGGCGCCATCGTCCGTCCACTCGACGTCGCGCTCGGGCGGCGAATCCGACAGCATGAACCAGCGTGCGGTGTCGGCGCCGTAGCCGTCGGTGATGTCTTCCGGGCTTACCGTATTCTTCTTCGACTTCGACATCTTTTCGAGTGAGCCGATCGCCGCCTCTTCGCCGGTGGCGATCTCGATGGCGCGGCGCTTGCCGCCGACATCCTCGATCCTGACCTCAGCCGGCGACAGCCAGCGGTTCGACGCACCGCCGACGCGGTAGGTCTCATGCACCACCATGCCTTGCGTGAACAGGCCCTTGAATGGCTCGGCCAGGTCGAGATGCCCGGTCGCACGCATGGCGCGGGTGAAGAAGCGCGAATAGAGCAGATGGAGGATCGCGTGCTCGATGCCGCCAATATACTGGTCGACGGCCAGCCAGTCATCGGCAGCCTTGGGCTCCGTCGGCTCATTGGCCCAGGGCGCGGTGAAGCGCGCGAAATACCAGGACGAATCGACGAACGTGTCCATCGTGTCGGTCTCGCGGCGCGCATCCTTGCCGCATTGCGGGCACTTCACATGCCGCCAGGTCGGGTGGCGGTCGAGCGGATTGCCGGGACGGTCGAACTCGATGTCGTCGGGCAGCTTGACCGGCAGGTCGGCCTTCGGCACCGGCACGACGCCGCAATCCTCGCAATGGATCATCGGGATCGGGCAGCCCCAGTAGCGCTGACGCGAAATGCCCCAGTCGCGCAAGCGGAAGTTCACCTTGCGCTCCGCCATTGGCCGCCCGCCTATGGTCTTCTGCTCCAGGAGCTTTGCCACCTCGTCGAACGCCTGCTCCGGCTTCAGGCCGTCGAGGAAACGCGAATTGATCATCACGCCGTCATCGACATAGGCCTCTTCCGTGACATGGAAGGTCTTGGCGTCGGCATCTTCCGGCATCACCACCGGGATCACCGGCAGGCCGTATCTGTTGGCGAAATCGAGGTCGCGCTGGTCGCCCGACGGGCAGCCGAATATGGCGCCGGTGCCGTATTCCATCAAAACGAAATTCGCGACGTAGACCGGCAGGGTCCACGAGTCGTCGAACGGATGCACGACGCGGATGCCGGTGTCGAAACCTTTCTTCTCGGCCGTCTCCAGTGCGGCCACCGACGTGCCCATATGCCTGATTTCGTCGATGAACTTGGCCAGATCGAGATTGGTCTCGGCGGCCTTCCTGGCCAGCGGATGGTCGGCGGCAACCGCCATGAACGACGCGCCGAAAATGGTGTCGGGCCTGGTCGTGTAGACCTCCAGTTCCTTCGCATCGCCAACCGGAGCGGCCAGCGGCCAGCGGATCAGCAGCCCTTCCGAGCGGCCGATCCAGTTCTGCTGCATCAGCTTGACCTTTTCCGGCCACTCGCCGAGACCATTCAGCGAGTCCAGCAGGTCCTGCGCGTAGTCGGTGATCTTGAAGAACCACTGCGTCAGCTCGCGCTGTTCGACCAGCGCGCCCGAGCGCCAGCCACGGCCGTCGATGACCTGCTCGTTGGCGAGCACCGTCATGTCCTCCGGGTCCCAGTTGACCTTGGAGGATTTGCGCGTCACCAGCCCCTTTTCGACGAAATCGAGGAACAGCATCTGCTGGCGGTGGTAATAGTCGACGTCGCAGGTGGCGAACTCACGCGCCCAGTCCAGCGACAGGCCCATCATCTTGAGCTGCTCGCGCATGGCGGCGATGTTGGCGTAGGTCCATTCCTTGGGATGGACCTTGTTCTGCATCGCCGCGTTTTCAGCCGGCATGCCGAAAGCGTCCCAGCCCATCGGGTGCAGCACGTTGAAGCCCTTGGCCCGCTTGTAGCGCGCCACCACATCACCCATCGTGTAGTTGCGGGTGTGGCCGATGTGGATCTTCCCCGAGGGATAGGGGAACATCTCCAGCACGTAGTATTTCGGCTTTGGATCGTTGTTATGCGCTTCGAACAGCTTCTTTTCGGCCCAGGCCTTCTGCCATTTGGGCTCTGACGCGCGCGGATTGTATCGTTCGGTTGCCATCGGATGATTTTCACTTAAAAGCAGGCGCAGACCGCCGGACAAGGCCCGGTGGCCAAGGTAAATGTCGTCGCGGTGTTCACCATGGATTGCCGGACCCGTCAACTGCGGCGAGCCGGCCAAGACGATTAAAGACAGGCAGGATATGGACATGGCCAGCGCCGTCGAACAGTTTTTCGCCGTCAAGACGAGGATCGCTGCCGCCGAGCGCGAGGCCGGCCGCGACGCCGGTTCGGTGACGCTGGTTGCGGTGTCGAAGACTTTTGAGGCCGACGTCATCCGCCCGGTCATCGAGGCTGGCCAGCGCGTCTTCGGCGAAAACCGCGTCCAAGAAGCGCAAGGCAAATGGCCGGCCTTGAAAGCCGAATTCCCCGACATCGAGCTTCATCTCATCGGCCCGCTGCAGTCGAACAAGGCGAAGGAAGCCGTTGCGCTCGCCGACGTCATCGAGACGGTCGACCGCGAGAAGATCGCCGCCGAGCTCGCCAAGGAGATCGTGCGCCAGGGCCGCGCACCAAAGCTTTATGTCCAGGTCAATACCGGTTCGGAGCCGCAAAAGGCCGGCATCGAGCCGCGCGACGCCGTCGCCTTCGTCGCCCGCTGCCGCGATGTCCATGGCCTCGCCATCGAAGGCCTGATGTGCATCCCGCCGGCCGACGAAAACCCCGGCCCGTATTTCGCCTTGCTGGAAAAGCTCGGCAAAGAGGCCGGGGTCGCAAAACTGTCGATGGGCATGTCCGGCGACTTCGAGACCGCCATAGCCTTCGGCGCCACCAGCGTCCGCGTCGGCTCGGCGATTTTTGGCGGCCGATAACCTCGGTGATCTCGCGGCCCTAACAGTAGCATTTGTTGCTGCATCGCTGCAGCAATGCTATATCTAGCCAAGCTAGCTAGGTATACTTCCATGAACTGGCATCTGCAGGACGCAAAAAACAATCTCTCGAAGCTGGTTCAGCAGGCTCGTGAAAAGGGCCCGCAGACCATCACCTTGCGTGGAAAGCCCGCTGCTGTCGTGTTGGCCGCTGAAGAATACGAAAGGCTCGTCGGCTCTAAGCCCTCACTTGCGGAATACCTTCTTTCCGGTCCCGAGTGGGACGACGACTTCGTCGAAGAGGTCAATCGCCGCTCCAAGGGGCCCGGCAGAGACGTGGACCTCTGATGTTTCTTCTGGACACGAACGTCGTGTCGGGTGCGCGAAAGCGAGAGGGGCCAGTGGCGGATTGGATAATCAAGCAAGAGCGCCAGTCTCTGTTTCTAAGCGTCATCACGCTCGGTGAAATCGCACGCGGAATCGAAATGAAGCGGCGAAACGACCCCGACACTGCAAACCATTTAGCAGCGTGGTTCCACGGTCTGCGCCACAGCTACGAAAACCGAATTCTCGGCATAGACGAGAGCATCGCTGCCCAATGGGGTCGCATCTCCGCGATCCGCACGCGCGGCGACGCAGATGGGCTTATAGCCGCGACGGCGCTCTTCCACGACCTCATACTGGTCACACGCAACGTCGCCGATTTCGACGATACTCGCGTCACAATGTTCAACCCTTGGGAAGCCTGACCCGCCTGTGTTGATTCGGTGTTGGGGTCGGCCGCAGGTTGAGCCAGAGCCGGCCCATCATTGCGCCACGACTGGAAACGAAACGCGCCGTTCCTATTTGCTTGGCGTCATCACCAATCTGCTGGAGCCACCATGCGCTACAATCAACTCGGAAATACGGGGATGTTTGTCTCCGAACTCTGCCTCGGCACCATGACCTTCGGCGCCGCCGGCGAGAATGCCCAATGGGGCCTGATCGCCAGCCTCGACCAGAAGGGCGTCAACGACATCGTCAGCCGTTCCATCTCCGCCGGCGTCAATTTCTTCGACACGGCCGACGTTTATTCCTTCGGCCAGTCCGAACGCCTGCTCGGCCAGTCGCTCAGGGATCTCGGCGTGAAGCGCTCGGACGTCGTCATCGCCACCAAGGTGCATGGCGCCATGGGCCAGGGCCCGAACGAGCGCGGCTCTTCGCGCGGCCACATCATGGATTCGGTCGAAGGCAGCCTGGAGCGGCTGCAGCTCGACCATATTGATCTCTACCAGTTGCACGGCACCGACACGGTGACGCCGATCGACGAGACGCTGCGGGCGCTCGACGACCTCGTCGCCAGCGGCAAGGTCCGCTATGTCGGCGTCTCCAACTGGCAGGCTTGGCGTATCGCCAAGGCTCTGGGCATTACCGAGCGCAAGGGCTTTTCCCGCTTCGAGACCATCCAGTCCTACTATTCGATCGCCGGTCGCGACCTCGAACGCGAGATCGTGCCGCTCATCAACGAGGAAAAGCTCGGCCTGATGGTGTGGTCGCCGATGGCCGGCGGCCTGCTGTCGGGCAAATACGGTCCCGGCGCGCCCGGCAATGGCGAAGGCCGCCGCGCCACCTTCAACTTCCCGCCGGTCGATGAGGACCGAGCCTGGGCGGCTGTCGCCGTGATGCGCGAGATCGCCCAGAAGCACGGCGTCAGCGTCGCCACGGTGGCGCTCGGCTATGTCCTGGCCAAACCTTTCGTCATGAGCGTCATCATCGGCGCCAGCCGCATGGAGCAGCTCGAGCAGAACCTTGCCGCGGCCGAGGTGAAGCTCGACGCCGACGATCTCGCCAGACTGGATGAGGTCAGTGCGCTGCCGGCCGAATATCCCGGCTGGATGCTGGAGCGTCAGGGCGCCGGTCGCCGCCCGGCGCCGTTCACCCCGAAGAAATAGTCATCGCTGTCGCCTGATGCTTGGGGGTCATCTGGCTCCCCAACGTCTTTTCAGCTCATCCGCACGCTCTCGACCAGAAAGTCGAGAAACGCCCGCACCCGTGCGGGCAAATGCCGGCCCTGGCCGACATAGACGGCGTGGGTAGGCTCCTCGTCGCCCGGATTGAAATCCTCCAGCAGCGCCGTCAGCCGCCCCGCCGCGATGTCATCGGCCACATGCCAGTGTGCCAGCCGGGCGATGCCGGCGCCGCCGACCGCCATCAACCGCATCGACTCGCCATCGCCGACCAGCGTGTTTCCCACGATGGGAACCGTGATGGCATTGTCAGCTGCGTCGACAAACTGCCAGCCATCGACATGCCGGACAAAGCCGAAAGCCATGCGATTGTGCCGGCTGAGATCGGCTGGAGTCAGCGGTGTGCCATGTGTCTTGAGATAGGACGGTGCGGCAACGACTGTCATCCGGGTTTGCCCGAGCTTGCGCGCCACCAGCCGCGACTCGCCGAGCGGCCCGGCGCGGATGGCGACGTCGGCACGTTCAGCCATCAGATCGATGACGCTGTCGGTAAGCACCAGATCGACCGAAATCTCGGGATAGCGTTCGAGGAACTCAGGCAGCAGCGGGATCAGCCGATGCACCCCGAAGGGCACATAGGAGTTGACGCGCAGCCGTCCGCGCGGCGCGGCACCCACGGCCGCCTCGCGCTCGGCCGCCGCCATATCGGCCAGGATGCGCACCCCGCTGTCATAGAACGCCGTCCCTTCCGGCGTCAGCTGCAGCTTGCGCGTGGAGCGGGTGACCAGCCGCGCGCCGAGCCTTGCCTCCAGTCGCGCGATCAGCTTGCTCACCGCCGACGGTGTCATACGCAGCGAACGAGCCGCAGCCGAGAAGCTGCTCGCCTCGACGACGCGGACGAACACTTCGATCTCGCCGGAACGGTTGATATCGGGTCTGGCCATTTGTGAATCTATTTCACAGGAAATATGCCCAAAGCAAGTCTGGTTCACAAGGCATGGCAACACGATCTCTGCGGTCGGGGCGCGGGTCTGGACAGCGCGCTCATTCGAGTTCGAACTGGAAACCGCCATGCCTCTTGCTCTCTACGCCCTCGCTGCCGGCGCCTTCGGCATCGGTGTCACCGAATTCGTCATCATGGGGCTGCTGATCGATGTCAGCAAAGATCTCGGAGTCTCGATCTCGGCCGCCGGCCAGTTGATTTCGGGCTACGCGTTGGGCGTCGTCATCGGCGCGCCGCTTTTGACCATCGCCACCGGCAACTGGCCCCGCAAGACCGTCCTTCTGGCCCTTATGGCGATCTTCACGCTCGGCAACCTCGCCTGTGCGATCGCCCCCGACTACTGGACGCTGATGGGCGCCCGCATCATCACCGCCCTTGCCCATGGCACTTTCTTTGGCGTCGGCTCGGTGGTTGCCACCGGCCTGGTCGCACCCAACAAGAAAGCCTCGGCGATCGCGCTGATGTTCACCGGCCTGACCATCGCCAACATCCTCGGCGTGCCCTTCGGCACCTGGCTCGGCCAGACCTTCGGCTGGCGCGCCACCTTCTGGGCGGTAGCTCTGGTCGGTCTCGCTGCCTTCGCAGTGATCCTGCTTCTGGTACCACGCAGCCAGACGGCGCCCGAGAAGACCAACCTGCGCGCCGATCTCGCCGTGCTGCGCCGCACGCCGGTGCTGCTCGGCCTCGCCACCACCGTGCTCGGCTACGCCGGCGTCTTCGCCGTCTTCACCTACATCGCCCCGCTGCTCACCGAGATCACCGGCTTCAGGGAAGCCGCCGTGTCGCCGATCCTGCTCGTCTTCGGCGGCGGTCTTATCGCCGGCAATCTGCTTGGCGGCAAGGTCGCCGACCGCTGGTTGGTGCCGGCGGTGCTCGGCAGCCTCGTGGTGCTGGCGTTGGTGCTGGCCACAATGACCTTCGCCGTCCACAGCCAAATCCTGGCCGTCATCTATGTCGGCCTGCTTGGTGCCGCCGCCTTCGCCACCGTGGCGCCGCTGCAGATGTGGGTGCTGGAAAAGGCGCAAGGCGCGGGCCAGAGCCTCGCCTCGTCCTTCAACATCGCCGCCTTCAACCTCGGCAATGCCGCCGGCGCTTGGCTTGGCGGCGCGGTGATTGCCCATGGCCTCGGCCTCGGCTCACTAACCTGGATCGCCGCTTTGCTGCCGGTCGCGGCTCTTGGCGTCGCTGCCCTGGCGCTGCGCCTCGATCGCGCCCCCACAATCGGGGCGCCGGTCTGCGCCCAGTCATGAGCATCACGCGCAATCCTTCTTCGACATCATCAAGGAGCATAAAATGGATTATCGACGTCTCGGCGCATCGGGCCTGAAAGTGCCCGCACTCTCTTTCGGCGCCGGCACTTTCGGCGGCTCCGGGCCGCTGTTCGGGGCCTGGGGCAACAGCGATGCCAAGGAAGCGCGGCGGCTGATCGACATCTGCCTCGAGGCCGGCGTCAATCTGTTCGACACCGCCGATGTTTATTCGAACGGCGCCTCCGAGGAAGTGCTTGGCGAAGCCATCAAAGGCCGCCGCGACGCGGTGCTGATCTCGACCAAGACTTCGCTGCCGATGGGCGACAGACCGGCCGACTACGGCTCGTCGCGCTCGCGGCTGATCAAAGCCGTCGACGCCGCCCTGAAGCGCATGGGCACCGATTACATCGACCTGTTGCAGCTGCACGCCTTCGATGCCGGCACGCCGATCGAGGAGGTGTTGTCGACGCTGGACGACCTCGTGCGCGCCGGCAAGCTGCGCTATGTCGGCGTCTCCAACTTCTCCGGCTGGCAGGTGATGAAATCGCTGGCGGAAGCCGACAAGCATGGCTACCCGCGCTACGCCGCGCATCAGGTCTACTACTCGCTGGTCGGTCGCGACTATGAATGGGAGCTGATGCCGCTCGGTATCGACCAGGGCATCGGCGCGCTGGTGTGGAGCCCGCTCGGCTGGGGCCGCCTGACCGGCGAGATCCGCCGCGGCCAGCCCCTGCCGGAAAAGAGCCGGCTGCACGACACCGCCGATTTCGGCCCGCCGGTCGCGGACGAACATCTCTACCGGGTCATGGATGCGCTTGATGCGATGGCTGAAGAGACCGGCAAGACCGTGCCGCAGATCGCCATCAACTGGCTGTTGCGGCGCCCGACCGTGTCCTCCGTCATCATCGGCGCCCGCAACGAGGAACAGCTGCGCCAGAACCTCGGCGCCGTCGGCTGGGCGTTGACGCCGGAGCAGGTCAAAAAGCTCGACATGGCAAGCGAAGTGACCGCGCCCTACCCGTACTTCCCCTATCTCCGCCAGGAAGGTTTCGCCCGGCTGAACCCGCCTGCGGTGTGATCACACGACGTTGAAGCTGCCAATCTCCCCCCTTGCGGGGGAGATCAGCTATACTGCCGCTCAGTGCAGCACGAACTCCCCATCCACCTTCCGCCATTCGTTCGGCGCGATCAGCTTCTGGTGCGTGTAGCTGATCGAATGCAGCGGCCCGTCGAGCCTGGCCTTCCAGAACTCGATGAACTTGATCAGCACCGGAAACTTCGGCGCCAGATCGTAATCCTGCCAGATGAAGCTCTGCAGCAGATGCGGGTGGTCGGGAAAATGGTACAGAATCTTGGCCGTGGTCAGGCCATACCCCTTGAGCATCAGGTCCATTTCGGAATGATCGCGCATGACAGCCCCTTGGCCTAGTTGATTCTCCATTCCTCCCAACACCGAATTGTGCGCGCCGTTCCTTAACTGTCTATGATTTTCCTGATCCCAGTCGGGTTTTATGCACGAAAACATGCAGTTAGCAGCGACCGCTGCCGAGTGCTGATGCAACCGAAACGGGAGCTGCGGCATCCCGCCACGCGAATCCAACGTCTAATGTTGCCGTCAGCGCGGAACTGTTAATAATGCCGCCGAATTCGCGGCTGCGTCGCCGTGATCCTGGCTGAGGTCAAGCCGGCGGGGTGGTTTGGGAGGAAAGTGAAGACATGTCCGAGGTGAAGATCCACCGCGTCCAGCCGGCGTGGAAGAAGAATGCGCTGATCGACAACGACACCTACCTCAAATGGTATGCCGACAGCGTGAAGAATCCGGACAAGTTCTGGGGCAAGCACGGCAAGCGCATCGACTGGTTCAAGCCGTTCAGCAAGGTCAAGAACACCTCCTTCGAGGGCAAGGTCTCGATCAAATGGTTTGAGGACGGCGAAACCAACGTCTCCTACAACTGCATCGACCGCCATTTGAAGAAGCGCGGCAACCAGACAGCCATCATCTGGGAAGGCGACAATCCCTACGACGACAAGAAGATCACCTATAACGAGCTCTACGAGCATGTCTGCCGGCTCGCCAATGTGATGAAGAAGCACGGCGTCAGGAAGGGCGACCGCGTCACCATCTACATGCCGATGATCCCGGAAGCGGCCTACGCGATGCTGGCTTGCACCCGCATCGGCGCCATCCACTCGATCGTCTTCGGCGGCTTTTCACCGGACGCGCTGGCCGGCCGCATCGATGACTGCAAGTCGACCTTCGTCATCACGGCCGACGAGGGCCTGCGCGGCGGCAAGCCGATCCCGCTGAAGGAAAACACCGACAGAGCGATCGAAATCGCCGCCAAGGCCGGCACCAAGGTCGATAAGGTGGTCGTCGTGCGCCGCACCGGCGGCAAGACCGGCTGGGTTCAGGGACGCGACATCTGGTACCATGACGAGATCGCCACGGTGAAAGGCGACTGCAAGCCGGAGAAGATGAAGGCCGAGGATCCGCTGTTCATCCTCTATACCTCAGGCTCGACCGGCAAGCCGAAGGGCGTGCTGCACACCACCGCCGGCTATCTCGTCTATGTCTCGATGACCCACCAATATGTCTTCGACTACCATGATGGTGATATCTACTGGTGCACCGCCGATGTCGGTTGGGTCACCGGCCACAGCTACATCGTCTATGGCCCGCTCGCCAACGGCGCCACCACGCTGATGTTCGAGGGCGTGCCGAATTACCCCTCGCAGTCGCGCTTCTGGGAAGTCATCGACAAGCACAAGGTCAACATCTTCTACACTGCGCCGACGGCACTGCGCGCGCTGATGGGCGCCGGCGACGAACCGGTGAAGAAGACCTCGCGCAAGTCGCTGCGCGTGCTGGGCTCAGTCGGCGAACCGATCAATCCGGAAGCCTGGGAGTGGTATTTCAACATCGTCGGCAACGGCAAGGTGCCGATCGTCGACACATGGTGGCAGACCGAGACCGGCGGCATCCTGATCACGCCGCTGCCCGGCGCCACCGACCTCAAGGCTGGTTCGGCGACGCGGCCCTTCTTCGGCATCAGGCCGCAGCTGGTCGACGGCGAAGGTAGGGTGCTGGAAGGGGCGGCCGACGGCAATCTCTGCATCGCCGATTCCTGGCCCGGCCAGATGCGCACCGTCTATGGCGATCATGACCGCTTCGTGCAGACCTATTTCTCCACCTACAAGGGCAAATACTTCACCGGTGACGGCTGTCGCCGCGACGCCGATGGCTATTACTGGATCACTGGCCGCGTCGACGACGTCATCAACGTTTCCGGCCACCGCATGGGAACGGCCGAGGTCGAATCGGCGCTCGTCAGCCATGAGAAGGTGTCGGAAGCAGCTGTCGTCGGCTATCCCCACGACATCAAGGGCCAGGGCATCTACAGCTACGTTACCTTGATGAAAGGCGTGGAGCCGAGCGAGGAACTGCGCAAGGAGCTTGTCGCCCATGTCCGCAAGGAGATCGGCGCAATCGCCTCGCCCGACAAGCTGCAGTTCGCGCCCGGACTGCCGAAAACCCGCTCCGGCAAGATCATGCGCCGTATCCTGCGCAAGATCGCCGAGGACGATTTTTCCGCGCTCGGCGATACCTCGACACTGGCCGATCCGGCCGTGGTCGATGATCTGATCGCCAACCGCCAGAACAAGAAGGGCTGAGGGGATTTGATGGCTGCACTGGGCGCAGTCACGGAGCTCTGGCGTTACCCCGCTAGTTCGCTTGCCGGCGAACGCCAGGACGCCATTTCGGTCGGCCTTGAAACCATCGACGGCGACCGGCTGTTCGGCCTTGTCGATGTCTCGGACAATGAGATCGCGCGGCCCGACCGCGACGCCAAGTGGCACAAGGTGCCGCGCATCCGCACCCGGCTGAGCAAGGACCGCAAGCTGGAGATCGCCGTTCCCGACGGCGACTGGCTGGTAGCGCCGGGCGCTGAATGCGACAGCGCCGTCTCGACCTATCTCGGCTTCGCCGCCTCGATCCGGCCGTTCAGCCAGGACAACGCTCCCGGCTACACCGGCCCGCTGACCGCGGCGCGCTACCGCAAAGCGCCGATCCATCTCTTGACCACCGCATCGCTGGCCCGGCTCAAGGCGCTGCACCCCGAAGGCATTCCCGATCCGCGCCGCTTCCGCCCCAACATCGTCGTCGACATGGCGGCGGTCGAAGGCTCGTTTCCCGAGACCGAATGGATTGGCCGCAAGCTTGCCATCGGCGACCTGCTGGTGACCGTCTCGGAGCCGTGCCGCCGCTGCGGCTTCACCATCATCAGCCAGGACGGCTTTGACCACGATCCCGGCATCCTGCGCAATCTGGTCCGCCACAACGCCCATAATCTTGGCGTCTATTGCACTGTGGACAGGCCTGCCCGTGTCGAGATCGGCGCGCCGATGCGGTTCGTGTAGGCCTCTACCGCGAGGCAGCGAATCGCAGACCTTGGAAAGCGTGGGGTTCGGCCCCGAATCCTATCCCTACCGATACAGATCCGCCCGTGTCGGCGGCAGCCCGCTCGGCCCGCGTGCGCGTTTGGTGACGACGGTCTGAAAAATCTGCGCCGAGGCGCGCTCGAAGGTGATCGAGCAGCCGGTGAGATAAAGCAGCCACAGCCGTGCCTTGGCCTCGCCGACTTCGGCGACCGCCTCGTCGAAGCGAGCCTGTAGCCGCTCGGCCCACAGCCGGCAGGTGCGCGCATAGTGCTCGCGCAGATTCTCGACGTCGTAGACCAGGAAGCCATGCGCCTCCAGATTGCCCAGCGTCATGCCGATCGTGTCGAGTTCGCCGCCTGGGAAAATGTATTTGAGCAGCGCCTTGAACTCCGGCCCCTTGCGCAAGGTTTTCTTCAAGTCGCCCTTGCTGCGCCTGGTGATGGCGTGGTGCAGATAGATGCCGCCGGGCTTCAGCAAGCGATGGATGGTCTTGAAATAGGTGGCGTGGTTGGCGAGGCCGAGATGCTCGAACATGCCGATCGACGATATCTTGTCGAAGGAGCCTTTGAGCTCCGTATAGGATTTGATTTCGATGGTGATGCGGTCCTGCAGCCCTTCGGCGCGGATGCGCTCGCGGGCGAGATCGGTCTGCGCCTGCGACAGCGACACGCCATGGCCGACGACGCCGTAATTTTTGGCCGCATGGATCAGCATGGCACCCCAGCCGCAGCCGATGTCCAGCAGCTTTTCGCCCGGCTTCAGCCTGAGCTTGCGGCAGATATGGTCGAGCTTGTCGGCCTGCGCCTGGTCGATGCCATCGGCGAAATCCTTAAAGTAGCCGCAGCTGTAGACCATGCGCTCGTCGAGGAAGAGCCGGTAAAAGGCATTCGAAATGTCGTAGTGATGCTGGATCGCCTCCTGGCTCGACCCGCTGACATAGGGGTTGCGACCCGACAGATCGGTGCGTGCACTCATCTGCTTGCGTGACAGGAGCACCGCCGGCAAGTCGCGCAGGATCGCCAGCTTCGGCAGCGACTTGAGCTTGGTCCTGAGCTTGCCTTGCGACGGCAGTGCATAAAAATCGAAAATCGTCCCGTCTTCGATGTCTATCGTCTTGGAAATCCACATCTCGATCAGCGTCGACAACGATGGCCGCTTCACCACCTGCCAGACGATGTCCTGGTCGTTGATGGTGAGCACGGGCCCGGTGGCGGGACCGATCCGCTCGCCGGTCCACAGCTTGACCGCAAAACCCGGCTTCAGCGTTTCGATCACCGTTCGCACGATGCGCGCGGCCTTCTCGGCTGCCTCCATGGCCATCCTCCCGAGTCCTGACAATCCACCTTGCATGGATTTTGCCCGCCCGCGCGGCTCTTCGCAACCCGGCGCAAAAGGCGGCTCGCCAGCTATTTCAAACCGGCATCTTGTTTTTTGCTGCAACGCACCCCATCATCTGTACGTGTTCAACAAATCGAAAGGAGGTGATCCGATGTCGAGTGATTTCGTTTTCCAGAACGTGGCCTCAGCGGATTGCACTTTCGGGAAGCAGTCTTCCCGTTAAGGCGCGATAAGCGCGGCGGGTGACCTCGGTCGCCGCCATTGGCCGCGCCACGGACGGAAACACGGAAGGCCGCCGGCTTCGTCAAGAAGCGGCGGCCTTTTCCATTTCCGGATTGTGTGTCGAAGCGGATCAGAATCCGGTCACGCCAGCATCCGCGCGCTGACCGTCTTGTCGACGCCGTGATAGGGCGGATTGAACAGCTTGCCCTCCTGCTCATAGGTCCAGACCTTGAACAGCGAGAGTTGGTGTGGGCCGAAGCTGTGCAGCAGCGGCACATCCGTGGCATCACGACCGCGCGCGATGACGACGCGGCCTATCCTCGGACGATTATGACGGGGGTCGAACGTGTACCATTTGCCGTCGAGGAACACTTCCATCCAGGCCGAAAAGTCCATCGGCGCCGGGTCGGCCGGTACGCCGATGTCGCCGAGATAACCGTTCACATAGCGGGCCGGGATGTTCATGCAGCGGCAGAGCGTGATCGCCAGATGGGCGAAGTCGCGGCATACACCAACCTGCTCCTCATGCGCTTGGGCTGCGGTGCGCGTCGACCGCGCATAGCCATAGCCGAAGGACAGCCGGTTGTGGACATAGTCGACGATCGCCTGCACCCGCGCCCAGCCGGAGGGAACATGGCCGAAAAGCTGCCAGGCCAGACTGCTCAGATGATCGGTCTCGCAATAGCGGCTGCCGAGGAGGTAGCCGAGCACATCGTCCGGCAGTTCCGCCACCGGCACTTCCCTGGCCAGCGTGTTGACCGCGTCAGGCTCGCCGCTGTCCTCGACGGCTGCGTCATAGAGAATGCGGAAACTGCCGGCGGGTACGGTGAAGCGGCGGCAGGTATTGCCGAACAGATCGTGATAGACCTTGCTCGGCACTGAAGGCGACGTCAGCACGCGCGTCTGCCGTTTGATGTCGGCCTGACGATCCCTGTGGATATCAAGCAGCGAGATGACCGGCGTGGCGCCGACGCATTCAATGGCGATTTCGTAGCCGAGCCGGATCAGCACAATGATTGCCCCTTCGATCCCGTGGAAAACAGTATGCTCAAAACGCCAGAGGCGGGACCATGGTTCCCTGGAACTATCGAAAAGGCTCTCCCGCGGCTTCCCAGGCAGGCGTGGCGACGTTACGGTCGCACGACATGTTTTGACCCTCCCGAAACGATCCCTAACCCCGTGGAAAATCTGATGTTTGCAGGCAGAAAATTCGCCGCGTTCCTGTTCGATATGGATGGTACGGTGCTCAATTCGATCGCCTCGGCCGAGCGCGTCTGGGCGGCGTGGGCGCTTAAGCACGGTCTCGACGTCGAAGCCTTCCTGCCGACGATCCATGGCGTGCGGGCGGTCGAGACCATCACCAGGCTGGCGCTTCCCGGCGTCGACCCTGTTCATGAGGCGTTTGTGCTGTTGCAGGCCGAGTCGGACGATGTCGAAGGCGTGCTGCCGATCGCCGGCGCCGTGCCGTTCCTCAACGCTTTGCCGCCAGAGCGCTGGGCGATCGTCACCTCGGCGCCGCGCCCGTTGGCGCTGCTGCGCATGCGGGCCGCCGGCATCCCGGTTCCCGCCTTGGTGGTCGCGGCCGAGGATGTGTCTCACGGCAAACCGGCGCCAGACTGTTTCCTGCTGGCGGCAAAACGGCTCGGCGTCGACATCGGCGATTGCCTGGTCTTCGAGGATGCGCCGGCCGGCATCGCCGCCGCGGAAGCAGCGGGAGCGTCGGTGATGGTGATCAGCGCCACTCACCAGCATCCAATGACGACTCAGCACAACTCGATTGGTGGCTATGAAACCGTCTCCATCGCCATCGATGACAGCGGCTGGATGACGCTGGGGGCACAGCGCAGCGCGGCCTGAGAACTGGAGAACTGGAGAACTGGAGAACTGGAGAACTGGAGAACGGCTGTGCGCCTTTTTCTTCAACGCTTCAGTTCACCAGTTCCCCAGTTCTTCCGTTCCTGAACCCCTAGAAATCGCTAGCCAGTCCCTTCACTTCCCAGTCGCCGTAGCGGCCGGGTTCCTTGCCGCCGCGGCCGCCGATTTCCTTCGGCAACGCAGCTTCCTTCTGGCGATACGCTTCACGGCGCGCCTCGGCTTCAGCCAGCGCTCGGCTGGCCGCCGGCGTCAGGTCCTTCTCCCGGTCGGCATCAGCTTTGCTGGGTTGGTCGGTCATGCGATAGTCCGGGCGGATTGAAACCAAGGGCGGCGTTTCCCATCATATAGCCATGAGTTCACCCCGATCGACCTTTTTTTGCCACGGCCGCACAGGGAGCAGATGATGAGCACGCTACGCACCACCATGCTTCTGGCCGCGATGACGGCGCTGTTCATGGGCGTCGGTTTTCTGATCGGCGGCACCGGCGGCATGATGATCGCCTTCCTGGTCGCCGCGGGCACCAATCTGTTCAGCTACTGGAATGCCGACAAGATGGTGCTGTCGATGAACCACGCCGTCGAGGTCGATGCCAGGAACGCGCCCGAATTCCACGCCATCGTCGAGGCGTTGGCCAAGCAGGCCGGCCTGCCGATGCCCAAGACCTATCTGATCGACAATCCGCAGCCGAACGCCTTCGCCACCGGCCGCAATCCCGAGAACGCCGCGGTCGCGGCCTCGACCGGGCTGCTGGAGCGCCTGTCGCATGAGGAGGTGGCGGCAGTCATGGCGCATGAGCTGGCCCACATCCAGCATCGAGACACGCTGACCATGACCATTGTCGCGACACTCGCCGGCGCCATCTCGATGCTCGGCAATTTCGCCTTCTTCTTCGGCGGCAGCCGCGACAACAACAACCCGTTCGGCTTTGTCGGCGTGCTGGTGGCGATGCTGGTCGCGCCCTTCGCCGCCATGATCGTGCAGATGGCGGTCAGCCGCACCCGCGAATACGAGGCCGACCGGCGCGGCGCCGAAATCGTTGGAAATCCGCTTTGGCTGGCATCAGCGCTTGACAAGATCGCCCGCGGCGCCGAACGCATCCGCAACCCGGATGCCGAACGCAATCCCGCGACCGCGCATCTCTTCATCATCAATCCTCTTCACGGCGAGCGAATGGACAGCCTGTTTTCGACCCACCCGAACACCGACAACCGCATCGCCGCGCTGCAGGCGATGGCGCGCGACATGGCAGGCCGCCAGCCGGCGCCGCGCCAGGCGCCGACGCCAGAGCCGATCGAAGAATTGCCGGCCGATGCCGAGCAAGGTCCGTGGGGTAAGGCAGCACGCCCCACGCAGCCGACCAAACCGGCCAAGCCGAAAGCCAATCCGTGGGGCCGCAATCCGACCGGACCCAAAGGTCCGTGGTCGTGAGCGGCGCCAGACCCCGGCCCGCACATTCAGGCGTTCGCGAAAACAGCTCGGACGAATTCGTCGCCGGCCTCGCCGCGCGCAAGGCAGCGGCGCGGCTCCTGGCCGCCGTTATCGACGCCAAAACGCCGCTCGACGGGCTGACGGACCACGAGAACGGCCATCCGCAATACAAGGTGCTCGACCTGCGCGACCGCGGCCTGGTGCGCGCCATACTGGTGACCGCGCTGCGCTACCGCATGACCATTGCCGGGCTCCTCGCCCGCCGCCTTGAAAAGCCGCTGCCGCCCAACGCCACAGCGCTGTCGCACATCCTGCATGTTGCGGCGGCGCAGATCCTGTTCCTCGACATCCCCGACAGCGCCGCCGTCGATTTGGCTGTGACCCACGCCAAGTCGGACCCACGCACGCAGCGCTTTTCCGGCCTCGTCAACGGCGTGCTGCGCACTTTGGCGCGCGCCAAGGAGACCGAACTGCCTGCCGCTCTTGCCGCCACCGATGAGGCGCCAAAATGGTTCTCCGACCGGCTGAAGGCTGCCTATGGCGCCGAGATGACCAGACAGATCCTGGCGGCGCATCGCGTTGAGGCGCCGGTGGATTTCACGGTCAAGGCCGATCCCGAATTGTGGGCCGAAAAGCTCGGCGGCATCGTGCTGCCGACCGGCACGGTGCGAGTGGAAAAGCTCAGCGCCTCCGTCACCGAACTGCCGGGCTTCAGCGAAGGCGCATGGTGGGTCCAGGACGCCGCCGCCAGTTTTCCGGCCCGGCTGTTCGGCGATGTCAAAGGATTACGCGTCGCCGACCTCTGCGCCGCCCCCGGCGGCAAGACCGCTCAGCTTATCCTTGCCGGCGCCAAAGTCACCGCCTTGGACACCTCGAAGAACCGGCTGGCGCGGCTGACGCAGAACCTCGAACGGCTTGGGCTGTCCGCCGAGATCGTGCAGGCCGATCTGCTGAAATACCAGCCGGCGGAGCTTTTCGACGCCGTCCTGCTCGACGCGCCCTGCTCTTCCACAGGCACGGTTCGGCGCCACCCCGACGTGCCATGGACCAAGACGGCAGCCGACGTCGAAAAGCTAGCCGATCTGCAAGCAAAGCTGCTCCCCCGCGCCGTCACTTTGGTCAAACCGGGCGGTCGGATTGTTTTTTCCAACTGTTCGCTGGACCCGATCGAAGGCGAGGATCTGTATCGCGTCTTTCTGGCCGGCAACAAAACCGTCGCCGACGATCCACTGCAGCCCGGCGAAATCGCCGGCATCGACGCCTTCCTGACCCCGCAAGGCACGCTGCGCACCACACCCGCCGATCTTGACCGTGGTTCGCCAGGGGTTTCCGGCCTGGACGGCTTCTTTGCCGCCCGCATGCGACGTCTGGCCTGACTCCGACGCGACGACATGCCTAAAGCATGTCGTCCAAGGACCAGTGCTTCCCCCACCTTGCATCGATCTCATCATCGACATTCTGGTAGCGGATATCGGTGGAGAGCCGGATACGCCCCTCCGCACTCTGGTTGGTTGTCGAGGCGTGGATCATGTAGGGCGAGTGGAGGACGACATCGCCGGCCTCGAAATCCGCGATCAGCCAGCGTGTATCGAACCGCTCCGCCATGTCGGGCAGGTCCTTCGACACCCAGCCGCCCTCGCTCATGTTCCGGTTGTAGGCGCTGATGCGCTCCTGCGGGCTCAGCCCGGCATTGTCCCTAGCGAACCGGGCCTCCATGTCGAGGCCGATGGCGTGCGATCCCTCGAGATAGACCAGGCCGCCCATGTCGACGGGAACGTCGCCGATCGGGATCCAGGCAGTGACGATGCGGCTGGTGCCGCCGCGCAGATAGACGAGATCGTAATGCGCCGGCGTCGCCACTGTGGTGCCCGGTTGGGTGAAACGCATGATCTTGCGCTTGTGCAAATAGGACAGCCCGCCGACGAACGCATCCATCAGCCGCGCCATCAGGGGCTGTGCGCAGAACCCTTCATAGGCGGTGGAGCGAACCAGCGCCATCAACCGGCGATCGGCGAGCTGACGGTCGAACGTGCCGGCGGCCGCCGCCAGGCCAAGCGCGGGATCGGACCCGGGCTGCAGCAAGCCGGTGTCGGCCAGATATGAAAACACCCAGCCGCGAAAATCGATGACGTCGCGGCGCGGCAGCATACTTTTCAGCCAGACATAGCCTTGCTCGGCAAGGAGGCCGCGAATGGCATCGATGCCGATCCCGGCGTCGGTTGGCACGAGATGACCCAACCGGTTCGGCGCCATCGATAATGTCTTGCCGTTGGCGTTCAGATCGATTGACGCAACAGGACTCCGTCGTTGCATGCCACCTGTTGAGCTTGACATTTCAGCCACCTGCGATTTTCCATCCTTAGCTGGAAATGCCATACTGTTTGCACACTCGCCCATGGACGGAACGAAGCCATGGACTTTTCGCTCATGAACGATCTCTCTTACGCACTCTACAGATCCGCACCGGCCGCGGCCGGCGGCCTGTCGGTTACAGGGATTGGTCGGCATCGCGTCACGCAGGCGATCCAAGCGCGCAAATTGCCGGAATTCGCCGTGGTGCTGATTGAGAACGGTCAAGGCTGGCTTGAAACCAGGACTGCCGGCATGCAGACGATCCAAGCGCCGGCCCTGTTCTGGCTGCTTCCCGGGAGGATGCATTCCTACGGCCCGGACGCATCGGGCTGGCTCGAACGCTGGGCACTCTTCGACGGGGCCTTGATACGCGATTTCACCCGGCTGCGGCTCATCGCCGAGGACGCCCCTGTCGTCCCCTTGCGCGACCTCGGCAAAATGCAGCGGCTGTTCGACAGGCTGCATGGTGAGCTGTCGCTCGATACGATGCTGAGCCAGGCAGAAGCCGCCGCCACGATGCATCGCATCGTCGTGCGTGCTGCCCGCCAGGCAATCGATTGGAACAACCGTCAACGAAACCCCAGCCTCCAGGATGCCGCCGACATGCAGCCCATCGTCGACGAATTGCGCCGCTGCGCGTGCGACTCGGTGGATCTCGATGCCTTCGCCGCGAAATTCTCGATGTCGCCGGCAACCTTGCGGCGCAGATTTGCGCGGGCAGCCGGCATGTCGCCCAAGGCCTTCCAACTGCGCACGAGGCTCGACCGCGCCAAACAGATGCTGGCCGCCTCCGATTCGCCCATCGAGTCCATTGCGGCCGCCGTCGGCATCCACGACGCCTTCTATTTCTCCCGTCTGTTTCGCGACCGGGAAAACTGTTCGCCCAGCGAATTTCGGTCTCGCCACAACCGCAAGTGAGTGCCGGATTGCCGGGCTTAAACCCGCGAAGCGCTTGACTTTTTTCGGGGCGGGTCGGTGGCCGGCAGCGTGAGGCGCTTCACGTCGGCGGAATTCGACTTCGCATAAGTTCTTGAATCATATAAGCTTGTGCTGGGGTACCGGAACATGATGCCGAAACCTGCGACGCGGTTTTCGGACGACAGCATGCTCTATCTCCAGGCGACGAGGAGGGGTTTTGGCACTGGCTGCCGGCAACACGACACGTCTGTGGACGCTTGTCGCTAAGGAGTTTTGGCGCAAGACGCGCCGGCGCCTTCGCGCAGGGCCAGTCTATCGCTGGCGCTATTCCGGGCGCACGCCCGAACGCGTCCTGATTGCACCGCCCGACCTCAGGCTCGCCGATCCGCAGATCGCGCTCGAGATCTATTATGGCCGCTATCCGCTGTCGGGACACCTCGTCGAGACCGGCGGCAAATCGCCATTCCAGATCGATGTCGCCAATCGCGGCTGGGTGAAGACGCTGCACGGTTTCCGTTGGCTGCGCCATATGCGCGCCGCCGGCACCGAGCTGGCCGCCGCCAATGCACGCGCGCTTGTCTCCGACTGGATCGCCATGCATGGCAACCAGATTTCCGGCATAGCCTGGGAGCCCGGCACCACAGCCAAGCGAGTCATTGCCTGGTTGCAACACTCCTCGGTTGTCCTACAAGGGGCCGAATTTCCGTTCTATCGCGCCTTCCTGAAATCGCTCGCCGTGCAGATCCGCTATCTCCGCTCGATGGCGCGCGAGATGCCGGACGGCAAGGACAGGCTGCGCGCTCGTATCGCGCTTGCCTTCGCCGCGCTGTCGCTGCCGGCGCCGGCCTCGGCACTGCGCGGCGCCACCCGCAACCTGGCGGAAGAACTCGACCGCCAGATCCTTCCCGACGGCGGCCATATTTCGCGCAACCCGATGGCGGTTCTCGAACTGCTCGCCGATCTCCTGCCGCTGCGCCAGACCTATGCCAATCAGGCCGAAACGCCACCGGCAGCCCTGATGGGCGCCATCGACCGCATGCTGCCGGCGCTGCGCTTCTTCCGCCATCAGGATGGCAGCCTGGCCCGCTTCAACGGCATGGGCGCCACCATCCACGACCGCATTGCCACCATCTTGCGCCACGACGACACCGCCGGCGCGCCGCTGCTGCACGCGCCGCATTCCGGCTATGAGCGGCTGTGTATGGGCGGCGTCACGGTGATTGCCGATACCGGCCCGTCGCCGGCCGTCGATGTGTCCAACGCCGCGCATGCCGGGTGCCTGGCCTTCGAACTCTCGTCCGGTCGCCAGCATTATATCGTCAATGCCGGCATCGACACCTATGGCGCTGCCGAGTTCCGGCCGCTGGCCCGTGCCACTGCGGCGCATTCGACCGCCACCATCAACGACACCTCGTCGGCGCGGTTTTCCCATTCGCTGCGCGTCAACGACCTGCTCGGCTCACCCTTGCTCGGCGGCCCGCAGCATGTGCCTTGCAAGCGCATCGACCAGAAGGGCGCGCAAGGCTTCATCGCCCGCCATGACGGCTATGTGCAGCGCTTCGGCTTCCTGCATGAGCGCGAGCTGAAACTGTCGAGCGAGGGCAATGTGCTCGCCGGCAGGGATCGCTTCCTCCGTCCGGGCGGTGCGGCGATCCGCAACAATGGCCGCGACTTCGTCGTGGTGCGCTTCCACATCCACCCTGACATCAACCTTTTGCAGGACGAGCATGACCGCCTGGTGCTGACCGCCGACCAAGCCGACACCTGGGTGTTCACCTGCACCGAAGTGGTGCCGGAGGTCGAGGAATCGATCTATTTCGCCGGCCTTGGCGGCCCGCGCCGCAGCCGCCAGATCGTGCTCGCCTTCAAGGCCTCGGAGATCGCCGAGGTGCATTGGCAGCTCACGCGCACCGGCATCGCCGGCTATCCCGAGAACAGCTGAGCGTCGTTGCCGGCGCCGGCTTGATCGAGCTTCCGGCTTGATTTCCTGACCTCATGTGCTACGGCCCGGCAACGCTCTCCAATCAGCCCTGAAAGGCCGCCAGCCCATGGCCGTCTCCGCCAAGAACATTCCGGCACCCGACCTCGTTCCGGTCCGCCGCGCCCTGCTTTCCGTCTTCGACAAGACCGGCCTGATCGACTTCGCCAAAGGGCTGGTCGCGGCCGGCGTCGAGCTGGTCTCGACCGGAGGCACGGCAAAGGCGATCGCCGAGGCGGGGCTGGCGGTGCGTGACGTCTCGGAACTGACCGGCTTTCCCGAGATCATGGACGGCCGCGTCAAGACGCTGCACCCGTCGGTGCACGGCGCGCTGCTCGGCGTGCGCGACGATCCCGAACACGCCAAGGCGATGCACGATCACGGTATCGAGTCGATCGATCTGCTCGTCTGCAATCTCTACCCGTTCGAGGAGGTCCGCCGCTCCGGCGCCGACTATGCCGCTGTTGTCGAGAACATCGACATTGGCGGCCCGGCGATGATCCGCGCCTCGGCCAAGAACCATGCCTATGTCGCCATCGTCACCGATCCCGGCGATTATGCCTCGGTGCTGAACGCGCTGGAGATGAACATCGGCTCGCTGTCGCTGGATTTCCGCCAGAAGCTGGCGGCAAAGGCCTTTGCCCGCACCGCCAGCTACGATGCGGCGATCTCCGGCTGGTTCGCCGAAACGCTGGAGATCGAGCATCCGACCTGGCGCGCCTTCGGGGGCAGGCTGGAAAGTGTCATGCGATATGGCGAGAACCCGCATCAGAGCGCCGGCTTCTATGTCAATGGCGACAAGCGGCCGGGGGTCGCCACGGCTCGCCAGTTGCAGGGCAAGCAGCTGTCCTACAACAACATCAACGACACCGATGCCGCCTTCGAGCTGGTGGGCGAGTTCGATCCCAACCGCTGCGCCGCCGTTGCCATCATCAAGCACGCCAACCCGTGCGGCGTCGCCGAGGACGCTTCGCTGGCTGCTGCCTATGCGAGAGCGCTGGCCTGCGACCCGGTTTCGGCCTTTGGCGGTATCGTTGCCATGAACCGCATCCTCGATGCCGAAGCGGCGCAGGAGATCGTAAAAACCTTCACCGAGGTGATCATCGCGCCGAACGCTTCGGAGGACGCTGTCCGCATCATCGCCGCCAAAAAGAATTTGCGACTGCTGGTCACCGGCGGTCTGCCCGATCCGCACGCCGGCGGCATCACTGTGAAATCCGTCGCTGGCGGCATGCTCGTCCAAGGCCGCGACAACGCGGTGGTCGACGATTTCGAACTGAAGGTGGTGACCAGGCGCGCGCCGACGGCGGCCGAGATGGCCGACCTCAAATTCGCTTTCCGCATCGCCAAGCACGTCAAGTCGAACGCCATCGTTTACGCCAAGGACGGCGCCACGGTCGGCATCGGCGCCGGCCAGATGAGCCGCGTCGATTCCTCGCGCATCGCCGCACGCAAGGCGCTCGACGCGGCGGAAGCAGCTGGCCTCGCGGAGCCGTTGACCAAGGGCTCGGTGGTCGCCTCCGACGCTTTCTTCCCTTTCGCCGACGGGCTCATATCCGCGATCGAAGCCGGCGCCACGGCGGTGATCCAGCCCGGCGGCTCGATGCGCGACGACGACGTTATCGCCGCTGCCGACGCGCATGGCATCGCCATGTTGTTTACCGGCGTGAGGCATTTCAGGCATTGAGCGCCTCTGCCTTTTCCCACAAGGGGAGAAGGAAAAGTGCGTCGCTATTCCACCGGCTGATCCGCCGGGTACGGCGTCCAGGTCAATATCGCGATCCCAACGCCCAGGAACAGCACGATGGCCGCCATGCCGAGCCGCGCCGAGCCGCTGGCGAGCGTGATCGACGCCACCATGAACGGCGCCAGGAAACTCGTCGCCCTTCCGGCCAGCGCATAGATGCCGAAATAGCGGCCGGATTCGGCCGCGGTCACGCTGCGCGCCATGTAGGAGCGTGACGACGCCTGCACCGGTCCGAACGCCAGCCCGATCAACAGGCCATAGAAAATGTAGGCCTTTTCCGCCGCCGTGCCGAACAGGCCGCCACTATCGGCTCCCGGTATCATCCAGGCGCCGAACAGCGTGTAGCCTGGCCCGGTCGAAACGATGCCGATGGTGGCGATGCTGAGCAGGACGAGCGAAATCATCACGATGGTCTTGGAGCCAAGCGCGGTGTCCAGCCATGCGGCAACCAGGCAGCCGACGATGGCGACGACGTTGAGAATAATGCCGAACATGCCGATCTCGGTGATCGACCAGTGGAACATCGCTGCCGCAAATGTGCCGCCCAAAGCGAGCAGCGCATTGACGCCGTCCTGATAAATCATGCGGGCGACAAGGAAGCGGAAGATGCCTTTGCGCCGGCGCACTTCAGTCAGCGTCGACTTCAGTTCCGACAGCCCCTCGCGCACCGCGGGCCCGATCGGAATCCCCTTGATGGCGTCCGGCGTAAAGAAGAACATCGGCAGGATGAACAGGAAATACCAGCCAGCCGACAGCGGCCCGGTGGCGCGCGCGTCCTCGCCGAGTTTCGGGTCGAGTCCAAAGAGCGGGTCGATGCCGATGATCGTCTTGCCGGTCTCCGGCGAACCCGCAAGACAGGCGACAACAAAGATCAGCGCGATCATGCCGCCGAGATAACCAAGTCCCCAGGCAATGTTGGAGACGTGGCCGATCTCGCTCTTCGGCACCAGGCGCGGCATCATCGAATCGTTGAACACGGTCGAGAATTCCGCCGCGACCGAAGCGAGAGAAAAGAACAGCACCACCAGGAAAAGGTTCGAGCCGGGAGCGGCGAACCATAGCAGGCAAAGGCTGATGATCTTGATCGAGGCGAAGAACGCAATCCACGGTTTGCGCGGCCCGGTCTGGTCGGCAATCGAGCCGAGGATGGGAGACAGCACGGCAATGACCAGGCCCGCAACAGCGATGCCGTAGCCCCAGGCCGCCTGGCCTGAGACCGGATCGCTCGCCATGCGCGAGACGAAATAAGGCCCGAAGATGAAGGTGGTGACGACGGTGAAAAACGGCTGCGCCGCCCAGTCGAAGAACATCCACCCCCAGATGCCACGCCCGGATGCCCGCTGCGCTGTTTCTACTGCCGCCATGATGATTCCCTCGGACACCGCGCTTGTCGGACGCCATGTCTGCATGTTTCGAATGCTCATGCAAACCGCCAAAGATTCGCGCTGCCCCTCACCTGGATGTCGCCGCTGTCTACCTGCATAGAGACGCGAAGAAAGGCGCCGCGCCCCTACCTCCCCCTTGTGGGGAGGTCGGACCGAAGGTCCGGGTGGGGGTCGGTGCCGCACCCCCACCCCGCTGCTTCGCAGCGACCCTCCCCACAAGGGGGAGGGTAAGTCCCGAGCCTTGTCCGAACCGGATAGATAGGTAACAGAATGGACCGATAGCATGGGTGACAGTTTTCTTGTCCGCCGGAGGACCGGCGATGGTTTGGCGAGAGACTGGCATCATGGACGAGCGGCTACGGTTTGTTGTGGAGTGTCTTTCTGGGGATGAGACGATGGTTGCGCTTTGTGCGGCCTACGGGATCTCACGCAAGAACGGCTACAAATGGCTAGGACGCTATCGGACGTTTGGGCCTGAGGGTTTGCACGACCTGCCGCGAGCCCCGCTCAATCATGGCCGTGCGACAGCTCAGGATCTGGTTGAGCGGATTGTGGCGGCCAAGGAGCTGCATCCGCTCTGGGGTCCAAAGAAGATCGTGGCACGGCTCAGGCGCACGGCTCCCGAGTTCATGTGGCCTTCAGCCTCGACGGTCGGCGCGATCCTTGCGCGGCATGGGCTTGTCCGCGCCCGCAAGCGACCCCGCCTGCGGGCCTGCGGCAATGGACCCTGGCCACAGCCGCAAGAACCGAACGCGGTGTGGACTGGCGATCACAAGGGCTGGTTCCGGACCCGCGACGGCTGGCGTTGCGAACCCTTGACGGTGATGGATGCGTCGAGCCGCTATCTTCTGGCGCTCGAAGCGACGGGGTCGACGGCCGATAGCGAAGCCTGGCCGGTGTTCGAACGGCTGTTTGAAGAGCATGGCCTGCCGGATCGCTTCAGAAGCGACAATGGCCCGCCCTTCGCATCGGCCGGCGTCACCGGGCTGACGCCGCTTGTCGTGCGCTTCATCAAGCTCGGCATCACCCTGGAGCGGATCGCACCCGGCAGGCCACAGCAGAACGGACGTCACGAGCGCTTTCACCTGACCATGCTGCCGATGGCCGAGGCACCGGAAGCCGACCGAACGGCACAGGGCCAGGCCTTCGAGACCTTCCGCCACAGCTACAATGAGGAACGTCCCCATGAGGCGCTGGGCATGGATACGCCCGCCCAGCACTACCGGTCCTCACAGCGCGCCATGCCCAGGACACCACCCGAGCCCGTCTATCCGGCCGAGGCCTCGGTCCGCCGCGTGCGCCACAATGGCGAGATCCGATGGAATGGCGGCTTCATATATGTCTCGCAAGCGCTGGCGGGCGAACCGGTCGCTGCGTTGGAGACCGAAGACGGACAATGGACACTCTCATTCCATGCCCACCCGCTCGGCATCATCGACACACGGCACATGAAGCTTGTCCGCCGCAGCGCCGCGCCAACCAATCCGCTTGGCGCTGCGGCGGACGCATAGGGGAGAGAAGTGTCACCTATGTATCCGGTTCAAAGTGTTACCCATCTATCGGCTGGACAGCCTCACATCCCCGTCAGATCGCTCATCAGCCCCGAAGCCACCGACAGCCTGGACACGGTGATATCCCCGCCTTCGGTCAGCGCCTGCAGCCGCTCGCGAATGCGCGCCACGCGCTCGCCGCCGGCTTCCAGCCAGGCCGCCACAGGATCCGCCGTCCCGGCATGGCCGGCGAGAGCCGCCACCGCGATGCCGCGCCGCGCCGCGCCGATCGTGTCGGTGGCGCGCGACAGCGCCAGCTGGTCGTAATAGTCCGACGGCGTGATAGAACGCGCCGCCTCTTCGACGCGCGGAATGCGGAAGGCATCGCTGACGGCGAAGAACGCCTTGGCCGAGGCGACGACGTCGGCATTGGCCGTGCGCGCCGTCAGTGCGATGTCGGGGATCAGTCCCGCCACATCGGCCATTGCCAGCTGCCCGGCGAGCTTTTCCGGGGCGCCGGCCTTGAAGAGGCCGTGCCGCTGCTCCTCGACCCGCTCGCGCGAGAAGGCCGGTAGCAGCGAGAGCAGCTTCGGCTCCAGCGCCATGCGCGCCTCTTGCAGTTCGGCAATGCGCTGGCCGAGCGCTGCGGTGCCGGCATCGTTCTTCAGATACCAGCCGCTGGTCACGAAGATAAGCCGGCTAACGGACTGGTAGAGATCGAGCTGCGCCTGGCCGTCGATGTGGCTGTCCAGCGCATCGATCTCCCGATAGAGCGCCGGCAACGCGAAGCCGTCGCGCACCACGGCGAAGGTGCGCACCACGTCGGCCGCGCTGCGCCCCGTGGCTTCCTGCAGCCGGTTGACGAATGACGGTCCGCCGCGATTGACGAGATCGTTGGCGACGACGCGGGCGATGATTTCGCGGCGCAGCCGGTGGCCATGGATCTCGGCCGCATATTTCTTCGCCATCCGGTCAGGGAAATAGCCCATCAGATCGCGGTCGAAATGCGCGTCGTCAGGCACGTCGCTGGCGACGATGTCGGAAAACAGCACGATCTTGGCATAGGCGAGCAGCACGCCAAGCTCCGCCCGGGTCAGCGGCTCGCCACGCGCCTCGCGCTCGGCAAGGGCGGCCGGCGACGGCAGCGTCTCGACAGCGCGGTCGAGCAGGCCCCGAGCCTCCAGCGCCGCCATGAACCGGCTCTGGTGCGCGATGTCGGCAAGGCCGCGCTTGCGGGCGATGGAAAGCGCCAGCGTCTGTTCGTAATTGTTGGACAGCACGAGGCCGGCGACCTCGTCGGTCATCTCGGCCAGCAGCTTGTTGCGCGCCGGCCGGGTCAGCGATCCCTTGCGCATGGCGGACGCCAGCGCGATCTTGATGTTGACCTCGACGTCGGAGCAGTTGACGCCGCCGGAATTGTCGATGGCATCGGAGTTGCAGCGACCGCCATTCATGCCGAATTCGATGCGGGCACGCTGCGTGACGCCGAGATTGGCGCCCTCACCGATCACTTTGGCCCGCAAATCGAGCGCGGTGATGCGGATGGCGTCATTGGCGCGGTCGCCGACTTCGGCATTGGTTTCGCCCGAGGCCCGTAAATACGTGCCGATGCCGCCGAACCACAGAAGGTCGACGTTCGCCTTGAGGATGGCGGTCATGATCTCGGCCGGTGTCGCGGTGGTCTTGGCGAGGCCAATCGCCGCCGCCGCTGCCGCAGGCAGCGTGATCGACTTCTGGCTGCGCGAGACGATGACGCCGCCTTCCGACAGTTTGGTCTTGTCATAGTCCTGCCAGGACGAACGCGGCAGCGCGAACATGCGCTCGCGCTCGGCCATCGACGCCACTCTGTCTGGATCGGGATCGATGAAGATGTCGCGATGGTCGAAGGCGGCGATCAGCCTGGTCTGCGGCGACAGCAGCATGCCGTTGCCGAACACGTCGCCCGACATGTCGCCGACGCCGACGACGGTGAAGGGGGTGGCCTGGATGTCGCAGTTGATCTCGCGGAAATGCCGCTTGACCGCTTCCCAGGCGCCTTTGGCGGTGATGCCCATCTTCTTGTGGTCGTAACCGGCCGAGCCGCCGCTGGCGAAGGCGTCGTCGAGCCAGAAGCCGTGGCTTTCGCTGATGGCGTTGGCGGTGTCGGAAAAGGTCGCCGTGCCCTTGTCGGCGGCGACGACGAAATAGGGATCGTCGGGGTCGCGCCTGACAACGCCGGCCGGCGGGATGACACCGTCCAGCCCGATATTGTCGGTAATCGACAACAGGCTGGAAACGAAATTCTTGTAGGCCGAGGTGCCGGCCTCGAAGATGGCGTCGCGGACGGCGCTCATCGGCAGCTTCTTCGGATAGAAGCCGCCCTTGGCGCCGACCGGCACGATGACGGCGTTCTTGACCTGCTGCGCCTTGACCAGGCCGAGCACCTCGGTGCGGTAATCCTGGGCGCGGTCCGACCAGCGCAGGCCGCCGCGCGCAACCGGGCCGAAGCGCAGATGCACGCCTTCGACCTCGGAACCGTAGACGAAGATCTCGCGCCACGGCCGCGGCGCCGGCAATCCTTCGACCGCTTGCGAGTCCAGCTTGATCGCCAGTGACTGGCCCCGCGCCTTCGTTCCCGCAACGAAATGATTGGTGCGCAACGAGGCTTCGATCAGGTTGAGATAGCGGCGGATGATGGTGTCGTCATCAATGTTAGGGACTTCCTCCAGCGCGTCCTTGATCTTGGCCTTGAGGTGCTTGGCGGCGATGACGCCTTCCGTCTCGGCGGTCGGGCCGAGACGAGCGACGAACAGTGCATGCAGGCCGCGCGCAATGTCGGGATAGCGGTTGAGCGCGGCCGCGATGAAATCCTGGCTCTGCGGGATACCGGCTTGCTGCAGGTAGCGGCCATAGGCGCGCAGAATGCTGACTTCGCCCGACCACAGGCCGGCGGTCTGGGCAAGCCCGTTATAGCTGTCATTGTCGATGTCGCCGCGCCAGACCGACAGGAACGCGTCCTCGAACAGCGCGCCGCCATCGCTGAGGTCGATCGGCTTGCCGTAGCTGTTCTCCAGCTCCATGTCGTGGACGAAGACGGTGTCGCCGCCGTCCTCGCCAACCTCGAAGGTGCGCTCGCTGATGACGCGGAAGCCGATGTTTTCCAGCACCGGCACGCGACGCGACAGCGCTACCGGGCTGCCGTGGTGGTAGATCTTCAGCGCTGCCTGATGCGGTTTCTGCTCGGCATGGCGGTAATAGTCGATGGCGATCGGGTTGGCGGTGCTGATGCCGGCGATGCGCCCCGCATCCTTCAGCGCGATGGCCGCGCTGAAGGAATCGCGATAGCTCTCAGGCAGACGCGCGGCGATCGCCTTCAGCGATGGATCGCCGCCGACGGCTTCCGCGGCTTCGGCCAGCGCGTCGTCCCAGGTTCGCACGATATCGCGGATCGCCGCTTCGATCGCCGCCTGCTCGACCTTCGGCGTCTTGCCGCCCGAGCGGCCGATGATGAAATGCACACGCGCCAGCCCGCCCTCCGGAAACGCCGGATAATAAGCCGACAAACGGCCCTCGAAGACGGTCTTGAGATAGGTGCCGATCTTCTCGCGCACGACGCTGTCATAGCGGTCGCGCGGCACGAAGACGAGGATCGAGACGAAGCGGTCGAACTGGTCGGCGCGCACCAGCGCCCGCACCCGCGGCCGCTCGACCAGGCCGAGAATGGCCGCGGCGTGCTTCTTCAGGATCGGCACCGGCACCTGGAACAGTTCGTCGCGCGGATAGCTCTCCAGAACGTTGATCAGTGCCTTGCCGGAATGGTCGTGCCGGTCGAAGCCGGACTTGGCGATGATGGTCTCGGCCTTTGATCTCAGATACGGGATTTTCATCACCGAGCGCGTGTAGGCAGTCGAGGTGAACAGGCCGACCATGCGCAACTCGCCGGCAAGCGTGCCCTTGGCGGTGTAGGTTTTGACGCCGATATAATCGAGATAAATGCGGCGGTGCACCAGCGACTTGGCGTTGGCCTTGGTAACGATCAGCGGCTCCGGCCCATGCAGGAAGGCGCGGATTTCGGGCGTCGTCGTCACCGCCTCGGTGCCGCGCCGGAGCACCAGCACATCCGGGTCGGCGAGGATGCCGAGACCGGGCTTGTCGGCGCGCTCCAGATTGCCGCTCTCCGCGCCGCCGGAATATTTGAACTCGCGCATGCCAAGGAAAGTGAAATTGTCGTCGCGCAGCCATTCAAGGAAGGCGATGGCCTCGGCAACGCTCTTCTTGTCGAGCGGCACGGCGGAATAGCGGAATTCGGAAATCGCCTGATCGAGACGGGCGAGCATCGGCTTCCAGTCGCTGACGGCGGCGCGCACCTGGTTGAGCATCTTGCGCAGGCGGTCGGCCAGCGCGTCGGCCTGCTCCGCCGTCAGGCGCGGAATATGGACATGGACGACGCTCAGGCGGTCGTGATTGCCATCGTCCTTGAGGGCGCTGCCGTCGCCGAGGATCTCGTCGACGCCGGCCTTGCCGTGACGCACGACGATGACCGGATGGGTGACCAAAGTCGGTTCGCCGGCAGTTTCTGTGATCTCGCCGAGGATCGAATCGAACAGGAACGGCATGTTGTCGTTGACGACGGTGATGATCGTCATCGGGCGGCCCTCGCGGGAGACGCCCGACCCGGCATCGACGGCGACGACACTTTGGCCCTTCTTGTGGGCGGCGACCGCACGTCCTGCCAGGTCGGCGGCGCGCTCCAGGTCGGCGGCGTCATAGGCGGCAATGTCTTCGGCCGGCGCGCGGGCCAGCAGATAGTCGGCGAGCCTGGCCGGCTTCCCGTCGGGTTTCACCCCGGCAGTGGCTGTTTTCTTCGGCTTAGCTGCGGATTTCACGCTCGCCATGTTGTCCTCCCGTCACATGCTTTTACGACTATGGTAGCAGATGACCGCTGTTTGGCGACAAAGGTTTGACGGCTCGATAAGAATTACAGGAATTCGACGGTCAGGCGGCGGTGAACCTGGAGGGAGACCCCATGTCCGGCAAAATCAGCGCACTTGACCTCGGTATCGCGGAACTGAGCGAGGCGACAAAAGCCTATTTCGCCAAATGCGAGGAAAAGCTCGGCTTGGTTCCCAACGTGCTTCTTGCCTATGCCTTCGACGAGAAGAAGCTGCGCGCCTTTACCGACACCTACAATGATCTGATGCTGGGTGAATCCGGCCTGTCGAAGCTGGAACGGGAGATGATCGCGGTCGTCGTTTCCTCGATCAATCACTGCTATTATTGCCTGACCGCGCATGGCGCGGCGGTGCGCCAGCTCTCCGGCGACCCGGCTCTCGGCGAGATGATGGTGATGAACTTCCGCGCTGCCAATCTTTCACCGAAACAGACGGCGATGCTCGAATTCGCCGTCAAGCTGACGGAAGAGCCGGCAAAGATCGTCGAGGCGGACAGGGAAGCACTGCGCAACGCCGGCTTCACCAACCGCGACATCTGGGACATCGCCTCGACCGCCGCCTTCTTCAACATGTCGAACCGCGTGGCGGCGGCCATCGACATGCGGCCGAACGACGAATACCACGCCATGGCGAGGTGAAAGTTTCCTTCTCCTCGTAGGAGAGGTCAACGCGCCGCGATGGCCCCGGCAGCGCCGGCCATCGTCGTGGCGCTGATTCGGTTGGCGATCTTCATGGCGCGCCTGCTTTTGAGCAGCTTGCGCGCCTGTGAGGCCGCGACGACCCAGGCGAGATCGATGGCGATCAGAACCACCGCCATCGTCGCCGTCAGTTCGACCCAGCCGATGACACTCACCGAAGCGAGGTCGATGATCGTAGGCAGCAGCGCCAGATAGAACATCATGATCTTGGGATTGCCGAGCGTCACCGCCATGCCGGCGAAGAAGAGCTTGAGCGGCGAATCCTCACGCGGCATCTCGCCTTCCCTGGCCTCGACCGGCGCCGTCCACATCTTCCAGGCGAGGTAAGCGAGGTAGGCGACGCCCACCCATTTCACGACGACGAAGGCGAAATGAAACGCCTGCGCCACGACCGCCAGCCCGAACACCGCCAGCGACAGCCAGATGGCCTCGCCGATCCACATGGCGAGCAGGAACGGAAACACGTCACGAAAGCCCTTCGAGATGACGCGGGCAACCAGTGCGGCGATCGATGGGCCGGGCGAGCCGGCGGCAACGAAGAGAGCGGCGGCGAAGATCAGCAGCGAGGTGAGGTGCATGGCGGAGCCTTCGAGCGTTGGATGGCAAATGATATCCGGTCGGCGTCAATTTGGCACCCCTCTGCCTGATGGGCCAACGAACGCGACACATTTCGGAGATCGGACTTGCCCGTGCCAGCGGTTTGAGAAAGGATCGCGGCCGTGAAATCAATCGTCATCCACGCCGCAAAAGACCTGCGCATCGAAGAGACCGATTCGGGCGCGCCTGGCGCCGGACAGGTCGAAATATCGGTCGAGGCCGGCGGCATCTGCGGCTCGGACCTGCACTACTACAACCATGGCGGCTTCGGCGTGGTGCGCCTGCGCGAGCCGATGATCCTCGGACATGAGGTCGCCGGCACGGTGAAGGCGCTTGGCGCCGGCGTCTCCAGCCTCGTGGTCGGCGACCGCGTCGCGATTTCGCCCAGCCGGCCCTGCAATGCGTGCCGCTACTGCCTGCAGGGCGTGCAGAACCAATGCCTCGACATGCGATTCTACGGCAGCGCCATGCCGATGCCGCACATACAGGGGGCCTTCCGCCAGCGCCTCGTCGCCGAGGCTTGGCAGTGCCACAAGATCGCCGACTATGTCTCCATCAACGAAGCCGCCTTTGCCGAGCCGTTCGCGGTAACGCTGCATGCCGTCAACCGCGCCGGCTCGCTGCTCGGCAAGCGGGTCTTGGTCACGGGCTGCGGGCCGATCGGTGCGCTCAGCATCCTTGCCGCACGTGTCCACGGCGCGCGTGAGATCGTCGTCACCGATGTCATGGACGCGGTTCTGGCCAAGGCCAACGAGATCGGCGCCGACCGCACCATCAATGTCGCCACAGATGCCGACAAGCTCGCTGGCTACAATGTCGAGAAGGGCAGTTTCGACGTCATGTTCGAATGCTCCGGCAATGAGCGCGCGGTGCGAGCCGGGCTCGATGTGCTGAAGCCGCGCGGGGTGCTCGTGCAGCTCGGCCTAGGCGGCGACATGTCGCTGCCTCAGAATCTCATCGTCGCCAAGGAGATCGAAATGCGCGGCTCCTTCCGTTTCCACGACGAGTTCGCGCTGGCCGTCGATCTGATCAACAACCGTCGCGTCGACGTCAAGCCGCTGCTGACCGGCATCTATCCGATGGACGAGGCGGTTGCGGCCTTCGAGATCGCCGGCGACCGCAACAAATCGATGAAGGTACAGATCGCCTTCGCCTGAGCATGGCGAGACACCCGCTATTAACCTTGCCCGCTCGGCATCTTGCCGCTAGAAGAGCCGTCCCGACATCCATTTCGAGCTTCATTTTGCCTCAGTAACCGCCGGTCTCGCCAACTCCCCTGATCACGCTTGGCAGGGCGCCGCATTAAGCGGTGCCTGCTCCATTTCACGTGTTCCTCAGGCGGCGGTTCGAGACCGGTTTGGCACTGCTGAACCGTTGTCGCGCGCTTTGCCGCCCGTGACAGCTGATTTCCGACATAGCTAGCTCTCGCCACGCCGTGCCCGCATGGGCATCTCGCCATTGCCGACCTGAAGAACTTCCACACTGGAAGGTCTTCCGGCTTGTCCCAACATCTCGCTATCCACTGGGCAATCGCGCCCGAAATCGCACCTCGACCCCTGATCCACTGCAACCGCTGCGGCGCCGTGAAAGCCTATCGCTGCAGCGACAAATTCCGCGTCAACGCCAATGGCAAACGCATTGATGTCTGGCTGATCTATCGCTGCATCGACTGCGACAATTCGTGGAATTTCGGCATTTTCGAACGCTGCAACCGCCGCGACATCGAACCCGCGCTGCTGGCAGCGCTCGAAAGCAACGATCCGGCCCTCGCCCGCCGCCATGCCTTCGATGTCGTGGCTTTGCGAAACCGGGTCGGCCGCGTCGAGGAGTTTCCCGATGTCGCCGTTCACAAACACCGGCTCGGCGGCGAAGGCCGACCCGCAGCCGCGCTTGAAATCAGGCTTGGGCTGGAAATGCCGACATCGCTGCGGCTCGACCGTCTGCTCGCCGGCGAACTCGGCATCTCGCGGTCGCGGCTTCAGGCACTGGAGGAGAAGCTGGTGTTGACCGTCTTTCCGGAGGGAGCCAAGGCTTTGCGCAAGCCGGCTCGCGAGGGGACGACCATCCGCATCGACCTAGCCGGCGAAGCGGATCGCGAAGTCATCATCTCGGCGGCCGGAGGATGAGCCGCTGCGGCCAGGGGTTAATCGCTCTCTTCAGAGGTCGAAGCGATCAAACCCTTGGCCGCTTCGAGATCGCTGTCGGCGACCTGCACATGGGTCAGGCTTTGCCCGCTCGTATCGAGATGCGCCGAAAATGCATAAATCCCGTAGGCTTGAAGCATCGATATGCAGACCGCGGCCTCGGGCCGATTGTCGAATACCGCAGCCGTGACCAGTTTGTCGCTCATTGCGCGCCCTTAAGCTGCACCGACCACCTTGGCCGACCTTTCGAAACGCATCCTATACGGCTTCCAACTCCTTGGCATTTTTCCGTCGTTCAGACGCGCCAAGGAACCGCAGAGGAAAAGTAAGCATCCATAGATTGGGATGTGCCCTGCGCATCATTTTCCATGCGTAGCGGTCTGCCTGCTTTTCCTGATCGGGGTCTTGTCCCATTTCGACATGCTGCAGCGCATGGTGGCCTATTTCGTGATAGAGCGTTTTCTCGATCATGAATCTGCGAAATGCGTTGCCAATCCAATGTTTGGATGGGCGTCGCCAGACAATCTCGATGACCGATACTGTCTGGAGGTAAGTGCCGGCGAACTCGGGTTCGGGGATTTCCGGGATTATATAGATTCGCGAAATGCCAATCAGATCGGCTGCAGGTACATTTGCAAGCCAGTGGCCAATGTGCCGCGCCGCCTCCAAACCACTGTCGAGCTTGCCATGCTCCAGAACAGTGATGTCGCCAACTGAAGACCGCAGCCAGTCGTCCATCGCAAAGCGAACGATGCTGCGGAGCGCAGCGCGCATAAGGGGAGTTATCGGTCCTGCAAGCGAATCCGAAATATATCGTCGAGATGCATCTTCGTTAATATCGTGCAGGGCAGTAGCGAGGCCCGCCACAACCGTTGAAACTTCGCGATGGGAAACCTTACCCAGATCGATCTTTGCCAGCTCATACTCGATCGCCGGCAGTGCCGCGTTGCCAAATCCAACAAGCTTTTTGTGGGCTGCGAGCCTTCGCCGCGTGTCGTCTTGCATAAGACTCCGCACGAAATCCCGAACGGCATTTCGCACACCCGTTTCCTCGCCTCCACCCACAGCTAGCATACCGTGCGGAGGAGTGAGAGGAACGAGAATATCATGACACTGTGAGCTTCCGCTGTGGTCCTTTGAAGAGACACCGCTGGGCTGGCTGGGCGCCAGGCTGCTCCCAGTGGGAAGCCTGTCCCATTCGGCGAGACGATGGGTTGGGTCGTCCCCATCTCGCCAAAACAAAAACCGTTACGCCGCGCCGACCACTTTGGCCGACTTCTCGAAGCGCTTGCGCTCGTTCGGGTCGAGATAGAGCTTGCGCAGGCGGATGGTCTTCGGCGTCACCTCGACCAGCTCGTCGTCCTGGATCCAGGCCAGCGCGCGCTCCAGCGTCATGCGGATCGGCGGCGTCAGCTTCACCGCCTCGTCCTTGCCGGCGGCGCGGATGTTGGTCAGCTTCTTGCCCTTCAGCACGTTCACTTCGAGGTCGTTGTCACGGCTATGGATGCCGATGATCATGCCCTGATAGACCTTGACGCCCGGGTCGATGACCATCGGGCCGCGGTCTTCGAGGTTCCACATGGCATAGGCCACTGCCTCGCCCTGTTCGTTGGAGATCAGCACGCCGTTGGTGCGGCCCGGCAGTTCGCCCTTGTAGGGCTGGTAGGCGTGGAACAGCCGGTTCATCACGGCGGTGCCGCGCGTGTCGGTCAACAGTTCCGACTGGTAGCCGATCAGTCCGCGCGTCGGCGCGTGGAAGACGATGCGCTGACGGTTGCCGCCCGAAGGCCGCAGCTCGACCATCTCGGCCTTGCGCTCCGACATCTTCTGCACGACGATGCCGGCGTGCTCCTCGTCGACGTCGATGACGACTTCCTCGACCGGCTCCAGCAATTCACCGTTCTCGCCCTTCTGCATGACGACGCGCGGACGCGACACGGCGATTTCAAAGCCTTCGCGGCGCATCGTCTCGATCAGCACGGCCAGCTGCAATTCGCCGCGGCCGGAAACGAAGAACGAATCCTTGTCGGGCGATTCCTCGATCTTGAGCGCGACATTGCCTTCGGCTTCGCGCAGCAGGCGGTCGCGGATGACGCGGCTGGTCACCTTGTCGCCTTCAGTGCCGGCGAGCGGCGAATCGTTGACCAGGAAAGACATGGTCACGGTTGGCGGATCGATCGGTTGCGCATGCAACGCCTCGGTCACCGCCAGGTCGCAGAACGTGTCGGCGACGGTGCCTTTGGACAGGCCGGCAATGGCGACGATGTCACCCGCCTGCGCCTCTTCGATCGGCTGGCGCTCGAGGCCACGGAACGCGAGGATCTTGGAGATGCGCCCGGTTTCGATCTGCGTGCCGTCATGGTGGAGCACCTTGACCGCCTGGTTGGACTTCAGCGTGCCGCTCTCGATACGGCCGGTAATGATGCGGCCGAGGAACGGATTGGCTTCCAGGATGGTGCCGATCATGCGGAACGGGCCGGGATGAACGGTCGGCTCCGGCACATGCTTGATGACGAGGTCGAACAGCGGCGCCAGGCCCTGGTCCTTCGGGCCTTCCGGATTTTCCGAGACCCAGCCATCGCGGCCAGAACCGTAGAGGATCGGGAAGTCGAGCTGCTCGTCGGTGGCGTCAAGCGCTGCAAACAGGTCGAACACCTCGTTGACCACTTCGACGTGGCGGGCGTCCGGACGGTCGATCTTGTTGATGACGACGATCGGCTTCAGGCCGACCTTGAGCGCCTTGCCGACGACGAACTTGGTCTGCGGCATCGGGCCTTCGGCCGCGTCGACCAGCACGATCGCCGAATCCACCATCGACAGGATGCGCTCGACCTCACCTCCGAAATCGGCGTGGCCGGGGGTGTCTACGATGTTGATGCGGGTGTCCTTCCAGTCGACCGAGGTCGCCTTGGCCAGGATGGTGATGCCGCGTTCCTTTTCGAGGTCGTTGGAATCCATGGCGCGCTCGGCGACGCGCTGATTGTCGCGGAAGGAACCGGATTGCCGCAGCAATTGGTCGACGAGGGTGGTTTTTCCATGGTCGACGTGCGCGATGATCGCGATATTACGAATTTTCATTTTGTGGTCTCGGGAGCGTTGCAGGCAGCAGGCCAAAAGGCGCCGCCTCTTTCGGTTGCGCGGCTCATACAGGGTTTTTCGCAATTGCGAAAGAGGAGGCGCACCACCAAATACTCATCAAATCTTAAGCATCTCGGTGTGAGATGGTTTTGTTAACCAAGGCGGGAACCTTTCTGGGCCCGGGTAGTTCGAAATTCATGACCGACAAACTCAACCGATTTTGGCCCCTCATCGCTTCGGTCGCATTCGCTGCCGTGCTGGCGGCCAATGCCGCTCAATCGGCCGCCACGGTGAAGGAAGCCAATCCGGCTTCGTCGTCCGACCGGACGGCCGAGCAGATGTTTGCCGACGCCCCTGATGGCGTCGACCCCGTGGTCACCGGCCCGGTCAGCGCCTCTTTCAAGCAGAGGCAGCAGGTTGCAGGCTGCGACAGCGCGGTGTGGCCGAAGATTCCGACGGTTTGCTACCCGGACTGACGGCTGCCCATTCCAGGCATAGCGATCCTTCGCACCGACCCAAAGGCTTACGCCGACCGCACCGGATCGAGCGTCACCTTGTAAAGCTCGATGTCGTCGCGATCCATCAGCCGCACGGTCAGCTGCTCTGTCGCCCCTGAAATGTCCACCAGGCCAAAGAACTGCAGGCCGGCCGAGGGTGGCAGGTTCTGGCCCTGTTCGGTGGTCGGCGCCTTGATGAATTTCAGCTCCGGGCCGAAGGTCATGTCGAAATCATTGGGACCGAAGGTACCGGCGTGGATCGGGCCCGAGACGAATTCCCAGAAAGGATTGAAATCCTGGAACCGCGCCTTGTCGGGGTTGTAATAGTGCGCCGCCGTGTAGTGGACATCGGCGGTCAACCAGACCGTGTTGGTGATGCCGGCAGTCTTGATGTAGCGCAACAGGTCGGCGATCTCGAGCTCGCGGCCTTTGGGCAGGCCATTGTCGCCATTGCTGATGGCTTCCGCGCCGACCTTCTTGGCGCCGTCGTCCCAGACGACGAGGCCGAGCGGCATGTCGGCGGCAATGATCTTCCAGGTCGCCCTGGAATTCGTCAGCTCGCGCTTCAGCCATTTCGTCTGCTGTTCGCCCAGCATGCGTGACTGCGGCGTCATGTCCTCCTGCATGTCGGGGCCGTTCGGGCCGCGATAGGAGCGCATGTCGAGGAAGAACACGTCGAGCAGCGGCCCATGCGCGATCTTGCGGTAGACGCGGCCGGGCTCGGACGGCTCGTAGCGGATCGTCGTCATCTCATGGAAGGCGCGCGCCGCACGCGCCGCGAGCACATGGACGGATTTTTCGGTGTAGCGGCTGTCGGCGCCGAGATTCTTCGAATCCGACCAGTTGTTCAGCACCTCGTGATCGTCCCACTGGTAGAAGGTCGGGCAGATGGCGCTCAAGGCCAGAACGTTTTTGTCCATCATGTTGTATTTCCACTGGTCGCGGTACTCATCCAGCGTCTCGGCCACCTTGCGCTTGCCGTCGATCAGGACGACGTTTTTCCACTTGCCGCCGCCAGGCAGGTCTACCTCGTCCTTCATGGCGCCATCGGCATAGATGGTGTCGCCGGAATGCAGGAAGAAATCCGGCGTGTGCCTGGCGATGGTGGCGTAGGTTTTCATGCCGGTCTCATCGATTCCCCAGCCCTGGCCGGCCGTGTCGCCCGACCAGGCGAATTTTATGTCGCGCTTCGAGGCGGGTGCTGTGCGGAAACGGCCGACGATCGGTTCGGAAACGGCGTTGATATCCGACAGGTCGGCGGCAGTCATCCGGTAGAAGATATCCTGGTCGGAGGCGAGGTCGGTGAGCAGGCGCTTGACCGTGAAGTCGCTGGCCGGCGAGGTATCGAGCGGCGCCAGCCGCGTCGCATTGGCGAAGTTTTCCGTCGACGACACTTCGAACATGACGCGCGAAGGCCGGTCGGTGCGCGTCCACACCATGCCGCTCGAGGCATCGACATCGCCGGACTGGACGCCATGGGTGAAGGCCGGGCGCTGGCTGGCGCGCGAATAATAGGGCAAAGCGAGCCCCGATGCGCCGAGCAGACCGGCGGCGCTGGCAGAGGTGACGAAAGCGCGGCGGGTCAACGAGATCTTGTTCATGGCTGTCTCCTGATGGCTTCGAACGGTGCCAGCAAGCTCCAGCTTCAATGCTTCAGCCACATCTCGGGAAGATGAAACTTTGATAACAATCGACAGGTGATCTCCGCCCTTGAGGGGGGAGATGTCGCCGAAGGCGACAGAAGGGGGTCGCCTCGCTTGGAGCGCCGACCTCCTATGCGCAAGAGGCTGAGTCCGGTCGCACGGACCCCTCTGGCCGCTTCGCGGCCATCTCCCCCCTGAGGGGGGAGATTAGTACCGCGCCTTACGCCGCTTGCGGCTCCGGATCGAAAGCCGGCCTGCTCGTATTGATCAGCAGCGACAGACACGCAGCCACGATCGCCGTCAAGCCGGCGATCAGGAAGGCCAGTTCGTAATTGCCCTGCAATTCGCGCATGGTGCCGCCGAAGGCAGCGGCGGTGGCGGCCCCCACCTGGTGGCCGGCGACGATCCAGCCGAACACGATCGGGCCGCTGCGGTCGCCGAAGGCCTCGTTGGCGAGCCTGAGCGTCGGCGGCACGGTGGCGATCCAGTCCAGACCGTAGAGCACGGCGAAGATGATCAGGCTGGTCGCCGAGAAGCCGGAATAGGGCAGATAGATCAGCGCCAGGCCGCGAATGCCGTAGTAGACGCCGAGCAGCTTGCGCGGGTCGAAACGGTCGGTGAGCCAACCCGACAAAGTCGTGCCGATCAGGTCGAAAATGCCCATCAGCGACAACAGGCCCGCGGCCTGCACCTCGGGGATGCCCATGTCGCCGCAGAAGGAGATCAGATGCGTGCCGACCAGCCCGTTGGTGGTGAAACCGCAGATGAAGAACGTGGCGAACAGATACCAGAAGACGCGGGTGCCGGCAGCGCGGCGCAGCGTGTTGAGCGTATGCGCCAGGAAATTGCCTTGCGATGCCGGCGACACCGGCGGCACGTCATCCGCCCCGGCGCCATAGCGCACCATGCCGATCGAAGCGGGACGCTCCGGAACCAACAGCCAGACCAGCGGCAGAAGACAGGCAGTGGCGATCGAGACGGCGGTAGCGACGGGCTGCCAGCCGCCCGACTGGGCGAGCGATGCCAGCAGCGGCAGGAACACCAAGAGGCCGGTGGCGCTGGAGGCCGACATCAGCCCCATCACCAAGCCGCGATTGGTCTTGAACCAGCGGTTGACGATGGTGGCGCCGAGCACGGTGGCGACCGCGCCGGAGCCGATACCTGAAAACACGCCCCAGGTGAGGAACAGATGCCATGGCTCGGTCATCAGCAGGCTGAGCGCGGTCGAGCCCGACATGATCACAAGCGAGGCAAGCAGCGTGCGGCGCAAGCCGATACGCTCCATCAATGCGGCGGCAAACGGCCCGGTCAGGCCGTAAAGGAAGATGCCGATCGCGGCGGCAATCGAAACCGTATCGCGCCCCCAGCCGAAGCTTTTATCCAACGGCAGCATCATCACCGAGGGTGCGGAACGAAGCCCGGCCGCGATCAACAAGCAGAGGAAGATGACGCCAACCACGACGAAAGCGTAGCGCTGGCCAAAGGGACGAGATTGAGCTATCATGTTACTGACCGGTACGTTGCAGGGTGAGGACATGTATACGTACCGATCGGTAACACGTCAATCGAGTCATACCATGCCAACGGACAAAAATATTGAACTGACCATCAAGGACGGTCATGCAGCCGCACCGCCCAAGGCTGCCAAGAAAATCCTCGACGTGGCGTACGACCTGTTCTACCGCCGCGGCATCCGGGCGATCGGCGTCGACGAGATCGTCAAGCGCGCCGGCGTCACCAAGCCCAGCCTCTACCGCAGCTTTCCCTCCAAGGACGAGCTCGCCGCTTCCTATCTCAGGCAATATGACCGTGAGTATTGGGAGCGTTTCGACGAAGCCGTGGCTGCCCATCCCGGCGACCCGCGGGCACAGCTCAGGGCTTTCCTGACTCGCGTCGGCAAGCGCACGCAAAGGCCGGACTATCGCGGCTGCGGCATGACCAACGCGGCGGTGGAATATCCCGAACATGGCCATCCGGCGCGCGTCGTCAGCGAGGCCAACAAGCAGGAGTTGCGCCACCGCCTGCGCGCGATGGCCGCAGCGATGGGCGCTAAAGACCCTGAGACGCTCGGCGACGGCCTGCTGCTGTTGATCGAAGGCGCCTATATCAGTGGCCAGCTCTTCGGCCTCGGCGGCCCGGCGGCAGCGGTCGCCCGCAACGCCGACCTGCTGATCGAGGCGAGCTTGAAGAAATAGACCTCTTGCGATCCATTCCAACCGCAAGCAATATCGCCGTCATGTCAGCGATCAAAACAGAATCGCAGGTAACGACTTGAACATTGCTCAGACGATTTTGGACGATCTCAAAAAAATGTTCGGGATCAATTACATGAAGCGGGGCGACCTGGCGTTGATCTCGCACGAGGAAAAGAGGGATATTGCCACGGTCTTCGACCTGAACGAGCACAGGGTCAAGGAGGCCGTTCTGCGCAGAGTGCTTTTTCTGTTTTTGGTCGCATCGGTTGCGATGTATGTTGGGATGTATTTCGACGGCAAGGCACACGGCATTACCCAAACGGCGCGCATTCTGATCGCGTCGATAAGCGCAGTCGCTTTGGTATTTTTATACCTGGATGTTTTTGTTCCCGTCGTCCTGCTTGCCGCCTGCGCGTCACTCCTCGCAATCTGCTGGATGGACTACCAGGCGTTCGTTGCAGCCGCTTCGTTTTCCGCTTTGTACGCGCTATATTTTTTTGCGAGGCTCAGAGCCCGATAGCGAAATAACCACAGGGATTATTCGCCATGCGCGCTCTTCTGCTCTCGCTTGCCCTTGCCGGCCTCTGCCAGGTCGCCCATGCCGACGGAATATCCAGCGTCTACACCGACCTCGACTCGCAAAAGGATTGCGTCACCTATGCGCAGGCCGAGGAAGGTGACGGCGACTGGGCCGAACTCGCCTGCTCCGGCTATCGCGGCTATCCCGTGCTGATCGCCTATGACGATGCGCGTGAATCGCTGTTCTACGGGTTTCCGCCCGGCGGCGAGATGACCTCGGTCTGGGAGAGCTTTTCCGGCTTCAACTCGTCCGGCGCCAGGGTCGAATGGCGCATCGAGACCAAGGGCGACGTTGCCGTTCCCTTTGCCGTCATCCACCGCCGCTCGATCAGCAATCCCGAGGACGAGAACAAGCCGACCGAAGTGCTGCTCGTCGCCAAGGTCGCCCAGATGGAAGCCCGCGACGGCTGCACCATCGGCCTCGTGCTCGCCACCGGCAACCCTCAGGCCAACGACCAGGCGCGCAAGCTGGCGGACGAAAAGGCGAAGAGTTTCGCCTGTGGCAAGGACAAGCACACCGTCATCGGCAACGTCCCGGCTTTTGGCAGGGTGGATAACTAGCCACGTGGGTGCAAGGCACCCCTCTCTGCCCTGCCGGGCATCTCCCCCTCAAGGGGGGAGATTGGCAGCTTCGCTGGCGGCGCTTTTCTTTCGGCGCTGAAAATTGACGAAAGCCGTTGCGACATCCGATCTCCCCCCTTGAGGGGGAGATGGCCGGCAGGCCAGGGGGGTGCCTCGCGCTGGCGTTTGCCGCTTACTTGAACGAGACGCAGGCCTCTCTCGGCGCTACTTCGCCGCCTTCGCCCGTGCGATCGCGTCGACGATCATCTTCTTGGCGTATTTGGAATCGTGCCAGCCTTCGATCTTGACCCATTTGCCGGGCTCGAGATCCTTGTAGTGCTCGAAAAAGTGCTGGACCTGGTCGCGGGTGATCTCGGGCAGCTGCGTGTATTCGGTGACGTTTTCGTAGCGCAGCGTCAGCTTCGGCGACGGCACGGCAATGACCTTCTCGTCCTGGCCGGCATTGTCTTCCATCACCAGCACGCCGATCGGCCGCACATTGATGACGCATCCCGGCACCAAGGCGCGCGTGTTGCAGACCAGAACGTCGATCGGGTCGCCGTCGCCCGAGAGCGTGTGCGGCACGAAACCGTAATTGCCGGGGTAGCGCATCGAGGTGTGCAGGAAACGGTCGACGAACAGCGTGCCGGCCTCCTTGTCCATCTCGTACTTGATCGGCTCGCCGCCGATCGGCACCTCGATGATGACGTTGATGTCCTCGGGCGGGTTCTTTCCGATGGCAATGGCTTCGATTCGCATGGCTTAAATCCCTCTCTCGATGTCCAAGATCGATAGCGGGCGGCGCGGCATGGTGCAATGCGGCGATTGGTGCGAAGCGCTAACGGAAGCGCACGGTTTATGATGATTTGTAACCGAGGCCGGTCATTCCCAGACGAAGGCGACCTTCTTGAGCGCCCTCTGCTCGAAAATCTCGACGCCTTCGGCGACGTCACGGCCACCCGCGCCGGCATAGAAGGAAAGTGCGTTCTGGTTGTCTTCCAGCGCCCACACCACCATTCCCTTCAGCCCGTGGTCGGCAAGCCGCGCCCGCGCCGCCTTGAACAGCCGGCTGCCGAGCCCGATGCCTTGATATTCCGGACGCAGGTAAAGTTCGTAGATTTCGCCCTGTTGCTTCAGCTCGCGGGCGCGGTTCTTGCCGATCGTGGCATAGCCGGCGATGGTGCCGCCGATCTCGACCACCAGAACGGTGGCGGCGCGGCGGATGGCGTTGGCCCACCAGTCGGCGCCGCGGCGGTTGATCATCGAGGTCAGCGAGCGATGCGGGATGATGCCGGAATAGGCGCCCTCCCAAGCCTGCTGGTGCACGTCCGCAATGGCGCCAGCGTCGCGCGGTTCGGCTTTCCTGATGTCGATGCTCAGCGTATTCATGATTTGTTAACCATAAACCCGCATCGGCCATTTGCAAGAGTCGAGGTCAGCCCGCCGACCGCTTTCTCACAGCCGATCGCGACACTGCTGACAATGGGCAAAGCCTGCCTGGAAAACGCACCCAGCCGGCGCGGTCAGGCGTCCGTCCGGGTAGCGCGTGCTGGCTTTTCAGATCTCGACGAGATGATCGTCCAGTTCATTGGCATCGCCCGACGTCACCGGGAAATGCTCGGCCAGCACCGCGCCGACCTGCCCGATCGCCTTGACGAAGCCGTCGGCGAGCCGGTCGTCACCGGCATGCTGCAGGAGATCGCGCACCACGCCGTCCCAGACATGCTGGCCGACCTTGCTGTCGATGCCCGAATCGGCGACCACTTCGGCATAACGCTCGGCGATCGACACGAAGACCAACACGCCGGTGCGCGCCGTGGTGCGGTGGACATTGCGGGCGAGGAACTGCCTGAGCGCATTGTGATGTGCCGCCTGATAACGCTGCCGGCGCGGCACCAGATGGATGCGCAAGCCGGGCAGCGCCCACAAAAGCACCAACACCGAGGCCAGTGCCAGCAGTTGGACAATGACGAAATGCGGCAGCCGGATGGACAGCCACCAGGCTTCCAGCCCATAAGCGACGGCGAGGCTGGCAATCAGCATGCCTGATGTCGCCATGAAGGCGGCGGGAAAGAAATAGCCGTCGCTGGCATGCGCAACGACGCAGTAGATCTCGCCGTCGGTTTTGGCCTCGGCCGCGCGGATCGCGGTGGCGATGCGCTCATGGTCCTGTGGGCTGATCGGTCGTGTTGCCATCTTCTCTCACCAGCTCCCTGAAGACCCGCCACCGCCAGACGAACCGCCGCCGCCTGAAAACCCGCCGCCGCTGCTTGAGCCCGAAGACCAGCTGCTGCCCGACGACGAACTTGTTGTCCAGCTGCTGGAGCCCGAGGACGATCCGCTCGGCCCCTGGCCGTAGCGAAAGGTCATGCCCAGCCATTTATACACGCCCGGCGACAGCTTGGTGCCGAAGATCGGCGGCAGGAAGGCCATCGCCAGGCCGCCGAAGAACATCGCCGCCCACAGGATCAGGAAGACCGCGACGACGGGATCGATGGGCGTGCTGCGGTCGGCCGGGTTGCGCTTGCCGCGCGCCTCCAGCTCTTCCGGGTTGCCTTCCAGCACCATGACCATGTCGTCGACGGCCTTGGAAATGCCGCCGGAGAAATCACCGGCGCGGAACGCCGGCACCATGTCGTTTTCGATGATCAGTTTGGTGTGCAGGTCGGTCAGCGTGCCTTCCAGCCCGTAGCCGACCTCGATGCGCATCTTGTGGTCGTTCTTGGCCACCAGCAGAAGCACGCCGTTGTTTTCGCCGGCCTGCCCGAGTTTCCAAAAGCGGAACAGCCGGTTGGCGTAGGGTTCGATCTCCTCGCCGTCGAGGCTGTTGATCGTGGCGACGACGATCTGGTCGGAGCCTTTGGTCTCGAAATCCGCGAGCTTCTGCGTCAGTGCCGCCTTGGTCGCGGCGTCGATAATACCGGCATTGTCGACCACCCGCCCGGTGAGTGCCGGCAGGTCTGCCGCCAAAGCTACAAACAGCATGGTGAGCATCGTCAACAGCGCGATGCCGATCGTCGCGGCTGCGCGGCCAGGTCTTGGCGGATTGAAGACGCGTACTGTCATGCCGTCACCAGTTCCCCTCAACCACCATGACTGTCCTCAATCACCATGATCATGTCGTCGACCGCTTTGGAAATACCGCCGGAGAAATCCCCGGCGCGGAAGGCCGGCACCATGCCTTCAATGATCCGTGTGGCGTGCTGGTTGGTGAGCGTGGCTTCCAGCCCGTAGCCGACCTCGATGCGCATCTTGCGGTCGTTCACGGCCACCAGCAGAAGCACGCCATTGTTCTTGGCCTTCTGGCCGAGCTTCCAAGCGTTGAACAGCCGGGTGGCGTAAGGCTCGATCTCCTCGCCGTCGAGGCTGGGAACCGTCGCGACGACGATCTGGTCGGAGCCTTTGGTCTCGAAATCGGCCAGTCTTTGGGTGAGCGCCGCCTCGGTCGCGGCATCGATGATGCCTGCATTGTCGACGACACGACCGGTGAGGGCGGGCAGTTCCGCCGCCAGCGCCGCGAAGCTGACGAGCAAGACCAGCAAGGCAGCGCCGGTCATCGTGGCGAAGCGGCCATGCCAGGGATTGGCGATGCGTGTTGTCATCTCGTCACCAGCTTCCCGAGGAGCCGCCGCCGCCGGACGAACCGCCGCCGCCGGAAAAGCCGCCACCACCGCTTGAACCCGACGACCAGCCGCCCCCGCCCGAAGACCAGCCGCCGCTGGACGACCGCCGGCCCGGCTCGAATGTCATGCCGAGCCAGCGATAGCGGCCGGGACCGAGTTTTTGGCCGAAGATCGGCGGCAGGATGGAGGCGGCCATGCTGCCGAAGAAGATGATTGCCCAGATGCTGATGAAGACGCCGAAGAACAGATTGTCGGTATTGATGGGCGGCTTCTGGTTGCGCTCGCCGCGCGCCTCCAATTCCTCCGGATTGCCTTCCAGCACCATCACCATGTCGTCGACGGCCTTGGAAATGCCCCCGGAGAAATCGCCGGCGCGGAACGCCGGCACCATGTCGTTTTCGATGATCAGCTTGGTGTGCAAATCGGTCAGCGTGCCTTCCAGCCCATAGCCGACCTCGATGCGCATCTTGCGGTCGTTCGGCGCCACCAGCAGCAGCACGCCGTTATTTTCCTTGGCCTGGCCGAGCTTCCAGAAGCGAAACAGCCGGTTGGCGTAAGGCTCGATCTCCTCGCCGTCGAGGCTGGGGATGGTGGCGACGACGATCTGGTCGGAGCCTTTTGTCTCGAAGTCGGCGAGTTTCTGGGTGAGCGCGGCTTTGGTTCCCGCGTCGATAATGCCGGCGTTATCGACGACGCGGCCGGTCAGCGCGGGGAGGTCGGCGGCGAAGGCGGTGAGGGGCAGGAAGACGGCCAGAAAGGCGAGAAGAACACCAAGGTTGGCGTTCCTTCGCGTCCCCCTCTGTCCTGCCGGACATCTCCCCTCGAGGGGGGAGATTGGCAATCTCGCTGCCGACGCTCAGCCGGCAACGCTGATATTTGGCGCAAGGACAGAAGACAGCTGATCTCCCCCCTTGAGGGGGAGATGTCCGGCAGGACAGAGGGGGGTGTGAAGGAACGCAAGGCTGGCAAAGGCCAAGCTCACCCAGACGTCATCACCCGCCCTGCTTCGTGCCGAAATCGACCTTCGGCGGCTGCATCTTGTCTTCTTCGACGGTGAAGTTGGCGAAGGGCTCGTTGCTGCGGAACCAGAAGGTTGCCCATAGCACCGACGGAAAGGTCCTCAGCGTCAGATTGTAATCCTTGACCGCCAGGATGTAGTCGCGCCGCGCCACGGCGATACGGTTCTCGGTGCCTTCGAGTTGCGCCTGCAGCGCCAGGAAATTCTGGTTGGCCTTGAGGTCGGGATAGGCCTCCGACACCGCGATCAGCCGCGACAGCGCGCTGGTCAGCCCTGATTGCGCATCCTGGAACTTCTTGAGCGCTTCGGGGTCCTTCAGCGTTTCCGGCGTCACCGTGATCTGCGTCGCCTTGGCGCGCGCTTCGACCACCGCATCGAGCGTGTCCTTTTCATGCGAGGCATAGCCCTTCACCGTCTCGACCAAATTGGGAATGAGGTCGGACCGACGCTGATACTGGTTCAGCACCTCGCTCCATGCCGCCTTGGCGTTTTCCTCCGCCGTCGGGATGGTGTTGAAGCCGCAGCCGGCGAGCAGAGGCAGCACGACGGCCATCATCAGCACGGCCGGCAGACTGCGGAAAGGGAAGGCAAGGCGCTGGGCAAACATGGTGAGGTCCCTCGACAGAAGTTGCATGCGAAGCATTAGCACAATCCGCGCTCAAGAAAATGTCTGCCGCTGGCGCGCATTCCTGGCGCGCATTCATGCGCCGGCGAGGCCCTGTGATTGATCGCGCGAACACGGTATGGTTCCCGGCAAACAGGACAGGATCATGGCGGAACGCCACGACGATGACAGCGAATCGCGCCGCATTATCGAGCGCGTGGCGAACGAGGGCGGCCTTGGCGGCGCATCGCTGGTGTCACGGGCAGCGAAAGGCGCGCGCGATCATGTTACCGCAGCGGAGGCCGACCGATCCGATCCGATCGAGGTCTGGGGCACCCGCATCGGTCGCGCACTTGGGCTCATCGTCGCCCTCGGCCTTTTGATCTGGCTCGTGTACTACGTCTCCCGGGGCAGCTAGAGCATGATCCTGAAAAGTGGGAACCGGTTTTCTCGGACAAACGGGGAACCGTTTTGTCCGGAGATCATCCTCCAACCAAAGAGATAGATCAGGATGACGATTCAACGAAAAATTATCCGTATCTAGGATTTTCCATGAACCGCGAAAAAGCCGACGCGCCGCGCGCGGTCATCGTCATTTCCAGCCATGTCGCCCGCGGCTCGGTCGGCAACCGCGCCGCCGTGTTTGCGCTGGAGACGCTGGGCTTTCCCGTGTGGGCGGTACCGACGGTCATCTTGCCCTGGCATCCGGGCCATGGCCGCGCCACGCGCATCGTGCCGCCGCTCGACCAGTTCAAGGCGCTGATGGCCGATCTCGAGCGCGCGCCCTGGCTGGGTGAGGTCGGCGCGGTGCTGTCGGGCTATCTTGGCGAGGCCGGCCAGGCCGAGGCCGTCGCCTCGCTGGTTGCGGCGGTCAAGGCCAAGACGCCGGACGCGATTTATATATGCGATCCGGTGATGGGCGATTCCGGCGGGCTCTATGTGCCCGAGCCGACGGCCGCCGCGATGCGCGACCGGCTGATGCCGATCGCCGACATCGCCACCCCCAACCGCTATGAGCTGGAGTGGATGGCCGGCGCGCCTTTGCCCGATCTGAAATCGGTGATCTCGGCCGCCCTCCATGCCGGACCGTCAACAATGCTGGTGACGTCGGCACAGTCGATGATGACCGGCGGCACCGGCAATCTGCTGCTTGACGGCACCCAGGCGCTGCTGGCCGAACACCGCCTCATCGACAAGCCGCCGAATGGCCTCGGTGACCTGACTGCGGCCGTCTACCTCGCCCGCATCCTGTCGGGGCAGCCGCCGATCAAGGCGCTGCAATCGACCACCGCCGCCGTCTACGAAATCCTGGCGCGAACCGCCAAGCGTGGCGGCGACGAGTTGCAGCTTGAAACCGATGCCCAGAGCCTGTCGCATCCGATGGCGATGGTGCAACTGCGCCACCTCACGCATCCGGGGCGGGACCGCCGGGCGTGACCTCGACCGTGGTCGTCGGCGTCGACGGCTGCAAGGCCGGCTGGATCGCCGTCCGCCGCGATCTGGATGCCGCGCCGTCAGTCCGCGTCTTTCCCAGCTTTGCGACCCTGCTCGACGCCTTGCCCGCCGATGCGACAGTGGTCGTCGACATGCCGATCGGCCTGCCGGACGTCTCGCAAAGAGGCGGGCGCGGGCCGGAGACCTTGGTACGGCCAATGCTCGGAGCACGGCAATCCAGCGTCTTCTCTATCCCGTCCCGCCCGGCCCTCTACGCCGACACCAGCGGCTTCACCACGGTCGAGGCCTGGTATGAGGCACATCGGCGCGCCAGCGAGGTGGCCAAGGCGACCTCCGATCCGCCACGCGGCGTCTCGATCCAGGCCTTCGGCATCTTTGCCAAGATACGCGAGATCGACGCGCTGCTGATCGCACGTCCGCAACTGCGCCGCCGCGTCTTCGAATCGCATCCCGAAGTGGCCTTCTGCCGGCTGAACGGCGAAAAACCGATGACACTGCCGAAGAAGATCAAGGGCGCCGTCAATCCGGCCGGGATGGAAGAACGCAAGGCACTGCTCTGCCGGCACGGCTATACCAGAGCTTTCCTTGACCAGCCGCCGCAACGCGGTGCTGCCGCCGACGATTTCCTCGACGCCGCAGCGATGATGCTGATTGCCGGACGCATTGCCGGCGGGGAGGCAACGCCGTTTCCCGACCCGCCGCTTGCCGACCGTTTCGGCATTCCCCTGGCGATCTGGGCGTGAGGCAAGCGGCGCCATGCGTGCGGCATGGCGATTTGCGACGAAGCCATCCGCAATTCGGCATTGCCCGCGACGGGCATTTGCCGTTAGAGCCTTTCTAACTTGAAATGAGCTGCCGTCGCTAACCCCGAAAGGCTTCATCCCTAGCCCATGCCCCATCTCCCCGAACATCTTTGGACCGGCTACCGCAACTTCATGAATGGCCGCTATCTCACCGAGAGCGGACGCTATCGCGAGCTTGCCCGCGAGGGGCAGGCGCCCGAAACCATGATCGTTGCCTGCTGCGATTCCCGCTCTGCCCCCGAGGCGATCTTCGACGCCGGTCCGGGCGAACTGTTCGTCCTGCGCAATGTCGGCAATCTGGTGCCGCCCTATGCGCCGGACGGCGAGTTCCACTCGACCTCGGCCGCGCTCGAATTCGCCGTGCAGAGCCTGAAGGTGAAAAACATCGTGGTGATGGGCCATGGCCGCTGCGGCGGCATCCGCGCCGCGCTCGACACCAATTCGGCGCCGCTGTCGCCCGGCGACTTCATCGGCAAATGGATGAGCCTGATCGCGCCGGCCGCCGAAACCGTTTCGTCCAGCACGTTCATGACGACAACCGAACGGCAGACGGCGCTGGAGCGGATTTCCATCCGCTATTCGATCGCCAATCTCAGGACCTTCCCTTGCGTCTCCATCCTCGAAGGCAAGGGGCGGCTGTCGCTGCATGGCGCCTGGTTCGACATCTCGACCGGCGAGCTCTGGGTGATGAACAAGGACACCGGCGACTTCGAGCGGCCGGATTTGACGTAGACCCATGATCCCGAAAAGTGGGAACCGGTTTTCGGATAAGGGCATGGTCAAATAAGAGGAGGCAAGAATGCGGGTTTGGCCTGCGATCGCTTTCGCCGTAGCGGCGCTGCTGATTTCGCTCGTCCCTGCCCGCTCCGATGACGGCGCCATTATCGACCGCTGGTATTCGGCGCTGCTGGTCGCCGATCGCACCGAATTGTCGGACCTGCTCGCCGACGATGTCCGCATCAAGCTCGACGATGTCGGCGTCGTACAGTCGAAGCAGGAGTTCATCGCGTCGATCGACGAATGGAAGGGCGCGGTCGCCGGAGCCGCAATCCGGCATCGCGTCGAAAAGAGCGAGGCCGGCGTCACAACTGTCATCGCCTGCTATGATTTCCCCAACAATGACATGCTGATGCAGGAGACGTTCGCCGTCACCGGCAACCGCATCACCGCCAGTTCGCAAGCGGCGATCGCGGAAAATTGCGACGGCTTCTGACGCGGGCTTGAACGGCCGCGCTGTTGCGCCGCGCCAGTCATCGCCCTACATCGGTCAGCAAGCTCCGCCAATCATCGAAAGATCCCCCATGCCGTCCACGAAAACCGTCGATCTCGCCGCCCATCCGCTGACCAAATGGCAAGGGCCGCTCGGCCTGCCGGATTTTGCCAGCATCGGCGACGACGATTTCTCCTCGGTGTTCGACGCGGCGCTGAAGGCACATGAGGCCGAAATCGATGCGATCGCCGGCAACAAGGATGCGCCGACCATCGAGAATACGCTGGCAGCCCTCGAGCTCGCCGGTGAGCCGCTCGACCATGTCTCGTCGATCTTCTGGTGCCGGGCCGGCGCCCACACCAACGATGCGATCCAGGCGCTGGAGCGCGATATCTCGCCAAAAATGTCGAGGCATTTCTCGGCGATCTCGATGAACGAGAAATTGTTTGCCCGCGTCGACGCTCTCTACCAGCGCCGTGAGACGCTCAAACTCGACGCCGAGACGCTGCGGGTGCTGGAGAAGACCTGGAAAGGCTTTGTGCGATCGGGCGCAAAACTCGACGCCGACGGCAAGAAGCGGCTGGCCAACATCAGCGAGGAGCTGTCCTCGCTCGGCACGACCTTCGGCCAGAACGTGCTGGCCGACGAGCGCGACTGGGCGCTTTTCCTCGACGAGGCTGATCTTGCGGGCCTGCCGGACTTCGTGAAGAGTTCGATGGCCGAAGCCGCCGAGACGCGCGGCCAGAAAGGCCGCTACGCAGTCACCTTGTCGCGCTCTATCTATGAGCCGTTCACGACCTTCTCCGAACGCCGCGACCTGCGCGAGAGCGCCTTCCGCGCTTTCACCATGCGCGGCCAGAATGGCGGCGCCAGCGACAACACCGCAGTGGTGCGCGACATGCTGAAACTGCGCGCCGAAAAGGCCAGGCTGCTAGGCTATGCCTCGTTCGCCGCGCTGAAACTCGACGACACCATGGCCAAGACGCCGAAGGCGGTGCACGACCTCCTCGACCCGGTCTGGGAGAAAGCGCTGGAGAAGGCCGCCGCCGACCAGAAGGAGCTGGAGCGGCTGGCGACCAAGGCAGGCAGCAACGAAAAATTCGCCGCCTGGGACTGGCGCTTCTACCAGGAGAAATTGCGCGCCGAAAAATTCGCCTTCGACGAGGCGGAACTGAAACCCTATCTGCAACTCGACCGCATCATCGACGCCTGCTTCGACGTCGCCACAAAACTGTTCGGCATCACTTTCGAGGAGAAGAAGGGCATCGCCGCCTGGCATCCCGACGCGCGCGTCTTCGTGGTGAAGAACGCCGATGGCAGCGAGCGCGGCCTGTTCCTCGCCGACTATTTCGCCCGGTCCTCGAAGCGCTCCGGCGCGTGGATGAGCGCGCTGAAGTCGGGCTACAAGCTTGGCGATGGCTCCAAGCCGGTGATCTACAATATCATGAACTTCGCCAAGCCGCCGGCCGGGGAAGCAGCGCTGTTGTCGGTCGATGAGGCCAAGACCCTGTTCCACGAGTTCGGCCATGCTTTGCACGGCATGCTGACCGACGTCACCTGGCCGTCGGTGGCGGGCACCTCGGTTTCCCGCGATTTCGTCGAACTGCCTTCGCAGCTCTACGAGCACTGGCTGACGGTGCCCGCAGTGCTGGAAAAGCATGCGCTGCATGTTAAGACCGGCAAGCCGATGCCGAAGTCGCTGCTCGACAAGATGCTGGCCGCCCGCACGTTCGGCGCCGGTTTCGCCACGGTCGAGTTCACAGCGTCGGCGCTGATCGACATGGCGTATCACGCGCGGCCGGATGCGCCGGCGGAACCGCTGCGTTTCGAAGCCGAAACGCTGGAAAAGCTTGATATGCCCGACACCATCGCCATGCGTCATCGCACCCCGCATTTCGGCCATATCTTCTCCGGCGACGGTTATTCAGCCGGCTACTATTCCTACATGTGGTCGGAAGTGCTCGACGCCGACGCCTTCGCCGCCTTCGAGGAGACCGGCGATCCCTTCAACCCGGCGCTGGCGGAACGGCTTCGGAAGAATATCTATGCCGCTGGCGGGTCGATGGATCCGGAGGAGCTGTACACGGCGTTCCGCGGCAAGATGCCTTCGCCGGAAGCGATGATGGTGAAGCGGGGATTGCTATAGCGCCGCCTTATCTCCCCCCTCGAGGGGGAGATCACCAGCGCCAAGGATCCGCCACCCGTGGCCACACCGGCCGCGTCAGCTTCCTGTAATCCGTCACCGCCGGATTGCTCGGATACGAGCTCGGCGCCGAGACATAGATGATCTCCGCCGCGATCGGTTCAAAGCCGGCGTAGAAATGGTTGGTTGACTTGATCAGCAATATGTCCTTCGACAACGGATCGACACCGATGTTGGAGAAGACATCCGGCTCGAAGGTCTGCGTGCGGTTGGTGTTGAGGATGATGTCGATTTCGGTGCCTTCGAGCCGCACCAGCGCCGTCGGTCCGAGCGTCACCCGGCTCGGCCCGAAGCTCTGCCAGCCCTCGGGGACGGCTTTCAACACCTTGACGCGCGCATCGATCGGTTCGCCGGCCAGCGGCCCGGCCTTGCCGCCGAAGCGCAGGTCGATGACGGCGCCTTCGCCTGCCGCCTGGCAAAAGGTGACAGCGATCGGGTCCCAGATCGTCGCCACGCCAAAATTGTCCACGCCCTGTTCCAGCATGGCGCGCAGCACGACCGTACCGTCGCCGGCGACGCCACCGCCGGGATTGTCCCAGATGTCGGCAATCACAACCGGCTTGCCGGGATTTTCCTTGCGCACGGCCAGTGCCCGCGCGATGCCGTCCTCGGTGTTCAGCATCGTCATCGCCGTCCTTTCGCGGATGGCGTAAAGCTCGTGCCCTAGCCTCTCCGCCAGCGCATCGCCCTTGGCCTTGTCATTGTCAGTGACGACCAGGATGCGCGTGCCCATTTCCGGCACGTCCGCGGCCATGAAGCCATGGATGACCGAGACCGACAGCACGCCGTCCTTGCCGTGCAGCGCCTTGATGCGGTCGACGAAGGAGCGCATCGGCTCGCGGCTGGTCGGCAGCACCTGGATCATGCGGCAGTCGAACGTCGAGATCACCGGCTTGATCTCGTCGCGCGCCGCCGCCAATCCAAGCTCGACGACATGTTCGCCGCGCTCATAGAAGTCGGTGTGCGGGAATTCGAGGAAATAGGCCATGACATTGCATGCCGCGACGCGCTTTGGGGTCAGATGACTGTGCGGGTCGAGCTCGACCGCGATCACCACGTCGGGCCCGACGATTGCGCGAACCCGTTCCAGCAGATCGCCTTCGCAATCGTCATAGCCTTGCGCCACCATGGCGCCGTGCAGGCCGAGGATGACGGCGTCGACCGGCAAGGCTGCCTTCAACTGGCCGAGAATCTCGTCGCGCAACGACTCATAGGTCTGCCGCTGCACCAGCCCGCCCGGCTCCGCCCAGGTGGCGGTGCCTTCGATGACGGTCAGCCCTTCGGCAGCCGCACGCCGGCGCAGCGCGACCATCGGCGAGGAGCACAAGGTCGGCGTGTCTGGATGCTTGCCCGGCCCGGCATAGAACGCCATCTCGAACGACGCCCGGTCGGTCGGCACCGGCGAGAAGGTGTTGGTTTCGGTCGCCAGCGAGGCGGTGAAGATGCGCATGAAAGCTCCGTTGTGAATGGCGCCGTTATTTGACCGCCCGAGCGCCAGCCCGCGGACGAGATAGCGCTGCAGCCAGATGAACAGGATTGCCACCGGCAGCGTCGCCAGCAGCGTCGCCGCCATTACATGGTGCCATTCGATCGTGTAGCGGCCGGCGACCAGCGAGAACACCTGGATAGGCAGCGTGTAACTTTCCTGGCTGCGCAGCATTGTGAGCGCAACGACGAACTCATTCCATGCGTTGATGAAGGTGAAGATGGCGGTCACCGCTATTGCCGGCAGGCAAAGCGGCAGAAACACTTTTCGCAAGGTCAGCCATCGGCCGGCGCCTTCCATCCACGCTGCTTCCTCGAGATCGCGCGGGATGGTGTCGAAATAGCTTTGCAGCATCCACACGGTGAAGGCGACGTTGAAAGCCATGTAGATGACGCCGAGCGCGGTCGTGGATTCGATCAGACCCCAGGCCGCCATCAGCCGGAACAGGCCGAGCACCAGCACGATCGGCGAGATCATCTGCGAGATCAGCAGGAACTGGCGGAAGGCGCCATAGCCGGCAAAGCGAAACCGCGACATGGCATAGGCGGCCGGCACCGAGATCAGGATAGCGCCGACGGTGGCGATAACAGAGACATAGAGCGAATTGGCCAGCGCCTGGCCAAAGCCGGTCGCCACCCACATGTCGGCAAAATTCGACCAGTGGAATTCGCTTGGCCACCAGGTCGGCGACAGCACCTCCTGCCGCGGCTTGACCGCGGTCAAAAACATTACCGCGAAGGGGAAGATCGTCACCACGAGCAGCGGCGAAAGCAGCAGCCAGGCGATGATCGTACGCTTCAGCTTGGGCGTCATGTGCGCTGCTCCCGCATGGCAAGCCGCACATAGATCATGGTGAAGATCAAAAGGATGGCGAACATCAGCAGCGACACCGCCGATGCTTCACCCAGTTTGCCGATGCGGAAGGCCAGCTTGTAGAGATGGGTGACCAATATGTCGGTCGAGTTGGCCGGCCCGCCCTGCGTCATCACCCAGATGATCGGGAAGGAATTGAAGACGTAGATGGTGTTGAGCACGATGGCGATGTTGATGAACGGCTTCAGCAGCGGAAAGGTGATCTCGCGGAACTGCTGCAGCGGCGTCGCCCCCTCCAGGGCCGCCGCCTCGTAGAGGTCGTCGGGGATCGACGACAGGCCGCCGAGGAAGATGGTCGTGGTGAACGGTACCGTCACCAATATGCCGATCAGCACCTGCATCGGGAATGCCGTCTCGGCGCGCGCCAGCCACTGGATGTTTTCATGGATCAGGCCGAGCCCGATCAGCGCCGAGTTCAGCATGCCGCTTTCACCGTTGAGCGCCCAGCGCCAGACCACCGCCGTCATCGTCAGCGACACCGCCCAGGGCAGCATGATGATGACGCGGGCAATGCCGCGGCCGTAGAAATCGGTGTTGAGGATCATCGCCACCGGCACCGACAACAGCAGCGCGCCGCCGACCACCAGCAACGTCCACAGGCCGGTGCGCCAGAGTGCCGCCAGGAAATCGGGATCGGCGAGGAAGGCTGAATAATTGGCGAAATCGTTGAAGTCGCGTAGCTGGCCGAAGCGGCTGACGTCATGCGTCGAGATCTGGATCAGGTCCCAGACCGGCCAGAAGATGACGACCGCCGCCAGCAACAGGCTGGGCAAGGTCAGCAGATAGGGCAAGAAGCGATTTTGCATCGGCCGGTTTTGTACCGTGGTTCTGTGGCGCTGGCACGCCAGCTCGGATCAATCTTGCATATCGGTCTTTAGCAGCGCTTCAGAAGAATGCCTTTCCTCTCCCCCGTCGATCAGGGGAGAGGTGTCGAGCGAAGCTCGGGGGTCGACCCTTGGGGCGCAAGGCGAGGTGATGTTTGCCCCTATTGCCCTTCCTATGTCCGTTCGCGGCGGTTGCCAGGTGGTTCCCCCACTCCGTCTCGGCTTCGCCGAGCCACCTCTCCCCCTCCGGAGGGAGAGGAAAGTGTGGCGCGCCCCGATCTCAGGGGCGCGCCGGGCGCAGGGAGATACGCCCTATTTCTTGATCACGGCGTTGGCCTTGGCAGCCGCTTCCTTCAAGCCTGCCTCGGGGTCGCCGCCGAGATAGATCTTCTGCATGGCATCCGAGGTGATCTGGGCGACTTCTTCCCAGCCGGGGATGACCGGCGCAAAGCGGGCGTCGGGCAGCAGCGCGGTGAACGCTGCCAGATCGGCATTGTTGACGTAATAGTCCATCTTGGCCTCTTCCTTGTTCACCGGCAGGAAGCCTTCCCCTTGCGTGAACTTGGCGCGCTGTTCGGTGGTGAACAGGAAGTCGAGCAGCTTCCAGGCCTCATCCTTGTTCTTGGAATTCTTGAACATGATGATGGAATCGGTGACGCCGTACGTGCCGCGCGCGCCGGTCGGTCCGGCGGGGATAGCGGCCACGCCGTATTTCAGGTTCGGCGCCTCGTCCTTGATCTGGTTGGACAGGAAGGGCGCGGTGATCATCATGCCGACCTTGCCCTGCTTGAACAGGTTCTGGACGTCCTCGCGGTTGTTGGAGGTGACGCCGGGTTCCGTCAGGCCTTCGTCGATCATCGACTTGTAGAGCTTGGCGGCTTCGAGCGCGCCCGGCGTGCCGAGGCCCGACGTGCCATCCTTGTTGAGAATCTCGGTGCCTTGCGACCACATCGCATAATAATAATAGACGTCGGTCTCGATCTCCTTGCCCTGCAGGCCGAAGCCGAACGTGCCGGTGCCCAGTGCCTTGATCTTGCGCGCATCCTCCTGCAACTCGGTCCAGGTTGCCGGCGGGTTGGCGATTCCGGCCTTCTCGAACAATTCCTTGTTGTAGTACATGGCGCGCGCCGAGGCCGCGATCGGCAGGCCATAGGTCTTGCCCTCCATGATCGACGGCGACAGGAAGGTGTCGATGAAGCGGTCCTTGAACTCCGGCTTGATGTAGGCGTCGAGCGGCTCGGCGACATCCTGCTGGACGAAATCGATCAGCCAGCGGGTGCCGATGATCGACAGGTCGGCATTGGTACCGGCCGTGATGTCGGTGGTCAGCTTCTGCAGCAGCACGTCCCACGGCACAACTTCGAACTTGACGGTGATACCCGGGTTGGCTGCCTCGAATTCCTTTTTCACCGCTTCGAAATACGGGCCGGTCTTGGCGCTGTATTCGGCGACGGTTACGCGCACCTCGCCGGCATCTGCCTGCGCGGCCAGGGCGAGCAGGCTCATTCCGGCCATCACGCCGACAGTCCATTTTGCAAGCTTCATTCGATCTCTCCCATTTGATTGCGTCTGCACTCTTGCGGCTTTGAGGCGGCCACGGCTTTATGTGACTTTCCTACATTATCCATGATTTCGCGCTGTGCAAGCGGATTATCCTGTTGCTTAATTACATTTCTTAAAATAGCGTTTTCCGATTATCGTAGATCCCAGGGAGGCGCGCAGCGTGGTTTCAACGGCCGAATTCGCAGGCAAGACCGTGCTGGTGACCGGCGCCGGCGGCGGGCTCGGCTCGGCTATTGTGGCGCTGCTGGCCGAACGAGGCGCGCGCGTCGTCGGCTGCGACCAGTCGCAAGACCAGCTCGGCAGTCCGCATCTGGCGTCGCGCCACGTCTTCGACCTTCTCGACCGGATCTCCACCGATGCCGCGATCACGGCGATCCTCGAGAAAGACGGCGTGCCCGACATCCTGATCAACAATGCCGGCTGGACGCGCGCCGAGACTCTTGCAGCGCTGACCCCCGACAAGATCACGCATGAACTCGACCTCAATCTGACCGGGGTGATGCTGTTCGCCGATCCGCTGATCAAGGCAATGGCCGCGCGCGGTTCGGGCAGCGTCGTCTTCATCTCTTCCGTCAACGCCATCGCCCACTTCGGCAACCCGGCCTATGCCGCGGCCAAGGCCGGCATCAATGCCTATGCCAAAGCGGTCGCTGTGGAACTCGGCCGCAACGGGCTGCGCGCCAATGTCGTCTGCCCCGGCTCGATCCGCACCGCCGCATGGGACCATCGGCTGGCCAAGAACCCGGATGTTCTCGGCAAGCTCAAGCGGCTCTATCCGCTCGGCCGCATCGTCGACGCCACGGAAGTGGCCGAAGCGGTGGCCTTCCTTGTTTCGGATCGCGCATCGGGGATAACCGGCGCGGTGGTGCCGGTCGACGCCGGACTGACCGCCGGCTTCCTGCCCTTCATCGACGACATATTGGGAGCCTGACCATGACCGATGTCGAGTTCCGTGACCTGTCGAAATCCTTCGGACGCCACAAGATCCTCGAAAACATCAGCCTCGACATCAAGAGCGGCGAGTTCGTCGTGCTGGTCGGCCCTTCCGGCTGCGGCAAGTCGACCTTGCTGCGCATGCTGGCCGGGCTGGAGCCGATCACCGCAGGCGACCTCTTGATCGGCGGCGTGCGCGCCAACGATTTGCCGCCACAGCAGCGTAACATCGCGATGGTCTTCCAGTCCTATGCGCTGTTTCCGCACCTGAAAGCGGCCGACAACATCGGCTTTGGCCCAAAGATCCGCGGCGAAAGCCGCACGGCAATCGACGCCAAGGTGAAAAAGGCCTCTGGCGTCCTCAACCTGTTCTCCTATCTCGACCGCTATCCCCGGGAACTGTCGGGCGGCCAGCGCCAGCGCGTCGCAATGGGCCGCGCCATCGTGCGCGAACCCTCGGTGTTCCTGTTCGACGAGCCGCTCAGCAATCTCGACGCGCAACTGCGCGTGCAGATGCGCACCGAGATCAAGGCGCTGCACCAGCGGCTGAAATCGACCATCGTCTATGTCACCCACGACCAGATCGAGGCCATGACCATGGCCGACCGCATCGTGGTGATGGACCGCGGCAAGATCCAGCAGGTCGGCGCACCGCTGGAACTCTACGACCGTCCCGCCAACAAATTCGTCGCCTCCTTCATCGGCTCGCCGTCGATGAGTTTTGTCTCCGGCGCCCTGAAGACGACGCCCGAGAAAAGCTGGTTCGAATCGGCCGGCGGAGGGCGACTGGCGCTCGGCAGCAAGACGGTGCCGGCTGGCAGCACGGTCGAGGCCGGCATACGGCCCGAACACTTCGTCATCGGTGAGGCTGTCGACGCGATGGCGATCAAGGTCGATCTCGTCGAGCCGACCGGCTCGGAAACCCATGTCTATGGCGCCATCGGCGCTGACACGGTGCGCGCCGTATTCCGCGACCGGGTTCAGGTCAAGCCCGGCGAAATGCTGCCGGTCTCCGTCGCGCCGGGCAACATTCATCTGTTCGACACGGCAACAGGCCTGCCGCTATGAAGGCAGCGCTATGAAGACGACAACCCAGAAATGAAAACGCCGGCCGACATCATCACGCGCCTGCAGCTGATGTCGCAGGACGGCACCAAATCGGACCGCCGCCTGGCCGGCCTCGTGCTGACCGATCTCGACTTCGCCTCCAAGGCGGCAATCTCGGAAATTGCGGCGCGCGTCGGCGTCAGCGAGCCGACGGTCACCCGTTTCTGCCGCAATCTCGGCTGCGAGGGTCTGCGCGATTTCAAATTCTACCTGGCGCAGGCGATTGCCATTGGCGGCCAGTATCTGTCGCCCGAACCGCTGAACCGCGACGCGCGCGAGCAGCGCATTGCGTCGGCCATCACCGAAGCGGCAATCGCCGCCATCCAGCGCGCCAGCGAAAACCTCGACATGAAGACGCTGGTGGGCGTGGCCGCGCGCATCGTCAGTTCGGGCAATGTGCTGTGCATCGGCTCCGGCGGCATTTCCTCGATGATGGCGACCGAGATGCAGAACCGGCTGTTTCGGCTCGGCGTGCCGGTGCTGGCGCAGATCGACGGGCAATTGCAGCGCATGTATGCCGCGGTCGCCACATCGGAGACGACGCTGATCGCGTTCTCGGTGTCCGGCTATGCGCGATCGGTGATCGACGCCGTTCAGGTGGCCCAGCAATATGGCGCCACCACCATCGCCGTAACCCCGCCGGAATCAGCGCTCGCCAAGGCCGCCGATACCGTCATCCAGTTCCAGTCGCTGGAGGACGGCAACATCTACAAGCCGACCTCGTCGCGCTATGCTCTGCTGTCGATCGTCGACATGATCGTCACCTCCGTGGCCGAGACGCGCGGACCCAGGGTTCTCGAAAACCTGCGCCGCATCAAGCAGAGCGTGAACACGCTGAAGGTCGACGATCCGAAGCTGCCGCTGGGGGACTGAGAGTGGGGCGGAAGCTGCCAATCTCCCCCCTCGTGGGGGAGATGTCCGGCAGGACAGAGGGGGCGCTGTTCCGCCGACAGATCAAGGGGCTGCATGCCGCAACGCTGGATCTTCGATCAGCCGCTGAGCGCCCCGATACGCTGCGCCAGCACCGCCGGATCACCCCCGACACGCACCGTCTTCAGCCGCGCCGTGCCGCCTGCAACGACCGACACGACCGATGCCGGAACGCCCAGCGCCTTGGCCACCAGCGGTTCCAGCGCCGCATTGGCCGCGCCATTCTCCGGCACGGCGCGCACGCGCGCCTTCCAATGGCTGCGCCCGTCGGCCGATACCTCGGCGCCTTCGAGCCTGTCCACCGAAGACTTCGGCGTCAGCCGGATAAACAGGTCGATGCCGTCAGCGCGCAAGCGGAATGGCGCGCTCATGCCTATCGTCAGGTTCACAGGACCAGCGGCGCTATCGTGGTGAGAATGAGCTGCCTGAGAAAGAACAGGAGCAGAAGCAGGATGATCGGCGAAATATCGACGCCGCCGAGGTCGGGCATGAACCGACGGATCGGCCGCAGCGCCGGCTCGGTCAGCCGGTAGAGCATGTTGCCGATGCTGCCGACAAACTGATTGCGCGAGTTGACGACGTTGAACGCATAGAGCCAGGAAAAGATCGCCGAGGCGATGATGACCCACCAGTACAGGTCCAGCGCCATGACGATTGTTTGAATGAGGGCGAGCATGCCGGTCTCCGATTATTGCCGACATGTAGCCATTGCGCGCGAAACCGGCAAGGGCCGGTCGCCTGCAAGCACCGGGCACAAGGGAATTCGGCAAAACCCCGCCTTGACAGGAAACCGCAGCCTTCGATAAATGCGCCATCCGCTGGACGGGGCTGTAGCTCAGCTGGGAGAGCGCGTCGTTCGCAATGACGAGGTCAGGAGTTCGATCCTCCTCAGCTCCACCAGCGGAATTTTCCTGCCTGTCGACACATCTAACTTCCGAGACGTCTCGTCAAAGCCCCGCCTTCGCTGCGAGATAGGGCGCCAGGGCAAGCGAGTAGCTGGCGGTCAGATGATGACTGTCCCGCCAGACGATGATGTTGCCGACAACTGCCGGGCATAGTTGCGGCCCGCAAATGGCATCGAGCATATCGATGGCGCGCACATTTTTCTGTCCTTCCGCGGCCAGCGCCAACACGTTGCTCCGCTCAATATCGCTCAGTTTGGTGACGCATTTCGTTGGGGTCGAACTCAGGCATTCGCCCGGGTCGAATTTCATATAGGGCGTGTTGCGGATGGCAACGATTTGCGAGCCGGCGTCCGTCAGCCCGCCCCAGAGACTTCGCAGCCCCTCGATCATCACGTCTTGCTGAACCGCTCCGTAATTGGACTGGCTGGTGAAGATCAGATCCGGTTTCAGCTTTAGGATCTCGGCCAGCACCTTTTCGTGCCACTGCGCGCATAAGACGTTGGGTTTGCCATCCGCCGTGATGGCCACGCGGGTGAATGGGCAGGCGGATTTTGTAAAGGTAACCAGTTTGAAGTTGCGGTCCTTTGCGATCTTGTCCAGTGCCGGCACCCACTGGGCTGCATGAGAATCTCCCACCAGAACCATTGTTTTCGCACCCGTGGGATCGCCTAGAGAGCATCGTTTGGGCTCCGAGCTTTCCTCCTGGTGGCACTTCCTTGCATACACGACCGGCACGTCCCGCCTCAGCCGGGCCAGCGGCGGCAGAAGGTTCACACCGTCCGGGACCACGGCGCCGGAGACGAGAGCGGCGGGCCCAGGGTAGGAAGGCGTGCCGATCAGCGCGGTGTCGATGCGTTCGGTCTTCAGAAAGAGCAGCAGGCTGCCGGATGCGGCCACGCATGTGAGAACCGCCGCGGTGCCGTATCCCAGCGGCTTCCACCAGGCGCCGCCCCGAGCTTGCCGGTAGCGCTGCTCAACATATCGATAGGACAGATCCGATAGAAGCAGGGTCGCCGCAATCAGGCCGAAACCGCCGGCAAGGGTCAGCGAATGACCCTGCGCCTGGGAGATGGTGATCAGCGGCCAATGCCATAGATAGACCGAGTAGGAGCGATCGCCGATGAAACGAAGTGGCAACGAATCGAGCCCACGAAACCGGCCGACTTCAACCTCGCCAGCCAGGATGACCAGCACTGTGGCCAAGGTCGGCAACAACGCACTGACGCCGGGAAATGGAGTTGCAGCGGAAAACAGCAAGGCGGACGCAACGATGCCCAGGATGCCGGCGATCGCCAGCCACTGTCTAGTGAGTGCCGCCAGTCGAAACTGGTGTTCGGTCAGCACCAGCAGACCACCCAGCGCCAATTCCCACAGGCGGGTATGGCTGACGAAATAGGCCTGGGCCGGATCCGTCGCCGTCAAAACGACAGAGGCAACAAGTGATGCCGCGAAAATGAGCGACAACGCCCCGATCAAGCAGGCCCTCAGCGGAAGGTCACGGCGGCGCGCCAGCCAGATCACGCCGATCATCACCAACGGCCAGGCGATGTAGAACTGCTCTTCGATGGAAAGCGACCAGTAGTGTTGCACCGGGCTCGGCAAGGTGTCGGCCTCGAGATAGCTGACCGCAATCGAGGCCAGCCGCCAGTTCTCGACATAAAGAGCGCTCGCCACGATCTGGTTGCCCATTTCCTCCCAGCGCGCCTTTGAGATGAAAAGCAGCGTGCCCAGCAATGCCACCAGCAGCACCAGGGTTGCTGCCGGCAACAACCGTCGCACCCGTCGCGAGTAGAATTCGATCAGTGAAATCCGGCCGCCACGCAGCGCCATCTGCGCCAGCAGGCCCGTGATCAGATAGCCAGAGATGACGAAAAAGACGTCGACGCCGACATATCCGCCAGGCAGCACATCCGGCCATATGTGATAGACCACGACAAGCGCGACCGCCAAGCCGCGCAGCCCCTGTATTTCGGGTCGAAACCGACGGTTCTGATCGATTGTCACCGGATATCCCCAACAGTCTCAGCCGGCCTGGATCAACCGGCAGTCCGCGCCACGATCTTCATAAGGGCAGAGTGCCGTGAGGCAAGAGCCGATCGCAGCAGTTCATTCCCTTTCCGTCTCCAGTCCGCTCACCAGCGTGTCGACGAAACCCAGCAGCTCACTTTCGAGGTCGGTGGACGCCAGGCCAATGAAACGGTCTTCGAGCGAGATGGCGACGATCCCATGCACGGCGGAGAACAGCGTGCGCGCGCAGGCCAAAAGCTCCGGCGTTGCCGCCGCCGGGAGCAGCTGGGCCAGCGGCTCAACCAGATGCTGGACCAGCACCGCATGTTCGGCCAGATGCCATTCGGGCACCGCCACGCCTGGCGCCATACGGTGCTCGAACAGCGCCTTCCACGCCATGCGGTTGTCGCGGGCGAAGCCGAGATAGGCCTTGGCCAGCGCCTTCAGCCTTGCCCTAGGCTCGGCGACGCCGGTCGCCTCTTGCTGCAGGGCCGCCCCCAGCCTGGCCAGTGTGATCGAATTGACGTGCAGGATGAGCTCGTCCAGGTCGGCGAAGGCGGTGTAGAGCGCGCCCAGCGCGCAGCCGGCATCGGCCGTGATGTCGCGCGCACGCAGACCGGCGAGCCCCGAGGACTGGATGCGCGCTTGCGCGGCCTCGATCAGCCTGCCTTTGAGGTCCTCGCGTTTGGCGTCCCGTTTTGCGGTCATTAACCTTCTCTTATGCGCAATCATGAACACCGTTCATTTTCTCCTTGAACGCCGTTCACAATGTGCTACTTTGCCTCATGAACAACGTTCATAGAGGAGAAACGGAAATGTTGAAACAGTTTTTTGCTCTCGTTCGCGGCCGAAGCTACGAAGCCGCCGAGGCGGTCGTCGACCGCAACGCGCTGATAATCCTGCGCCAGCAGATCCGCGATTGCGCCGACGCTATCGCGGCCGCCCGCCGGGCGGTTGCAATCGCCATCGCCCAGAACGAACAGGAAGTCGCGCAGTACAAGAAGCTTGTCCTCCGCATCGACGACTTGGAGAATCGCACGATCGCCGCGATCGAGCAGGGACAGAATGAACTGTCCCGCGAAGCCGCCGAAACCATCGCCATGCTGGAAGCCGAACGCGACGCCTCCGCCGAGGCGCAGAAAAGCTTCGGCACCGAGATTGAGCGTCTCAAGCGGATTATCCGCGTCTCCGAAATGCGCCTGCGCGAATTGCAGCGCGGCCAGCGCATCGTTGCCGCGGTCGACTCGACCCAGCGCCTGCGAGAAAGCGCGCCCGGCTCCAGCCTGTCGGCGCTCAGGGACGCCGAGGAGACGCTGCTGCGCCTGCGCACCAGGCAAAAGCAGATCGACGACACCGCGGCCGCCATGGCCGAGATGGAACAGTCGGGCGATCCTGCCGCGGTCTCAGAGAAGCTTGCGGCCGCCGGCTGCGGTGCGCCGCTGAGAAGCAGCGCCGACGCCGTGCTCGAACGGCTCACGAAGACCATGACCAAGCCGGCCTGATCGTACCCGGCCTGATTGTTATCCAGTCTGATTGTATCCAGCCTGATTGTATCCAGCCTGAAACAGACCCACGCCCAACCAACCTAACCTTGAAACGAAAGGACCATATCGATGACCCCGAACACCTATTCCCCCAAGGACTCAAGCGCCTGGAAGACCTTCACCATGGCCAGTTTCGCCGTTGCCGCCACAATGATGGCCGGCGGCATCTACTTCATGGAGGCGAGCTTCGCCGCCAAGGGGTTTTATGCCATGGCCGCCATCATGCTCGTGCACACCTCGATCACCATCACCAAGACACTGCGCGACTCGGAAGAGGCAAGCCGCTTCATCAACCGGCTGGAAGACGCCAAGACCGAGAAGTTGCTGATGGAAGTCAGCCGCAGTAACGAAGTGTAACCGGGTTCCCGCTAAACAAGGCTCAACGCGCAAGACCGCTGATCAATCCAGTCAGGATTTTCACCGGTCTTGCCCAATGGAAGTCGCCGCTATGGAAATCGCCCCGATCAATCGTCCCACAGCTCATCTGATGACATCCAGGCGCTTTGCGCCCTTGTTCTGGACGCAGTTCCTGTCCGCCTTCAACGATAATTTCCTCAAGAACACGCTGGTGTTCCTTATTCTGTTCACGCTGGCGGCGGACCAGGCGGCATCACTGGTCACCTTGGCGGGCGCCGTCTTCATGGCTCCCTTCCTGCTCTTGTCGGCGCTCGGCGGCGAGCTCGCCGACCGCTTCGACAAGGCTCTCATAGCCAAGCGTCTGAAATTCGCCGAGATCGCCGCGGCGGGTGTCTCCGTCGTCGGCATCGCCCTGTCGTCCATTCCCGTGCTGATGACGGCGCTGTTGATGTTCGGCATCATCTCGGCGCTGTTCGGACCGATCAAATACGGAATCCTGCCCGATCACCTCGAACGCAAGGAACTGCCCAAGGCCAACGCCTGGATCGAGTCAGCCACGTTTGCCGCGATTCTCGGCGGCACCATAGCTGGCGGCGTCGTTTCCGCCGATGGTATCGGCGTCGCGGTGTTCGGACCGATCATGATGGCGCTCGCCGTCGGTTGCTGGCTCGTCAGCCGCTATATCCCGTCCACCGGTTCGGCGGCGCCCGACCTTGTCATCGACAAGAACATCTTCCGCTCGACCTGGCGCCAGGTCGCCGAATTGCGCACCGACACGCGCATCTGGCGCGCCGGCCTGATGACGTCGTGGTTCTGGCTGATCGGCGCCATCGTGCTCTCGCTCCTGCCGGTCCTGATCAAGGATTCGCTCGGCGGCAACGAAATGGCCGTCACCGTCTACCTCGCCGTGTTCGCCGTCTCGATCGCCATCGGTTCGGCCATCGCCGCCTGGATGTCGCAGGGCCGCATCGTGCTGTTGCCGGCACCGGTCGGCACGGCGCTGCTCGCCCTGTTCGGCCTGCATCTCGCCTGGACCATCTCCGGCATGACGCCGTCGCCCCAGGCGGAAACCCTTGGCGCATTCTTCGCCGGCCCAAACACGATCCGCGTCGCCATCGACCTCGCCGGCATGGCCATTTCAGCCGCTTTCCTGGTGGTGCCGACCTTCGCCGCCGTGCAGGCCTGGTCGCCCGAAGCGCGGCGCGCCCGGGTCGTCGCCGCCGTCAGTATCGTCAATGCCGGTTTCATGACTGGCGGCGGCATCATCATGGCCCTGATCCAGACGAAGGTCTCGACCGGCGGCATCCTGTTCGGCCTCGTCGCGGCCAATGCGATTGCCGCCTGGCTGATGCTGAAATATTTGCCGACGAACCCCTTCCGTGACTTCGTCTCCATCCTGTTCCGCGCTTTCCTGCGCCTCGAAGTCGAGGGCATGGAAAACCTCAAGGCGGCCGGCAAGGCGCCGATCCTGGCGCTCAACCATGTCAGCTTCCTCGACGGTCCGCTCGCCTTGACGCTGACCGATGAGGAACCGGTCTTCGCCATCGACTACACCATTGCCCAGGCTTGGTGGATGAAGCCGTTCATGAAACTTGCCCGCGCCTTGCCGCTCAACCCGGCCAAGCCGATGTCGACCCGCACGCTGATCAAGATCGTGCAGGGCGGCGACCCGCTGGTGATCTTCCCGGAGGGACGCATCACCGTGACCGGCGGCCTGATGAAAGTCTATGACGGCGCCGCCATGGTTGCCGACAAGACCGGCTCGATGGTTGTGCCGGTGCGCATCGACGGGCTGGAGAAGACCTACTTCTCGCGGCTGAGCTCGCAGCATGTGCGCCGCCGCCTGTTCCCGAAGGTCAAGGTGACTATTCTGGAACCGGTCAAGCTCGAGGTGCCGCAGGAGCTGAAGGGCCGCAAGCGCCGCGCCGCGGCGGGTTCCGCGCTCTACCAGGTGATGTCGGATCTCGTTTTCCGCACCCAGGACATCGACAAGACCGTACTGGAAAAGATCATCGAGACGGCGAACGAACGCGGCATGAAACAGCTCGCAGTTCAGGATCCGGTCACCGGTTCTCTCAGCTACAGCAAGCTGCTCACGGCTGCCGCCGTGCTTGGTGAGAAGTTCCAGACCCTTTATGCCGACCAGCAGACGCTGGGCATCATGCTGCCCAACGCCAACGGCTCTTGCGCGACGCTGCTCGGCGTCATGTCCGCCGGCAAGGTTCCGGCGATGATGAACTTCACCGCAGGTGCTGCCAATATTCTGTCCGCCTGCAAGGCCGCCGAAGTCCGCACCGTGCTGACGTCCCGCGCGTTCGTCGAACAGGCAAAGCTCGGCGCTGTAGTCGAGGAACTCGGTCGCTCGGTCGACATCGTGTGGCTCGACGATCTCAGAAAGACCATCAGTCTCAAGGATAAGCTGCTCGGCTTGCTGCGCAAGTCGACGCCACGCGCGAAACGCAAGCCCGGCGATGCGGCGGTGATCCTGTTCACCTCGGGTTCGGAAGGCACGCCGAAGGGCGTCGTTCTGACCCACCGCAACATCCTGGCCAACGCCGCCCAGGCGGCGTCGCGTATCGACTTCCATTCGGGCGACAAGGTGTTCAACGTGCTGCCGATCTTCCACTCCTTCGGCATGACCGCGGGCACGGTGCTGCCGTTGATCTCCGGCGTGCCGGTCTATTTCTACCCCTCGCCGCTGCACTACCGCCTCGTGCCGGAACTGATCTACGGCTCGAACGCGACGATCATCTTCGGCACCGACACCTTCCTCTCCGGCTATGCCCGCACCGCGCACCCCTACGACTTCCGCTCGATACGCTATTGTTTTGCCGGCGCAGAGCCGGTCAAGACAGCGACGCGCATGACCTATATGGAGAAGTTCGGCCTACGCATCCTCGAGGGCTACGGCGTCACCGAGACGGCGCCGGTGATCTCCATCAACACGCCGATGTACAATCGCTCCGGAACCGTCGGCAAGATCATGCCCGGCATGGAATACCGCCTCGATCCGGTCCCCGGCGTCGACGAAGGCGGCCGGCTGTTCGTGCGCGGCCCCAATGTCATGGCCGGTTATCTCCGGGCCGAGAAGCCCGGCGTGCTCGAACCGCTGGAGGACGGCTGGCATGATACGGGCGACGTCGTCGCTATCGACGAAGGCGGCTTCATCACCATTCGCGGCCGCGCCAAGCGCTTCGCCAAGATCGGCGGCGAGATGATCTCGCTCGCCGCTGTCGAAGCGCTGGCCGGCGAATTGTGGAAGGGCTCGCTGTCGGCGGTCGCCACGGTGCCCGACGCGCGCAAGGGCGAAAAGCTGATCCTCATCACTGAGGCATCCGGCGCCACACGAGCGGAATTCCTCGCCTACGCCAAGGCCAACGGCGCCATGGACCTGATGGTCCCGGCCGAAGTGCGGGTGGTCTCAAAGGTACCGGTCCTTGGCTCCGGCAAGCTCGACTTCGCCGCCGTGACAAAAATGGTGCGCGACGAAGAGGCCTTGAAGACCAAGGCCGCCTGACCCGGCTACGGCAACGGGCCGACGCAAGAGCCGGCCCGTTCAGTATGATCAACCCTTCGCCTGCCGCTGCGAAATCAGCATCGCCATGCGCTGGACTGCCCGCAGCTCCATTTCCACGCCCGGCGATGAGGCAAGCGTCGGCATGTTGAGCGCCACCACGGTCAGCGGATCGAGCGTCGCCAGCAGTACATGGGTCGCCTCATATTTCTCGAACAGCCATGCCAACTGCTCGCGTATGTTCTCGTCCACGGGTGAATCCGGCTGGACATCGGCGAGCGAGCGCACGGGCTCCTGCTCCAGTGTCCGGGCCAGCACCTTGAGGTCGAAATCACCGAGGTCGGCTGCCGGCAGGATAAGCGCACCGTCGACTAGGATATGGCTCTGCAGGCCGCGCAGGAAGCGCGCCGAATCGGTGAGATCACCCTCGGCCATATGCTTCAGCAACGAGTCGCGGCGCTTCTCGGCGGTGAGGCTGACGCTGTCATTGTAGATGACTGCCAGCAGCGTTGCGGAAAGTACGATAACCACGCCCTGCACACTGCCGCGCCAGCCGAGATCGTCGATGCCGCCCAGCGCCAGCCCGGCAAACACCGAGCTCAGCGCAATGACGGCAAAGGCGCCGATCGTGTCGCGATGGCCGAGGCTTGCCCGTCCAAGGCCGATCGTCAGCCAGCACAGGAACAGGATGGCGATGCCGCCAAGCCGAACCGGCACTTCGAACAGGCCGGGCCGGTAGTCGGTGACCATGAACGGAATGATCAACAGCAGCGACAGCGCCATGCGCTCGACCGTGCGGTTTTCGGCCGCCGACAGGCTGTCGCGATCGCGCGTCATCACCAGCCAGCCGATGGCGAGAAAACCTCCGAACTGGAAGGCAAGTAGTACCGCCATCCGCCATGGCTCGGCAAAGCGTTCCGAGATCGGCGCCAGCAGTAGCAACAGCAGGGCGCCGCCGGCGGCAAAGAACTTTAGCGCAAACGGCGCATGCCGGCGCAACAGCCCCTCGGTCAGCAGCAGTGCGGCCAGCGGCAGCAGGCCCGCCGCCGCGATGGTGACGAAGCGGAAGAGTGCGAGGCCGGTAGTCCAGTCGAGGATTCGGCAGGCGAGCAGCACCGCCAGCACCCGCAAACCGAACAGAAAACGCCGCGACAGCGGATCGCCGGTGTCGCGCCCGCCGACGACCGATATCACGATCAGCAGCCCGAACAGCGCCGCCAGCGAGGTGATGGTGTCGGCCACGAGCGTGCCGTCGAGGTTCATCGGTCAGCGCCCATCAGCTCACACCCAGGCATCATCACGGATGAAGCCATCAGCGTGTCCATGGTCTCAGCACATTCCATTGGCGGCTGCTATCCGCCCAGTGTACCACCGGCAAAACCAGCCGCTGCAGCGTGGCCGCCGCACCTGCTACCGCAAGGGCGGCAAGCGAGCCGCGCGGAACCGCGTCGGCGAGATAGGTGCGCGCCGACTGAAAGCTCATCTGTCCGATCTGCAGCACATCATCGCCGCGCGTGTAGTCGAGCTCTTTGTGGCAGAACTCGTTAAAGGTCTCGACGCGGTGCTTGGCCGCCTCGTCGAAGGTCTTCTTCAGATCGTCCGAGCCGCCCGTATAGGCGTTGGTGATGACGAAGCGCTCTTCGTCGAAACCAGCTTCGGGGCCGACACCGAAGACATGGCGATGGCGCGCCATGATCTGCCGCGCCAGAAGCACATGGGTAAGCGAGCGGCGCGCGCCGGCATGCGGTCCTGGGAACACATTGCTGAACGCCTCCGCGACCATGCCGACGACAGCGGGTACCTGGGTGACATTGGAAATCCAGATCGGCCGCAGTTGATTGCGCAAAAACATCAGGAAGCAGGTCAGGCCGTAGAGGATCCAGCTCAGCCCGCGGCTGCGCTCGTCGGGATCGATCATGACCAGACCGAGGTGCAAGACTTCATAGGGCTTGCCGGCGAGCGATATCTCCATCAGCGCCAGCGAGTTGAAGGCGATCGGCTGCCGGTCGCTGCGCCGGTAGACAATGGTGATGATGGAATGTTCCAGCCGGCTGCGGTCGCCGGAAAACACGCCATAGGTCAGGCTGCCGAACTTCAGTGTCTTGGACGCTACCAGCCGCAGATCGCTGCTCAGCTGCTCCAGTTCGGCAGCCTTCATCCAGCGCCCGGGCCGCTCCACGACGCGCGTCTCGTAGTCGGCGGATACGCGCATGCGCACATCCATGAACCGACCCGGCAGCAGCTGCAGAACCGCCTTGAGCACTATTTTTCCCCTTGGCAAGAACTCCGACCGTATAGTGGCCGCCGTCCACCTAAGACGCGGTAAACCCGAGACGGCAGTTCTTGGTTGTACTCAACAAAGTAAAAGAACAGCTGCCAGCCAGTGCGGGCTCAGCTTTCCGCAGCAACCAGATGGCCGCCGCCGACATCGTTCAGCGCCAGCTTCAGCGGCGCCTCCCCGATCCTGCGGGTGGCGCTCGGGATTTCCTGGTCGAGGCGCGCGAAGCGCGTTCTGCGCTGCGCCGGATCGGGCACCGGCACGGCGTCGATCAGCCGCCTGGTGTAGGGATGGCGCGGGTTGGAAAACACCTGGTCGCGCGTGCCCATCTCGACGATCTGGCCGAGATACATGACGGCAACGCGGTCGGAAATGTTCTCGACCACCGCCATGTCGTGCGAGATGAAGAGATAGGCGACGCCGAATTCGCGCTGCAATTCCTTCAGCAAATCGAGCACACGCGCCTGCACCGAGACGTCGAGCGCGGAGACGCTTTCGTCAGCGATGATAAGTTTTGGTCGTAGCGCCAGCGCTCGGGCGATGCAGACGCGCTGGCGCTGGCCACCGGAGAATTCGTGCGGGTAAAGCTCCATCTGGTCGGCCGACAGGCCGACGCGCTCGAACAGCGCCGCGACCCGTTCCCGGCGCTCGTCCTTCGAGGCGATGCCATGGATCACCAGCGGCTCGGCGACGAGCTCGCCGACGCGCATGCGCGGATCGAGCGAAGCGAAGGGATCCTGGAAAATCATCTGGACGTCACGGCGCACCGCCTTGCGCTCGTCGCGGCCAAGACCGGAGAGATTGCGCCCGCCAATGACGATGTCGCCGCTATACGGCGCCAGTCCGGCCAGCGCCTTGGCGGTCGTCGACTTGCCGCAGCCGGATTCGCCGACCAGAGCGAGCGTTTCGTTGGGCGCGATCGAGAAGCTGACGCCCTCGACGGCGTGGACGCGGCGGGTGACCTGGCCAAAGATGCCGCCACGCAGATCGAAGCGGACATGCAGGTCGTTGATCTCGGCGACATTGGCCGGTTTCAAGACGTCGATCGCATCCCTGGATTTCTGTCGACCGACGCCACTGCCGATGCGCGGCACGGCAGCCAGCAGTTCGCGCGTATAGTCGGCCTGCGGCTGGACAAAAATATCCGATGTCGTGCCTTCTTCGACCATGCGGCCGTCGCGCATGACGATGACCCGGTCGGCCATTTCGGCAACCACGCCCATATCGTGGGTGATCAGGATGACGCTGGTGCCATGCTGGCGCTGCAGGTCGCGCAACAGCTCCAGCACTTCGCCTTGCACGGTGACGTCGAGCGCCGTCGTCGGTTCGTCGGCGATCAGCACGTCGGGCTCGAGCGCCAGCGCCATGGCGATCATCACCCGCTGGCGCATGCCGCCGGAGAGTTCGTGCGGAAACTGCTTTAACCGGCTTTCCGCCTCCGAAATGCGCACCGCCTTCAACGCCTCGATGGCGCGCCGGCGGGCTTGCGCCGACGACAGGCTGGTATGCGCCTCGATTGATTCGGTGAGTTGCCGGCCGATCGACAGAACCGGGTTGAGCGAGGTCATCGGCTCCTGGAAGATCATGGCGATGCGGTCGCCGCGAATGCGCCGCATCTGGCGTTCGTCGAGGGTTGCTAGGTCGGTGTCGCCCCGATTCCCATCCCGAAGACGGATCATGCCTGACGATATGCGCGCCGCCGGCTGCGGCAAAAGCTGCATGATCGCCAGCGCGGTCATCGACTTGCCGGAGCCGGATTCGCCGGCAATGCAGAGCGTCTCGCCGCGCGCCAGCGTCAGCGACAGGTTGGAGACGACATCGCGCTCGCCGTCCTCGCCGCGCACGCTGACGGAGAGGTTGGCGATGGAGAGGATGGGGTTGTCGGCGAGGGTCATTGTGGGTGGAGCCCTGCGACGGATTGGTTCCGTCGCACCATTCGCACAAACCTTGGCGCTGACCCCCACCCGGACCTCCGGTCCGACCTCCCCACAAGGGGGAGGTAGGGTGGCAGCGCTTTACCCTCCCCCTTGTGGGGAGGGTCGCTGCGAAGCAGCGGGGTGGGGGTGCGGCGCCGACGTACCGTCATTCAAACACGCAACGCGGAAAATAGAACGACACCACCCAGTTCGGCATGTCGACGATCTCGCTGATGCGCAGGTCCCCGCACACCGAGGCCAGCATATAGGCCTCGACCGGATCGATCTGATACCGCCCAGCGAGCAGATCGACCATCTGCGCCACCGCCTCCTTGGCGCCGGTCATCAGGTCCGGCCCGATACCCGTCGTCACCTCATAGCCCTTGGCGTCGAGATGGCGCGTCACCGGACCGGCGGTGGTGAAGCGCGGCGTCTTCAGCCTGGCGTCCTTGACAAGGTCGAGCTTGAGCACGACGTCCATCGGGCTCTCGATCGCCGTGCCGCAGACCTCGCCATCGCCTTGTGCGGCGTGCGTATCGCCGACCGAGAACAGCGCGCCGGCCACCTCAACCGGCAGATAGAGCGTCGTGCCGGCAGCGAGATCGCGGATGTCGAGATTGCCGCCGACCCGCCGTGGCGGCACCACCGAGTGAAGCCCCATCTCAGCCGGCGCATTGCCGATGGTGCCGGCGAACGGCTTCAGTGGCACGCGCGCGTTTTTCCCGAACAGCGCCGGTTCGAGCGCGGCTGCATCGTATTTCCAGATGTTCAGCGCCGGTTCCGTGAAGTCGTCGGCGAGCAGGCCGAAACCCGGAATGTTCGCCGTCCAGCCGAAGCCGGACGGTTTGAACATCTCGATCGTCACCTTGAGCGCGTCACCCGGCTCGGCGCCCTCGACGAAGATCGGCCCGGTCACCGGGTTGACCCCGGCGAAGTCGAGCTTGGCGATTTCGGCAACCGTGCTGTCGGCGTTCAGCTGGCCGCCGGCGGCATCGAGGCACTGGAACTCGATGGTCGCGCCGGGCGTCACCCGCTCGGCCGGGATAAAGGAATTGTCCCAGCCGAAATGGTGATGGCGCCCATGGATGGTGTAGTCGCAGCTATTGCACATCTTTTACGTACACATTGTCATAGTTGATCGGGATATGGACCGGGTCGACATAGAGGTTGTCGGCGCCGCCCATTCGGGCGGATTTCATGGTGAAGCGCTGTTCGTTGAAGACCGGCGCCCAGGGCGCGTCTTCCATCACCTTGTCGTAGATGGCGCTCCACATCTTGTCGCGTTCGCCGGCCTTTGCCGGGTCGACCACAGAATCCGCCTCGGCCGCCTTGGCGTCGAGGTCCTTATTGCAGTACCACGACCAGTTCCAGCCGCCCGGCACCGCGCCGGCGCAGCCGAGGATCGGGCCGTAGAAATTCGACGGATCGGGGAAGTCGGCGATCCAGGCCATGCCGCCCGACCAGATCATCGGCGCGCCGGCCTTGTCACCGCCGGCGGCGATGACATTGGCCTGCGCCAGCGACTGGATGCTGGCCTTGATGCCGATGGCCGCCAGGTCCTGCTGGATCGCCTGGGCAATGCGCGGGTTGGGATCGGTGTTCATGGCGAACAGCTGCGTGTCGAAACCATCGGGATGACCGGCCTCGGCCAGCAGCGCCTTGGCCTTGGCTACGTCATAGGGATAACCTTTGTATTCCTTGTCGTAGCCCGGCATCGACGGCGGCAGCGGCTGGTTAGCCGGCACGGCGCGGCCGTTGATGATCTGGATGATGCGCGCCTTGTTGAGCGCCATGTTGACGGCCTGACGCACCTTCACATTGTCGAACGGCGCCATGGTAGTGTTCATGGTGACGTAGCCGGTGTGCAGCTGACCGCCTTCGACGACGCGCGCCTTCTGCTCGGGATCGGCCATCACCTCCTGGAATTTTGCCGGCGGAATGCCGTCGCCGGGCACATCGATCTCGCCCTTCTGCAAGCGCAGCAGCGCCACGATCGGTTCCTGGCCGATCTCGAAGGTGATCTTGTCGAGATGCGGCAGGCCCTTGTGCCAGTAATCCGCATTGCGCTCGAAGACGATGCGTTGGCCGAGTGTCCACTCGGCGAGCTTGAAGGCGCCGGTGCCCACCGGATGCTTGCCGAAATCGGCGCCATATTTCTCGACCTCTTCCTTCGGCACGACATGGGCGAAATTGATGGCCATGACATGCAGGAAGGTGGCGTCGGGCCGGGTCAGCTCGAACTTCACCGTGTAGGGATCGACGACGGTGACGCCGGAAAGGCCTTCGGCCTTGCCGGCAGCGACATCGTCATAGCCCTTGATCGAGCCGAAGAAGCCGGCGCCGGGGCTCTGCGTCTTCGGATTGGTGACGCGGTCGAGCGAATATTTCACGTCGTCGGCCGTCATCTCGCGGCCATTGTGGAATTTCACGCCATGGCGCAGCTTGAAGGTAAAGGTCTGGCCGTCGGGCGAAATCTCGTAGCTTTCTGCCAGATCGGGTTTCAGGTTGGTGGTGCCTGGCTCGTAATCCATCAGCCCATCGAACAGGCTCTTGATCATCGACCAGTTCTGCCAGTCATAGCCGATCGCCGGATCGAGGGTCGCAACATCGTCCTTGTAGGTGATGGTGATGGCGCCGCCTTGCTTGGCGTTGGGATCGACCGTGTCTTCGGCGCGGACGCTTGTCATGCCGAGCATGAGGGCCAAGGCGGATGCCGCGACTGTGGATGCGAGAAACTTTTTCATTGTTGTGTTCCCTTTCTCTGTTTCATTTTCATCTGAGCTTGATGCGGGGATCGATGAACGGCGCGATGATGTCGGCGAGCAGATTGCCGAGCACGATGGCGAAGGCCGACACCAGCGTGACGCCCATGATGATCGGAATGTCGATGCGCTGGATCGCCTGCCACGCCAGCTGACCGATGCCGGGCCAGCCGAACACGCTTTCGACGACGACGATGCCGCCCATGAAGATGCCGATGTCGATGCCGATCATGGCGATGACCGGCAGGATGGCATTCGGCAGTGCGTGGCGGAATATGATGGCGCTGCGCGCCAGGCCCTTGGCCCGCGCCGTGCGGACATAATCCTGGCGCAGGACGTCTATCATCGACGAGCGCATCATGCGCGCATACCAGCCGGCGCCGAGTACGCCCATGGTCAACGACGGCAGCACCAGATGGCGCCATGTGCCGTAGCCGCCGATCGGAAACCAGCTTAGCCGCACGGCAAAGACGTAGAGCAGCAACAAGCCGACGACGAATTGCGGCGCCGAGACGCCGACGAAGGAGGCCACCATCAGGGTCTGGTCGGTGGCGGAGCCGCGCTTGACGGCGGCGATCAGCCCCATGCTTAGACCGATCAGCAACTCGCACAATATGGCGCCCACCATCAAAAGCAGGCTGGCCGGCAGCCGCGAGACGATGAGCTCGGTAACCTCCGAGCGCTGGATGTAGGAGCGGCCGAGATCGCCGCTGATTAGCTTCGTCAGGTAGTGCCAATACTGGACGACGAAAGGCTGGTCCAGGCCGAGCTGCTGGCGGATGTTTTCCACCGTCTGCGGCGTAGCACTGCGGCCGGCGATCTGCCGCACCGGGTCGGCCGGCAAGAGGTAGAGCAGCGCAAAAGTGATCAGCGAGACGCCAACCAGGATGAGCAGCGACTGGATCAGCCGGCGACCGAGATAGGCGATCATGACCGGCCCCCCATTATTCCCGGCCCCTTTGCGTCGGATCGAGGATGTCGCGCAATGCGTCGCCGATCAGGTTGAAGGCCAGCGCCAACGCCAGGATTGCGGCGCCGGGGAAGAACACCAGCCAGGGGGCGGCCTGGAAATAGGTCTGGTTCTCGAAAATGATGTTGCCCCACGACGCGGTCGGCGGCTGCACACCGATGCCGAGGAAGGAAAGCGTCGCCTCGAGCAGAACCGTGGTCGAGATGCCGAGCGTGCCCCAGACGATGATGGTCGGCAGCAGATGCGGCAGGATGTGGCGAAATAGGATGCGCGGCGCACTCGCCCCGATGCTGCGCTCGGCATCGATGAACTCGCGTTCGGCCAGCGACGATGTCTCGGTGTAGATGACACGCGCCGTCTGCACCCAGTTGACCAGCGCGATGACCATGGCGACGATCCACAGGCTGGGCTGAAACACTGCCGCCAGGCAGATGGCGAGCAGCAGCGCCGGGAACGCCATCATCAGATCGGTGAAGCGCATCAGCGCGCTGCCGATCCAGCCGCGGAAATAGCCTGCGGTGACGCCCACCAAAGTGCCGATCAAAAGCGCCACGCCATTGGCGACGATGCCGATGATGAGCGAGGTGCGGGCGCCGTAGAGGATGCGGGTCAAGAGGTCACGTCCGAGCAGGTCGGTGCCGAGCCAGTACTGGGCGCTGGGCGGCAGCGGCGAGCCCTCGATGGTCAGGCCGTCGAACATCTGCTCGTTGGGGTCATAGCCGGTCAGCCGGGGCGCCAGCACAGCGCCGGCAAGGACAATGGCGACGATGATCAGGCCGAGCAGCGCCAGGCGGCGTTTCACCAGCCGGCGCCAGACACCGGCGCGCGGCTTGACCGGCATGCGCACCGGTAGATCAGGCGCGATGGGACTGGTCATCGCCGCCTTCTTCCCCCGTCGCTTCCTCGCTTGTCATTGCCACGATCCGACGCGCGGCATCCTCGACGCTGATCTGCCAGCTCATCGCCAGCGAACGCAGTTGTGCATAGGCGCGCTCGTCGTCGCTGCCTTTCGACAAGGCCGTCACCGCGCGCACGATGGTCTGGCGCTCGGCGACGCGCTGGCGCAGCGACGCTATCTCGCCGGCTAAATGTTTTCGGGCCTCGAAACTCTGTCTCGCGATCAACAGAGCGCTGTAGACGCCGGCATTGCCGACCGGCTTCAGCAGCTGCGCATCGGCCTTGTGCGACAGCGCCCATTCGATACGCCCCGGCGCCTCGGAACCGATCAGCGCCACCAGCGGCATCGGCGCCTCGCCCGGCTTCCACGGGAATTGCTCGTCGAAACCGAGATCGGCATCGAAGAAGACGAAATCGGCGGCGAGAGCTTCCGGCGGCAATTCCGGCCAGCAGTCGATCGTAGCCAGGCCGATGGCCGACAATTGCCTGGTGATGGCCTGCACCGTCGGATGCGGGCGATGCAGGATGAAAGCCCGCGCGCCGCCGAGATTGGGGATGCGCGTCCGCGTCATGACACCACCCTCAGACGCGGACGGCCGAATGTCTTGGCGGGGTCGTAGCGCGACAGATAGGGATCCGGCGCGACCTCATCCTCCTGGCTGACGACCTCGAAGAAGCCATCGGCGATCCGGCCGATGATCACTGGCAGCGTCGCGTGCTGGGAGTGGGCGTCGATGGCGATCGGCCCGAGCCGGGTGGAGAAGCGCCGCTCGGCGAAGGCCTTGGAAAATTCCGCCGGGCCGGCATCAGTGTTGCGCGACAGCACGTCGGCCATCACCTGCACCGAGGCATAGGCGGAGGCCTCGAAGGACGAAGCGAAGGCAGCCGGCCGGGGCGCGAAATAGGGCCCGACCGACAGATGCCCTTTCCCTGTCTCGCCGATCGCCGGCAACTCGCCTTCCGTGAGGTTGCAGGAGATGACGGGGCAGTTTTCCGGCCTGAATGCCGCATCCTCATCGCCCAACTCGCGGTAAGCCGCCAGGAAGGCATACGACGAGGTGCCGATCAGATTGTTGAGGATGAAGCTCGGCCTCGTCGCCCGGATTTCCGCGATCAACCGCGACACGTCGGTCTCGCCGATGCGCAGATAGCGCTCGCCCAGCACTTTGCCGCCGGCATCCGCGATCAGGTCGCGCGCCACGCGGTTCATCTCCCAGCCCCAAATGTAGTTCGAGCCGAGCAGGAAGCCGTTGGCGCCGAAACGCGGCACGACATGCGCCATCAGCGGAACCAGATGCTGGTTGGGGCAGGCGTGCATGTAGACGACATGCTCGTTGGCCTCGAACCCTTCATAGGGGCAGGCATACCAGAGCATGCCGCCGGCCTTCTCCAGCACCGGGATGGTTTCCTTGCGGCTCCACGAGGTGACGCAACCGACGACATGGCGCGCGCTGCTGGTCCTGAAAATGTCCTCGCACAAAGTCGCGTAGCGATCGGCATTACTTTGCGGATCGCGCTCGACCGGAACCAGTTCGATGCCATAGCTCCGATCGGCATTGATGTCGGCGATGGCGCGCGTGGCGCCCATCCGGCACGCATCGGAGACCAACTGGTAGCTGCCCGAGCGGGAATACAGGATGCCGATCTCGATACGCCGTTTCAAACCGATCCTCAGAAATGACAATGCCCCGCAGCCAGCGCCGGAGGGCGAGGCATACGAGGCATATTTGCCGCCCGGCGACCAAGGCCGGTATTTTGCGCTAGCGTATTCGGTCCGGCGGGTCAGTCAAGCGGGAAAGTACGTGGTCATGGGATCGGCCTTGTCCGGCTGCTTCTAGTTCCGCAGCGTGAACATCAAAGGCGCCACGACAGCCGTACCGGCCTTCTCAGGCGGTGGCGCGGGCACCGTCGCACCCTGCAGAATGCCGAGCGCGGCGCGATCGAGATCGGCGTCCCCCGAAGATCGGGTCAGCCGGACGGAGGTCACCTTGCCCGAAGCGCTGACGACGAAGGTCACATTTGCGGTACCCACGGCGCGCCGCGACCTTGCCGCGCTCGGGTAGCGCTTGTGCCGATTGATCCATCCGATCAGCTGGGAGTTCCATTTGCTTGCACTGACTGATGATCCACTCGATTGCGAAGCCTTCGGCGCCGACGCCTTCGCCGCTGCCTTTTGATCGACACTGGCGGTCACGACCGCTTTCGCCGGCGCGGCCTTTTCCTTCTTCTCTTTCTTTGCTTTCGGCTTGGGTTTTTCGGCAGCCTTCTTCGCCTTCTCGATCGGCTTGGTCTCCGCCGGCTTGGTCTGGGGCGGCGGAATGACCACATCCGGCGCTATGGTCGGGACGATGTCGGGCACCACCTCATCCAGCGGCGGCGATTGATCGGGCTGCTCGGCCGCTGCCGTCTCGATCGGAGCGGCGGGTTGAACCGCTTCCGTCTTCTCGGCGACCGGCCCCGGCTGACCGGGCTCGGGCTCCACGACGGGCTTCAGTTCGGCAACCGCCTCCTCGATCTGGTTCGGCGGCTCAGGCGTCACCACGTCGGCCATCGAGTCCTCCTGCACCGCCGGCGCCACCATCATCGGCGACAGCTCGATAGCCACAGCCGGCGGCGGGCCGCCATCGGCCATGTTGGCCAGGCTGAAGCTCTGGACGGCATAGGCGATCGCGACATGCGCGCCGACAATGACAATGGCCGCAGCCGCCCACAAGCCAATTTCGCGCAGGCCGGCGCGTGGCGGGTCGGCCGCGGGTGCGGCGGCGGCCAGTTGCGTCACGGGGCGGCGCCCCGGTGCGCCGCGGATGCGTCCGCCGGCACCGTCTCCAGCCCCACCAGCGCGATCTTCAGATAACCAGCGCCGCGCAGCAGGTTCATCACCTCCATCAGCTCGCCATAACCGACCGCCTTGTCGGCACGCAGGAAGATGCGGGTCTGCTTGTCGCCCTTGGTTCTGCCGTCGAGCACCGCGGCGAAAGCCTGGCGCGGCACGCTGTCATTGCCGATCGCGAGCGTCAGATCGTCCTTCAGGGTCAGGAACAGCGGCGTTTCCGGCCGGGGTGCTGGCGTCGCCGTCGAACCCGGCAGATCGACATTGACGTCGACTGTCGCCAAGGGTGCAGCGACCATGAAGATGATCAGCAGCACCAGGATGACATCGATGAACGGGGTGACATTGATCTCGTGGTTTTCCTCGAGATCGCCATCGATAGCCTCGCGAATTCTAGCCGCCATAGCCCATCACTCCGCCGCCAGCGCGGGCGCCTGCGGCACCGTGCGGAAATCGAGATCGCGGCTGACCAGCCGCTCGACCCCGGCCGAGGCATCGGCAAGGAGCTGCCGGTAGCCGGCTATCGACCGCGCAAAGACGTTGTAGATGACCACCGCGGGAATGGCCGCGACCAGGCCCATCGCCGTGGCGAGCAGCGCCTCGGCGATGCCGGGCGCGACGACCGCGAGGTTGGTGGTCTGCGCCTGCGAGATGCCGATGAAGGCGTTCATGATGCCCCAGACGGTGCCGAACAAGCCCACGAAGGGCGCCGTCGAGCCGATCGTCGCCAGCACGCCGGTGCCGCGCGACATGCGCCGCGCCGCCGCCGCTTCGATGCGCGACAGGCGCGACGTCACGCGTTCCTTCAGCCCGTCGCCGGTGACATGGCCGAGCGCACCGGCCGAAAGGGCAGTCTCTTCCTCGGCCGCCCGCACCAAAAGCGCACCGGGGCCGCCACTGTTGCCAAGCGCGCGCCCGGCCTGGCGCAGCGTGGCGGCATTGCCGATGGCGCGCGCAGCGCGACGGGCGCCGAGCTTGCCGAAGAGAATCTCCAGCGATTTGGCCAGCCACACCGTCCAGGTGACCAGCGAGGCGAAGGCCAACCCGATCATCACCGCCTTGACGATGATGTCGGCGGCCATGAACATGCCCCAGGGCGACAGATCGTGCGGCAGCGTCAGCGATATTGCCGAAGGCTCGGCCTGCGCGGATGCACCGGGCTGGGTTGCCGGCTGTGGCGCGGTCGGCGCCGCCTGCCCGGCAGTTGGCGAAGCCGGCGCGACAGGCGCAGCCGGTGCGGGCCGTTCGACTGCGACCGGGGAAGGCTGGGCCGCCGACCGGGCAGCTGCAGCGGGTTCCGTCGTCACCCTGGGCTGCGTGTTTGGCTGCTCTTGCGCAGCAGCGCTGCCGGCCGACAGCATGACCGCGGCCAGCGCCGCCAACAAACCATTTCTGGACACGCTTCTTCCTCGCTTCGTCATTGCACGTACGATCGGCTGGTCGGTGACGGAATGTCGACCCCGGAAATCCAGCCACTGGTTCTGGCTTCTCTCAAACGCGGCACAGCCGCTGGAAACAATTCAGGCGGCCGAGTGCCCTGCTTGACTATAAAACATGAGTTTACTAGTCAACAAACAAGATGGCTTTTTTGGCCAACGATTATCGGCGCGATGTCTCAGCGGCACATCGTCCTGGCGTCGGTCTACCTGGTGTCGTCGCACTGAGGGATGGACGGCCGCAGGGTTGCTGGGCCACGATACCGGGCAGCAATTGAGGCAGGCTGCGATGATCAAGGCGATACCGTTCGATTTCCCCTATGACGGCCGGCTGGTGCCGGCAAACACCGCGTTGCTGGTCATCGACCTGCAGGAGGATTTCCTCTCGCCGACCGGCTATTTCGCCAGGAAGGGTTATGACCCCGCGCCGCTGCGCGCCATCCTGCCGACAGTCAACCGACTGATATCAGCGGCACGCGCGGCCGGCCTCACCATCATTCACACCAGGCAGGGATATCGCGGCGACATGGCCGACATGACGCCGTACGAGAGATGGCGCCGCAAGCGGGCGGGTCTCGAAGGCACCGACGTGCTGCTGCGCTCCGGCCCCGGCTTTCAGATCGTCGCCGACATCGACGTCGCGCCGCACGACATCATCGTCGACAAGACCTGCAACAGCGCCTTCACCTACACCGACCTGGAACTTGTGCTGCGCGCACGCGGCATCACCCATCTGATCTTTTCCGGCTGCACGACCGATGTCTGCGTGCACACGACGCTGCGCGAGGCCTGCGACCGCAATTTCCAGTGCCTGACCATCGCCGATGCCTGCGCCAGCGGCGACCAATACGCGCATGACGCGGCGCTGCATATGGTGACGGTGGAGGACGGGGTATTTGGTACGCTGACGGAATCTGACGCGGTGTTGGAGGCGCTGGCAGTGCTGAGTGGTGATTAGACGCTGGCGGGACAGCACCCCTCTGCCCTGCCGGGCATCCCCCGCAAGGAGGGCGATCAGACATCACGTCGGCTTTCGCCAATTACCAACGTTGAGAGCCGGCGCTCAAGCTGCCAATCTTCCCCTTTGAGGGGGAGATGTCCGGCAGGACAGAGGGGGGTGCTGTCCCCGCCGGCGTTCCCGATCGCGATCTCGCTACCCAGCTGCGTGAATATCCGACCCGCCCCGCGAGGCAAACGCGCCGGGCTGCGGCACCTCCGCCTCACGGCGTGCCAGCGAATTACGCAAGAGCGCGATCGTCTCGCGGCCGACGCCGGCGATCTCGCGCGGCCTGTCGACGCCAACGATCATGAACTCGCTGATGCCCAGCGCCGCATAGGACAGCAGCGACAGGGCGATCTGCGCCGGTGGTCCGGAAAGTTCGACCGCCTTGTGTCCGACGGTAGAGGCGCCACCCTCCGAGCGGACCCGGACCGGAAGCGCAAAACGCAGCTTGCCGGCGCGGCCATGCTCGGCGGCGGCGCTGCGCGCCCGTTCCATCAGCTGGCGGATCTCGTCGGGCGAACCAGGCGCCAGCTCGAAGACGTCGGCATGGCGGCCGGCGACCTTCAGCGCCGTGCCGGACTGGCCACCCATGCGGATGGTGATATCGACGCCATGCGGCCCCTTGCGCGGCACATAGCCACCCTTGATGCTGTAGAACGCACCTTCATGGTCGAAGGGCCGGTCGTTCGACCACAGCCGCTTCAGCAGCACCAGATATTCGTCGATGCGCTGCCAGACCACGGTGTGGCCGACCGGACGCGTCTCGGCATCGTCGTCATCCAGCGGCTCGCTCAGCATCCTCAGCGCCAGCCGGCCGCCGCTCCTGGCGTCGAGCGCCGCCAGTTGCCGCGCCGCAACCGCAGGCGCGATCACGCCGGCCCAGTGCGTCAGCACCACTTCCAGCGACGAGGTGCGGTCCAGCGCCTGGGCGGCGATGTCCATATTGGTCAACAGCCCGGCCGGGTCGTCGACGACGATGTTCTGGAAGCCGGAATCCTCGATCAGCGACAGCTTTGTCGGCGTCTCGACGAAATCATAGAAGAACGGAACGGCCGAACCGGCGTCGGCGGCATGCGTTTTACCGGGAACATGCGTGAACTCGATCGGCATTGCCATCTCCTCCATCACGTTGGATGTATGTCGCCCAAAAGTGGCCCCGGTTTTTGAGACGACGACATGCGTAAAAACAAGCGGTCAGCGCCAAAGCGCATCCGCATTCGGTTCATCAACTCCGGTCACTCACTGAAAGCGATAGGTCGCCACCCTTCGGCCTGAACGGGTCAGGGAATCAAGCCGAGCACGACTGCCCCGGTGAACACGAACGCAAGGGCAAAGACGAGATAGGCGAAGGCGCCGGCATAGGCCGGGCGGAAAGCCTGGCTATTGGCCAGCCTCTGGCTGGTGCGGTCCGTCTCGGCGTTCTGGATATAGGACATATCGACCTCCGTCTTGCGGATTAATCTATAAAATCAGTAGACTTTGTCGAGTGCTATTTTTTGGCGATATGTAGAACGATTTTCTCAGTATGCCTTATTATTTGGTTTTGGATTGCTGGGGGACCCCTGCTGGCGACAAGCGAGCGACAAGCTTGGCCGACGTCTGCATAGGCGATAGCATCGCCATTCCGGCATAAATGCGGATCATTTCGATCGGGAACGGGAACAGAACATGGGTACAAGACTAGCCGGCAAGATTGCAATCATCTCGGGCGGCGCGACCGGAATGGGCGGAGCGGCCTCGGAATTGTTCGCCGCCGAAGGCGCCAAGGTGGCGATCATCGACCGCAATGGCGAGGCGGCGGCAGCCACTGCGGCGGCGATACGCGCGCGGGGACATATCGCCGAACACTGGGTGGCCGACGTCTCGGACGAGGCGCAGGTCGAGGCCGCAGTGAAGGCGGCGACTGCCAGGCTCGGCCCGGCCACGGTGTTGTTCAACCATGCCGGCACCATCGTGATAAAGCCGTTCCTGGAGACGACAGTGCAGGAATGGGACTGGCTGCATGCGGTCAATGTCCGCTCGATGTTCCTGATGACGCGCGCCGTGTTGCCGGGCATGATCGCTGCCGGTGGCGGTTCGATCGTCTGCACCTCGTCGATCTCGGCTGTGGCGGCCACACCCATGGAGGTGCTCTACGACACCACCAAGGGCGCCTGCCACATGTTCGCGCGCGCCATCGCAGTCGAATTCCGCGACCGCAACATACGCTGCAACGCCGTCTGTCCCGGCTTCATCCGCACGCCGCACGGCCTGCGCGAGGTCGCCGATCTCGGCAAGCTCGGCGTCGACGTGTCGGACGCCGCATTGGCCGCACAGCAGGGCCGCATCGGTGAGCCGGAGGAAGTGGCCAAGGCAGCGCTGTACCTCGCCAGCGATGAGTCCAGCTTCGTCAATGGCACGCATCTGTTTGTCGATAATGGTTTTACGGCGATGTGAGTATCCCAGGCTTGGCGCCCTTCCTCTCCCCCGTCGATCGGGGGAGAGGTGTCGAGCGCAACTCGACGGAGTGGGGGTCGACCCTTGGCGCAAGGAAGATTCATGCGCACCCGTTGGCAACAGTGGCGAGGTGGTTCCCCGCTCCGTCGCTGCTTCGCAGCGCCACCTCTTCCCCCGGAGGGAGAGGAAGGGCGCCAAGTCCTACTCGCCTTACCGCTCTTCTCGTCGAAACGGCTTCAGCAGCGCCGACGGCGCAACCGCGTTGCGTGACATCACGGCCATCGCGACGATGGTGAAAATGAAGGGCAGCATCAAGAACGCCTCATAGGGAATATGCCCGAGGCCGCTCGCCTGCATGCGCAATTGTAGCGCATCGACGAAGGCGAACAGCAGCGCCGCGCCCGCAGAGCGCCACGGGTCCCAGCGGCCGAACACGACCAGCGCGATCGCCACCCAGCCACGGCCCGACACGACACCAAAGGTGAAGGCGTTGAACTGTGCCATGGTGAGGAAGGTGCCCGCAAGCCCCATCAGCGCACCGCCGAGGATGACCGCCTGGAAGCGCGTGGCGATGACGCTGACCCCAGCGGAATCAGCGGCGCGCGGGTTCTCGCCGACCATCCGCACCGACAGCCCCCAAGGCGTGCGGTAGAGCACGAAAGCAGCGAGCGGGATGGCAGTGATTGCCAAGTAGACCAGCGCAAACTGGTTGAAAACCGCTGACCCCAGAACCGGAATATCCGACAGCAGCGGGATCGGCACCGTCTGAAAACCCTTGATGCTGGGCGGCACCGATTGCTGGCCGAAGGTCAGACGGTAGAGGAAATAGGCAAGGCCGGACGAGAACAAAGTAACGCCGATGCCGCAGACATGCTGGCTGAGGCCGAGCGCTACGGTGAACAGCGCATGCAGCGCACTCATCGCCATGCCGGTCAACACCGCGGCCAGCACGCCGAGCCAAAGGCTGCCGCTGAGGCTGGCGGCGGTGAAGCCGGTCATCGCGCAGAGCAGCATGATGCCTTCGATACCGAGATTGAGCACGCCGGCCCGCTCGGAGAACATCTCGCCCAGCGTGGCAAATGCCAGCGGCGTGGCGATGCGGATAATGGCGGCGAGGAAGCCGACCTGAAAGATCTGTTCGAACACCGCGCTCATAAGGCGGCACCGACGCGGCGGATGCGATAGGCCGTGAACAGCAGCGCCACCAGCATGGCGAGCAGCGCCGTGCCCTGGATGACATCGCTGAGGAACGCCGGCACGCCGGTGGCGCGCGACATCGCTTCGGCGCCGGTCATCACGGCGGCCAGGAAGATCGCCGCCGGTACGACGCCGAGCGGATTGAGCCTGGCCAGCATGGCAACGACGATGCCGGAATAGCCATAGCCCGGCGAAATGTCGCTCATCACCTGGAAATGCACGCCGCCGACCTCGCCGACGCCGGCAAGCCCGGCCAGCGCGCCCGACAGCAGCGCCGTCGAGATCAGCACCCGCTCGACATGTATGCCGCCATAGCGGGCGGCTTCCGGGCTTTCGCCGGTGACCCTGATCCGGAAGCCGAGCGTGGTGCGCACGATCAGGAACCAGATCAACGGGGCCGCGATCAACGCGGCGATGACACCCAGATGCAGCCTTGTGCCTTCGAGCAGCACCGGGAAATTCGCCGAATCCTCGATCGGCGGCGAGATCGGATAGCCGCTGAACGAGTCCTTCCACGGCCCCTCGATCAGCGCCATCAGCGCATAGTAGATGACCGAATTGAGCAGCAGCGAACTGACGACGTCGTCCACCTTGAATTTGACCCTGAGCGTCGCGGGCACCAGCGCTACCGCGGCACCGGCAGCAGCGCCCGCCAGCGCCATCGACAGGATCGCCAGCGCGCCCGGCATCGGGATGGCGCCGACGAAGCAGCTGGCCACGGCGCCGGCCAGCAATTGGCCCTCGGCGCCGATGTTCCAGAATTTGGCCCGGAAGGCGACGGCCACAGCCAGCCCGGTGAAGATCATCGGGGCGGCGCGCACCAGCGTTTCGGTGATGGCATAGCTGTCGCCGAACGAGGCCGACAGCATCACGCCATAGGCCTCAAGCACGCCGGCGCCGGCCAGCGCGATGAGGCCGCTGCACAGGACCAGCGCTGCGCCGATGGCCAGCAGCGGCAAAGCGAGATTGAACCAGGCGGGGGTGGAACTGCGGGCTTCGAGGCGGAACATCAGCTATGCCCCTCCGCCGCCCAGACGGTCGCGCCGCCCTTCATCCGCCTGCCGGCACCTTCTCCCCGTATAGACACGGGGAGAAGGGATCTGGGCCCTATGCAACTCCCCTCTTGCAGCTGTGGTGATTGGCGAAACCATGGGTGAGAGCCCCTCTCCCCGTCTCTATACGGGGAGAGGATGCCGGCAGGCAGGTGAGGGGCAGCGCTGACGCTTAAAGTCAGCCAAAAGCGGGCAGTATTATTTGAGGTTTCTGCGAGGAACCGAGTGAGAAAGTCCATCTAGGCTCTGCCCTCCGCCCCGGTCATCAGCAGCCCAAGCCGCGCGATGGTCGCATCGGCGCTGTCCAGCGTGCCGGCGATGCGGCCCTCATACATCACCGCGATGCGGTCGCAGAGCACCAGCAGCTCTTCGAGATCCTCGCCGATGACGATGATCCCACAGCCCTTGGCGCGCATGTCGAGGAATTTTTCGTGGATGAAGCGAGCGGCACCGATGTCGAGGCCGCGCGTCGGCTGCGAGACGATCAGCACCTTCGGGTCGAAAGCCAGTTCGCGCGCCAGCAGCGCCTTCTGCAGATTGCCGCCCGACAGCGCGCCGGCGCGGGTCATCGGCCCGGGGCACCTGATGTCATAGGCCTTGATCTGTTCTTCGGCGAAGGCGCGGATCGCATCTGGCTTGAGCAGGCCCCGGCTGCTGAAAGCCGCAGTACCAATGCGCGGCAACACCATGGAATCGGCGAGCGGCAGATTGGTGACCAGCCCGGTCGTCATACGGTCTTCCGGGATGCGGCCAAGGCCGAGCGCCTGCACCTCGCGCGGCGAGAACCGCGTAACAGGTTTGCCGGCTATCGTCATCGCGCCGGCGTCGGGCGCGCGCGTGCCGGAAATCACCTCGGCCAGCGCCCGCTGGCCATTGCCGGAGACCCCGGCAATGCCGAGGATTTCGCCCGCGCGAACGGCAAGCGATACATCGCGCAGCGGCGTCCCCGAATGCCGTGAGGTGGAAATACCGTCGAGCGTCAGCACCGCCGCGCCTGGGGTCGAAGGTCCTCTTGCCGGCGGCACGATCTCATGGCCGCACATCAGCTGCGCCATTTCTGCCGATGTCGTGTTCGCCGGATCGTCGACACGGCCGGCGACGCGGCCGTGCCGCAATACGGTGCAGCGATGGGTGAGCGCCCGCACCTCGTTCAATTTATGCGAGATGAAGATGATGCCGAGCCCCTGCGCCGCCATCGAGCGCAGCGCCGAAAACAGCCCGTCGACCTCGCCCGGCGCCAACACCGCCGTCGGCTCGTCGAGGATTAACAGCCTGGCGCCGCGAAACAGCGCCTTGACGATTTCGAGCCGCTGCTGCTCGCCGACCGACAGCGCGGAGACAGGCAGGTTGGGGTCCAGCGTCAGCCCATGCTGACGGCTGATGTCGGACAACCGGGCAAGTCCGCCGGCGCGGTCGATGCGGCCGGATTTGCCGGGAATGCCAATCAGAAGGTTTTCCAGGACCGTCAGCCTTGGCGCCAAATGAAAATGCTGGTGCACCATGCCGATGCCGGCGGCCAGCGCATCGGCCGAACTGGTGATCCGCACGGTCTTGCCCTGGATAAGAATTTCGCCGGCATCCGGCGCATAGGCGCCGAACAGCACATTCATCAGCGTCGTCTTGCCGGCGCCGTTTTCGCCCAGCAGGCCGAGGATCTCACCTGGGGCGACGCTTAGATCGACAGCCTCATTCGCCTTGACGGCGCCGAAGCTCTTGGTGATGCCGCGCATTTCGATGAGAGGGGCGGACAAGGATGCTCCTGCGGAGATACCCCTCCCCTCGAGGGGAGGGTGCCTAGCGAAGCGAGGCGGGTGGGGTCACGTCAACTGCCTCAACCCATGACTTAGCAGGATGGAGCACTTCGCGGAGGACCCCACCCGGCCCTGCGGGCCACCCTCCCCTCAAGGGGGAGGGGGTGCGCCGAGCTAATCCGAAACCGGCGTGTTCTCATCCACATCCACCCGGAAATTGCCTTCCAGGATCTCGGCCTTCTTCTTCTCGACCAGATCCTTCACATCCGCCGGCAGCGTCTTGTCGAATTTATGGTAGGGCGCCAGGAACGACCCGCCCTTGGCCATGCGCGAGAAATCGCCATAGTCCTGCGCGGTGAAGACACCGGCCTTGACCAGCTTGATCGCCTGCTCGACCGTCGGATACATGTCCCAGACCGGCCCGGTTATGACCGTGTCGGGGCCGAGGCTCGACTGGTCGGACATATTGGAGATGGCGAGGATCTTCTTGTCCACCGCTGCCTCGATGACGCCGAAGCGCTCCGCATAGATGACATCGACGCCGGCATCGATCTGGGCGACCGCCGCTTCCTTGGCCTTGGGCGGATCGAAGAACGAGCCAATGAAGGCGACCTTCTTCTTGATGTTGGGATTGACCTCCTTGGCGCCGGCAAAGAAGGCGTTGACCAGCCGGTTCACTTCCGGAATGCCCATGGCCGCCACCGCGCCGATCGTGCCCGACTTCGACATCTTGCCGGCGATCATGCCGGAGAGATAGGCCGGCTCGTGGATCCAGTTGTCGAAGACGCCGAAATTGGGCTCGGCCGGGCCGGCGCCCGAGCCGAACAGCCATGCCGTCTTCGGGAACTGCTTTGCCGTGCGGCGCGATTCACGCTCGGCGGCGAAGGCGTCGCCCAGCACCAGCTGGTACCCGCCTTGCGCATATTCGCGCATGACGCGGCTGAAATCGGCGGTCTGCACCTTTTCCGACCATTTGTATTCGATACCGAGTTCCTTCTCGGCCTTCTGCAGGGCGACGTGGATCTGGTTGTCCCACGGCTCCTCGATCGGCGTGGCGAAGATCGCCGCCACCTTCAGCTTCTTGTCCTTGGCGAGGGCTGCACCCGGCAGCATGGCTGCGGCCAGGCCAAGTGCGCCGAGTTCCAGCACGTCGCGCCGCGACAGGCCGGTCGATTGCGATTTGTTTTTCCGGTTTTCCATCTAGTGCCCCTCTGTTTGACAGCCGTGTCGAGCCGACTGTTCCGAAATCAGACGCGGAACTATGGAACGGGTGCGGACTTTTGTCCACATGGTCAAATTTGGCGGGACTGCTGCCGGGCTCACGCCTTTTAGCGCAGCGCTTTCTCGCCGCCGGCTACGGTGATGACGCCGACGATGATCAGCCCGGTCAGCAACAGCCGAACGCCGGCGCTGACGCCGAACGTGTTGAGCATGGTCAGAAGCAGTACCAGGAACAGCGCCGCGCCCCAGACACCGGGAACATTGGCCTTGCCGCCGGCAACCGAGGTGCCGCCGATGACGACGACGGCGATCGAGGCCAGCAGGTACTCGTTGCCGATATCGACATTGGCGCCGCGGAAATAGCCGGCGAGCAGCGCCCCGTCCATGCCGCCGAGCGCGCCCGACAGCGTGTAAGTGAGGAAGCGGGTGCGGCCGACATTGACGCCGGCAAGCCACGCGGCGCGGATGTTCTGGCCGATCGCCAGCACCGAGCGGCCATAGATCATGCGCTGCAAGGCGATGGCCGCACCGATGGTGAACAATACGGTAAGGATCGCCAGCACTGGAATGCCCAGGATTTGCCAGTTGGCAAAATCGGCAAAGCCGGGCGGCGGCTTGATCTGCAGGCCACGCCCATAGCTGATGTCGATCGACTGGATGATGAAGCTGGCCGACAGAGTGGCGATGATCGGCGGGATCCTCAGCGCCCAGATCAGGAGATAGTTGACGGCACCGATGGCAGCGCCGCAGGCGAGCGCGGCGAGCAGCCCGACCACGATCATGGAATCGCTGCCGCCCATGACCTTCATGGCGACGGCACTGGCGAGCCCGATATTGGCCGGCAGCGACAGGTCGACATTGCCTGGCCCGAGCGTGATGACGAACATTTGGCCGACGCCGACGATCACGGTGAACACGGCAAGCGAAAGTGCCGCCGTGATCATGCCGCCGCCGCCATAGCCGCCGGTGAAAGCGATGGTCGCCAGCCAGACGAACATCGCGCCGATGAACGACCAGATCCAGGGTTTGGCGACAAGCGATTTAACCAGCGTCATCGCTACCTCTCCCTGCGGCTGATCAGGACGCGGGCTGCCAGCACGATGATCAGGATGGCGCCGTTGGCCGCGACCTGCCAGTCCGGCGGAATGTGCATGAAGGTGAGCAGAGGCGATGCCGCCAGCGCCAGTGTCAGCGCGCCGAGCACGGCGCCAATCGGCGATACCCGGCCGCCGACGAACTCGCCACCGCCGAGGATGACGCCGGCGATCGCCAGCAGCGTGTAGCCATTGCCGATATTAGCGTCGGCCGAGGTGGTGATGCCGATCAGCGCCATGCCGGACAGAACGCCGAATAGGCCGGTCAGCGCAAACAGCACGATCTTGGTTCGAAGCAGCGACCAGCCAGCGCGCCTGAGCGCCGCCGGATTGCCGCCGGATCCCCGCAGGATGACGCCATAAGAGGTGCGCATCAGCCCAAAATGCACCACCGCTGCGATCGCCAGCGCGGCGATGATAGGGAACGGAATGAAGGGCGGCTTGAAGGCCATCAGCGACAAGAGCCAGTCCGGCGCCTTGCCACCGGGCTTGGGCAGCACCAGAATGGCAAGCCCCTGCCAGACGAAGCTCATGCCCAGCGTTACCACGATCGACGGCAGATTGCGCAGATGGATCAATGCGCCCAGCAGTGCATAGACCCCGATGGCGCCGAGCAGGATGACCACGCCGAGCAGCGGCGCGTCCTTCAGCCAGGTCGCGGTGACGCAGCCGACAAAGCCGACAAAAGTGCCGATCGACAGATCGAGCTCATTGCCGGCGATGACGAACATCTGGGCGATCGTCGCCAGCGCGATCGGGATAGCCAGGTTCAACATCAGGCTGAAGCCGAAATAGCTGATGGCGCGTGGGTTGAGCCAGGCGATGGCGATAACCACCAGCGCCAGCGACAGCGCCGGCAACAGGCTGCGCAACAGGCGCGCGCGGGCGGCACTGCTGCGCGGCGAGGTCGTCGGGCCGGGAGCGATTGCCGTCATCTCAGGCCGCGTCGCCGAATGAGGACTGGATGATCTTTTCCTCGGTCAGCTCGTCGCGCGTGAGATTGGCGACGATGCGGCCGTTCTTGAAGACATGGATGTGGTCGCAATTGTCGAGCTCTTCGGTCTCGGTGGTGTACCAGAGGAAGGTCCGGCCCTTGGCCGCCTCCTCGCGCACGAGATCGTAGACCTCGAGCTTGGTGCCGATGTCCACGCCGCGCATCGGATCGTCCATCAGCACGATCTGCGCATCGGAACCCAGTGCGCGGGCAAACAGCGCCTTCTGCTGGTTGCCGCCGGACAGCGAGAAGATGTTGTTGGTCATATCAGGCGTGCGGATGCCAATCTTCTGCTTCCAGAACTCGGCAAGCTCGGCCTCGCGCTGCGGCGAGATCAGCAGCCCTTTGCGCAGCTGCGCCAGCGAGCGGATGCCGATGTTTTCGGCAATAGACCATTGCGGGAAAATGCCGTCCGATTGGCGGTCTCCGGCCACCAGCGCCACCGGGGCGGTCACCTCGATATCAAGCCTTCTACGCGTCGCGGCGGCAAAGATCGCCAGCAACAGGTCGGTCTGGCCATGGCCGGCAAGCCCGGCAAGCCCGATGATCTCGCCGGCGCGGGCGACAAGCTCCTTGCCGTCCTGCTGCCGCTCGGGCCGCGCCCGCACCCTGAGCGGGCCCGCCGCCGGCCTGGCGGCGATCTCCGCCGCGATCTTCTCGCACGCTTCCGCGCCGCCCATCGTCGTCACCAGCCGGTCGCGGTCGAACGCTTTTGCCACGTCCGTGGCGACCACCTTGCCGTCGCGCATCACCACGATGCGGTCAGCATTCTGCAGCACCTCGCCCAGCACATGCGAGATCAGGATGCAGCTGCCCCCGGTGGCGACGAAACGGCGCACGAAGGCAAGCAGCTGGCCCGCAGTATGCGCGTCCAGCGAAGAGGTCGGCTCGTCGAGGATGACCAGGTCGAGCGGATCGCGCGTCACCGTGAAGGCGCGCGCCACCTCGACCATCTGCCGCCGGCCGATGGAGAGATCGCCGGCAATGTCGTCCGCCGAGATGCCGTGATCCGGAAAGATTTCGTCCAGCTTGGCGGCAATGAGAGCAGCCGCCTTGCGTCGCCAGCCGAAGCCGGTGAGCGCCGGATGGTTGAGGCGCGTATTCTCCGCGATACTGAGGTTAGGGCAGAGCGACAGTTCCTGGAACACGCAGCGTATGCCGAGTTTCAGCGCGCGCGCCACCGAGTAGTCGGTTTCGGCATTGCCACGCACCGCGATCTCACCGCCATCGGGCTGCAGCGTACCGGCCACCATATGCATCAGCGTCGACTTGCCGGCGCCGTTGTGGCCGACCAGCCCGACGCATTCGCCTGATACAACATGGAAGTCGACGCCGTTAAGCGCCCGAACGGCGCCGAAATGTTTTTCGGCGCCGTTCAGCCTGATGATGTCCAAATGGGCGGCGCCGATTTGTTTTTCGGCGCCGCCCAGTCTGATGATGTCCGTATTGGCCTCAGGCATGCTCAACGATATCCGGTCGGTCATGCCGCTGGCAATGAATGCAATGCATCACTTGATATTGGCTTTGATCGCCGCGATTGCGTCTTCCTGGCTGTATTCGTGGGTGGCGACGCCGCCCTCCTTGATTTTCGGCAGCTCGGTCTCGAAATTGTCTTGGGTAAAGGCGAGATACGGCACCAAAAGGTCATGCGGAATGTCCGTGCGGCCGTCGAGCACCTGCTGCGCCACCCAGAAGGCCAGCGACGACACGCCGGGCGCGATCGAGGCCGACCAGGTCTGGTAGCCATCCTTGTCCTTCTGCTCCTTCCACCATTTCAGCTCGTCCTGGCGGTTGCCCATGATGATGGTCGGACGCGGCTTGCCTGCGGCGGCAAAGGCTTGTGCCGCGCCATAACCGTCACCGCCCTGGTCGACGATACCGACGATGTCGGGCAACGACGGCAGGATCGTCGCGACCGCCTTCTGCGCCGTCGTCTGGTCCCAGTCGCCGGTCACCGAACCGACGATCTTGAACTCGGGATGGGCGGCGACGCCTTCGAGGATGCCGGCATGGATGGCATCGTCGATCGAGGTGCCGGCAAGGCCGCGGATTTCCAGCAAATTGCCGCCCTTGGGCTGGAATTTGGCCATCTGCTCGACTTCCTGCTTGCCCATGTCCTTGAAGTCGACGACGACGCGGTAGGCGCAAGGTTCGGTGACGGTCCCGTCGAAGGAGACGACGACGATGCCGGCATCGCAGGCCTGCTTGATGGCGCCGTTCAGCGCATCCGGCGATGCGGCATTGATGACGATGGCGTCATAACCCTGCAGGATCAGGTTCTGCACCTGGGCAGCCTGGGTCGGCACTTCCTTGTCGGCGGTGGTGAAGATGTCGGCGGCGCCGACGATCTTATCCTCAACCGCCTTCTTGGTGACGATGCCGTAGCTGTCGAGCATCGCCTGACGCCACGAATTGCCGGCGTAATTGTTGGAGAAGGCGATCTTCTTGCCGCTGGTGTCGGCAAGCGCCGTGCCCGAGGCGAGCATCGCCGCCAGAGCGCTCAGGACGAGCAGTTTCTTCATGTCATAATCCTCCCATGGATTGTCGGCCCCGCCGACTGTTGCTGATGGTTTTGGCGTTGGCTGCCTGTTTTTTATCTATTGTCAGACAAATGCAGATGAGCTCGCTTGTCAACTGCGATCGGTTACGCTTTGGCGATCAACTTCAGGTGCGATGATTGAAAAGCCTTCGCCTGCTGGTCTAGGGAAGGGCCCAGGAGACCATGCATGGCAGCGACGCCGCCGACCCTTCCCCCCAGTGCACCCAAAAGAATGGGCGCGCCCGGAATTCCGGCGCGCTGGACGTCAAGCGCCAAGAGCGGCGTAGGTGCCGCGCTTTCAACGGCGAGCCGCGTCTGGTTCACGCTCAGCCATGGCATCGTCAATGAAGTCTACTATCCCGGCCTCGACAGCGCCTGCACGCGCGACATGGGACTGCTGGTCACCGGTCCCGGCGGCTGGTTTTCCGAGGAGAAGCGTGACGCCACACATGCCATCGAGCCGTTCGAGGACGGCGTGCCCGCCTACCGGCTGGTCAACGCGACGGCCTGTTACCGGGTCGAAAAGCGCATCCTGGCGGATCCGGCGCGCCCGGCCTTGCTGCAGGAAACCAGCTTCACGGCACTCGAGGGCGTGGCCACGGACTACCGCGTCTACGCCCTGCTGGCGCCGCATCTGGTCAATGCCGGCATGGGCAACACCGCCTGGATCGGCGAGCACAAGGGCAAGCCGATGCTGTTTGCGTCCGGGCGCGGCACCTGCCTGGCGCTTGCCTCCTCGCTGCCCTGGGGCGACTGCTCGGCCGGCTATGCAGGCTTTTCCGACGGCTGGCAGCAACTCAGCCGCGCCGGCCGGCTCGATCCGGCCTGCCAAAGGGCGGAGGACGGCAATGTCGCGCTGACCGGCGAGATCGGCTTTTCCTTACGCAACAGCAAAGCCTTGCTTGCGCTTGGGTTTGGGGCAACGCCGGATGAAGCGGCCGAAAACGCCGCCGCCAGCCTGAAACGCGGTTTTGAGCCGGCGGCAAAGGCCTATGTCGCGAAATGGCGGAAATGGCAGGCAGGCCTGACGGCGCTCGACCACCATGATGCATCCGGCCTCAACACCTACCGCGTCAGCACAGCGGTGCTGGCGACACACCTGTCGCTGGCGAGGCCCGGTGCGGCCGTTGCCAGCCTGTCGATCCCCTGGGGGTTCAGCAAGGGCGACGACGACCTTGGCGGATATCATCTGGTCTGGCCGCGCGACCTCGTCGAAACCGCGGGCGGCTTCGTCGCCGCCGGCGATCCGGCGCAGGCGCTTGAGATCCTCGCCTATCTCCGTTCCATCCAGCAGCCGGACGGCCACTGGCCACAAAATGTGTGGCTCGACGGCTCGCTCTATTGGCCGGGCATCCAGATGGACGAATGCGCCTTCCCGCTGCTGCTTGCCGATGCGCTGCACCGCGCCGGCCATCTGCCGCGCGCCAAGCTCGCCGCCTTCATGCCGATGATCGAGAAGGCCATGTCCTATGTCGTGCGCAATGGTCCCGTCACCGGGCAGGACCGCTGGGAAGAGGATGCCGGCTACAGCCCATTCACGCTCGCCGTCGAAATATCGGCACTGCTTGGCGCCGCCGATCTGTTCGACGTCAACGGCAAACCCGAGCCGGCTAACTATTTGCGCGAGGTCGCGGATTGCTGGAACGACCAGATCGAGCGCTGGACCTATGTCACCGGCACACCGGAGTGCCACGAGGCTGGCGTCGACGGCTACTACATCCGCATCGCGCCGGCCGACGCTTCAGGCGCCGCATCGCCGAAGGACGGCTTCGTACCGATCAAGAACCGTCCGCCGGGCGATACCGACAAGCCGGCCGAAGCGATTGTCAGCCCGGACGCGCTGGCGCTGGTCCGCTTCGGCCTCAGGGCCGCGGACGATCCGCGCATCGTCGGCACGGTCAAGATCATAGACGCGCAACTGCGCTGCGACCTGCCGCAAGGGCCTCTCTGGTATCGCTACACCAGCGACGGTTATGGCGAACACGCCGACGGCGCGCCCTTCGACGGCAACGGCCAGGGCCGGCCCTGGCCGTTGCTGGCCGGCGAACGCGCCCACTACGAGCTGGCCGCCGGTAACAAGGACAAGGCGGCAAGCCTGCTCAGGACATTCGAGGCTTCGGCTGGTGTGGGCGGTCTGCTGCCGGAACAGGTCTGGGACGGCGCCGACATACCGGAGCGCGAATTGTGGCTGGGCAAGCCGTCGGGCAGCGCCATGCCGCTGGTCTGGGCGCATTCGGAACACATCAAGCTGTTGCGCTCGCTCCGCGACGGCGCCGTCTTCGACATGCCGCCGCAAGGCGTCAAGCGCTATGTCAGGGACAAGACCGGCTCGCCGCTGAGGATATGGCGCTTCAACAACAGGCTGCGCACCATGGAAGCCGGCAAGACGCTGCGGGTTGAACTGCTGCAGCCGGCACTGATCCGCTGGAGCGGCGACCAGTGGCAGACCAGCCATGAAATCAACACGTCCGTGAATGTCTTTGGCGTCCATATGGCGGATCTGCCGGTGACCGATATTCCGCGAGGTAATACGATCGTCTTCACTTTTTTCTGGCCCGACGGCGACCGTTGGGAGAATGTCGACTTCACCGTCGGCATTGAGAACTAACTCGCCAGCAATTTCTTTCCTCAAGCGACTAGGACAACACCATGCAGATCGGAATGATGGGACTGGGCAGGATGGGCGCCAACATGGTGCGCCGCCTGATGCGCGACGGCCATCAATGCGTCGTCTACGACATCAACCCGGCAAGCGTTGCCGCCCTGGTTGCCGATGGCGCCATCGGCGCCGCATCGATGGAGGAGTTCGTCGGCAAGCTTTCCAAGCCGCGCAGCGCCTGGCTGATGCTGCCGGCGGCGATCACCGGCAAGATCGCCGACCAGGTGGCAGCATTGATGGAGCCCGGCGACATCATTATCGACGGCGGCAATTCCTATTATCACGACGCTGTCGACCAGGCGGCCGAGCTTGCGGCCAAGGGCCTGCACTATGTCGATGTCGGCACCAGCGGCGGCGTTTGGGGCTTGGAGCGCGGCTACTGCCTGATGATCGGCGGCCCCGATACGGCGGTCAAACACCTCGATCCGATCTTCGCCACGCTGGCGCCCGGCGCCGATGCCGGCGCCACGCCCGACAAGGCGGGCGGGACCGCACCCTTTGGCTACCTGCATTGCGGACCGAGCGGCGCCGGCCATTTCGTCAAGATGATCCACAACGGCATCGAATATGGCGTCATGGCCGCCTACGCCGAAGGCATGAACATCCTGAAATCGGCCAATGCCGGCAAAAGACAGCGCACTGCCGACGCCGAGACCAGCCCTTTGGAAAACCCGCAATACTATCAGTTCGACATCGACCTGCCGCAGGTGGCCGAGGTCTGGCGCCATGGCAGTGTGATCGGCTCCTGGCTGCTCGACCTCACCGCCGGCGCTCTGAAGAGCGACCCGGCATTGGCCCAGTTCGGCGGCCGCGTCTCCGATTCCGGTGAAGGCCGCTGGACGCTGAAGGCGGCGATCGACACCGGCGTGCCGGCGCCGGTTCTGTCCTCGGCTTTGTTCGACCGCTTCTCCTCGCAGGGCGAATCCGAATTCGCCGACAAGCTGCTGTCGGCCATGCGCTATGCCTTTGGCGGCCATGTCGAAAAGCCGAAGGCCGGCAAGTGAAGGCCGCAGGGGAGACTCGCAAGATGAGCCCGGAACGGTCCGACACGCTGGTGCTCTTCGGAGCAACCGGCGACCTTGCCCACAAGAAGATATTTCCGGCCCTCTACCAGATGGTAGCCAAGGGGACGCTGACCGAGCCGGTGATCGGCGTCGCCTTCGATGCCTGGGACATCAACCAATTGCAGGCGAGGGCCCGCGACGGCATCGTCAACGCTCTCGGCAAGATCGACGAAAAGATCTTCGCCAAATTCGCCAGTCTGCTGCGCTATGTCAGCGGCGACTACCGCGACGGCGCGACCTTCGAGAAGCTGAAGACGGCGCTCGGCTCGGCGCAGCGGCCGCTTCACTATATGGCGGTGCCGCCGACCATGTTCGAGACCGTCGTCCAGGGGCTGGAGCAATCCGGTACCGCGCATGGCGCGCGGCTGATGGTGGAAAAGCCGTTCGGCCACGATCTCCAATCGGCGCGCTGGCTGAACCGCGTGCTGCATCTGGTGTTCGAAGAGCAGTCGATCTTCCGCATCGACCACTATCTCGGCAAGGAGGCGATCCAGAACCTGCTCTATTTCCGCTTTGCCAATTCCTTTCTCGAGCCGATCTGGAACCGCAACTTCGTCGAAAGCGTACAGATCACCATGGCCGAGGACTTCGGCGTTGAAGGCCGTGGCAAATTCTATGACGATGTCGGCGCTATCCGCGACGTGATCGAGAACCATCTGCTCAACATCCTTTTGCTGCTCGCCATGGAACCGCCGGTCGGCCGCTCGGCCGACGATCTGATCGACGAGAAGGTGCAGGTGCTGCGCGCCATCCGCACGCTGACCAAGGACGACGTCGTGCGCGGCCAGTTCACCGGCTACCTCGCTGAACCCGGCGTGAAGCCGAACTCGCCGGTCGAAACCTTTGCCGCGGTGCGCTTCATGGTCGACACCTGGCGCTGGCAGGACGTGCCCTTCTTCATCCGCACCGGCAAGAACATGCCGGTGCATGTGACCGAAGTGATCGTGCGGCTGAAGCGGCCGCCGCTCGACGTCTTCGATCCGATCAAGCCCAGCGACGCCAATTACGTGCGCTTCCGCATCGACCCGCAGGTGGCGATCTCGATCGGCGCGCAGCGCAAGGCGCCCGGCGACGACATGGTCGGCGAGCAGGTCGAGCTCACCGCGCTCGACGATTCGAAGGGCGACATGCCGCCCTATGAGCGGCTGATCGGCGATGCCATGAACGGCAATGGCCAATTGTTCACCCGCCAGGATGCCAGCGAGCTTGCCTGGCGCATTGTCGGCCCGGTGCTCGGCGACACCACGCCGCCGCATATGTATGAGCCGAAGACCTGGGGGCCGGCCGACGCCATGGCCAGCTTCGGGCCGCCCAACGGCTGGATCAATCCGAGTTGAGCAATTCCAGGAAAGTGCGAGCGGTTTTTCCGTCCGGAATTGCGTAAAAACAAAGACTTGGAGCATTCCCCCGTTTCCCTGAAACGGGGAACGCGCCAAGTGAGCGGAGGAAACGACATGGCCAAGGCAGCCAGGCCCGCGAAGGCCAAGGCGGAACCGATCGTGCTGACGATCGATGTCGGCGGCTCGCACGTAAAAATCCTCACCAGCGCAGGCGGCGAGATGCGCCGGGCCGATTCCGGACCGGATCTGACGCCGCAGCAGATGGTCGCCACGGTGAAGACGCTGGCCGAAGGGCTGCCCTATGACGTGATCTCGATGGGCTATCCCGGCCCGGTCAGGCACAACAGGCCTTCGCTCGATCCCGCCAATCTCGGCAAGGGCTGGGACGGCTACGATTTTGCCGCCGCCTTCGGCAAGCCGGTCAAGGTCGTCAACGACGCGCTGCTGCAGGCGATCGGCAGCTACGATGGCGGGCGCATGCTGTTCCTCGGCCTCGGCACCGGCCTGGGCGCGGCGATGATCCTCAACAATGTCGGCCAGCCGATGGAGCTGGCGCATCTGCCGTACCGCAAGGGCGGCAGTTTCGAAGATTATGTCGGCGAGCGCGGCCTGGAGAAATACGGCAAGAAGAAATGGCGCAAATACGTTTTCGACGTCGTCGGGCGGCTGCGTGCGGCGCTGCAGCCGGATTATGTCGTCATCGGCGGCGGCAATGTCGACAGACTGGATGAATTGCCCGCCACATCCAGGCGTGGCGACAATACGCGCGCCTTCGAGGGCGGTTTTCGACTATGGCGCGACAAGGCGCTGATCGTCTGATAGTATTAAAATTCAGTATAGTTGTTCAAAATGACGTGTGGCGCGATACGAAGTCATTGCGTTACGCAGATTTGGCGATTAGATCGGTGGCACCGGATGGAATCATCTGGCGCAACCGCACATATGCGGCAAGACAAATGACTAGAGCGGATTTCCGGCTCCGCTGGGACCGCTCTGGGAGTTTCCGCCACCCCCTAGCGACGGAGAGATAAATTGGCCGACGACAGCAACGACTCTGACAAGGACATCGACCTGCTCGAGCTTACCGCCCATATCGTGTCCGCTTACGTCGAGAAGAACCGCTTGCCCGTTGCCGGCCTGAGCGATCTCATCGCCAGCGTTGCGGCGTCGATCGGCGGGCTCAGCCAGCCGCCGGCCCCAGTGGCGGCGCCGCAGATCCCGGCCGTCAATCCCAAGCGGTCGGTGACGCCGGATTACATCATCTGCCTCGAGGACGGCAAAAAATTCAAATCGCTGAAGCGCCATCTCGGCGTCCATTTCAACCTGACGCCGGAAGCCTATCGTACCAAATGGGGCCTGCCGGCCGACTATCCGATGGTTGCCCCCAACTACGCGGCGTCGCGCTCCGAGCTGGCCAAGTCGATCGGCCTCGGCCGCAAGGCTGCAGTGGCCGCGCCGGCGAAAGCCAAGGGTCGGAAGGCCAAAGTTCCGGCCTGAGTGGGATCAGCGCCTCGGCCCTGAGCCAATCGTTTGGACGACTGGAACAGAAGCCTGCCGGCAAATGAGCCTTGGCAGGCTTCGTGCTTTTATGGCTTGTACCTCTGAGTGTCAGGACTTTGGGGGAGCAGCCATGAACTACGCCAGAATGGTGATCGAGAAAGAGGCGCCGGAGGAATACGGCTACGATCGCATTCGGTTCAATCTCTCCGAAAGCTCGATCGCCGATCAGAAACTCTCCGACGTCGGCCTGTCGCTGCCGGATCTCACGCTGTTCTACGGCGAGCATCGCGGCGACAAGGAGTTGCGGGCGCTGATCGCGGCGCAGGATTCCGGCATTTCGCCTGACGATGTTCTTGTGACCGCCGGTGCGGCGGGCGCGCTCTTCATCATTTCGACCTCGCTTCTGTCGGAGCGCGACCACCTTGTCGTGGTCCGGCCGAACTACGCCACCAACATCGAGACCCCCAAGGCGATCGGCTGCGCCATCTCCTATGTCGATCTCGATTTCGACGCAGGCTTTGCCATCGATTTCGGCCGCGTCGCCGCCAGCATGCAACCGAACACCAAGCTGATCAGCGTCACCTGCCCGCACAACCCGACCGGCACGATGATGGGCCGGGCCGATCTCGACGCGCTGATTGCGCTGGCCGAAGCGAGCGGCTGCCATCTGCTGGTCGACGAGACCTATCGCGACCTCTCCTATGGACAGCGCCTGCCGGCGGCGGCTTCTCTCAGCCCCAAGGCGATCAGCGTCTCGTCGCTGTCGAAAGCCTTCGGCATTCCCGGCATCCGCATTGGCTGGCTGATCACCAGCGATGCCGAACTGCAGGAGCGCTTCCTCGCCGCCAAGGAGCAGATCGGCATTTGCGGCAGCGTCATCGACGAAGGCATTGCGCGCGGCATGCTGGAGCGCCGCGACGCTTTCCTGGCCGCGCTGCTGCCCGAGATGGCGAAACGCCGCGACATCGTGCAAGCCTGGATCGACCGCGAGCCGCTGGTCGACTGGGTGCGGCCACAAGGCGGCGTCGTCGGATTTCCAAGGCTCGTTGTCAGTCCAGACTTCGACCTCGACCGTTTCTACGTCAATCTCTTGGAAAACCACGGCACCTATGTCGGTCCCGGCCACTGGTTTGATATGCCCAAGCGCTTCTTCCGCGTCGGTTTCGGCTGGCCGAAAGAGGCGGAATTACAGGGCGGCCTCGACGCCATTTCCGCCGCGCTGAGGCAGTAACGTCCGCGTGCAATCGGGCGAGCGGCTTGAAAACCGCTTGATCCGGGCCCGATTTTCACGCATACGCGCCCCGAACTTTGATAAGTTTCATTGGCCGGAACAGCGCCCATTTCCGGGAAGTGCCCCGCCGGCCAATGCAAGCAACGGGGCCTGTATCCATGACATCCCATTCCCATACACCGCCTGACCGGCGTTACGCCGCCTTCCGCCATCGCTCCTTCCTGAGCTATTGGGCGGCGCGTTTCCTGACCACCTTCGCCACCATGATCGTGTCCGTCGCCGTCGGCTGGCAGATCTATGATCTGACGCGCGATCCCTTCGATCTCGGCATTGTCGGCATCGTCCAGTTCCTGCCGTCGCTGCTGCTGGTGCTGGTCACCGGCGTTGTCGCCGACCGTTTCGGCCGCCGCCTGATCATGGCGCTGGCGACGGTAGTCGAGGCAGGTTGTGCGCTTGTCCTGTTGTACTTCACGCTGCGCGGTCTCGTCAGCCCGCTGCCGATCTTCATCGTGCTGGCTATGTTCGGCCTGGCGCGCGCTTTTTATGGGCCGGCCTCGTCGTCGCTGTTCGCCAACCTTGTTCCGCCGGAAGATTTCGGCAATGCGATCGCCTGGAACTCGTCCGCCTGGCAAACGGCGACCATTGTCGGCCCGGTCGCCGGCGGCCTGCTCTATGGCGTCTCGGCCGAAGCCGCTTACGCCGTTGCGTCCGTGCTGATGCTGGTGGCCGGTCTGCTGATCTTCACCATTCCGAAACCGGCCCAGCAGAGCGCCACCGACAAGCCGACGATGGAGACGCTGTTTGCCGGCTTCCGATACATCTGGAGCGAGAAGATCGTCCTGGGCGCCATCTCGCTCGACCTCTTCGCCGTGCTTCTGTCCGGTGCCTCGGCGCTGCTGCCGGTCTATGCCCGCGATATTCTGGAACTCGGCCCGTGGGGCCTCGGCCTGCTGCGCTCGGCGCCCGGCATCGGCGCCATCTGTGTCGCGGTCTGGCTTGCCGGGCATCCGCTGCGCGACAATGCCGGCAAGATCATGCTCGGCTTCGTCGCCGGGTTCGGCGCCTTCACCGTGCTGTTCGGCGTCTCGACCATCACCTGGCTGTCGATCCTGGCCCTTGCCGGCCTCGGCGCCACCGACATGTTCAGCGTCTATATCCGGGAGACGCTGATCCAGCTGTGGACACCCGACGAGGTTCGCGGCCGCGTCAACGCCGTCAACCAGGTCTTCGTCGGCGCCTCCAACGAAGTCGGCGAGTTCCGCGCCGGCACCATGGCGGCGCTGATCGGCACCGTGCCGGCGGTGGTGATCGGCGGCGTCGGTGCGATTGCCGTCGCCGGACTGTGGGCGGTGCTGTTTCCGCAACTGCGAAGGGTGCGGCATCTCAACAGCCGCAACTGATCGAGTAAGCCGCAGGATCCGGCGCTCGGTCCACATCAGCTTGCGCCGATGACGGCTGAGATGGGCCGGAAGCGGATGGGCCGGTTCTGGGCGAACTAGCCAGATGGCGGGGCAGCCACAGGGTGGACATTTCAGTCCGTATGGAAAATGATCATGTTGCCATGCACAATACTGCAGTGCTCTGGTCTCGACGAGAAACCTTAAATATAGAAGAGAACCACCCGACCTCCGGGTCCAGCTAGCGGGGACGCAAATGGACACTTCAGGGAATCGGCAATCGCATCGCGACGCAAGCGGGCGACCCAGCCGATCGGTCGGCTGGCTGGCCCGCTCCGCCGTCCCAGTGGCATTCCTGCTCGGCATGGCTTTCAGCAGCAACGCGTTTTCGCAGGACCAGCAACTGCCGGTGGTGACGGCGGCCAAGCCGGTGGTGCGTGAAATCGTCGAAGACGACGAGTTCGTCGGGCGCTTCGAAGCCGTCGACGAGGTCGCCATCCGTTCGCGCGTCAGCGGCTATCTGGACAAGATCAGCTTCCAGGACGGCGCACTGGTCAACAAGGGCGACCTGCTCTTCACCATCGACCAGCGTCCGTACCAGGCGGCCTACGATGCCGCCAAATCGCAAGTGGACGTCGCCAAGTCTCTGCTCGAATTCTCCAAGATGCAGCTGGATCGCGCCGATGAGCTCGCCAAGACCGGCAATATCTCGGCCGCGACGGTCGACGACCGCCGGCGGGAATACCTTTCGGCGCAGGCGCAGATGCAGGGCGCGACGGCGGCGCTGACGACGGCCAACCTGAACCTGGAGTTCACCGAGATCAAGGCGCCCTTGTCCGGCCGCATCGACCGCCGGCTGGTGTCGGTCGGCAACCTCGTGCAGCCGGATTCCACCTTGCTGACGACCATCGTCACGCGCGATCCGATCGACTTCTATTTCGACGTCGATGAGCGCCTGTATTTCAGCTACGCCCGCGACGCGAAGGAGCGCGGCGGCAGCATGCAGGAAGGCGCCGGCGGGCTCGAGGTGGTGGTTCGCGTCGCCGACCGCGCGGAGGCGGTATTCAAGGGCAAGCTCGATTTTGCCGAGAACCGGATCGACAACGCGACCGGCACCATGCGGGTGCGTGCAAGGTTTGCCAACGCCGACGGCGTTCTCCAGCCAGGCATGTTCGGGCGCATCAACGTGCCGGGGTCGCTGCCGCATAGCGGCGTCCTGGTGCCCGACGAGGCGGTCGGCGCCGATCAGGATCGCCGCATCGTGTACCTAGTGGATGAGGCTGGGATGGTGTCGGCGAAGCCCGTGCGCACCGGCCCGCTTCTCGACGGCTACCGGGTGATCCGCGCGGGCCTGACCGGCGACGAGACGATCATCGTCAACGGGCTGATGCACGCCAGGCCCGGCACCAAGGTGAAGGTCGAGATGGTGACGTTGCCGCCCAAGGTCGAGACCGCCGGGTTGCAGCAATGAGGTTCGCCCATTTCTTCGTCGACCGTCCGATCTTCGCATCGGTGGTTTCGATCGTCCTCCTGATCCTCGGCGGGATTGCTTATACCCAGCTGCCGATCGCGCAATATCCCGAGATCGCGCCGCCGACCATCGTCGTTCGCGCCCAGTACCCGGGCGCCGACGCCGAGACGGTCGCAGCGACGGTGGCAACGCCGATCGAGCAGGAGATCAACGGCGTCGAGGGCATGCTTTACATGTCGTCCTATTCGTCCGGCGACGGAGCGATGGCGCTGACCATCACCTTCAAGCTAGGCACCGATCTCGACCAGGCGCAGGTGCTGGTACAGAACCGCGTCTCGGTCGCCGAGCCGCGCCTGCCCGAAGAAGTCCGCCGCCTCGGCATCACCACCATCAAGAGCTCGCCCGACCTGATGATGGTCGTGCACATGCTGTCGCCCGACAATACCTACGACCAGCTCTACGTCTCGAACTACGCCCGCTCGCGGGTGCGCGACATACTGCTCAGGTTGGACGGCGTCGGCGACCTCATCATCTTCGGCGAACGCGAATATTCGCTGCGCATCTGGCTCGATCCGGAAAAACTGTCCGCCCTGGGGATGACCTCGGGCGATGTGGTGCAGGCGCTGCGCGACCAGAACGTCCAGGTGTCGGGCGGCTCCATCGGCGCGCCGCCGACCAATACCGGCACGGCGTTCCAGTACACGGTCACCACGCAAGGCCGCTTCAACGACGCACGGGACTTCCGATACGTGATCGTCAAATCGGCCGAAGACGGCCGCCTGATCCAGCTGCAGGACGTGGCGCGCATCGAGCTCGGCGCCAAGGATTACGTCACCAACTCCTATCTCAACGGCAAACCGGCGGTGGCGCTCGCCATCTTCCAGCGGCCAGGCACCAATGCGCTCGCCGCAGCCGCGGAGATCCAGGACAAGATGAAGGAGCTTTCCCAGGACTTCCCGAAGGGATTGAGCTACGACATCGTCTACAATCCGACCGAGTTCGTCGCCGAGTCGATCCAGGAGGTCTACAAGACGATCCTCGAGGCGATGGTGCTGGTCATCATCGTCATCATCGTCTTCCTGCAATCGTGGCGCATGGCGATCGTGCCGATCGTGGCCATCCCGGTGTCGCTGATCGGCACGCTGGCGGTGCTTTACGCCGCCGGCTTCTCCCTCAACATGCTGACGCTGTTCGGCCTCGTTCTGGCCATCGGCATCGTCGTCGACGATGCGATCGTCGTGGTCGAGAACGTCGAGCGAAATATCGCCAGGGGGTTGGCGCCCAATCCGGCGTCGCATCTGACCATGGACGAAGTCGGAACGGCGGTCATCGCGATCTCGCTGGTGCTGATAGCCGTGTTCGTGCCGACAGCCTTCATTCCCGGCATTTCCGGGCAGTTCTACCTGCAGTTTGCGATCACCATCGCGGTGTCGACGGCGATCTCGGCATTCAATTCGCTGACGCTCTCGCCGGCCTTGGCCGCGCTGCTGTTCAAGCCGCACCACACTGCTGCGGCGCCGCCGCGCTTTTTCCTGGCGCGGTTCGGACGGGCGCTCGCCGACGGCTTCAATCGCGGCTTCGACAAGGTCGCCCATTGGTATTCGAGCATCGTGCGCGTGTTGGTCGGCTCGCGGATAGCGATCGCCGCCACGCTGGCCGTTTTCGCGGCCCTCATCTACGCCACGGTCTATATGGTTCAGACGGTGCCGCGCGGTTTCATTCCGTCGCTCGACCAGGGCTATGCGATCGTCGTCGTCCAGTTGCCGGACGGCGCCTCGCTATCGCGGACCGATGCCGTCATCCAGCAGGCGTCGCAGATCATCCAGAAAACGCCGGGCGTCGACTACGCGGTCGCCTTCGCCGGCTTCTCCGGTGCCACCTTTACCAATGCCAGCAACGCGGGCGTGATCTTCGCCAGGTTCAAGCCGTTTGACGAGCGACTGGAAGCCGGCCAGTCCGCGACCCAGGTCATCGGCAATTTGTTCGGCAGCCTGCAAAGCATCAAGGAAGCCTTCATTATCGCACTGCCGCCGCCGCCGATCCGCGGCGTCGGCAATGCCGGCGGCTTCAAGCTGCAGATCCAGGAGCGCAACAGCGCCGACATGCGGCAGATCCTGGCGCTTGCCTATGAAATTGCCGGCAAGGCCAACAAGACGGCGGGGCTGACCGGCGTGTTCACCACCTTCTCCGCGTCCAGCCCGCAATTCTTCCTGGCGATCGATCGCGACAAGGCGCGCATCCTGAACGTGCCGATCCCCAACATCTTCGAGACGCTGTCGATCAATCTGGGCACCGCCTACGTCAACGACTTCAACGCTTTCGGGCGCGTCTACCAGGTGCGCGCGCAGGCCGACCAGGCGTTCCGCCTCGATCGCGCCGACATCTTGAAACTGAAGGTGCGCTCGGCGACCGGCGCGCTGGTTCCGCTGGGCACGTTGATCGAGATCCGCGACGTCACCGGCCCGGCGCTGGTCCAGCGCTACAACATGTACGTCTCCGTGCCGCTGCAGGGCAACGCCGCGCCCGGTGTTTCCACCGGCGATGCGCTTGCCAAGATGGAAGCGATCACGGCACAGACGTTGCCGGCCGGTACCTCCTACGAATGGACCGAACTCGCCTATCAGGAGCGCAACACCGGCAATGCCGCTGTCTATATCTTCGGACTGTCGGTGCTGTTCGTGTTCCTGGCGCTGGCGGCGCAATATGAAAGCTGGGTGCTGCCGTTCGCCATCGTGCTGGTGGTGCCGCTCGGCGTGCTCGCAGCGTTGCTCGGCGTGTCGTTCCGAGGGCTGGACAACAACATCCTCGTGCAGATCGGCCTCATCGTGCTGATCGGGCTTGCCGCCAAGAACGCGATCCTGATCGTCGAGTTCGCGCGGCAGGCCCAGGAACGCGGCCTGTCGGCAGCCGAGGCTGCCGTCGAAGCCTGCCGGCTCAGGCTGCGGCCGATCCTGATGACCGCCTTCTCGTTCATCCTCGGCGTCGTGCCGCTGATGATCGCGACGGGCCCGGGCGCGGAAATGCGCCAGTCGCTCGGCACCGCGGTGTTCTCCGGCATGCTGGGCGTCACTTTCGTCGGCCTGTTCCTGACGCCGGTGTTCTACGTCACGCTCAGGTCGCTGTTCTCACGGCGCAAGCCGCATGCCGAGGCCGAGTCTTCGGCACCGGCAGAGGTGCCGTCCGAGACGGCCGCCGAGTAGTGTTACACGGGCAGTTCGTGGCGCTGCCGACTATTTCGTTTTGGTGTTGAATTCACGGTTTGCAGCATAGTTGATAGTGAAGGTGCCCGCAGGAGCGCGAACGCCCTGCTTCACGTTGGATATGGTGACTGTCGAGGTAAGGCCCCTCTCGTCAGTCAGGGTCCATCTGCGTAGATCGAGCGATTCCCTGTCAAACACCATAGTGATATTCGAATTGCCGAAGGCCGACTTGTCGGCCAGCCTGATGATCACCTGGGCGCCATCGTCCCTGATACTTTTGAGGCGATTGCCGGAAAAGTTGACCTGATTGTCGAGGAGCAGCTTGAGCGGCGTCTTCGAGAGAGCATAAAGCCGCGATGTCTTGAGCTTCTTGTTATAGACCACCAAGGATTTTCCATCTGCAATTACGCTGACCCCTGATTGGCCTGCATAGTTGAACCGGATCTTGCCCGGCCGCTGGAGGAAAAATTTCCCTTTGGTCCTTTCCGCTCTTGGGCCCGACTGGACAAAGTCCCCGGACATGGACTTTACCGATGAGAAGTGATCGGCAATCGTCTTCGCTTCTACAGGTGCGGCCAAGGCCGCGGTCGAAAGTTCGGCGTTTATCGCGACAGCGCTGACAACGGCGAACCAGAAAGCCAGCAGTCTTTTGCTGTTATATGCCATTCAGTTATCCTACCCCGAGCAGGCGCGTGATCGAAAGAGATCACGCGCCTTTGAGATCAGTAGCCGTCCGGGCACTGAGCAACGTAAACTCGACCGTTCCGACCGCGATATCTGCACTGGCCGGCTTCGCTGGCGTGCCCGATGACCGCCCCGGCCAGCGCTCCGACCGCCCCGCCAACAACCGCCCCTTTTACCGGGTCGCCGGCCACTGCTGCGCCTACAGCTGCGCCACCCAAACCACCGACGGCAGCGCCTTGTTCGGTGCGGGAGCATGCCGCGAGCGGAATGAGTAGGCTTAAAATGAGCAGCGTCTTCTTCATTGGTTCTCTCCTGGGGCCGTTATTAGCCGAAGCTTAAATGCGCCACGGAGTTTTTCGATCCATCGGAGTGTTTGGGGCGCAATCCAAATCTGCGGGAACGGGCTAAGGTCCCGGATCCATCGTACACGCCTCCCAGAGGTAAGTCGTCTTTGGGCAAGCTCGGCCGTTCAGAGTAGTTGGATTTGCTCTATCCCTCAGTAGGCTTGCCGAAGATCAGGCTCAAAAACTCGCTCAGCCAGCGCTTGAGGTGCATATCCCAGATCAGCCGGCCGCCGAGATGGTCGCGGCCGGGCTGCGCGCCGGGCAATTCGAAACGGTGTGCGCCGCGCACCACCCAGCGCTGCATCATCAACTGGGTCAGTTCGCCATGGAACTGGATGCCCCAGGCATTGTCGCCATAGCGAAAAGCCTGGTTGGGGTAGGTTTCCGCCGTGGCCAGCAGCGTCGCATCCCTGGGCAGCGAAAAGCCTTCGCGGTGAAACTGGTAAACCATGTCGGGCCAGGGCAGCAGCTTTTTGCCGGCTTCGGTCGGCTTCAGCGGATACCAGCCGATCTCGACCAGCCCCTCGCCATGCCCCTCGACCTTGCCGCCGAGATGATTGGCCAGCATCTGCGCGCCAAGGCAGATGCCGAGGAAGGGCCGGTTCTCCTTTAGCGGAACATTGAGCCAGTTGGTCTCGCGGCGGACGAACTCATCTTCGTCATTGGCGCTCATCGGCCCGCCGAACACCACGGCGCCGGCGTGTCCCTCCAGCGTCTCCGGCAGGCTGTCGCCGAGAGGCGGCCGGCGGATGTCGAGGTCGAAACCTTCCTCGAGCAGCATGTGGCCAACCCGGCCGGGGCTCGAAGTCTCCTGATGCAGCACGATCAGGATTTTTGGTTTCGAGCTCGGTCTGGGCGGCATGGAAAGGCGGAATCCTATTCGTCGCTCGACGTTCCGCTGGCGCCGGGCGCGGCGGCCGCCGCCTTGCGGCGCGCCTCGACGCGATCCTGGCGCTCGACGCCGATTAGCTCGGCGACGCGCCAGACGGTGTTGTCCTCCAGTTCATGCAGTTCGCCGTCGGCATAGACGATTTCCCACATCAGGCCGATGAAAGCCTTGCGCGCCTCGGCGTCGAGATGGCGCTTCAAGACGCTGGTGAAGGCATAGAGGTCGATCGCCTCATTGTCGGCGCGCTCGCCGGCGGCAGCCAGTGCATCGAGCTCGTCGCCGCTGATCGAATAGCTCTGCGCCAGCACCTGCTTGAACCGCTCCCACTCGACATCCTGGCGCACGCCGTCGGCATTCATCACATGATAGAGCAAAGCCGACGCCGCAACGCGCGGATCGTCCGCATTGGCGCGAGCCCCAGCCCCGGAGGGCAGGTCTTTCAGAAAGGCCAGGACGCGTTCGAACATGGTGCTCACTTCACTTTATTGGAGCATGATCTTTTCCAAAACCGCTATCCACTTTTTGGGATCATGCTTCAGGGATCAAAACAGGCGGAAGCGGCGCGGTGACTTCTCCGCTTCGTCGTCGGGGTCGACGCCAGGGTCGTCGGGCAGCCGAGCCAGTTCCTCGGCAGGTTCGACGGGTTCGGCATCGGGCGGTATTGCGGCGAAAGCGGCGGAAGTGACCGGTGTGACCTGCTCATCGCCCACAGCGGGCTTCGACTCGGTCGGCGCCTCGCTGCTCCTGGCAACGGCGGGATGATCGATCACTTCGGCTTCCTTTGTCGGCTTGGCGGGTGCCGCAAGCACCGGCACATCGGCTTCGTCTTCATGGCTGTCGATGAGCTGGCCCAGCCGCTCCATCGGTGCGCGCCAGGCGAAAGCGTCGAGCTTGCCGCTGACCGGCGATACCGGCGCCCAGCGTTCGGAGACGACGCCGTCGGCGACCCAGGCCGGATCGCGCGGCGCCCTGACCGCCTTGGACAGCAATTGCCTGATCTTGCCCTGGTCGCCGGTCTCTGCCTCCTCGATATCGGCCAGCAGCAGGTAAGCGCCTTCCCGGCGATCCATGCGGATCGCGGCTTCCGCCTCGCGGCGGGCGGTGGAAAAATCCTGCGCATCGAGCGCGGCGCGCGCCACCGTCATCGACGATTCGGCATTGTTGCGCTTCAGCTCCTGCAGCTTCTTCGCCCGGTTGAGACGATCGACCACGGCATCTCCCGGCCTTGCATGGGTGTAGAGCTCGGCGATCTCGGGATGCGGCTCCGCCTTCCAGGCTGCCTCAAGGATCTTCGAGCCTTTGCGCACATCGTTCTGTTTGAACAGAAGATTGGCGGCTGCAACCGCGGCCGGTGCGAAATCGGGCGCGAGCTTGTTTGCCTCGAGTGCCGCTGTCTTGGCTGCATTGGGGTCGCTATCTGTCAGCGCCTGCGCCTTGGCGGTCAACAGCACAGCGCGGCGGCGATTGGCGGCGTCGCGTTCGATCTGCCTGGTCGACTTCTGCGCCTCCACCAGCTTCAGCGCGCCGTCCCAGTCGCCGCGCCCGGTCAGATCCTCCAGCGTCGATTCGGCGGCCCAAGCCAGTTGCGGCGCGACGGAAGCGGCGCGCCCGGCATAGTGACGCGCGGCGTTGCGGTCGCCGAGCCGTTCGGCTTCGAGATAGAGCCCGCGCAGGCCAAGCAGCCGCATTTCGGGGTCGTCGAGCATGGCTTCGAATTTTTCGCGCGCGCCCCCATGGTCGCCTTCGAGCAGCGAGGCTTGCGCTTCGAGCAACTGGATCAGCGGCTCCTGGTCGGAGCGGATCAGCTTGGCGGCTTCCTTGGTCTTCTTGCGGGCCAGCGCGCCATCGCCGGCGCCGGCTGCGATCATGCCGGTCGACAGCGCCTGGTAGCCGCGGTCGCGGCGGCGGACGCGGAAATAGCGCGAGATCGTGTACGGGCTGTTCCACAGCGACTTGATCAGCCACCAGACGATCATCACCGCGGCGACGACGGCAACGATCGCCACCGCCGCCACCATCAGGCTGACCTGGTATTGGTAACCGTTGAAGGTGACGACCATCTCGCCGGGACGATCGGCCAGCCAGGCAAAGCCGAGGCCGAGCGCGAAGACGGCGGCGAGAAAGATGAGAATGCGGATCATCGTGTCGTCCTCATGCCTTCATCGCACCTGCAATCAGCGCGTCGACCTGCGTCTCGACGTCGATGCGCGCCTTCAGTTTGCCGGCAAAGTCGGCGCCGGCAGCCTTGACCGCATCCGGCAGCGTTGCGTATTCGCTGAGCGCCTTGGCGTAGTCGCCCTGGTTGACCGCCACTTCGATGCGCGCCACGGTTTCCGGCGCGCCGGCGCCTTCGACGGCGCCGATCGGCCGGACCTTGACCAGCGATTCGGCGCTCGACAAAAGGTTCTGGAAGAAGCCGGCATTTTCATCGACCGGCGTCGCCGCCGCGACCATCGCATTGGCCGCGGCGTCGGCCTCGCCGGCGATCTCGGTGCGGGTCGGGACGCCCTTTTCAGCGTAGGGGCGCAGCGCTGCAATCTGCGGTGCATCGGGCGAGATCGCCGCGAAGGTCTCCAACTCGGCGGCGAACGGCGCGCCGCGGTCAAGCGCCGCCTTCAAGGCCGAAGCGGCGATGGCCATCGCGATCTTTGGCTGCGAGGCCTGCGCATCGACCTTGCCGGCGAGCTGCATCACCGACTGCTCCAGCGCGGCGATCTTGCCTTCCTGCGCCTTGGCTGCCTCGCCGGCCGATTTCACCAGTGCGTCGAGGCCCGCCAGTCTTTCATTGAGCGGCGCGAGATCGACGGGCGCTGCACCACCGGCCTGGCCAAGGGCGGCGACCGCGGTCTCGATCTGCTTGACCTTGTCGCCAAGCGCGGCAAGCCCGGCATTGTCGCCGGCGCCGCCCTTTTCGACCGCCGATTTCAGCGATGCGACATCGGCCTTGACCTGATCCAGCGCCGAAGACAGCCCGTCGACCTTGGCCGTTGCGGCGCCATTGCCGCTGGCTTCCCTGAGGTCGGCGATTTCGCGCTTCAGCGAAGCGATCTCGCCATTGACGCCGTCGAGCGAGACCGTGCCCGCCCCTGAGCCCGGAGCGCCAAGCACGCCGGCAAACTGCAGCCCGCCGGCGGCAGCCAGCGCGATGACACCGCCGATGATGCCGGCGGCAATGCCGCTCGTGCGCTTCGGTTGCGCGGCCATGGGCTGGTTCCCGGCTGTCCTTGGGGTTTCCTTGGGTGCACCCGGCTTGGGCGAGGCATCCTCGAAACTGTAGTCGGAGGTTCTGGCGCGCGGTGGCGCATCCGAAGCGGTGGGGTAAGGCTGCTCCGCCTGGGTGGACGCCTTGGCATCGGCGCTTTCGGGAGCGGCCTGCGCCGCGGCGTCGGAGTGCTCCCACGGCTCGAGATCGGCTTGATCGGCATGAACGGGCTCGTCAGGCGTCTCCGGCTGCGCATTGGCCATGGCAGCCGCATCCTCGGCCGCAACCGATTCTGCCGGGGCCCCGACGTCATCCGAGTTGGCGACATCCGTCTTGGCGGCATCCGCATCGGCGATGCGCGAGACAGCGCCGGGTTCGAGTTCGATGGTCACCGGCTCGCGGCGGCTTTTCGAATGTCGCATCTTCGGCGTCTTGACCATGCCTGGGCTCCGCAATCCTGCTTCGTCTGGGCGCCCGACGGCGCGTGATGGTTTGAAAAATGGTCTAGCACATCATCATCAGGTGAAAAGGGGCGGCGTGATGACACGGGGCTCAGTCGCCGCGGTGCAACAGCTCAAGCAGCGCCTCCTCCTGCGGTTCCCGCGCCATGCGTATTTTTTTGCCGGCGGCATTGTCAAATGCCGCTGCCACGCGCTCGGAGAGCGCAAAAGCCTGCATGTTTTCAAAGAGATCGCGCAGCCCCGCCCTGTTGGTCAAGGCCTGCAACGCTGCCGCCGCCTTGGCTGAATAGAGCAGCACCGCGTCGACCGCCTTGTCGGACAGGCGTGTACGGGTTTCAGCATCGGAATAATCGAGCGAAATCGTGTCGTAAGTTTCGACGGTGCGGACCTCGACGCCGGCATTTCGCAGCCGCGCCTCGAAGGGCGGAAACCGCACGCGCCCTGTGAGATAGACGACCGCCTTGCCGGAAAGGCCGGCGGCAATCGCCTCGGCCAGCCGCTCGGCGTCGCCCGCCCCTTCGCTGACCGACAAGAACCCTGCCGAACGTGCCGCTTCAGCCGTCCTGCGTCCGACGGCATGGCAAGGCAAGGCGGCGAGCGCACGAATGAGTTCTTTCGGCGCATGCCGCACGGCATTGGCGCTGGTCACAGCGACGGCCACGGCATTGTCGCACGCAGCATCGGCGCCAACCGGCAGTGTCACCGTTTCGGTCAGTGGCAGAAGGAGAGGCTCAAATCCCAATTCCTGCAGCCGCCGCATGGTTCGCGACGCCCCGGGCTGCGGTCGCGTCACCAGGACACGCATGTCAGACCCAGCCGTCGAAGAAGGTTTCGCCCGCTTTGACCCGCACCATCCTGGCCGCGTCCGTGCCGATGTCAGCGGCATCCAGCGCCAAGCCTTCGGCCTTGACCTCATGCGATTGCGTGCCATCGGGCGAAATGATCAGCCCGGCGAAAACCAGCCTGCCGCCCGAGATCGTCGCATAGCCGGCGATCGGCGTGCGGCAGGAGCCGTCGAGCGCCGCCAGGAAGGCGCGCTCACAGGCCAGCGCCTGGCCTGTCGGCACATCATGGATGGCCACCAGCATCTTTTCGACCTCGCTGTCGCCGATGCGGGTTTCGATGCCGATTGCGCCTTGTCCCGGCGCCGGCGGAAAAGCATCGAGCGGCATCAGATCGGTGACGACATGGCCGAGCCCGAGCCGCTTCAGCCCGGCATAAGCGAGGATCGTGCCTTCGGCGACGCCTTCCTCCAGCTTGCGCAGCCTGGTCTGCACATTGCCGCGGAACATGACCACGCCTAGGTCCGGCCGCATGCGCCGGATCAGCGCCTGGCGCCTGAGCGAAGACGACCCGACCTTGGCGCCTTGCGGCAAATCAACAATGCGCTTCACCGCCTTTCCGATGAAGGCGTCCCGCGCATCCTCGCGCGGCAGGAAGGCGGACAGCTCCAGCCCGTCCGGCAGCACTGTCGGCATATCCTTGGAGGAATGCACGGCGATATCGATCGTGCCGGCCAGCAGCGCCTCTTCGATTTCCTTGGTGAACAGGCCCTTGCCGCCGGCTTCCGACAGCGGCCGGTCCTGGATGCGGTCGCCGCTGGTCGAAATGACGACGACCTCGAAGGCTTCCGCCGGCATGCCGTGCGCTTCCATCAGCCGCGCCTGCGTTTCATGCGCCTGGGCGAGCGCCAGCGGGCTGCCGCGTGTTCCGATTTTCAAAGTTTGCATGGCGCGCGGTCCGTGATAACCCCCGGCTGGCTTTGCGTTTCCGGCACTCCCTCTAACTAGGAAAGTCCGGCGACACAATCTCTGGAGACAGCGACGAATTGATCCGCGTTCTGGGCATTGAGACGAGTTGCGACGAGACCGCCGCCAGCGTGGTGACGCTGGAAGGCGATTCCGTGCCGGTGATTGCGTCCAACATCGTGCTCAGCCAGATCGAGGAGCACGCCGCCTTCGGCGGCGTCGTGCCGGAGATCGCCGCGCGCGCCCATGTCGAGGCGCTGGACGGCATTGTCGAGGCCGCTCTTGCGGATTCGGGCGTAGCCCTGGCCGACATCGACGCCATTGCCGCCACTGGCGGCCCCGGCCTGGTCGGCGGGCTGATCGTCGGCCTGATGACGGCCAAGGCGATTGCAGCGGCCGCCGGCAAGCCGCTGATCGCCATCAACCATCTCGAAGGCCACGCACTGACCGCAAGGCTGACCGACGGGCTCGACTTTCCCTATTTGCTGCTGCTGGTTTCCGGCGGCCACACCCAGATCGTCGCCGTGCGCGGCGTTGGCGACTACCAGCGCTGGGCGACGACCATCGACGACGCGCTCGGCGAAGCTTTCGACAAGACGGCCAAAATGCTCGGCCTGCCCTATCCCGGCGGCCCGAACGTCGAAAAGGCGGCAATGTCGGGCGATGCGACGCGCTTTGCCTTTCCGCGGCCGATGAGGGGCTCGGCGCAGCCCGATTTCTCCTTCTCCGGCCTCAAGACCGCCGTGCGCCAGGCGGCGACCGCCATCCAGCCGCTAAGCGAGCAGGATGTCGCCGACATCTGCGCCTCGTTCCAGGCGGCGGTAGCCGACGCACTTGGCGACCGCGTGGCCCGCGCGCTGGCCCGCTTCCGTGACGAATTTCCGGACAAGGCCGAGCCGGCGCTGGTCGTTGCCGGTGGCGTCGCCGCCAACAGAGCGATCAAGGCGACGCTGCAGAAGCAGTGCGCCGAGGCCGGCTTCGCCTTTGTCGCGCCGCCGCTGAAGCTTTGCACCGACAATGCGGCGATGATCGCCTGGGCCGGGATCGAGCGGTTGCGGGCAGGCTTGTCGCAAGAGAACGGCTTCGATTTCGTGCCGCGTTCGCGCTGGCCGCTGGACAGCATTTCGGCGCCGATGGTCGGCTCCGGCCGGCGTGGAGCGAAAGCATGAGCGCCGGCAAGACAAGCGGCAGGGACAAGACCGGCTGGCGCGTTGCCGTGCTTGGCGGCGGCGCCTGGGGCACGGCGCTGGCGCTGGCGATGCTGCGCGCCGGTCACGATGTCCGGCTCTACGCCCGCGACGAAGAGACGGTTTCCGCGATCCGCCGCGGCGAGAACCCGCGTTATCTCCCCGGCATCGCCATTGAAACAGGCATTGCGGCGACGAGCGATATCAGCACGGCCCTGACCGATGCCGATTGCGCGCTGGCCGTGGCGCCGGCGCAGGCGCTGCGCGCCATGCTGACGACGGCAAAGCCCCATATGCCGAAAGGCATCCCGCTGGTTCTCTGCGCCAAAGGCATCGAGCGCGACACCGGCGCGCTGCTGTCGGCGATCGTTGGTGAGATCCTGCCCGAAACTCCGGTTTCGGCCTTGTCCGGTCCGAGCTTTGCCGCCGATGTGGCCAGGGGTCTGCCGACCGCTGTCGTGGTTGCTTCCCCCGACGACGCCTTGGCGGCCGAGCTTGCCGCGCGCTTTTCGGCGCAGAATCTGCGCTGCTATTCCAGCGACGATTTGATCGGCGTCGAGATTGGTGGCGCTTTGAAGAATGTCTTCGCCATTGCCGCTGGCGCCGTCACCGGCGCTGGGCTCGGCGCCAGCGCGCAGGCCGCCATGGTGACACGCGGCTTCGTCGAACTGCGCCGCATCGGGGCATCCTTCGGCGCCAAGCCGGAGACGCTGATGGGGCTTTCCGGCCTCGGCGACCTTTTGCTCACCTGCTCTTCGGCCCAGTCGCGCAATTTCGCCTATGGGCTGGCGCTGGGGCAAGGCAAGCCCTTGGCCGGACTGCCGCTCGCCGAAGGCGTGCCGACGGCGGCGATCGCCGCCCGCATCGCCACCGAGCGCCACATCGACGCGCCGATCATCGCTGCGGTGTCGGCGATACTGGACGGCACGATCACCATTCGGCAGGCTGTGTCCGCGCTGATGACGCGACCCCTGAAAACCGAAACCGACCTCTGATCCCCAAACAAACCGGAGTTTAACATGCTGTTTGCGTTGATTTGCAAGGACAAGCCGGGCAGCCTGCAGGTGCGGGTCGATACGCGGCCGGTCCACGTCGCCTTTCTCGAACGCCTGAACGCCGACAACAAACTGGCCTTTGCCGGCCCGTTCCTCGACGCCGAGGGCAAGCCCAATGGCAGCCTCGTCGTCGTGGAAGCGCCCGACCTCGCCGGTGCGCAGGCGCTGTCGGCTGCCGACCCCTATGCCAAGGCCGGGCTGTTCGAAAGTGTCGAAATCCGCCAGTGGAACTGGACCTTCAACAAGCCGGCGGCTAGTTAGTTCCGGCGGCGCCTAGAGCGATCCCAGGAAAATTGTGTAACGGTTTTCCGTCCGGAATTGCGCAAAAAATAGTAGTTGGAGCAAAGACATGAACTACTGGCTGTTCAAATCCGAACCTTCGGTCTTCTCCTTCGAGGCGCTGAAGGCCAAGGGCAAGGCCGGCACGCAGTGGGACGGCGTGCGCAACTATGCAGCGCGCAACAACATGAAGGCGATGCAGATCGGCGATCTCGGCTTCTTCTATCACTCCAATGAAGGGCTGAACGTCGTCGGCATTGCCGAAGTCTGCGGGCTTGCCCATCCCGACAGCACCACCGACGATCCGCGCTGGGAATGCGTCGACATCCGCGCCTTCAAGGACGTGCCGAACCCGCCGACGCTGGAGCAGGTCAAGGCCAATCCGAAGCTTGCCGAGATGGCGCTGGTGCGGCTTGGACGGCTTTCCGTACAGCCGGTGACGCCGGCCGAATGGAAGGAAGTCTGCCGCATGGGCGGCCTGACGCCGGCTCCGTGACGGTCCTTACGCCGAACAGCGCGAAAAAGTTCATTCTCGACAACACGGCGCTTATGTCGCCGCCGCATGTGCCGGAGATTGTCCTCAATCTGGCCGACGAAGCGCATGACCTCTGGCAGCGCACGGAGAACGAGCTGATCGAAATCGGCCTGCCGCCACCGTTCTGGGCCTTTGCCTGGGCCGGCGGTCAGGGCCTTGCCCGCTACGTGCTGGACAATCCGTCGGATGTGCGGGGCAAACGCGTGCTCGACTTCGCCTCCGGCTCCGGCCTTGTCGCCATCGCCGCCGCCAAGGCGGGTGCGGCGCACGTGATCGCCGCCGACATCGACCCGTTCTGCGAAACGGCGATCCGCCTCAACGCAGAGGCCAATGGCGTTGCCATCGACTTTTGCGGCACGGACTGCATCGGCACCGACGCCGGCTGGGACGTGGTACTGGCGGGCGACGTCTTCTACGACAAATCCTTCGCCGACACGCTGATGCCGTGGTTTTCGACACTGAAGGCGCGCGGCGCTGACATCCTCGTCGGCGATCCGGGCCGCTCCTACATGCCGAAGGCGGGACTGGAGCCGCTCGCCGTCTACGAAGTGGCGGTGACGCGGGCGCTGGAGGACGCCCTTGTCAAGCGCACCACGGTGTGGCGCTTCGCTTGACGGCATTGCCGAACAGGCGTTCCATCGCGCATTGATTTGAAGAATACGCATGTCGTTATCCCAGAACCGTCAGGCTTTGGGCTGCATGCTTGAGGGGAGGACTTTATGGATTTTTCAGTGGTGAACTGGCTGGCGGTGGTTGTCGCGGCCGTCGCGGCGTGGCTGTTTGGCGCGGTCTGGTACACGGTCCTCAGCAAGCCTTGGATGAGGGCGGCCAGGATCGATCCGTCAACGTCAAAGAAATCAATATTGCCCTTCATCATCTCCTTCATCGCCGAGCTGATCATGGCGCTGGTCTTGGCCTTGGTCGTCGGCGCGATGACGGGCGGCGAGCCGGTCCTTGTCGCAGGGCTGGTCTTCGGCTTCGTCCTCTGGCTGGGTTTCGTCGCCACGACGCTGACGGCCAACCATAGCTATGAGAATTTCGGCTGGGACCTGACCCTGATCGACGGCGGCCACTGGCTCGGCGTGCTGTTGATCATCGGCGCGGTGATCGGCTGGTTCGGGACGCCGGTCGCCGGCTGAGGCCTGCAGAAGTCGTCAGGTCTGCGTCCTGGCGACTTCGTCGAGGATCCATTCGCGGAAAGCGATGATGCGCGGATCGTTGGCAGTGCTCTCGGGATAGACCAGGAAGTAGCCGAACTCCGGCCCCACGCGCAGACCGAGTTCAAAGGGCTGCACCAGCCTTCCCTGGGAAAGGTCGTTTGCCACCATGGCGAACTCGGCGAGCGCCACGGCATTGCCGTCGAGCGCCGCCTGCACGGCATCGGTAGAGGTTCCAAACACGATAGTCCGGCTGTCGTCGAAATCGTTGATGCCGGCCGCCGCCATCCACATGCGCCAGTTCGGCCATGTCACGCCTTGGCGCGACCATTCGATATGGGCAAGCGTGTGGTTGAAGAGGTCGCGCGGTTCGCGCAGCGACGGGCCGGAGGTCAGCAGGCTCGGGCTGCACACCGGAATGAGGATGTTGTCGAACAGGCGATGGGCGCGAAGCCCCGGATACTTGCCGACCCCGAACCGGATGCCGACATCGACGTCGTCGAGTTCGAAATCGCGCACTTCGTAGCCGATGTCGAATCTCAGCTCGATACTGGGCTGAAGTTTGCGAAAATCGTCGACGCGCCGCATCAGCCATTTTGACGCGAACTGCGCGTCGAGCGTTACCTTCAGCAATGCCGTGCCGCGCGTCAGCTTGCGCGCCCGCGACACCGCCCGGTTGAGCAGGTCGAGCGCATCGATCGAGGCCTCGAACAGCACCGTACCTGCCTCGGTCAACCGGATGGTACGACTGGTTCGCGTGAACAGCACCAGCCCGAGCTGATCCTCGATTTCCTTGATCTGGTGGCTGACCGCCGCCGGCGTCAGCCCGAGCTCGTCGGCAGCGCGGGTGAAATTGAGGTGGCGGGCGGCGGCTTCCAGAGTCCTCAGCGCGCGCGTTCCGGGCAACAGACGGGACATCAACTTATCCTCAAATAAAACTTGACGATCCGAAAAGAACTACTCGTTTCTCTCATGGATTTCAATGCGGCATGATGCATCCATCGAAACACCATCAAGCCGGATTTGATATCCGGCGGAACACGGGAGCGCATCATGTCCATCTTCGTTTTGAACTCGCCAGCAGCTCGCTCGAACTGGTTGCATGCCGTAACGGACTGGCTTCGCCAGGCGAAAGTCGCCATCAACCTGCCGCGCCAGGACGTGGAGGATCTGTCGGATCGCCAGTTGCGCGACGTCGGCGCGCAGCGCAAGGACGTGACGCGGGCCGTGGACCGGGAACTCGGCCGGCTTGGATTGCTGGACACTGGGTGGCAGAAGCCGAGAAGGCGTTAGGCAATGGTGAGTAGGGAGTAGTGAGTAGTGAGTAGTGAAGGATTGAAACGACGCCGAGACCATCCTACTCCCTACTCCCTACTCCCTACTCCCTACTCCCTACTCCCTACTCCCTACTCCCTACTCCCTACCTCACCACCCTCACCACCGTCCGGTCCGACACCAGCGGCAACAGCCGCGCCATTGTCCGCGCTGTCACCGCCACGCAGCCTTGCGTCGGCGTGAAGCCTGGGCGCGCCAGATGGAAGAAGATGGCGCTGCCGCGGCCGCGCCGGCGCGGCGCCATGTTCCAGTCGAGCACCAGGCAGGCGTCATAGAGGCGGTCGTCGCGCCGCATTCGCTCATGGCTGGCGCCATAGGGGATTTTCACCGGCCGGTTGTAGTTGCGGTCGTCCGGCACCTCGCACCAGCCGAGATCGGCGCCGATCGGCGCCATCGCCAGCCGGGTTTTGCGGCCGGCCGCGAAATGATCGCCCCGAAAATATCCTGACAAAATCCGCATCTCGCCAAGCGGCGTCGCACCGTCGCCTTCGCGCTTGTTGGCCGAGATGCCGCCGCGTCCGAGCGCACAGGCAAACACCTTGCTGCCGGCCTGCAATATCCCCTGGCTGGGGTTGCCCGGCCTCGCCCGAACCACCAGCACACGCAGCCCTTTCGGCAAAATTGCGCCGGCTGCATTGCGATCGCGTTTTTTCTTGTATGATCGTGTCACGGAACAAATCACTGTGATCGGACTGTTGCGCCGGTCAGCTTCCGCATAAATGGGGGGCGGTCAACTGAAAATTCTTTTCAAAACAATGGATTGATCCATGACATCACGTACCATTCTGATCGTTGACGACGATGACGACCTGCGCGGAACCCTCGTCGAGCAACTGGCCCTTTACGAAGAATTCGACGTCTTGCAGGAAGCGACCGCCGCCAAAGGCGTCGCCGCGGCGCGCGGCGGGCTCATCGACCTGCTCATCATGGATGTCGGGCTGCCGGACATGGATGGCCGCGAGGCGGTGAAGATCCTGCGCAAGGGCGGCTACAAGGCGCCGATCATCATGCTGACCGGCCACGATACCGATTCCGACACAATTCTGGGCCTCGAGGCCGGCGCCAACGACTATGTCACAAAGCCGTTCCGCTTCGCCGTGCTGCTCGCCCGCATACGCGCACAACTGCGCCAGCACGAGCAGAGCGAGGACGCCACCTTTTCGGTCGGGCCCTACACGTTCAAGCCCAGCCAGAAGCTTCTGATCGACCAGCGCGGCGGCAAGGTGCGGCTGACCGAGAAGGAAGCCTCGATCATCAAATATCTCTATCGAGCCGACCAGAAGGTGGTGACGCGCGACGTCCTGCTCGAGGAAGTGTGGGGCTACAATTCCGGCGTCACCACGCACACGCTGGAAACTCACGTCTACCGGCTGCGCCAGAAGATCGAGCGCGATCCTTCCAATGCTGAAATTCTTGTGACAGAAAGCGGCGGCTACAAGCTGGTTCCTTAAACTTTTCATTGTTCAATAAGCGGTCGGGGCGGGACTGTTTCGGGGAGGATCCGGCTGGGGGAGCCTGGATCGGCCCGCTGCGCAGATTGAAGTGTTAGAGCGTCCTTTGCGCGTCCAATTGGACACGCGGCGCTCTAAGGGAGGGATTGGACTGACCGTTCGGGGACGCAGCTAGAGATGGCGCTGGATGACGACATCCGCATCCTGTCCGCCGTGAAGCTCTTTGAGGGTTTCACGCAGGAACAGCTGCGCCTGCTCGCCTTCGGCGCCGAAGCCACCCATCTGCAGGCCGACCGCAAGCTGTACCGCGAGGATGACGAAGCCGACTCAGCCTATATCGTGGTCAGTGGCCGCATCGTGCTCTACCGCGAGCATGACGGCGACCGCATCCCGATCGGCACCGCCGGCCCCGGCACGATCCTCAGCGAACTGGCGCTGATCGCCGACTCAAGACGGCTGACCAGCGCCTCAGCCGAGACCGATTCGGAAGTGATAAGGTTGAGCCGCAAGATGTTTCGCCGCATCCTGGAGGAATATCCCGAAGTGGCGGTGAAACTGCACCAGCGAATCCTTGATGATTTTCAGGCCATGATCGCCCGCATCGAGAAGTTGGCCCCAAGGTTTGGCGGGTAGGTCCCCGCGACCGCGCTCACGCTTGGGTGTGTCGAGATTCAGGTCAGGCCGAGTCGAAAATGGCTGATACCCAGAACCGGAGCGGAGCGTACTCAAAGTACGCACCGGAAGCGCAGGTATCGGCCATTGCAGGCCGGCCTCACCTGAATATCGGCACGCCTAATCCAGGTCGAACCGGGCAATCACCGGCACATGGTCCGAGGGCCGCTCCCAGCCACGCGCCTCTCGCAGGATCTCATAGCCGGCAAAGCTCGGCACCAGGTTCGGTGACGACCAGACATGGTCGAGCCGGCGGCCGCGGTTCGAGGCTTCCCAGTCCCGCGCGCGATAGCTCCACCAGGTGTAGAGCTTCTGCTCTGGCGGCACGTCGAGCCGCATCAGGTCGACCCAGTCGCCGGCGATCCGCATCGCGTCGAAATTTTGCGTCTCGACCGGCGTGTGGCTGACGACGTTGAGCAATTGCTTGTGCGACCAGACATCGTGCTCCTGCGGCGCGATGTTGAGGTCGCCGACCAGGATCGAAGCCGACACCTCGTCATGCGCGGCGTGGATGGCGTTCATCTCGGCAACGAAATCGAGCTTGTGGCGGAACTTGCGGTTGATCTCCGGATCGGGCTCGTCGCCGCCGGCCGGCACGTAGAAATTGTGGACCAGGATTGCCTTGCCGCCGGCCTGCACCTTGACCGACAGATGCCGGCTGTCATCGATCTCGCAGAAGCGCCGTTTCTCGACAATCTCGATCGGCCGCCGCGCCACCGTCGCAACGCCGTGATAGCCCTTCTGGCCATGGAATGCGATGTGCTCGTAGCCGGCCTTGCGGAACGCCTTTTCCGGAAACAGCTCGTCGGGAACCTTCGTCTCCTGCAGGCAAAGCACATCGGGCGCCTGCTCCGTCAGCAGCCGCTCGACGATCGGCATGCGCAGGCGCACGGAATTGATGTTCCAGGTGGCGATGGAGAAGGGCATGCGGCGATCCGAACAAGGTCGCCGATCTACTGCCAGCCGAGCGCTACAAACACAAGCCAGCCTTTGCGGGCGGCGGCCCTGATTCAGGTCAGGCCGAGTCGAAAATGGTGGTCTCAGAGAACCGGAGCGGAGCGTACTTAAACCACGTGAGCGCCGGAAGCGCAGGAGATCGCCATTTGCAGGCCGGCCTGACCGGATCTAGCGGTGGTTGGTGTTCAGCTCGCGGTTCGCCGTATAGTCGATGGCGAACGTATCCGCAGGGAAGCTGACGCCTTCCTTGGTGTTGTAGATCATCACCGTGGTGTCCTTGCCCTGCGCGTCGGTGATGGTCCACTGGCGCAGATCATAGGATTTCGGATCGAACATCATGGTGATCTTCGAATTGCCGAACACCGACTTGTCGGCAAGCTGGATGGTGGTGAGGTCGCTCTCTTCCTTGATCGATTTGACGCGGCCGCCCGAGAGGTCGATCTTGGTGTCGAGCAACAGCTTCAGCGGCGTCTTCGACAACGGATAGAGATCGGACGTTTTCAGCCGCTTGTTGAGGATGACCACCGACTTGCCGTCGGAAATCACCCGGAAATTCGACTTGCCGTCATAGTTGAAGCGAATCTTGCCTGGCCGCTCAAGGAAGAACTTGCCGCCGGTCTGCTGGTTGTTGGGGCCGAACTGGACGAACTCGCCGCTCATCGATTTGACCGAGGAGAAATGGTCGGCGATCTTTTGCGCCGTCGGCGGCACTGCCGCCTGCGCCGAGGCCAAGAGCTGGAACCCCGGCACGACGTTGATGGCCGCGGCGCCGGCAAGCATCAGGCCAAGGCCGAGCAACTGGCGACGGTTTGGAGCGAAATCGCTGATCGCGGAAAGATCGTTTTTCATGCCGGTCACTCTCGTGTGGTGTGTGTCTCGTTGCAGTCCGTGGACCCCCAGTTAGACTTAAGTTTGGCGGACCGGACAGCGCTCAGTCGCTGTAACGCGCCAAAAGGTTCAAGGTTGCCGCCGGGCCGTATCGGCTGATCAGAACTTGTCGTCCTCGGTCGGCACCAGGATTTCGCGTTTGCCGGCATGGTTGGCCGGGCCGACAATGCCTTCCTTCTCCATCTTCTCGATGATCGAGGCGGCGCGGTTGTAGCCGATGCCGAGCCGGCGCTGGATATAGCTGGTCGACGCCTTGCCGTCGCGCAGCACGACCGAGACCGCCTGGTCGTAGGGATCGTCGGAATCCTCGAAATTGCTGTTGCCGCCACCGCCAGCGCCGCCCTTGCCCGACGGCTCGTCATCGTCCTCGCCGTCATCCTCGGTGATGGCGTCGAGATATTCGGGCACGCCCTGCAGCTTCAGATGGGCGACGATCTTCTCGACCTCGTCGTCGGCGACGAACGGGCCGTGCACGCGCTGGATGCGGCCGCCGCCGGCCATGTACAGCATGTCGCCCATGCCGAGCAGCTGCTCGGCGCCCTGCTCGCCCAGAATGGTGCGGCTGTCGATCTTCGACGTCACCTGGAAGGAGATACGGGTCGGGAAATTGGCCTTGATGGTGCCGGTGATGACGTCGACCGACGGACGCTGCGTCGCCATGATGACATGGATGCCGGCCGCGCGCGCCATTTGTGCCAGGCGCTGCACCGCGCCTTCGATGTCCTTGCCGGCGACCATCATCAAATCGGCCATCTCGTCGATGATGACCACTATGTAGGGCATTGGCTCGAGATCGAGGTTCTCGGTCTCGTAGATCGCCTCGCCGGTCTGGCGGTCGAAGCCGGTCTGCACGGTGCGCGAGATTTTTTCGCCCTTCTTTTCAGCCAACTGCACGCGCGCGTTGAAGCCGTCGATGTTGCGCACGCCGACCTTGGACATCTTGCGGTAGCGGTCCTCCATCTCGCGCACGGTCCATTTCAACGCCACCACCGCCTTCTTCGGGTCGGTGACCACCGGCGTCAGAAGGTGCGGGATGCCGTCATAGACCGAAAGTTCCAGCATCTTCGGGTCGATCATGATCAGCCGGCAGTCCTGCGGCGTCAGCTTGTAGAGCAGCGACAGGATCATGGTGTTGATGGCGACGGACTTGCCGGAGCCGGTGGTGCCGGCGACCAGCACATGCGGCATCTTGGCGATGTCGACGATCACCGCCTCGCCATTGATGGTCTTGCCCAGCGCCAGCGCCAGCTTGGACTTGGTCGTCTCGAAATCGCGGCTGGCCAGGATCTCCCGGAGATAGACGGTCTCGCGCTTGGCATTCGGCAATTCGATGCCGATGGCGTTGCGGCCGGGCACCACGGCGACGCGGCAGGCAATGGCGCTCATCGAGCGGGCGATGTCGTCGGACAGGCCGATGACGCGCGACGATTTGATGCCGGGCGCCGGCTCCAACTCATAGAGCGTGACCACCGGGCCGGGCCGTACCGCGATAATCTCGCCCTTGACGCCGAAATCCTCCAGAACGCCTTCGAGCAGGCGCGCATTCTGCTCCAGCGCGTCCTTGGACAGGCTGGCGTCGCGCACCACGTTCTTCGGCTCCGACAGGAAATGCAGCGACGGCATTTCGAATGTTTCCGAGCCGATCAGCGAGGTCTGCGCCTCGCGCTGGACGCGCGCGCCGGGAGCGGGACGCGGCGCAGGTGCGGCGACGCGGGTCGCCGCATCTGACCGGAAGTTTTGCACCTTGGCGTTCGGCGCGGCACGGCGCGGGACCGGCTCGTCGTCGAGTTCGACCTCCTCGTCGCCATTGTCGAAACCGGCATCGAGGACGTCGTCATCGTCCGGATCGACGGAAACGCTGCGGTCATTGACCATGGCGGCGAAGAATTCCGGCTCGACGCGGGCGCGGCCATCCGGGCTCATCCGCGCTTCGGCGAATTCCGCCGATTCGACCCGTTCGGCGGCGCGGCGCCATGCGGTGGAGCGCTGCTCCATCTCCGGCTTGAACTCGTCGCGCTCCTGCTGGCGGCGCACAGCCCGGCGATGCATCCAGGCGCGGAAAGACAGCCACCAGTGGGTAACGGCGCCGAGCGCCAGTATCCCCTCGTCGCCCTCGTCCTCGTCTTCGTCGAAGAGCAGGTCGTCCTCTCGGGGATCGGGCTCCGCGGTGCGCTCCATGACGGCAAAGCCGTTCTTGCGCGCAATCAGCGCCGAGCCATAGGCAAACAGCCACAGCGCCGGCGCAATGAGCACCATGGCAATGACGCTGGCAACGATGCCGGTCGGGTAGCCGCCAATGACCAGGCCCGGAATATTGAGCACCATGTCGCCGAACACGCCGCCGAGGCCGGTCGGCAACGGCCACGTCTTGGGCGGCACCACGCAGCCGGCCATCGCCGCCGCGAGCAGCGCGAAGCCGAACCAGGCAAGGCCGCGCTTCGGCAGCCTGTCGACGCCGCGCGCCGAAAACAGGAGAAAGCCCCAGATCACCGCCGGCACCAGGGCGGCGACCGCGGCAAGGCCGAAGAACTGCATGGCGAGGTCGGAGAATACCGCGCCCGCATAGCCCATGGCGTTGGTGACGATGTTGTCGGTGGCGTGCGAGAAGCTGGGATCGGCGACGTTCCAGGTCGCCAGCGCCGCGACGCCAAAGGCGACCAGCGCAAACAGGCCGGCGCCGACCAGCCGCCCGACCTGGCGCCGCGCGAATGCCTGGATGCCGTGCCCCGTATCGGTCAGCGCGAGCGGTGCTGAAGCCCCTGAACGCATGCTTCGTTCCCCGTCTGTCATGGACTGGCCGGGCGCATGACGCACTCCGGCAGATTCGGATGTCAGACTATCGGGGGGAAGGTTAAGGCCGCATTAACTATACGGCAGCCGGTGCCACGATCTTGCTCACTCCACTGTAGGCAGTCTCAACAGTTCGGAACCAATCCGGTCGACGTCTCCCCGCCGGCGGCCATCATAGAACGTGATTGCGCGGGGACCGAGGCCTGCCAGCACGGTTGCCAAAAAAGAGAGGCCCGGAATAACCCGGGCCTCAAAGCGTGAACTCCTTTCGGGAGCGTCACGACGGGATGGGAGAATGCGGGGCGGCCGAAGCCGCCCCGCGGTGCTTACGAGTGGTAGGCCGCTTCGCCATGCGAAGTCAGGTCGAGGCCTTCGCGCTCGGCGTCGGCTGTCGGACGCAGACCGATGATCAAGTCGACGACCTTGTAGAGGATTGCGCTGCCGATGCCCGACCACAGCAGGGTTACCAGGACGCCTTTGCCCTGTGCCAGGAGCTGCGTGGCCGTGCCGGCATAGCCGGCGGCGAAGTCGGCCGTCGAATAGTCGACGATGCCGGCGCCGCCGAGGGCGGGATTGACCAGAATGCCAGTGCCGAGCGCACCGATGATGCCACCGACGCAGTGGACGCCGAAGACATCGAGGCTGTCATCATAGTCGAACGTGTTCTTCACCACCGAGACGAAGAAGTAGCAGACGAAGGTGGCGACGATGCCAAGCACGATAGCGCCCATCGGGCCGGCAAAACCTGCAGCCGGCGTAATCGCGACGAGGCCGGTGACCGCGCCCGAAACAGCGCCGAGCATGGAGGCTTTGCCGCGCAGCAGCGATTCAAGCACGATCCAGGCCACTGCCGCCGCCGCCGTGGCGACGAAGGTGTTGATCATCGCCAGCACCGCATAGGCGTTTGCTTCGAGGTTCGAACCGGCGTTGAAGCCGAACCAGCCGACCCACAGCAATGAAGCGCCGACCATGGTCAGCGTCATCGAGTGCGGCGCCATGATGTCCTTCTTGTAGCCGATGCGCTTGCCGATCATCAGCGCGCCGACGAGACCGGCAATGCCCGCATTGATGTGAACGACCGTGCCGCCGGCGAAGTCGATGGCGCCGAAGCTGAAGATCAGGCCGGACGGGTCGGCATAGGCGCTCGGGCCGCCCCAGAACCAGACCATGTGCGCGATCGGGAAGTAGATTAACGTCACCCATAGGATAACGAAAAGGATCAAGGCGGAGAATTTGACGCGTTCGGCGAATGCGCCGACGATCAGGGCGGGCGTGATGCAGGCGAAGGTCATCTGGAAGACGACGAACACCAGTTCAGGAATGGCGACGCCCTTGCTGAAGGTTTCCGAAAGCGTCGATACGTTGACGCCGGAGAGAAACATCTTCGAAAGGCCGCCGACGAAGGCGTTGCCCGGGGTGAAGGCGAGGCTGTAGCCGTAGAAGACCCAGATGATCATGACCACGCTGGTGATGGTGAAGACCTGCATCAGCACCGACAGCATGTTCTTGGTACGAACCAGGCCGCCGTAGAAAAGCGCAAGGCCGGGAATGGTCATCAACAGCACCAGCACGGTGGAAATCATCATCCACGTGGTGTCGCCCTTGTCGACGGTAAAAGCCGGCGCTGCTGGCGCTGCCGCCGCGACGGCGGGAGCCGCCTCCTGCGCGAAGGCAGCAACCGTGCCCAATGCTCCGAGCGCTAAGGAGCCCAGCAGCGCGGAGCGCGCCACTGACTTCAAGGTGGAAGGTATATTCATTGAACTCTCCATTGGAATACGTGTTCGCCGCTCAAAGTGCGTCGGTGTCTGTTTCGCCGGTACGGATGCGCACCGCCTGATCGATGCCGAAGACGAAGATCTTGCCGTCGCCGATCTGGCCGGTCTTGGCCGCCGCCGTGATGGCTTCGACGGCCTTGTCGACCAGGTCTGTGCTAACCGCGACTTCGATCTTGATTTTCGGCAGGAAACTGACCGCGTATTCCGCCCCGCGATAGATTTCCGTGTGTCCCTTCTGACGCCCGTAGCCTTTGACTTCGGTGACGGTCAGGCCCTGGATGCCGACGGCGGTGAGCGCTTCGCGCACCTCGTCGAGCTTGAACGGCTTGATGATTGCCATCACGATTTTCATAAGGTTTCACCCTTTGCTGTTGCGGTCCCCCGCGTTTGCACACCTTCACCGATCCCAAAAAGCCCGGAGAGTGCCCAACAGGATTCAAGCTCCGTGCCAGTTGCCGAAGCAGGGTGTTAACTCATTGTAAACAAACGGATCGCTCGAGTCCCGGCGCCACGGTGCGCACTGTCAACGGACAGTCACTGATTAAAAAGTAGGCAATTTTTCGAAAATGCCTATCCCGCAGGCGGCCGCTTCAGCCGGATCAGGCCTTCTTGGGCAACCGAGGCGATCAGCGTGCCGTCGCGGGCAAACAGCGAGCCGCGGGTGAAGCCGCGCGACCCCTGCGTCGAGGGGCTGTCCTGCGTGTACAGGATCCAGTCATCGAGCGGATGGCTGCGATGGAACCACATCGCATGGTCGAGGCTCGCCGCCTGGATGTCGCGGTCGAAAATGGCGCGGCCGTGCGCAAAGGTCGAGGTGTCGAGCAGCGTCATGTCGGAGAGGTAGGCAAGCACCGCCGCCTGGATGCCGCGGTCGGCCGGCACCGGGCCGGTGGTGCGGATCCAGATGTTCTGCTGCGGCTCCAGCTTTTCGCGGCTGGTGTAATGCTTCAGCATCACCGGCTTCATCTCGATCGGCCGGTCACGCTCCCAATAGCGCTTGATGCCGTCCGGCACCGCCTCGCCGAACTTGCCCAGCAATTCGCGCTGCGACAACAGGCTGTCGGGCGGCGGCACGTCGCGCGGCATCGGCAGCTGATGCTCAAGGCCAACCTCATCCTGCTGGAACGAGGCTTCCAGCGAAAAGATCGCCTGGCCGTGCTGGATCGCCACCACGCGCCGCGTGGTGAAGGAGCCGCCATCGCGGATGCGGTCGACCTCGTAGACGATCGGCACCTTGGTGTCGCCGGGCCGCATGAAATAGCCGTGCAGCGAATGCACGTGGCGCTCGGGCTCGACGGTGCGCTGCGCGGCGACCAGCGCCTGGGCAATGGTCTGGCCGCCGAAAACGCGCTGCCAGTCGAGCTTGGGGCTGCGACCACGGTACAGATTGTGTTCCAGCTGCTCGAGGTCGAGAATGCTGAGAAGCTCGTCCATGGCCGCCGTCATGCTTCGTGACCTCGCCGTAAGATGCTATGGCGGTTTCCGACAGGAATGGCGGGCAGTCAAGGCCGGAATGCCCCAGTGGGCGGGGATGGTCGAGACTTCGAAAGGAATTGACATGGCGAACCGCAACACGGACGCAAAAAACCCGCTCGACGTGCTGGTCGCTGGCGCCGGCTATGTCGGCCTCGCCGCCGCCGTGTCGCTGAAACAGGCGCGGCCGGGCCTCGCCGTGGCGGTCGTTGATGCTGCCCCCGCCGGCGTCTGGCAGAAGGACCGCCGCGCCTCGGCGATCGCCGCCGCCGCCTGCCGCATGCTCGACCAGCTCGGCGTCTGGCAGGAAATCGTCGGGCAATCGCAGGCGATCACCGAGATGATCGTCACCGATTCGCGCACCGCCGATCCGGTGCGTCCGGTGTTTCTCACCTTCGATGGCGAGGTCGCGCCGGGCGAACCGTTCGCCCACATGGTCGCCAACAAGGACCTGAACGGCGCCTTGCGCCGCCGCGCGCAAAAGCTCGGCATCGACATCATCGAAGGTGTCGCGGTCGCATCGTTCGACGGCAATGGCGCCGGCATCACCGTGCATCTGGCCGACGGCGCGGCGATTGAGGCGCGGCTGCTGGTCGCCGCCGACGGCGTCAATTCCAAATTGCGCGACATGGCCGGCATCAAGACGGTGAAATGGGAATATGGCCAGTCCGGCATCGTCTGCACGGTGGCGCATGAGCGCCCGCACAATGGCCGCGCCGAAGAGCATTTTCTGCCGGCCGGCCCGTTTGCAACGCTGCCGCTCAAGCCCACCGAGGACGGCACCAACCGTTCGTCGCTGGTCTGGGTCGAACGTTCCGAGGATGCCGAAAAGCTGGTCTCGGGCGACGACCTCGTCTTCGAGCAGGAGCTTGAATTGCGCTTCGGCCTGAAGCTCGGCGAAATCCGCCTCACCGACAAGCCGCGCGCCTGGCCGCTCGGCCTGACCATCGCGCGCGCCTTTGTCGCCCCGCGCGTAGCACTTGCCGGCGACGCCGCGCACGGCATCCACCCGATCGCCGGCCAGGGCCTCAATCTCGGCTTCAAGGATGTGGCGGCCCTTGCTGAAGTGGTGGTCGAGGCCGATCGCTTGGGACAGGATATCGGCGCGCTCGACGTGCTCGAGCGCTACCAGCAATGGCGCCGCTTCGACACGGTGCAGATGGGCGTCACCACAGATGTGCTGAACCGGCTGTTTTCCAACGACATCGGCCCGCTGCGCCAGCTCCGCGACATAGGCCTCGGCCTTGTCGAACGGATGCCCAGGCTGAAGGAGTTCTTCATCCGCCAGGCGTCGGGGTTGTCCAACGGCACACCACGGCTGCTCAAGGGTGAGGCGATTTAGGCCGGGAATGAGTGCCGCTTTGTCATAGACGCGGCTCGGCTCCTGACATCAGCCGCGCAATGTTGGCGCGGTGGCGCACGATCACGTAGATGCCGCCGGCGATGACCAGCAACCGGTAGGGCAATGGTTGTTCCATGCCGCCGACGAGGGCGATCGCGGTGAGCGCCGCCAGCATCGAACTCAGGGACACAATTCGGGAAACTGCCAACACCACGGCAAATGCCGTCGCCGCGCCTAGACCCACAGGCCAGGACATCGCCAACAAAACACCCAACCCCGTCGCAGCCGATTTGCCGCCGGTGAAATTCAGCCAGATCGAACGGCTATGCCCAAGCAAAACAGCGAGTCCGGCCAAGCATACAACCCAAGGAGCCCAAACGGGCATATCAGATATTGCCGACGGCGGCGTTGCGGAAGACCAGAAACAAAACCAACGGGCAAAGATGACCGCTGCCGCCCCTTTCAGCACGTCCACCAGAAGCACCACCAATGCTGGCCATTTCCCGAGTGTGCGCAATACATTTGTCGCACCGGTGGACTTGGAGCCGTGCTCCCGGATATCGATGCCCTTAAGCAGTTTCCCCGCCAGATAGCCGGCAGGCGTAGAGCCGATAAGGTAAGCGGCAGCCGATCCTACCACGCTCGCTATCCAGAATGACATGCGCCCGGGCTGTTTCTCAGTTGACCTCAAACCCCAGCTTCTGCCGCAGTCGCAGCATGCGTTGGTCGGCGACCTTGAAACTCTGCTCGCCGCTCTTGGCAACACGATCCAGCATCTGCAGCAGGTCTTCGCGCTCATGCGGATCGAGGCGCTCGCGCAGGAAGGGCGCCAGCTTGTCGATGACGATCGTCGTGTCGTCGATCTGCGCCGCGGCCCATTTGGCGTAGACGACGGCTTCATCGGTCTTCTTCTGGTTGTCCGCAATCTGCGAGATCACCTCGCGGATAACCGTTTCGCGCTTCGGCAGGATCGGACCATGCTCCGCCGCGATTGCCATGATCAGCGTTGCTGCCGCCACCACCGGATCGTCGATCGCCGTCAGCGGCGACAGCGCCGCCTGCTTGCGCAGCTTCTTGCGCCTTATGTTGCCCTGGACGCGGCCGACGACGTCGGCGACCTCGCGCGCGGCTTCGTTCATAGCCTTCATGCGATACCACCAGAACGCCCCGGCTCCCAGCACGCCGAGAATAGCAATCAGGAAAGGCATGTCGAATTCCCCCGAAAATTGCGGCGACGATAGGAGAACTCCGGCGTTGCTTCAACACGCAAGAATTGTATCTGATGAGAAAACAGAGCTGGCCCCCTAATCATCCAGACGCCGAGATCGGGCGTCCTGGGTTCAGGTCGCTCGTCACGGGCACTAATGATGCAACCGCTTAGCGATAACGCTGACTTCGCATCGAGCGCGGTGCCCATTATGACGATCCGTTCGGCCACTGCAACGCGGCTGTCGGCGCGGTGACGCCAACCTGGGACGATCCGATGTTCCACCCGTTTCTCTACGGGTCGGGACAAGGGGCGGAGTTCCGCGCCGGCTTCTACGGCCTCGCCGGCTGGCACGGGGAAGGCCATTTGTTGCGCGCATTGTTCGAGGGCGTGATGTTCGAGCACCGGCGCCACATCGATGTTCTGAAGGACGCCGGTGTCAGCTTCGACAAAGCGGTCCTGTCCGGCGGCGGTTCGCGCAGCGAGCACTGGCCGCAGATCTTCGCCGACGGGCTTGGCGTGCCGATCACCGTCCCTGAAGCACGCGAGACCGGCGCACTTGGTGCGGCGATCGGCGCCGGGGTCGCGGCCGGCCTGTTCGCCGACTATGAGGCCGGCGTCGACGCCATGACCCGGTCAAGCGCCGCCTACCGTCCGAACCCGGCCATGCAGGACCATTACAACAGGCGTTATCGCGCCTATTGCGGCCTTGCCGATACGCTGCGATCGTTCTGGGCCGAACACGCCGCAGAACCGAGTAGAACACCGCCGAGTAAACCACCGCAATGACCCAACGGCTCGATGGCGACTACGACTACATCATTGTCGGCGCAGGCACCGCCGGCTGCGTGCTGGCCAATCGCCTGAGCGAAAACCCGGCGACGCGCGTGCTGCTGCTCGAGGCCGGCGGCAGCGACAATTATCACTGGGTGCATATCCCGGTCGGCTATCTCTATTGCATCGGCAATCCGCGCACCGACTGGATGATGAAGACTGCCCCCGAAGCCGGCCTGAACGGCCGCTCGCTGGTCTATCCCCGCGGCAAGGTGCTGGGCGGCTGCACCTCGGTCAACGGCATGATCTACATGCGCGGCCAGGCGGCGGACTACGATGGCTGGCGGCAGATGGGCAATGTCGGCTGGGGCTGGGACGATGTGCTGCCCTACTTCCTCAAATCCGAGGACCATCATGGCGGCAAGACCGAGCTGCATGGCTCCCGCGGCGAATGGAAAGTGGCGCGGCAACGCCTGTCGTGGCCGATCCTGAACACCGTGCAGGAGGCGGCCAAGGAATTCGGCATCATGCCGTGCGAGGATTTTAACGACGGCGACAATGAGGGGTCCGGCTTCTTCGAAGTCAACCAGAGCAAGGGCGTGCGCTGGAACACAGCCAAGGCATTCTTGCGCCCGGCGCTGCGGCGGCCGAACCTCAGGCTGGTCGTCAACGCGCATGTCGAGACGGTGTTGTTCGAGGGCAAGCGTGCTATCGGCGTTTGTTATCGCGTCGGCGGCCAAACCATCGAGGCAAAGGCCAGGAGCGAGGTGCTGCTGACCGCCGGCTCGATCAACACGCCGAAACTGCTGGAGCTTTCCGGGGTCGGCGAGCCGGATCGCCTCGCCGCGCTCGGCATCGATGTGGTTCACGCCAGCCCCGATGTCGGCGAGAACCTTCAGGACCATCTGCAGATCCGCACTGTCTACAAAGTGTCGTCGGCGCTGACGCTCAACACGCTAGCCAACAGCCTGAGCGGCAAGGCGAAGATCGCGCTGCAATATGCCTTTGGCCGCTCGGGACCGATGTCGATGGCGCCGAGCCAGTTCGGCATGTTCTCGAAATCCGATCCGTCGATGGCGACGCCGGACCTGGAGTACCACGTCCAGCCCTTGTCTACCGACCGGCTGGGCGACCCGCTGCACCCGTTCCCGGCAATCACCATGTCGGTCTGCAATCTGCGGCCCGAGAGCGTCGGCTCGGTGCACGCTACGACGCGCGAGCTGGCCGTGCAGCCGGAGATCCGGCTGAACTACCTCTCTACGGCGCGCGACCGCGAGATCGCGCTGCGTTCGGTGCGCCAGGCGCGCAGCATCATGACCGCCAAGGCTCTTGCCGGCTTCCATCCGGAAGAAATCCTGCCTGGTCTCGCCCACCAGTCGGACGAGGACCTGCTGCACCAGATCGGCTCGATCGCCACGACCATCTTCCACCCGGTCGGCACCTGCCGGATGGGCATCGATGACCGCGCCGTCGTCAGCCCGGACCTGCGCGTGACCGGTATCGAGGGGCTGCGGATCATCGACGCGTCGATCATGCCGCGCATCGTCTCCGGCAACACCGCCTCGCCAGTGGTGATGATCGCCGAGAAGGCGGCGGATATGATCCGCCGGCCTGCATGACGTCACCGCCGCCTATGACCCCGGCACGTCGTAGATCGCCCTGACTTCGACGGTGCCGATTTCAGCCAGCGGAATTTTGCCGGCGATCTCCAGCGCCTTGTCGAGAGTGTCGGCTTCGATCATGACGAAACCAAGCAACTGCTCCTTGGTTTCGGCAAACGGACCGTCAGTGATCAGCCGCTTGCCTTGGCGCCGCCGCACCGTCTTCGACGTCTTCACCGATTGCAGCGCCTGCGCGATGATCAGCTTGCCTTGCTGGTCCAATGACCGGTCATAGGCCATCGAATCGGCGTCGAGCTTGGCCAGACGCTCAGGCGTCATGGCATGGAGGTCCTTTTCCTCGCCGTAGACCAGACAGACATATTTCATTTCCAGCTCCCTTGCTGTGACGAACCATAGGTGATCACGGCGCCGGCGGCATCCTTGCCGGCAGCAGCGTGGTCGAGCACGCAGACCGCAATGCCGATCACGGCGACCGCAGCAAGCAGCCGGCCGAAGCCGGAAGGTCGCGAGCACTCGATCTCGTGTAGACGCGCGCTTTTGTCGGCGTCGTTCCAATGGGCAGAAAACAGATTGTTCATCTTGGATCTCCATCCGCCACGAGAATCCGTGGACGCTCGCAGGACGGCCGGCGCCGATGCAAGTCGACATTTTTGCACGCACATTTTTTCAGAAAAATTTGCAGGGCACGCCGGCGTCGCATCCGGCCGAAACAGCGCGGTGGTCTTCCCCTGCCGCCGCGCTATAGTTGGAGGGAACGCCGCGTGGCCGGCGCTGTCGCTGTAATCAAGGAGAATTCTATGGACCGTACCGCAAACGCCGTCTGGAAAGGCAATCTGAAGGAGGGCACGGGCACGCTCGACAGCCAGAGCGGCACTTTGAAAGGCACGCCCTATTCGTTCAAGGCTCGCTTCGAGGACGAGAGCGGCAAATCCGGCACCAATCCCGAAGAGTTAATCGCCGCGGCACACGCCGGATGCTACGCCATGCAGCTGTCGCATTTCCTGGCCGAGAACGGCACGCCCGCCACCGAGCTCGACGCCAAGGCGGTGGTGACGCTGGTCCCCGGCACCGGCATCACCGGCAGCGCCATCACCCTGGTCGGCAAGGTGCCAGGAATCGATGCGGCGAAGTTCAAGGAACTGGCCGAGAAGGCCAAGGCGGAGTGCCCGGTTTCGAAGGCGCTGGGGGCCATCGCAGTGTCGCTCGACGCGAAGCTGGGGTGATCCGCCGATTTTGCCCGGGGTAGCGATTCTTCGCGCCCCCTCTGCCCTGCCGGGCATCTCCCGGGGAGATTGGAAGCTCGGTAGCTGGCACTCTTCTTTCGACGTTCGTAATTGGCGAAGGCTGGCGTGACATCTGATCTCCCCACTTGAGGGGAGATGGCCGGCAGGCCAGAGGGGGGTGCTGTCCCGCCGACGTCTCGGATAACTATTAGGCGCCCAGCGCATCAAGCCGGGCGCGAAGGGCTGCGACTTCCTGCTCCAGAGCCTCCAATCTTGCTTCCAGGTCGGAAGCAGGCAAGGCCGGCACACTCCGCTGCATCGATAACGCCGCGACGTCCACCGGTCCTGCGAGCAGATGCATAAAACGGTCCTCGCGCTGCCCCGGCCCGCGCGGTATTTCCTGGACGAGCGGTGGGCGGCGGCCGATCAGCATGTCGAGTTCAGCGCGCAGGTCTTCGATCGACGAAACCCGCGCCATGCGCTCAGCTCGCGCCAGCAGCTCATGCACCGTCTGCGGACCGCGCAGCAAAAGCAGGCCGATCACCGCGGTCTGCGGCCTCGTCAGCGAGAAGCGCTGCGCCATCTGATGCTCATAGCGCTCGACGCGCGAGCCGAACATCTGCCGCACCAGCCCCTTCTGCTCGAGCAACTTCAGCGTCCGATGCACCTCTGTCGGCTCGAGCGCCATGACAGGCTCGCGCGCCGTCTTCTGGTTGGCGGCTGCAAGTGCTGCATTCAGCGTCAGCGGATAGACATCCGGCGTCAGCTCCTTCTTCTCGATCAGGCAGCCGAGCACACGGGCTTCGACGGGATTGAGGATTGGAAGCTCTTCGCTCATTGGGTTGAGTATCCTTTCTAGCGCCGGCGAGACAGCGCCCACCTCTCTGTCCTACCGGATATCTCCCCACGCGGGGGGAGATCGGCAGCTTCGCCGACAGCGCGCCATCCTTCAACCTTGGAGATTGGCGAAAGCCGCGATGACGGCCAGTCTCCCCACCCGTGGGGGAGATGTCCGGCAGGACAGAGGGGCGCGCGAAGGATCGCCGCGTTCGAGATTGCCGCGAGCGAACTCGCCTCAACTAAACCCGCCGCTCCACCATCATCTTCTTGATCTCGGCAATCGCCTTGGCCGGGTTGAGCCCCTTCGGGCAGGTCTGGGCGCAGTTCATGATGGTGTGGCAGCGGTAGAGCCGGAACGGGTCTTCGAGATCGTCGAGCCGTTCGCCCGTGGCTTCGTCGCGGCTGTCGATCAGCCAGCGATAGGCCTGCAGCAACGTCGCCGGGCCGAGATAGCGGTCGCCGTTCCACCAATAGCTCGGGCACGAGGTCGAGCAGCAGGCGCACAGGATGCACTCGTAGAGCCCGTCGAGCTTTTCGCGATCCTCATGGCTCTGCAGCCATTCCTTGGCCGGCTCTGGCGACACTGTCTTCAGCCATGGCTGGATCGAGGCGTGCTGGGCGTAGAAATTGGTGAGGTCGGGCACCAGATCCTTGACCACCTGCATATGCGGCAGCGGGTAGACCTTGACGGCGCCGGAAATGTCGTCGCAGCCCTTGGTGCAGGCCAGCGTGTTGGAGCCATCGATGTTCATGGCGCAGGAGCCGCAAATGCCTTCGCGGCATGAGCGGCGCAAGGCAAGCGTCGGATCGATCTTGTTCTTGATCCAGAGCAGCGCATCGAGCACCATCGGCCCACAATCGTCCATGTCGACGAAATAGGTGTCGATGCGCGGGTTCTCGTCATCGTCGGGCGACCAGCGGTAGATGCGGTATTCCCGCAGGTTGGTGGCGCCCTCCGGCTTCGGCCAGGTCTTGCCCGGCTGCACCTTGGAGTTCTTGGGAAGCGTGAGTTCGACCATTACCTCAGGTCCTTTCGGATGACGAGCTTCGGCACCATGGTCAGTACACCCTGGCCTTGGGCGCGATCTTGGCGAGGCTGATGCCGCCGTCCTTTTCCGCCACCAACGGTTCGGTGTGCACCGGACGATAGCTGAGGCTCACCTGGCCGTCCTCGCTTAGCCGGGCCAGCGTATGCTTGCGCCAGATAGTGTCGTCGCGGGCCGAGAAATCTTCGCGCGCATGCGCGCCGCGGCTCTCCTTGCGCGCCTCGGCGCCGTAGACCGTGGTGATGGCGTTGGCCATCAGATTTTCCAGCTCCAGCGTCTCGACCAGATCGGAATTCCAGATCGTCGAACGGTCGGAGACTTTCAGGTCCTTGAGCTCGGTCCATATCTGCGAAATGCGCTTGCAGCCGTTTTCGAGTGACTCCTGTGTGCGGAACACGGCCGCGTCTTCCTGCATCGCCTTCTGCATTTTCTCACGCAGAACGGCGGTTGGCGTCGACCCATTGGCGTGGCGCAGCCGGTCGAAGCGATCCATGATCTTTTCGACCGAGGCTTCGTTGGGCGAAGGGATCGCCGAATTACGGTCGATGACCTGGCCGGCGCGGATTGCGGCGGCGCGGCCGAACACCACCAGATCGATCAACGAGTTCGAGCCCAGCCGGTTGGCGCCGTGCACGGAGGCACAGCCGGCCTCGCCGACCGCCATCAGCCCGGGTGACACCCGGTCAGGATTCTCGACCGTCGGGTTCAGCACCTCGCCCCAGTAATTGGTCGGCACGCCGCCCATATTGTAGTGCACCGTCGGCAGCACCGGGATCGGCTCCTTGGTCAGGTCGACGCCGGCGAAAATCCTGGCCGATTCCGAAATGCCCGGCAGCCGCTCATGCAGCACGGCCGGATCGAGATGATCGAGATGCAGGAAAATATGGTCCTTGTTCTTGCCGACCCCGCGGCCTTCGCGGATCTCCAGCGTCATGCAACGCGAGACGACGTCGCGCGAGGCCAGGTCCTTGGCCGACGGCGCGTAGCGTTCCATGAAGCGCTCGCCCTCGGAATTGACGAGATAGCCGCCCTCGCCGCGCGCGCCTTCGGTGATCAGGCAGCCGGCGCCATAGATGCCGGTCGGATGAAACTGCACGAACTCCATATCCTGCAGCGGGAAGCCGGCCCGTGCCGCCATGCCGCCGCCGTCGCCTGTACAGGTGTGCGCCGACGTCGCCGAGAAATAGGCGCGGCCATATCCGCCGGTCGCCAGCACCACCATCTTGGCGGAGAAGCGATGGATGGTGCCGTCGTCGAGGTTCCAGGCGACGACGCCGGTGCAGGTGCCGTCCGGTTCCATGATCAGGTCGAGCGCAAAATACTCGATGAAGAACTGTGCATTGTTCTTCAGCGACTGGCCGTAGAGCGTGTGCAGGATGGCGTGACCGGTGCGGTCGGCGGCAGCACAGGTGCGCTGCACCGGCGGGCCGTCGCCATAATTCATCATGTGTCCGCCGAACGGCCGCTGGTAGATCTTGCCCTCTTCGGTGCGCGAGAACGGCACGCCGTAATGCTCGAGCTCGTAGACCGCCGCCGGTGCCTCGCGCACCAGATATTCCATGGCGTCGACGTCGCCCAGCCAGTCCGAACCCTTGACGGTGTCGTACATGTGCCACTGCCAGGAGTCCGGACCCATGTTGGACAGCGACGCGGCAATGCCGCCTTGTGCCGCCACCGTGTGCGAGCGGGTCGGGAACACTTTGGTGATGCAGGCCGTGCGCAGGCCCTGCTCGGCCATGCCGAGCGTGGCGCGCAGGCCGGCGCCGCCGGCGCCGACGACCACCACGTCGAACTTGTGGTCGACAAAGGTATAGCCGGTGGCCGATTTCGCGTCCTTGGACAAATCAGCCTCCGAATGCCAGTTTGAGCAGGGCGAAGATCGAGGCGACGCCGACCGCTATGGTGAAAAACGTGCTGAGTGCGATCAGCGCCAGCTTCATGCCTTCGGCATGCACGTAATCCTCGATAATGACCTGCATGCCGACACGCATATGGGTGAGACCGGAAACGAGCACCAGCGCCAACACCAGCGCCACGAACGGACTGGCGAGCGCCGCCCGCACCTCGGCGAAGCCGGCGCCATTGAGCGCGATCAGGAACCCGACGAAGAACAGTATCAGCGGGATGTTGGCAATGGCCGTCAGCCGCTGTCGCCAGAAATGCCCGGTGCCTTCGCGGGCCGAGCCCAGACCGCGGACCTTGGCCAGCGGCGTGCGCATATCGTTGTTGTTCGTGCCGCTCATCACAAGGTTCCCCGCGCCATGTAGCCGGCGACCCAGATCAGCAGCGTGAGCAGGATGGAACCGGCGAGCGTCGCCCAGGCGATCTTCGATGCCGTGTGTTTCTCCAGCCCGGCGCCGGTGTCCCAGACGAGATGGCGCACGCCGCCCAGCATGTGGTGCATCAGCGCCCAGGTGTAGCCGAACAGGATGAGCCGGCCGAGCCAGGTGCCGAAGGCCCAGTTGATCCAATCGAAAGCGCCTTGCGAACTCGCCGCCGCCATCAGCCACGCGGCGACCAGCAGCGTGCCGAAATACAGCGCCCCGCCAGTGATGCGGTGAATGATCGACATCGTCATGGTGATCGGTGGGCGGTAAATCGTCAGGTGCGGCGAGAGCGGCCGTTCACGTCTGGCGGTTCGGGTGGCTGGTGATTTGCTCATGGCTGCCCCAGTTCGATGTCCGGAGCCGCGGTGGAAAGCGGCACTTACCGCCTCGATATATGACTTCAGACAGCCGGTTTCTAATGCTCTTTTTGCACCGCGTCAAAGCCGGAAAATCGTTTTGAAAACGTCATTTAGTCTGACAAAAGGCTGCTGTTTCGCTTCAATCGATTTGGCCACCGTCGAAAGCCGGCGCACCGTTCGCTGCAGTGCGGCATTTCCTTTGCCATCGACGCCAGGCTATCGTTTGCAGGTCTGTGGTGTCGAGCCCCTCTTCATCACCAGCGCCTCGCGCGCGTCGATCACGATTGCGTCATGCGACGCGGCTTCCTGGTAGCGGCTGGACTGGTTGACGGGTGATGCGGCAAACTCCTCGGTCGTGCCATCGGGCCTGACAACGCGCAACGCCGTGCCGAGGTTCTGGATGGTGATCATGCCGCCATTGCCGCATCTGTAAGTTGCCGTGCCGACAGCAGACCGCGGCGCGGTAAGGTCGGTGACGATCTTGGCTGAAGGTGCGGCAGGCGCTGTCGGAGCCGTTGCGGAAGCCGGGGGCGCCACAGGTGCGGCGGACTGCTGAGCCGGCACGGGCGCAACAGTGGGTGGTACGGTATTCATCGCCGTCGGCGCGCCGTTCTGCGGCACGCAGGCTGCGGCAGTCAGCAAGGGGATCGACAACAGCGTCACCCGACACGTCCGGCGTAACGCCATATGCTGTCCTCCTGCGCGGCTAACTAGCCGCGATGTTCCACCAAGATCAAGCTCACCCGACGTCAGCGTAGTTGTGTGCGTCGCGGCCGATGGTGCGGGCAAGCATGGCCGAATGATGACGCCCGGGTTTCCATCCCGTCGGATATTAACCATGTTTGGCGAGAGATCGCCGCCGGATGCGCCTGCCCTCTTAACAAAGGTTAAGAAAAGGTTAATTTCCGATTCGATCGGGTCCACAGCAGAGAGGACACCATGCTTTCGAATTCAGGAAGAGCGCGCCTTGCGGCGCTTGTGCTGGCGACAGCCAGTCTCGGCTTCGCCGCCCCGGCAATGGCCTGGTCGCGCCATCATGACCGCGTCTATGCCGATTCCCTGGGCAATCTCGTCATCGACAGCGCCGCCGGCTACAAGCGCATCATTGTCGGCCAAGGCAGGCTGGCCAAGAAATTGTCCGACTACACCAGCGCCGGGCAGCCGGAAGCGGAACCGGAAGTCCTTTATGAAGACGAGGCGGATCACATCTCCAGGCGTGGCTGCTACCAGCCGCCGGTGTTCGTGAAGGGCCGCTCCTATATGTACGGCCTCTCCGATGGCGAAATGCCCAACCTCAGCCCTTGCCGCTGATGATCCGGCACGGCCGAGAGGCCGTTTAAGCGAGACGCTAACCGACGCTGCCTGTATCCGGGATGAACACCGTTTCCGCCCGCTCATAGGACAATCGCACGCTGTCGCGGCCGTTCTTCTTGGCCTTGTAGAGCGCTTCGTCGGCGCGCCGCATCAGCGGCTCCAGCCCTTCGTCGCCGGTGCGCGCCGCGACGCCGAAGCTCGCGGTCACCCTGGTGCCCGGCGGCAACCCGTCGACACTGCCGGCCGAATAGTGCGTGCGCACGGCTTCGGCAAACAGCCGCGCCGTGGCAAGATCGCTCAGCGACAGAAGCACGGCGAACTCCTCGCCGCCGATGCGGCCGGCAACCGCACGCGTGCCGGCGGCCGCGCGAAGCTTGGCGGCGAAGTCGGCGATCACCTGGTCGCCCGCGGCATGTCCGTATTTGTCGTTGAGCGCCTTGAAGTGATCGAGATCGGCCAGCACCAGCGCGACCGGCACCTTGGTAACAGCGCAATGCTGCAGCACCAGCAAGGCGCGCTCCTCGAAACCCCTGCGGTTGAGCAGGCCAGACAGCGGATCGGTGTGCGTCTCGGTCTTCAGCGCCTTCATCACGTCGAGCGCAGCTGCCGAGAACAGGCAGAGCGCGATCAGCAACGACAGCAGCGCGTGCGTCAAAAGCGCCGTCGTCCAGTAGGACGAGCCATAAAACCCGTCATAGCTGGTGAACGGCCCGTGCGAGATGACGACGAGCAGCGTGCGGCCGATGAAGTTCAGCCCGGACAGCAGCGACAACACGAACAGGATTTTTTCCGTCGGGCCGTTCTTGCGCACGGCGCGCAGCTCGGCAGCGACCAGCAGGCTGAGGCCGCCAAAGCCGAAATTGATCGACAGGATGCGCCAAGTCAAGTCCGGCTGGACGAACAGGAACCAGCAGAATGCCACCATCCCGCCACCCGCCAGAATGCCGATCGCGATATAGGGCACGCGCCTGCCGTAGCGTGAGATGATTGCACCGACGAGGCAACAGGCGGCGAGCGTGAAGCAGAGGTTGGAGACCAGCTTGGTCAGCACCATGCCGCCGGGCAGCGTGAAATACTGCAGCAGGAAGCCGGGCGCGGACACGCAATAGCTCGTGCCGAGCACAGCCAGATAGGGCCGGTGGCGCTGATAGAACCACAGCAGGAGGAACGCCGCGCCGAGCGCCAGCGCGATCGTCGGATTGAGCAGCGCTATGAACAGGCCGGTGTCCAAAGGACGGTGACTTCCCCGCTTGACGTCAGGGAAGACCTTAGAGCGCAAGCCCCAACAAGCGGTTAAGCCGGGACGAATATGCAAGTCGCCACTCATGAAGCTGGTGCACGGAACCGGGACCTGAGGCCGGCGTTTCCTGACAGCAATCAAGGAGAAGTTGTTCATGGCCGACACGATCACGCTGACCGATCACGAAGCAATTCGCTCATGGGCCGCAGGGCGCGCCGGATTTCCGGCGATCGTCGATGTATCGCCCGAAACCGGAACGCAGCCGTTGCTGAGGCTCGTCTTCGGCCAGCACGCCTATCAGGACCAGGATCAGCCTGAACGCCCGGTCAACGCAGGCGGCTACGAGCTGGTCGAATGGGACGAGTGGTTCAAGATCTTCGACGAGCGCGAACTGGCGCTGGTGGTCGCGACCGACGAACCCGGCAGCCGGGAGGAATTTCATGAAATCATCCGGCGTGCCGGCTAGGGCATAATACCCCAAGGGTCTTAGAGCGGCGCGCTTTAAACAAAACCCCGAACGGTTTTGCCGTTCGGGGTTTTGCATACGCTCAGATCAGGCTTGAACCAGTCTGCGCTATTTCCAGTCGCGGATGTCGACGAAATGGCCGGCGATCGCCGCCGCCGCCGCCATTGCCGGCGATACCAGATGGGTGCGGCCCTTGAAGCCCTGCCGGCCTTCGAAATTGCGGTTCGAGGTCGAGGCGCAGCGCTCATGCGGCTTCAGCCGGTCGTCGTTCATGGCCAGGCACATCGAGCAGCCCGGCTCGCGCCAGTCGAAACCGGCGGCAATGAAGATCTTGTCGAGACCCTCGGCCTCCGCCTGTTCCTTGACCAGACCGGAGCCCGGCACGATCATCGCATCGACATGCGCACTCACCGTCTTGCCTTCGACCACCTTGGCCACCGCACGCAGATCCTCGATGCGGCCATTGGTGCAGGAGCCGATGAAGACGCGGTCGAGCGTGATGTCGGTGATCTTCGTGCCCGGCGTCAGCCCCATATAGTCGAGCGCGCGGATCTTTGACGTCCGCTTGTTCTCGTCCGTGATCTCTTCCGGATTGGGAACGACGCCCTGCACCGAAACGACGTCCTCGGGCGAGGAACCCCAGGAGACGATCGGCGGCAGCTTGGCCGCGTCGAGCACGATCACCTTGTCGAAATGCGCGCCCTCGTCGGACTGCAGCGTCTTCCAGTATTCGAGCGCGGCGTCCCACGACGCGCCCTTCGGCGCGCGCGGCTTGCCCTTGACATAGGCGAAGGTGGTTTCGTCGGCCGCGATCAGGCCGGCGCGCGCGCCGCCCTCGATCGACATGTTGCAAATCGTCATGCGGCCTTCCATCGACAGCGCGCGGATCGCCTCGCCGGCATATTCGATGACATAGCCGGTGCCGCCGGCGGTGCCGATCTCGCCGATGATGGCCAAGATGATGTCCTTGGCGGTGACGCCTTCCGGTAACTGGCCATCGACACGCACCAGCATGTTCTTGGCCTTGCGCTGGATCAGCGTCTGGGTCGCCAGCACATGCTCGACCTCGGAGGTGCCGATGCCATGTGCCAATGCGCCGAAGGCGCCATGCGTCGAGGTGTGGCTGTCGCCGCAGACAATGGTCATGCCAGGCAGCGTGAAGCCCTGCTCCGGCCCGATGATGTGGACGATGCCCTGGCGGATATCGTTTTCGGAGTAATATTCGACGCCGAAATCCCTAGCGTTCTTGGCCAAGGCCTCGACCTGGATGCGGCTTTCCTCGTTCTTGATGCCGAACTTGCGCTCGGGCGAGGTCGAGACATTGTGATCGACCACGGCCAGCGTCTTTTCCGGATGCCGGACTTTTCTGCCGGTCATGCGCAGACCTTCGAAGGCCTGCGGGCTGGTCACTTCATGGACGAGATGGCGGTCGATGTAGAGCAGACAGGTGCCATCATCCTGGCGGTCGACGACATGGTCGTCGAAAATCTTGTCGTAGAGGGTGCGCGGTGCGCTCATGTGCGTAAATCCGTCGATTTGCAAAAAGGGGAAGGGCAGACGCGCGAAGCCTTCGGCGCGGCGAAAGCGGCTTAGCTAAGTCGGCTGGTGAGCGCGCCGGAAATGCGCGAAGAGAAACGCGACGGCAGGCGTTTTCTGTCCTGCAGCACGAAACCCTTATAGGCCGGATCGCCAAAAAGCTCTTCCATGGCGTGGCTCATACCAATGTTTTGGCTTTTCGGCAATTGCGGCGTGTTTTCGCTTCTCCCCTTGTGAGAGAAGGCGAAGAGGGCGGCGCTCAAAGCACCTCGAACACAAAAGTCTTCACCAGCGCGTCCGGCTCGGCGATCGCATAGCAGCGGAACCATGGGCTTTGCTCGGCCGGCCGCCATTTCCCGGCCCGCTCCAGCCCGTCGAACACGTCCTGGAAGCCGCCGCTTTCGAAAACCTGGTCGCGCACGGTGAAGATGGCGTGGCCGCCTTTCCTGGTGATGCGGACAAGCTCGTGCAGGCCGGACGCCGGCGCATGGCCGATGGTGAACACGCCAGTCGAGAAGAAGGCGCGGAAATGCCCGGCCGGCCAGGGTAGCGGCCCGCCGAGCATGGCCTGCTTCAGATCGCCATAGGCATTGCGGCTGCCGGCGATCTTCAGCATGTCGTCGGAGAGGTCGAGGCCGGCAATGTCGTGATAACCCAGCGCCTTCAATGACGGGCCTGACAGGCCGGTGCCGCAGCCGGCGTCGAGCAGCGGGCCTTCACCCACCTTCACATGGCGCGCCACCCAGGCGGTGATCAGGAACGGCAGCAGATAGCCGAGCGAAGCGGTCTCGCCGTCATAGGTCGCGGCCCAGTCTGCATAGGCCTTGGCCAGCCCTTCCGGCGTGTCGGCCGAATAGACGGTACCCAGCGCCGCATTGGCCTTGTCGATCGTCATCGCCTGCATCCTCCGGAATCCTGTCCTCCGCGATCGTAGCCGTGCCCGCGTCGGACTTCTATTCCTGCTGCGCCCGCCGCAGTCGTTGCTCCAGCCCCCGCAGCGCCAGCGACAGGCTGACGGTGAGGATGAGATAGATATAGGCGACGATCGAATAGGTCTCGAAGAAGCGGAACGAGCCGGCGGCGTAGATCTTGCCCATCTGCGTGATGTCGGCGACGCCGAGCACCGAGACCAGCGAGGAATCCTTGACCATGGCGACGAAGTCATTGCCGAGCGGCGGCAGGATGGTGCGGATCGCCTGTGGGAAGACGATCAGCCGGAAGCGCTGCGTGCGCGTCAGCCCGAGCGCCTTGGCAGCCTCGATCTGGCCTTTCTCGACTGACTGGATGCCGGCGCGGAAGACCTCGGAGATGAAGGCGGAATAACCGATGGTCAGCGCCATGATCGCACGCCACAACAGCGACACGTCGCGCACCAAAAGCTCGCCGAGATAGCCGGCGTTTTGCAGCGGCGCGGTCAGCGCATTCCACGCAGCCACGAAGGCCGGCGCGCCGGCGAAGGCGATCCAGAACAACAGCACCAGGATCGGCACGCCGCGGATGATCTCGACATAGAAACGAGCGATCTGCTTGAGCCAACGCGACCCCGACAACCCCATCAGCGCAATGCCGAGCCCGACGGCGGAAGCCAGCGCGAAGGCGACCACGGTGACAAGAATGGTGATGCCGATGCCCTTGGCGACGGTGGCAAAAACCTGGGCGTAGAGATCGCTGGCGGCAATGGAGAGCGCAGCGACGACGGCGAGCGCGATCGCGGCGGCAAGCCACCAGGGAAAATCGGGTTTTGAGGTTGAGGCGAGCATCAATGCCCAACGCTGGTGAACAGCTGCGCTCGCAAGATCTGCCGATCTCCCCCCTTGCGGGGGAGATGTCCGGCAGGACAGAGGGGGTGCTGTCCCTCCAACCTGTCAAACGGTTACAGTCACAACCTTTGGCCTCTTTGGAAAAGCTCAAAACAAAAGGGAGGCGATCCTTCACACCCCCCTCTGCCCTGCCGGGCATCTCCCCCGCAAGGGGGGTCAGCGGCCGTCGCGCCAAGACGGCCTACTGCCCCATCTTGTAGTCGAGAAACCACTTCTTGTTCAGCGCCTCGATCGTGCCGTCGGCCTTCAGCGCCGCGATCGCCGCGTTGACCGGCTTCACCAGGTCCGAGCCCTTCGGGAAGATGAAGCCAAAATCCTCGGTGCCGAGCGGGCCGCCGATCAGCTTGAGCTTGCCGCCGGAGGCATCGACATAGCCTTTGCCGGCGGTGCCGTCGGTCAGGACGACATCGACGTCGCCGGATTTCAGTGCCTGCACCGAAGCGCCGAAGGTCTCGAACTGCTTGATGCGCGGGTTCTGCTCATTGCCGTCGAGCACGCTGTAGACGGCGGTGTAGAACGGCGTCGTTCCGGCCTGCGCGCCGATCAACCCGTCCTTGAAGGCGGCGAAGGTCTTGGCGTCGGTGAAGCGGCTTTCATCGGCGCGCACCAGCATGAACTGCTCCGAACGCATATAGGGGTCGGAGAAATCGACCTTCTCCTTTCGGTCGTCCTTGATGGTGATGCCGGTCATGCCAATGTTGTACTGGTTGTCGGAAACCGCCTGGATCATCGCGTCCCAGGAGGTGTTCTGGTACTCCACCTTGAAGTTCAGCCGCTTGGCGATTTCGTCCATCGCGTCATACTCCCAGCCGATCTGCTTGCCGGTCTTGGCGTCGATGAACTGCAGCGGCGGATAGGCGTTTTCCGTCACCACCACGACCTTCTTGCCGCCGAGATCGGGCAGCGCATCGGCCGCCCATGCAGCGACGGGCGCGAGGAAACAGGCCGCGAGGGCGGCCAGCAGCAGCTTCGATTTGGTCATGACACGCTCCAGGATGAGAAGCCCGCTTGCAGCCGGGCTCGCATGAAAATCCAGGCGCGACTTTAGCCGTCCGCAGACGGCTTGCAAGCCGGTCCGGTGCTCAGCGTCCGGTGAAAGCGGATTCCAATGCCTTCAACCAGCGCGGTTTTAGAACGCCCCGTGGTCGGAATTTATTCCGTGATTGCGCCGCCGGCAAACCAGGCCCCTCCTGGACACGGGAACCCGTCAGATGACGGATCAGGATGGTGACGTCGCCTCACGCAGCTTGGCGACAAATCCGGTCAAGGTCCGGTGCAGCGACTTCAGCTCCTCGACTTCCAGCGGCATGGCGCAGGCAAGGCCTGCGGATACGTCCTTGATGCGGGCGCGCAGCGCCTGGCCCTTGGCAGTCGGTTCGACCAGCACGCGGCGCTCGTCGGCCGGATCGCGACGGCGGGTGACGAGACCAGCCGCTTCCATCCGCTTGAGCAGCGGCGTCAATGTCGCCGAATCCAGCCCCAGCGCCTCGCCGAGTTCGCCGACCGTGCTCGGCGCATGCTGCCACAGCGCCAGCATCGCCAAATATTGCGGATAGGTCAGGCCGAGCGGGTCAAGCAGCGGCCGATAGAGCTTGGTCATCAGCCCGCTCGCCGAATAGAGCGCGAAGCAGAGCTGTTGGTCGAGGCGCGGAACGGCGATCCTCCCGGCCGTGTCCGCCGGGACTTCGCTGGCCCTGGTTTCGGTCTTCGTCGTCATGCTGCCTTTGCCGGAAGCGCCACTGTCGAAAGCGCCACCTCGATATTGCCTTTGATCGCATTGGAATAGGGGCAAATCTGATGCGCTGCCGATACAAGCGCTTCCGCCGCCGCCTGATCAAGGCCTTTGGTCTCCGCGGCGAGTGCGACACCAAGTTTGAAGCCTTCACCATTGGGAAGCAGGCTGACGGTGGCGCTCACCGCCGCATCCTCCAGCGGCAGCTTCTGCTTGCGCGCGACGAAGCGGATGGCGCTTTCGAAGCAGGCGGCATAGCCGACCGCGAACAGCTGCTCGGGATTGGTGGCGCCACCCTGTCCGCCGAGCTCCTTCGGCAAAGCGAGGTCGACCTTCAGCAGGCCGTCGCTGGTCTCGCCGTGGCCGGCGCGGCCGCCGGTGACGCGAGCCTGTGTGGTGTAGAGTGCCATGTCAGTTCTCCATTTGATTTGTAAACGATTATTTAGTGTACAATGTAATTCGGGTCAACAGCCGTGGCCAAACTCTCGGCCGGCAATCGTTCACAGTCTGGTGAAACGAAAAAAGGCGGCCGAAGCCGCCTTTTCAAAATCCTTGGACGAGATCTTATTCGGCCGGGGTCGCTTCAGCCGCCTTTGCAGCCTCGTCGGCGGCCTTCTTCTCGGCGGCTTCCTTGGCGGCCGTCTCGGCGGCCAGCGCCTGGGCAGCGGCAACCTTCTCGGCTTCGATGCGGGCCTTCTCGGCGTTCAGCGCGTCGCGTTCTTCATCGTTGAGCTTGCGGGCGCGCACGCCGGTGTTTTCCGAAATACGGGCCGACTTGCCGCGACGGTCGCGCAAATAATAGAGCTTGGCGCGGCGCACCTTGCCGCGGCGCACGATCTCGACGCCTTCGACCATCGGCGAGTAGACCGGGAAAACGCGCTCGACGCCTTCGCCGTAGGAGATCTTGCGGACGGTGAAATTTTCCTGGAAGCCGGCGCCGGCGCGGGCGATGACGACGCCCTCATAGGCCTGGACGCGGGTGCGGGTGCCTTCGGTCACGCGGACCTGGACGCGCACGGTGTCGCCGGGCTGAAACTCGGGAAGCTTGCGCTTGGCTTCGATCTTGGCGGCCTGTTCGGCCTCGAGCTGACGGATGATATCCATCTCAATAGTCCACTTCTTGTTCTTCCGACAGTCAGAGCGTCCGACACTCGCCTTGCAGTTCCATTGACCGCTCGGCTATGCCCTTTGTCCCCGAGACATCTTGTCTTCGAAACATTGGGCAGGGGCGACTACACCGTCATTGTTGACGGGTCCGGGAGATTTTTCTCGCCAGTACGGGCGGGCACATACAGCTATTTCACTGACTTGTCACGCCTTGGCCCTGTCTTTTTTGGTCGCATGCCACCACGCAATCGTCCAGTGCAGGGTTGCGCCGGCCCTTCAAGCTTCCTAATCCGGGAGCAGCACACTTGTCCGGCGGCCTCACAATGTCTGTTTTCGACGCAGTCCTGCTCTTCCTCGCGGGTTTTCTGTCAGGCGCCGTCAACGCCGTTGCCGGCGGCGGCACCTTCATAACCTTCGGCGCCATGACGCTGGCCGGCCTGCCGCCGATCGTCGCCAACGCCACGTCCTCGGTGACGCAGTTTCCCGGTTACATCACCTCGACGCTGGCTTACTGGACAGACATCAAGCATTTCTGGCGCGGCGCGCTGCTGCTTTGCCTGATCTCGGCTTTGGGCGCGCTGGCTGGTGCGCTCATCCTGCTGGCGCTCTCAAATCCGTCGTTCCGCGCGCTGGTGCCGTGGCTGCTGCTGGCGGCAACCGCCTTGTTCGCCGCCGGGCCGTGGCTCAAACCAACGCCGAAGCCTGGGCATGAAGCCACGGTGGGCTCTCTGACCGGTTCGCTGGCGCAGTTCGCCACCGCCATCTATGGCGGCTTCTTCGGCGCCGGCATGGGCGTCATGATGCTGGCGACGCTCGGCCTGACGCAATCCGGCGACTATCACCGGCTGAACGCGCTGAAGAACATGCTGGCCGTGGTCATCGCCGCCGTTGCCATACTGGTCTTCGTTTCCGGCGGCGTCGTCGCCTGGCCGCAGGCAATCATCATGATCCCCGGCGGCGCGCTCGGCGGCTATGCCGGCGTCTGGATCGCCAAGCGCGTGCCGCAAAACGCAGTACGCGGCTTCGTCATCGCCGTCGGCCTGTTTCTCGCCGTCTACTATTTTGCCAAGGGCTGAGCGGCGAGCAAATCCGGCCGGCGCTCCCTGGTCAGCTTCTCGGACTCGGCGCGCCGCCACGCGGCGATCTTCTTGTGATTACCGGAGACCAGCACGTCGGGGATGGGGCGGCCTTCGAACTCCTGTGGCCGCGTGTAATGCGGGTGTTCGAGCAGGCCGTTCTCGAAACTTTCTTCCTCGCCCGACACCGCATTGCCCATGACGCCGGGCAACAGCCGCACAACGGCGTCGAGCAGTACGAGCGCCGCCGGCTCGCCGCCCGACAGGATGAAATCGCCGATGGAGACCTCTTCCAGTCCACGCGCCTCGATCAGCCGCTGGTCGACGCCCTCGAACCGGCCGCAAACGATGACGGCGCCTGGCCCGCCAGCCAGTTCGCGCACGTGCGCCTGCGTCAGCGGCTTTCCACGCGGGCTCATCAGCAAACGCGGCCGCGGATCGCCCGCCGGCGACGTGTGGTCGATCGCCTTGGCCAGCACATCGGCGCGCATCACCATGCCGGCGCCACCGCCGGCCGGCGTGTCGTCGACGGTGTGATGGCGATCGCTGGCGAAGTCGCGGATCTGGATAGCTTCCAGCGACCATGTCCCGACTTCGAGCGCCCGTCCGGCCAGCGACAGGCCTAGCCCGCCCGGAAACATCTCGGGATAGAGCGTCAGCACCGACGCCTTGAACGTCACCGGTTGCCTCCGGCTTCGCGCGGCCCGCGCGGTCGGCCCTTCGCGTCGAAATCTTCTTCGCGCGGCGCGTCGCCATCCTCATCCTCGACAAGGCCGGCGGCTGCCGGGTCGACGCGGAGAAAACCTTCGGCGATCGAAACCTGAGGCACGGCGGCCTGGGTGAACGGGATCAGCACGCCTTTGCGCCCGCCGAGGGTAACGTCGAGAATGTCGCCGCCGCCGAAATTATGCACCGCCACCACCTTGCCGATGACCGCGCCCTTATCGTCGCGGACTTCAAGTCCGACGAGATCGGCGTGGTAGAATTCGTCCTCCTCGCCATCGTCGGGCAGCTTCGAGCGGTCGACGAACAGCTCGGTTCCGGCCAGCGCCTCGGCGGCATTGCGATCGGCAATGCCCTTGAAGCGCACCACCACGACGGTGTTGGCGGGCCTTATGTCGGTGATCTGGAAAACGCGGCCGTCCTTGGCATAGAGCGGCCCATAATCGGCCAGCGCCATCGGCTCGCCAGTGAAAGTCTTCACCCGCAATTCGCCCTTGATGCCGTGGGCGGCGCCGATCACGGCCATTTGCACGGGGTTCTGGGGCTTCGACATGGCTGATATCCTTTGCCCTGCTCTAACGCCCTACCGGCGTCATTTCAATGACAGGTTCTTCACCGCTTCCTAACCCGGCTGCCTGACAATGGCGGCATGCAGGAATTTCTCATCCCGGCAAAACCCGACCTCCAGGCAGCGCGCGAAAGCTGGCTGAAGATGCTGGCGCGCGAGCGCCGGCTGTCGCCGGCGACCGTCGAAGCCTATGAGCGCGACACGCGCCAGTTCCTGCATTTCCTCACAGGGCATTGCGGCGGCTCGCCTGGTCTTTCCGACATCGCCACTCTCCGCCCGGCCGATCTGCGCGGCTTTCTTGCCGCGCGGCGCAACGCCGGCGCCGGCGCCCGCACGCTCGGACGCGGCCTCGCCGGCATCCGCTCGCTGCTGCGCTTCCTCGAACGGCGCGGTCTCGCCAATGCCGCCGGTGCCGCTGCGTTGCGCGCGCCGCGCCAGCCGAAATCGCTGCCCAAGCCGCTGACCGCCAGCGATGCCAAACATGTCGTGTCGGTGGAAGGCCAGCTGGCTGAAGAGCCCTGGATCGCCGCCCGCAACGCCGCCGTGCTGACGCTGCTTTATGGATCGGGCCTGCGCATTTCCGAAGCGCTGGGCCTCAGCGCCGCCGACCTGGCATCGGAAGCCGACACCGTGCTGCGCGTCACCGGCAAGGGTGGCAAGACACGGCTGGTGCCGGTGCTGCCGGTGGCGCTGCGGGCCATCGCCGAATACCGAAAACTGTGTCCCTACCATCTCGATCCCAAGGGCCTGCTGTTTCGCGGCGCCCGGGGCGGGCCGCTCAACCCGGCCATCGTCCAGCGCGACATGGCCAGGCTGCGCTCGGCGCTGAACCTGCCCGACACCGCGACGCCGCACGCGTTGCGCCATTCCTTCGCCACCCATCTGCTCGGGCGCGGCGGCGACCTGCGCACCATCCAGGAACTGCTCGGCCACGCCAGCTTGTCGACGACGCAGGTCTATACCGGCGTCGACACGGCAAGGCTGCTCGAGATCTACGAATCCGCCCATCCCCGCGCGTGACACTGTATAAGTCCAGGACAATTTCCCCACGCCGGTTAACCGTTTCGCCGCTTTTCAGTCCTAGAACCGCACCATGAAACGCGCCCTTGCCATCGCCGACCGCGCGGCCCTTGTGTCGCTGAAGCTGCTCGTCGCGCTCAACGCAGTGTTTTTCCTGTCTTTTCTCGTCGCGTTGCTGCTTGCCATGGGCAAGGCGCATGCCGAAGCCCCGGCCTGCGCCGGCGCCGATCTGCTATCGGCCCTGCAGAAGGAAGACCCCGCCGCCTATGCCAGGATCGAGACGGAAGCAGCAGCGACGCTGAACGGCAAGGGCCTGTTGTGGAAGCTGGAGAAATCAGGCGAAAAGGCATCCTTCCTGTTCGGCACCATGCACATGACCGACCCGCGCGTGACCACTCTGCCGCCGGCAGCCAGGAAAGCCTATGACGCCGCCGGCACCATCATCATCGAGACCACCGACGTGCTCGACAAGCAGAAGATGATGGAGGCCATGCTCAAGGAACCCGAGCTGATGATGTTCACCGACAACACGACGTTGTCGTCGCTGTTGTCGCCGGAGGATGCGGCGGTGGTGAACAAAGGGCTCGATGCGCGCGGCATTCCGCCGGCGAGCGTCTCCAAGATGAAGCCGTGGCTGCTGTCGGCCATGGTCGCGCTGCCGGTCTGTGAGGTCGCCCGTCAGGCAGGCGGCGCACCGGTTCTGGACGTCAAGCTGGCGCAGGACGCCAAGGCCTTGGGGAAGCCGGTGGAAGGGTTGGAGACCGCTGCCAGCCAGCTGCGCGCCATGGCCTCGCTGCCGATTGCGTTCCACATCAAAGGGCTGGTCGAGACCCTGAAGCTCGGCGACAAGATAAACGACATCAACGAAACCATGATCGTGCTTTACCAGCGCGGCGACACCGGCACCTTCTGGCCGCTGTTGCGTTCGATCTCGCCCGACGAAGACGACGACGCAGGTTACGCCGAATTCGACCGGACGATGATCACCGGCCGCAACAAGGTCATGGCCGACCATGCCGCACCGATCCTGGCCAAGGGCAATGCCTTCATGGCCGTCGGCGCCATGCATCTTCCCGGCCCCGAAGGCCTGGTCGAGGATTTTCGCAAGGCCGGCTATACCGTCACCGCCGTCGACTGAGCAGCGCCCGTCTTGAATACCGAATCACGTAAGCCCGGCTCTGTGCGGTGCGCAACTGATTCGCAAAGCGGAGGCGGTTGGCCCTATTTTTGGCGGAAAAGGCCAGCTAAGCTCGTTCTACCTCGTTCGTGATTGATTTTGCGGGGGAAATACAGGCCAACGAGCGGTTGCGAATCAGAATTTTCCTGCGTTCGTCAATTTGAAGGCCTAGTATGAACCCGTTCAACGGTTGCGCGTTGAGGGGTGTTGATTGATGCTTTTCATCCACGGAGGACACTTTTATGGCGAACCCTAACGATCCAGCGCCCAGGTCGGGTGGTGGCAGCGGCTGGCTGATTGCGCTGGTCGTCGTCATCCTTGCGATTGTCGCGTACTATGTTTTCGGCAGAAGCGGCGAACATCCTGCACCCGCAGAGCCGCCGGCAGCCAGCACACCGGCGCCCGCACCTGCACCGGCTGAGCCGATGAAGCCCGCCGAACCGGCTCCCGCACCAGCCCCTGCTCCCGCACCGGCTCCTGCGCCAGCCCCGGCACCCGCGCCCGCTCCGGCGCCGAGCCCGTAATCTGGCCAACTGATCTGGCATCTTGATTCCAGCCAAGAACGGCCCGCTGAAAAGCGGGCCGTTTTGTTTGGGGCACCTATCGGCGAGCGTCGCGATTCTTCACCGCCCCCTCTGTCCTGCCGGACATCTCCCCCTCGAGAGGGGAGATCGGCAGTTCACGAACAGCGCCAGGTTAGAAACGTGAGAAACTTGAAAGCTCGCGACGCGGCGGTGAAGTCCAATCTCCCCCCTTGAGGGGGAGATGGCCGGCAGGCCAGAGGGGGGTGCTGTCCCTCCAGCGTTTCCTTAAATATGGATCGGCTTGAAGAACGTCGCCAGCGCTGCTTCCTTCACCGCTTCCGACATTGTCGGATGCGCGTGGCAGGTGCGGGCGAGGTCTTCCGAGGAGCCGCCGAACTCCATCAGCACCGCCGCCTCATGGATCATCTCGCCGGCGCCGAAGCCGACAATGTGGACGCCGAGCACGCGGTCGCTGGCTTTGTCGGCGAGGATCTTCACGAAGCCGTCCGTGTGCAGCATGGCGCGCGCGCGGCCGTTGGCGGTGAACGGGAATTTGCCCATCTTGTAGTCGATGCCGGCCTTCCTCAGCTCTTCCTCTGTCTTGCCGACCGAAGCGATTTCCGGGCTGGTGTAGACGACGCTCGGAATGACGTCGTAATTCACATGGCCGGCCTGGCCGGCAATGGTCTCGGCCACCGCCACGCCTTCATCCTCGGCCTTGTGCGCCAGCATCGGCCCGGCGATGACGTCGCCAATGGCGTAGATGCCGGCCACGTTGGTCCTGAGATGCCCGTCGGTCTTGACCCGGCCGCGCTCGTCGACCTCGACGCCGGCTTCTTTCAACCCGAGGCTGTCGGAATAGGCCCGGCGTCCGGTCGAGATCAGCACCGCGTCGGCCTCGATGGTCTCGGCCGCACCACCCTTGACCAGCTCGAAGGTAACGGCGGCGCCCTTTTTGGCCTTGGTCACCCCTGTCACCTTGGCGCCGAGCTTGAACTCGAAACCCTGCTTGGAAAGCAGGCGCTGGAACTGCTTGGAGACCTCGCCGTCCATGCCGCCCAGGATGGTGTCGAGGAATTCGACCACGGTGACCTTGGCGCCGAGCCGTGCCCAGACCGAGCCGAGCTCCAGACCGATGACCCCACCGCCGACCACCACCAGATGTCCCGGCACTTTCTCCAGCGACAGCGCGCCGGTCGACGATACGATCACCTTCTCGTCGATGTCGACCTTGACGCCGGGAATGCCGGCGACATCGGAGCCCGTGGCAATAACGATATTTTTCGTCTCGATCTCCTCGACCTTGCCGTCCTCAGCCGTCACCAACACCTTGCCGGCCGCAACCACCTTCCCGGTGCCACGGAAACTATCGATCTTGTTTTTCTTGAACAGGAAGGCGACGCCACTGACGTTGGCCGAAACGGTCGCGTCCTTGTGCGCCATCATCTTCTTCAGATTGAGTTTCGGCGCCGGTATCTCGACGCCCAGCGCATCGAAGGAATGGCCGGCCTCGGCGAACATCTCCGAGGCATAAAGCAGCGCCTTGGATGGGATGCAGCCGATGTTCAGGCAGGTGCCGCCGAAAGTGGCATTCTTCTCGACCACCGCGACCTTGAGCCCGAGCTGTGCCGCCTTGATGGCACAGACATAGCCGCCCGGTCCCGACCCGATGATAACGACATCATAAGCCATGTTCGTTTCCCTTAGCTTGGGGCTCAGCGGCCGCCGCTTACATTCAGGATTGCGCCCGTCGTGTAGGACGCTTCATCCGACAAAAGATAGAGAACGGCATGCGCGACTTCATCCGCCGTGCCGGCTCGTTTCATCGGCAGCATGTCGCGGAACCGCTCGACCCGGTCCGGCTGGCCGCCCGAAGCGTGGATCTCGGTGTCGATGATGCCCGGCCGTATCGCATTGACCCGCACGCCTTCGGTCGCGACTTCGCGCGCCAGTCCGAGCGTGAAGGTGTCGATCGCCGCCTTGGACGCGGCATAGTCGACATATTCGCCGGGCGAGCCGTGTAGCGACGCAGCCGACGAGATGTTGACGATGGCGCCGCCCTGGCCGCCATGCTTGCTCGACATGCGCCGCACCGCTTCGCGGGCGCACAGAAACGAGCCGATGACATTGATGCGCATCATGCGCTCCAGCCGCGCCAGGCTCATCTCGTCGACACGCGCCTTGACGTCGACGATTCCGGCATTGTTGACCAGGGCGTCGAGCCGGCCATAGGCGCTATCGACGGCTTCGAACACGGCGACGATGTCAGCCTCGACGCCGACATCGCCCTTGACCGCTATCGCTTCACCGCCACCGGCCTCGATCTCGGCGACCAGCGCCTGGGCCGCGGCCTCGTTTGCGGCATAGTTGACCGCGACGCGGTAGCCGGCCTTCGCCGCAAGCCGGCAAGTGGCCGCACCAATGCCGCGGCCGCCGCCGGTGACCAGAAGAACTTTCTTCGCCGCGCTCATTCCTGGCAACCTTTCAGCAAAAACACATCCCACGGCAGTTTCGAAAAACCGATGGAGCCAAAGGCGGACGACATCTGCAACGATGGACCCAGATCGGGGAAGATCAGGCTCTGCGGCGCGTCCGTGCCTTCCGCCGCCAGGAGCGCGATGTTGCCCTTATCGTCGGCGCTGTAGATGACGCCATGCCAGACCGTGCAGGCGGCAAGCTCGTCACCGGTGACGTCGCCGGTCGGGCATTTGTACATCAGCGACCCTTGCGGTCGCGAAACACCGGAGGTCCACATCACAATGCCGTCGAGCACGATGCCCTTGTCGAGCACCATCTTGAACGAGTTGGTGACGGTGACCGCATCCGTCGTCGGCCGGAAATCAATGCCGGCCTCGCTTTCGGCATCGCCATAGACAGCAAGCGCCAGCGGGCAGGCGGCATGCGCCTCGTAACCCGCTGCGAGAACAGCCAGCCCGGCCATAAATCCGATCATTGGCGAAGCGATGTTTGTCATGAATTGCTCTGGCTGCTCTCGCGGCCGTCGGCGTTTTCGAGCACCTCGAAATCGGTCATCAAGACCAGCGGCTCGCCGGCCGCATCCAGTCCCCAGAAGGAATAATAGTTCCCATCACCGAAGCCAGTGTCGAACATGGCTATATTAAGCGGATTTCCATCAACCGGATTATCCATGCGGAACTTGTCGAACGAGCATGCAACGTCAGCAAGATAGCTGTCGAGTTCCTCCTGGTCGGACATCAGCGTCAGAACCGACTTGTCCATGAACGAAGCAACATTATCATCGACAATAAATCCAGACTTCCAGGACGATGTGCCGACGTCGCGGACGAAGGCAGCCAACTCCCACCGCACCGGCAAGCCAGTGCCAAACCGCAATACCGCTGCAGCAACACGGCCTTGCGCCTCAAGCAACGTGACTGGATAGCATCCCGGCCTGACCTTACGGCTAAACACAGGCCGTTCCAGCCCGGTAATCAGTGGATCGCAAGCGATGATTTCGCCGGTCGGTAGCTCAAGCTCACCGATCGCGGTGACGATGATCTTCCGCTCCGCCATTTCGGCTTCGCTGAGAGCGAAGACACCGAGATTGCTGCTCGCCGGCGCCGAATCCCATTCAGTCGATGTCGCCGGCGGAGAGATGGCGGCGGAAGCCGCCGGCCGGGAACGCCTCAATACGCTACCCGCTACTCGACCCAGCTTGAACCCAAACCGCGCCAGCCAGCCGCTCATGACGGATCAGCTCCGATCACAAATCAAGCACCAGCCGTTCCGGATCTTCCAGGCTGTCCTTGACGCGGACCAGGAAGGTCACGGCTTCCTTGCCGTCGACGATACGGTGATCGTAGCTCAGCGCCAAGTACATCATCGGCCGGATCACGATCTGGCCGCCGACCACGACCGGCCGGTCCTGGATCTTGTGCATGCCCAAAATGCCGGACTGCGGCGCATTGAGGATCGGCGTCGACATCAGTGAGCCGTAAACGCCGCCATTGGAGATGGTGAACGTACCACCCTGCATGTCGGCGACCGACAGCTTGCCGTCCCGCGCGGCAATGCCCAGCCGGCCGATATCCTTTTCGATCTCGGCAATCGACATTTGGTCGGCATTGCGCACCACCGGCACGACGAGACCCTTTTCGGTGCCGACGGCAACGCCGATATGGGCATAGTTCTTGAAGATGATGTCGGTGCCGTCGATCTCGGCATTGACCGAGGGGATTTCCTTCAATGCGTGCGTAACCGCTTTGGTGAAGAAGCCCATGAAGCCGAGCTTCACGCCGTGCTTCTTCTCGAAGATGTCCTTGTACTTGGTCCTGAGCGCCATCACCGCCGACATGTCGACCTCGTTGAAGGTGGTCAGCATGGCGGCGGTCGACTGCGCTTCCTTGAGCCGGCGCGCAATGGTCTGGCGCAGCTTGGTCATGCGCACGCGCTCCTCGCGCGACGCATCGTCGCCCGAGGACGGCGCACGCACGGCGACCGGAGCCGGTGCGGCCTTCGGAATTTCGGCCGGCTGCGACGGCGCGCCCTTGGAAATCGCGTCGAGCACGTCGCCCTTCAGCACCTGGCCGCGCTTGCCCGAGCCAGAAACCTGGTCGACCGACAGATTGTTCTCGGCGATCAGCTTTGCGGCAGCTGGCGCCGGCGGCATTGTGCGCGGCTCGACCGGCCCGGCATCGCCGGCTATCTTGGCGGTCTCGGCCGCGGCCTGCCTGGTCGTGTGCGCTGCGTCCGGGCTCGACGCCTGCGACACAGCTTGCGGCTTGGTCTCCTGCTTGGACGCCGGGGCGGCCGTGGCGACGCCTGCCGAGATCGAACCCAGCAACGCGCCGACGCCAACGGTCTCGCCTTCCTTGGCGGTGATCTCGCCCAGCGTGCCGGCGGCGGCGGCAGGCACCTCCACCGTCACCTTGTCGGTTTCGAGCTCGACCAGCGGCTCGTCGACGGCAATGGCATCGCCGACCTTCTTGAACCACTTGCCGATGGTCGCCTCGGTGACGGATTCGCCGAGAGTGGGAACGCGGATTTCGGTAGCCATTGTGCCTGTTCCGTTTCTTCTCTGTCTGTTCTATTCGCCGGGTTTGTTCTATTCGCCGAGCGCGTCTTCGAGCAGGGCGGCGAGCTGCGCCAAATGCTTCGACATCAAGCCGGTCGCCGGCGATGCCGCCGCAGGACGTCCGGTATAGCGCACCCGCTGGTGCTTGGCGTCGATATGCGCCAGCACCCATTCCAGATACGGATCGATGAACGACCAGGCGCCCATATTCTTGGGTTCCTCCTGGCACCACACCATCTCGGCATTGCGGAAGCGCGACAGTTCAGTGATCAGCGCCTTGGCCGGGAACGGATAGAGCTGTTCGACGCGCAAGAGATAGATGTCGTTGATGCCGCGCTTCTCGCGTTCCTCGTAGAGGTCATAATAGACCTTGCCCGAGCACAGCACGACGCGGCGGATTTTGGAATCCTTGGTGAGCTTGATCGCCTGGTTCTGCAACAGCTGGGCGTCGTCCCACAACAGCCGGTGGAACGAGCTTTCGCCCGAAATCTCCGGCAGCGTCGACACTGCCCGCTTGTGGCGCAGCAGCGACTTCGGCGTCATCAGGATCAGCGGCTTGCGGAAGTCGCGCTTCAGTTGCCGGCGCAATATGTGGAAGTAGTTTGCCGGCGTGGTGCAGTTGGCGACTTGCATATTGTCTTCGGCGCAGAGCTGCAGGAAACGCTCGAGCCGGGCCGAGGAATGTTCCGGCCCCTGGCCCTCATAGCCATGCGGCAGCAGGCAGACCAGGCCCGACATGCGCAGCCACTTGCGCTCGCCCGACGAGATAAACTGGTCGAACACCACCTGGGCGCCGTTGGCGAAATCGCCGAACTGCGCTTCCCAGAGCGTCAGCGCCTTAGGCTCGGCCAGGCTGTAGCCATACTCGAAGCCGAGCACCGCCTCTTCCGACAGCATCGAGTTGATGACTTCGTAGCCGGCCTGTGCGGCCGAGAGATTGTTGAGCGGGATGTAGCGGGTCTCGTCGCGCTGGTCGTAGAGCACGGAATGGCGCTGCGAGAAGGTGCCGCGTTCTGAATCCTGGCCGGAGAGCCGGATCGGATTGCCGTCGAGCAGGATGGCGCCGAAGGCCAGCGCCTCGGCCGTCGACCAGTCGATGCCTTCGCCGGAGTCGATCGCCTGGCGGCGGTTTTCGAGGAAGCGGATGATGGTCTTGTGCGCCTCGAAACCTTTCGGCACCTCGGTCAGTTTCTTGCCGATGTCCTTCAGCACCTTGACCGGCACGGCGGTCTTGCCGCGGCGCTGTTCGTCCTGGTTGTCGGCGGTGCGCAAACCAGACCAGGCGCCGTCCAGCCAGTCGGCCTTGTTGGGCTTGTAGTGCTGGCCGACTTCCCATTCGGACTCCAGATGGGCGCGCCAGTCGGCCTTCATCTTGTCGAGTTCGGCCTGGCTGATATGGCCCTCGGCGATCAGCCGGTCGCCATAGATCTGCACCGTCGTCTTGTGGTTGCGGATGTTGGCGTACATGATCGGCTGCGTGAAGGCCGGTTCGTCGCCCTCATTGTGGCCGAAGCGGCGATAGCAGAACATGTCCACCACCACCGGCTTGTGGAACTTCATGCGAAATTCGATCGCCACCTTGGTGGCATGCACCACCGCTTCCGGGTCGTCGCCATTGACGTGGAAGATCGGCGCCTCGATCATCTTGGCGACGTCGGACGGATAGGGCGACGAGCGCGAGAAGCGCGGATTGGTGGTGAAGCCGATCTGGTTGTTGATGATGAAATGCAGCGTGCCGGCGACGCGGTGGCCGCGCAGGCCCGACAGGCCGAGGATTTCGGCGATTACGCCCTGGCCAGCAAAGGCGGCGTCGCCATGCAGAAGCAGCGGCAGCACCTTGGCGCGCTCTTCCAGCGGCACGATCTCCTCGCGGCTGCGGCCGAACAGATAGTCCTGCTTGGCGCGCGCCTTGCCCATCACAACCGGATCGACGATTTCCAGATGCGAAGGATTGGCGGTCAGCGACAGATGCACCTTGTTGCCGTCGAATTCGCGGTCCGACGAGGCGCCGAGATGGTACTTGACGTCGCCCGAGCCCTCGACCTCGTCAGGAGCGGCCGAGCCGCCCTTGAATTCGTGGAAGATGGCGCGATGCGGTTTGGCCATCACCTGGGACAGCACGTTCAGCCGGCCGCGATGCGCCATGCCGAGCACGATCTCCTTCATGCCGAGCTGGCCGCCGCGCTTGATGATCTGCTCCAGCGCCGGGATCAGGCCTTCGCTGCCATCGAGGCCGAAGCGCTTGGTACCCTTGTACTTGACATCGATGAACTGCTCGAAGCCTTCGGCCTCGACCAGCTTCTGCAGGATCGCTTTTTTTCCCGTAGCGGTGAAGGAAATCTCCTTGTCGGCACCCTCGATGCGCGCCTGGATCCAGGCCTTCTCCTCGGGATCGGAAATGTGCATGAACTCGACACCGAGCGTCGAGCAATAGGTGCGGGTCAGGATCTCCAGCATCTGCCGGATGGTGCCGAATTCGAGGCCGAGCACATTGTCGAGGAAGATCGGCCGGTCGTAGTCGGCTGCGGTAAAACCGTAATTTTCCGGCGACAGCTCGTTATAGTCCTCAAGCGGCTTGGCGATGCCGAGCGGGTCGAGATTGGCGTGCAGATGGCCGCGCATGCGGAAGGCGCGGATCATCATGATGGCGCGCACCGAATCGCGCGTCGCCTGATGCACGTCGGCATCCGACAGCACGACGCCATTGGTGACCGCCTTGTCCTTGACCTTCTTTTCCAGATGCTTCTCGACGATGCCCCAATTGCCGTCCAGCGCCGACACCAGTTCGCCATTGGCCTGCAGCGGCCAGGACGGCTTTGCCCAGGAAGCGCCCTTGGCGTTCTTGCGCACATCGCCGGCGTCGTCCTTCAGCCCGGCGAAGAAGTCCTGCCATTCGGGGTTTACCGACTCTGGATCATCCTCATAGGAGGCGTACAGCGCGTCGATATAGTCGGCATTGCCGCCATACAGGAAAGAGGTGAGCGAAAATTGGTCGTTGGCCTGATCTTGTCTTGCCATTTTTGTCCGCGGAGCCTGGCTCCGTCTCCTTTTCAAAAGCGAATAGTGAGTAGCGAATAGCGAGTAGGGATTTTTCCCGGGTCGCGCCGTTACTCTCTTTTCCCTATTCGCTATTCACTACTCGCTACTCACTTGGCCTTGATCGCCTCGACCAGCGTCGTGCCCAGACGCGCCGGCGATGGCGATACTTTAATGCCGGCCGATTCCATCGCCGCGATCTTGTCTTCCGCGCCGCCCTTGCCGCCGGATATGACCGCGCCCGCATGGCCCATGGTGCGACCGGCCGGCGCGGTGCGCCCGGCGATGAAGCCGGCCATCGGTTTCCTGCGGCCGCGCTTGGCCTCGTCCTTGAGGAACTGCGCGGCGTCTTCCTCGGCCGAACCGCCGATCTCGCCGATCATGATGATCGACTTGGTCTCGTCGTCGGCGAGGAACATTTCGAGCATGTCGATGAACTCGGTGCCTTTGACGGGGTCGCCGCCGATACCGACGGCGGTGGTCTGGCCGAGGCCGACATTGGTGGTCTGGAACACTGCCTCATAGGTAAGCGTTCCCGAGCGCGAAACAACGCCGACCGAGCCCTTGCGGAAGATGTTGCCGGGCATGATACCGATCTTGCATTCGTCGGGGGTGAGCACGCCGGGGCAGTTCGGGCCGATCAGCCGCGAGGTCGAGCGGTCGAGCCGCGCCTTGACCCTAACCATGTCCATCACCGGAATGCCTTCGGTGATGCAGACGATCAGCGGGATCTCGGCTTCGATGGCTTCGAGGATGGCTTCGGCGGCGCCCGCCGGCGGCACATAGACCACCGAGGCATTGGCGCCGGTCTTTTCCTTGCCCTCGGCAACGGAACCGAAGATCGGCAGGTTTTCGCCCTTGGCGCCGGTCCAGGTCTCGCCACCCTTCTTGGGATGGATGCCGCCGACCATCCTGGTGCCGTGATAGGCCAAGGCCTGCTCGGTGTGGAACGTGCCGGTCTTGCCGGTCAGGCCCTGAACCAGCACCTTGGTGTTCTTGTCGATGAGAATGGACATCGGAGCCCTTTTCTAAAAACCGTTGATCGAGGAAGGCGAAACGCGCCGGTAGACGCCGCTCACCATGTCTTGCCAGCTGTCGCTGCCGGCAGGTTTGAAATGCAGTCGCATCCGGTAGGCATCGGGAGTGTCGAAAATATACGTCACGCGCGCTGAGCCGCGCGGCGATGACCGCTCCAGAATCAGTTCTGCGCCGTTCCATGCACCTGTGGCCGGCAAGGCCGGCATAAAACCCATGGAATCGAACTGGTGCATCGTGAAGAGCCTGTTTGGCTGGTCGAAGCCGAACACGCTGTGCGAGCCGAACGAGACCGTGCCGTCGCGGCGCTGGCGATAGCGCTGCACCACGAACAGGCCGCCGAACTGTGGCTCCGCCAGCACTTCCGACGTCGCCGGTCCACCATCGGCCCATTGTGTTTCCGCCACCTCTTCCTCGCCGCGCCACGCGCCGACCAGCGCCTGCAGGCGTTGGTGATCGGCCGAGAGCGAGGAGAAGGCGTTCATGGTCAGAGCCGCTTCAGGTCGGAGACGGTGAGGTCGCTCTTGGCGTTGCCGGTGTTGAGCGTCGTTGCCGGCTCGAACATCAGCACCACCGGCTCGGCGGTCAGCGACCGCGGCCGATGCTCGACGCCCTTCGGCACGACGATGAAATCACCCTCGCCGAGTTCGACCGGACCGTCACGGAAATCGATGGCGATCTTGCCCCGCAGGACGAGGAAGGCTTCGTCCTCATGCTCATGCGCGTGCCAGTCGAAGGTCCCGCCGAACTTGGCGACCTTCGCCTGGCTGTCATTGACGTCGCCGGCAATATGCGGATCGAAGACCTTGGTGATCGTTCGATCCGCCGCCTCGACCAGGTTTATCTTGCGCGGAGGCATTCGCCTTCAGCCCTTCACCGCCGCCACGATCTTCTTGGCTGCGTCGTCGAGATCGTCCGCCGACACCACGTTGAGGCCGCTGTCGTTGATGATCTTCTTGCCGAGTTCGGCATTGGTGCCTTCGAGGCGCACCACCAGCGGCACTTCCAGGCCGACTTCCTTGACCGCGGCAATCACGCCCTCGGCAATGATGTCGCACTTCATGATGCCGCCGAAGATGTTGATCAAGATGCCTTTGACCGCCGGATCCCGAGTGATGATCTTGAACGCCGCCGTCACCTTCTCCTTCGACGCGCCGCCGCCGACATCGAGGAAGTTGGCGGGCTCGGCGCCGTAGAGCTTGATGATGTCCATCGTCGCCATCGCGAGGCCGGCGCCATTGACCATGCAGCCGATATTGCCGTCGAGCGCGACATAGGCGAGGTCGTATTTCGACGCCTCGATCTCCTTCTCGTCCTCTTCGGTGGTGTCGCGCAATTCCATCAGTTCGGGGTGGCGAAACAGCGCGTTGTTGTCGAACGACACCTTGGCGTCCAGCACGCGCAGGCGGCCGTTTTTCATCACGATCAGCGGGTTGACCTCGAGCAGGCTCATGTCCTTCTCGACAAAGGCCTTGTAGAGGATCGGGAACAGCGTGCCGGCATCCTTGGCGGCATCGCCGGTGAGGCCCAGCGCTTCCACCAATATGTCGACGTCGATGGTCGTCACGCCGGCCAGCGGGTCGATGGCGCGGGTGATGATCTTTTCCGGCGTGTCGTGGGCGACGCCTTCAATGTCCATGCCGCCCTCGGTCGAGACGACGAAAGCGATGCGGCCGACCGAGCGGTCGACCAAAATCGACAGATAAAGCTCGCGATCGATGTCGGCGCCGTCCTCGATATAAAGGCGGTTGACCTGCTTGCCGGCCGGGCCGGTCTGCTTGGTGACCAGCGTGTGGCCGAGCATCTCATTGGCGTTGGCAACGACTTCGGCCACCGACTTCGCCAGCCGCACGCCCCCCTTGGCGTCGGGCGACAGTTCCTTGAACTTGCCCTTGCCGCGGCCGCCGGCATGGATCTGGCTCTTCACCACATAGAGCGGACCGGGCAGCGCTTGTGCCGCGGCTTCCGCCTCGCTTGCCTTGAACACCGGCACGCCCTCGGCCACCGGCGCACCAAACGACTTCAGCAGCGCCTTGCCTTGATATTCATGGATGTTCATCTGGATGGTCTCCGGATCGGCTGCTTTGGGGGATTACTTCGAGGCGAGGTGCGGGGCGATCTTGACGCAAGCCTCGGTCAGGCCCTGCACTGTCGCCACCGAAGCGTCGAACATCTTCTGCTCGGCCTTGTTGAGGTCGATCTCGATGATGCGCTCGACGCCGCCGGCGCCGATGACAACGGGAACGCCGACATAGGTGCCCTTGACGCCATACTGGCCCGAGAGATGCGCCGCACAAGGCAGCACGCGCTTCTTGTCCTTGAGATAGGATTCGGCCATCGAAATTGCGGAAGCCGCCGGCGCGTAGAAGGCCGAGCCGGTCTTCAAGAGGCCAACGATCTCGGCGCCGCCGTCACGGGTGCGCTGGACGATCTGGTCGAGCTTTTCCTTCGAGGTCCAGCCCATCTTGATGAGGTCCGGCAGCGGAATGCCCGACACCGTGGAATAGCGGATCATCGGCACCATGGAATCGCCATGGCCACCGAGCACGAAGGCGGTGACGTCCTCGACCGAGACCTTGAACTCCTCGGCGAGGAAATAGCGGAAGCGCGCGCTGTCGAGCACGCCGGCCATGCCGACGACATGGGTCTTGGGCAGGCCCGAAAACTTCTGCAGCGCCCAGACCATGGCGTCGAGCGGGTTGGTGATGCAGATGACGAAGGCCTTGGGCGCGTATTTCTTCAGCCCGGCGCCGACCTGTTCCATGACCTTGAGGTTGATGCCGAGCAGATCGTCGCGGCTCATACCCGGCTTGCGCGGCACGCCGGCAGTGACGATGCAGACATCGGCGCCCTCGATCCCGGCATAATCATTGACCCCGGTCAGCCGGGAGTCAAAACCATCGACCGGCGAAGACTGCGCGATATCGAGCCCCTTGCCTTGCGGGATGCCCTCGGCAATATCGAACAGCACCACGTCGCCGAGGTCCTTGAGGCCGATCATGTGAGCGAGCGTGCCGCCGATCATGCCGGAGCCGATGAGCGCTATCTTGTTGCGTGCCATGTGAGGAAATTTTCCCTTTGTCTGTGACGACGCCCAAATCTCTGGCGATCTGGTTGACGGCGTCGAGGAAGAGGCCGGAATGCTGTGGTGTCAGCGGATTTCGCCGCATCCAGTAGCCCTGGTGGAAAATATATTCAATCGATTATTTTCGAGTGAATAATTTCAATCGGTTAGAAACATTGGGATTTACGTAAACGTCAAAGTTTGTAAGCCGACTTGAGAGATTTTACACAATGAACGTGGAAATCAGAAGACTATATCCAGGCGATGACGCCCTTGTGAAGCGCATCGCCGAAGACGTGTTCGATGAACCGGTACGGGCCGACAGACTGTCCGCCTACCTCGCCTCCTCAGGTCATATGATGATTGTGGCACTGGCCGATGGCGTCGTCGTCGGCCAGTGTGCTGCCGTCATCCACCGCCACCTGGACAAGGTCAGCGAACTCTACATCGACGAGGTCGGCGTCTCACCCGCCTACCAGCGCCATGGCATCGCGCGAAAGATGCTCGACGCCATGTTCGCGCTCGGCCGCGAGCAGGGATGCGGCGAAGCCTGGGTCGGCACCGAACCGGACAATGTGCCAGCGCGCGCGCTTTATGAATCGCGCAAGGAGGTGCATGGGCCGGCGGAGTCGTTTGTGATGTATGTGTACGAGCTTTAGGCGTCGGCGGGACAGCGCCCCCCTCTGCCGTGCCAGGCATCTCCCCCACGAGGGGGGAGATCGGACGTCACGCGACCTTTCGCCAATCTCCAATGGCCGCAGGAATGAGCGGAGCGCCGAAACCGCCAATCTCCCCCCGTGTGGGGGAGATGTCCGGCAGGACAGAGGGGGGCGCGAAGGATCACTACATAATGACCTCTTGGAACCCTCAGACCTGCGCTTCCGCGTTGTCCTTCTGCCGTTCCGCCCAGTCCTCCAGCCAGTCGCGGCTTTGCATCTCGATCAGCCGCGAGGCGGTGCGTTCGAATTCGAACACCTCGACGCCGCGCCTGGCCGTGTAAAGCTCAGGCGGGGGAGCCTCAGCGCTCACCACCAGCCGCGTGTGATGATCGTAGAGCGTGTCGATCAACAGGATGAAGCGCTTGGCCTCGTTGCGCTTGCCTTCGCCCAGCACCGGCACGTGATCGATGAAGACGGTCGAGAAGCGGCCGGCAATGGCCAGGAAATCGCGTGCGCCGAGCGGCTTTTCGCAGAGGTCGGCGAAGGAAAACCGCGCTGCATCCCCGGCGGCAGCCGGTATCCTCACTTGCCGCCCCTTGAGCGTCAGCGAGGTCTCGGCCGTCAGCGCTCCACGCGTCATCGCCTGCCAGGCCTCGTCGAGCACACGGTCGGCTTCGGCATCCGCCGGGGTGACATAAACCGGCGTGCGGGCGAGCTTTTCCAGCCTGTAGTCCTTGTCGGCATCAAGCGTCAGCACATGGGCGTGGCGCTCGAGAATGCTGATGAAGGGCAGGAAAAGCTGGCGGTTCAGCCCGTCGCGATAAAGGTCCTGCGGCGCGACATTCGAGGTGGCGACCAGAACCACGCCATTGGCGAACAGCGCCGAAAACAGCCGCGACAGGACCATCGCATCGGCAATGTCGGTGACCGAAAACTCATCGAAGCACAGCACCCAGGCCTGTTCGGCAAGCTGAAGCGCGACCGGCGGGATCGGGTCGTCCTCCTTGACGTCGCCGTTCTTGCGCGCCTGCCGGTGCTTCTGGATGCGGTCCTGCACATCGGCCATGAAGTCGTTGAAATGAACGCGGCGCTTGCGCCTGACCGGCAACAGCTCGAAGAACATATCCATCAGCATGGTCTTGCCCCGACCGACGCCGCCATGAATGTAGAGGCCCTTGACGACCTCGCGCGTCTCGCGCTTGCGGGCAAACAGCCAGCCGAGCGCGCTCGACTTGTGCGCCAGCCGCTTGACCGAGATCTCGTCGGTCAGCCGGTCGAGCGCGGCGGCGATGCGCTCCTGCGCCGCATCGCGCTCGATGGCGCCGGTTGCGACCAGATGGTCGTAGCGCTGCCTGACGGTCGCATGGGTCTGGAGGCCGTCACGCAGATGCATCGGTCACGTCGCTGTCTAGGGATAGGCAGCCTATCTTGTAAGCGATATCGGCAAGCCGTTGGTAGTCTGGCCGTCGAATTTCGAACCGCCCGAGGAATAGAGCCGCGCCAGCGTGCCGCCATTCTCGTCATAGAGCGTCAGCTGCTTGCCGGCGACGTTCCACGATTTGATGCCGTCGATGGGCGGCGGGCAATGCAGCGGCCCGGCGCGGAAGCCGGCGCCGAATTTGGTCTGCGGCGTCGCCACCTTGCAGCTCTGTCCGGACACGCTGGCGTTCCAGACGCCGGCAACGCTCGCAGCGGTAAGGTCGGAGGCTCCGGCCGGCGCCGATCCGTCCGGCGGCAGCGAGGCGACCTGCGCGCCTGCCGGCGCGGTGGGGAATTGCGATGGGTCGGTGGTGCCCGGCGCTGCCGGGGGCGGCAGTTGGCTTCCGCTCACCGTGCCGGCGGGCGCGGGCTGCAGCGGGGCGGGCTGCTGGTCATCCATCGATGAAAAACGCGAGGTCGAACAGCCGCTCGCAACGAGCGCTGCCAGCGATACGGCCATCAGCCCGCTTCTCGAAAAAATCATTCCAACCTCCGTCGGATCCGGCTGGGGGGAAGCCGTCCGCACAATCTCACCCCTCACCAAGATGGAGAAGGTGGCGAAATTTCAACCCGATATGGTTAAAATAGGGTTTGCACCACGAATTGTTGTAAATTTGTCGCAAAATGGCTGGCGGACAAAAGGCATGTCTTCGCTCTAGCGCGGTTCCAACCGGTACATTGGTTGCGAAAGCGGCACCGGAGCCCGCAGCAGGTCGGCGCATCGGCGATCGAGCGCAACTGCCGGCGCAAAACTGACTGAAGCGCTTGAGGCGCAAGGCCTGGCGCGTGAGCGGTTTCGCGCCTTGCGTCCGGGCGAGGTTTGGGACGTTCCCGAGATCGAGCGCGGCTGGAGTCTGCATTTGGCCGTTTACGACACTGCCATTTTAGCCGATGGTCTATCGCAACAGGGGGAACAGATGAAATCAATCTTGGCAGTTTTGATCGCGCTGGTAATTTCGACGCCGGCCGCTTTCGCGGGTGAAATCACCGATCGCGCCGCTGAAGCCGAAAAGGCACTGCAGGCGGGTGATGGCGCCGGCGCGCTGGACAAATTCCGCAGCGCCGAGGACGCTCTGTGGCAAGCGATGCCGCTTGGCGTGCAAAATGTGAAGCATATCATGTCGGCCAGCGGGTTCGGCGCCTACGCCGAGCGCCCGAACCATGTCTACAAGCCGGGCGAAGAGGTTGTGCTTTATATGGAGCCGGTCGGTTACGGCTACGGCTCGGATGGGCTCGGCAACAACCAGATCGCGCTTTACGTTGACCTTACTGTGCTTTCCCAGTCGGGCGAGAAGCTGGGAACCGTCGAAAAGCTTGGCCGGGTCCAGCTCGCCTCGCGCTCGCATAACCGAGAGATGTTCTTCAAATTAAACGTCTCCCTGGATGGCGTTCCCCCCGGCAAATACCGAGCGGATTTCCTCATGCATGACGAGAACTCGCAAAAGACGGCGCCTTTCACGACCGACTTCGAGATTGCCGAATAGCGCGCCCAGTCGGAGAGAGCCTCGCGGCAAGAGGGAACCAGAGCGCGGCAGATGCGTTCTTAGGCCGCTGCAGTCAATTTGCGAGGCATTGTCCATGATCAAATGGATCATCATTCTTCTCATCGTTGCTGCCGCCGCCAGCCTGCTCGGCATGCCGGCGCTGGCCGGTGCCGCCGCCACCGGCGCGCGCGTGCTGATCGGCATCGTTCTCGTCATCTTCCTGCTGATCGTGCTAGGCGTTTTCGCGGTAACCTAGACGCAGCCCACACTGGTAATTCCCGCCCGTTTCCGCCATATAGCGGCGAAACGTACAGGAATTACCTCAGATCATGGCAGGCACTGCCCCCTTCGCCAAGATGAACGGCATCGGCAACGAAATCATCGTCGCCGACATGCGTGGCCGTGCCGATAGGGTCACGGCGGCGTCGGCTGTCGCGCTGAACGCCGATGCGGCGACCAGGTTCGACCAGATCATGGCGATCCACGATTCGCGCACGCCGGGCACCGCCTTTTACATCGACATTTTGAATTCCGACGGCTCGGGCGCGCAGGCCTGCGGCAACGGCATGCGCTGTGTCGTCCAGGCGCTGGCCGCCGAAACCGGCCAGAAGACTTTCACCTTCGAGACCCGCGCCGGCATCCTCAACGCCGTCGAACATGCCGACGGCACCATCTCGGTCGACATGGGCACTCCGCGCTTTGGCTGGCAGGACATTCCGCTGGCCGAGGAATTCCGCGACACCCGCATGATCGAGTTGCAGATCGGCCCCATCGACGCGCCGGTGCTGCATTCGCCTTCGGCTCTCTCGATGGGCAACCCTCACGCTATCTTCTGGGTCGACAACGATGTCTGGTCCTACGAACTCGAGCGTTTCGGCCCGCTGCTCGAAAACCATCCGATCTTCCCCGAGCGCGCCAACATCACTATCGCCCAGGTAACGTCGCCGGAGACGATGATCATCCGCACCTGGGAGCGCGGCGCCGGCCTGACCAAGGCCTGCGGCTCGGCCGCTTGCGCTTCCGTCGTCGCCGCTGCCCGCACCCGGCGCACCGGCCGCAGCGTTACGCTGATGACGCCCGGCGGCGGCTCGCTGCATGTGGAATGGCGCGACGACGACCACGTCATCCTGACCGGCGCTGCCGAATGGGAATTTTCCGGCAGTTTCGATCCGTCGACCGGCACCTGGGCCCGCGACACCGAAAGCGCGGCCTGATGTCTGCACTTGCCGATACCAAGGGCCTCAACTCCCAAGGCATAGACGTCGTCACCTTCGGCTGCCGTCTCAACACCTATGAATCCGAGGTGATGCGGCGCGAGGCCGAAAGTGCCGGCCTCGGCGCGCTCAAAGGCGGGGCTATCATCTTCAACACCTGCGCCGTCACTTCGGAAGCGGTGCGCCAGGCCAGGCAGTCGATCCGCAAAGCCCGCCGCGAAAACCCGGCGGCGCGCATCATCGTCACCGGCTGCGCCGCGCAGACCGAACCGCAGAATTTTGCCGCCATGCACGAGGTCGACCTCGTGCTCGGCAATGAGGAGAAGCTGAAGGCGAACTCCTATCGCGCGCTGCCGGATTTCGGCGTCAACGACACCGAAAAGGCGCGCGTCAACGACATCTTCTCGGTGCGCGAGACCGCCGGCCACATGGTCGACGCCATTGAGGGCCGGGCGCGTGCTTTCGTCCAGGTGCAGAACGGCTGCGACCATCGCTGCACCTTCTGCATCATCCCCTATGGCCGCGGCAACTCACGCTCGGTGCCGATGGGCGCCGTGGTCGAGCAGGTCAAGCGTCTGGCCGGCAACGGCTATGCCGAGATCGTGCTGACCGGCGTCGACATGACCAGCTTCGGCGCCGACCTGCCGGGCGCGCCGAAGCTGGGAAAGCTGGTGAAGACCATCCTGAAGCAGGTGCCTGATGTGAAGCGGCTGCGGCTGTCCTCAATCGATTCGATCGAGGCCGACGACGATCTGCTCGACGCCATCGCCACCGAACCCAGGCTGATGCCGCATCTGCATCTGTCGCTGCAGTCGGGCGACGACATGATCTTGAAGCGCATGAAGCGCAGGCATTTGCGCGACCAGTCGATCCGCTTCTGCGAGGATGTGCGCAAGCTGCGCCCCGAAATCGTCTTCGGCGCCGACATCATCGCCGGCTTCCCGACCGAGACCGAGGAAATGTTTCAGAATTCGATAAAGATCGTCGAGGAATGTGGGCTGACGCACCTGCATGTCTTCCCGTTTTCGCCGCGCGAAGGCACGCCCGCCGCGCGCATGCCGCAGGTCCGCCGCGAATTGGTCAAGCAGCGCGCGGCCCAGCTGCGCGCCGCTGGTGAGGCTGCGTATCGCCGCCATCTGTCGTCCCTCCCGGGAACGCGCCAAACGATCCTTATCGAGCGCGACGGCCTCGGCCGCACCGAAGGGTTCACGCTTGCCGCGCTCGGCACAGGCGCGCCGGGCGAGATCGTCGAGGCAGACATCACCGGCCATGACGGCGTGCGCCTGATAGCGGCCCCGCTCACTGCCCGCGCCGCCTGCGACGATTGAAGCATGGCCGGTTTTTTCAAGAACATATTTTCGTTCGGCAAGAAGGAAGTCGTCGAGGAGCGCATCGACGAAACCGCTCCCCTGCCGCCGATCAAATGGGATGCGCTTGAGGCGCTGAAGCCGGCGGCCGAGCAGGTCGTTCCGGAGTTCTTGAAGCGCGAGGAGCCCGAGCCGCCGACGCCCCACCCTCCCCTCGATGGGGAGGGTCGCCACGAAGTGGCGGGGAGGGGTGAGAGCGCCGACGCCGGCGCCACTCACCCCACCCCCAAGCTTCGCTTGGGACCTCCCCCGTCGAGGGGGAGGTAAAGCCTGCGCCGCAGTCGGCGCCAGAAGAACCGAAGCCCGAACCCGCGCCGACCATCCCGCCCGCGCCGGAACCGGTCGTCCCATCCGAGCCGGAACCGTTGCCGGAGCCCGCGCCGGTAGAAGAACCGCAGCCTGAGCCGGAGATACCCGAGCCGCCTGCACCGGAAGAAGTTCCTGCGCCAGCCGTTCCGGAGCCGGCTCCCGAGCCGCAGCCCCAAGAAGTGCCGCCGGCGCCGGCCGAGCCGGAGATCGAACCATCGCGTCCGGAACCGCAGCTGGAGCCCGCTCCCGTCGAAGTGCCGACGCCTGCCGAGACTCCAGCAGAACCGGCCGCCCCGATCGAAGTGCCGCAACCGTCCGCGCCTCCCGCACAGCCTACCTCAGAGGTCAGCGCCGCCCCTCATCCGCCTGCCGGCACCTTCTCCCCGTATAGCCACGGGGAGAAGGACGAGGCGCCCCACCCTCCCCTCGGTGGGGAGGGTCGACGCGAAGCGGCGGGGTGGGGTGACAGCGCTGACGCCAGCGCAAATCACCCCCACCCCCAGGCTTCGCTTGGGACCTCCCCCATCGAGGGGGAGGTAAAGCGCACTCCGGTCGAAGCCACACCCGCGCCGGTCGAAGTCCGGGCTGTCACGGCGGGGGTTGCGCCCATGCCTGAACCGGGTTTTCCGCCGGCACCACAGCCCACACCGTCAGTCGGCAAAGTCACCGTAACCAAAAAGGTCGAGCAGAAAGCCGAGCCGCAAAAGGCGCCCGAACCGGCGCCGCGACGCTCCTGGTTCCAGCGCATGCGCGACGGGCTTGCCCGCTCCTCGAAAGAACTCACCGGCAACATCGCCGGCGTCTTCACCAAGCGCAAGCTCGACGAGGAGACGCTGCAGGATCTGGAGGACGTGCTGATCCGTGCCGATCTGGGCATGGAAACAGCCTTGCGCGTCACCGATGCCCTCGCTGCCAGCCGCTACGGCAAGGATGTCTCCGACGCGGATGTCCGCACCATCATGGCGGCCGAGGTGGAGAAGGTGCTGGCCCATGTCGCCATGCCGCTGGAGCTCGACCTCTCGCACAAGCCGCATGTCATTCTGGTGGTCGGCGTCAACGGCACCGGCAAGACCACGACCATCGGCAAGCTCGCCGCCAAACTGACCGATGGTGGCCTGTCGGTGATGCTGGCCGCCGGCGATACCTTTCGCGCTGCAGCCATCGAGCAGCTGAAGATCTGGGGCGAGAGGACGAAGTCGCCGGTCATCGCCTCGAAGATAGGCGCGGATGCCGCCGGCCTCGCCTACGACGCTTTCGAACGCGCCAAGGAGGCCGGCTCCGACGTGCTGATCATCGACACCGCCGGCCGGCTGCAAAACAAGACCGAACTGATGGCGGAGCTGGAAAAGATCGTGCGCGTGCTGGGCAAGCTCGATCCGGAAGCGCCGCATACCGTGCTGCAGACGGTCGACGCCACCACCGGCCAGAATGCGCTCAATCAGGTCGAGATCTTCCGCAATGTCGCCGGCGTCAACGGCCTGGTGATGACCAAGCTGGACGGCACGGCGCGCGGCGGTATTCTGGTCGCGATCGCGGCAAAGCACAAACTGCCGGTCTACTTCATCGGCGTCGGCGAACAGGTCGACGACCTCGAACCATTCTCGGCCGGCGAATTCGCCAGGGCGATCGCCGGCGTGGCGTAACAGGCAATGATCCCGAAGAGCTGACGGCTTTTTGGACAAGATCATGCGTCAGAAGGAAGTCATGAACTCACCCATCCTCGAACGCGACCCGTCCGATCCGCGAAAGAAGAAAGAAAGCGTCAATCCGCTGCTCAAGCTGGTGCTGGAACTCGGGCCGCTGATGGTGTTCTTCTTCGCCAATGCACGCGGCGCCTGGCTGGTGCAGAAATTTCCTGTCCTGGCCGAATTCGGCGGGCCGATCTTCGTCGCCACCGGCCTTTTCATGGCGGCGACGGCGATCGCGCTGATCGCCTCCTGGCTGCTGCTGCGCACCTTGCCGATCATGCCGATGGTCTCGGGCGTCGTCGTCTTCATCTTCGGCGCGCTGACGCTCTATCTGCAGGACGACGTGTTCATCAAGATGAAGCCGACCATCGTCAACACCCTGTTCGGCGGCGTGCTGCTCGGCGGTCTGTATTTCGGCCGATCGCTGCTCGGCTATGTCTTCGATTCGGCCTTTCGCCTCGATGCCGAAGGCTGGCGCAAGCTGACTTTCCGCTGGGGTCTATTCTTCCTGTTCCTGGCTCTTGCCAATGAAGTGGTGTGGCGGAATTTTTCCACCGACTTCTGGGTTACCTTCAAGGTCTGGGGCATCATGCCGATCACCCTGTTGTTCACCTTCAGCCAGATGCCGCTGATCCTGCACCATTCGATCGAGGATAAGGCCGAGAAGGTGGAAGAAGCCGGCAAGTAGAGCAATTCCAGGAAAAGTGTGAAGCCGTCCGGAATTGCGTCAGAATAAACGGAGACGGCCATGGAATTCGTCACCACGCGCGATGAACTGAGGACGATCTACAAGACCCCGCGGCCGACCGACACCTCGATGCGCAAGGAACTCAGGGCGCTCGACGGCCACTGCCGCTCTTTCATCGGCAAGAGCCCTTTCGTGCTGATCGGTTCTTCCGACGGCGCCGGCAATGCCGACGTGACGCCGAAAGGCGACAGACCGGGCTTTGCCCTTGTCCTCGACGACAGGACCATCGCCATTCCCGACCGGCCCGGCAACAACCGGCTGGACACGCTGGAAAACATCCTGCTCAACCCTTCGGTCGGGCTGCTTTTTCTCATCCCCGGCATGAACGAGACGCTGCGCATCAATGGCGACGCCCGCATAACCGTCGATGCCGGTTTGCGCGAGCGCCTCACCGTCGACGGCAAGCAACCGCAAAGCGTCGTCGTGGTGAGCGTCAAGGCCGCTTACATGCACTGCGCCAAGGCCTTCATGCGCTCCGAATTGTGGAAGCCGGACAGCTGGCACGACCGCGCGACGTTGCCGACGCTCGGTCAGATCCTGTCCGATCAGATGGCGCATGCCGAAACTGCCGACGATTTCGACCGCTCGCTGGACGAAGCCTACAGCAAGACCCTGTGGTAGATTTCGGGTACGATTCGCCATTGCGGTCCTTTGCCGGTTTTCCCTAGCCCTGTTTCCCCGTGATCGAACTCCTCGCCATCTCCGGCAGCCTGCGCGCCGCCTCGACCAATTCGGCGCTGCTGGCGGCGCTGTCCGCGAACGCGCCTTCGGATTGCCGCGTAACTGTCTATGACGGGCTCGGCCTGCTGCCGATCTTCAACCCGGATGACGAAGGCGAGCGCACACCGGCCGAGGCCATGCGGCTGATCGAGGCCGTCACCAGCGCCGACGGCATCATCGTCTCCTGCCCCGAATATGCCCATGGCGTGCCCGGCGGCATGAAAAACGCGCTCGACTGGCTGGTCTCGCGCGACGCCGCAGTCGGCAAGCCCGCCATGCTGGCCCACGCCTCCGCGCGCTCGCTCTACGCCCGCGCAGCGCTTGCGGAGATCATGCGGACGATGTCGTTTGCGCTTTGTGAGGACGCGGTTCTGGAGATTGCCTTGCTCGGCAAGAAACCGCCGGAGATGGAAGCGATCCTGGGAGAGAACGAGAACCTGCGGGCCATGCGCGAAGCGGTGCAGGTTTTCGCGAGTTTTATACGCGCAGACGTTGCCTCGTCATCCTAGGGCGGAGCAAGGAGCGAAGCGACGCGGCGCAGACCCTAGGATGACGAACGAAAGGGTGCGGCCGCACCCCAACGTGCCGCTGTGCTACCCCTTCCGCAACGTCTCGACATCGGTCACACCGACATACCAGTCGCGCGCGTTGACCTCTTCGAACACCACCCAGACGTCGTCATTGCTAAGCCCGGTGGCGTCCATGATGGCCGCCGTGACCTTTTTGGCGATGTCGGCCTTCTTGCCAGCGGGATCAGCGGCGATCACTTCCTTGACGATGCGGATGTTGACGAATGGCATGACGTCCTCCCCTTGAATTGTGTCTGATACCGCCGCCGCTGGGCGGCTTCGAAATCCGCTCCGGCGAACCGCTTGGCGGCGGTTCCGGCGGCCGCCGCGCAACAGGCGCCGCGGACATGCGCAGAAACGCCATCAAGGGCCGCCAGAGAAGCGTTTCCAGCAGCCTCAATACGTCTTCGCCCCGTTCACCATCAGCCGCACCATGTAGAGCGACGTGGTGCCGGCGATGTAGAGGCAGTTCAGCTTGTTGCCGCCGAACACGCAATTGGCGGTCACTTCCGGCACCTTGACCTTGCCGATCAGCGTGCCGTCGGGATCGTAGCAATGGATGCCGTCGGCGGCACTGGTCCAGATGCGGCCGGCCTCGTCGAGCCGGAAGCCGTCGAACAGGCCGGCCGTGCAGTCGGCGAACACCTTGCCGCCCGACACCTTCTTGCCGTGCTTGCCGACGTTGAAGACCCGCATATGCGCGGGGTTCTGCGCGCCATGCGTGCGGCCGGTGTCGACGACATAGAGCTGGCTTTCATCCAGCGAAAAGGCAAGCCCGTTCGGCCGGACCATGTCGGTGATCACGGCCTCGACCTCGCCCGTATCCGGATCGACCCGGTAGACATTGCAAGCGCCGATCTCGCTTTCGGCCTTGTCGCCCTCATAGTCGGTGTCGATGCCGTAGCTCGGATCGGTGAACCAGATCGAGCCGTCGGATTTCACGACCGCGTCATTGGGCGAATTCAGCCGCTTGCCTTTCCATTCGGCCGCGATGGTGGTGACGGAACCGTCATGCTCGGTGCGGCTGACGCGGCGGCCGGAATGCTCGCACGTCACCAGTCGGCCCTGGCGGTCGACGGTGTTGCCGTTGGAATTGCCGGAGGGCTGACGGAAGACGCTCACATTGCCGTCGGTCTCGTCATAGCGCAGCATCCGGTTGTTGGGGATGTCGGACCAGACGACATAGCGGCCGGCGGCGAACCAGGCCGGCCCTTCCGCCCACTGACATCCGGTAAACAGCTTTTCCACCTGGGCGTTGCCGTTGAACAGCCGCGCGAAACGCGGATCGAGAATTTCGTAATAGTCTGCGGTCGCCATGCATTTCCTCCGGGCATCACGTGACGCGCGGATCAAGCCAGCCTGCGGGCGCGATGGCAAGGTGGCGCAGGCGCAATTGTAAGACAAAAGGTGCCCGGCCGGCATGGCCCGCCAGCCTGTCCGGCCGTTTATGGTGCTGTTAGCGCTGTATTAACCCGCTATGCGCCCTGTGCAATGGTGCATTGCAACATCTTCTTTTTGCATCGCACCATTCCTATGTCATGGTGCGAACGACCAAGGGAGGAACAATTCACCGCTGATATGCGGTACGAAAGGACCCTTGCTATGGCTTTTGACAACCTCTTCTCCCGCGCGCGCACCTCGATGGCCAAGCGCCGCCACTACAACCGCCTCGTCGCGGAAATCGAAAACCTGACGAGCCGCGATCTGGCCGACCTGCGCGCCGACCGCTCGGAAATGCTCTACCAGATCCACAAGCAGATCTACGGCTGAGCTTTCGGACGTCAGCGGGGCACCGCCCCCGGATTGCCAAACCGAATTGCATGAGCAATTCGGACAATCCGACCTCTCCCCTCGGGGAGAGGAGCTAGCCTGTGCCGATGCTTCCCTCTTCTCCCCCGCGGGGATAAGGTGGCCGCGCAGCGGCCGGATGAGGGGGCATGGCGCCAACGTCAGCCCGGTGCCGCGAGCGCCTTTTCAATCTGCGGCAACAGAACATCCCTCGCCGACTCCCCTGTCAGCGGCCCGACATGCTTGTAGGCAATCTTGCCGTCCTTGCCGATGACGAAGGTTTCCGGCACGCCGTAGACGCCCCAGTCGATGGCCGTGCGGCCGGCCTCGTCGACACCTATCGCCTGGAACGGATTGCCGAGATCACCAAGGAACCGGCGCGCGTTTTGCGCTTGGTCCTTGTAGTTTAGCGCGGCCATGACGAAGCGCTTGTCCTGCGACAGCGCCAACAGCACCGGATGCTCTTCCCGGCACGGCGCGCACCACGATGCAAACACGTTGACCAGCGTTACCTTACCGGCGAAGGCTTTTGAATCCAGCCCGGGCAGGTTTGACCCTTCCAGTGCCGGCAGGTTGGTCTGCGGCGCCGGCAGGCCGATCAGCGCCGACGGCACTGCCGCCTCGTCGCGTCCCGACAAAAGCTGCGACAGGAACAATCCGGCGAGGCCGAGAAAAACCAGCAGCGGCAACAGCACGATCAGGCGGCGGCGCAGCGACGCCGGCGTTTCGCTTTCCGTGCTCATGGCTTGCTGGCCCCGGTGCCGGCCCCAGTGCTGGCCCCAGTACCGGCTTTGTCCGAGCGACGCCGCACGCCGGCCGCTTCGAGGTCTGCCAGTTCGCGCTTGCGGGTCCGCTGGTCGAGCAGGATCCAGCCGATCAGCCCGGCCAGCACGATCGCCGTGATGCCATAGGCGGCCGCGACATAGAGTGCGTGTGCACTCATGCGCTTCGCTCCCCTTCCACCGTCACTTCGTCGTGCTCGATCATGGCCTTCCCATAGCTTTGCGGCCTTCTTAGCTTTGCCGCTGGGGCTTCGCAATTGATCGTCGCGCCGGAGCGGTCATATCAATCCGTTCCATGCCGCAGCGCCAGCGCCGCCGCCACCGGACCCAGCACGGCAAGAAACAGCGTCAGCGCGGCAAGAATGAGGAAGGGCTGCAGGAACGGATCAGGGTCGGCCACCGCGCCGTAGCTCGCCGACACCCCGAAGATCAGCACCGGGATGGTCAGCGGCAGCACCAGCACCGAGATCAGCAGCCCGCCACGTGGCAGCGCCACCGCCACCGCCGCCCCGACCGCGCCGATGAAAGTGATCGCCGGCGTGCCGACCAGCAGCGTCAGCGCGGTGGCGCCGATGCTGAGCGGCTCCATGTTCATGAACAGGCTCAGCAGAGGTGCCGCAACCACCAGCGGCAGAACGCTGCCCGCCCAATGCGCCAGGCACTTCACCAGCACCGTCAGCGCCAGCATGTGGCGGTCATTGCCCAGCACCAGAAGATCGAGCGAACCGTCTTCGCGATCGGCCTGAAACAGCCGGTCGAGGCCGAGCAGGCAGGCGAGCAGAGCGCCGATCCACAGGATCGCCGGACCGATGCGGGCGAGCAGCTTCAGGTCCGGTCCGACACCGAAGGGGATGGTGGCGATGACGGCGAGGAAGAAGATGACGCCGGTGAGCGCCCCGCCCCCGGCACGGATTGAGAGACGGACGTCGCGCAGGAAGAGGGCTAGCATTGCCAAGCCGCGCCTGCGGTTTGATCGCCATCTTGCCGAAGGTGGCGTTCCTTCACACCCCCCTCTGTCCTCCCGGACATCTCCCCCGCAAGGGGGGAGATTGGCAGTTCCACTGCTGACGCCTCTTTTTCAATGCCGGTGATTGGCGAAAGCCGGCATGACATCTGATCTCCCCCCCTGCGGGGGAGATGCCCGGCAGGGCAGAGGGGGGTGGGCGGGAATGCCGACATCACCCTGTTGCTCCCATCCTCAATGCCTGTGCTCCATCCAATCCCAGTGGCAAATGCGTCGCCGCGACAATGATTCCACCTTCTGCGCAATGCCTCGTCATCAGCCCCGCAAACCGCGCCTCCGAGGCCTTATCCAGCCCAGCCGTCGGCTCATCCAGCAGCCACAGCGGCTTATGACTGACCAGCAATTTCGCAATCGCCGCCCGCCGCCTTTGCCCGGTCGACAAATATCCGAAAGGCAGATGGCCGATGCCGCCGAGACCAACCGTCTCCAGCGCCTCTCCGACACCCAACTGCCCATCGCCGTTGAAATCGCGCCAGAAGCGCAGATCCTCCGCCACGCTGAGCGCCGTCTTCATTGCATTGAGGTGGCCGAGATAGTGGACCGCCGAAGCGATCGTCGGAAACCTCTCGCCGCCCTCGATGCGCACATCGCCTTGCGCCTTCGGCAGCAGCCCGGCGATGACCCTGAGCAGCGTCGATTTGCCCGAGCCGTTCGGCCCGGTGACGACCAGCACCTGGCCCTTGTCGAGCGCAAAACCGATGCCGGAAAAGACCGTCTCGCCGCCGCGTTCGCCGCCCAGATTTTCGGCAATCAGCCGCATGCCTGCCCGTCCCGAAAACTTTACCGCGCGATAGCTGCCGCATCGCACAAATTTGCTCCGCAACTGTCTAGAACTATTCCAGAAAATTCTCTATATGCGGGACATCCGTGCCAGCGGTCGGCACGGGAACAGAATTTGCGCCGAACCAGCGCACGCGCCGCCTTGAACGGCTCGGGTTGGCTGGGAACGGACAGCGGAAATGGCCGTACCCGCACCTTTGCGCGTGATTGCATGCCCATCGGCGTCCGTTCCCTTTCAGGCTGAACAGACAAGGACGGACCGCACGTGTCAAAATCCCTCGACAGTTTCAATTGCCGCCGCACCCTCACCGTGGGTGGCGCGGACTATGTCTATTACAATCTGGTCGAGGCCGAGAGGAACGGCCTCACCGGCATTGCCCAGCTGCCTTATTCGATGAAGGTGCTGCTGGAAAACCTTTTGCGCAATGAAGACGGCCGCTCCGTCACCAAGGACTCTATCCAGGCTGTTGCCGGCTGGCTGACCGACAAGGGCACCGCCGGCGTCGAGATCGCCTATCGCCCCGCGCGTGTCCTGATGCAGGATTTCACCGGCGTCCCGGCGGTGGTCGACTTGGCCGCCATGCGCGACGGCCTCAAGGCGCTCGGCGGCGATCCGCAGAAGATCAATCCGCTGGTGCCGGTCGACCTCGTCATCGACCACTCCGTCATCGTCGACGAATTCGGCACGCCACTGGCCTTTGCCAGGAATGTCGAGCTCGAATATGAGCGCAACGAAGAGCGCTATAAATTCCTGAAATGGGGCCAGCAGGCGTTCCGCAATTTTCGCGTCGTGCCGCCCGGCACCGGCATCTGCCATCAGGTCAACCTCGAATATCTCGGTCAGGTCGTCTGGACCAACACGGAAGACGGCGGAACGACCGCCTATCCCGACACCTGCGTCGGCACCGATTCGCACACCACTATGATCAACGGCCTTGGCGTGCTCGGCTGGGGCGTCGGCGGCATCGAGGCCGAGGCGGCGATGCTCGGCCAGCCGGTTTCCATGCTGTTGCCCGAAGTCATCGGCTTCCGCCTTACCGGCAAGCTCAGGGAGGGCATCACCGCCACCGACCTCGTACTGACCGTCACCCAGATGCTGCGCAAGAAGGGCGTCGTCGGCAAGTTCGTCGAGTTCTTCGGCCCGGGCCTGTCCAACATGACGCTGGCCGACCGCGCCACCATCGGCAACATGGCGCCCGAATATGGCGCCACCTGCGGCTTCTTCCCGGTCGACGGCGAGACCATCCGCTACCTCACAATGTCGGGCCGCGAGGAAAGCCGCATCGCCCTGGTCGAGGCCTATTCCAAGGCGCAAGGCATGTGGCGTGACGCCGGCTCGGCCGACCCTGTCTTCACTGACCTGCTCGAACTCGAGCTCGACAGCGTCGTGCCGTCGATGGCAGGTCCCAAGCGCCCCGAAGGCCGCGTTCCGCTCGAAGGCATTCCGGCCGGCTTCGCAAAGGCGATGGAAACCGAGTACAAGAAGGCTGCCGAAATCCACAAGCGCTATGCCGTCGAAGGCACCGACCATGATCTCGGTCATGGCGATGTCGTCATTGCCGCCATCACGTCCTGCACCAACACCTCCAACCCGAGCGTGCTGATCGGCGCCGGCCTTTTGGCGCGCAACGCCAACCGGCTCGGCCTCAAGCAGAAGCCGTGGGTGAAGACCTCGCTGGCGCCGGGCAGCCAGGTGGTCGCCGAATATCTGGAAAAGTCCGGCCTGCAGAAGGAGCTCGACCAGATCGGCTTCAACCTGGTTGGTTTCGGCTGCACCACCTGCATCGGCAATTCCGGCCCGCTGCCGGCGCCGATCTCCAAGACCATCAACGATAAGGGCCTGATCGCCGCCGCAGTGCTCTCCGGCAACCGCAACTTCGAAGGCCGTGTTTCACCTGACGTGCAGGCGAACTATCTGGCGTCGCCGCCGCTGGTGGTAGCCCATGCTTTGGCCGGCACCGTCACCAAGGACCTGACCACCGAGCCACTCGGCGAAGGCCGCGACGGCAAGCCGGTCTATCTCAGGGATATCTGGCCGAGTTCGGCCGAGATCCAGGAGTTCATCGAGAAGAACGTCACACGTGAGCTATTCGCCCGCAAATATGCCGACGTCTTCAAGGGCGACGAATACTGGCAGAACGTCAAGGCGCCGGAAGGCCAGACCTATGCCTGGGACGACAACTCGACCTATGTGCAGAACCCGCCCTATTTCGCCGGCATGACCTCCGGTTTCGGCAAGATCGGCGATATCAAGGGCGCGCGCGTGCTCGGCCTGTTCGGCGACAAGATCACCACCGATCACATCTCACCGGCGGGTTCGATCAAGGCCGCTTCCCCGGCCGGCAAATATCTCACCGACCATGGCGTCGGCGTTGCCGACTTCAACCAGTACGGCACAAGGCGCGGCAACCATGAGGTGATGATGCGCGGCACCTTCGCCAACATCCGCATCCGCAACCACATGCTGGGCGAGAACGGCCGCGAGGGCGGCTACACCATCCACTACCCGTCGAAGGAAGAGGAATCGATCTACGACGCGGCGATGAGATACAAAAAGGAAGGCGTGCCGCTGGTCATCTTCGCCGGCGTCGAATACGGCAACGGCTCCTCGCGCGACTGGGCAGCTAAAGGAACGAATCTCCTCGGTGTCCGTGCCGTCATCGCCCAGTCCTTCGAGCGCATCCATCGCTCCAACCTAGTCGGCATGGGCGTCATCCCCTTCGTCTTCGAGGAAGGCACCTCATGGGCCTCGCTCAACCTCAAGGGTGACGAGCTGGTCGAGATCGACGGCATAAGCACCATCAAGCCACGCCAGACGATGATCGCCAAGGTGACCTATGGCGACGGCACCGTGAAGAACGTGCCGATCATCTGCCGCATCGATACGCTGGACGAACTCGACTACTTCAAGAATGGCGGCATTTTGCAATACGTGCTGCGCGATCTGGCCGCGTAGCGGCCAGGGCTTAGGCAGTAGGGATTGGGCGGTAGCGGGGAACGACATCCCCTACTCCCTACTCCCTACTCCCTACTCCCTACTCCCAGTCTTTCCAAAGCATTGCCCGACCCGATCGAAGCCCCGCCCTGTACGACAGGAGTAAAAACCGGCTGGGCTCAGCAAGATCTGCCCCACGCTCCTGATGCCATGCTCCCGATCGAACCGGGCGGTGAAGTGCTCCCCCTGTGATGCCATACCCATGGTTGCGGCAGCAAAAATTTCACCGCAACGTGACTTCCCGTTGACTGTCGCTTCTGCCACAAATCTGGGCAACCAGAACAAGGCCGGCGTCACCGGCGGGAATCGGAACGATCATGGCACCTCGACAACCTCTGCGGCTTGCGGCTTTTGCGCTGGCCTTCTCGGCGCTTGCCGGGACCGGGTTCGCCGAGGAATCGGGAACGACCCAGACCGACAAACCGCAGATTGACAGGCCCTTGGGCGTGGTCGAGCTGTTCACCAGCCAGGGCTGCAATTCCTGCCCGCCGGCGGACGCTTTCTTTGCCGAGCTGGCGGCCAAGGACAACGTCGTCGCGCTCGCCTACCACGTCAATTACTGGGACTATCTCGGCTGGCAGGACACGCTGAGCAGCAAGGACAATACCGACCGGCAATATGACTATATGCGCGCCTTCGGCACCCGCTCCGTCTACACGCCGCAAGCCGTCATCAATGGTCGCAGCCATGTCAACGGCGCCAGCCGCAAGGAGGTCGACGGCGCGCTTGCCCGCATGGAGAGATCCGGTGAAGGCATGCGGGTCAGCGTCAAGGTCAGCCGCACCAGCGATCGCGTCATGATCGATGCCGGCGACGCCGGTAGCGGCCCGAGCGACGCCCATGTCGTCATCGTCTATTTCGAACCACCGCAGACGGTGACCATCGCCAAGGGCGAGAACACCGGCCGCAGCATGACCTACTGGAACGCCGTCACCGGCATCCAGACCGCCGGCATGTGGCACGGCAAGGCGCAGCGCTACGAATTGCCGATGACCGAGATCGCCAAGAAAGGCGGCTGCGCCGTGCTGCTGCAATCGGTTGGCAAGGACGGCCTGCCGGGGCCTATTCTGGGCGCGGCGTTTATTCACAAGCCTTAAGAGGCTGGTCCATACCTTTTGATATCGGCGGGACAGCACCCCCCTCTGGCCTGCCGGCCATCTCCCCCGCAAGGAGGGAGATTGGCAGCTTCGCGACATCCGCCATCCTGTCCCACGTTTGAGATTGGCGAAAGCAAACGCGAAATCTGATCTCCACCCTTGCGGGGAGATGTCCGGCAGGACAGAGGGGGGTGTGAAGGATCACGACGACAAGTGTCTGGCGCCGCCCAACAAAAAAACCGACGTCAGCTTGCTTCTGACGTCGGTCATTTAGGCTTTGGGATCGTCGCACCCGGTCTCTCCCTGAGGAAAGTCCGAGGTTGGTTCGATCCGACGCAGACCCGTGGGCGGGGGGCTTGGGGTTTACGAGCCGGTGCCGGACCGAACCGTCTCAGGCAACGCCGGTAAATTCGTCGGACATTGGGGCATGAGCGCGGATAAAAAAGGGCGGAAATGTGGCGAGGCATCACCAATTCAAACACCGCGTTTTATAAAAGTGACTGGACGTTGCGAAAACAGCGCGGTCCCGGGATGGTTAGCCGGGCCTTGCAATTCCACGGCGAACACGCCAACTTCTGCAAGCGAGATTCATTTTCAAAGGGATCGCGGGATGACCGATCGCAGCGGTGGGACGGAGGATGGGGACGCATCCGCAATATTGATCCCGCTGCACGAGGCGCGACGCGAACGCCTCGACCAGCCGGTCCGTTTCGACCGGCGTGAACTCGATGAGATCCTGAGGCTGTACGGACGCATGGTCGCCGCCAACGAATGGCGCGACTATGCCATCGATCATCTGTCTGATCGGGCTGTGTTTTCAGTCTTCCGCCGGGCCAGCGAAGTGCCGCTGTTCCAGATCGTCAAGGATCCGAAACTGGCACGCCGGCAAGGCGCCTTCGCCGTCATCGCCGCCGGCGGCCGAATCCTCAAGCGCGGCCAGGAACTCGGTCGCGTGCTCAACGTCTTCGATGCTAAGCTGAAGATTGTCCAGGCCTAATTGAGAATTGGGGAATTGAAGAACTGAAGAATTGAAGAAAGAGGATGTAACGGTCGAAATACCGCCGGGTTTGTTCTCAGCTATTCAAATCCTCAATTCTTCAGTTCTTCAACTCCTCAATTCCCCCTCCTCAGGCTCTCACGAAACTTCCGCTCCGGCAGCGAATGCGGATCGGGCGGAACCGTTACGCCGCCATTCAGCGACAGCTGCATGAACACCGTGTCAAGCCAGCGCCCATGCTTGTAGCCGGAGCCTTCCAGGCGACCGGAATGGCGAAAGCCGAGCTTTTCATGCAGCCGCACCGAGGCGCTGTCTGCATGGCCGTCACCGATCACCGCGACGATCTGGCGAAAGCCCGCCATACGGCAGGCTTCAATCAGCGCCTGCATCAGCAGCAGCCCGACGCCCTGGCCCTTCGCATCAGGCGCGACATAGACGGAATCCTCTACGATGAAGCGGTAGGCCGGGCGCGGCCGGAACGCGCCGGCATAGGCGTAGCCGAGCAGCGCGCCATCTCGTTCCGCCACCAGATAGGGAAAGCCCCCGCCATCAGGCTGTCGAAGCGCCCACCCATCTCAGTGCGGCTGGGCGGCTCCAGCTCATAGCTCGCGGTGCCATGCGTCACGGCATCGCCGTAGATCTCGGTGATTCGGCCGAGGTCGCCTTCCAAGGCCGCGCGGATGGAAATAGTGCTCATGATTTATGCAGACGATTCATCTGCCTCCATGACAGCAAAGGCCGGCACAAAAGAAAAGGGCGGCCGTTGGCCGCCCTCTTGATATCAGCTGGTCCAGTGGCCTGATGGGAAGACCGCCTAGCGGCGATCGCCCATGAACTGCAGCAGGAACATGAACAGGTTGATGAAGTCGAGATATAGCCTCAACGCGCCCATGATCGCCTTGCGGCCGGCAACGTCGGCCTGATCGCCTTCGTAGTACATTTCCTTGATGGTCTGCGTGTCATAGGCGGTGAGCCCGGCGAAGATCAGCACGCCGATCGCCGAGATGGCGAAGCCGAGCGCCGACGACTGCAGGAAAATGTTGATCAGCATGGCGATCACCAGGCCGACCACGCCCATGACCAGGAACGAGCCGAAGGCCGAAAGGTCGCGCTTGGTCGTGTAGCCGTAGAGCGACAGCGCGCCGAAGGCGGCCGCCGTGGCGAAGAAGGTCTGGGTGATCGACGCGCCGGTGTAGACCAGGAAGATGGTCGACAGCGACAGGCCGACCAGGCCCGAATAGACCCAGAAGGTGGTTTGCGCCGCGGCCACGCTCATCGACTGGATCCTGAACGACAGGAAGAAGACGGCGGCGAGCGGAGCCAGGATGACCACCCAGCGGAAGGCGCTGGCATAGATCAGCGTGCCGAAAGCGGTCAGCTGTCCGTCGCCGGTGACGGCGAGCTGGAAAGCGCCCCAGGCGGCGACGCCGGTGATGAGGAGGCCAAGCCCCATCAAATTGTAGACCTTGAGCATGTAAGTGCGCAGGCCTTGGTCAATGTCGGCGCGCGCGCCCGGCACGGCCGAAGTCTGGTAGTTGCGAATGGGCTCAGCCATTGGAATCCTCTGTTGCTTCTGCCCCGTACGGTGTCAGGCCCTTTCGGACCTGGGCGCCGCTGGCGGGGCTCCAGCATGCCTGTGGCGAAATATGATGGTTCTTGACGTCAAGAACAAGACCGTAACGGGCTGCAACGCTTGGTGAATCTCCGGAAGCCGGTTTTCTTGGGCTTCCATGACTGCACATTACCAAGATTTAATCGGAAACGGCAGATTCGGCCAACCTTGCCGTTTGGGGCCTAGAGGTCGCGCAGCACCGGCGCCGCCTTGTGCCCGAGCACCCGCCAGGTGCCGGCAAGGCCGATGCCGACCGTGATCACCAGCGCAAACACCAAGGTCGCCACTGCCACCTCCGGCATGAAATGCGACGGCAACGTCATGATGCGGGCAACGATGTACCAGGCGGCGATGCCGCCGGCAGCCAACGCAAACACCGCGGTGGCCAGGCCGATCAGCATGTATTCCAGCGAAAACGCCGCGATCAGCGTGCGCCTCGTGGCGCCCAACGTCTTCAGCACCACGGCATCGTGGATGCGGGCGCGATTTCCCGCGGCGAGCGCGCCGGCCAGCACCAGCACCGAAGCGATCAAGGCAACGCCGGCCGCGACCCGGATCGCCGTGCCGAGCTGGCCGACCAGCCGGTTGACGACATCGAGCGCGTCCTTGACCCGAACTGTCGTCACCGCCGGGAAGGCGCGGGTGACGGCGTTCAGCAGGCGGGCATCCTCTGCTGCCGCGGCATCCTTTTCGGTCAGCGTCGCCAGCCAGCCATGCGGGGCGCCGGCAAAAGTGTTGGGCGAGAACACCATGACGAAGTTGATGCCCATCGTCTCCCATTGCACCTCTCGGAAATTGGCGATCCTGGCCGTCACATTGCGTCCGAGCACATTGACGGTGACGGTATCGCCAAGCTTCAGGCCGAGCGCCTTGCCTTCATCGTTGGAGAACGAAACCAGCGGTTCGCCGCTGTAGTTCTCCGGCCACCAGCTGCCCTCGGTCAATGTCGCATTGGCCGGTTGTTTGGCGTCGTAGGTCAGGCCGCGATCGCCGCGCAGCACCCAGGCGCCTTCCGATGGCACATTGGCCTTGTCGACACTAACGCCGTTCAGCGCCATCACCCGGCCGCGCAGCATCGGCACCTTGACCAGCGTTCCCTTCGGCGCCTCATTGCCGATCAATGTCGAGAAGGCATCGACCTCGCTATTCTGGATGTCGACGAAGAAGAAATTCGGCGCCCGTTCCGGCAGACTGCCGGAGATCTGCTGCCTGAGATTGCCGTCGATCAGCGCCAGCGTCACCAAAAGCGTCAGCCCGAGGCCCAGCGACAGCACGACGGACGGCGTCAGCGCGCCGGGCCGGTGGATGTTGCCGATGGCGAGCCTGAGCGCGACCGAGCGCACACGCGGGCTTTTGCGCGCCACCCACTGCACCAGCGCACCGACCAGGCGCAACACCAGAAAGGCAAAGACCGTCGCGCCGACGAAGATCAAGGCGATGCGCCGGTCGCCGGAAAACAGGATGGCGAGCGCCGCCAAAGCGACCGCGATGCCGACCGCCGTGGCAAGATAGGGCAGGCGTGGAAAGCCGCGGCCCTCAAAACCCATTTCGCGAAACAGCGCGGTCGCCGGCACATCGCGGGCGCGGCCGAGCGGCAACAGCGCGAAGGCAAGCGTCACCAGCAGCCCGAACAGCGCGGCAAGAGACAGCGCACCGGGATAGAAGCCGCCTTTAGCCGGCACCGGAATGACCGACTGGAGCGCAGCGCTGGCAGCAAACGGCATGGCGGCGCCGAGGATGAGGCCAAGCGCGATGCCGAGGCCGGCGATCATCAGGATCTGCACGAGATAGACGGTGAAGACGAAGCCGCCCGAGGCGCCAAGGCTCTTGAAGGTGGCGATGACGCCGCGCTTGCCGTCGAGATAGGCGCGCACCGCATTGGCAACGCCGACGCCACCGACGACCAGCGCCGTCAGCCCGACCAGCGTGAGGAATTGCGAGAAGCGCTCGATGTTGGCCGACAGCGCCGGCGCCGCATTGGAACGCGTGCGGATCGACCAGCCGGCTTCAGGGAAATCGCTCGCCGCCCGATCTTGGATGGTCTTGAGATCGGCCTCGCTGGCGCCGGCCGGCAGCCGAACCTTGTAGGCATTCTCGACCAGGCTGCCTGGCTGGATCAGACCAGAGGCGGCGAGCCCTTGCATCGAAACCATCAGCCGCGGCGCGAAGCCGAAACCGTCCGACACCGCATCCGGTTCGCTCACCAGCCTGGCCCGCAATTCGAATGTCGCGCTGCCGACCTTCAGCCGGTCACCGATCTTCACATTCAGCCGGTCGAACAACAGGTCGGGCGCGGCGGCGCCAAAGACGCCTGATTTCTCGCCGAACAAATCCTTTCTGCCAAGCTGCGGCGCGGTCTCGATCGCGCCATAGAGCGGATAGACGTCGTCGACGGCCTTGGCCTCGACCAGCGCCTGGTCGGAGCCGTCTTCCAGCCGCGCCATCGAGCGCATATTGGCGCTGTGCGACACAGTGCCGAGGCGGTCGAGGAAGGTGCTTTCGGCTGGCGTCGCATCGCGCTGGTTGAGCTGGAAGCGCAAGTCGCCGCCAAGCAGCGTCTGGCCCTGGTCGGCAACGCCTGCGGTGATCGCCTGCGCCACCGAATTGACCCCGCCGATTGCAGCGACGCCGAGCGCGATGCAGGCAAGGAAGATCATGAAGCCGGACAGTCCGCCGCGCATCTCGCGCAGCGAAAAGCGGAACGCGAGCTTCAGCGTCTGCGACAGTGGCATCAGGCCGGCACCTTGACCTGCGCTACCGGCGCATCCTCGATGCGGCCGGAGCGCATCGACACCTGGCGCGAGCAGCGCGCCGCAAGGGCCGGATCGTGCGTGACCAGCACCAAGGTCATGCCGCGCTCGGCCGCCTTGGCGAACAAAAGGTCGGCGACCTGCCGCCCCGTCGCCTGGTCGAGATTGCCGGTCGGCTCGTCGGCAATCAGAATGCGCGGCGACGGCGCCAGCGCGCGGGCGATCGCCACGCGCTGCTGTTCGCCGCCGGAGAGTTCGCCGGGATAGTGGGTGACGCGGTCGCTCAGGCCGACGGCCGCCAACTCCTGCGCGGCGACGCCGAACGGATCGGCATGGCCGGCCAGTTCCAGCGGCACCGCGACATTTTCGAGCGCCGTCATGTTGGGAATGAGATGGAAGGACTGGAAGACGATGCCAATGTTTCGGCCCCGAAACGAGGCGAGCTGGTCCTCGCTTTTGCCGTTCAGCAATTCGCCGGCAATGCGCACCGTGCCCGAATCGACCCGCTCCAGCCCGGCCAGCACCATCAGCAAGGTCGACTTGCCGGAACCCGAAGGGCCGACAACGCCGGTCGCCTCGCCGCGCGTCACGTCAAGGCTGACGCCTTTCAGCACATGCACAGACGAAGCCCCTTGGCCCAGGGTCAGGGATATGTCTTTAAGCGCGATGACGGCTTCTGTCACAATTAAAGCGTCCTATATCAGGATGAAGGCTCTGCTTGCCGGAAGCCGTCGCCGGAAGAATTCCTCGGGTATATGGGGGCTGCCACATGTCTTTCAAACGCTTGAATGCCGCAGGGCTCGTCCTTTTCGTCACCCTTTGCGGCGCCATTTCGTCTGTGCGCGCCGAGACGTTCACCATCGTCGGCTTCGGCGACAGCCTGATGGCCGGTTTCGGCCTCGGGCCTGGCGATGGCTTTACCGACAAATTGCAAGCTGCGCTGCGCGCCAAAGGCCATGACGTCACCGTCGCCAACGCCGGCGTTTCAGGCGACACCTCGAGCGGCGGCTTGGCGCGGCTTGACTGGTCGGTGCCGGATGGGACAAGGCTGGTTATCCTCGAACTCGGCGCCAACGACATGCTGCGCGGCGTCTCGCCCAGCATTACGGAAAAGAACCTGGACGACATGCTGGCGAAGCTGAAAGCGCGCAAGATCGCGGTGCTTTTGGCCGGCATGCGCGCCGCTCCCAATCTCGGCGCCGACTACCAGAACGCCTTCGATGCGATCTACCCAAAGCTGGCCGCGAAATACGATGTGCCGCTCTATCCGTTTTTTCTCGATGGCGTCGCCGGGCAGTCCGGCCTGCAGTTGGAGGATGGCCTGCATCCCAATCCGAAGGGCATCGCAGCGATGGTCGAGCGCATCATGCCCGCCGTGGAGAAGGCGATTGCGGCAGTTGAGGGTGGCGGTTGAACGCCGGCCTGACGAGAATAACGCGGCGTTCGCCTCGCGCGAACTTTGAAACAAAAGACCGGGCTGCCGATGACCCGAGTCATCCATGCTGCGCTCGAAGAGCATATGCAGCATCTGGGTAATGCAAGCGCCGAGGCGGCACGGCAATAGTGCTTATTCATCGCTTGGAGGCGCCTGTTCGTAAAAATGCCTGCAACCAACAAACCACTTGCCCCGTTTGACTATCGATGATTCGCTAGGGGCACAGTTCGATTCGAGGAAGGGAGGCTCACCATGCCGCGTCTTTTCACCGCCCTCGAAATACCCCGTGACGCCGCTCTTTCGCTGTCCCTGCTCAGGGGCGGCCTGCCCGGAGCCCGCTGGATCGATGTCGAAAACTACCATCTGACGCTGCGCTTCATCGGCGACGTCGAAGGCCATATCGCCGACGAAATCGCCAACGCGCTCGACCGGGTGCACCGCCCATCCTTCTCGCTCACCCTGTCCGGAGTTGGCGCTTTCGGCCAGAAGAAGCCGCACGCCGTCTGGGCCGGCGTCTTCGCCTCGCCCGACCTTTCGGCGCTGCAGAGCGAAATCGACCGCATCTGCCAGCGGCTCGGCCTGCCCGCCGACCCGCGCAAGTTCACCCCGCATGTTACGCTGGCACGCTTGCGCAATTCGAGCCCGCTCGACGTCGCCCAGTACCTGTCGGCGCGCGGCAATTTTGCGACGCTACCGTTTCGCGTCGGCCGCTTCGTGCTGATGTCGTCGCGCGATTCGGTCGGCGGCGGTCCCTACATTGTCGAGGAGGCGTGGCCGCTCTCCGGCGTCGACGCCCGCGCCACCAATCTCGTCGCCAGCGCCTCCGACGCTTCGCGGATCATGCGGTAGACCGAAGCGAACGCTTCGGCCCCGTCATAATAGGGATCCGGCACGTCGCGGGTTTTGCCCTGCGCAAACTCTGCCAAGAGATGAATACGTTCGCGGGCACCGGCCGGCGCCAACGCCTTGAGGTCGCGGACATTCTGCCGATCCATGCCGAGGATCAGGTCGAAGCGCGAAAAATCCCCCGGCCTGACCTTGCGTGCCCGCTGCCCTGATATGTCGAGGCCGTGGCGGGCCGCAATCGCGATCGAGCGCGGGTCGGGCGCTTCGCCGAGGTTCCAGCCGCCGGTCGCCGCAGAGTCCAGCACGATGTCGTCCAGCACCATGTCGCGGCCGCGTTCCGCCAGCACGGCGCGGAACACGCCTTCGGCCAGGGGTGAGCGGCAGATGTTGCCGAGGCAGACGAAGAGTATGGAATTTATCGGCTTTACGCTCATTCGATATGCGCCGTTCGTGCATTTGGAAGCCCAAAACGCAAAGGACTTTTGGGCGACTTGCATTATGGTGAGGGTCGATATCTGGGATAGCACGGGAAATCATCATGACGAGAGAGAAACTCAGCAAGGACGCCATCGCCGCCGCACTGGCCGAACTGGCCGGCTGGTCGCAGGCAGCCGATGGCGCCTCCATCAAGCGCAGCTTCGACTTCAAGAATTTTTCCGAAGCCTTCGCCTTCATGACCCGCGTCGCGCTGGCCGCCGAGAAGATGGACCATCATCCCGACTGGTCGAACGTCTACAAGACTGTCGACGTGACGCTCAACACCCATGATGCCGGTGGTGTCACTGCGCTCGACATCGCGCTGGCCAAGAAGATGAATGGGTATGCTGGCGGCTGAACGCTGGGGCGGCAACGCCAAATCGGCGCCATCCTCTTGCAGTGGACCGGGACTTTCACCACATTTTCCGTGGCGGCCGCGCGCAACGCGTAGCGCGACGGCCGGCAAGGAGAGGATTGATGGCGCAGCAGCCCGGTTTTGATTTCTTCGGCTTCGGCAGCAAGCTCGGCGACGAGAGTGAAGTGCGCGCCAAATTCTGGCGCACGGCCAAGAAGGCCGCCCGGCAGATTCCGTTCATGGAAGAGGTCGTCGCCGGCTATTATTGCGCGCTCGACAGGAAGACGCCTTTGCGTGCCAAGGGCATATTGCTGGCAGCGCTTGGCTATTTCGTGCTGCCGGTCGACGTCATACCCGATTTCGTCTTCGGCCTCGGCTTCACCGACGACATCGCCGTGCTGACCGCCGCGATCTCCACGGTAAGCGCCCATATCACCCCTGCGCACCGCAAGGCCGCCAAGGAGGCGATCGCCGACAAGAGCTGAATCGGCGTCGCGTTGGCAACTGGGTTCAGAAGAAATCCTCCGCTCAAACAGGACGATAGCGGCTTGGCTTCGGGTTCCGCTGCGGCCGTTGGAAAAGTCAAACTCTTGCCGCTTTCGTGGCCTCCAAGTCGCCGCAGGGACATTGCGAAAGCCGTTTTTTCAAGAAGCGGCGCGGAAATGGCGGTGGTTTCCATGGGTGAATGTCCTTTTCCGAGGGAAATTCACCGTTTGGTAACCCAGATTAAATCAAAATGAAGCGACGGGCAGGACGCCAAGCCGGCCTGCCCCGCACCATTTGGAATACGGGAAAAGCGATGCGCGGATTGATTGCACTAGTCTCGAGCCTGGTACTGGTGGCTTTTGCCGCGCCGGCGCTGGCGCAGCAGGCGACCAAGATCGGCCAGCACAATGCCTGGGGCACCTACAGCTACCAGGCGCAGGGCGGCAAGGTCTGCTATGTGCTCACCGTGCCGACCGACAAGCAGCCGCCGACGCTCGATCACGGCGACATGTTCTTCTTCGTCAGCCAGCGGCCGGGCCAGCAAGTGTCCTACGAGCCGCAATTCATCGCCGGCTACACATTCCAGGAAGGCTCCAAGGCCACCGTCACCATCGACAAGAAGACGTTCTCGATGTTCACCCGCGGCAAGTCGGCCTGGGTCGAGAACGCCGCCGAAGAGCCGGTGCTGATCGCCGCCATGAAGACCGGCACCGACATGAAGGTCTCGGCGAAGTCTGGCCGCGGCAATCCGACGACCTATGTGTTTTCGCTGAAAGGCATCTCGGCCGCGCTGACGTCGATCGCCAAGTGCAAGTAGGCTAGCGCGGTTCCCGCCGCATGACTCTCGCCGCAACCTGTGCTATGCGCCGCGCTTCTTTTCGGCACGATGGATGAAATCGGCCGCAATTTGCTTATATTGGCGCTGATATGACCCTTTCCTTCGATCTCACCACTGAGGGCGCACGCGACGCGTTGCGCGCTCGCGCCACGCCCGAGAAGCCGTCGCTGATCGGCCTGACGCGGGCCGAACTCGGTGACGCCCTCATCAGTGCCGGCATCGTGCCCGAGCGCCAGGCGAAAATGCGCGCCCAACAGCTCTGGCACTGGATGTATGTGCGCGGCGTCTCCGATTTTGCCGGCATGTTCAACATCTCCAAGGATCTGCGCGCCGAACTCGACAAGCATTTCACCGTCGCCCGGCCCGAAATCGTCGAGGAGCAGATTTCCTCCGACGGCACGCGCAAGTGGCTGTTCCGCTTTCCGCCGCGCGGTGCCGGCCGTCCCGTCGAGATCGAGACCGTCTACATCCCCGAAGAAGGCCGCGGCACGCTCTGCATCTCCTCGCAGGTCGGCTGCACGCTGACCTGCTCGTTCTGCCACACCGGCACGCAGAAGCTGGTGCGCAATTTGACGGCGGAAGAGATCCTGGCGCAATTGCTCACCGCCCGCGACCGGCTCGGCGATTTCCCCGACCGCGACACACCCGACGGCGCCATCGTCCCTGCCGAGGGCAGAAAAGTCTCCAACGTCGTCATGATGGGCATGGGCGAGCCGCTCTACAATTTCGAGGCGGTGAAGAAGGCGCTGCTGATTGCCTCCGACGGCGACGGACTGTCGCTGTCGAAGCGCCGCATTACGCTCTCGACCTCCGGCGTGGTGCCCGAGATCTTCCGCACCGGCGAGGAGATAGGGGTCATGCTGGCGATCTCGCTGCACGCCACCAATGACGATCTGCGCGACCTGCTTGTGCCGATCAACAAGAAGTATCCGCTGAAGGAACTGATCGAGGCCTGCCGCGCCTATCCCGGCCTGTCCAACGCCAAGCGCATCACCTTCGAATATGTGATGCTGAAGGACGTCAACGATTCCATCGAGGACGCCAAGGGGCTGATCAAGCTGCTCAAAGGCATTCCAGCCAAGATCAATCTGATCCCGTTCAACCCGTGGCCGGGCACCAACTATCAGTGCTCGGACTGGGAGACGATCGAGAAGTTTGCCGACTACATCAACAATGCCGGCTATGCCTCGCCGATCCGCACGCCGCGCGGCCGCGACATCCTGGCCGCCTGCGGGCAGCTCAAATCCGACTCCGAACGCATGCGCAAGGTCGACCGCCTGGCGCTGGAAGCCATGATGATTGCGGGGCATGGCGAGGCGTGAGCCGCCTCTTCGCCTATATCCTCCGTTTCGCTGTCATCCTGTTCGGCTATGTCGTCGCCTCATTGGCGGCGAGCGCCTTTCTCAACGTGCTGTTCCTGGCTTCCGTCGGTTATATGCCGGACGATGCGCACCCAGCGGCGGCCGCGGCGCTGTATTTTTCGATCCCGTTCGTGGCGCTGTTTGTCGCCTATTTCGCTTTCATACCGGCGGTGGTCGCAATCCTGATCTCCGAGGTCCTCAGCCGCCGCGACTGGCTGTTCTATGCACTCGCGGGCGGCTTGGTGGCCGCGGCCTTCCTCGGCTTCGTCCACCAGAACGTGGATTTCGACGTCACCGAACCGCGCGCCATCGCCGCGGTGATCGGCTGCGGCATGGTCGGCGGCATCTTCTACTGGCTAAGCGCCGGCCGCTGGGCCGGAAGCTGGTGGCAGGCCGCTACTTCGCCTGAGCGGTCAGGATCTTGAGCGCGAAGGCCGAAAACACACCGGCAAAGAGATAGTCGACGACCCGCGTCACCCGCGGGCTGGCCTTCATCGCCGCCGAAAACCTTTCCGCGGCAAACACCATCGGCGCCGTGACCGGGACCGACAGCACGATGAACATGAGGCCGAGGGAGAACAGTTTTCCCGGCGCGTTCGGATCGTGAGCCGAGACGAACTGCGGCAGAAACGTCATGAAGAACAGGATGATCTTCGGGTTGAGTAAATTGACGCCGAGTCCGGCGGCCCAGCTGCGGAACAGCGAAATCTGCGGGCCATTCTTCTTCTGCGGTGAAAACGCCGAGCCCTTGGTCATCGCCTGCCAGGCCAGGAACACCAGATAGACGGCGCCGAAGATTTTCAGCACCAGGAAGGCCATCGGCGAGGCGACGATCAGCGCCGAGATGCCGACCGCCACCAAAGTTGTATGGATCAGCGTGCCGAACAGAGCACCCGCCAGCGAGGCAAAGCCGGCGGCGCGGCCCTGGCTCAGCGTGCGCGAGACGAAAAGCGTCATATCAGGCCCCGGCGTGATCGCCAGGATCATGGTGGCGACGGCGAACTGGATCAGCGTCGTGGTGTCGGGAATGAAGGACATCGGTGGCCCCTGGCGAATGATCGTCGGTCTATAACGCAGCCTCCCCGCTCACGCCAGCAACTGACTAGCGTGGCATCTGGTCCAGCGGCTGCGGCGGCCGGCGCCCGTTCATCCCTTGCGCTGGCCGGAAATGCCGTGATACCTCGCCCGCGAAACTCACGCGCGGAACCGCCAAAATGTCCCCAGCAATGCCCAAGACAAAAGACGTCAAGAAGGTCGTGCTCGCCTATTCCGGCGGTCTCGACACCTCCATCATCCTGAAATGGCTGCAGACCGAGCTCGGCGCGGAAGTCGTCACCTTCACCGCCGATCTCGGCCAGGGTGGCGAGCTGGAGCCGGCGCGCAAGAAGGCCGAGATGATGGGCATCAAGGATATCCGCGTCGTCGATGTCCGCGAGGAATTCGTCGCCGACTTCGTCTTCCCGATGTTTCGCGCCAATGCCGTCTACGAAGGCACCTACCTGCTCGGCACCTCGATCGCCCGGCCGCTGATCTCCAAACACCTGGTCGAGATCGCCAGGGAGACCGGGGCCGATGCCATTGCGCATGGCGCCACCGGCAAGGGCAACGACCAGGTCCGTTTCGAGCTGTCGGCCTATGCGCTGAATCCCGACATCAAGGTCATCGCGCCGTGGCGCGACTGGTCGTTCAAGTCGCGCACCGACCTGATCAACTTCGCCGAGCAGCACCAGATCCCGGTGGCCAAGGACAAGCGGGGCGAGGCGCCGTTCTCGGTCGACGCCAACCTTCTGCACTCCTCTTCCGAGGGCAAGGTGCTGGAAGACCCGTGGAGCGAGCCGCCGGAATTCGTCCACCAGCGTACCGTTTCGCCGATGGAGGCGCCGGACAAGGTCACCGAGATCGAGATCGAATTTTTGAAGGGCGATCCGATTGCGCTGAACGGCAAGAAACTGTCGCCGGCCGAGATGCTGACGGCCCTCAACGATCTTGGCCGCGACAATGGCATCGGCCGGCTCGACCTGGTCGAGAATCGCTTCGTCGGCATGAAATCGCGCGGCGTCTACGAGACCCCCGGCGGCACCATCCTGATCGTCGCCCACCGCGCCATCGAATCGATCACGCTCGACCGCGGGGCCGGCCATCTCAAGGACGAGTTCATGCCGCGCTACGCCGAACTGATCTACAACGGCTTCTGGTTCTCGCCCGAGCGGCTGATGCTGCAGGCGATGATCGACAAGAGCCAGGAGGACGTCGAAGGCACGGTGCGCCTGAAACTCTACAAGGGCAATGTAATGGTCACCGGCCGCAAATCCAAGAAGACGCTCTATTCCGACGCCCTGGTCACCTTCGAGGATGACCGCGGCGCCTACGACCAGAAGGACGCCGCCGGCTTCATCCGCCTCAACGCGCTGCGGCTGAGGACGCTGGCGGCAAGGAGCCGCAAGGGTGAACCAAACTAGTGTTCCAGGAAAACCCGGCGGTCACGCAGGGTTTTTATTTGGTACCTCTAATATAAGAGGCCAAGCTGGCTGACATGGTTTCCGTTTGACCTTTTAAAAGCCTCATCTAAATTCCTTCGCGGGACGAGGGATTCCGATCGTGAAAAACGCCATTTTTCTCATGCTTGCGGCGGCCATCGTCTTTACCGGATGCCAGTCCTCGCAGGCGGCCGCGAAACGCGAGCAGGACGGGTGCATCTCCGCAGTCCATTTGTGGAGCATCACGTTCAAGCACGAAATCGCCTCTTTCATGGGCGTCTCGCAGGAGCGCATGCCAGCCCTGTTCTGCCAGCGCCTTGGCGAAGGGGTCCGCAGCGGGCGGATCAGCTACTCCGATTTGAACAGAGTGCAGCTAGACCTGCCCACCGAGATATGGCTGGTCATCAAGGGCAAGTCAAAGGCGGCTGCCAGGGCCGCGCCGGTGCTGCGCAACTCCAAATTCCGGAGCTGCAAAGGTACTGAAGGCGCCTTCGAGGTTCCTATTTCCCAGAAGTGCCCGTTGAGCGGCTACGCACATTATTGAGAGCCCAGGCGCTCAGCCGGCATTTGCGCCAACGATCGAGCAATTCGAGAAAGAGCATGCCCGACTTCGTCCGTAACTGCGTAAAAACAAAGAAATAGAGCGACGGCAAAGAACTCAGTGCTTTTCCTGCTTGATCTTTTCGGGCCCTTATCTAGCCTCCTCACAATCGATGGGGGCAGCTGACAATGAAGCCGTGGTTTGTGGCCCTGCCTGCAATGGTCGTCATGCTGGCCGGTTGCCAGACTGGGCAGGAGCAAGTGAGACAGGATCCCGAGGCGGCATTCGATCGCTGCGTCAGCAAGGTGGCCATATCGAATATATCGGCCAAACACGAGATCGCCGCTTTTATGGGCGTTTCCCTGGAGCGCATGCCGCCACTGCTGTGCCGCCGCCTTGTCGATGCCATGAAGACCGGCCGGCTGACCTTCTCCGACATAAACCGCCTCCAGTTCGACCAGTCCACGGACATCTGGAAGGTCATAAAAGGCGGGTAGCCGCTCGGCTGCTGAACGGTTTGACCGCCAAAAGCTCCAGTCCTTGCAGAAAAGCCCGGGCGCATGGCCGGGCTTTCCGTTCTTCGATCTCGATATTTCTATCAACCGCCATCGATCGCGTCGGCGATCTGGGCGATGGCCTGCTGGTAGACGCTCGCGGAATTCCAGCCGGCGATGGCCCCCATATTCGCACTCGCGCTCGCACCCGCCCGCCAGCCATGAGCCTTGAGAAAGTTGGCCGTCGAAGCCAAGGCCGTCGCCTTGTCGCGCAGATTTCCGTTGCCGACGCCATACTTCAGGACATTGCCGGGCAGGAACTGCGTATGGCCGATCTCGCCATGCGCAGCCCCAACCGACGAGGCGCTCAGCGCGCCGCGATCGACCAGCTTCAGCGCCGCAATGGCATGCGGGTAAAAGAACCCCGGGCGACGGCAATCATAGGCAAGCGTCAGAATGGCGGAGACCGTGTTCTGGTTGCCCAGGGAGGCTCCGAAGCCGGTTTCCATGCCCCAGATGGCCAGCAACACGCCCGGCGACACGCCGTAATTGCTCTCGATCCTGTCGAACATCGCCGCATTCGACTTCTTCAGCGCACGGCCCCTGGAAATGATCGCAGCTCCGCCACGGCGCTTCATGAAGGCGTCCACCGAACCGCTGAAAGCCTTGTGGATGGCGCGGTCGACGGAGATTGTCTTTGTCGCGTAGCTGGCACCGGCCAGAGCAGCCAGACCCTTCCCGCCGACACCTTCGGACCTGGCCTGCGCGGCAAAGTCCTGCTTCCACGCTTCGAAGCCCGCGCCGGTCTTGCCGCAGCTGGCCGCCGCCTGCGCGCCCGTCGCCAGCGCAAGTACCGCGACCACCGCGGCAGCAATAATCTTTCCCTTGGCAAGCAATGCCATGCTTTTCTCCTGATTGCCTGAATCACGTCCCGGTTGCGAACTTGCCAGCGAAACGCGCCATTGTCACCGTACCCCCGGCGCTACCCTGGCCAATGCAGCGGAATTTGCTTACGATCAAGTGCTTATTGTGGCCGAAACGCCCGGGCGCCGGGCAGGCGAATTCGCTGCTCGGGTAAAAAGAGGTGACGGGGGCATGGAACGGCGGCCCGTGGCGGGCGTTTGGGCGAGGCGCCGCTCCGCACCATATTCCTCCTCTGACGCCATACGCCAACGCCTGACGCATCGAGATCGACATGAAACTGTTCGACTGCCCGCATTGCGGCCACCGCCTCTACTTCGAGAATGCGCAGTGCCTGAATTGCGGGAGTCTCGTGCTTTACGATCCCGAGCATGCGCGCTTTGCCTTGTCTGACGTCGACGGCATCTTCCACTGCACCAATGCGGATGAATGCGCCTGCAACTGGATGGCCGAACCGGGCCATACCTACTGCCGCGCCTGCTTGCTGAACCAGCTGATCCCCGACCTCTCCGTCGACGGCAACCGCCGCCGCTGGATTCGCGTCGAGGCGGCCAAGAAGCGCGCCGTCTATTCGCTGCTCGCCTTCGGCCTTCCGGTCGCGCCCAAGCACAAGCACGCCGACGAAATCGGCCTCGCCTTCGACTTCATTGCCGATCCGATCGGCGGCGGTCCCGGCGGCGAACGCATCCTTACCGGCCACGACAACGGCCTGATCACGCTCAACGTCGCCGAGGCGGACTCGGCCGAGCGCGAGCGGCGTCGCGTCGAGATGGGCGAAAATTACCGCACGCTGCTCGGTCATTTCCGTCATGAGCTTGGCCATTACTACTGGGACCGGCTGATCCGCGACGAGCCGCAACGGCTCGATGCCTTCCGGGCGCTGTTCGGCGACGAACGCTCCGACTACGAGCAGGCGCTGAAGGCCTATTACGCCAATGGCGCTGCGCCCGACTGGCAGCAGAACCACATCTCCGCCTATGCGACGTCGCATCCATGGGAAGACTGGGCCGAGACCTGGGCGCACCATCTCCACATCACCGACACGCTGGAGATGGTGCACGCGCTGAATTTTCCACTCGGCCAGCTTGAGACGATGGAGACCAATGTGCTGCCGCAAGGCGACACCGGCGGCCGGTTGCAGGCGGCGCCCGCGGAACCTGACGCCGTGCCCGAGCCGTTCGAAAAGATTCTCGCCCGCTGGCTGGTACTCTCGGAAGCCTCCAACTCGATCAACCGCTGCATGGGCCTGCCCGACCTTTATCCCTTCGTCATTTCGGACGTGACGGCGCAGAAACTCAGCTTCGTGCATGAGCTTTTGACCGGTTTGCCGAAAGAAACCGGAACAAATCGTGAGCTGGCGTCGGTATTTTAGCCGGAACGCATGCGTTCTGGTTTCGTTTGGTGTCGCGGGGGACCATGAAAGGGAGAGAAACCATGAGACGCATATTGTTTCCGGCCGTCGCCGGGGCGCTTGTCGCGATGTCGGGTGTGGCACTCGCCGATACCGCCGTCTCGGCCGTCACCGATCTTAATGTGCGCGCCGGCCCCGGCCCGCAATATCCTGTGATCGGCGTGCTCGCCGCCGGCCAGTCGGCGACGCTCAATGGCTGCATCGAAAACAGCAAATGGTGCACCATTGCCGAAGCCGGAGGCCAGGGCTGGGTCTATTCCGACTATGTCACGGCCGATTTCGGCGGCAACCGGGTCGTTCTGACACGCCGCCCCGCCAACGCCGCCATCACCGTGGTTACACCGCCGCAGGATGATTATCCCGATACCTATACCGGTGCGATTCTGTCCGACGACGGCCCCGTCGACGCCATCGACAGGCCACCGGCGGAAGTCGGCACCTATGTCAGCACGCACCGGCTCGATCCTGTCTATCTCGAGGGCGAGGTGGTGACCGGTGCCACCTTGCCCGACACGGTCGAACTGCGCGAAATCCCCGACTACCGCTACCGCTACGTCTATGTGAATGGCCAGCAGGCGCTGGTCGACCCGCAGACACGGCGCATCATGTACGTCGTGCGCTGATTTTGCCTGGAAAGAATGACAAGTGAACTCGTGCCGCCCTCCTGCCGAGGCTGAGGGCGGCAAAAGGGTCGCTGAACAGCAGCAATTGCGCGAGAGCCGACGATCCCCTAGATCATGCGACCCGATGCGTTCGGCAGAGGAACTCGCGTGATATCAGATCCAGCCGCCTTCGAGCGCTATCGCAACACGGCCACCGAAAAGACGAACCTGCCGCGGCTGATAATTGGAACGGCAGTCGTCGTCCTGTTCTGGGTGGCGATCACCCTGGTTGTGGTGCTTGGCGGCACCTATGTCGCGATCGTCTGGCATGTATTGCCGGACGATCCGCGCGGGCCGCTTCAGGGCTTTCTGGCCTCGCCCATCGGCATACTCGCCGCACTCACCTCGTTTACCGGCATCTGGCTCGGCCTCTGGCTTGCCATGCGTTTCGTCCATGGCGAGCCGCTCTCGGCGCTTTTCGGCGCCAGTCGCCGCGTGTCCTTGTCGGGCTTCCTCAAGGGCCTGGTCGCGGTGCTGATCACATCGGCGCTTTCCGAAATCCTGCTCTACTGGCTACAGCCCGAAATCGCCCGCGGCACGATCAACCTGTCGACCTGGCTGCTGTTCCTGCTCCCGATCGTGGCGCTGACCCTGCTGCAGACCTCGTCCGAGGAGATGCTGTTTCGCGGCTATCTGCTGCGCGGCCTGGCCAGGCGCTTCGAGAGCCCTTACGTGTGGGCGCTATTGCCCGCTTTGCTGTTCACCTCCTTGCATTGGAGCCCGGGCTCGACCCCCGCCATCAACGCCTGCGTGCTGGCCTCGATCGCCGCCTTCGCCTTGCTGTTGACGCTGGTGGTTTATGTCACCGGCAATCTCGGCGCCGCCTTCGGCGCCCATCTCGGCAACAATCTCACCGGCTTCCTGCTGATCTCGCATCAGGAGAACTACAATTCCTTCGCCCTGTTCAACGCCAAGCCGCTGGAAGGTCCGGACTGGACGACGACGGATGCCGTCATCATCGCCGCCATCGGTATCGTCTGCACCTTGCTGACGATCCTGCTGCTTCTGCACCCGCGCTCGCCGCTGAAGGTTACGGCCGACCCTCGGGATGCAGGGTGAACTAAACAGGGACCGATCCAGAGACCGGCAAGCCGCCCTTGTCTTGACTCTTCGGCCGATTTCCTGTCTACAGCCCCGAAATCCGCGACGAGTATCCCTCCGAGCAAGCCGACCAGGACGCCAAAACCTTTTGAGGTGGGTGCTGTAAACAGATCCTGGAGGCCAACACCCGGCAGCGCTGAGCGCCCCGGGTGCTTTTTGGTTTTGAGCTTTGCTTGGATGAGCGGCGCGAACGCACTACCTCTCGGGCACCATCGGGGTGCCTGAGAAAAAGGAAACGGAATGTTTGAATCGCTGCAGGAGCGCACAAGAGGCGTGGAGGGCCATCGGCCCGACAGGGATCACCATGAATCCAAGGCGCTCTCGCGCGGCGGGTTGACCAATGTTTGAATCACTTCAGGAGCGCCTTGGCTCCATCCTGAACGGCCTGACAGGCCGCGGCGCGCTGTCGGAGGCTGATGTCTCGGCGGCGTTGCGCGAGGTGCGCCGTGCGCTGCTCGAAGCCGACGTTGCGCTGGAAGTGGTGCGTTCCTTCACCGACAAGGTGCGCGAGAAGGCCGTCGGCGCCGCCGTCGTCAAGTCGATCAAGCCCGGACAGATGGTCGTCAAGATCGTCCATGACGAGTTGGTCGACATGCTCGGCGCCGAGGGCGTCGCCATCGACCTCAATGCGCCGGCGCCGGTCGTCATCATGATGGTCGGCCTGCAGGGCTCCGGCAAGACGACGACCTCGGCCAAGATCGCCAAGCGCCTGACCGAGCGCCAGAACAAGAAGGTTCTGATGGCCTCGCTCGACACGCGGCGGCCCGCGGCGCAAGAGCAGCTGCGCCAGCTCGGCGAGCAGGTCAAAGTCGCGACCCTGCCTGTCATTGCGGGCCAGAACCCGGTCGACATCGCCAGGCGCGCCGTCCAGGCAGCCAAGCTCGGCGGTCATGACGTCGTCATCCTCGACACCGCCGGCCGCACCCATATCGATGAGCCGCTGATGGTGGAGATGGCCGACATCAAGAAGATGTCGAGCCCGCACGAAATCCTGCTGGTCGCGGATTCGCTGACCGGCCAGGACGCCGTCAACCTTGCCAAAAGCTTCGACGAGCGCGTCGGCATCACCGGCCTGGTGCTGACCCGCATGGACGGCGATGGCCGTGGCGGTGCCGCGCTTTCGATGCGCGCCGTCACCGGCAAGCCGATCAAGCTGATCGGCACCGGCGAAAAGATGGACGGGCTGGAGGAATTCCACCCCAAGCGTATTGCAGACCGCATCCTCGGCATGGGCGACATCGTCTCGCTGGTCGAAAAGGCCGCCGAAAACATCGACGCCGAGCAGGCGGCGGCGATGGCCAAAAAGATGCAGTCGGGCAAGTTCGACCTGAACGACCTTGCCGGCCAGCTTCAGCAGATGTCGAAAATGGGCGGCATGGGCGGCATCATGGGCATGATGCCCGGCATGGGCAAAATGAAGGACCAGATGGCGGCCGCCGGCCTCGACGACAAGATGTTCGGCCGCCAACTCGCCATAATCTCGTCGATGACCAAGGCCGAGCGCGCCAATCCGGACATGCTGAAACATTCGCGCAAGAAGCGCATCGCCGCCGGCTCAGGCACGGATGCGGCCGAGATCAACAAGCTCTTGAAAATGCATCGCGGCATGGCCGACATGATGAAGGCGATGGGCGGCAAGGGCAAAGGCGGCGGCCTGATGCGCGGCATGATGGGCGGCCTTGCCTCCAAGATGGGCCTCGGCGGCATGATGCCGGGTGGCCCCGGCGGCATGATGGGTGGCGGCATGCCCGACCTCTCCAAGATGGATCCCAAGCAGCTCGAAGCCTTGCAGAAGCAGATGCCCGGCCTTGGCGGCATGAAGGGCCCGCCCACCCCGAGCGGCGGTGGCCTGCCCGGTCTGCCCGGCGGCATGAAGCTTCCCGGCCTTGGCGGCGGTGGTCTGCCCGGCCTCGGAAAGAAGAAGTGAGGACGCTATGAACGAAGAAAAAGACATGGCCGACGCACGCACCATCCTGGCCGGCTATCGCGCCTCGATCGACAACATCGACGCCGCCCTCATTCATATGCTGGCCGAGCGCTTCCGCTGCACCAAGGCGGTCGGCGTGCTCAAGGCCGAGCATGGCCTGCCGCCCGCCGACCCGGCGCGCGAGCAGGAGCAGATCACCCGCCTTCGCCAGCTGGCGAAGGACGCTCATCTCGACCCCGATTTCGCGGAAAAATTCCTCAACTTCGTCGTCCGCGAAGTGATCCGCCATCACGAGCAGATCGCCGCGTCCAACGGCGCAAGCAAAACCGGCTAACAAAGTGCATGTCGCCCAAAAGTGCGCAGCGGTTTTGGGACAACGACCTGCACCAGACAAAGCCATTAACCCAACACTGAAATCAGAAATTTAGGAGAAATGAAATGCCCTTGAAGATCAGACTGGCCCGTGCGGGCTCGAAGAAGCGCCCTTACTACCACGTCGTCATTGCCGACGCCCGTTCGCCGCGCGACGGCCGGTTCATCGAGTCGATCGGCTCGTGGAACCCGCTGCTGCCCAAGGACGGCGAGCGCGTCAAGGTCGACGCCGACCGCGTCAAGCATTGGCTGTCGCACGGCGCTCAGCCGACCGACCGCGTGCTGCGCTTCCTCGATGAGGCCGGCCTCCTCAAGCGCGAAGCCCGCTCCAACCCGAAGAAGGCCGAGCCCGGCAAGAAGGCGCAGGAACGTGCCTCTCTGCTGAAGAAGGCCCAGGAAGACGCTGCCGCCGCCGTTGCCGCCGCTGCTGCAGCCCCGGCCGAAGCGGAAGCCGCCACCGCCGAATAAGCATCGCGTCATCGCATCGACAAAACGGCGGGCCTGTGCCCGCCGTTTTGCTAATGTGCGGCGATGTCATATGCGTTCGAACGAAAGATGACTGAGCGGACCGTCACGGAAGAGACCCTTTTCGGCGGCGTAGCCGGAACGCTGTTGCGATGCGCCGGCGCCACGACAGGCGTCGTCGTGCTCAGCGGATCGAGCGGCCGCATCGACGTCACCCGCGCCCGGCTCTTTGCCAAGGAAGGAGCATCCGCTCTCGCGCTGCAATGGTTTGGCGGCGAAGGTCAGGTGCCCGGCATTTGCGAGATCCCGCTCGAAACGTTTTTCGCGGCGACCGACTATCTTGTCCAGATGGGATGCCGGCGCATCGTCTATGTCGGGACCTCGAAAGGCGCCGAGGCCTCCCTGCTTGCGGCGGCTCACGATCCACGCATCGGCCTTGTTGCGATCAGCCCGACATCGGTGGTCTGGGGCAATATCGGGCCGGGCCGCGACGGCGTCAGCTGGCCGGAACGATCGTCGTGGACGATCGAGGGGATTCCTTTGCCGTTTGTCCCAAGCAATCCCGCTTGGAACGCCGAGTATGTCGATGGTCTGGTGTCCTACCGGCGGCTCTTCCTACGTGCCTTGCAAACCTTCGAGGACGCAGCGGCCAAGGCTGCCATTCCCGCCGAAGCTATTTCAGCCGACATTGTTCTGGTTGCGGGCGGCGACGACGCGCTATGGCCATCGCTGGATTTTGCCCAGTCGATCGTTCGGCGTCGCCAGGACACAGCAATGACCACCTGCCTCGTCTCAGTGCCCGACGCCGGCCACCGCATTCTGCTGCCGGGCGAAAACACGCCGCGCTCGGGGCTGCACGCCCATGGCGGCAATGACGACGCCGACACACGCCTGGGCCGCCTGGCTTGGGAGCATATCCGGGGATTGCTGTAGCGCAGGCAGCCATGGTCCAGCTGCCTTGGGCAACAGCGAAACCGGCGATCTATAGCCGCCGGTTTCCGATGTTGGACCTGGCTGTGTTCAATAACCGTCGGGGCAGCTGGCGATGTAGGTGCGCCCGTTGCGGCCGCGGTAGCGACATTGACCGCTTTCGCTGGCACGGCCGATCAGCGCGCCGGCCACGGCGCCGACGGCGCCGCCGACGACGGCGCCCTGAACCGGATCATTTGCCACAGCTGCGCCAACCGCCGCGCCGCCGAGGCCGCCGACCGCGGCACCCTTTTCGGTTTGCGAGCACGCACCCAGTGCGGTCGCCAGTACCAGAATGATCATCGCTCTTTTCATTATCGTTCCTCTCTCACGCGGATCGCCGTCCTCGCCGCCACGGCTCTAACTCCCAGACGGCTGATTTGATCCCGATGACGTGAGAGATCGCGGTGTCCGCGCCGGTCACATTCGTGCCGACCGCCGCCGAGCTTGTTGAAAATCCAGGCTTTTCTACCTTTCGGCTGCCTTTTTCAGATTGGCGAGGCCAGCCTCGAAATCCTTGCCGATCAGCGTATCGAAACTCATGAACAGGCCCATCAGCTTGGCAATGAAGGGCCGGCTGCCGCGCATTGCCCAGGTGACTGCGGTGGTGTCGCCCGAGGGCTTCAGGGTGAAGTCGACGCTGTTGCTGGCCCGGAACGGCTTCTCGAAGTCGAGCTTCAGCGACACCAGCGAGGATGGCACGGAATTGACGATCTCCATGCGTCCCTTGCCGGCCTTGGCATTGCCTTCCCAGGCGTAGGCGGCGCCCTTGCCGGCATCAGCGCCCGACAGTGTGCGCTTCATCAGCGGGTCGAGCTTTTCGTAGGGTGACCATTCCGGCCAGTGCTTGAAATTGTTGATCAGCGGAAAGATCGCTTCCGGCGCGGCCTTGATGCTGGCGGTGCGGGCGGTGAAATCATTCGACCTCGTCGCCGCATAGATGAGCACGGCGGCGATGATGACGACCAGGAGGATGAGAATGGTGCTGAGCATGTTTTTCTCCTCGCTTAACGGCTGAACGGGATCAGGGCGCGCACGCTTGGGTCGCGCAGATAGAGACCGCCCCACAGGATGATGCCGAGATAGACGCTAAACAGCGTGTGCGAAAACAACGGGCTGCCGACGCGCATATTTGTGGCGATGGCGCCGCCGAGATAGCCGGTGAGCAGGATGGCGCCGAGCACCGAGGTGCGGGGCAGCGCATAGAGCGCGGTCGAGATCAGCCCGATAATGCCGAGCGTGCGCGCGACATTGACATCGGCCGGCCAGCCGAGCGGCACCATGGTCTGGGTGACGACATCGAGCGGCGGCAGCTTGATGACGCCGTCGAAGATCATAAACAGGATGATGAGGCCGCTGAGCACGCGGCCGGTCCACAGGGCGCCCGATGAGACGGGCATGGTTTGAGAAATACTCACGGGTGTTCCCTCCTAAGCGGTTCGAGCCGTTTGCTGGCTTCGGACCAAGGACGAGCGATGGGGCGGCGATCCTACAGGGTGCGGATTCTTTTTGGGTAGCAGCAAGCAAAAGCCGCTGCGTGGCGATCCTTCACACCCCCTCTGGCCTGCCGGCCATCTCCCCCGCAAGGGGGAGATTACACGCTCGACCGCTTCGGCAATGTTCCATGAATGAGCGGAGCATCGAAACCGCCGATCTCCCTGGTTGCGGGGGAGATGCCCGGCAGGGCAGAGGGGGCGCTGTCCCTCCACCTTGACGGACTATCGACATCCACCAGTCACGGCTATTGATAGGGCTGGGCGAGAGACGAGCGAATGGCCGGCGAGACTGATCTGAAAAAGCTGCTGGCGGCGATGACGCCGGAACTGCTGCCGGACGTCTACGTGTTCGCTACGCTCACACCTGGAATCAGCCGGCAGGCAGGCCTCGATCCCGTGATGGTCTTTCGCGAGCGCGAGGGTGTGACACTGATCGTGACCGAGGACGCGGCACGGGCGGCCGGGCTGACCGCTTCGTTCCGCTGCCGCATGATCACCCTGAACGTCCACTCCTCGCTGGAAGCCGTCGGCTTCCTCGCCGCCATCACCGCCCGGCTTGCCGCCGCCGGCATGGGCGTCAATCCGGTCTCTGCTTTCTATCATGACCATCTGTTCGTGCCCGCTGAGCGGGCCGAGGAAGCGATGGAGTTATTGCGCCAACTGGCCAAGGATAACGCCGGCTGAATATCAAGCTCGACGCACGTAGAGAATATCCGGCAGGCCTTCTTCGTTGGTGGTGCCCGCGCCGAACGCCTCGGGGCGAAAGCCATGGCGCTCGTAGAAGCGACGCGCGCCGGTGTTGGCCTGGAAGCAATGCAGTTTAACGATCCGTAGCGCGGCGGTCGCTTGCACCAGCAGCCGGCTGCCTATGCCTTGCCCCGTCCAGGCGGGGTCGAGATAGAGCTGTTCCACCCAATCGCCGCTGAGGGCAATGAAGCCGACAATGCCGGTGCCGGCCTCGGCGACCGTCACCTGCTGCCGGGACAGCACGATCTCGCGGATGAAGGCAAGATCCTCATCCGGCGTGTGGATGACCGGCATCCAGGAGAACGAGCCAAGTGCGGCCCGCATGACAATGGCGATGGTCGCGGCATCCAAAGCCGTGGCGGGGCGCAGCACGATTTTGGTGGGATCGTTCAAAGGCGTTTCTCAACAGAGGTCAGCGCTGCCCTCATCCCCCTGCCGGGACCTTCTCCCCGTGAACGGGGAGAAGGAAGGCTTCGGCCGAAGGCCGAGCCCGCGACTACGGGCCGCCGGCTTTCCGGCGCCCCGCGGAGGGCCAGCCGCGGCAGCGGCGATACGGCCCGTGAGCGATAAACGGAATCGGCCGAAGGCCGAACCCCGTGAGCGAAAACAAACCAGCCGTCAGGCCGCCTTCTTCTTCGGCTGGATCAGGCCGCGCTCGACCAGAAGCTCGGCGATCTGCACCGCGTTGAGCGCCGCGCCCTTGCGCAGATTGTCGGAGACGATCCACATCGACAGGCCGTTGTCGATGGTCGAATCCTCGCGGATGCGCGAGATGAAGGTGGCGTCCTCGCCGGCCGATTCCAGCGGCGTGATGTAGCCGCCATCCTCGCGCTTGTCCAAGACCTGGCAGCCTGGCGCTTCGCGCAGGATGTCGCGCGCCTCGTCGGCGGTGATCGGCTTTTCGAACTCGATGTTGACGGCTTCGGAATGGCCGATGAACACCGGCACGCGCACACAGGTCGCCGTCAGCTTGATCTTGGGGTCGAGCATCTTCTTGGTCTCGGCGACCATCTTCCACTCTTCCTTGGTCGAGCCGTCGTCGAGGAAGACGTCGATATGCGGAATGACGTTGAAGGCGATGCGCTTGGTGAACTTCTTGACCTCGACGCCATCGGCGACGAACACCGCGCGGGTCTGTGTAAAGAGTTCGTCCATGCCCTCCTTGCCGGCGCCGGATACCGATTGATAGGTGGCGACGACGACGCGCTTGATGGTGGCGACATCGTGCAGCGGCTTCAGCGCCACGACCAGCTGCGCCGTCGAGCAGTTCGGATTGGCGATGATGTTCTTGCGGGTGAACAGCGAGATCGCATCCGGGTTCACTTCCGGCACGATCAGCGGCACGTCCTGGTCGTAGCGGAAGGCCGACGAGTTATCGATGACGACGCAGCCCTGCTTGCCGATCTTCGGCGACCACTCCTTCGAGACGTTGCCGCCGGCCGACATGATGCAGATGTCGGTGTCGGAAAAATCATACTGGTCGAGCGTCTTGACCTTCAGCGAACGGTCGCCGAACGACACTTCGGTGCCCTGGCTGCGCCGCGAGGCCAGCGCCACGACTTCGCTTACCGGAAAGCCGCGCTCTTCCAGTATGTTGAGCATTTCGCGACCCACATTGCCCGTGGCGCCGACTACCGCAACCTTGAAACTCATCAGAAATCTCCTGTCCCTCTCCGCTTGGTTTTTGGAGAAAACCCGCCGGCCAATGCGGGTTTCGTCCCCCAGGCCGGACCCGGGAGAGGGTGGTTAGGCCAAGGGAATCACACCGTTTTGGTGGTGGTTTTGGCCATAGTTTTGCTGGAACGGTAAGACGCGCCAACGCGCCCGGCCCCATGATTGTGGCCGGGGAAGTCGAATGCAAGAAGAGCCATCAGAAGGCCGCGCATCGAAAATGATCCCGTTCGATGCCGGCTTTTACGCGGTTTGCGTCAGGAGTCAATTGCGGGAGGCACACGCCTGCTCTGTACAATAGCGGCCGCAAGAAGTACGAACGCCCAAATAGTGTTTGGCTGGCGTGCGTCAGCCCCGGCATGTGCTCCATGATGAGCCCAGACCCTGAATTCCGAAAGAGTGAGATGTCCAATTTCGAAGCTATTGTTCCTGCGCTGGCAGAGGCGCTGGAAAAACGCGGCTATACCGAGCTGACGCCGGTGCAGAAGGCGGTGCTGGAGCTCGGCGAGTCCGACGCTCTGGTGTCGGCGCAGACCGGCTCCGGCAAGACCGTCGCCTTCGGCCTCGCTTTGGCGCCGACCCTTCTGGGCAGCGCCGAACGTTTTGACCAGGCTGGCGCACCGCTGGCGCTGGCCGTGGCGCCGACACGCGAGCTCGCTCTGCAGGTGATGCGCGAACTGCAATGGCTCTACGCGCCGACCGGCGCCACCGTCGCGTCCTGTGTCGGCGGCATGGACATGCGCTCCGAACGGCGCGTGCTGGAGCGCGGCGCCCACATCGTCGTCGGCACGCCCGGCCGCCTGCGCGACCACATCACCCGCAACTCCCTCGACATGTCGGCGCTGAAAGCCGTGGTGCTGGACGAGGCCGACGAGATGCTCGACCTCGGCTTTCGCGAGGACCTCGAATTCATCCTCGATGCCGCACCGGCTCAGCGCCGCACGCTGATGTTTTCGGCCACCGTGCCGCGCTCGATCGCCACGCTGGCGCAAGGCTATCAGCGCGACGCCGTACGCATCTCGGCCGGCGGCGAGGAAAAGCAGCATCTCGATATCGAATACCGGGCGCTGAATGTCGCCTATCCCGACCGCGAGAACGCCATCATCAACGTGCTGCGCTTTTACGAGGCGAAGAACGCGCTGGTGTTCTGCAACACCCGCGCCGCCGTCAATCATCTGACGGCACGCTTCAACAACCGCAATTTTTCCGTCGTCGCATTGTCGGGCGAGCTCAGCCAGAACGAACGCACCCACGCGCTGCAGGCGATGCGCGACGGACGCGCCAAAGTCTGCATCGCCACGGATGTCGCCGCGCGCGGCATCGACCTGCCCAATCTCGAACTGGTCATCCATGCCGATCTGCCGACCAATCCCGAAACGCTGCTGCATCGCAGCGGCCGTACCGGCCGCGCCGGCCGCAAGGGTGTCAGCGCGCTGATCGTGCCCAACGGCGCCCGCAAGCGCACCGAGCGCCTGCTGCAGAATGCAGGGCTGAAGGCGACATGGGCGAGCCCGCCCTCGGCCGACGACGTGATCAAGCGCGATGACGAGCGCATCCTTGCCGATCCAGTCTTCGACGAGCCGGTAGCCGAGGACGAGCGCGGTTTCGTCGACACGCTTCTGGCCAGGCATGGCGCCGAACAGATTGCGGCCGCCTTCGTGCGCCAATGCCGCGCCAGCCGCTCGGCGCCCGAGGAGCTTACGGATGTCGCACCGTTCACGCCTTCGCGTGACAAACCGGCGGGCGAAAAATTCGAGCGCCGCGATGAAGCGCCAAGCCGGCGCGACGACTTCGGCGACAGTGTCTGGTTCTCGCTGTCGATCGGGCGCAAGCAAAATGCCGAGCCGCGCTGGCTGATCCCGATGCTGTGCCGCACCGGCAACATCTCCAAGCGCGAGATCGGCTCCATCAAGATGCAGCAGGATGAGACCTACGTGCAGATCGCGGCCGACTGGGCCGATCGCTTCCTCGCCGCCGTCGGCCCCGACAAGAAATTGCAGGGCAACATTGCGGTGAAGCGCCTGGACGGCACGCCCGACCTGTCGCGGGCCGGCTACCAGGCGCCGAAGCCCGACAAGAAGCCGCATCGCGGCAAGCGCCCGTTCGAGGCGCCGCAAAGCGCACACAAGCCGAAATTCGAGAAGCGGGAACGGCCCCCCGGCGATGCAAAGCCTTGGGCCGGGAAACCGAAATTCGACAAGGCTGGACCGCCGAAGAACAAGAAACCGAAGAAGCGGCCGGTTTGAGGCTCTTATCGGCCAATTACAGATGCAGGCGCTGCCCCTCATTGCCCTGCCGGGCGTTTCTCCCCGTATAGTGACGGGGAGAAAGGGCTGACCGCAGCCTTGGCGCTCTCTTGCAACGTTGGCGATTGGCGGAATCGTCGATAACAGCGACCCCTCTCCCCGCCACTATACGGGGAGAGGATGCCGGCAGGCAGGTGAGGGGCAGCGCCAACGCACCGGAAAATAAAGCAACTCATGCCTGAACCGTTCGCCCTCCATTTCGTCCACCCCCTTGCAGTCCGCCGCAACTTTGAACAGTCTGTGCCTGCACGGGGGCGAGGCTAAATGCGCGGCGAAGTTCTTCACTATGACGAGGCCCAGGGTTTCGGCTTCATCACCGGGGCGGACGGCAACCGCTACACCTTCGCGCGCGAGGATCTGCGCCGTGATACCGTGATCGCGAACGGCGCTGTGGTCGAGTTTCTGCCGGCAAGCGGTCAGGCGCGCGACGTTTTTTCAATCCGCGCCCAGCCCGCCAGTCCCGCCACCGCTGCGCCAGCGGCAAGCGCCGCGCCGCCCAAGGCGGCTGCCGGTTCAGCCGCCCCACAGCATTTCGGCCGCCTGGCGGAAGACGGCGCGGTTCGCGATAGCGGACTGCCGGGTTATTTCTGGCGAGGCGTGACGCGCAACTACATCAACTTCGCCGAACGCGCCCGCCGCAAGGAATTCTGGGGCTACTGCCTGTTCTGGACCGTCAGCTTCATCCTGGTCGGAATTGCCGGCGCCCTCGCCGACCAGGCCGTCGGCAATTTCGATGCCGGCAACTGGCCGATTGTGATGATCGGCGTCTGGGGGCTGTTTTGGCTAGCGACGTTCCTGCCCTGGGTCGGGCTCGTCGTGCGCCGCTTGCACGACATCGGCCTGACCGGCTGGCTGGCAATACCTTACTTCGCAATCACCTTCATGTTCGCTCCGGCTACGCTGATCCTCGCGCTGATACTCGGATTGATCCCGACCCAGGCCCACGAAAACCAGTGGGGGCCGGTGCCTGGAGGAGGCGGAGCCTAGACCCGCACCAAGAAATGAGCAGCCGGCTGTTTGCGGACAGCCGTGCTATAACAATGGCTTAGGTCGCAGCCGGGAAGGCAGCTGCTGTTTTGACCGAACGAACGAAATATTTCTCTTGCCATTTAGTCTGTGCATAGATAATCTGTGCAATCATCAAATCGACGATCGAAAACGGATGATGGAGCCAAGACAAATGTGGACCAACGAGTACACCGCAATTTCCCCCCTTTCGGCGCAGGCCATCTGGAACGCGCTCAAGGCGCTGCACGAAGGCCGCCTCACCTACGAAGGGTCCGATACCTTCGTGCTGCACGGCCCGTTCGCCAAGGGCACCCGCGTCTCTGTAACGCCCGTCGGGCAGGACACCTTCGAATCGACGATCGTCGACCTCGTCGACGCTGTAACCTATGCCGACGAGACCTCGTTCGGCGACACGAAACTGCTGTTCAGGCATACGCTGACGCCGGTCGAGGGTGGCACTCAAGTGACGCATCGCCTCGAGATTTCCGGCCCATCGGCCGCCGAGGTCGGACCAGAGCTCGGGCCGCAGATCAGCGGCGATTTCGACACTTCGATGGCCAAACTGTTCGAGCAGGCAAGGGAGTTGGCGAACGGTGGCTGATCGGGGGGATCTGCAAACGCGCTTCAGCGGACCATCCGAGAGCCCCGGCTTGTTGCTCTGGCGAACCACCATGCGCTGGCAGCGCGTCATGACGGCGGCGCTGGCCCCGCTTGACCTTACGCATGTCCAGTTCGTGCTGCTGGCTTCGGCGATGTGGCTCGGCCGCTATGGCGAGCCGCCTAACCAGGTGCAGCTCGCCGCCCAGGCCGGCACCGAGGTGAAGATGACATCGGACGTCGTCGCCCGGCTCGAGGCAAAGGGACTGATTGTGCGGGACACCAACCCGCGGGATTCCCGCGCCAAGGTGATCCGCGTCTCCACGACGGGGACGGCCGCAGTCCAGCGCGCTATCGTCGCCGTCGAAGCCGCCGACGCTGCTTTTTTCTCAGCCGTGGATGAGGCGCAACTCGTCGGCCTGCTGAAACGGCTGGCCGGCGAGATCCGCTGAGTCGGCCGCTAAGCCAGGAACTTGGCGATGATGGCATCGCCCATTGCGACAGTGCCGACTTCGGTCATGCCCTCGGACAAAATATCCTTCGTCCGCAGCCCGTCGTCGAGCACGGCGGCTATTGCGCCTTCGAGCTTGTCGGCCTCATCGACCATGCCGAAGGAATATCGCAGGCACATGGCAAACGACGCGATCATGGCGATCGGGTTGGCGATGCCCTGGCCGGCAATGTCGGGCGCCGAGCCATGCACCGGCTCGTACAGCGCCTTGCGCTTCTTGGTCTTCACATCGGGCGCGCCGAGCGAGGCCGACGGCAGCATGCCGATCGATCCGGTCAGCATGGCGGCGATGTCGGACAGCATGTCGCCGAACAGATTGTCGGTGACGATGACGTCGAACTGCTTTGGCCAGCGCACCAGCTGCATGCCGCCGGCATCGGCCAGCATGTGGTCGAGCTTGACGTCGGCATAGCGAGTCTTCTGGGTCTGGGTGACGACCTCGTTCCACAGCACGCCGGATTTCATGACGTTGCGCTTTTCCATCGATGTCACGTGGTTCTTGCGCGTGCGCGCCAGCTCGAAGGCGACGCCCGAAATCCGCTCGATCTCGAACGTGTCGTAGACCTGCGTGTCGATGCCGCGCTTCTGGCCGTTGCCGAGATCGATGATCTGCTTCGGCTCGCCGAAATAGACGCCGCCGGTAAGCTCGCGCACGATCAATATGTCGAGGCCTTCGACCACCTCCTGCTTCAGCGAAGAGGACGCGGCCAGCGCCGGATAGCAGATGGCGGGCCGGAGATTGGCGAACAGCTCCATATCCTTGCGCAGCCGTAGCAACCCGGCCTCGGGACGCACCTCGTAAGGCACCTTGTCCCATTTCGGCCCGCCAACGGCGCCGAACAGAACCGCATCCGCAGCCATCGCCTTTGCCATGTCGGCGTCGGAAATCGCCGCGCCATGTGCGTCGTAAGCACAGCCGCCGACCAAGCCTTCATCAGTGGCAAAACCGCTGCCGAGCTTTGCGTTCATGGCCGCGATCAGCTTCTTCACCTCGGCCATCGCCTCGGGGCCGATGCCGTCGCCGGCGAGCAGGAGAAGATTTTTCGAAGCCATGGAGAACCGTCCGATGCTGTTTGGAGAAACCGCGGCCTTGCTAAACGCCAAGAGCTTGCGGCGCAAGGGGATGAAGAACGCTACGGCGGCGCCCGCCTCTCAAGACCTGGGTTCCTCGCCGTGGCCAGAGGCGGGGGAGAGGAACAAATCACTTGTGCGACAAAATATTCACCAACCGGCCGAACGGATCGCGCACATAAAACCGCCGTACGCCCCACGGCTCGTCGGCCGGACCGTATTCGACGGCAAAGCCGGCGGCCTTCATGCCTTGCAGCGCCGCATCGACATCGTCGACCTCGATGGAGAGGTCCGGCACCGGCGTGCCGGAGCCGCCCTGGGCCATGAAGCTGATCTGCACCTGCATCCGTTCGTCGGACCCGTAGGTGACGATCCAGCCCTGATCCATCAGCACATCGAGGCCAAGCACGTCCTGATAGAAGCGTTTCGCCGCCGCCGCGTCCTGCGTCCCGATATTGGCTACGATGCGCCGGACCGTCATGGCTTTGGCCTCCTCAAGCCGTGCGCCGCAGCGCCGTGACTTCGATCTCGATCTTCATTTCCGGCTTGTTGAGCTGGCACACGATCATCGTCGCCGCCGGCCTGATCTCGCCGAAAGCCTCGCCGAGGATGGGGAAGACGACGTCCACGATGGCCCGGTCTGTGATGTAGTAATGCGCCCGCACCACATCGGCCATGTCGAAGCCGCCATCCCTCAGCGCCTCGGCGATGGTCGCCAGACAATTGCGCGTCTGCGCCTCCACCGTTTCCGGCATGGCCATCGTCGCATAGTCATAGCCGGTGGTTCCCGAGACGAAGCACCAGTCGCCCTGCACCACCGCGCGCGAATAGCCGGCGGTTTTTTCGAAGGGCGAACCGGTGGAGATGAGTGTGCGCATGGAGCCTCGCTGTGGTTTCGGACACTTTGCAGGGAAAGGGCCGGCCAGGCCATGGGCCAAGTCAGGTGCAAATCTTGGTCGTCGGCGGGACAGCACCCCCCTCTGACCTGCCGGCCATCTCCCCCTCAACGGGGGAGATTAGCAGTTCGGACGCCTTTCTCGCTTTCCACATTTGCGATTGGCGAAAGCCAGAGTGACGTCTGATCTCCCCCCTTGAGCGGGAGATGCCCGGGATCGCGACGGAACAAGCATGAACACCGAGTGTTCGCCGCGCTGCCGCGAACCCTAGTTCCCCGACTCCTGCGCCTTGTCCATTGCTTCCTTCACATCCGCAGGCCAGGTCTTCACGTCAGGCCACGCCTGCGGCTCGCCATTGTCGCCGCGCCGGGCGAAGTAGAGCGTGTGCTTGGCCGGGTCGACCGCCATGAAACCGTCATTGCTGCCGCATGCGTGCGGCACGCAGCCGGTGGCGTAGAAGGCGCCCGACGCCGTCTTTTCGGTGCCGCCGCCGACCAGCAGGCTGGTCGCCATGTCGGGCATGGTGTCGCCGAGTAGCGTCTGCGCCGCCTTGTAGACGGCCTCATTGTGGAAGGCGTCGATGATGTTCTGGTATTTGGCCGGATCGACGTCCTTCCAGTCCGTACCCGGCTCCGGCGCGTAGGTCAGGTCGCCCGAGATCGTCAGCCCGTCGCTGGGCGACCATTGAAGCGCTTGCTTCGTATCGCCCGGCAACAGATACGGCACGAAATAGATGGCGTTGTCGGCCACCGCCGCCGGCGGCGCGCCGCATTCGTCCTGTTCGACCTTGAGGCTTTGTATCTCGCCGCCTTCCGGCTTCCAGACGATGACCTTGGCCGGGCCGCACTGGTTGCCGCCGTCGCCGACATCGACCAGCGCCACGTCGACGCCGCCGACCTTGACTGTTCTGTCGAAGAACACGTCGTAATTGCTGGCCAGCTGCTTGCCGTCATAGGCCAGCACCTTTTCGCCATCCTGCTCCGGCTGGGTGATGGTCAGCTGCCCGCCCTCGAACGGGACCGGCCCCTGGCTGTCATCGTCCGCCAGGGCCGCATTGCTCGACGCGCCCGGATCGGCGGCGGACGGATCTTCTGCCGGCACGAGGACCGTGTCGGTCTGTGCTTGCGCGCCGGCCACCGGCATCAGCATCCACGCCAGCGCGCAGGCGCCGGCAAGAAGAAAACGTGTCATGACTGTCCCCTCCGTTCAGCCGCCACGAACCCGGCTTTGTGGCGGCCGGGCCATCTCGTACCACTCAGGCCCAAGGACGCTCGGCAGCGTTCTTCTTCTCGAACGAGGCGATGGCGCCGGCCTTCTCCATGGTCAGGCCGATATCATCGAGACCGTTCAGCAGGCAGTGGCGCTTGAAGTCGTCGAGGTCGAAGGTGACCACGCCGCCATCCGGTCCGCGGATTTCCTTGGCCTCGAGGTCGACCGAAACCGTCGCATTGGAGCCGCGCGAGGCGTCGTCCATCAGCTTCTCCAAGTCTTCGGCGCTGACGGTGATCGGCAGGATGCCGTTCTTGAAGCAGTTGTTGTAGAAAATGTCGGCGAACGAGGTCGAGATGACGCAGCGAATGCCGAAATCGAGCAGCGCCCACGGCGCGTGTTCGCGGCTCGAACCGCAGCCGAAATTGTCGCCGGCGACCAGGATCTGCGCCTTGCGGTAGGCTGGCTTGTTGAGCACGAAGTCGGGGTTTTCCGAGCCATCGTCCTTGTAGCGCATTTCGGCGAACAGGCCGCTGCCGAGCCCGGTGCGTTTGATCGTCTTGAGATAATCCTTGGGGATGATCATGTCGGTGTCGACATTGACGATCGGCATCGGTGCGGCGACGCCGGTGAGCTTGGTGAATTTTTCCATGGCTTTTGCCCGTTCTTGATCGATAATTCGTTGCGTCAGGGTTTGCTGGCGCCCGGTTTACACAAAGCCGCCGGCAAATAAAAGGCAACTGTTGGTGCGCGGCCCGATCGAAAGATCGACGCGGCACTGTCTTTAAAACCGGCTGCCGCTGGTGCACCTTACGCCCATGACCGCACAATCGAAGATTATCTATGCCAGGGAGCCTGAGCTCGACGTCGCCGAGTTCCGCCGCGTGCTGGTCGAATCCACGCTCGGCGAAACACGCCCCGTCGATGACGACGCCCGGCTGCAGGCGATGCTTTCAGGCGCGAACCTGGTGCTCACGGCGCGGCTCGACATCGAAGGCAGGCCGCTGATCGGCGTTATCAGGGCCATCACCGATTTTTCCTGGGTGTGCTACGTCTCAGAGCTCGCCGTGTCGCAATCGGCGCAAGGCGGCGGCATCGGCAAGGGCCTGATGGACGAGGCCCGCCGGCAGCTTGGGCCTTCGGTCGCCATCAGCCTGATCTCGATGCCCGACGCCGTCGGCTTCTATGAGCGTATTGGCATGACGCGAATGGCCGACGCGTTCTGGTTCTCCCGCGAGGGCTGACGCGCGTCGGGCGCAATTGCCGATCGGGTTGGGCAGTCAAGGCGGGCAAGGTTCTCGGGCAATGCGGAACGGTGTTCAGGACCCCGCGGAACAACGCCTGCCGGCACCGCCCTTGACCCGCGCTTCATCCGGTCCACATCCCCAGCATGGGAAATCGCCGATCTCTCATAGGCACCGCCGGCTGGGGAATTCCGTCTCGATACAAGGCTGACTTTCCGCAGCCCGGGTCGCATCTCGAACGTTACGGAAAACGCTTTCCGGTCGTCGAGATCGACACCTCGTTCTACAAGCCGCACCGCCGCGAGACCTATGAGCGCTGGGCGCACGCCGTGCCGGAGCACTTCCGCTTCGCGGTCAAGGCACCGAAGAGCATGACCCATGAGCATCGCCTCGCCGATTGCGAGGGGCTGACGGAGGACTTTCTCGGGCAGGTCGAAGGTCTCGGCGAAAAGCTGAGCGTGCTTCTGGCGCAGCTGCCGCCAAGCCTGCCCTTCGAGCCGGAGGTCGCCGGCGGTTTCTTCGACATGTTGAGCAAGTGTGTCCGGGCAAGGCTGGCATGCGAGCCGCGCCATCCCAGCTGGTTCGGCGCCGAGGCGGACGCACTGCTGGCCGGTCACCAGGTCGCACGGGTCGCCGCCGACCCGGCTTCGGTTCCGGAGGCAGCAGGGCCGGGTGGCTCGACCGGTTTGCGCGGCAAGTGGAAGCAGCGGCCGCTTCCGGTGCCGAGGTCTGGGGCATTTTCGACAACACGGCCGCCGGGCATGCACTGGGCAACGCGATGGCTGTCAGTGCGATGGTTGCTTAGAATCTCGCGGGACAGCACCCCCCTCTGGCCTGCCGGCCATCTCCCCCGCAAGGGGGGAGATCAGATGCCGCGACCGCTTTCGCCAATCGCCGACGTTGCAAGAATGGCGCCTTCGCCGAAGCTGCCAATCTGCCCCCTTGCGGGGGAGATACCCGGCAGGGCAGAGGGGGGTGGGCGGGAACTCGACAGAGCGATCCTATTCCGCCCGCCTCAAATCACATTCAATTCCCGGAACGCCCTTCCCTCGGCCACTCTGGCGTACCCGAACGCCGAGCAATCCACGGTCCGATACCCGCCATGCACCAAAAGCTCCGCCAGCGCCTTGCCGACGGCCGGCGCCTGCTGCAGCCCATGCCCTGAGAACCCGTTGGCGAAGATGAAATTCTCGACCTCGGGATGCGGTCCGATCACCGCGTTCTGGTCGAGCGTGTTGTAGTCGTAGTGGCCTGCCCAGGCGCGGGTCGGCTTGATCGCCTCGAAGGCGGGGATGCGGGTTGCCAGCACGGGCCAGATCACCTCTTCGAACAGCGGCCAGTCGACGTCGAAATCCCGGGGGTCGGCGGGGCCATCGCCCTCCTCCAGCTCGGCGCCGCCGGTGAGATAGACCGAGCCTTCAGGCCGGACATAGATGCCGGATGGGTCGACCAGCAGCGGCATGTCGGCGTATTTTGCCCGCGCCTCGAAGACGAAAACGTTGCGCTTGCGCGGCTCGACGGGCAGCACGAGTCCCGCCATGCCGGCCACCTTGCCGGCATTCGGCCCGGCGGCATTGACGACGATGCCGGCTTGCAGTCTTTCGCCGTTGTCGAGGTCCACGCCGGTGACGCGGTTGCCCTGCCTCTCGATGCCGGTGACGTCGGCGGCGATGAAATCGATTTGTCTGTCGCGCAGCGCCTTGCGGAACAGCGTCAGCATCGCATGAGCGTCGAACCAGCCCTCGCCGCTGCGGCCGAAGGCGCCGGCGCTGATGCCTTCCGTCGACAGCCACGAAAAGCGCTTTGCCAGCTGGTCGGCATCCTCGAGCAGAATGTCGGCGCCCTCGGCGACCTGTGCTTGGTGGTTGGCTTTCAGGATCGGCAACCCGGCCTCGCCGGCCAGGATGAGATAGCCGCCTTCGCGAAAACCGATATCGGCGTCGGTGCCGAAGGTCTCCTTCAGCCGCCGGAACAGGTTTAGCGTGAACTGCGACAGCCGGATATTTTCCGGAATCGAGAATTGCTGACGGATCGAGGCCATGGACAGCGTCGTTGCCGCATGGGCGAATTGCGGGTCGCGTTCGATCAGCGCGATGGAGCCGGAAAAGCCTTCCTCGCGAAGGTAGTAGGCGACCGAGGAGCCGACGATGGCTCCGCCGATGATGACGATGTCGTAGCGCACGTTTTTCTCCGATCCGGCCGCCGGCATCCTTCATGCCCCCGGCACAATGATCTCGAAGCGCGTGCCGCGCCCGGAGTCAACCAGCGCGATCGTGCCATCATGCGCTTTCAGGAGGGCCAGCACTATGCCGAGGCCCATGCCGGTCCCGCCGGATTCGCGCCGCGTGGTGAAGAACGGCTCGAAAATGCGCGCCCTGTTGCTCGGCGAAATGCCGGCGCCATCATCGCTGATCGCAATCGTCACTTTGCCGTCGGCGCTGGCAGCCGCCAGCAAAACCTGGGTCGCGCCGTGCCTGGCGGAATTGTCGATCAGGTTGGCAAGCACGATCGCCGCATTCTCGGCCGAGATGCGCAGACCGGTTTCGCCGCCCGTCTCGATGGTCACAGCCAGCCTGCCGTCCACCGGCAGCAATGCCAGCGCCGCATCGAGCGATGTGCTTTCGCCGCTCGGCGCCAGGTTTTCCGCGCGCGCCAGATCGAGCAGGCGCCGTACCAGCAGATTGAGCCTTCCGGCATCGTTGACGATGTTGCCGGAAAACCGCTTGCGCTCTGCCGCGTCCATCGCCTCGCCGGAATCGCGCAAGAGTTCGGCCGCGCCCTGGATCGCCGTCAGCGGCGATTTGAGCTCGTGCGAGACATGGGTGGCAAAGGTCTGGATCGAGTCGGAGCGCGCCTGCAGCTTTTCCGCCATGTCGAGAAAGGCCGCGGACAGCTCGGCCATTTCGCGCGTGCCGTGATGGTCGAGCGGCCGGATCGCGTCGCGGTCGCCGGCGGCGATGCGCCTCGTGCGCTCCATCAGCGCGTAGATCGGCCGGCTCACGGTGCGCAGGAACACCAGCGCGATCACCAGCGTGCCAGAGAGCATGGCGATGGCCGCCAGCGTCACCTTGCCGCGTTCGCCATAGAGATGCTTGACGATGTTGTTCGGCGTTCGAGACAGGTAGATCACGCCGGCGACATGGCCGTCGACCGCGATCGGCATGGCGACAAAGACGCGAACTTTCGTGCCGCGGCTGACCGAATAGAGGGGCGGTGGCGGCTGGTCGGGAATTCTTTGTCTCAACACGCTGGCGTAGTGGCCGGCAAGGGCGGTGCGCACCTCTTCGACATTGGCCAGCGATAGTCCGACCTCGTCGCGCCCTGCAATGACAACGCCGCGCGGATCGAGCAGCCGGAAGCCGGCCAGCGTGGTTTTTTGCGTCGTGTCGAGAATGCCGGACAGGCTGGCGCCGATCGCCGCGAAGGCTGGATCGATGGCCGCGGCGATGCCGGCGGGTCGGGTCGGCAGCAGGTAGTCGGAAGCGAGATCGAGGCTCGGCTCGATCGGCTGGTAAGGCGAGTCGTCGCCGCGGCTGGCATCGCCGCTGTCAGCCTGCATCGGCACCCCTAGCTTCTCCGGGGCAATGGCGGCGTCACTGATATTCTGTGCATAGATGGCGGCGATGACGGCGCCTTGCGCGATCAACTCGCCCTCGGTCTGGCGGATCAGCTGGTTTTCATAAAGCCGGAAGAAGAACAGGCCGACCAGCGGCAGCGCCAGCACCATGATGAGGATGGCGAGAACCACCGTGGCCAGCCTTGGCCGCCATTTGGTGCCGATCCATTTGGCGTCGCTCAGGCGCCGCATCGGCCGAGCCGGAAACCGACACCATGCACGGTTTCGATGGCGTCGAGACAGCCCGCCGCCGCCAGCTTGGCGCGGATGTTGCGGATGTGGCTATCGACGGTACGGTCGGCGACGTGGATGTTGGCGGCATAGGCGCTGGCGACCACCAGGTCGCGGCCCAGCACATGCGCCGGCCGCGCCAGAAATCCCCTGAGGATCGAGAACTCGATCGCCGTCAGCGCCAGCGCCTTGCCGTCGAAACTGGCTCCGTGGCTGGCCGGCACCAGGCTGAGCTTGCCATGCGCGAAGTTTTTGTCGTCGGCCGGGTCGGGCGCCACCGGGCGGGCGCGGCGCAGGATAACGTTGACGCGCGCCACCAGCTCGCGCGGGCTGAACGGTTTCGTCACATAGTCGTCGCCGCCCATTTCGAGCCCGAGGATGCGATCGATCTCCTCGTCTCGCGCCGACAGGAACAGTATCGGCACATCGGAGCGCTGCCTCAGCCGCCGGCAGACTTCCAGCCCGTCCATCTCCGGCATGCCGATATCGAGCACGACGAGGTCGGGCTCGCGGCCTTCGATCGCCTGCAGGGCGGCTGCGCCGTCAGCGACGGCCTGCGTCTTCATCCCGGCCCTCTCCAGCGCAAAGCAGATGATCTCGCGAATGTGCGGATCGTCGTCGGCGACCAGGATCTGATGCGGCATGGATCTAACGGTCCGGCACTGAAGGTTGCGAGGGCTGGGTAGGTGGAGGAAGCACGAGCGGACCTCTCTTGTCGAGAACCTGCACGAGCCTCCAGCCGCGAAAGCTCCAGGCGCGCCACTGCTTCTGCTCGGCGATAGTGTCGTCGATCATCATTTGATCGGCCAGATAGGTGGTTTGGTTTCCGAATTGGTGCATGTAGAGGCGGTCCAGCGCCGGCATGGCGGCAGCGCCGAGCGAGCGCAGATATTCGGTATCGATAGGCGTGCCGTCGCCGGTCATTTCAAGGGAATGGTCGACATTGAAATTGGCGATCGTTGCGGCGAAGTTGATGAAGCAGCAGGCATAAAGCGTCGCCGATAGCGTCGCAAGATTGGCGGAGAGCAGCCATTCGTTGGATTTTCCAACCGCGATGCGGGCAATGATCAGTGCAAGCCCTGACGCCACCAACCCCATCCAGACGAAGGCGGCGATGCGCCAGTAGGTCAGTGCATAGACGCCGATATAGAGATCGAGCCTGAGAATCGACGAGATGACCAGCACGATGTTCTGCGCCACCCAGGCATAGACCAGCCGGCGGATCAGCGGATCGCCTGAGGTTTCGCTGCCCGGCCGCAGCGCCGCCAGCACGAAGCCGGCGGCCAGCAGCGCGGTGGCGATCAGTGGATAGGCGCCGCGATGCGCATAGGCGGCATAGCTCAACCCGTCCGGCAGGGCGACCCCACCCCAGAGATAGGCTGCGTCGAGCCCGGTCTGCAGCGCAAACAAGGCGTTGAAGACGATCAGCGCGCGCAGGATCGCGGCCTTGCCGAAGACGACGGCCTCGATCGTTGTCGCTGGTTTAGTCGCGGCCGGTGCGGCCACGGCTGCAGGCGGCGTCAAAGGTGGAAGGCGGCGCGGGAAACGCGGCAGGCGAGGCCGCAGGAAAGCCCAGACGCCGGCGATCACGAACAGCCAGAAGACGATCCGCGCCAGTTGGATGAGATCGAGCAGCTTCATCAGGTCGATCAGCGACAGCCAGTATTCGATGACCGGATTGGCGGCGCCGAACAAGAACAGGAACACCGCGCCCAGCGTCACCGGCATGACCCAGACGATGATGGACGCCAGGCGGATGCGGCGGCCGCCAAGCCGGCGCACCGTGCGGCGCCATTGGAAAAAGTCACGGATAAGGCGCAGCGGCGCCGCCAGCAGGAACAGCGCCACCTGGCCGGCAATGCGGGCGATGCCGTGCCGTAGCCGCCCGGACAGGGACAGCGCAAACACCACCAGCGCCACGACAGCTATCGCCACCGACAGCGGGCTGACGTTCTCGGCCAGCGGCAGCAGCGCGACGAACAAAGCGGCCGGCTTGAGCCAGGGTCGGGTGGAATTCAGCGCGGCAGGATGCACAGCGACCACCGCGCCGGCGATCAGGATGGCAAACAGCAGCACCGTGATCCCGGCGGGCTGGCCGTAAAAGAAAAAATCCGCCAGCGCCACGAGCAGGACGGCGATGCCGAAGCGGCTGGAAAAGCTTGCAAACGATGTCATGCGCGGATTTTCCTGATGGGCTGGGTCCGCTCGGCCGGTGGGCGGATAAAAGGGAGCAGGCTCGCTTCCAGGTAAGGGCGGGCCGCCGCCCGGGGCGGATCGACCAACCACCAGCTTTCGCTGCGCAGGCGATAGGGCAAGGACCAAAGGTGAGCGTTTCGCTGTTGCATGCCGCTGTTGTCGCGGGCTCGCATGGAAACGGCGGGGCGGAGCGGAGGAGGTTTTCCGCAGGGATGTGCAGTTTTCGTGCAGGACCTGCGCTTACGGCCGGGGCGCTCCCCCCCATCTTTCCGGACGTTGGCGCTGTCCCAGCCAGGCTCCTTTCCTCTCCCTCCGGAGGGGGGAGAGGTGGCTCGGCGAAGCCGAGACGGAGTGGGGGAACCACCTGGCAGTCGCCGCGAACGGACACAGGAAGGGCATTCGGTGCAAACATCGCCTCGCCTTGCGCCCCAAGGGTCGACATCCACTCCGTCGACCCCCACTCCGTCGAGCTTCGCTCGACACCTCTCCCCCGATCGACGGGGGAGAGGAAAGGCCCCCTTCCGCAACTGCTGCGGGACGGGCGGGGCAGCGCAAGCTTTCGCAGTTGGCTCGTCATCAGGTACCGGTCGGACGCTTGCCTCCCCCGCCCCCACGCGGCATAGATCGGCCATGACAAGCGAACCTTACCGCCCGCGCCGCTCGGTGCTTTACGTCCCCGCCTCCAATGACAAGGCGCTGGCCAAGATCGCGACGCTGGCCTGCGATGCCGTGATCATCGACCTCGAAGACGCCGTCGCGCCCTCAGACAAGATCGCCGCGCGGGACAAATTGGCCGGCATTTTCGCCAGCCGACCAGTTGCCAATCAGCATGGGCGCCGCTGCGAAATGATCGTGCGCGTCAACGCGCTGTCCAGCGAATGGGGCAACGATGACCTGCTCGCCGCGGCGAAATTCGAGCCCGACGGCATCCTGTTGTCCAAGGTCGCCACGCCGCGCGATATCCTCGAAGTCGGCGACGTGCTCGACGATAATTTTGCCCCCGACAGCGTCAAGCTCTGGGCGATGATCGAGACGCCCAAGGCCATGCTCAATATCGGCGCCATTGCCGAACTCGGCCGCGACCCGGCCTCGCGCCTAGCTTGTTTCGTTGCCGGAACGAACGATCTGGTCAAGGAAACCGGCATTCTGGCGACGCCTGATCGGCGCTACCTCGTGCCTTGGCTGATGCAGATGGTGCTGGCGGCGCGGGCCGGCGGCATCGACATGCTCGACGGCGTCTCCAACGATTTTCGCGACCTCGACGCGTTTGCGCGCGAATGCACGGAAGCCGCTGCCATGGGGTTCGATGGCAAGACGCTGATCCACCCCGCCCAGATCGAAACCGCCAACCGCGCCTTTGCGCCCGCGCCCGAAGCTCTCGCCGAGGCGCGCGCGGTGAAGGATGCCTTCGCCTTGCCGGAAAATGCCGGCAAGGGCGTGATTGCTCTGAACGGCAGGATGGTCGAGCGGCTGCATCTGGCGCAGGCCGAGAAATTGCTGGCGAAGGCCGCCGCCATCGGCGCATGATCCGCCCCGAAAAGACGAACTCACGACAGGATCTGACCCATGAGACTTTACCGCTTTTTGTCCGCCCCCGACGATTCAACCTTCTGCCACAAGGTCACCGCGGCGCTGAACAAGGGCTGGCACCTGTACGGCTCACCGACCTACGCCTACGACAAGAAGACCAAATCGATGCGCTGCGGCCAGGCGGTGGTGAAGGATATCGACGGCCAGGAATACGGGCCGGATACCAAGCTGAGCGACTGGTAGGCTTTGCCAGGCACGGACGCAGGCTGTGTCGAGATTCAGGTCAGGCCGAGCCGAGAACAGTGGTTTCCGAGAACCGGAGCGGAGCGTACTTAAAGTACGCGAGCACCGGAAGCGCAGGAAGCTGCCGTTCGCAGGCCGGCTTCACCTGAATATCGGCGCAGCCTCACTCCGCCGCCTCTTCGATTTTCTCCATATCATCATCCGACAGGCCGAAATGGTGGCCGATCTCGTGGATCAGCACGTGGGTGACGATGTCGCCCAGCGTCTCTTCGTTCTCGGCCCAGTAGTCGAGGATGGCGCGGCGGTAGAGGGTGATGCGGTTCGGGCCTTCGCCGGTCTGCGGGTTCCAGCGCTCGGCGATGCCGCGGCCCTCGAACAGGCCGAGCAGGTCGAACGGCGTCTCCAGCGACAGATCGTCCATGATCTCGTCGGTCGGGAATTCGGCGATCATGATGACGATCTCGCCGGTCAGCTTGCGGAAATCGTCGGGCAGATGCGCGTACGCCTCCAGCGCCAGAAACTCCATCTCCTCGATCGAGGGCGAGAGTTCATCGTGCCAGGTGCGGGTCTTGTAGATGCGGGCCATGCTTTGTCCTTTGATCCCGGCATATAGGCTTTCCCTCCGGACTCGGCAAATGGACGGGTACCTGGCCGATGACTGTTTCTTTGCGCCGAATGGCTGCGACCAAAGTCCAAGGTTGGCCTCGCCACCTTTGATCAAGGAATAAATTCCTTCTGACTCCGCTTGACTCTTCCGGCACCCTCTGGAATCTATGGGAACATAACAGGAACAATTGTGAGAGAAATTGACCGTCATGGCGACATCAGCCGTGGCGCGGGAGACTGTTTTTGCCCTGCGCCGCCAGATCGCGAAGATCGAGGGAACGCTGCCCGAGCGCCTGGCCGCGCCGGCTGGCGAGGGGCTGCGCGCGGGTCCTGGCGGCGGTCTCGACGCCGCGCCTGAACCCGATGCCGATGTCACCATCATCCGGCGCGGGCTTGCCGTGGCTTCGCCGGATGCTTTCCTGGCCACCGGCGTCGAGCGCCTCGATGCGGCGCTGAGCGGCGGCCTTCCGAAAGCCGCCTTGAGCGAAATCCATGGCCTTGAGACCCGCAATGCCGGGGCCGTCGCCGGCTTTGTGCTGTCGCTTGTCAGCCTGATCCTCAAGGGCCAGCCCTTGCCCGTGCTGTGGATCGGCACATCGGAGATTTTTCGCGAGGCCGGCTTTCCCTATGCCAGGGGATTGCAGGGCATGTTCGGTCTCGCACCGGAGCAATTGCTGTTTTCCGAGGCGCCGAAACTCACCGATGCGCTGTGGGTAGCCGAGGAGGCCGCCAAGATGACGGCGCTCGCCGCAATCATCCTCGAAATCCGTGGCAGCCCGCAGCGGCTCGACCTCACCGCGACGCGCCGGCTGCACGCGCGCGCCCAAAACGCCGGCCGGCCGGTGTTCCTGCTGCGCCAGGCCGGCGAAGCCGAGCCGACCGCCGCCCCGGTGCGCCTCATCGTGTCGGCTGCACCAGCGAAATCGCGCCGGACGATCGCCGGGCCGCTTGCCGGCTCGATCGGCCACCCTGCCTTCACCGTCAGCATCGGCAAGAGCCGCACCGCTCTGCCTGGACAATTCACACTGGAGTGGAACCCCGATGAACACGCATTCGAAGAAAGAAAGCCCCGCGAAAAACGGGCAGAGAATTCTGTCGCTGTGGTTCCCGCATCTGGCGGCAGAACGGATCCTGCGCCAGCGCCTGGGACGGTCGTGGCGTTCCCGGCCTTCGGATCATCTGCCGCCATCTCACCCACCGCTCGTGATCAGCCATCGCGACCGCAACGCCCAGCGCATATCGGCCCTCGACGAGCGGGCTGAGGCGCTGCATCTGAAGCCTGGCATGGGCATTGCCGACGCCCGTGCCATGCATCCCTCGATCGACATTGTCGAGGCCGATCCGGAGGCCGACCGCCGGCTGCTCGAAGGCCTCGCCGACTGGTGCGACCGCTATACGCCGCTGGTGGCGCTTGACGGCGTCGACGGGCTTTATCTCGACGTCACCGGCTGTACCCACCTGTTCGGCGGCGAGCGCGCCATGCTGGACGACATCCTTGCGCGGTTTTTCCAGCAGGGTTTCGATGTCCGCGCCGGGTTGGCCGCGACGCCGGGTGCAGCCTGGGCGGCAGCGCGCTTTTGCGGCGACCGCATCGTTGTCTCCGGCGAGGAAGAAGCGCTGCTCGCCCCCTTGCCGCTGGCCGCACTGCGCATCGAGGCCGATATCCGCGCCAGCCTGGAAAGCGTCGGTCTGCGCACCGCCGGCGCGGTCATGGCAGCGCCGCGCGCGCCGCTCGCCCGCCGTTTCGGCGCGACCTTGCTGTTGCGTCTTGACCAGGCGCTCGGCCGCCTCGACGAGGCGGTATCGCCGCGCCTGCCGGTGGCGCCCCTTTCAGTCGAACGCCACCTGGCCGAGCCGGTCGTGCTGACCGCCGAGATCGAACGGCTGGTGCTCTTGCTGGCGGTGACGCTGAAGGCCGATCTCGAACGCCGCGGCGAAGGCGCAAGGATGCTGGCGCTGCTGTTGTTTCGCGTCGACGGCGCCGTCAGCCGCATCGCTGTCGGTACCTCGCGACCGTTGCGCGAACCCAAGCTTATCCAGCGCCTGTTCCATGAGCGGCTGGCCGCGCTCGAACAGGACATCGATGCCGGCTACGGCTTCGACCTGGTGCGGCTTTCGGTGCTGGCGGCCGCCGGCTTCGACATGCAGCAGGCCGATTTGACCGGCGAGACCGAGGATGACGGCGCCGACATGGCACTCTTTGCCGACCGCATCCGCGCCAGGCTCGGCGACAGTGCGGTGCTGAAACCGGTCGCCCTCGAGAGCCATCTGCCGGAGCGCGCCATCGCCACCATCCCGTTCTCGGAAGCGCCACAACGCAAAGCACCGCCCAGGAAGCCGGGCTCGAAAGACGCGCCGCGCGCAACCATCTTCCCGCCGGAACGGCCGATCCGGCTGTTCCGTTCGCCCGAGCCGATCGAGGTGTCGGCCACCGAAATGCCTGAGGGTCCGCCGATGAATTTCCGCTGGCGCCGCGCCCTCTACCGGGTTGTGCGCGCCGAGGGGCCGGAACGCATCGCGCCGGAATGGTGGCGTGAAACGTCAAGCAATCCGCTCACATCGACGCGTGACTATTTCCGGATCGAGGATGCCGGCGGCCGTCGCTACTGGCTCTACCGGCAAGGCCTCTATGGCAACCCGCAGGTGCCGCCGCGCTGGTTCATGCATGGGGTCTTCGCATGAACGCGCTGACCGTCATCCCCTATGCGGAATTCGGCATCCAGTCGAACTTCTCCTTCCTGCGCGGCGCCTCCAAGCCGGAGGAGCTGGTGGTGGCGGCCAAATTCCTCGGCTTTTCCTCGATCGGACTGGCAGACCGCAACACGGTGGCCGGCGTCGTGCGCGCCTGGCAGCAGGCCAAGGTCGAGAAGCTCGCCTATCACCCCGGTTGCCGCCTGGTGTTCGGCGACGGCACGCCGGACATTCTCGCCTATCCGCAGAACCGCAAGGGCTGGGGCCATCTCTGCCGCATGCTGACGCAAGCCAATTTGCGCGATGAAAACGAGAAGGGCGCGACCCTTCTCCAGCGCAGCGACCTGCTCGAATGGGGCGACCTGCTGTCGCTGGCGGTGCTGCCGGATCTCTCGGCGAATGCCGACGATCCCCTGGCATTGGTCCGTCAACTGAAAGACCGTTTCGGCGCTAATTTGCGGCTAGGCATGGCGCCGGATTATCGCGGCAATGACCGTTTCCGCATCGAGCAGGCGGCGGGCATGGCGGACATCGCCGGCGTGCCGCTGATGGCGACCAACGACGTGCTTTATCACAGCGCCGAGCGCCGCTCGCTGCAAGATGTGCTCACCGCCATCCGCCTCAATTTGCCGGTCGCCGAGGTCGGGCTGGAGCTGACGGCCAACGCCGAGCGCCATCTGAAGCCGCCGCTGGAAATGGCCCGTCTCTTCCGCCGCCATCCACGGGCGCTGGCCGAGACGCTGCGCTTTGCCGGCGAACTGACCTTCTCGCTCAGCGACCTCCAGTACAATTATCCCGACGAGCCGACGCAATCAGGGCTTGGGCCGCAGGCCGAGCTAGAGCGTCTGGCCAGGGAGGGGGCCGCCACGCGCTATCCGGCGGGCGTCCCCGCTTCCGTCTTGCAGCGCATCAGTGAGGAGCTCGCTCTGATCGAGCGTCTGAATTATGCGCGCTATTTCCTGACCGTTTACGACATCGTCCAGTTCGCCCGCAATGAGGGCATTCTGTGCCAGGGCAGAGGCTCGGCCGCCAACTCGATCGTCTGCTACTGCATCGGCATCACCGAGGTCGGCCCCGAGCGCATCGACACGTTGTTCGAGCGCTTCATTTCCGAGGAGCGCAACGAGCCGCCCGACATCGACGTCGATTTCGAGCATGAGCGGCGTGAGGAGGTGATCCAGTACATCTACTCCAAATACAGCGCCAAGCGCACCGCGCTGGCTGCCGCCGTCATCAGCTATCGCGGCCGCTCGGCGCTGCGCGAGGTGGCCAAGGCCATGGGCCTGTCGGACGATGTCCGCATTGCGCTTTCCAGTTCGATCTGGGGCTGGTCGACCTCGGAGCTCGGCGAGAAGGAGGCGCATGCCGGCGGCCTCGACCGCAACGAGACCTCGACCCGTCACGTGATCGCCCACGCCAACGAGATCATGGGCTTTCCCCGGCATCTGTCGCAGCATGTCGGCGGCTTCGTCATTACCCGCGACCGGCTCGACGAGATCGTCCCCATCGTCAAGACGGCGATGGAGGCGCGCAAGATGGTCGAGTGGGATAAGGACGATCTCGACGCGGTGAAGATCCTGAAGGTGGATATTCTGGCGCTTGGCATGCTGACCTGCCTCAAACGCGCCTTCACCTTGCTCACCGACCATTATCCGAAGGCCCGGGATGATTACGGCCGACCCTATGTGCTGGCCACCCTGCCGCCGGGAGAGAACGACGTGTACGACATGATCTGCCGCGCCGACACACTCGGCGTCTTCCAGATCGAATCGCGCGCGCAGATGTCGATGCTGCCGCGTCTACGCCCGCGCGAATTCTACGACCTGGTCATCGAGGTGGCGATCGTGCGGCCCGGTCCGATCCAGGGTGATATGGTGCATCCCTATCTGCGCCGCCGGCAGAAAAAGGAAATGCCTGAGTACCCCAAGCCGGAACTGGAAGAAATCCTGGGCAAGACGCTGGGCGTGCCGTTGTTCCAGGAACAGGCGATGAAGATCGCCATCGTCACCGGCGGCTTCAGGCCGGGCGAGGCGGACGAACTACGCCGCGCCATGGCCACCTTCAAGCGCACCGGCACCATCGGCAATTACCGCCAGCGCATGATCGACGGCATGGTCGGCAAGGGATACACCAAGGACTTCGCCGAGCGCTGCTTCAAGCAGATCGAGGGCTTTGGCGAATACGGCTTTCCCGAAAGCCATGCCGCCTCCTTCGCTTTGCTCGTCTATGCCTCCTGCTGGTTCAAGACCTTTTATCCCGACGTGTTCTGCGCCGCGATCCTGAATTCGCAGCCGATGGGGTTTTACCAGCCGGCCCAGCTGGTGCGCGACGCGCGCGACCATGGCGTCGATATCCGCGACGTCGACGTCAATTTTTCCGACTGGGACTGCACCCTGGAGAAAGCCCAATTCGATCCGGGCCGCATCCTGGCGCGCCATGCCGAAATGCGCGGTGTCATCAAGACCCGGTGCGCCGTCCGGCTTGGCTTCCGTCAGATCAAGGGCTTGGCCGAGAAGCGTATGGAAGCTTTCACCGCGCGGCGCGGCGCCGGCTATACAAGCGTCAGGGATGTGTGGCTGCGCTCGGGCCTCGATGTCGGCGAAATCGAAAGACTGGCGCAGGCTGACGCCTTCCGCTCGCTCGGCCTCGATCGTCGTGAAGCCTTGTGGGCGGTGCGCGCGCTGGATGGCAAGAGCGCCGCCGAACGGCTGCCGCTGTTCGACCAGCCGGCGATCCGGCTGCGCGAACTCGAGCCCGAGACAAAACTGCCGACAATGCCGCTCGGCGAGCACGTCATCCACGACTACCGCGCGCTCGGCCTGTCGCTGAAGGCGCATCCGGTCGCCTTCCTGCGCGAGCGGCTCGACCGCGCCGGCGTCATTCCCAATGCCAATCTCGGCTCGGTGCGCGACGGCAGGCGGGTCTCGGTCGCCGGCCTGGTGCTGGTGCGGCAGCGGCCCGGCAAGGGCAATGCGATCTTCCTGACGCTGGAAGACGACAAGGCCGTCGCCAACGTCATTTTCTGGGAGCGGACCTTTACCCGTTTCCGGCCCATCGTCATGGGCGCGCGCTTCGTCAAGGTCACCGGCAAGCTGCAGTCGGAATCCGACGTCATCCACATCGTCGCCGAAAAGATCGAGGATTTAACGCCGTGGCTGACGGTGCTGCTGGAAGAGATGACGCCGGCTGCCCGGCCCGACATTGCCACCCTCTCGGACAAAGCTGAAAGGGTCATGCCCAAGGGGCGGAATTTTCAGTAGGCAAGTGCAGGGCGGTCGGGAGCCCATGACATTAATGCCGGTAAGGGCAGAGGGGGGCGCGAAGGATCGCCAACAGAATGGCTTCTTAGGCTGAGGTCCGTTTGAACCACCCCTGGCCCTTCAGCCCGGCCCACCCAATCGCGGCGGCGACAGCACGTCTTCCGCCGAAATAGTCCGCGCCTCCGAGGGCAGCATGATCGGGATGCCGTCGCGCACGGGATAAGCGAGCTTGGCAAGCCGCGAGATCAACTCGCCGCGCACCGGGTCCCAGGCCAGCGGCCCCTTGGTCAGCGGGCAGGCCAGCAGCTCCAGCAATTTTGGATCGACATTGACCGACTTGCCGTCACGCCCATCCGCAGCCATTGGATCCCCCTTCAGCCATCGGCTCAGCCCTTATTGCAGGCTGGAGCCAAAGTCCTCATTCTCGCGCGCCAGCGCCATTTCGGTGATCGCGATCAGCGTCTCCGCGCGGGCTTTCAGGTCGGGCGCCTCCAGCAGCGCCTGTTTCTCGGCCGGTCCGTAGGGCGCCATCATCGACAGCGCATTGACCAGCATGGTGTTCTCGGCGCGGCTGACGCTTTCCCAATCGGCTTCGAGATCGTTGGCCTGCAGATAGGCGCGAAACGCTTTCAACAGCGCCGGCCGGTCGATCTCGCTTGCCGCCTGGTCTTCGGCGAGATCGGTGAGGAACGGCGCCAGCTTGCATTGCCGGAACGGCGTCTTCACCGGCAATTCGCTGGTGATGCGGAAACGGCAGACGCCCTGCAGCGAAATCAGATAGCGGCCGTCGCCGCTCTCGGCCATCGAGATGATGCGCCCGGCGCAGCCGACATTGCACAGTTCCGGCTCGCCGTCGGCGCGCAACGCGCCATTGAGGCTGGGCTGGACGATGCCGATCAGCCGCGCGCCGGCGATCGCCTCATCCACCATCTGCAGATAGCGCGGCTCGAAGATGTTTAGCGGCATGCGCCCGCCCGGCAGCAGCAGCGCGCCGGCAAGCGGAAACACCGGAATGGTTGCCGGCAGATCCTTGCCGACCCGGTAAAATGCGTTTCCGACCTGCACCTTCACTCCTCCGACCCGCTTCGGGCGCGATGTTATCGGCCTAATCTGGCGCGGCGGCCGCCGACCGCAAGGCCCGACAGCCACGCCCCGGCAATTTGGCCGGCAAACGGCTCAGGAAAACAGCAGCGACGACAATTTGCGCCGTGCCGCCAGCGTCGCCTCGTCGGTCATGCCCCAGGCCTCGAACAGTTTCAGCAACTGCGCCCTGGCGCCGTCCTCGTTCCACGTCCGGTCGGCTTTTATAATCGCCAGAAGATTGTCGGCCGCCGCATGGCGCTCGCCCTTGGCGTTCTGGATCATGGCGAGGTCGAAACGCGCCTGGTGGTCGCCGGGATTGGCGGCCAGTCGCTGCTCGAATTCAGCTGGATTGCCAAGTGCTGCCGCTTCCGCAGCCAGCGTCATCTTGGCACGCAGCGCGGCAAGTGCCGGCGCATTCTTCTTGGCCTCCGGCGCCGTTGCCAGCAGCGCCTCGGCGCCGTCGCTGTCGCCGGCCTCGAACAGAAGCTCGCCCAGCCCGGCAATCGCCTCGATCGTCTCCGGCGCCTGCGCCAGGATGGCGTCGTAAATGTCGGCTGCGGTCTGCGCATCGCCCGCCGCATGCGCTTCCGCCGCCGCGGCCAGTGCTTCGGCGACGGGCGGCGCGCCATTGCCCTTGCCGCCGACCTTGGTGATGAACTCGGCGATCTGGCTCTCGGGGATGGCGCCCATGAAGCCGTCGACAGGCTGGCCGTCCTTGAAGGCGATGACCGCCGGGATCGATTGGATGCCGAGCTGGCCGGCGATCGAGGGATGATCGTCAATGTTCATCTTGACCAGCTTGACCTTGCCGCCGGCGGCCTTGATCGCCTTTTCCAGAAGCGGCGTGAGCTGCTTGCAGGGCCCGCACCACGGCGCCCAGAAATCGACCAGTACCGGCTGTTTGCGCGATTCCTGGATGACGTCGGCGGCGAAAGTGGCGGTCGTGGTGTCCTTGATCAGCTCGCCAGCGGCAGGTGCTGCGCCGGGTGTCGGGCCAAGTGCCGACTTGGCCGGCTCGGCGCCGCCATATTGCACGGAAGTGGTGTATTGGCCCGAATTGCCGCCGAATTGGCCGCCAAACGGATTGTTGTTGTCGCTCATGTCGTCGCCCTTCCGGTCGCGCCCAGCGGAGCAGCGCGACGTCCTTAACTAGAGGTCAGTTTTCGCCATCCATGTGGCGATCAAGCCGAGACTTTCAAGATAGCAGCATCATGTCCGGTTGCCTCGACGAATCTGATGAGGTCGGCGGACGCGATCGACGTCGTCGCCTCATTGGTCAGCGGATGCGCGTTGACTGTCGCATGTGCCATCAAATCCTGGTCGAGCACCACCTTCACCCGTCTTTCGGTGTCGTTGATCAGCCCGAACACGGTGACCGCGCCCGGAATGACACCGAGCAGCTCCATCAGCATCTCCGGCTTGCCGAACGACACCCGGCCGGCGGCGCCGATCATCGTGTGGATCTGCTTCAGGTCGACGACCGCCTCCTCGCCGACGCTGACCAGGAAGAAATTGTCCTTCTTGTCCTTGAGAAACAGATTTTTCGTGTGCCCGCCCGGTATCTCGCCGCGCAGCGACTGCGAATCGGCCACCGTATAGAGCGGCGGATGGCGCACGGTCGACACTGATATGCCGAGATCGGCAAGAAAGGCGAAAAGCTCGGCTTCGGTCTTCGGCATTGGTGGTCTTCCCCTGTATCGGCGCGCGGCAAAGCCGTTTACGGCCAATGATGCCGCCGAGACAAGACCGTCATGCGGGAAGTCGATGAACCACCCGCGTGGCCGACAAGGTTCCGCCAAGCGATTTGGCGCGACCAAAAAGCCCGTCATTTCCCTGTTGCAATCGCCGCGCTCTTCAGCCATATAGGCCCGGCTTGCGGCCAAAGGGCCGTGTGAGCGGGTGTAGCTCAGGGGTAGAGCACAACCTTGCCAAGGTTGGGGTCGAGCGTTCGAATCGCTTCACCCGCTCCAGTTTCCTCTAGGGGAATCAAGCGATGAAGAGGCGCCTTTCGGGGCGCCTTTTGCTTTTTCCAGACCGGCGATGTAAGCGCGTTGCGGGACACTTGTTCTCCCTCAGAACCAGGCGCGGGTAGTACGGCGTGGCGCATAATCCCTTGGTTTCCAGTTCGGCGAACGGCGGCAGCGCATCCGAAGCGCTTGCTTGGCTGGCGTTGCGGAACGCCGCGTCCGAATGCGGCTCAGGCTCGCGCTTGGTCGACCCGCAGCCCCTGCGCGCACTCCCGGCGGGACGCAAGTGGGCGCATGAGATTGCCAAGGTAATCTTCGATGGCCTCATGGCAGGAAGCCTGTCGGTGCCGGCACAATTGGCTGCCGGATGGGCGAGGTTCGGCAGCGCAACCACCGCGTTGATCATCGAACTCGGCAGGATCTGGGACAATCCCGCAGCAGCTCGCCGCGTCCAGTACCAGCTTGAGCAAATGCTTCTCGAAGCCGACGATCTTGCCGCGCCGCGCAGGCTGGCGCGAACGCTCGGAATTCGCGTCGACGCTCGCAATCCGACCGCGACCGAACTGCCGGAAGGCATCGATCAGATCTATGCCCATCTGATGCTGGATGGCCGGATCGAGGCTGTAGTGCAGTTCGGTGCACTCGGGACTGTGACAAGCGATCATTGGATTGAATTGATCTTGGATGTAGTGCCTGCTGAGCGGCTTGCGGGAGGATCGCCTGCACCGCAAAAGGGCGCCGGCGCGACCACGTCAAACACGCCTGCAGCCGAGGCATCGTTTGCCATGGCGGGAAGCGAGCCCGATCAGGACAGCCACTTCGGCAAACTCGCGCAATTGGCCGCACAGGCGCATGACCTGGTTCGGTCGAGCGCTGAACCGTCAGAGCCTGTTGCGCCGCGCCGCGCACGGGTCGCGGACAAGCACGACAGGGACCGCACGGCGTTCTGGAATCGCCATTTCGCAACCGAAGATCCCTGGAACTACGGTTCGTCCTATGAGCAGGAAAAATATGAGCGCCAGCTCGAAATTCTGCCTCGCGGTTCCATTGGGCGGGCGCTTGAACTGGCCTGTGCGGAGGGTCATTTCACGCGGCAGCTGGCGCCTCGCGTCGGCCATTTGACCGCAACCGACATCTCCGCCATAGCCGTCGGGCGGGCCCGCGTGCGATGCACCGATCAGCCGAATGTCGAGTTCGGGGTACTCGATTTCGCTGCCGACACGCTGCCGGGTAACATGGATCTGATCGTCTGCTCGGAAGTGCTCTACTACCTCGATGACCTCGCCGAGCTACGGCGCATCGCCAGGAAATTCGCCGAGGCGTTGGCGCCTGGCGGCAGCATCATCAGCGCACACGCATTCGTGTTGCGTGACAATGTCGAAAAGACGGGCTTCGACTGGAACACATTCGGTGCCCAGGCGATCTCCGAGACGCTGGCGGCGACCGAAGGCCTCGTCTTCGAGCAATCGATCCAGACCGAGCTCTACCGCATAGACCGCTTCCGCCGCCTGTCGCCGGGCGATGTGGCGACGGACCCGGTGATCGATCATGTGCCGATCCGCGCGCCCATCGAAATCGGCGTCGCGCGAAATATCGTCTGGGGTGGGGCGCGAGCCTTGCGCCGCGACGTCGCACGTAACGAGCAGCGCCGGCATATCCCTGTCCTCATGTATCACGGCGTTGCCGATGAAGGTCCGGCCGCGCTCGCTCGCTTTCGGCTCACGCCCGCCGCATTCGCCAGCCAGATGGCATGGCTGCGCGCCAATGGCTTTCACGCCATTGGCTCCGAGCAGTTGGAGCAGTTCATCACCAACCGTCAGCCTTTCGTCGGCCGCCCGGTGCTCATCACCTTCGATGACGGCTTCCAGAACTTCGCCGACCATGCCTGGCCGATCTTGCGCGCCAACGACCTGACCGCGGAAGTGTTCCTGGTGACGGACCTGGTGGGCGAAAGTGCAAAGTGGGACACCGACATCGGTCCGCCGACACCGCTTATGGGCGCCGGGACGGTGCGACGCCTCGCTGCCGAAGGCGCCTTCTTCGGCAGCCACATGGCGACGCATCGCGCCATCGATGGTCTGTCGAGCGCTGACCTGGCCGCCGAGCTCCTGCGCTCTCGTCTGTTCATCGAACGCTGGACCGGCCGTCCAACCACGGCGTTCGCGGCACCCTTCTCCGTCACCGACCGACGGCTTGGCCGGCTGGCCAGGGAGTGCGGCTATCGAGTAGGCTTCGGCCGCAGGCACGGGCCGGCGGACCTCGATAGCGATCTCATCGACCTTCCGCGCATCGAGATTCGCGGCGACCGCTCGCTCGATGACTTTGTCGCCACTGTCGAGGCCGTGCTCGGATAAACGGTGAACTTGTCAGTTCATTATTGGGCGACTTGCGACACGGCTGACATCAGCTCCTTCGGGTTTGGGGCGCCAAACATGTATCGCCCACCCTCCGGGACCTCCGTGAAGCTCCAGCGGACGATCCCCTGCCGGTCCAGCAGGAACTGACCAACCAGTTGTCCGTGTCCCGTGGCCATCATCTGCTCGTCGGCTTCGGTCAGTTCGTAGTGGTCCTTCTTGTCGAGGATTGCGGCGGCTGTCATCGGATCCATGGGACCGGGCAATTCGCCAGGTATGTCGACCCGCATGTCCTGTGCCGCTGCCATCGCGACCTTGTACGGCCAGTTCGTCTCGTTCTCGGTGAATTCGAGATTGGGCAGTCCAAAAGCACGATGTGAAGCGCGTTCCGGGTCCGACGCCGCAAGCAGGTTCGGCATTGGATGGTAGCGGAAATAGAGCCGCGCCCGTTCGATCGGCGTGTTGACCACCGTCAGGCTCTCCACGCCCTTTTCGCGCAGCTCCGGATCGAGACGCGCCTGAGCGGCGATGTGGCGCCGGCAAAACGCACAATGCAGACCTCGAAACAGGCCGACCAGCACCGGTTTTTGCCCGCGAAAGTCGTCAAGCGCAATCTTGCCTTCCTGGGTAATGGCGTCGAGTATCAGGTTCGGCGCCCGGTCGCCCGGTTGAAGCGGTATCAATCCACTAGGCGCGGACATGTCCAACCCCCTTATCCCGGCTAGTCGAGAAAAGGCAGCACCACAAGCGCTTCCGGGTCGAGCCCGTGCTGGGCGCATATACCCTGCGCCAGGGAAAAGTAGCGTTCGGCCTCGGCCAGATTGTCGAGGTCGAGATTAAGCGTTGCGAGTCCATCATAGCACGGAAACAGCAGTTGGGGCTCGCCCGTTTCGCGGGCTACCTCCAGTGCTTCGTGGAACAAGCCGATCGCCAGTTCCGGATGGCCGTTGCACTGGTGGATCTGCCCAAGCACGATCAACGGCACTGGCAGGTGCTCGCGCTGGTCGAGCGCCCGGTCAATCTCGATGGCCTTCTCGGCAGCAGGCACGCCCTCCGTTGGACAGCGATCCGTGAAAGTACAACAAGCTACCGCCAGATTGGCGAGGAGGCGCGCCTGGAAACCCAAATCGCCAATACGGCGCGCCACTTCAAGACCGCGCCGACAGACCTCCATCGCCTTCGCCGGATCGATGGTCGTGTAGAGCACCCCGAGATTGGTGTAGCCGCGGCAGGCCGCGCCCAGCAGACCGGCGGCTTCGGCCAATTCAATGCTGCGCTCAACCTCACGCACGGCTTCATGGTTTCGCCCAAGGCGAGCCAGCGCAACAGCCTTGGTATTAAGTGCCTCGGCGGTCACGAGGGTGGCATCATCGGAGACATGTTCCGTTGTCAGAGAGCGTACGCAATCCAGCGCCGCGTCTGCCCATTTTGCCGCGAGAGTGTGATCTCCGCTGCGGAACGCCTGTCGGCCACGTTCTTGCCAGAGATGCGCCTGCTCGATCGGGGCATCCGCTCCATCGAGGAGCGCTGCCGCTTCAGCGTAGCGCGATTCCGCGTCGTCCCGCTTGCCCACGTCCCAAAACAGCCGACCGATCTTGCGCAAAACGCGCGCCGCCGCGACACGATCGGCTGACTCGCGATAGGCCTGCAGCACCGCCTCGTAGTGGCGGTGTGCAATCTCGCGGCGGCCTGCCGGGCCGCTCAAATCCGCAATGCGCTCTGCAATTGCCAGTTTGAGCGGTGTTTGCCCGATCGCGCCCAACGCAGTCAGTGCTCGCTCGTAGAAACGAAGGGCGTCGTCATTGGCGTATATCATGCCAGCGCGATCTCCCGCCGCCTGCAGGTAATGCGCGCCCCTCTCCCGCTCGGCGCTCTGAGCGAAATGATGACCGAGCACGGCCAGATCCTCGAACCGTTCCGGCTTGTCGCCGCACAGTTGCTCCAGGGCGGCACCTACCCGGCGGTGGATGTCGGTCCGGCGTTGCAGGAGCAGATTCTGGTAGATCACGTCCTGCAACAATGTTTGCGTAAAGCGGTAGCTTTGCGACGAGACCGAGCCTGATCCGGCAACTTCCTCGATGATTTCCGCATCGCAAAGCAGTTCGCAGCCCGCTTCCAGTCGGCCGGGGTCGGCTGCCACGGCTTTCAGAAGCGTGGCATCGAAGCGCGGGCCGATTACCGCGGCTTCCTGGGCCAACCGGCGCACCTCTTGCGGCAGCCGGTCGACGCGAGCAAGCAACATTGCCTGGATCGTGGCGGGGATGCCGGTTGCGACTTCGCCTGCCACGGTCCGCCATTGCTGGCCCTCGCGCACCAATACACCGCGATCGATAAGGCCGCGAACGATCTCCTCCAAGAAAAGCGGGTTGCCGCCCGCGCGCTCGAGGATCTGGTCGAGAAGCCCTCCTGCGGCGTTTACCCAGCTCTCGCCGAAAAGCGCCGCCACCAGGCGGCGTCCGTCATCGCTGTCGAGCGGCGAAAGCCTGAGCGCTGTGTGGCTGACCCGACTTGAGTCGAGTTGGTCGTTGTCCGACGCCGGACGATGCGTGACCAGCAACATCAGCCGCGTGCGTTCCAGTCTGTCCATCACGAAACGCAGTGCCTCGAGCGAGACGGAGTCGGCCCAGTGCAGGTCTTCGACGACAATCAACAGCGGCGACAACGCAAGCCGCCGTTCCATGATTGTGCGGACCGCGTAGAGAATTTGCCGCCGCAGCTGCTCGGGCTCGACATGCTGCAAGGTGGCATCGGGGTCGCCGAGGCCAAGCACATGGTAGAGCAAAGGCATCAGCCGCTTCGCCTCCTCGCCCTGCAGGCCGAGATCGGCAAGCAAGGCTGCGAGCTTGCCCCGCATTTCGTCCCCATTGTCGTTTTGCATCATCCCGGCAGCGCTGCGCACCACTGCACCCAGGGCGCCAAATGATTGTTCACCCAGCGGTGAGCACGTGGCCTGCCGCACGGCGACGTTGCGAAAACGATCCTCGTCGCCGACGCGGGCGACGAACTCCTTCACCAACCGCGACTTCCCGATACCGGCTTCGCCGACGAGGCGGACAAGCTGGGCCGAGCCGCCGCACGCCAAGTCAAGGCTCGCCAGCATTCTGTTGAGCTCCGCATCACGACCTATTATGGGCGCACTGAGGCCGAGCGCCTCGAGCCCGCGCGCTGCACGCGGCGCCGCAAGCGGTGCATCCAGTCGGTGGACGAGCACACTGCCAGCCTTGCCGCGAAAGACGACATCGCCCAGCGACTCGTACGAGAAGGCATGCCGGGTCAGCCTGTGCGTGAGTTCGCCCACCAGCACCTCACCCGGTGCAGCCAGCGATTGCAGGCGTTGCGCCGTATTCACCGTGTCGCCGGTCACCGAATAGGATTTGGCGGTGCCGATGCCCAATCCGCCAGTAACGACCGGACCCGTGTTTATGCCTATGTGGAGCAGCAGCGGCGAGCCGGAGTGGCGGGTGCTTTCACCGAGCCGCGCCGTCCGGGCGATCATGTCGAGAGCGGCTCGAAGCGCACGTTCCGGATCGTCCTCATGCGCGACCGGCGCACCGAACAAGGCGAGCAGAGCGTCGCCGATGAATTTGTCGACGAAACCACCAAAGCCTTGCACGGCCGCCGTCAATTCCTTGAACAGTTCGTTCTGCAGCGCCTGCATGACCTCGGGGTCGAGCTGCTCGCTGAGTGTCGTGAAGCCGCAGAGATCGGCGAACAGCACCGTTACCGTTCGTCGATCGGCGTCGGAGACGGAATGCGGCCCCTCTTCGCTTTCGATGTTCGGCGATGGAGCTCGAGAGGGCTGCGCAATGGTGCGGCTTGGTGTCGGAGCAGGCCGTTCGGCAGCTTTTGCGGCCGCACCGACGCTTGCCCCACATTTAGGACAGAACTCGAAATCAGGTGCGCAGGCGTAGCCGCAACTGGCGCATGGCACGGGCTGGCGGCGGCCACACTTCGGACAGAAGGCGTAACCGCCCTCGATCTCGAAACCGCAGCCCGAGCAGTTCATGGACACCTCACCAGAGCATGATGCCGAAGAGTGTGAAGCGGTTTTCGGACGACATCATGCTCTATCTCTTTGACCTTGGGCCATGACGCGTGATCTCGCCACGCTCGTCACGGCCGGGGTATTCACAAGGATGAACCGATAGTCGTCAACCGGCAAGCGGCAGCGCAAATGGGCATCGGTCTGGGTTCGGCGGTGGAGCACTGCCGATACGGGCGGCTGCGTGGCCGTGATTTGCGAAAATTCCCTCGTCCCGCCGTCTTCCTGCTATGATGGAGATGAGGAGGCGACCCATGAGCGAGAACCGTAAGCTGGCCGCAATCCTGGCTGCAGATGTGGTCGGATACAGCCGGCTCGCGAGCGCGGACGAAGATCGTACCTTGGCGAGGTTGCGGGCACTGCGCAGCGACCTGATCGATCCGATCATTGCAGTGCACCACGGGCGGGTTATCAAGCGTACCGGAGATGGGGCGCTGGTTGAGTTTCGCAGTGTGGTGGATGCCGTGCGCTGCGCCGTTGAGATTCAAAACGGTATGGTTGAGCGCAATGCCGGCGTACCGCAGGAGCGCCGCATCGAGTTCAGGATCGGCATCCATCTGGGCGACGTGGTCGAAGAGAGCGATGGCGACCTGATGGGTGACGGCGTCAACATCGCCTCGCGTCTGGAGGGCGTTGCGGCGCCCGGCGCCATCTGCCTGTCCGAGGATGCCTATCGCCAGGTCAAGGCCAGGCTTGACCTCTCGGTCAGCGATCTCGGCAGCACACAGCTCAAGAACATCGCCGAGCCGATCCGGGTGTATTCGCTGCAGGTCGGCGCCGGGGCCAAGGTCGTGACCTCGCAAACCCCGACGAGCCCTCCGGCTGCGGCAGCGCCGCCGAAACTGTCGATCGCCGTGCTGCCGTTCGCCAATATGAGCGGTGATGCCGAACAGGACTACTTCGCCGACGGCATCTCCGAAGACATCATCACGGCGCTGTCCAAACTGTCACAGCTCTTCGTCATCGCTCGCAATTCGTCGTTCATCTTCAAGGGCCAGAACGTCCATGTGCAGGATGTCGGCAAGAAGCTCGGCGTGCGCTATGTCCTTGAAGGCAGCGTACGCAAGTCGGGGAACAAGGTACGCATCACCGCGCAGCTCATCGATGCAATTTCAGGCGGCCATCTTTGGGCGGAGCGGTTCGATCGCGATCTGACCGACATATTCGCCGTGCAGGATGACGTGACGCAGCACATCGTCGGTGCGCTGGCGCTCAATCTGACCGAGGATGACCGTCTGCGGCTGGCGCCCGAACACCAGCGCAACCCGGAGGCGTATGACTGTTTCCTGCGGGGCCGAGAGCTGTGGCACCGGCTGACGAAGGACACGAACGTCGCGGCCCGCGAGCTCTTGCAGCGGGCCATCGAACTGGACCCGAAATTTGCCTCTGCCCACGCTTTCCTAGCCCTCACGTACGGGCTCGACTACCTCAACAGGTGGGGTGCGTCGGACTCGATGGCGCAAGCGGAAGAGGCAGCAACGCGAGCGGTAACGCTGGATGACAGCGATCCCTGGGCGCACTGGGCGCTGGCATCGGCCAAGCTTTACACACGACGGCACGATGAGGCCATCGGCGAGGTCGAGCGCGCGATAGCCCTCAATCCGAACTTCGCCGAAGCGCACGTCGCCCGCGGCGAGGCGCTGTATTATTCGGGTAGACCCGCGGAGGCGCTAGAGAGTTTCGCCCGGGGAAAGACCTTGAATCCATACTTCCCGGATGTGCTTCTGCACTTCCAGGCTTTGGCATCGTTTCAACTGGGAAGGTACGAAGAGGCGGTCGACCTCTTGCTGCAACGGCTGGCTCGCAACGCTGTCACCGACCTCTCGCGCGCGCTTCTGGCCGCCACCTACGGCCATCTGGGCCGTCTGGAGGAGGCCCATACGGCATGGCAGGACCTGCTTCGCGTCAATCCCGCCTATTCGCTGGAACACCGTCGCAAGGTCTTGCCTTACAAGAACCCTGCCGATTTCGAACTGATGGTAGAGGGGCTCCGCAAGGCCGGTGTGGTGCAATGACGGGCTAAAGCCCGGCCGGGTCAGAGGCCTGAGGCCCGGCCGATCTTGCGCCATCGGGCGTTTTCGCGGACCGGTTTCAGGTCATCGGTCGTCTCGGCAAATGTCCGCAACCGGTATTGCCGCAGCAGGTCCGGGAAGAGCGCTCCTTCCGGCAGGCTGGCAAGCTGCTCGCGGACCGAGATCTTTTCATCGATGACCCGCATGCCCCAGGCATTTTCCCGAACCTGCAGCTCGGCGGCCAGATCGCGCTCTTCTGGCGCGTTTTCATCAAGCGCAGCCAGCAGGATCGAGTGGAAAAGCGCGACATAGCCAATCTGTCTCAGGCCGCCCACAACCCGCACGCGCGGCAATATGGCAAGGGCGAGGAACATCAGGAACAAGTCCGGCAAAAGCATGCCGTCGAGCAGTGCCTGCTGGAGATGCGGCCGCTCGAACAGGATGGAAAGACCATGCGGCCTGTCAGGCTCGATCAGCCGCCCGTTCTCGAGGACGAGCTTGCGCACGCGCTGCTCGCGGATCCCCCAGAAATAGGCCGTGGCATTGGGCAGGAACCTGCCAAATGGGCCCGATGCGGCTTCTTGCAAGGCATGGTCGAGACGCCGGCGCCTTGGGGGCTTGAGGAGCAGCCTGGAAAGAAGACTGCCTTCATCTTCCAGATGCCGCGCCACGACAGTCGCGGCCAGCCTATCATCGACGAAAACCGGCCGGGCCATGCCGGAACGATCCCAATCGGCGACCAGATCCTCGTTGAGTTCTGTCAGCGCATCGGCGGCTGTTGCAAATACCTTGCCCTGGCTGGCAAGCAGCGTGCCCAGCCAGCTTCTGGCATCCGTCTCATTGCCCACCGTTTCGAGCGCGCGCCCGTTGAGGGTAACGGGACCGGCCGCGCAGGCGCTTTTGCGGCACAGTTTGTGGCGCCCCATGCCAAACAAATTGACCTTGTCGTCGCCGACATCGAGCCATCCCGGCCCCTCCCGGCCGGTTGTCTCCATGGTCATCGTCGTTCCCATGAAGCCGAAAAAAGCCGACAGCCCGTTTTCGACCGCGCCGAGCCAGGCAAGCAGCAGGGCATCGAAGGTGATGCGATCCATCAGAAGCAGGCAGTGCAGGCCGGACTGGATAACCGGTCTGTGGTCGAATTCGTCGAGGGCCTTGTCGATCGCTTCGGGCTGCATGATCGCACCGAGGCGCTGCTGCAGGACGTCGCGCAGGATCGAGCGGGCAGCGATCGACGGGGCCGATCCAGGCCTTGCCACCGGCCGCCACAGATGGCGGGCATAATCGGAAACCGGCGCATTCCAGTTCTGCTCGATGTCACGCACGACCTCCGGGCAGAGCAGCGACAGCACAGCCAAAATGTCCACCGGAGGCGCAGGGGCAGGGACGGCGGTCATCAGAACCGCAGCCGGGCCATGCTCAGGAGGTCGTGGTACTGCCCGTCGGTAAAACCGGCCTTCACATGCCGTCCCTCGACCTCGAAGCCGTGGCTTGTGTAGAGACGGATGGCCGGTTCGTTGTCGGCATAGACAGTCAACTCGACCCGCTTCAGGGCGCGCCAGTTGTCGGCCACGTCAAGCAGCGCGCCAAGGATGGCAGAGCCGATGCCTCTGCCGACAAAGCCATCGTCAAGGCCGATATTGATCTCGCCTATATGCGAGCGGCGCGGCGAACCCTGCGCGACCAGGCTGCCATGGCCGACAACCTTGCCGTCCAGCTCCACAACGATCCAGGTGGTTTCCGGGCCGGACTTGGCGATGCGCCGCTCCACCTGCTCCACCATCTCGAACGGCATCCTGAGCGTGCCCCAGCGGAACCCCGGCATATTGAAGATAGCGCACAGCGCCTCGGCATCGCTTGGCCGGACGGCCCGGAGCTGCGGCTGGATTTTCTCGGATAAGGAGGTCGTGCTGGTCATGGCTTTCCCGCCTAACGCAATTTCAGGAAAAGTGTGAGCGGTTTTCCGTCCGGAATTGCGTCAGAACAAAGCGACAGAGGCAATATGCCCGGCACGATGCACCGGACGTCACCTGAAAATCCAGCCGTCTCTGCGACCTATGCCGATTGCGCGGCAAAATGCCGGGGGGCGGCGCAGAGTTTGAGGATACCGCTGATGCCGATCCAGCCGAAAAGGGCGAGCCAGCACAATGTCCCGGCCGCCGTCCAGTCGATCCGGTGCACGGCAGCGTCGGTAATGAAGAGGCCAAGAACAGCAAGCAGGCCAACCAGAAACTGCGCCAGGCCGAGCACCAGCAATTCCTCACGCGGTGCACTTCTCCAGACGAGATAGGTGCCGCCGGCGCCGGCGAGGAAGATGGCGCTGTAGACCTGGGCGTGGAAGGCATCGATCGGCCATGGCCAGAAACCACCGAATGTCAGGGGAAACAGCAACAGGCCGACGCCGTAGGCCCCGAGGATCGTCATTTCCACCGGTAGGTAGGCGCGCCATGCGGGGTTCAAGATCACGCCTTTTGCAGAAGGGCGGGCCCTTGCCCGCCACAGGAACAGCCCGGATACCGCGGCTGACGCAAGATAGACCAGAAACCAGAGCCAGGGGGCTTTGCGCTCGAAGTTGAAATAACCGAGATTGATGAACGAAGCCGCCGACACGATGACGGTGAAGATGAAGGCCATGACCAGCACGAGCCTGCCGGGCGACCAGCGATTCCAGACCAGCAGCGCCGCCATCACTGCCATTTCGGCGGTGTAGAAGCCGCCGAGGAAGCGGGCATTGAACGGCGTGACGGCCCAGGGCCAGCGCGGCTTGACCAGCGCAGGCGCGAAAAACAGGCCGGCCCCGACGATCAGGACGATGATGACCCCCGCCGAGAAAAGGCGCAGGGCCGCCGGAAATGGCGGGTTGTCGCGTGTCGGCATGGAGAAAACCCCAGAGATGAATGCCCCATGGGCTATCATAGTTTGGAATTCAACAAATGGAAATTGACCTGTCACCAGGCTTGTCCATTCGAATGGCCGTCCGGTCCGTTTAGCAGTATGATGGAGCGTTCGGGTCGAAGATCGGTCCGGCCAACACGCCTAGAGCCGGATGATTTCAGGTCTGTCCGACCTGAAATCTGAATCCGCCTCTGAATCAGGAAGAGCATGATGTCGTCCGAAGACCGCTTCACACTTTTCGGCATCATGCTCTAGCGGCGCAATTTCCGGAGCCTGCACGATGACCGAAGCTCAGGATCTGTTCTCGCTTCTGCGGCAATCGACCGATGTCGATCCGCAGGCAATCGACGCAATCCGGCAAACCATCGCCGAGGGCAAGGACCGCGAACTTTGCCGCATCAATGCGCTCGCCTTCGCCAGCAAGCATGGCCTCGACGAGGAACGCACCATAAGCGCCTTTCTCCATGCGGCGCGGGTGGGCATCTTCGACATTTCCTGGAATGTTCTGTGCCCCGGCTGTGGCGGCGTGCTCGACACCAACGCCACGCTGAAAACCATGCAGAAGGACGAATACACCTGCGCGCTGTGCTCCCAGGGCTATTCGCCGACCCTCGACGAGATGGTCGAGGTGACATTCACCGTCAGTCCCCGCGTGCGCAGGATTGCCGCCCACAATCCACACGAACTGCCGTTGGTGGAATATTACCGCCAGATCTACTGGGCGTCCGGGGCCGATCTGCCGGACGAGGATCTGGCGGAAAAGATGGAAGCGTTCTCGCTGGAAGATATCGAGCTTGCGCCCGGTGAAAAGGCGGTTCTGCACATCCAGCTTCCGCCCCAATTCATCATCGTGTTCGAGCCGGTCACGCATTCGGCCCAGTTCATCGACGCGAAGGGCGAACCGGCAAAAGAGCGGCGAAACCTCTCTCTGGCCTTCGACCGCGACCATGTCCAGAGCCAGACGCTGGAGATGCAACCCGGCCCATTGCGCATTTCGCTGGAAAACAGGACCGACACGCGCGTGCTGCCGACGGTCTTCATCGCCTGCCCGGTATTGCATGATTTCCTGGGCAAGCGCCGGCCTTTCGTGACCGCCAAGCGCCTGCTCACCAACCAGACGTTCCGGGATCTCTATCGCACGGATACGCTCGACATCAACCAGCGCCTGAAGATCACCAGCCTGACCTTCCTGTTCACCGATCTGCGCGGATCGACCGAGCTTTACGAGCGGGTGGGCGATCTTTCAGCCTTCGATCTCGTGCGCGAGCATTTCCAGGTTCTGCACGAGATCGTCGCGGCGGAGGCAGGCGCGGTTGTGAAGACGATCGGCGATGCGGTGATGGCGACCTTCGCGACGCCTGACCGTGCGATTGCCGCGGCGCTGCGGATGCGCGACGCCATGCGGGCCCTAAATGACAAAAGCGGGCGCGAGGACCTTCTGCTCAAGATCGGTGTTCACGCCGGCCCCTGCATAGCCGTGTCCATGAACGAGCGGCAGGATTATTTCGGCCAGACGGTCAACATTGCTTCGCGGGTCCAGAACCTCGCCAACGCACAGGCGATCTTCGCCACGCGTGCGGTGGTCGACGACAATCTCACCGCCGATCTGTTGCACAGGAACGCGCTGACGCCCGTGCCGCACGAGGTATCGCTGCGCGGCATCGAGCGGGAGATTGCGGTGTACACGATCCCCTGAGGGTTTCTCCGCCCCTTACACGCGCCTGCAGATGAAATAACGATCGGCTGATACCGGCGGCGGCGGCGGGAGCTGTTGCAGAAGAGGGTGATCCAGCGGCGTGCCGCTGACCGCAATGCCGCCGACGCGAAGCAGGCGCGCAATCAGATCGGGAAGCCAGGTAGCGGTCACGGCATCGCGATCTTCGTAGCCGGTGCCGATGTCGGCATGAACAAGGGCGGCGTCGATGCCGATGAACCTCTCCGCCGTCTGGCGAATTTCGCCCAGCACGAGATTTTCAGCGTCGGGAATCGAGCTGGCGTGTGCGGCGAGCACCCGGTCGAACGCCACGATTCGGCGTCCGGGCAGGCGCTCGCGCAGATGGTGGAATGTCCGGCCATTGCCGAGGCCGAGCTCCACCACTGGCCCTTCTATCTTCGCCACCTCAGCGCAGACAAGATCGAGAATGTCGCGCTGTGCGGTCATCCTGCGGATGAAACTGTCGAGGCGACTCATATGCGATTGTATGTCCTGAACCAGCAACCCCGCTCGAGGCTTGCCGCATATAGAGGCGAACGACGAACGCTGCAATAACGCAACCGGCCGCCGACAAGCGTCATACCGGGTGGAGTGTTCGGCAGGCCGCGCGGTGGAACAGCGATATCACTTGTAGGGGTCTGCGGCGTCCCGCAAACCGTCGCCGAGGAAGTTGAACGCCATGATGACGAGGATGACGGGGAGCATCGGCAAAAGCAGCCATGGATAGAACGCGATCACGCTGACGCTGCGCGCCTCGGTGAGCAGGATGCCCCAGCTGGTTATCGGCGCCCTCAAGCCGAGCCCGAGGAAGCTCAGCGCCGTTTCGCCCAGGATCATGCCAGGGATGGAGAGCGTCGCCGTCGCGATCAGATGCGACATGAAGCCGGGAATGAGATGCCGCCTGATGATGCGGCTGCTCCCCGCGCCCATCAACTGCGCGGCCAGAACGTAATCCTCCTCGCGCAAGGCCAGAAGCTTTGAACGCACGGCTCGCGCCAGTCCGGTCCAGTCGAGCAGCCCGAGGATGACGGTGATGCCGAAATAGATCAGGATCGGACTCCACGTTATCGGCATGATCGCCGCCAGGGCCAGCCATAGCGGAATGCTGGGAATCGATTGCAGGACTTCGATTATCCGTTGGACGATCAAGTCGAAGATACCGCCGTGATAGCCGGCCAGTCCGCCGATGACGATGCCGAGCAGGAAGCTGAAACTGATGCCGACGAGGCCGATAGTCAGTGAAATGCGTGCGCCATAGATCATGCGCGAGAGCACGTCGCGCCCCAGCCTGTCGGTGCCGGCCAGAAACAGCTGCCCGTTTTCGGCAGGACAGACAAAATGCCTGTCACCTTCGATCAGGCCCCAGAACCGATAAGTGTCGCCCTTGCAGAAGAAACGGAGCCGCTGAACATCGTCGTGCTTCTCGATGTAGTTCCGCTTGAGCGTGTCCATATCCAGCGTCATCTGGCGGCCATAGACGAACGGCCCGACGAACTCGCCATTGTGGAACAGATGCACGTGCTGCGGCGGCGCATAGATGTAGTCCATGTTGCGCGAGTGCAGATTGTAGGGCGCCAGGAACTCGCAGATAAGTATCCCGGAATACAGCACTGCCAGAAATATGCCGGATATAAGCGCAAGCCGGTGTTTGCGGAATTTCCACCACATCAGCCGCAACTGCGATGCCTGAAAGACCTTCGATTGCTCCGGCGTCATCGCCTCGACCGACTGCAGGTCGAAGGGCGCGCCGGAAATGTAGTGTTGCAGTGGAGCACCCGGAGCGGGCAGCGGCGAGTCCTGCTTCATTTGGTGCTGCCACCCTGCAAACGAATTCGTGGATCAAGCAGCGCCAGCGCCAGGTCGGAAATCAGCACGCCGATGACCGTAAGGAAGGCGAGGAACATCAGGAATGACCCAGCCAGATACATATCCTGGCTTTGCAGCGCCTTGATCAGCATCGGCCCGGTCGTTTCCAATGACAGAACGATAGCCGTGATTTCGGCGCCGGAAATGATGGCAGGCAGGATCGAGCCGATGTCGGAAATGAAGAAATTGAGCGCCATGCGCAGCGGATATTTGACCAGCGCCTTGAACGGATGCAGGCCCTTGGCGCGCGCGGTCACGACATATTGCTTGTGCAGCTCATCGAGCAGATTGGCGCGCAGCCGCCGGATCATGCTCGCCGTGCCGCCGGTGCCGATGATCAGGACCGGGATCCAGAGATGGGCGAGGATCGACTTCGCCTTGGCCCAGCTCATCGGCTCGCCGAGATATTGCTGGTCCATGAGATGGCCGATGGAGGTGCCAAACCAGATGTTGGCGAAATACATCAGGATCAACGCCAGCATGAAATTCGGAATGGCAAGGCCGAGAAGGCCGAAGAAAGTCAGGCCGTAGTCGCCCCAGCTGTATTGATGCGTGGCGGAGTACATGCCGATTGGAAAGGCGATGAGCCAGGTGAAGATGATCGTGACGAAGGAAACCAGCACGGTCAGCCACATTCGGTCGCCGACGACGTCGCGAACCGGCAGCTCATATTCGAAGGAATAGCCGAAATCGCCGTGCAGCATCCCGCCCACCCAGTAGAAGTAGCGAATGACCGGCGGCTGGTCGAAACCATATTCCTTGCGCATCATCTGGATGCGGTCGGAATCCACCGCTTCGCCCTGGGCGCGAAGCTCAGCGACATAGCTGTCGAAATAGTCCCCCGGCGGAAGTTCGATGATGGTGAACACCAGCGCCGATATGACCAGCAGCGTTGGAACCATCACGGCGATGCGCCAGACAAGATATCGAAGCACGCTCAGGAGCCTCCAAGCCAGAATGTGTCCGGCATGTAGACACCGAAATAGGAGGTCGGGTCGTAGCCGTAGAGTGCTTTGTCAGGCAGGTTGCGCAGCCGCGAGGATACCAGAATCGGCTGAAGTGTTTCGTTCACCGTACCGATAGAGAACACCTGATCGGTGTAGATCGACAGCATCGAATTCCAGATTTCGGCGCGCTCGCTGGATTCGGTCGACCCGTTCCAGCGCTTGAGCAAAGCCATCAACTCGACCACTTCAGGAACATCGGGCGCCTCACCCATCTTGCCATGCGACAGATAGTAAGCGCCCCAGAGCGGCCATTGCAGCTGGTCGTCGATGGTGGGGGCCAGCTGGTATGGATTCATGTCGGCGGTCGGCACGCCATTGTCGATGCCCGACGACATCGACATCAGGATCTGGCCGCCAAGCGCGCGGCTGCGGAAGATGTCGCGCTGCGAAGTCCGGATGAACAAAGCGATGCCGATCTTGCGCCAGTGATCGGTGATGAGTTCGAGCGCATCGGTTTCCAGCGTGCTTTCGCCGGCTGTTTCCACGATGATCTGCGCCGGGCGTCCATCGGGAAGTAGCCGCAGGCCGTCATCGTCACGGGCCTGAAGCCCGACCTCGTCAAGCAGCGCATTGGCCTGGTCGGGATCGTGGGCGATCCAGGCTTTCGCGAATTCCGGCCGGTAGAGCGGGCTCTCCGGCAAGACCGTGTCGGCGCTTTCCTGCGCCAATCCGTAGAAGACGGCCATGTTGATCTCGCGACGGTCGACAGCGAGCGAAAGGGCGCGTCGCACGCGCACGTCACGCAAAAGGCCGCGCCACACCGGGTCGGCACAATTCAGATTTGGCATGAGCGCCAGCCGCGAACCCTGTGTGCGTTTCCACAGATGCATCTTCACCGGGTAGCGCTTCTCCGCGTCCTTCAGGAAGGAGTAATCGCTGAAGTCGATTCCCATGCATTGCAGGTCGCTCTCGCCCGCACCGGTCTTGGCGGAGATGATCGCCGACGAGCTGACATTCATGATGATCCGGTCGACATAGGGCAGTTGCCGGCCGTTCTCGTCTGTTCGATGAAAGAACGGGTTGCGCTCGAAGATGAACTGCTCGGCCGGCGGCTTGGTCCGGTTCTGCCAGGGGTCGAGTGTCGGCAGATCCGGGTTCTCCGGGCGATACTGCCGCGACATGCGGATGTGCAGCAGCGTCCATTTTGCGGTCCGGTTCTCCTTCATCAGGCCGGCGAGCCGGAATGGATCCTGATATTTCTTGTGGAACTGCTTGAGATAGGCGGCCGGCAAAACAAGCGGTGTCGGCGAAGCAGCGGCAAGCTTGGGCAGGAAGTCGGGATTGGGCGCATCCCAACTGTAGCGCACCGTCAACGGATCGACGATCTCGAAACGTGGCGGCTTGCCGTCCGCCAGCAGGGCAGGGGCGAGCCCGCCTTGCGAAAGCTCATCGTTCAGCCACACATCTTCCCAGCAATAACGAAAATCCTCCGGCGTCAGCAGGCTGCCGTCTGACCATTTATGGCCTTCACGAATCTTGAACGTGAAGACGCGATCATCCTTTACGTCGAAACTTTCGAGAATGTCGGCCTGAAAGTTAAGCTTTTCGTCATAGCCGACCAGCCGGGAATACCCGTAGATCGTCATCATCCGGATATCTTTCTGGCTGCCGATGATCGTACGCAGCGTGCCGCCATACTGGCCGGGCTGCCGGCCCATCGCGGCGAGGTTCAACGCGCGCGGGCTTTTGGGCAGGCGCTCCGCGAGTGGCGGCAGAGCCCTGGCTTTCAGCTGCGGCTGAAGAAAATCCGGCTCCAGATCGCCGGCGCGCGCCGTGCCCGGCAGAAATGCCGAAGCCATGAGACCAAGGACAGTGCGGCGGCTGATCAATGGCGTAACTCGCTGACATCGGCCGAACGTCGGGCCAGCACGAGATGGCCGCCGCCGAGATCGAGCGGCGACAGCATATCCTCTTCGCCCTCGTCGCGGAATTGCGGGCCCCATGCGCTGGTGTCGGAAGCGCCGCCGAGCTTCAGCGTCTTGAAATCCATGGGCCGGTCGAGATCGGGGAAAGGGACTGCGGCGAGCAGCGAGCGCGTGTAGGGGTGGATCGGTTTCCTGAGCAGAATTTCGCGCGGTGCAAGCTCGACGATACGCCCGCCGCACATCACCGCGATGCGGTCCGCCATGTAGTCCACCACCGCCAGATTGTGGGATATGAACAGGTAGGTCAGGCCCAGTTCCTTCTGCAGGTCCTTCAGAAGGTTCAGGATCTGCGCCTGCACGGAGACATCGAGCGCCGAAACCGGCTCGTCGCAGATCAGCAGTTCAGGCCCCAGCGCCAAGGCGCGCGCAATGCCGATACGCTGACGCTGCCCGCCGGAGAAGCTGTGGGGATAACGCTGGATGAAGCGCGGATCGAGCCCGATTGCCTGCATCAGGCTCTTGACTGTGGCTAGCCGGGACGCGGCATTGCCACGTTGATGGATTTCCAGTGGCTCGCTCAAGATGTTTTCCACGGTCATGCGAGGCGAAAGCGACGAGACCGGATCCTGGAAAACCATCTGGAGTTTCGCCCGCAGCAAGCGCAGGGCGTCTCCCTCGGCTTCCAGGACGTCGATCGGTCCGTCGCGGCCGTTGAAGATCACGGAGCCGCCGGTAGGGGTGACGGCCCGCATCAGGATCTTGCTGACGGTGGTTTTGCCGCAACCGCTTTCGCCAACCAGGCCCAGGCACTCACCTCGCCTGATGTCGAAGCTGACGCCGTCCACGGCGCGAACAGAGGTCTGATGGCTCCCGCTGAACCATCCGGAGTTGCGGATGGTGTAGACCTTTTTCAGATCCCTGACCGACAGCAGAATGTCGTCCGGCCCCTTCGCTTCCGGCGCCGTCTGCTTGCCCAGCAGGGTCCCGACATTCACCGGCACCTCGCGGAGCGCCTTCAGTCTTTCGCCAGGCTTCAGGTCGAAATGCGGAACGGCTGCCATGAGGCCCTTCAGGTAAGGGTGGCCTGGCCGGCGGAATATTGCCTCCACAGGGCCTGCTTCCATGATCTCGCCATGGTACATGACGACCACCTCGTCGGCGACATTGGCGACCACGCCGAGGTCGTGCGTGATCAGCAGCATTGCCATGTTGAGCTTGGTCTGGAGCCCACGAAGCAATTGCAGGATTTGCGCCTGGATGGTGACGTCCAACGCCGTCGTCGGCTCATCGGCGATCAACAGAGCGGGCCGGCAGATAAGCGCCATGGCGATCATAGCGCGTTGCCGCAATCCTCCCGAAAGTTCAAATGGATACATGTCGTAGGCGCGCTTGGGATTGGGAAACCCGACGAGGCCGAGCATTTCCTCGGTCCGTGCCTTGCGCTCCGTCCTATCCATGTGCGTATGAATCTGCAGGGATTCGCTGACCTGGTTGCCGATCGTGTGCAGCGGCGACAGCGATGTCATCGGCTCCTGAAAGATCTTGCCGATGCGGCTGCCTCTCAACGCCCGGATTTCGGGTCCGTCTCGCGGCATCTGCAGGATATCCTGCGTCGTGCCGGGCTTTTTGGGATCGGAAAACAGGATACGGCCGCGAACATGGGCCGTGTTCGGCAAGATGCCCATCACGGCCTGGCTGAGAACCGATTTTCCGGAACCGGACTCACCGACAAGTGCGGTGACCTTGCCGGGCAGGACGCGAAGATTTGCCCGCCTGACGGCATGCAACGGTCCCCCGACAATGGCAAAAGAGATGCCAATATCCTCGATCCGCAGCAGATCAACGCCTGCATCCATTCCCACACCAGCCCCAATCTGGCGCCTCCCGACCGGCCCCAAAAAGCAAGACTAGCGCATTGTCAGCGCAGAGCAACTTGGATTCGAAACGAATTCCCCGGCGACCGGCGGCCGGACAGCATACCAGGGCGTCCAGATCGGATGGTGGTGACTACTGGAGCTTCCTCCGGTCGCCCGCCGACAGCCGCGCGGCATCGCGATGAAGCAGCATGACCTGCTCGGCGTCCGATATCCGATCGTGAAACGGCTGCAGCGCACCGTCTTCATCGAGTGCGAGAGCACCCGACAGATCGGGTGAAAGCACCGTCAGCTTCTGCTTGCTGCCCGCCAGTTCCTCCTCGCCGAGCGTCAGCCAGCTGTTGGCCCCGCAATAGCCGGCGAAGTCCTTGCTGGCGAGAACGCTGTGCGGATATTTCTTGGTCAGGGTCTGGAGACGCTGGACCTCGTTTACAGCCGAGCCGAAGACGGAGAATGTGAGTCGGTCGGTAAGCCCGACATTGCCGAACATCACATTGCCGACATGCAGGCCGATACCAAATTTTATGTCGCCCAGTCCTTGCTCTTTTCTGCGCAGATTGAGCTCCATCATGCGCATGCTGGCCTTGTGCGCAGCCGCAAGAGCAGCCTGGCAGGCGATCTCTGACTGCGCCCGGTGCCTTTCGCAGGGGTAGACGGCAATGAATCCATCCCCCAGGAAACTCATGATCTGCCCGCCTTTGCGATTGAAAGGTGCTGCGATGGCATCGAAAAACTGGTTCAGCGTATCGATATAGACTTCGCGGCCGGAGGTTTCGGCGAGCCTTGTCGACCCGCGCATATCGCCCATCACCAGCGCGGCCCGGATTGTGTCGCCCTCGCCGCGCTTGATCTGGCCGTCCAGCACGCGCCTGCCGGCGTCACCGCCGAGATACGTGGTCATCATGTTGTCGGCGAGCTTGGTGAGCACCGCCATCTTGCTTGCTATGGCGAGATGGTTCTGGATCCGCAGCAGCGCCGAAATCATGCTGTCGCTGAAGCCTGAAGCACTGTCGGTGGACCAGGACCCCAACATGCCCTGACTTGTATCGCCGTTGAAGGGATGGACGAAAGCCATGTAATCGGTGACGCCCATAAGCCTGAGCTCATCGAAAACAGGAAACTCCGACCGCACCGACGGGTCGAGCCGGCGCCGCAGATGGTCGAGCTTGTTGCTGAGCAGATGGTAGTATGGGCTGGTCAGGAATCTGTCGGAATGGACGCCGTTCTCACTCCGGAAGCCTTCCACTTCCAGGCCTTGGCCGCGAATCCAGGTGAAACCGAGCGCGTCATAAAGCGGATGCAGCATCGAAAAGCTCAAATGCACCCGCTTCAGCGGCAGGCCGGCAGCAGCCAGCCGTTCACAAAAACCCTTGACCAATGTTTCCAGGTCGTCGCCCGCCAGCGCCGATTGGGTCAGCCAATCGGCAACCTTATCCATGAGAATGTTGGAAATTTCTGCTTGCGCTGTGCTCATGCTATCTCGAAACCCGTCGAAGACGAGCCATCTCCTTTGATCCGCAAAATTCTCGAAGTCAATGAAGCCGGCTTCGGGGGCAGAAGCCGGCGAAGAATATCCCGAATGACTGTCCTTGCAGGAAGCAAGCAGACGTCGACCGCACAAATCACCTGCAACACTATGTGGCGAGGCTGCCGGCGAAGTGCAATCCCGATCCTGACATCGCGCAAATAATTGGTCGGCTCAGGCACCGTTGGGCTCGCCGGGTCCCAAGAACCATGGCCGCGGCGCATTGCGGAAAATCGATTCCCCAAGCCGTCATCAGACCGGCGCCTTCGCCTTCAGGCTTGCGGCAGCCATTGCATAGCCGCCGGCGGCGCCATCGATGAAGTGAACATGATCGCGCTGCAGCGGCGAGATGACGAGGCATGTCATCAAGGCCGACTTCTGGCGGTGCAGGCCATAGTTGCAGATGCCGGCCTCTTCCGCTTGTTTCAGCCGGTTCTCGATCCGCTGCAACACATCCGCGTCGACGTCGATGGTCATCTTCAAGCCGTCGTCGAACTTGCGGAAATCCGAATTGCTGGCCACCTCGCGCTTGTAGACCTTCGGATCGAAACCGCCGATCGTCCAGCCCAATTTGTCGGTGACGGCCGTAAGCGTCATCAGGAAGATCACCCACAGCTTGGCCAGCCACCGCCGCCCCGGCGGCGCCGTGGCCCGTGCCTCGACATCGAGACCGGCGGGCAAGAGACTATAGGCCGGACCGTCCACCGGCACCGGGTGGCCATCGCGCTCCTGCCTGCCGGCAAGGGTGATGATGTCGGAAGCCAGAAACTGGAAACCACGCAAGTCGCGCGATGCCCCCGGCACGGCTATGATCGAGACAATTTCGCCATGCCGGGCTTCGATCGGGTTCCAGCGGCAGGAGAGGCCCGTCAGATCCGGCCGCGCGCCGGCCGGGGCGGGGTCGACGCGGTAGCGCCCGGCTTTCATTTCGGCTTCCGCCCAACTGCCGCCGCCGCCGGCGAACATGGCATAGAAGGCTGCTTCGGAGGCCTGGAACCTCGCCACGCGAACGTCGAGGCCTTGCGCTCTTATGTCCTTTATCGGCACGATTGCGGCACGCAAGGTCAGGTCCAGTTCGTCCGCCACCCATCTCTGGACAGAAGCCAGCGCGTTACGGGCGATCTCCAGCGCCGAGCCGGGAAACGCCACGAGCGCGCCGTCGCCGCCGAAGACGAAGGGAAGATCTTGCCGGCCCAGTGCATTGAGCAGCGCCGAAATGACGCTGGCGCCGGCCATATTGACGGTTTTGTAGCGCCCGGCTTCGATCGCCTTGGTCGAGCCGACGATGTCGGCGGTGGCCAGCGCCCAGCCATCGGGGAGAGGCCGATAGTTGTCGATATCGGCAACGCTTTCGAACTTTGCGAAGACCGGCAAAGAAGCGACGAACGGGTCGGACGCGACAGCTGTTTCCATAAGCATCAGATAGCACATTCCAGCGCTTGAAGGTGAAGTCGATCATGCCTCGAAATTGACTTGGGCAGGCTTTGCGATGATAGGATCGCGCGATGCGAATTGCCTTCTACGCCCCGCTGAAGTCGCCCAATCATCCCGTTGTCTCCGGCGACCGCCAGATGGCACGGATGCTGGTCCAGGCGCTGCAGCATGGCGGGCATAGCGTCGAACTGGCATCGGAGTTGCGCTTCTATCTACGCCAGCCGGAACCGAAAAGTTTCGATGCGCTCATGATCGAGGCCCGGGACGAAGCCGCGCGACTGACAAGGCTTTGGGACCGTGACGGCAAGCCCGATCTCTGGTTCTCCTATCATCCCTACTACAAGGCGCCCGACCTGATCGGGCCCGAGCTGGCGTTGGCCTTTGCCGTCCCCTATGTGACGGCCGAAGCCTCCTATTCCGAACGGCGCAACGCCGGTTCGTGGGCCGATAGCCAAGCATTGGTCGCGCGAGCCATCGAACAGGCGGCGCTGAACATCTGCTTCACGCAAAGGGATCGCCAGGGGCTGGCGGATGCTGTCCCCCACGCCGCTCTCGGTATGCTTTCACCCTTCATCGACACATCGGCATTCCACGAAATGCCGGTACTGGATTATCCGACGCGCCTCGTGACCGTCGCCATGATGCGCCCGGGCGACAAGGTCTTGAGCTATCGCATGCTGGCGCAGGCGCTCGGGTTGATCGGCCATCTCCCCTGGACGCTATCGGTCGTCGGGGACGGACCTGCCCGTGACGAGGTAAAGGCGCAATTCGCCGGCTTGCCCGCCGACCGTATCGAATGGCTTGGCGCGATTGAGCCGGTCGCCGTGCCGGATGTCCTCTATCGCGGGGGAATCTACGTCTGGCCGGGTTACGGCGAGGCCTATGGCATTGCCTATCTTGAAGCACAGGCCGCCGGCCTTCCGGTGGTGGCTCAGGACATTGCCGGCGTGCCGGAGGTCGTGCGGCATGGCCAGACCGGGCTTCTCACCCCGCCGGGCGATGTGGGGGCGTTCGCTTCGGCCATCGCAAGGCTTCTGGCCAATAATGACGAAAGAACCATCATGGCTGCAGAGGCCAGACGTTTCGTTCTCGAAGAACGCTCTCTCGGTGCTGCAAAGGCCCGTCTGGCGGAACTTCTCAAGATGATCCCGTTGTCATGACGTCCGACCCGATTTGGCAGCCTCTGGTGGACGAGCTGGCGCATCGGCAACGGTGGGGCCGCAAGGCAGAGTTCTGGCTGCGCGACGACGACGCCGTGGATCCGACGCCGGCGCTCGATCGGTTGCTCGACCTCACCGGTGACTTCGCGGTTCCGGTCACTCTGGCCGTCATTCCGGCCCAGACCGACGGGAAGCTTGTCGTCCGGCTTGACGCCGCGCCGCATGCCACGGTCGCCATTCATGGCTGGGCGCACCGAAATCATGCGCCCGAGGGTCAAAAAAAGCAGGAGCTCGGCGCGCATCGGCCACGCGAGGTGGTGCTGGATGAGCTGGCCGGCGGGCTGTCGCGCGTAACAGGCCTGCACGGCGCACGTGCGGTTCCGATGCTGGTGCCGCCCTGGAACCGGATCGACGCCGGCCTGGTACCCGACCTCGGATCGATAGGATTTGCGGCATTGTCGGTGTTCGGGCCGCCAAGGCCGGCTTCCTTGGCGGTCATCAACAGCAATGTCGACATCATGGATTGGCATGGCACGCGCGGCTGCCGCGATCATGGTCTGTTGGTTCAGGCCATCGTCGCGCAATTGCAGCGTGCATTCGACGGCGGCGAACCGGTCGGCCTGCTCACCCACCATCTCGTCCATGATGAATCGGCATGGCTTTTCCTCGAACGGCTGTTCACGATCACCGCGCGGACCGAAGCCTGCGCATGGCTTCCGATCAGCACATTGACCGAACGCAGCGCCGGAAAATAGCTCAGCGCTTTTTGTGCAAGACTGGAAATGTGAGCGTCTGGCCATCCCGCGCCGCAAAAGCGCCGGCAAACCTGTCCTTGGCCAGTTTCTCCATCTCGTCCAGCTCATCGTCGGTGCGTGCCGGATCGTGGTGAAACAGCGCAAGCCCGCGCGCGCCGGCCGCCTCGCAGAGCTTGACGCCCTGTTGCCATGTCGAGTGCCCGTTGCCGCGGTAGCGCTCCATTTCCTCCTCGGTGTAGGTGCAGTCGTAAATGACGAGGTCGGCATCTCTGATCAGGCCGAGCACCGCCTGGTCGAGTTTGCCCGGCTCGTGCTCGGTGTCTGTGATGACCGCCACGACGCGGCCCCCCCATTCGACCCGGTAGCCGATGCAGCCGCCCGGATGGGTAAGACTACCGGTTCGTACAACAACTCCTTCGCGTGGCCGAAGCAGGTCTCCGGATGCGAAATCGCGGCAGTCGAGGCTCGCCTTGCAGACACCGAGTGTCACCGGAAACCATGGCGGCCGAATGAATTCATCGACCATCTGCCGCGTCGTCATGCGTCCAGCGAGATGCCCGGACCAAAGCGTAACTTTGATGCCTCGTTCATAAATAGGCTTGAAAGCCGGCAGCCCGATGATGTGATCGTAATGGCAATGGGTAAAAAACAGGTCGAAATCGGTGACGCCCGACGCTCGAAGCGTCCTGCCGGCAGGCCGCAGGCCGGAGCCCGCGTCGAACAGAAGCGTATGATTGCCGCATTGCATCTCGATGCAGATCGTGTTGCCGCCATAGCGAGCAAATTCTGGCCCCGACACCGCAATGCTGCCGCGCACGCCCCAAAACCTGACAAGGAAGAAATCGTCGTCCATGCACCCTTTCGCCCATCGTAGCCAACCAACTGCTGCCAGAGTCGTTCCAGGAAAGGTGTGACACGGTTCCGGAAACTGCATCCAAACAAAGAAACAGAGCGGCTCGCCGCTTCAGTGCAACTGTGAATCGCTCTCGGCCGTTCGTGCGTCGATCAGGTCCGCGGTCGTACTGCTTAGCCTATCGGCAAGAACCCGCAATATCTCGATGGTCATTTCGGGAAACTCCTTCATAAGCCTCAGGAAATGGTCCTTGCGGATTCTCAAGGCCTCCAGCTCACTTGCCGCTTTGACGGTGGCAGTACGGGAGCTGTTGCACAATATGGCAATCTCGCCAACGATCGAATTTGGCAGCAATTCGGCAACTTTGATCGGCCCATTGTCGGAATCGACCAGAATATCCGCGCTGCCAGAAAGGATGACATAGGCGGCGTCTGCCTCGTCGCCCTGCCGGAAAAGAATCTGGCCGGCACTGTAGTTCACGCGATCGGACGTGAACGCGAGCAGCTTGAGCTTTGTCGGCTCGATGCCAGAGAACAAGGGAACGCGTTGCAGCATTCCAACTTCATCCTTGAGCAGCATTGTCGCAAACCTTCCTGAATTCGCGTTTGCCAGACTATGACACAAGTTCCTTGAAGATACCGTTTCCCGCCAAGAGTGTCTCGTGTGTTCCGTCTTCCACCAATTGGCCTGAGTCAAAGACCACAACCCGGTCGAACATCGTCGCCATTGCCGGATTCGTCACCACCCACACAATTGCCGGCGAATGGCCGTCGCGTCTGGCTTCGTCGAGCACATTCCGCAGCACCTTGTCCTGCACGCGCTGGTCGAGCGCCGACAGCGGCCGATTGAGAATGAGGAAATCGGGACGCTTGAGCAAGGCGCGGGCAACATCGAGCTTCTGTCGCTGTCCGCCGGTCAGCCGCCTGCCGGCGGCGCCGACGTTGAAGTCCAGGCCGACATCCAGAAGCTCGGCATAAAGCCCCAGTTCGTCAAGAATATCATAGACGATGGAGCGAATGCGGTCCGGCGCGTCGGGATGGTTGTTGCCGACACGCCCGAACAGGACGTTGTCCATGACGGTGGCCGCGGCGATGTATTTGGCAGGGTCAAACCGTTCGACAGCTTTCTCCAGCTCGGCCGGCAGGTTTTCATAGAACTGGTTGCGTGCAGCGATGATCTTGCTCATCAGCTCGTCGGTCAAGAGGCCGAAGCGATGCCGGGGCTCGATATAGGCAAAGCTCAACGTGACCATCATGGCGCGGTCGTTCTCCGAAACCGCATCGTAGGGGCGATTCTTGAGCCGTTGCAGCAAGGTTTCGTAGGCGGGTATCTCCTCGGCGCTCATGAAGGCGAGCTGCTGGAAGAACTGGTGTTCGGGCGGCAGGTCGGCAAACAGCTCGATCGCCTGTTCGGCGATCTCCATGCCCATTTCGTAGAGCGTGCGGTCGAGGCCGGCTTGCTTCAGCACGGAAGCAAAATAGGGATTGGACGCCAGTGCCTTGTGAGCCAGTTCGGGGCCGGCCGCAGCGCCGAAGAGCAGGTTCTGGCCGATCGTCGCTTCCTTGTTGTAGGCGCCCGGTTCAAAAGGAACCACCAGCGCGCTCAGGCCTTCTTCCTCCAACCGGGTTCGCAGCGCCGCACGCAATTCGACGATCCGCCCGGCAAGCTTCGTGTGGCGCTTGAGGTCGGCCGAAGAGCGCAAGCCTAGATCCAGAATGTCGCGCGACAGAAGAACCGCGTCGAGCACCCGGCGCACGGCTTCGAAGAGGTCGTGCGGGCCGGTGGCGCCGGCGGAGGCATAGTTGATCCAATCGCTGCGGATATCGAGATCCGGATTGCCCGACCGGCGCGCCTCGTCGATATTCCAACGGTGCTGGTCCGCCGCGGCGCCGTCATATGTCACCGATGTCAGCGGCGCATGCTTCAACCCGTAGAGCAAATTGTCGCGCAGGCTTGCCTGGAACAGGAAAACATCCGACGAAGCGTAGGACATGCGCCGGCCGGTCACGGCTTCGGGGAGATCGAGCAAGTCATCGGAGCCCGAAACGATCCTTCCGCTGTCCGGCCAGGTCAGCCGCGCAAAGGCTTCCGCAAGCGCCTCCGCTCCCCCTGTTGCGGTGCTGACCAGCGCCACCGTCTCACCCGGCTTGACCTCGAGCGAGATGCGATTGAGGAGCATTGCGCCGCCATCGTCTGCTATCGACAGGCTGACCGCCGACAGCGGCTTGGTCATCGGATCGGGATCGTCGACCGTCAGTGCTCCGATTTCCGGCGCGATGATATTCTCGACGGTGAACTGTTCGACGACCTGCTGATATTTGACCTGGACATCCTGCCGGTCCTGATCCCAGTCGATCAGTTCCTTCATCGGTCCGGGCAAGTCCTTGTAAGCGCCGATCACGGCCACGAGCTGGCCGACATCCAACCGCCCCTGGATGACCAGATAGCCACCGATCATGTAAAACAGAAAGGGCGTGAGCTGCGCGAGAAAATTGTTGAGGAACTTTACCATGAATTTCCATTGGTAAAGATCGAAGCGGATTTTGAAGATGAGCCCGAGCCGGGCTGCTATGTCGGCGCGCTCGTAGTTCGACGTATCGTGGACGTGAACCGCGCCGATGCCGTCGACGATTTCGCCAACCCGGCCTGAAAGCGCGCGCGCCGTCAACTGCCGCTGGCGCCCGAGCACGAGCAGCCGCCGCCGCATTCGCGGGATAAGCACGATCTGGATCGCCACGATCACGACCGCTATCATTCCGAGCCAGACGTTCTGGACCATGATGAACAGCATGGCCGTCAGCGCCTGGCCGCCGAGCAGCACCGGCTGCAGGAAGGCATCGCCAATGAAGCCGCCCAGCGGCTCCACCTCGTCCTTCACCATGGTCGCCACTTCGGCGGATTTCACCCGCTTGAAGTAAACCGGCGGAAACCGCAGCACACGATCGACCAGATCGAAACGAATACGCCGCAGCATGCGTTCGCCGAGCCGGCCCTTGTAAGTGTTGATGTAGAGCTTGAACAAGCCGTTGATGACGACCAGCAAGAGGAACACAAGGCTGAGCGCAAGCAGGGTCGAGGTGCGGTCCAGTTGAAAACCGGAGAAGAACTGGACCTCGCCGATGAACGGCAGGTTATAGTGCAACCGCATGAATGGCAGGGTCGCGCCCGGTTGCTCGAACCCCTTGCCCTGGATCGGGCCGTTGACGATCAGCTTCGGCAGGTCGAACGACATGAAATACGGGACCATCGAAAGCACGACGATCATCAATATCCAGAGCTGCTGCTTCCTGGTGTGCGTCCAGATATAGCGGGCTAGGCTGGTTTCCATATGCGATTGTCAGTTTGAAGGATGCGGAATGTAAAGGCACCTGCTGGCAAATGGTGTATCGGCCATGTCTTCGCCGCCAACGACGAGCTCAAAGCGGCAGCTGCGCGCCAGGCGGATGGGCGCCGATGGTCCGGACAAATTCAATCGGCCTCCTCCGGGCAATGGCGAAACGGCTTGCGGCACAGTCGCGTCCGCAAGTCGAACAGGCAAGAGGCAAGATTGCGTTGTGTCGCCGGAAATCCCAACATAGAAGACGAATATGATGGATGTCACGCAACCACGCAATGCCGGCATGGGTGGGCATGAGCAAGCCCTGGACCTCACGCGGGGAATTGCCGCCTACGTCGACCACCCTCTCGTGGCCGGGCTGGCGCGCGTCATCGCCAAGCATCCGCAGGCCGATATCGCCAATGCCTTCAACCACAAGCAGGTCGCCTGCAAGATGTGGGCGCTCGACAGGCTGTTCGAAAGCGACGGCGGCCGGTTCGAACGCATATGGGTTCTGGGTGGATGGTACGGCGTATTGCCGGCGATGCTTTTCAACGACGCCCGCTTCGACATCGCGGCGATCGACAGCATCGACATCGATCCCGAAGTCGGCGCGGTCGCCCGGACACTCAACCGGCAAGCCGGCGAGCGGTTTCAAGCGCTGACGGCAGATATGTACACACTCGACTATGCCGCCGGCGGGCCTGACCTGGTGGTCAATACGAGCTGCGAACACATAGCCGATCTCAGCGCCTGGCTTGCCCTGCTTCCGCGGGGTACGAACGTGCTGCTGCAGTCGAACGATTATTTCAGCGAGCCGACGCACATCAACTGCGTGGCGTCACTTGCGGCCTTCGAAGCCATGGCGGCGCTGCGGCAGATCAGGTTCTCCGGCGAATTGCCGACAAAAAATTATACACGCTTCATGCTGATCGGAACTGTTTGAAGCGCTCGCGCAGGATTTGCGCCGAGCGCCGCGCCCCTTCCAGATCGAGGCGATGCGCGGCTGGCGGCGGTCCCGCAAGCGCCTGCTCGATCGCTTGCGCCAGACCTTCAGGCGTCAGGTCCTGTTCCGTCAGCACCGTTGCAAGACCGAGCTCTTCAAGCATCAGGGCGCGACGCGTCTGCTCGGTTTCCCCGCCGGCTGCAAATGGAACGAGCAGCGAGCGACACCCCGCGCGCATGACATCGCAGACCGTGTTGTAACCCGCCTGCGAGACCGACAGGCGGGCGCCGGTCAGCAGGCTGGCGAAATCCTCGCGGAACCGGAAGATGGACAGGCGTGGGGAGGCATCGCGTGCAATCGCGTCAAACTCGTCCTTCGGCAGGTTTGGGCCGGTGATCAAACACCATGTCCAGGCGTTATCGGCACTTCGCGCCGCCGCGACGGTGGATCTGACAAGGCTCTTTCCGGCCGCCCCGCCGCCAACCGACACCAGAACGTCGAAGCGCTCTGAGGCCGCTTGCGCCGGCGGCGCGGCAACGAGCCCTGTGTAGGCGACCTCGGCCCTGATCGCCCCAGCCAGCGGAAATGTCTTGTCGATGGTTGCGAAAGCCGGATCGCCATGGACCATGACAAGATCGAAATGCCTGTTGACGATATCGACCGTTTCTTCGTTTCGGCTCGGCTTCACGCGCTCCTGAAGGATGTCGCGGACGGACGCCGCCAGCAGCGGTCTGGGCGATGTCGCTTCGATGGCCTCGATCAGTGGCAAGAGTTCGAAACGCATCTGCCGGCGTCCAAAGGGAAACGCCTCGATAATGACGATGTCGGGCCTGTAATCCCGGAAAGCCTGCAGCAGCATCTCTGAGCGCCGCGTCTTGAAATCATCGTCGACGGCTTTGCCCTGCAGGTCGACAAGTCCGGAAAATCCTTCGTCACCGGAGGTGACAGGCGGCAGGGTCACGGATTTTACACCCGATCCCGGAAATCCCGCGATCGGCGCTCCGCCGGTCACGACGGTGACGTCGAACCCGTCATCGACCAGAGCCGCCGCAATGCGGCTGGCGCGCGCGAGATGGCCGATGCCGAGCAGGTGCTGAACATAGAAGAAAGCGCGCAGCCGCTTCATTCGGCGGCCCGCCACTCCCGCTCGAACAGTTCCTTGAGCTGTCCAATGCCTGCCACATGATCGAAATTGCTTCGCACGCGCCGCTCCGCGGCGTCGCCGAGGCGGACGCGCAGGACGGGATCGCGGATCAGGCGCTCCAGCGCCTGTGCCAGGGCAGTCGGGTTTTCCGAGGGAACCAGCAGCCCGGTTTCATCCGACGATAAAAGCTCCGGCACGCCGGAAATATCGGTCGACACGCAGGCAAGCCGCTGGCTGGCCGCCTCCACCAGAACATTCGGCAGGCCGTCCCGGTCACCATCCGCGGTGATCCTGCAGGCCAAAGCGAAGATGTCGGCGCTGCGGTAGTGCTCAAGCACCTCCTCCTGCGCCAGCGCGCCTTTCCAGGAGACGCGCCCCTCCAGTCCGAGCCTTTGCGCCAGCGCCTTCAGCCGTTTCAGTTCCTCGCCGCCACCGATATGCTCGAAACACCACGCCAGATCGCCATGCAAGAGGGCAAGAGCCTCCAGCAACGTATCATAGCCCTTCTTTTCAACGGCGCGTCCGACACTCAAGATCATGACCGGTTCGGCCGGCGCCGAGCCGTCACGCTGTTTTCGCGCCTCGCCGAAACTGCCGAAGCGGTCAAGGTCGAGCCCATGATAGCTCAGATGCACGGACGAACTGCCGTTGGCGAGTTTTTTCAGATGGTCGAAGCCGGTTTTCGTGCACGTGACCGTCCAGCGCGCCGAGGAAAGCTTGCCGGCCAGATCCCAGTCCGCCGACGTCCAGATGTCCTTGGCATGGGCTGAGCAGCTCCAGGGCAAGCCACGAAGCTGGCTGGCATAGCGCGTCACAGATGCCGGCGTGTGCGCGAAATGGGCATGCAGCCATCCCGCGTCTTGCGGCCATTCGGCGGCCAACACGAGCGCTTGCCCGAAGCGGCGCGCGCGATTGCGGGTAAAGTCGCGGCGGATATCGGCAGCCAGCGATTTGAGCGCGCGCCAGAAGCCAGGCCGCGGCAGACAGGCAAACAGCGACCGAAGCACGCGCAGCGGCTCTCTGTGCAGATATTCGGGTAGATAGTGGACGGGGCCTTGATCTCATCATGCACGGGATGACGTTTTGCGTCGGTCGGCCGCCTGAGCGCGAAAAGTATCAGGTCGAACCCCGCACGCTCGAGACCGAGCAATTCCTGCGCGATGAAGGTTTCCGACAGCCGCGGATAGCCCTTCAGAACCACGACGATCTTGCGGTGTTGCAACTCAGTTCATGCCTTCAATGACCGAAAGGTGATGGCCGGCCCGGCGGTCGAGCAGTTCCGCGACGATTTCGGAAATATGAGGCAGCCCTTCCAGCGTCAGATGCGCATTGCTCTGCGATGGGCGGGGCCGGCCCGGCAAAACCTGCAGCGCATCGGCAAACCGCTGGGCATCCTCGGCCTCCTCGGGCAAAAGCATCTCGATGAGGCCGAGTTCGGCTGCGCGCCGTGCCCGGATCAGCTGTTCCTCGCGCGGCGTGACGCGCGGCACGATCAGCGCCGGCTTGTCGAAAGACAGTATCTCGCAATAGGTGTTGTAACCGCCCATCGCCACCACCGCCTTGGCGCCGGCAATCAGCTCTTCCATGCGGTTGTCGAATTCGATGATCTTGACGTAGGGGATCTTGGCCCCTTTCCTGACCAGCTTGTTGCGCTTGCGCGCCGGCATGTAGGGCCCAAGCACGATCAGCGCCCGGTGCTGCAATCGCGGATCCTGCTGATAGGCCTCGATGACGTTGTGGATCAGGTCGGCGCCGTCACCGCCGCCACCGGTGGTAACCAGGATATAGTCGCCCTCGGGCCGGTGGCCGGGCAACTGGTTCTGCTGCAGGCTCCGTTGCAGGAAACCGACGAACTTCATCTTTGCCCTGACCGCCGGCGGCACCTCCAGGCCGGTCAGCGGATCGTAGAAATCCGGCGGGCCATAGACCCAGACCTTGTCGTAGAACAGGCCGATCTTGCGCATCACATCCCTGCGTGCCCACTCCGCTTCGAGCAAATGCGGCGCGTCCATCACCTCGCGCAGGCCAAGCACGAGCGTGGTGCCCCGCGTCTTGAGGTAGGACAGCGTATCCTCGATCTCTCCGCGCAGCCCCAGCGGTTCCTTGTCAACGATGAAGATATCCGGCCGGAAGCTCTCGGCTGTGTGGCGAATAATCGACTGCCGCATCCTGAGCGTCTCATGCAGATCGATGTCCTTTTCCAGCGAGGTGTATTCGCCGTTGCGCAGCTTGATGACGCTGGGGATCTTCACGAAGTCGACGCGGGCGCGGTAGTCGAAGGCGCCGGCGATGGTGGCGCCCGAAATGATTAGCACCTGAAGTCCGCGGAAATCCCCGACCAGCGAATGAGCGATCGTTCGGCAACGCTGCAAATGGCCGAGCCCGAACGTGTCGTGGCTGTACATGAGAATTCGTGCGTCTTTTGCGTGCTGTGTCATTGTGAACGTCTTTTAGAATTCTCGCCGGACCGTGGGCAACCCCGCAGGCTTCGAAACCATTCTCGCGGGTCTATCGACCTGTTTTGAAACATGGGGGCGAGAGGTACGCAACGGCATTCTTCACCAGGTCACGAATGCCAGGGGCGCTGATTGTGGCGCCATGCCTTGTCTTCGCCGACGATAGACGGCCCGAGCACAAATCTCTGTCATGAGGCTTGACCCCGTGGAATTAAATGCCCTGCGGCCTGAGGCAGGCAAAGCGCACATTGCGAAAAATCAAGGGCGACCAAGGCGAAACGAGGCTGCCGCACATTGTGAGGAGAACCCGCACCTTGGGAAAATGCTTCATAATCCATCGAAACACAACGGCCGCCAGAGGCCGCACGTTGCGGCCTTTTATCCTGCCATCAGCCTTGGCCTGTGGCAAGCGTCCGGTCCTTGCACCGTTGAAGCTGGTGCAATCTCGCGTCATGCCGGCTTCGTCCGTCATGTGGAGGATAGCTGCGGCCCCAATGAGATTCGTCAGCCAGGCGACCCATTCGCCAGTTCCGCCCAAAGCTTTGCGTGAACACGCCGGCCGGAACGGCGGCTAAGCCAGCCGCGCCCTTGTCGTCCTCGGCGTTGCCAGCAGCAGACTTGTCTCGCTGCCGGTTATCCCGGGGATGAGCCGTATCCGCCTAAGCACGGCGTCGAAATCGGTGAGCGATGCAGTGCCGAGTTCGACCACCAGGTCCCAGCGGCCATTGGTGGTGTGAATGGTCGAAACCTCGGCGAGGCCGCCGAGCGCCCGGACCACGCGATCCGCGGCATGGCCTTCGATCTCGATCATCATCACGCCGCGTATCCGCTGGTCGACCGCGTCGGCGCGCAGCACCACCGTGTAGCCGATGATCTCGCCCGTTTTTTCCAGCCGCTCCATGCGCGCCCTGACCGTGGCGCGCGACACCCCGAGATCGACCGCGAGATCGGAGATGCTGCGCCGGGCATCATGCCTGAGCAGCGTGACCAGCCTTTCGTCGAGCAAGTCCATGATTCTATCCACTTTGACCAAGCTGACTTATCGGATTGATAAATCATTCTTCTCGAAATGCCAATTTCGCCTGTTCATTCTGCCGGGCCGGGATGGTTCATTCCACGCATCAACCGCCCAATCAATTTACAAGGACAACAAGAACCATGCGCTGCAGGATCGTTGGCGCGCCGGTGCAGGACGGCGCCGGCAGGATGGGATGCGAGATGGGGCCAAGCGCGCTGCGCACGGCCGGGCTTGTCTCGGTGCTGTCGGAACTTGGCCACGAGGTCGAGGACTGGGGCGCGGTGCAACCGGCCGCCGTGCGCGCAATCGTCCATGGCAATCTCGCGCTGAAGGCCCTACCGGAGATTTCCGCCTGGACGGCGGCGATAGCCGAGACCGCCTATGCGGCTTCGCGGAACGCCATGCCGATCTTCCTTGGCGGCGACCACGCGATATCGGCCGGCACGGTGTCGGGCATAGCCCGCCGCGCCGCCGAACGCGGCCGGCCGCTCTTCGTGCTGTGGCTCGACGCACATCCCGATTTCCACACGCTCGATACCACCGTCAGCGGCAATCTGCACGGCGTGCCGCTCGCCTATGCCAGCGGCCGGCCGGGCTTCAACGGTTATTTCCCGGACCTGCCTGTCGCCGTCGACCCTGCCCACATCTGCGTCATGGGCCTGCGCAGCGTCGATCCGGCGGAGCGCCGGGCGCTGAGCGAAGCGGGGGTTACCGTGCACGACATGCGCACCATTGACGAGCACGGCGTCGCACCTTTGCTGCGCGCCTTCCTGGCCATCGTCGAAAAGGAAAACGGCCTGCTGCATGTCAGCCTCGACGTCGACTTCCTCGACCCCTCCATCGCGCCGGCCGTCGGCACCACCGTGCCCGGCGGCGCCACCTTCCGCGAGGCGCACCTGGTGATGGAGATGCTGTCCGACAGCGGCCTGGTCTCCAGCCTTGATCTGGTCGAGCTCAACCCGTTCCTCGACGAGCGCGGCCGCACCGCCACGCTGATTGTCGACCTCGCCGCCAGCCTGATGGGCCGGCGCATCATGGACCGCCCGACCCGCAGCCATTCCGGAAGCATTGCATGACCCAGCCTTCCCGCCTTGCCATCGTCCCCTTCGTCAGCGTCGACCGCATGATGAAGCTGGTGCTGACCATCGGCGTCGAGCGGTTCCTCACCGAACTCGCCGCCTATATCGAGGAGGATTTTCGCCGCTGGGAGCTGTTCGACAAGACGCCGCGCATCGCCTCGCACAGCCATGACGGCGTCATCGAACTGATGCCGACCAGCGACGGCCGGCTATACGGCTTCAAATATGTCAACGGCCATCCCAAGAACATGCGCGAGGGGCGCCAGACCGTCACCGCCTTCGGCGTGCTCGCCGATGTCGGCTCCGGCTATCCGATGCTGCTCACCGAAATGACGATCCTGACGGCGCTGCGCACCGCGGCGACCTCCGCTGTCGCGGCCAAATATCTGGCGCCGAAAGGCGCGCGCTCGATGGCCATCATCGGCAATGGCGCCCAGTCCGAATTCCAGGCTGTCGCCTTCAAAGCGCTGCTCGGCATCGACCGGCTGCGGCTCTACGACATCGACCGCTCGGCTTCCGAGAAATGCGCCCGCAACCTCGCCGGCAAAGGCTTTGACATCACCATCTGCGCGACCGGCCAGGATGCTGTGGAAGGCGTCGACATCATCACCACGGTGACCGCCGACAAGCTGTCCGCCACCATTCTGACCGACAACATGGTCGGTTCCGGCGTGCACATCAACGCGGTCGGCGGCGACTGCCCCGGCAAGACGGAACTGCACCGCGACATCCTTTTGCGCTCCGACATCTTCGTCGAGTTCTCGCCGCAGACGCGCATCGAGGGCGAAATCCAGCAGCTCCACGCCGACCATCCGGTGACCGAGTTGTGGCAGGTGATGACCGGCAAGGCGGAAGGCCGCAAGACGGCGGAACAGATCACCTTGTTCGATTCCGTCGGCTTCGCCACCGAGGATTTTTCCGCGCTGCGCTATGTCAGAGACCAGCTTCAGGCCACCGGCCTCTACGAGGAGCTCGACCTGCTCGCCGATCCCGACGAGCCGCGCGACCTCTTCGGCATGCTGCTCAGGGCAGCGCTGCAGCCGGCCGCCGCCTGAGGGACTTCAGCCGCTCAACGGCGCGCAGCTCTCCCGTTCGACGAGCACCGGGGTGAGCACTTCGCGGCGCGAATGCGCCGCAGGCTCGGCAACCCGCTCGAGCAGCAGGCTGACGGCGCGGGTGCCGATCTTCTCGACCGGCTGTGCGATCGTCGTCAGCGGCGGCCAGGTGGTGACGGCATAGGGGATGTCGTCGAAGCCGATCATCGACATGTCGCCGGGGACCCGCAATCCGCGCCCGCGCAGCACTGTCAGCGCGCCCATGGCCATCAGATCGTTGCAGGCAAACAGCGCCGTGATCCCCGGCGCCTGCGCCATCAGCCGCTCCATCGCCGTGCGGCCGCCGGCGAAGTGGTAGTCGGAATCCACCACCGAGGCCGGCGGCAGGTCGAGGCCGGCTTCCTGCAGCGCCCTGGCGAAGCCGCGCAGGCGGGCCGGGCTGGAGCTGGAATCGCGCGGGCCGCCGATGACGCCGATCTTCTCGTGGCCGAGCCCGGCCAGATAGCGGCCGGCGAGATAGCCGCCATGATCGTGATCGACCAGCACCGAATCGACATTGACCGAATGGATCTCGCGGTCGAGCAGCACCGCCGGGACGCCGGGCAGAAGGCTGGAGAACACCCGCGCATGATCCGACGAGCCGGCGAAGATCAGCCCGTCGATCTGCTTGGCCATCAGCACCTGGAGGTAGCGCTCCTCCTTCTCGGCGCTGCCGTCGGAGTTGCACAGGATCACAGTATAGCCGGCAAGGAAGCCGGCATCCTCGATCTGGCGCGCCACGCCGGCGAAGAACGGGTTGGAATTGTCCGGCAGCAGCAGGCCGATGGTCTTGGTCTCGCCGCGCCTCAGGCTGCGCGCCAGCGTGTTCGGGCTGTAGCGCAAGGCGGCGATGGCCGAATGCACGCGCTCGGCCGTCTCAGGCTCGACATGGCGCGTGCGGTTCATCACATGCGAGACGGTTGCGACCGACACTCCGGCATGGCGCGCGACATCGGCAATCGTCGTCATTTCTTGTCCCCTGACTCGATTAGCCTAATGATTGCGTAACCGGATGTGTCGCACGCTAGAGCGCAGCTTTCGAGTGTCAATGTCCCTTTGAGCAACCTGCTGAGCGGAGCGATCTGCCGCCAAGAAAAAGCCGCAAGGCTGGGTGCTTGGTGGTCGACCTGTTGTCGCAACCGGATAAGGTTCGAGAGCCGGGAACTGCTCAATCGCCAACCATCGGAACAACGATGCGACTTCTCCTTGTCGAGGACGACCCACGCACCGCCGACTATGTCGTCAAGGGCCTTGGCGAGGCAGGCCATATCTGCGACCTCAGGCGCGATGGCCGCGACGCGCTGTTTGCCGCGACACGCGACGCCTATGACGTGATCGTCGTCGACCGCATGCTGCCCGGCCTCGACGGCCTATCGATGATCAAGGCGGTGCGGGCAGCGGGCGTGCGTACGCCGGCGATCTTTCTGACCTCGGTCGGCGGCGTCGACGACAGGGTTGAAGGGCTCGAGGCCGGCGGCGACGACTATCTCGTCAAGCCATTCGCCTTTTCCGAACTGCTCGCCCGCATCAACGCGCTCGGCCGTCGCCCTGCGGTGCAGGAGCTGAAGACGACGCTGCGCATCGCCGACCTCGAAATGGACCTGATCCAGCGCCGCGTCACCAGGCAGGGCCAGGCGATCGACCTGCAGCCGCGCGAATTCAGCCTGCTCGAAGTGCTGATGCGCGGCGAGGGCCGCGTCATCACCCGCACCATGCTTCTGGAACGGGTCTGGGATTTTCACTTCGACCCCAGGACCAGCGTCGTCGAAACCCATATCAGCCGGCTGCGCGCCAAGATCGACAGGCCGTTCGAAACCACGTTGATCCACACCGTGCGCAACACTGGCTACAGTGTTCACGACTGAGGCGCGGCATGACAGAAACTTGCCATGACTGAAGCTTGCCATGACTGAAACGCACTATGACTGAGACAGGCTCTCGCCTGCTGCGCAGCACGCCGTTTCGGCTGGCCCTGACCTTCGCCTTGCTGTTCGTGCTCGCCTTCATCCTGTCAGGCGCCATCGTCTACCAGCTGATGAGCGCGGATCTTGCCGAGCAGCTCGACCAGTCGGTCAAGGAGACCTATTCGGTCGTGGCGGTGACCTATGCCGGAAACGACCGGGAGGATCTGGTTTCGGCAGTCGACAGCCACGCCGCGCTCAGCCCGAGCAAGGAACAGCTGTTCTCGCTCACCGATCCCGCCGGCAATCGCCTGGCCGGGAATTTCACCGCCGCCGACCTTCCCGATGGCTTTTCGGATTTTGCCGCTTCCCTGCCAGGCGTTGCGCCGGACACTATGTACCGCGCCTGGACCGGTTCGGTCGGGCCCAACAGCCTGACAATCGCCTTCTCGCTCTCCGAAACCGAGGAGCTGGAACGCATCGTTTTGATGAGCTTCGGCTGGGCCACCCTGATCATTTCAGGGCTGGCGGTGGCTGGCGGCGCCTTGCTGGCGTCGCGTGTGCAGCGTCGCCTCGACGGCATTGCCACCACCATGGACGATGTCTCCAACGGCCGGCTCGACGCCCGCATTCCACTGCTCGGCAATGGCGACGACATTGACGGCGTCTCGCGCCAGGTCAACGCCGCGCTGGAGCGGCTGGCGGCGCTGGTGGACGGCATGCGCCAGGTCAGCGCCGACATCGCGCATGATCTGAAGACGCCGCTCAACCGGCTGCAGATGATTTTGGAAGCTGCGGCCGACAGGACCGCGCGGGGTGAGGCCGTTGCCGATGAGCTGGCGGAGGCACGTGGGGAAAGCCTGCAGATCAACGATACTTTCGATGCGCTGTTGCGTATTGCCCAGATCGAGGCCGGCGCTCGCAAGACGCGCTTTGTCGATCTCGACCTCACCGGCGTCATCGATGCCATTGCCGAAATCTACGCCGGTGTCGCCGAGGATGACGGCAAGTCGCTGTCGGCCACGATCGTCCACGGCACCCCATGCCTGGTCCACGGCGACCGCGACCTGCTGACGCAATTGTTTGCCAATCTGGTCGAGAACGCGCTGCGGCATTGCCCCGATGGCACGGCAATCCTTCTATCGGTGCGGCGGCAAGGCGACCGCATTCTGGCTGAGGTCGCCGACAATGGCCCCGGCATCCCGGCGCAGGAGCGCGAAAAAGTGTTCCAGCGGCTCTACCGGCTGGACTCCAGCCGCACCACGCCCGGCAGCGGCCTGGGCCTCAGCCTTGTGCGGGCCATCGCCGACCTGCATGGTGCAACGATTGCGCTGGAGGATCGCCGGCCTGGGCTGGCGGTAATTGTCGGGTTTCCTCGGGCGGAGGGCACCGGTCCCGGCTTGAAATAACAACGCCAGAGCCAGGTCGACCCCACTCCGTCGAGCGAAGCAGCGACGGAGTGGGGGAAGGCGCTCATGAAACGCCAAGTCGCTGACAACTTTCTCCAAGTTGATGATCGCATCCGACAAAGGCGGTCGCGATTAGCCTTGCACATGTTTCCACCCGGAACGGCTGCGGGTTGATCAAGATGACCGTTGGACCTATCGGCCCACCGCACCCCGGCGAAAATCCGAGGGCGACATCCCTGCCAGCTTGCGGAAGGATTTGTTGAAGGCGCTGAGCGAGCCGAAGCCTGAATCCATGGCGACGCGCAGCACATTGGCGTCTTCATGCATCAGCAGCGCCTGCGCGTAGCTCAGCCGCAGCAGATTCATATATTCGTTGAGCGTCATGCCGGTCGATTTCTTGAAAATGCTCATGGCGTATTTGGGATGGATGTCGGCCGCCGCCGCGATGTCGACGCAGTCTATGTCGTAGAGGAAATTCTCGGCGATGAAGTCGCACATGCGCCCGACATTGCGCAGCGATTGCTGGTCGAACGGGCCGCCGGGTTCCTGGCCGATGGCGGTTTCCGGCACCAGCCGGTAGGGCTCGAAGCGCACCCGCTCCAACCGCAGCAGCAGCTCGTTCACGGCGTGCTCGGTTATCGCCGGATCGCCCGAGCGGAAATAGCGGTTCCAGCGTTCGAAATTGTGATGGTCGGCCTGGTCGGTCGCCGATGTCACCAGCGTGGCGCCGGTCATCAGCCGGTGGCGGACATCCGTCGGCAGGTGCAGGCGGAAGAAATGCACCAGCGGCAGATGCGCGCCGGCATAGATGGCGTCGTCGGAGAGATCGTCCATCTGGTGCGGCAGCCCGCCCCAGAACAGGCACATGTCGCCCGCCGTGAGCGCGATCTCGTGCTCGTTCATGCGGTAGTGCACGCTGCCGCGGACGATGAAATTGACCTCGACCTGGGCATGCCAGTGCGGCTTCAGCATCACCAGCGGATGGTTGTGAAACATCTGCAAAGCCATCGGCAGGCCTTCGACGCTGCTGGCGCCAGGCTGGTAAAACGGCCGTTCCGGCATCTTACTTTCCGCCCATCTTTTATTCCCGTTGTCAGGGACAAGCCTTCCGCGCCGCCTAGTCTAGCCATGCTCGCGAAGAGAGAGCAAATGAAATGGGAGGATTTCAATGCGCACGACACTGATCTGTGCCGCGCTGGCGCTTGGCCTGGGCTCAACCCCGGCTTTGGCGCAGTCCGGCGAAATCACGATCTGGAGCTGGAATATCGCCGCTTCGTCGCTGAAGGCGACGGTGGCCGGCTTCAACAAACAGCATCCCGACGTCAAGGTCACCGTTCAGGATCTCGGCAACCAGCCGACCTATGACAAGTCGATCGCCGGCTGCGCGGCCGGCGGCGTCGGCCTGCCCGATATCGTCTCGATCGAAAACGGCGAGGCCGAGAATTACTGGAGCCAGTTCCCCGATTGCTTCGTCGATTTGCACACGCTGGGCTACACCGCCGACGACCAGAAGAAATTCCCGGACTTCAAGCGCACCGAACTGGAGGTCGGCGACAAGGCCTATGCCATGCCGTGGGATTCCGGCCCGGTAGCCGCCTTCTACCGCCGCGACTTCTACGAGAAGGCCGGCGTCGATCCGGCCTCGATCAAGACCTGGGACGATTTCATCGCCGCCGGCAAGAAGGTCCAGGCCGCCAATCCCGGCGTCACCATGACCAATGCCGATTTCAACGGCGACACCGAATTCTTCCGCATGATTTCCAACGAACAGGGCTGCGGCTATTTCGCCGCCGATGGGCAGTCGATCACCGTCAGCCAGCCGAAATGCGTCGACACGCTGGCCAAGATCAAGGACATGAAGGACGCCGGCATCATCTCGTCGGCCGACTGGGGCACCAAGATCACCAACAACACCGCCGGCACCGTCGCCACCCAGGTCTATGGCGGCTGGTATGAGGGCACCATCCGCACCGAATCCGCCGGCGAAAACGGCAAATGGGGTGTCTATCTGATGCCGAGCCTGACCGCCGACGGCCCGCGCGCGGCCAATCTCGGAGGCTCGTCGCTCGCCATCACCTCAGCCTCGAAGAACAAGGAGGCCGCCTACGCCTATCTGAAATACACGCTCGAGACCAATGAAGGCCAGATCACCATGCTCAGGGATTTCGGCCTGGTGCCGTCACTGATCTCGGCCCTCGACGACCCCTACGTCTCGCAGGGCCTGCCCTATTGGGGCGGCCAGGCAGTGTGGAAGGACATTCTCGCCACGCTGCCCAAGGTGGTGCCGAGCCGCGGCACGCCGTTCCAGAGCGACGCCGAAATCATCATGCGCGCCGTGCAGACCAAATATCTCGGCGGCGGCTATCCCGATGCCAAGGCCGCCCTCGACGACGCCGCCAGCCAGATCGCTTCGGCGACGGGACTGCCGATCAAGTGACCAAGGCGGTGATGCTGGCGGGCCAGATATAGGGCAATTTGCCGGACCGTTGGCGCTGCCCCTCACCTGCCTGCCGGCATCCTCTCCCGTATAGTGACGGAGAGGGGGACGCTCTCGCCCAACAGTTCGCCAATCGCCGGCGGCGTCCGCCGGCTAACAACACGCCGGATATCAGCCGGGAAAGAGGAAGGAGGAGGAACCATGCGCTACCAGAACGCCACGGCCTATCGCTTCCTCACGCCCTACCTCCTGATCTTCGCCATCTTCTGGGTGTGGCCGATCATCTCCTCGTTCATGATTTCCTTCCAGGCGACGCGCACGGTGCCCTGGCGCTTTGCGCCGACATTCAACTGGGGCCGCCTGATCGGCGACCCCGCTTTCTTCAACGCGCTGAAGAACACGCTGCTCATCCTCGTCATCCAGGTGCCGGTGATGATCTCGCTGGCGATCGTCATGGCGGTGCTGCTGAACTCGCCGCTGCTGAAAGCACGTGGCCTCTACCGCTTCGCCTTCTTCGCTCCGGTGGTGGTCGGCGAGGTCGCCTATTCCGCCGTGTTCCGGCTGATGTTCAATCTCGATTTCGGCATCATCAACAAGCTGCTCGCCGGCATCGGCCTGGCCAAGATCGACTGGTTCTCCAACGTCACCCCGGCCATGGCGCTGATCATGATCGCGGTGACCTGGCGCTGGGCCGGCTACAACGCCATCATCCTGCTCGCCGGCCTGCAGTCGATCCCCGAGGATGTCTATGAAGCAGCGACGCTCGACCGCGTCAGCAAGCTCAAGCAGTTCTTCTACATAACGCTGCCGCTGCTCAAGCCGGTCATCGTGTTTTGCGCCGTGCTGTCGATCATCGGCACGATGCAGCTGTTCACCGAGCCGTTCCTGATCACGGAGCGCGGCGGCCCCGGCGGCGGCACCGAGACGCTTGGCCTGCTGCTCTACCGCCAGGGTTTTCGCTCGCTCAATTTCGGCTACGCCTCGGCCGTCGCCTACACCATGGCGGGGCTGGCCATCGCCATCACGCTGGTGCAGCTGTGGCTAACAAGAGAGCCGAAATGAGTTCGCTGTCGCAACGCCGGCTCGGCCGCAGCGTCCTGCTGCATCTGGTCCTGACGCCGCTGGCGGTGATCTGGCTGTTTCCGCTATGGATGATGGTGGTGTTTTCGACCATGCCCGACAACGGCATTTTCAGCCCCGGCATCGAGCTTCTGCCGCACGGCAATTTCGTCGACAATTTCAACAACCTGCAGCGCGACACCAATTTCGTCGGCGCTATCGGCATTTCGGTGGCGGTGGCGGTGACCTACACCTTCTTCTCGGTGCTGCTGACCTCGATGGCCGGCTGGGCGCTCGCCCGCTATCAGTTCTTCGGCAAGGGCGCGGTGGTGGCGATCATCCTCGGCACCATCACGCTGCCCTATGCGGTGGTGCTGATCCCGCAATTCATCATGGTGGCGCGCGACTTCCAGCTCGCCAACACCTGGATTGCGCTGATCGTGCCACCCTTGTTCAATTCGCTGGGCGTGCTGTTCATGCGCCAGGCTTTCTCGATGATGCCGGCCGACCTTTTCGACGCGGCACGTGTCGAGGGCGTCAAGGAATGGCGTATCTTCCTGTTCGTCGCTTTGCCGCTGGCGCGGCCGATGCTGGCGGCGCTCGCCATCATCCTGTTCCTCGCCTCGTGGAACAATTATCTCTGGCCGCTTTTGATCAACAGCCAGCCCGGCGCGATGACGGCCCCTGTGGCGCTCGGCACGCTGATCGGCCTGACCAAGGTCTCATGGGGCGGCATCATGGCCGGCGCCGTCATGCTGACCGTACCGATGCTGGTCGTCTTCGTGCTGCTGCAGCGCCATTTCATCGCCGGCATCGCCGCCGGTGCCGTCAAGTAGGGACAACAGCGATATGGCGGCAGTCACCCTCACCAATGTCGTAAAACGCTTCGGCGTCTATGAGATCATCCATGGCGCCAACATCGATATCGCCGATGGCGAGTTCGTCGTCTTTGTCGGCCCGTCGGGTTGTGGAAAATCGACGCTGCTCAGGATGATCGCCGGGCTGGAGGATATCAGCGGCGGCGAGATCGCCATTGGCGGCAAGGTGATGAACGATGTCGAGCCGGCCGAGCGCGGCATCGCCATGGTGTTCCAGTCCTACGCGCTCTACCCGCACATGAGCGTGGAGCAGAACCTGAGCTTTGGCCTCAGGATGACCGGCAACCCCAAGGAGGACACCGAGCGGCGGGTGAAGCGGGCCTCCGAAATCCTGCGCATCACAGAGTTGATGGCGCGGCGGCCCAGGCAATTGTCCGGCGGCCAGCGCCAGCGCGTTGCCATTGGCCGCGCCATCGTGCGCGAACCGCAAGTCTTCCTGTTCGACGAGCCGTTGAGCAATCTCGACGCCGAGCTGCGCGTCCAGATGCGGGTCGAGATCTCGCGCCTGCACAAGGAGCTCGGCACGACGATGATCTATGTCACCCACGACCAGACCGAAGCGATGACGCTGGCCGACCGGATCGTGGTGCTGCGCGGTGGCCATGTCGAGCAGATCGGCCGGCCGCTCGATCTCTACGACAATCCCGACAACCAGTTCGTCGCCGGCTTTGTCGGCTCGCCGAAGATGAATTTCATCAAGGGCCGCGTCGTCGGGCGCAACACGAGCAGCGTCACCGTCGAGCTGGTGGGCGAGGAAAAGACCCGCATTATGCAACCATTGACCGGCGCCGTGCCGCAAACAGGAGCCAAGGTCATTGTCGGCGTGCGGCCCGAACATTTCGGCAATGGCGGCGAAGGCGACGCCGACCTCACTGTCGGCATCGACGTGGTCGAGCATCTCGGCGGCACCAGCTTCATCTATGCCAGGACCGCCCATGGCGAAGACCTGGTGATCCAGCGCGACGCGGCAAAGGTCCCCGACACCCAGGAGATCACCGTGTCCATCCGCAAATCCTATCTGTTCGATGAAAACGGCCAGCGGCTGCGCTGACCTTCCAGCTATGCAAGGAGAATGATCATGACTGCAACCGCGCCCATCCGCTGGGGGATACTTGGGCCCGGCGACATCGCCAAAGCGTTCGCCCGCGGCGTGGCAGGCTCGCGCACCGGCACGATCGTGGCGCTCGGCGCCCGCAATCCCGGCAAGGCAGGCTTGGCCGAGACGTTTCCCGGCGCCCGCATCCTCGACGGTTACGACGCGCTGCTCGCCGACCCCGAGGTCGATGCCGTCTATATCGCCATCCCGCATCCCGGCCATGCCGAATGGGCAATCAAGGCGGCGGAAGCCGGCAAGCATGTGCTGTGCGAAAAGCCGCTGGCGCTGACCGCCTTCGAGGCCGACGCCATGATCCATGCTGCGCGCAAGGCCGGCACCTTCCTCGGCGAAGCGTTCATGTACCGGCTGCACCCGCAGACGGCGAAGCTGGTGGAACTCATCAAGTCGGGCGTCATCGGCGATGTCAGGCTGATGAAGTCGAGCTTCGGCTTCGCCATGCCGGGCTTCATGCCCGAGCACCGGCTCTACGCCAACGATCTCGCCGGCGGCGGCATCCTCGATGTTGGCGGCTATCCCGTCTCGATGGTGCGGCTGATTGCCGGGGCTGCGACTGGAAAACCCTTTGCCGAGCCGGACAAGGTTGTCGGCACCGCCCATCTCGGCAAGTCCGGCGTCGACGAATGGGCCTCGGCGCTGCTGCATTTTCCCGGTGGCATCGTCGCCGAGGTATCCTGCAGCATCTCGCTCAAACAGGACAATGTCCTGCGCATCCTCGGCACCAAGGGCCGCATCGAGGTGCCGGATTTCTGGTTCGCCGGCGGCGGCAACCGCGATGGCGGCCCTGGCCGGATCGATGTAATTCTCGCCGACGACACGCGCGAGACCATCAGCGTCAACGAAACCCGCCATCTCTATTCCTTCGAGGTCGACGCCGCCGGCGAGGCGATCCTGGCCGGCAAACAGGAGTTCGCCTGGCCGGGCATGAGCTGGGCCGACAGTCTCGGCACGCTGCGTGTGCTCGACAAATGGCGCGCTGCCGTAGGGCTCGAATATGAAATCGAAAAGCCGGCTAAGCGAACCAACACCCTTTCGGGCCGGCCGCTGCGCACCGGCGGCACCGCCATCGGCAAGCGCAAGATTCCGGGCCTGTCGAAGCCGGCCTCCGTGGTGGCGCTCGGCTTCGAGGATTTCCGCACCTTCTCGTCGGGCGCAATCCTGCTCGACGCCTTCTTCGAGGCCGGCGGCAATCTGTTCGACACCGGCTACGTCTACGGCGGCGGCTACACCGAAACGCTGCTTGGCCAGTGGCTCAGGAATCGCGGCGTGCGCGAGCAGTCGGTGATCATCGCCAAGGGCGCCCACTCGCCGCTCTGCTATCCCGATGTCATCGGCAAGCAGCTCGCCCAGTCGTTGGACCGGCTGCAGACCGACCATGTCGACCTCTATTTCATGCACCGCGACAACCCGGATGTGCCGGTCGGCGAGTTCGTTGACGCCATGGACGCCGAGGCCAAGGCCGGCCGCATCCGTGGCCCGTTCGGCGGCTCGAACTGGACGATGGCGCGCATGGACGAGGCGATTGCCTATGCCGAGCGCACCGGCAAGCAGAAGCCCGGCGTGCTCTCCAACAATTTCTCGCTGGCCGAGATGCTGGAGCCGATCTGGGCCGGCTGCATCACCTCGTCGACCGACGACTGGAAATCCTGGCTGACGAAAAGGCAGATGCCCAACTTCGCCTGGTCGAGCCAGGGCCGCGGCTTCTTCACCGACCGCGCCGGCCGCGACAAGCAGGACAATGAGGAGCTGGTGCGGGTCTGGTATTCCGAGAAGAACTTTGGCCGCCGCGACCGCGCCATCGAGCTGGCGCAGCGCCTGGGCAAAAGTCCGATCCACATCGCGCTCGCCTATGTGCTGGCGCAGCCCTTTCCGTCGGTGCCGTTGATCGGCCCGCGCACGCTGGACGAGTTGGAGGACAGTTTGAAGGCGCTGGATATCAAGCTGTCGGCGGAGGATGTGGCGTGGCTGGATAGCGGGCCGGAAAGGCGGCGGGCTTAGCAGCTAATCTCCCCCTTGAGGGGGAGATGTCGCCGAAGGCGACAGAGGGGGTCGCCTCGCGTGGAGCGCTAACCTCCTTCTGCAGCGGCAGGTAGGCCGAGCCCAGTCGAACGACCCCCTCTGGCCTGCCGGCCATCTCCCCCGCAAGGGGGGAGATTAGCAGCTCATGCGTTCCACCTACCGATCGATCCGTGTCGACAAAATAATCGACGACGACGTCCGCTCGACCCCGTCCATCGCCCCGATCTCGTCCAGCAACGCATCCAGATCCCTGATCGACGGCGCGTCGACGATGACGATCATGTCGAAATTGCCGCTCACCGAGTGCAGCGTCCGTACCGGCGGCAGCGCCTGCAGCGCCCGCACCACCTTGTCGGCGAGCTTGGGCGTGACGGTGAGCAGCACATGCGCCCGCACAAGCCCCTGCTCGTAGTCCGGCGCCATCCGCACGCCATAGCCGGTGATGATGCCGCGCTGTTCCAGCCGCTCGATCCGGCTCTGCACTGTCGTGCGCGAAACGCCGAGCTGGCGCGCCAGCTCAGTGGTCGACGCGCGGGCATTGGCGCGCAGCAGGGAAAGCAGTTTTTGTTCGGCGTCACTGAGCATTTCGACGAACCTCGTCGGCGTATCGTTCAAGTGCAGGGTTCATTTCAAACGATCCCACGCTTCCTTTCGACAGGCAAGCTGCGATTCTTGAAGGCATCGCGTCCACCGCGCGGCGGTCTGGGCCAAAGAGTTTTCACGAGGGGCAAGGTCATGAAGAAAATCATCGTCGTCGGCGCCGGCAAGATCGGCTCCACCATTGCAGGCATGCTCGCCGACAGCGGCGACTACCACGTCACCGTTGTCGACCGCGCGGCGGCGCAGTTTGCCGCGGCCGAACTTCCCGCCGGCGTCGAGGGGCTGGAGCTCGATATCGCAGCGCCGGGCGCACTCGAGGCCGCCCTTGCCGGCGCCTTCGCCGTGCTGAGCGCCGCCCCCTTCCATTTGACCACGCGCATCGCCGAAGCGGCCGCCGCCACCGGCGTGCACTATCTCGATTTGACCGAGGATGTCGTCTCGACCCGCCGCGTCAAGGAGCTGGCCAAGTCGGGCAACAGCGCCTTCATTCCGCAATGCGGCCTGGCGCCGGGCTTCATCTCGATCGTCGCCAATGATCTCGCCAGCCGCTTCGACACGCTGGAAAGCGTTCGCATGCGCGTCGGCGCGCTGCCGCAATACCCGTCCAATGCGCTGAACTACAATCTGACCTGGAGCACCGACGGCGTCATCAACGAATATTGCGAACCCTGCGAGGCGATCGTCGAGGGCGAGCTGATCGAGGTGCCGCCGCTGGAGGAGCGCGAAGAGTTCTCGCTCGACGGCGTCACCTATGAGGCCTTCAACACCTCCGGCGGTCTCGGCACGCTGGCCGAGACGCTGAAGGGCAAGGTGCGCACGCTGAACTACCGCACCATCCGCTATTCCGGCCACGCGGCGATCATGAAGGCGCTGCTCAACGATCTCGGCCTGCGCCACCGCCGCGACGTGCTGAAGGACATTTTCGAGAGCGCCCTGCCGGCAACGCTGCAGGACGTGGTCATCGTCTTCGTCACCGTCTCGGGCCGCCGCAATGGCCGCCTGCTGCAGGAAACCTACGCCAACAAGATCTATTCGCAGCGCATTGGCAGCCAGGTGCGCAGCGCAATCCAGATCACCACTGCCTCAGGCATCTGCGCCGTGCTCGACATGCTGGCCGACGGCACCTTGCCGGCGACCGGTTTCGTCAAGCAGGAAGACATCGCGCTGGATGCGTTTCTCGCCAATCGTTTTGGGCGCGCTTATGCGCAGCACGAGATGGTGAGCCGGCTGGCGAGCTGAGCTACTTCACCCTCCCCCTTGTGGGGAGGGTCGGCGCGCAATCGGAGCGAAGCGGAGATGGCGAGACGGGGTGGGGGGTGAGCGCCGACGGTTGGCGAGGACCCCCACCCTGCTCCGCTCCGCGATCGACCCTCCCCACAAGGGGGAGGGTAAAGCGCCCGCTACTTCCGCAGAGCCATCGGTCGTCCGAGCAGAAACCGGATGAAGTTGCCCGCGGTCCGCGGCGCCATGCGGGGCTGCGTCGCCTGTCGTGGCGCGCTTTGCCTTCGCGCTGGCACCTTGGGTTCGACACCCGGTCGGCCCACCGTGAAGGAGGGCCCCGAGACCGGCTTCCCCCTCAACACGTTGGCGGCGTTGTTGTCATGGATGACGATGCACCATTGCGCGCCCTTCGATGCCGCCACGACGGTGTTGAAGCGCGTCGCCATTTTTGCGTGGTGCTCGCTGTAGACGCCGCTCATCGCCGGCGATCTCCTTTCGACCAGCGTGCCGAACGCCGACGTGACATAGTCGTGGTGCGTGTAGCGTCCGCTTGCCGTCTCGAAATTCTGGCCGTCCGGAAAGGCAATGTAGAGCGGCTGCAGGTCCACCACACGCTTTTCGATCTCCCGGCGCGCGTAGTGGTCGACGCGCTCCATGAAGGTCGGCGCCAGCGCGTCGTCGCTGTCGAGCCGCGTTAGCGAGACATACTCGGCATCGCTGTCGTCGTGGACGAAAGCATTGAAGCGATTGTTGTAATCGTCGCCGGCCTCGACAAGGATCGGCCTGACGTCGACACCGGCCACGCAGCTGCACACGGTGCGAATATAGTTCTCGTGCGTATCGGCATCGAACGCCACAAGGACGGTAAAATCCTTCAGCGACTGGCCTTCGAGCGACGACGCGCAATAGGTGTCGAACAACGCCAGGCGCTCGACCAGCCAGACCGGGTCGAGATTGGCGCGGCCCTTTCCGTCCCACTGGCTTGGCTTGAAGCCAGCGGCGATGTTGTAGCGTATGGCGATGTATTTCTTCAGGCCGGTGTCCATGGACCGACACTTAGTACATTCCGCTGATCTGCGACAACCAACGGCTGGGCGGCCACCCTCCCCCTTGTGGGGAGGGTCGGCTCGCGGTCGGAGCGAAGCGGAGATGGCGAGACGGGGTGGGGGTGAGCGCTGACGGTCGGCGAGGACCCCACCCCGCTCCGCTACGCGGATCGACCCTCCCCACAAGGGGGAGGGTAAGCGCACTTCAAATATGCAGCGCGTGGCCCAGCGCCTTCAGCGCCGCTTCCTGGAAGCCTTCGCCTTGCGTCGGATGCGCATGGATGGTCCCGGCGATATCCTCCAGCCGCGCGCCCATTTCCAGCGCCAGGCCGAACGCCGCCGCCAGTTCCGACACGCCTTGCCCGACCGCCTGGATGCCCAGCACCAGATGGTTGTCCGCGCGGGCGACAACACGAACAAACCCGTCCTCGCCGAGTTTCGTCATCGCCCGGCCGTTGGCGGCGAAGGGGAACTGGCCGATCTTGATTTCGCCTGAAGCCTTCGCCTCCTCCGGCGTTAGCCCTGCCGTCACCAGCTCCGGATCGGTGAAGCAGACGGCCGGGATCGAGCGCTTGTCCCAGCTGCGCTTGTGGCCGGCGACGATCTCGGCCACCATTTCGCCTTGCGCCATCGCCCGGTGCGCCAGCATCGGCTCGCCGGTGACGTCGCCAATGGCATAGATGCCGCGCATCGAGCTGCGGCACTGGTCGTCGATCTTGATGAACTTGCCGGCCACGTCGAGATCGATCTGATCGAGGCCCCAGCCCTCCGTCACCGGCTTGCGGCCGACCGTGACCAGGATCTTGTCTGCCGCGATTTTGGTGCTCTTGCCGTCCGCGGTCTCGACCAGCAGCGCGTCGCCCTTGACCCCCTTGGCCTTGGCGCCAAGCATCACCTCGACGCCGATCTGGGCCAGCCGTTTCACCACCGGCCGGGTCAGTTCCGCATCATACTGCGCCAGCACGCGCGGCAGCGCCTCGACCACGGTCACCGCGGCGCCCATTTTGGCGAACGCCATGCCGAGTTCCAGCCCGATATAGCCGCCGCCGACCACGGCGAGCTTTTTCGGCACCTCGCCGAGAGCCAGCGCTTCTGTGGATGAAATCACCGGGCCGCCGAACGGCAGGAACGGCAGTTCCACCGTCGCCGAGCCGGTGGCGATCACAACCGTTTCGGCGCGGATGATCTGGGTGCCGGTCTCGGTCTCGACCGCGACGGTCTTGCCGTCGCGGAACGTCGCCCAGCCATAGACGGTCTTGACCTTGGCCTTCTTCAGTAGCCCGGCAACGCCCCCGGTCAGCCGGCTAACAATGCCGTCCTTCCACGCAACCGTCTTGCCGAGATCGAGCACGGGCGCTGCTAGCGAGATGCCGAGCGGACTGCTGCCGCCGGCCATATGCGCGACCTTCTCGAACTCTTCCGCCGCATGGATCATCGCCTTGGACGGGATGCAGCCGACATTGAGACAGGTGCCGCCCGGTTTGCCGGCTTCAACGATCACCGTATCGATGCCGAGCTGGCCGGCACGGATAGCGCAGACGTAGCCGCCGGGCCCGGCGCCGATGACCAGCAGCTTGCAGGAGATTTCTTTCATGGCGTGACCCTTTGATGCGAGGGAATGTTCCGTCGCGATCCTTCGCGCCCCCCTCTGTCCTGCCGGACATCTCCCCCACGAGGGGGGAGATCAGCAGCTTCTTCGCTTCGCTCATTCCTGCAACGATGGAGATTGGCGAAACCCTGCGTGACGTCCAATCTCCCCCTTGTGGGGGAGATGCCTGGTAAGGCAGAGGGGGGCGCTGTCCCGCCGTCATCTCGGTCGTTCCGCCCTCAATCCACAAATATCAGCGCTGGCGTCTCAATCAGCGCCTTGATCCGCTGCACAAACACCGCCGCATCCCAGCCGTCGACCACCCGGTGATCGAAGCTCGACGACAGGTTCATCATCTTGCGCGGGATGAACTGGGTGCCGTCCCAGACCGGCCGCACCATCATCTTGTTGACGCCGACGATCGCCACCTCAGGATGATTGATGACCGGCGTCGTCGCCACGCCGCCCATGGCGCCGAGCGAGGTGATGGTGATGGTCGATCCCGACAGCTCGTCGCGGCTGGCCGTGCCGGACTTCGCCGCTTCGGCCAGGCGGTTGAGCTCGGCCGCGCAATCCCAGAGGTCGCGCGCCTCGGCGTGCTTGACCACCGGCACCACCAGGCCCGACGGCGTCTGCGCGGCAATGCCGATATGGACGCCGCCATGCTGATGGATGATGCCGGCCTCGTCGTCGAACAGCGCGTTGATGTTGGGCTGGTCGGCAATCGCCTTGACCATCGCCCGCATCAGGAACGGCAGCAGCGTCAGCTTCGGCCTCTCCACACCCTTGCGCTTTTCCTTGTTGAGCGCCGCGCGCAACTCCTCGAGTGCTGTGACGTCGATCTCCTCGACATAGGTGATGTGCGGGATGCGTGACTTCGCCAGCGACATTTTTTCGGCGATCTTGCGCCGCAGTCCGATGACCTTGATATCCTCGACGCTGTCATTGCGCGCCAGACCCGACGCCTTCGCCACCTGCGGCCCGCGCGCGAGAAAGGCCTCGATATCTTCGTGGCTGATGCGGCCGGCAGGGCCGGTACCCGACACCTGGCGCAGATCGATCCCCGCCTCCTTCGCCCTGAGCCGGATGGCGGGCGACGCCAGGGGCTTTTCGCCCTCCGGGCGCGGCGCGCCGGAGGGTGCCGCACCTTTAGATGTCGGCGCAGTACCCCCGCCCCTGGCCCCTCCCCACAAGGGGGAGAGGGATTCAGTCTCAGCTGCCCGTGCGCTTTTGGCTGCTGGTGCAGGTGGTGGCGACTTGGCGTCGGATTTCGTGGCCGAAACGCCTCCCTCTTGTGGGGGTCCGGAGGACGGGCGAGACCCGTGGCTCGCCTCGGCAGGGGTGGGGGTGCTCTTGGCGCTGGCCTCGCCCGGCAGCGCATCCTTCACATTGCCTTCACCCGCCACCTTCAGCCGCACGATCGGCGAGCCGATCGCCACCGTGTCGCCGATCTCGGCGCCCAGCCACAGAATCTCGCCATCGACCGGCGAAGGTATTTCCACCGTCGCCTTGTCGGTCATCACGGCGGCAAGCACCGAGTCCTCGCGCACGAGGTCGCCGACCTTGACGTGCCACTCCACAAGTTCGGCCTCGGCGACGCCTTCACCGACATCCGGCAGCTTGATGATGTGTTCGCCCATCCCTAGGCTCCCATGGTTTCGAGAAGCGCGCGGCCGACACGGGCCGGCCCCGGGAAATAATCCCATTCCTGCGCATGCGGGTAGGGCGTGTCCCAACCGGTGACGCGCGCCACCGGCGCTTCCAGATGGTAGAAACAATTTTCCTGCACCAGCGCCGACAGCTCGGCGCCGAAGCCGGAGGTCAGTGTCGCCTCGTGCACGACGACGCAGCGTCCGGTCTTCTTCACCGAAGCGACTATCGCGTCGAGATCGAGCGGCAGCAGGGTCCGCAAATCGATGATCTCGGCATCGATGCCGGTTTCTTCCACGGCCGCCTGCGCGACATAGACCATGGTGCCGTAGGCGAGCACGGTGACGGCCGAGCCCGCCCGGCGGATCGCCGCCTTGCCGAGCGGCACCGTGTAATGGCCGTCGGCGACCTCGCCCAGTTCATGCTTCGACCATGGCGTCACCGGTCGGTCGTGATGGCCATCGAACGGTCCGTTATAGAGCCGCTTCGGCTCCAGAAAAATCACCGGATCGGGATCCTCGATCGCCGCGATCAGCAGCCCCTTGGCATCATGAGGATTGGACGGCACCACCGTCTTCAGCCCCGACACATGGGTGAACAGCGCTTCCGGGCTCTGGCTGTGCGTCTGGCCGCCAAAGATGCCGCCGCCGGTCGGCATGCGGACCACGATCGGACAGGTGAAATCGCCGTTCGAGCGGTAGCGCAGGCGTGCTGCTTCCTGCGTCAGCTGGTCGTAAGCCGGGTACATGTAGTCGGCAAACTGAATTTCCACGCATGGCTTCAGCCCATAGGCGGCCATGCCGATGGCGGAGCCGACAATGCCGGATTCGTTGATCGGCGCATCGAAGCAGCGGGTCTTGCCGTACTTCGCTTGCAGGCCTGCCGTGCAGCGGAAGACACCCCCGAAGAAGCCGACATCCTCGCCATAGACGATGACGCGTTCGTCGCGCGCCATCGACACGTCCATGGCGTCGCGGATCGCCTCGATCATGGTCCGTCTCGGCATGGTCAGACTCCCGCCTGCTGGCGCTGGCGCCTGAGATGCGGCGGCATCTCGGCAAACACGCCCTCGAACATCTCGCGCGTCGACGGCTTGCCGCCGGCATGCAGCGTGCCGTGGCCTTCAGCTTCCTTCTGCGCCGCGATCACCGTCTCGAGGATTTCCGCTTCGGCCTGGGCGTGACGCTCGTCCGACCAGACGCCGCGTTGGATCAGATGGTTCTTCAGCCGCATCACCGGATCGCCGAGCGGCCAGGCGTCGGATTCCGTCTTCGGCCGATAGGCCGACGGATCGTCCGAGCTCGAATGCGCGCCGGCACGGTAGGTGACATGTTCGATCAGCGTCGGCCCGAGATTCTGCCGCGCCCGCTCCGCCGCCCATTTGGCCACGGCATGCACGGCGAGATAATCATTGCCGTCGACGCGCAGCGCCGGAATGCCGAAGCCGAGGCCGCGCGCGGCAAAGGTGCCGGAGCCGCCACGCGCAATGCCTTGAAACGTCGAGATCGCCCACTGGTTGTTGACGACGTTGAGGATGACCGGCGCCTTGTAGGTTGAGGCGAACACCAGTGCGGAATGGAAATCGGATTCGGCCGTCGAGCCGTCGCCGATCCACGCCGCCGCGATTTTCGAATCGTTGCTGATAGCGGAAGCCATCGCCCAGCCGACCGCCTGGATGTATTGCGTCGCCAGATTGCCGGAGATCGAGAAGAAGCCGTGCTCCTTCGACGAATACATGATCGGCAGCTGCCGCCCTTTGAGCGGATCGGCCTCGTTGGAATAGATCTGGTTCATCATCGTGACCATCGGATAGCCGTCGGCTATGAGCAGGCCGGCTTGCCGATAGGTCGGGAAATTCATGTCGCCCGGCATCAGCGCCTTGCGGAAAGCGCAGCTCACCGCCTCTTCGCCCAGATGCTGCATGTAGAACGAAGTCTTGCCCTGGCGCTGCGCCATCTGCATGCGCGCATCGAAGCTGCGCAGCGTCATCATGTGGCGCAACCCCTCGAGCAGCTCCTCGTCGGTGAGCAGCCCGGCCCACGGCCCGACCGCCTCCCCGGTGCGGTTGAGCACACGGATGATCGAAAACGCCATGTCGCGGATGGTGCGCGGATCGACATCGATGTCCGGGCGCGGCACCGAGCCGGCCTTGGGGATAGGCACGTTGGAGAAGTCGGGCGTTCCGCCCGGCCGCACTTCCGGCTCCGGCACATGAAACCGCAACATCCCAGCATCGGTCATGACCATGGTCCTCCCATTTGCTGCGGTGATATTTGCACATCCGCGCGCCCGGCACAGCGCCAATTCATGGGGCGCCGCAACCCATCCGGCGTCACGGCCGGCAGGCGACCGCAAGATGCAGATATGTCGGCGAAATTTCTTGTCGATGTTGGGGAGCGGCGCGCAATTAGGCGCAAAGTTTTGCAGGATTTCCGGCAGATAGTCACTTCACGGCCTCCGGGAGAGATGAAGGCACCAAGGTCGGCGAACTCGCGCTTTCCTCTCCCCCGTCGATCGGGGGAGAGGTGTCGAGCGAAGCTCGACGGAGTGGGGGTCGACCCTTGGGCGCTAGGCAATGCTTGAGATAGTGCCCTTCCTTTGTCCGTTCGCGGCGATTGCCAGGTGGCTCCCCCACTCCGTCTCGGCTTCGCCGAGCCACCTCTCCCCCCTCCGGAGGGAGAGGAAGGGCGCTAGGGTCTCGAACTCTCTGGAGAACGTTCACTCAGCGGCCGCATCATGCTAACCACCCTCCATGGCGCAGAAAAAAGGATATGAGGTCGATTCGTGGCTGGCGAAGCCTGACGCGCGCATATCGATCGTCCTGCTTTACGGACCCGACCGCGGCTTGGTCGCCGAGCGGGCCAAAGCCTTTGCCGCGAAAACCGGCCTGTCGCTCGACGATCCGTTCTCAGTCGTCCGGCTCGATGGCGCGGAGGTCGATCGCGACCAGGGCCGGCTGCTGGACGAAGCCCGCACCGTGCCGATGTTCTCCGACCGGCGGCTTCTGTGGGTGCGCAACGCGAGCGGCCAGAAGGCGCTGGCCGACGACGTGAAGGCGCTGACCGCGGAGCCCGCGCGCGACGCCATCATTCTCATCGAGGCCGGCGACCTGAAAAAAGGCGTCGGGCTGCGCGCCGTGGTCGAGGCGGCCGACAACGCCATGGCGCTGCCATGCTATGCCGATGAAGCGCGCGACATCGACAGCGTCATTGACGACGAGTTGCGCAAGGCCGGCATGTCGATGGCGCTCGACGCACGCCAGGCGCTGCGCCGCAATCTCGGCGGCGACCGGTTGGCCTCACGCGGTGAGATCGAAAAACTGGTGCTTTATGCCCACAGCCAGAAGGACATCAGCCTCGACGACGTAAGGGCGATGTCCGGCGACGTCTCCGGCGCCTCCTTCGACGACGCGGTCGATGCTGTGCTGGAGGGCAGGATCGGTGACTTCGACACCGCCTTCACCCGCCACTGCCTGTCCGGCGGCCATCCTTTCCTGGTACTGTCCTCGGCGATGCGGCAGCTGCAGCAGCTTCAGGTCATGCGCGGCCAGATGGACACCGCCGGCCGCAACGCCGCCTCGGCAGTGGCCGGCGCCCGTCCGCCGGTGTTTTTCTCGCGGCGCAAGCTGGTGGAGAAGGCGCTGGAGCGCTGGAACGTCGAGGCGCTCAGCCGCGCGCTGAACCGGCTGCAATCGGCCGTGCTGCAGACCAGGCGCAGGCCGGATTTGTCGGAAGCGCTGGCGCGGCAGGCGCTGCTCGGCATTGCGGTGGAGAGCGCGAGGCTGGCGCAGCGGTGATCTCCCCCTTGAGGGGGAGATGTGCCAAAGGCGACAGAGGGGGGTCGCGGCGCGTGGAGCGCTGGCGCCTTTCGCAACGACAAACGAGGTCGGCGCTTGATGGGAGACGACCCTTCTGGCCTGCCGGCCATCTCCCCCTCAAGGGGGGAGATCAGCAGTTCGATCCCTTCGGCAATCGCCAATAAAAAGAAGGGCCGGCAACCGCCAAGCCCTTTCTTCATCCTAAGCCAGAACTTCATTCGCCGGCTAAATATGGCGCAACCCCAACCCTCTACCGCTCATCCTTCAACCGCCGGCATAGCTCGTCAAGCTGCTCCAGGCTGCGGTAGTCCACGCGGATAGCGCCGCCCTTGCCCTTGTGCTCGATGGTCACGATCATGCCGATCGTGTTGGTCATCAGCTTTTCCAGCGCCAGCGTGTCGGCATCCTTGCCCGATACGCCGTGTGATGGTTTTGCCTTGGGCGGCGTGCCGCCCGCCGGCATCTGCGCCAGCGCTTCCGCCCGGCGCACCGAAAGCCCCTCCTCGACAATCTGCTTGGCGAGCCCGGCTGGATCCTGCGCCGTCACCAGCGTGCGGGCGTGACCGGCTGACAGCGCGCCGTCGACCAGCATGTCGCGGATGACGTCGGGCAGCTTCAGCAGCCGCAGCGTGTTGGCGACGTGGCTGCGGCTCTTGCCGATGACATTGCCGAGATCGGCCTGGGTGTAGCCGTGATCGTCGATCAACTGCTGGTAGCCGAGCGCCTCCTCGACCGGATTGAGGTCGGTGCGCTGGACGTTCTCGATGATCGCCAGTTCCAGCGCCGTGCGGTCGTTGACGTCGCGCACGATGATCGGAATCTCGGTCAGCCCGGCGCGCTGCGCGGCGCGCCAGCGTCGCTCGCCGGCGATGATCTCATAGCGCCCGGCCTGCGTCGGCGAAGGCCGCGCCACCACCGGCTGCACCACGCCATGCTCGCGGATCGACTGCGCTAGATCGGTGAGGTCGGCGTCGCCAAAGTGCCGGCGCGGGTTTTTCGGGTTCGGGCTCACGAATTCTATCGGCACCTTGCCGTCGGCATTCAGGCCTGGCTTTTCGGCCGCTGCCACTGGGCGGTCGATCTCGCCGATCAGCGCCGCCAGTCCACGCCCCAGTCTCTTTCTCGAAAGGTCTTCGCTCATCTCAATTCCAGATTCTTGATCGTTTCGGTGCCGGATCGGCTTTGTTTATCGACCCTGCCTAACATGCAGCGCGCAATTTTCGCTCGCGGCGGATCACTTCGGATGCCAATTGCAGATAGGCTTGGCTGCCGGAGCATTTTAGGTCGTAGAGGATCGCCGGCTTGCCATAGGACGGCGCCTCGGACACCCGCACATTCCTAGGAATGATGGTCTCGTAGACCTTGTCGCCCATGTGTGCCCGCACGTCCTGCACCACCTGGTTGGCGAGGTTGTTGCGGCCGTCATACATGGTCAGCACGATGCCCTGGATGATCAAGTCCGGATTGATCGAACGGCGCACCTGCTCCACCGTTTCCAGGAGTTGGCTTAGCCCTTCCAGCGCGAAGAACTCGCACTGCAGCGGCACAAGAACAGAATCGGCTGCCGCCATTGAATTCAAAGTCAAAAGGTTGAGCGAGGGCGGGCAGTCGATCAGCACATAGCCGAACGGCGCACCGCGCTCGGTGGCGGCGCGCAGCGCGTTGCGCAGCTTAAGCACGCGATCCGGCGCCGAGGCGATTTCCATCTCGATGCCGAGCAGATCGAGCGTCGACGGCACGATCGACAGGCCGGGCACCGCCGTTGGAATGGCGGCCTCTTCCAGGCCCAGTTCGCCGGTCAGCACATCGTAGGAGGAGACGGTGCGGTCCTTGCGGTCGATACCGAGACCCGTCGAGGCATTGCCTTGCGGGTCGAGATCGACGATCAGCACCTTTTCGCCGATCGCGGCCAGCGCCGTGGCCAGATTGATGGCGGTGGTGGTCTTGCCGACGCCGCCCTTCTGGTTGGCGACGGTGATGATGCGAGGTCCGGTTTTCATGGGTCTGTGCCAGGTATTCATGTGGGCCAGGTATTCATTGCGTCGCCAAGGTTGGAGAGCTTACGCAGTCCGCAGATCGGTCACTTCGAGGATGACGCCATGGGCGTCGGTCATGCTCGGATGTTCTACCAGATCGAAAGCCCAGCGGTGAGTGCTTTCTTCCACCTCGGAGCGGTAATCCCGGCCTTTGTGGAACAGCGCCCGCGATCCCTTGGTCAGCCACGGCGCCGACAGATCGAGCAGCGCCGGCAGCGCGGCCAGCGCCCGCGCCGTGATGATTTCCGGTTCGGAAACAAGCGCATAGCTGTCGTCGATGCGCCGGGCGACGACCCGTGCCGGCAAACCGAACTGGCCAATGACCGCCTGTAAAAACGATGCTTTCTTGCGGTTGCTCTCGACCAGATCGATCGACGCGCCATCGCGTTCGACCAGCAGGAAGGCCATTACCAGGCCCGGAAAACCGCCGCCCGAACCGAGATCGGCCCAGCGTTTGGCCTGCGGTGCGATTCGCGCCAGTTGCGCGCTATCCAGAATGTGGCGGCCCCAGACGTCGTCCAGCGTCGACGGCGCGGCCAGATTGATGCTTCGGTTCCATTTCAGGAACAGCTGTTCGAACGCCACCAGGCGTTCGAATGTTTCACGTGAAACCGGTCCCGCAGCCTCTTGCAGGGTCGCCCATGAGGCAGCGCTCACGCAACGGCCCTTTGGGCGGCCGACTCGGCGTTGCGGACGTGCGCGACGATGATGGCCAGCGCCGCCGGCGTCATGCCTTCCATACGCTGCGCGTCAGCGATCGACCGGGGCTGACGCGTTAGCATCTTCTGCTTCAGCTCATTGGACAGGCCAGGAACATCGGCGAAATCCACCGACGCCGGGATCAGCCGGCTTTCCTCGTGGCGGATTTGTGCGACATCTGCCTGCTGGCGATCGAGGTAAACCGAATATTTCGCTTCCGTTTCGAGCCGCTCAGAGGTTTTGACGTCGATTGCGCCAAAGGCCGGCACAACATGGGCCAGCCAAGCGATATCGACGCCGGGATAAGCAAGCAATTCATAGGCGGAACGGCGCACGCCGTCCCTGTTGATCTCCAGCCCATGCCGCGCCGCTTCGTTGGGCGTCATCGTCGTCGCAACTGCGAGTGCGCGCGCCCTATCAAGATCCTGTGTGACTTCATTGAACCGCCGCGTTCGCTCCGGCGACACGATACCAAGCCGATTTGCCAGAGGCGTAAGCCTTTCATCGGCATTGTCGGCGCGCAGCGATAGGCGAAACTCCGCCCGCGAAGTAAACATGCGGTAGGGCTCGGCAATGCCGCGGCTGGTGAGGTCGTCGACCATCACTCCGATGTAGGCTTCGGTGCGGCTGAGCACGATTTGGTCGTCGGCCGCCGCCTTGCGCGCGGCGTTGAGCCCGGCGAGCAGGCCCTGCGCTCCGGCTTCTTCATAGCCGGTGGTGCCGTTGATCTGCCCGGCCAGGAAAAGCCCCGCAATACGTTTGGTCTCAAGCGTCGGCTCGAGCTCGCGCGGATCGACGTGGTCGTATTCGATGGCGTAGCCGGGCTGCAGCATGGTCGCGCGTTCCAGGCCCGGGATCGTCTTCAGAATGTCGAGTTGGACGTCTTCGGGCAGGGAGGTCGAGATGCCATTGGGGTAGACGGTGTCATCGTCCAGCCCTTCCGGCTCCAGGAATATCTGATGACCTTCTCGATCGCCGAACTTGACGATCTTGTCTTCGATCGACGGGCAGTAACGTGGACCTACGCCTTCGATCGAGCCGGAATACATGGCGGAGCGGTCGAGATTGGCGCGGATCAGCGCGTGCGTCGCCGGCGTCGTACGCGTGATGCCGCAATGGATTTGCGGATTCTTGATTGTGTCGGTGAGCAGCGAGAACGGCACTGGATGTTCGTCGGCCGCCTGGCTTTCCAGCGACGCCCAGTCGATGGTGCGGCCATCGAGCCGCGGCGGCGTCCCGGTCTTCAGCCGTCCAAGCGCGAAACCGGCGCGGCTCATCGTCGCCGACAGGCCAAGGCTCGCTTGCTCGTTCATCCGCCCCGCGACAATCTTCTTGTCGCCAATGTGAATAAGACCGCGCAGAAAAGTGCCGGTGGTCAGCACCACGGCGCCGCACGCCAACCGGCGCCCGTCGGCCAGGAGCACAGCGGCGATGCGTCCATCCACGATGTCGAAGTCCAGAACCTCGCCTTCGACGACGTCGAGTCCGTTCTGTTGCCGAATCGCTTCCTGCATGGCCAGCCGATACAGCTTGCGGTCGGCCTGCGTGCGCGGCCCGCGCACGGCAGGGCCTTTGCGGCGATTGAGCAGGCGGAATTGGATGCCGGCAGCATCGGCGATGCGGCCCATCAGCCCGTCCATGGCGTCGATCTCACGCACCAGATGGCCCTTCCCGAGGCCGCCGATCGCTGGATTGCAGGACATGACACCGATCGTGTCGAAGCGCAGCGTCACCAGCGCGGTCCTGGCGCCGGCGCGCGCGGCAGCGCTCGCAGCCTCGCACCCGGCATGGCCACCGCCTACCACAACCACGTCATAGTGATCGATCATTGTCCCTTCCAGATTCAGAGATTTCCCGACACATGTCCCCACGAGAGGACGCTGTCAAGGATTGCAGGTTGATTCGTTCACGTGGACCGGAGTGCTGAAAGCCGCAGAGGTGTTTCACGTGAGTCATGGAAGCGGCGAAGCCTCGTTTGGCGCTGCCCCTTATCTATCTTCCGGCATCTTCTCCCCATGAACGGGGACAATGAGGGGCGGTGCAGGCTTTCGGCCACTTGCCCTTTTGCCAACCGTCTCGTTTCACGTGAAACGCACTTGGGCGGCCCCTATGTTTCACGTGAGTCACTCATACCAGCGCCCCGTCATGTTTCACGTGAGTCACTTGCCAATGCAAAACTGCGAAAAGATCACGTCCAGCAGGTCCTCGACATCCACCGCGCCGACAATCCGGCCAAGCCGGTCCGCCGCAAGACGCAGCTCCTCCGCCCGCAGCTCCTGGCCGCGCTCTTGCCCGGACAAAGCCGAGATCAGAAAGTGCCTGGTCTCATTGAGCAGCTCCACATGCCGCAACCGAGACGGCAGGATGTCACCGGCATCGCCGATAGCAGCTGCGGCGCGCCTGCCGATCTCGGCCAGGAGTTCAGCCAACCCAGTGCCGTCCACCGTCGAGATCAACGCATCATACGCCTCCAATCGCGGCGAACCTTTCAAGAGATCGACCTTGGTGCCGATTCTCAAAGCCGGGGCGTCGACAGGCATGTTGCCGATCGCAGTCGGGTCCGCCAGATCTTCCAGCAACAGCACCAGGTCAGCCGTGTGCGCCTTGGCCCGCGCCTTTTCGATACCGATCGCTTCGATCTTGCCGGGCGCCTCGCGCAGGCCCGCGGTGTCGGTTACCCTGACCCGCACTCCGTGGAGATCCAGCACCACTTCGAGCAAATCCCGCGTCGTGCCGGGCTCGTCGGTAACAATCGCCGCCTCACGCCTGGCCAGCGCATTGAAAAGGCTGGATTTTCCGGCGTTCGGTGCACCGAGGATGACAACCTCAAACCCGTCACGGATGATCTCGGCGGCATGGAAGCCATCGACATGCCGGCCGATCTCGCCCACCATTGCGCGCACATCGGACCAAACCGTGTCCGAAACCGAACCGGGCACGTCGTCTTCGTCGGCGAAGTCGATTTCCGCCTCGATCATCGCCCGTGCATGGATCAGCCGACGGCGCCAGCCAAGATAGAGTTCGCTTTGCACTCTTTCGGCATTCTGCACGGCAAAGCGCCGCTGCGCTTCGGTTTCGGCGTTGACCAGATCGGCCAACGCCTCCGTCTCGACCAGATCCAGCTTGCCGTTGAGAAGAGCCCGGCGCGTAAATTCACCAGGTTCCGCATGACGCACGCCGTCAAACCCGGCAATGATCTCCAGCATCTTGCTGGCGACGGCGCGGCCGCCATGGACGTGGAACTCGGCGACATCCTCGCCGGTAAAACTGTTCGGCCCCGGAAAAAACAGCACCAGGCCGTTGTCGATAAGCGACCCGTCCACTGTTCGGAGCTTGCGCAGGGTCGCAACCCGGTCCTTGATCATGCCGTCGGCAACCGTTTCGACAGCGAATCGAGTTCTTGGTCCGGAGATGCGGATGACAGCGATGCCGGCAGGCAGGCGGCCGCTGGACAGCGCAACAATCGAATCGCCTGAAATCATTTGCCCGTTCTCACCGGTCGCCTAGCTGTCCGGTCAACAATCCCACAGTATGCGGCCGTCATGAACCGGCTGTTCGTCAATATCAAGGTCGATCGCGAGGAGCGGCCGGACATTACCAAATCTGTATAGCCGCCTTGTCATCCATGTGCGAGCAGGCGGGTCCTAATTCCGACGCCGAGCAGTTCTGGGCGGGCCAGCAAGCCCTACGCAGGCCGCATCGTTAACGCTTGTGCCTGGCCCGGAGCCGTGAAGCTGGATCCTTCGCCCCCGACAAGCAAGCTTCGTTCCGGCTGCGAATCAGAATCCCGACCCGCGTCACGCCGATATTGTCGCCCCGATCGGAACGCATGCGAATCGATCGAACATTGGCCAGTGGCATCCGGCCGCCAACCGGCAGACCGGAGCTATGCACCGGCTATCCTGCCCGTGGCGCCGGATCCGTAGGAACCGAGCCGCTGTTGCGACGGCAGGTCAACCGGTGTTTCCGTCCAACGCCGAAGGAAGCGGCGTCGCATCAATGGATGGCGACCGCGGCCCGAACAGCAAATCCTTGGCTGCGACCACCGCTCCGACCGTGATCAGGATGCAAGCAACAGCCACCGACCAGTGAAACACACCAAAGCCTGCCAGCAGAAGCACGAGGACCGAGAAGAGGGGCGCGGCATAGGAGAGGGCGCCGAGGATCATGATGTCGCCGTGCTTGCAGCCATAGTCCCAGGCGTAAAAGCCCGCGCCTAGCGGTATTACGCCCAAGATGACGATGGCGCTCCACTGCGTCGCCGTCTGTGGCCAGACGGTGGTCTCAAGGGTGAGGTGCAGCACCAAGGCGACCGCAGCCGTGATGAAGCAGTAACCGACGACGACATCGGTCGGCACCTTGCCGAAGCGGCGCGATAAAACCGAATAGCCGGCCCAGATGAAAGCGCAGAACAGCGCGATGACATGCCCCTTCATCACACCATTGGCCAGTCCGATCGTGCCGCCCTTGGTGATCACCACAATGGCGCCGGCAAGGCCGAGCATGACGCCGGCGATGTGATGGGCCCTAAGCTTTTCTCCAGGCAGGAAGGCGGCAAAGACGACGATCAGCAACGGCCAGAGATAGGCGATCAGGCTGACCTCGACCGGCGGCGCCGACTGGATGGCGAAGAAATAGGCGCAGTGATAGATGCACAGCCCCGCTGTGCCGAGCGCCCAGACCTGCCACGGCTGGCGCAGCGACTTGATCGCCGCCGGACGGACAAGCCAGCTCGACACGCCGACCAACCCGCCAAGCAGAAACGTCATCGCCGCCAGCTGAAAGGGCGGAATCGGTCCCGCCGCCGTCGAAAGCAGCGCCAGGAAGGACCATGTCAGGATGGCCGAGAAGCCGATCAGGGTCGGGATTGTTTTCTCCATGCGGCTTCCGATCTTCGAGACGCGATTACTCGCATGACGACAGCGATGGAAATTGCCGCCCAAGGCCACGCCCTGTCGGAAATGCGACCTGTTTGCCCCCGCAATGAAAAACCCCGTCCCAGTTCCCGGAACGGGGCTTCAATGCGAAACGATGGCCGACGAGAAGCTTACGTGTTCATCGAGTCGAAGAAATCGGCGTTGGTCTTGGTCTGCTTCAGCTTGTCGATCAGGAACTCGATCGCGTCGGTGGTTCCCATCGGCGCCAGGATGCGGCGCAGGACGAAGATCTTCTGCAGATCCTGCTTGGAGACCAGCAGGTCTTCCTTGCGGGTGCCGGACTTCAAAATGTCCATGGCCGGGTAGATGCGCTTGTCGGCGACCTTGCGGTCGAGCTGGATTTCGCAGTTGCCGGTGCCCTTGAACTCTTCGAAGATCACTTCGTCCATGCGGCTGCCGGTGTCGATCAGCGCGGTGGCGATGATGGTCAGCGAGCCGCCTTCCTCGATGTTGCGGGCCGCGCCGAAGAAGCGCTTTGGCCGCTGCAGCGCGTTGGCGTCGACACCGCCGGTCAGCACCTTGCCGGAGGACGGCACGACGGTGTTGTAGGCACGGCCGAGGCGGGTGATCGAATCGAGCAGAATAACGACGTCGCGGCCATGCTCGACCAGGCGCTTGGCCTTTTCGATGACCATTTCGGCGACCTGGACGTGGCGCACCGCCGGTTCGTCAAAGGTCGAGGACACGACCTCGCCCTTCACCGAACGCTGCATGTCGGTCACTTCTTCTGGCCGTTCGTCGATCAGAAGTACGATCAGATAGCATTCCGGATGATTGGCCGTGATCGAGTGGGCAATATTCTGCATCAGCACCGTTTTGCCGGTACGCGGCTGCGCGTTGATGAGCGCGCGCTGTCCCTTGCCGATCGGCGCCACCAGGTCGATCACGCGCGACGAGATGTCCTTGCCGGTCGGATTGTCGATCTCCATCTTCAGCCGCTTGGTCGGATAGAGCGGCGTCAGATTGTCGAAATGGATCTTGTGACGAATCTTTTCGGGATCGTCGAAATTGATCGTGTTGACCTTGAGAAGGGCGAAATAGCGCTCGCCCTCTTTTGGGCTGCGGATCGGCCCTTCGACGGTATCGCCGGTCTTCAAGGAGAAGCGGCGGATCTGCGAGGGCGAGATGTAGATATCGTCGGGACCCGGCAGATAATTGGCGTTGGCCGAGCGCAGGAAGCCGAAACCGTCCTGCAACAACTCGACCACACCATCGCCGATGATCTCGACGTCCTGGGCGGCCAGTTTCTTCAGGATGGCAAACATCAGTTCCTGCTTGCGCATGACGCTGGCGTTTTCTACTTCGAGCGATTCGGCATAGGCGATCAGCTCTGGCGGCTTCTTGTTCTTGAACTCTGCGAGTTTCATTTCTTGCATAGACGGACTCTGAATCTGCTTTGGGGAAAATATATCGGCTGGATGCGATAAATGCCGGGCGCGGCCGAAAGCAATCAAGGGCGGCGCATGACGGGAAGGAAGACCCGTCTTTTATCGTCGGTCGGGGGAAAGAGCAAGCTGCGTTTTGTCGACCGAAATGGGCCTAGAACGGCTTGACGACAACCAGGATGACGATGGCGATCATCAGCAATGTGGGGATCTCGTTGACGATTCGCCAGTGCCGCGCCGGTTTTTCATTGCGGTCCTCGGCGAATTTCCTGACAGCACCGGCCAGATAGCCATGCACGCCCGACAGCAACAGCACCAAGCCTATCTTGGCGTGCAGCCAGCCGCCGTGAAAGCCAAACACTTTCCAGGCAAGCCAAAGCCCGAACACCCAGGTGACGATCATCGCCGGATTGATGATGCCGCGCAGCAGACGCCGCTCCATCACCTTGAAGGTCTCCGATTGGACGGACCCCTTCTCTGTGTCGGCGTGGTAGACCAGCAATCGCGGCAGATAGAGCATGCCGGCCATCCAGGAGATGACGGCCAGGATATGGATTGCCTTCGCCCAGGGATAGAAACCCTCAGGCGCAAAGAAAAACAAAAGTGCGGTGAGAACAACCAGCACTCCGATGCCGATGGTCATCCGCATCATCGCCCCACGAGTGCTGTTGCCGCCCGTATTATCTGATTGAGCCATCAGCGTGTCGCGCTCCGCACCTGCTTCACCATCGCCTCGACATGTGCCACCGGCGTCTCCGGCGTGATGCCATGGCCGAGATTGAAGATCAGCGGTCCGTCTCCCAGCGCCTTGAGGATCGCATCGACGCCGTCCGACAGGGCTTTGCCGCCAGCCACGAGCCGCAAGGGATCGAGATTGCCCTGGACCGCCCCTGAATGCTGCAGTTCGTTCGCAGCCGACAGGGGCACGGTCCAGTCGATCCCCAGCCCCGTGACCCCGGTCTTCTCACGATAGGTCTCGTAGCGGGCGCCGGCGCCCTTGGGAAAGCCGATGATCGGAACATCGCGATGAACCGCACGAACTTGCCTGACGATCTCCGCCACCGGTTGCACGCAGAACTGCTCGAAAGACGCATCATCAAGCACGCCGGACCAGGAATCGAAAATCTGCACCACGTCGGCACCGGCTTCGATCTGGCGGATCAAATAGGCCGCGGAGTGATCGGCGAGCACTTTCAGGAGATGCTTGAAGGCCGTCGGTTCGCGATAGGCAAACAGCCGCGCCGGCGCCTGGTCGGGTGTGCCGTGGCCAGCGATCATGTAGGTCGCCACCGTCCACGGCGCGCCGCAGAAGCCGATCAGCGTGGTCTCGTCAGGCAATCTTGCCCGCAGCCGGCGAACCGTTTCGTAGACCGGTTCGAGATTCACGTGAAACGTTTCACTGTTGAGAGCCGAAATCTCAGCTGCAGTGATTGGCGTCAGCAGCGGCCCGCGGCCCTCCTCGAAGCGGACATCGCGTCCCAGCGCATGCGGCACGACCAGAATGTCAGAGAACAGGATCGAGGCATCGAAGCCGAAGCGCTCGATCGGCTGCAGCGTCACTTCGACAGCCAGATCAGGATTGTAGCAAAGATCGAGAAAGGACCCGGCGCGCTTTCTGGTCTCGCGGTACTCCGGCAAATAGCGCCCGGCCTGGCGCATCATCCAGAGCGGCGGCGGAAACACTGCCTCGCCTCTCAGCACGTCCAGCACGATGCGGTTCTCGGGCATTGAGCGCTCTCTTCCCTGCCTTCTCTATAATTAAATAGTCTATTTCTAGAATTTTCTGATTCTAAGAGTCTGTTGGTATCGGTGGTTGTCACCTGTCCCGCTTTGCCCTGGAAAAGGCCATCCAGCATTTTGTCGCGTGTTTCTTCCGCGGGATTGTCAAAGAGTGTGGATGACCAGGATTCCATCACTGGAGTCAATGGTTTGGCGTAGCCGCTGAAAAACCGCCTCTGTGGATGAAGCGCTGGCAAAAACGCCCGTCCCCAGATTTGTCCCCAACCGCACAGTGAAGCTGACAGCGCATCGAATTGTGGACAACTGGCCTTCTGATACAGTCGCCTCCAGCCGGTCGCCTTTGCGGCCCCGGTTTATCCACACAAGCCCACAGCCTGAGGCGCCCCCTGTGAACAAACCCCAGAGCTTCTTTCACCTGCACCTGATTTCCGACGCCACCGGCGAGACGCTGCTGGCGGCCGGCCGAGCCGCCTCGGCGCAATACAAGGATGCGCGCGCCATCGAGCATATCTATCCGCTCATCCGCACCGAAAAGCAGGTGGCGAAAGTCTTCGAGGACATAGAGGAGGAACCGGGCATCATCCTCTACACCGTCGTCGACCAGAAGCTGGCGCGCGGCATTGACGAGCGCTGCGCCACCATGGGGCTGCCCTGTGTTTCGGTGCTGGAGCCGGTCCTCACCGTCTTCCAGTCCTATCTTGGCACGCCGGCCGGCCGCCGCGTCGGCGCCCAGCATGTGCTCGACGCCGATTATTTCCACCGTATCGACGCACTCAATTTCACCATGGAGCATGATGACGGCCAGCTGCCGCTCAATATGGACGACGCGGATGTGGTGCTGATCGGCATTTCCAGGACATCGAAGACGCCGACCAGCATCTATCTCGCCAACCGCGGCATCAAGACCGCCAACATCCCGATCGTGCTCGGCGTGCCGGTGCCCGAAAGCCTGGTCGCTGCCACCAAGCCGCTGATCGTCGGGCTGATCGCCACCGCCGAACGCATCTCGCATGTCCGGCAGAACCGCGTGCTCGGCAACAGCAGCACCTACGAAGCGACCGATTATGTCGACCGTGCCTCGATCGCCGAAGAGCTCGCCTATGCCCGCCAGATCTGCACCCGCCACAATTGGCCGATGATAGACGTCAGCCGCCGCTCGATCGAAGAGACCGCGGCAGCCATTGTTGCCCTGCGGGGGAAGAATAGATGATGGGATGGCAACGCGACCTCCTGCCCCAATCAACCACTATCGACCAGGCCCAGAACCCATGACCGAAAAAATCATCCTCGCCTCCGGCAGCCCGTTCCGCAAAGCAATGCTCATCAATGCCGGGCTCGGCATCGAAGCGGTGCCTGCCGATGTCGACGAGCGTGCGCTCGAGGCGCCGTTGCAGGACAGCGGTGTGTCGCCGGAAGATGTCGCCCTGATACTCGCCGAAGCCAAGGCGACCGAGGTCAGCGAACGCAGATCGGGCGCCTTGGTGCTCGGCTGCGACCAGACTTTGTCACTGGGAGATGAAGTGTTCCACAAGCCGGCCGACATGGAAGGCGCCCGCCGCCATCTGTTGGCGCTGTCAGGCAAGACGCATCAGCTGAACAGCGCCGCCGTGCTCTGCCGCAACGGCAAGGTGCTGTGGCGCCATGTCGGCATCGCCAGCCTTACCATGCGCAAGCTCGATCCGGCCTTCGTCGGCCGGCACCTGGCCCGCGTCGGCGCCAAGGCGTTGTCGAGCGTCGGCGCCTACCAGATCGAGGGCGAAGGCATCCAGCTGTTCGAAAAGATCGAAGGCGATTATTTCACCATTGTCGGCCTGCCGCTGTTACCGGTGCTGGCGGAATTGCGTGCGCTCGGAGCCATCGATGGTTGAGAAAAAAGCTTTCGTCACCGGCCATCCGATCGCGCATTCGCGCTCGCCGAAGATCCACGGCTATTGGCTGAACACATACGGCATCGACGGCAGCTATCATGCGATCGATGTCGCGCCGGCCGATTTTCCCGAGTTCCTCTCTTCCCTCCAGGCCAATGGCTATCAGGGCGGCAACGTCACCATTCCACACAAGGAAGTCGCCTTCGCCCGGGTCGAGCGCCGCGACGAGGCGGCGGAGATGATCGGCGCGGTCAACATGCTGTGGCTGGACGACGGCGTGCTGTGGGGCGGCAATTCGGACTGGATCGGCTTTGCCGGCAATCTCGACGAGCATGCCCGGGGCTGGGAGAGAAACGCTCCGGCCGTGGTGCTCGGCGCCGGTGGCGCGTCGCGCGCGGTCATCCACGCGCTTAAATCGCGCGGCATCAAAGATATCCGCATCGTCAACCGCACATTGGCGCGGGCGCAGGAACTCGCCGACCGCTTCGGGGCCGGCGTCTCGGCGCATGGCGCGGTCGGCGACTTGCTTGGCGATGCCGGCTTGCTGATCAACACGACGGCACTTGGCATGCATGGCGATGCGACGCTGGCCGCCGATCCGGCCGGCCTGCCAGCTCACGCCATTGTCGCAGACATCGTCTATGTGCCGCTGGAAACACCGCTGCTTGCCGCTGCCCGCGCGAGAAACTTGAAGACGGTCGACGGGCTCGGCATGCTGTTGCACCAGGCTGTGCCCGGTTTCGAACGCTGGTTCGGCAAGAAGCCGCAGGTCACGCCTGAGTTGCGACAGATGATCGTCGCCGACATCGTCGCCAAATGATGGGTCGCAAATGATGGGCGCAAAATGATGATCGTGCTTGGCCTCACCGGGTCGATCGGCATGGGTAAGTCGACGACGGCGAAAATGTTCGTCGACGCCGGCGTGCCGGTGCATGACTCCGACGAGACCGTGCATCGCCTCTATGCCGGCAAGGCAGCACCTCTCGTCGAGGCGGCCTTTCCCGGCACCGTGATTGCCGGTTCGGTCGACCGCACCGAGTTGGCGCGCCGCGTGCTCGGCAACGCTGCTGCGCTGAAGACATTGGAGGCGATCGTCCATCCGCTGGTGCGGGCCGATGCCGATGCCTTTCTGGCAAGGCACCGCGCCGCCGCCGCGCCGCTCGTCGTGCTCGACATTCCGCTGCTGTTCGAAACCGGCGGCCGCAACCGTGTCGACAAGGTCGTCGTCGTCACCGCGCCGGCCAATATCCAGCGCGCCCGCGTGCTGGCGCGTCCTGATATGAGCGAGGAAAAGCTGGCGGCCATCCTGGCCAAGCAGGTGCCCGATGCCGAAAAACGCCGGCAGGCCGATTTCGTCATCGACACCGGTGAAGGCATGGACGCCGCCCGCAGCGCGGTCGGCGCGATCATTGCCGAGCTCTCAGGGCGCTGAGCTCGCCTGCTAACTCCTGGGGGATAAGTCGCGCCCATAAGGCTCCTGACGGCAGGCTGTCGGCATTGCCCATTGCCATTTTGTTGCGCTCCATGATTCTACTCCTCCAGGAGTGAGTTGATTCTATGCGTGAGATCATTTTCGATACCGAAACCACCGGACTCGACATGCGCGACGACCGCATCATCGAGCTTGGCGGCGTCGAGCTGGTCAACCGCTTCCCGACCGGCCGCACCTTCCACAAATTCATCAATCCGCAGGGGCGCGCCGTCCATGTCGAGGCGCAAGCCGTGCACGGCATCAGCGCCGCCGACCTCGTCGGCAAGCCGACCTTTGCCGAAATCGCCGAGGAATGGCTCGCCTTCACCGACGGCGCCAAGCTCGTCGCCCACAACGCCAATTTCGACATCGGCTTCCTCAACACGGAATTCGGGCGGCTCGGCCAGCCGGCCATAGACACCGGGCGCGTCGTCGACACGCTGGCGCTGGCGCGGCGCAAGCATCCGATGGGCCCCAATTCGCTCGACGCGCTCTGCCGCCGCTACGGCATCGACAACGGCCACCGCACCAAGCACGGCGCGCTGCTCGATTCCGAGCTCCTGGCCGAGGTCTACATCGAACTCATCGGCGGCAAGCAGGCCGCACTTGTCCTCGACGCGGTCGTGGTGCAGCTCAACAGCAATGGCGACGTTGCCGACATCGACATCTCGATCGCCGCCAGGCCAATCGCCCTGCCGCCGCGCCTGACTGAGGGCGAGCGAGCGGCGCATGCGGGGCTGGTGGCGACGCTGGGTGAAAAGGCGCTGTGGCTGAAGGTGGCGGCGGGGTGAACGGATCGCGGAGGTAGCGTTCCGTCACACCCCTCTCTGGCCTGCCGGCCATCTCCCCCTCAAGGGGGGAGATCAGCAGCTTCGCCGCTCCAGCCCATTCCTGCAACGTCTAAAGTTGGCGAAGGTCGCGATGAGGGGGAGATGCCTGGCAAGGCAGAGGGGGTGCTGTCCCGCCAGCATCTCAGTATACAAAAAGCCCGGCACGAAGCCGGGCTTTCAACTCATGCGCGTGACGCTTGCCTTCAGCTCACCTTGACCTTCGATGCCGCCTGGTCCTCGGCCAGCTTCTGCTGGAACATCTGGGCAAAATCGATCGGGTCGAGCATCAACGGCGGGAAGCCGCCATTGCGGGTGGCTTCGGCGATGATCTGGCGGGCGAACGGGAACAAAAGCCGCGGGCATTCGATGAACAGGATCGGCAGCATGTGCTCCTGCGGGAAGCCGGCGATGGCGAAGACGCCGCCATAGACCAGTTCGACATTGAACAGCACTTCCTGGTCGAAGGACGCCTTGGCGTTCAAGGTCAGATTGACGTCGAACTGCTTGTCGGAGAGCGGGTTGGCATTGACATTGACGTTGATCGCAATGCCTGGGGCCTTGTCGCGGCCGCGCAGCGAGTTCGGCGCGCCGGGGCTTTCGAAGGACAGGTCCTTCACATACTGGGCAAGCACGTTGAGCGAGGGCTGCGCCGTTTCGCCGTTGCCGTTGGCGGCGCCGACCGGCGCGTCATCTTTGCTGGCCATGAGCCTTGTTCCTTTTGCCTGGACAGCAGCGCTGACCGAATTGAAATCGGGCGTTGGCTAGCATGGTCGGCAAGACAAGACAAGGTTTGCCGCCTTCAGGCCGAAAGGGGTCAATAGTCAGTCGTTGGCAAGGTGACGTTCAGTCGTCCTTCAGGCGGCGCCACGGCGAGTTATGGTCGGGACCGCGCTTGAAATCGTCCTCGCGCGAATAGTCGCGGTCGTCGAGGTCGATGACCTTGTCACGCGACCTGCCGCGAAAACCGCCGGCGGTGAAATCGGTCGCGACGACGATGCGGCCCTTGAGCCTGCGCCAGGCAAGGTCGCGCACCGGCGGCAGGAACAGCAGCAGGCCGACAATATCGGTGATGAAGCCGGGGATGATCAACAGGATCGCGGCGACCACGATCATGGCGCCATGCGCGAGCTGGCGGCTGGGGTCGCCGCCGCCGGCCATCTCGGCGCGGACCCGCGCCATGACGCCAAAACCCTGGTGCCGGAGCAGAAGCACGCCGGCAATGCTTGAAGCCAGCACCAGACCGACCGTCGCCAGCGCCCCGACCTCGCGGCCGACAATGACGAAACCGGCGATTTCCAGCAGCGGCAGCGCAAGCAGGAACAGAGGAAGGAAGGAAATGCGCAAGTCTTGACCGATCGTTTCCATGTTTGCCGGGCGGCGCATAATCGCCGCTGGCACTGAGGCCGTTAGATAGGTATGCCTGCCTTTGATTTGAATGATTGCGCCATGCGTTCTATATGCTTTGCATGTTTAACGCCATGCGACCGCCGCCCGATTGGCTGGCGGTCCCGGCCAGGTCAGGGATTGATTGGCGAAAGATATGGGATTCTTCGACTTCGGCACCATTTTCTTTCTGATTGCGGCGGTGGTGATCTTTTTCCAGCTGCGCAACGTGCTTGGCCGCCGCACGGGCAGCGAGCGCCCGCCCTTCGATCCGTACACGGCCAGCCGCACCGAGAAGGACGCGACCCAGAAGCCCGAAAATGTGGTTTCGCTGCCACGCAAGCGCATGCCGGGCGAGACGGCTGCCGAGACCTACGCGGCCATCGATGCCTTCGCCAAGCCCGACACCGACCTCAACAAGGGCCTGCGCGCGATCAAGGATAATGATCCCTCCTTCGACCCTAAAGTCTTCGTCGACGGCGCCAAGATGGCCTACGAGATGATCGTCATGGCCTATGCCGATGGCGACCGAAAAACGCTGAAGAACCTGTTGTCGCGCGAGGTTTTTGACGGCTTCGTTGCCGCGATTGGCGACCGCGAGGCGAAAGCCGAAAAGATCCAGTCCTCCTTCGTCGGCATCGACAAGGCCGACATCGTCTCGGCCGAGATGAAGGGCGGCGAGGCCCACATCACGCTGCGCATCGTGAGCGAACTGATTTCGGCGACCCGCGACAAGGCGGGTGCCGTCATCGATGGCGATCCCGAGACGGTGGCCGAGGTCAAGGATGTCTGGACCTTCGCCCGCGACACACGCTCGCGCGATCCGAACTGGAAGCTGGTCGCCACCGAGGAAGAAGACTGAGCCTATGCATGTCGCCCGGTGCGGGCAGCTTTTTTGGGATAGCGACATGCAGGCAAACATCGGCAGTGGCGAGGCTGAGGTGTCGCTCTCGCCGCGTTTCGTGGAAAAGTCCTTCGATGATCTTCCCGGTTGGAATTCCGATGACCATCTGCCCCCTTTCGAAGCCTTCCGCCGTTCGGCGTTTCATGTCCTGAACAAGCCCTACCGCACCGGTTCGTTGGGCGTCCGGTTCGACGCGTTTGCCGGCGCTTATGACGAGGCGCGCACCGTTTCGCCGGCGAATCGGTCGGCGGCCAAGGCTTTTTTCGAGCGCCATTTCGCCCCAGTCCAGATTCGATCCGAAAACCCCGGCCTGGTCACCGGCTTCTACGAGCCCGAGGCCGAGGCCTCACCAGTGCGCACGGATGAATTCACGGTGCCGCTACTGGAGCGGCCGGCCGACCTCGTCGACATCGATGACGCCAACCGTCCTCGAGGGATGGACGACTATCTCGCCTTCGCCCGCGATACGCAGGGCCTGGTGGAGTATTTCGACCGCAGTGAGATCGAGAGAGGCGCGCTGGCCGGCCAAGGCCTGGAAATCGCCTGGCTTGCCGACAAGGTCGACGTCTTCTTCATCCATGTGCAAGGTTCGGCCAGGCTGAAGATGACCGACGGCCGGCTTTGCCGCGTCACCTACGCCGCCAAATCCGGCCAACGTTTCAGCGGTCCGGGGAAGATTCTCGCCGAACTCGGCGAAATCCCACTGGAAAAAGTGACGATGCAGTCTATCCGCGCCTGGTTCAGGGCGCATCCGGATCGCATCGACGAGATCCTCTGGCAGAACCGCTCCTACATCTTCTTTCGCGAAGCCGATGTCGACGATGCCGCACTCGGTCCTATCGCCGCCGCCAAGGTGCCGTTGACGCCGGGCCGTTCGCTCGCGGTCGACCGGCTGCGGCACACATTCGGTACCCCCTTCTACATCGACGCTCCGTCGCTGACCGCCTTCGACGGAAAACCGTTCCGGCGGCTGATGATTGCGCAGGACACCGGCTCGGCCATCACCGGACCGGCGCGGGGCGATCTGTTCGCCGGCTCCGGCGATGCGGCCGGCGAGATCGCCGGCGTCGTTCGCAATGCGGCCGATTTCTATGCCTTGGTTCCACGCGCTCTCGTTTCGGAATCGAATCGATGAGCAAGCGCCCCGATAAACTCAACGAAGACGACCGGGTGCTGTGGAACCTGGTGGCGCGCACCGCCCGACCGCTGAAGGGCCGGACCGCGGTCGAGATTCCCGACATCGTCGTCGACCCCAAGCCGGCACAGACGCCGGTCGCTGTCGGTCCGGTCCTCGCCGCCAAGCCGAAGGCGCAGCATGTATCGCACGCGCTGGACGAGCCGACATTGGACAAGCTGAAGAAGGGCCGGCTGCCGATCGAAGGCCGCGTCGATCTGCATGGCATGACCCAGGACGAGGCCTATTCGCTGCTGTTTTCGTTCCTGCACCGGGCCCATGCCGGCGGCATCCGCTATGTCCTCGTCATTACGGGAAAAGGGTCGTCGTCGGGCGGCGACGGCGTCTTGCGGCGCGCCGTGCCTGCCTGGCTGTCGACGCCTGCCTTCCGGCCGCTGGTCTCCAGCCACGATCACGCCGCCCGCAACCACGGCGGTTCGGGCGCGCTCTACGTTCGACTCAGGCGAACCCGCTGATGACGCCGTTCGGCGAAAAACTGCGGGCGCTTCGAGCCGAGCGCGGCTTGCGCCAGAAGGACATGGCGCAGGCGATCGGAGTCAGCGCCGCCTATTTGTCGGCGCTGGAACATGGCCGCCGCGGCGCGCCGACCTGGACGCTGATCCAGAAGATCATCGGCTATTTCAACGTCATCTGGGACGATGCCGAAGAGCTGGCGCGTCTGGCCGAGGCCTCACATCCGCGGGTGAGACTCGATACGTCCGGCCTCAGTCCTGCCGCCACCGAGTTGGCCAATCTCCTGGCCGAAAACATCGAGAAGCTGGACGAAGCCGAGCTTGCCCGCATCACCGGCTCGATCCGGGCCGCACTGGAGCGGCGTAAGTAGGGCGGCGCCAAGGCCACGAATGCTCATCAATAGCGCCGGCATTTCATCCTGAAGGCGATGCCCGCCGGCCGTTAGCCAGCGGGCATATAGCGAGATTACTTCGCGCCGGCCTGGCCGCCACGGCCGCCAGTGCTGTCATGATCGCCGCCGCGACCGCCACCCAGGCAGTCCGAGGTGAGATCGCAACAGCGATTGCCCCACTGGTTGTTCTTGGCGCAGCCGGTCTGGTCGGCCATAGCGGATCCGGCCAGGGACGACACCGCGATGGCGGCGAGGAAAGCATTACGCAGGAAAGCAGTCATTTGAAGTCTCCATGGTTGGGTTTCTGTTTACGGCTGTGTGTCGCCGCTGGAGACGGTTTGGTTCACGCAGGTAGCGAAATTTTTTGAGGAGGCGTTTCGAGAGATAAGATTTCGAGGGCAGCGCTGCCCTCATCCGCCTGCCGGCGACTATTTTGCAACGTTGACGATTGGCGAAATCACCGATGGCAGCATCTTTCTCCCCGTCACTATACGGGGAGAAATGCCCGGCAGGGCAATGAGGGGCAGCGCCAACTTGCGGTTATCTCGTGAAAGTTATTAGCCGCGGGCTTCCGACGAAGCTGTTCGCAGCGACGCGCTCACATGCATCGTCCTTATTTACTGAACCGCGCCGACCAGCACCTGCTGGCCGCCGCGGATCGAGACCCAGCGGCCGGTGTTGTCGATGGCCTGCCGCTTGAGGAAGCGATAGCCGGTGGCGTCCCAGATTTTCACCTTGTCGGTCAGATTGTCGAGGACGTAGTCGCCCTTGTCGGTGCGCACCGTCAGCACGGCATGGCCTTCGCCGTCCGGCTTGCGCACGACGGTGATCAAGAGATCGGCCAGCGACACGCCAGAGCGCGAGAGCTGGCGGCGCTTTTCCAGCACATAGTCTTCGCAATCGCCGACGCCCTTGTCGGGATAGGCCCAGACCTCGTCCTTGCCATAGATGTCGTAGTCGCTCATCGGCTTGACGGCGGCGTTGACCCTTGACGTCACGTTGATCAGCTTGCGCATGAAGGCGTCGGTCATCGCGGCGGGGTTGAGGTTGCTCGGCCGGATCGAGCATTCGCCGGGCTGGGTTTTACAGAAATCATAGTGGCCGATCGGCTGCGAGGTCATGCCGCCCGTCGCCATGGCGCCGCCTGCAAGTGCCGGCACTGCCCAGCACGCAGAGATCGCCAGCCCTGCTGCCGCCCACAAGCGCAGCGTCCGTGCTATCGGTGAGGAAGTCATTGTCCCCGTTCGCCCTTGTTCTTAACGAAAGGTTAAAGGGGATTTACACTCCGTGTCAATTATGGGGGGAGCCAGATTCTTCGGCATGGTTACCCGCGCCCGCCCAACAGCGTCTATTGTGCAACAGAACGCCTCTGGCGCGCAAAATCGCCCCGCTTTTGCGGGCAATGCACGCTGCAGCCGGATCGAGCCTCAGCCTTTGGCGGAGCGGACCAGCTTGGGTTTCACCGCTACGCGTGTTTGGCGGCCGTAGCTGGTGATGAAATCGACGATGCGCGGCACGATTTCCGAGCGGAATCGCGAACCATTGAAGACGCCGTAATGGCCGACGGCCGGCTGCATGTAATGCGCATGCCGGTCAACCGGGATGTTGGAGCAGAGATCGTGGGCGGCCTGGGTCTGGCCGAGACCGGAAATGTCGTCGTTCTCGCCTTCGACCGTGAACAGCGCGACATTGCGGATCGCCTTGGTGTCGACCACCTCGCCGCGATGCGTCATCTCGCCCTTGGGCAGCGCATGGCGCACGAACACCGTGTCGACGGTCTGCAGATAGAATTCCGCCGTCAGGTCCATCACCGCCAGATATTCGTCGTAGAAATCGCGGTGCTTCTCGGCATTGTCGCCGTCATGCTTGACCAGATGCATGAAGAAGTCCTTGTGGGCGGTGATGTGGCGGTCGAGGTTCATGCTCATGAAGCCCGACAGCTGCAGGAAGCCCGGATAGACTTCGCGGCCGAAGCCCGGCACCGGCCAGGGCGCGTGCATGATGACGTTGTCGCGGAACCAGTCGATGCCCTTTTCCTTGGCCAGCAGATTGACCGCGGTCGGATTGCGGCGGGTGTCGATCGGCCCGCCCATCAAGGTCATGGTCGAGGGCACGAAGGGATCGCCGCGCTTTTCCATCAGCGCCACCGCCGCCAGCACCGGCACCGAAGGCTGGCACACCGCCATCACATGGGTGTCCGGCCCCAGCGCATGCAGCATGTCGATGATGTAGTCGATATAATCGTCGAGGTCGAAATGGCCGTCGGTCACCGGCACCATGCGGGCATCGACCCAGTCGGTGATGTGCACGTCGGCATAGGGCAGCATCGCCTCGACCGTGCCGCGCAGCAGCGTCGCATAATGGCCCGACATCGGCGCCACGATGAGAAGCTTGGGGTCGGCCTTGCGCCCGGCGGGCACCGACCGCTCGAAGTGGGTGAGATTGCAGAACGGCCGCGACCACACGGTCTTTTCGCTGACCTCGACGCTCTTCCAGTCGACCACGGTCTTGCTCAGGCCGAAATGCGGCTTGCTGTAGCGGCGCGTTGTGCGCTCGAACAGTTCGGCGGTGGCAGCGACCGAGCGGCCCCACGGCGTATGCGAAAACGGATTGAGCGGGTTGGTGTAGAACAGCCGCACTGCATCGGCATAAAGCCGCGCGGGCTGCAGGGCGGCATGGTTCATTTCATAGAGCTGGTAGAACATCAGGTACTCCGCAGCTGCCGTGACCGAAGGGACGACGGACAGCGCCGAGCCTTGAATGTCTCGCGCGGAGGTTAACAAGATATTGCTGCGATGCAATACGTCACGTGGCGTGACATATGCCAATCTTTCGTCCGAGGCCTTGAGAAACCGCGTTGGGCGGGTGCAGCCGGCTCAATGTGCACTGCAAAATGCAAGGCTGTTGGACAATGGGGCAGGATGCGTCCGGCCCGATCGGGCCGGACTTGGACAGATCTAGACGCGCGCCATGCACACCGAGGTATGGCCCGAGCCGATGAAGCCGAGCTGGCCGGCGGCGCCCTTGGACAGGTCGAGCACGCGCCCTTTGATGAACGGTCCACGGTCGTTGATGCGCACGATGACGCTGCGGCCATTATTCTGGTTGGTCACTTTCAACTTGGTGCCGAAAGGCAGGCTGCGGTGCGCGGCGGTCAGCGCCGACGGGTTCATGCGTTCGCCATTGGCGGTCCTGGAATGCAGTGCGTACCAGGAGGCGCGGCCGCACTGGCCGGCGGCGGAGGAGGCGGATGCACCGACCATCAGGCCAGCCGCGACCGTTACCGCGACAAGCGCGGTCTGGTTTGTTTTCTTCATGTTGGGGGGATTGGCTCCGTTTTTCGACAGACCCCAGCCGTTAAGTGTCGAATAAGGCGGGAAATGCGGCAAGCATCGGGCAGTTCCGTGGCACCGGCACACGTTTGGAGTCGCTGGGAAACAGTTTGTCAGGCATCTTTCGTGTGGCGCGGCCGTATCGCCGGCGGTACTGCGAGCTGTTTCACAGATTCCGTGAGCAAGGCACGACGTTATAGTACAAGTAGAAGAGAGCGCGATTGGGCGCCGTCCTTTCGCTCTGTCATCACGGTCATGGCGCAGTTGACGATCGACTTCGGAAAGGAATCTTGGCGATGAGACTGTTCAGATATCTGCTGGCGCTGATCGTGCTCGCCATTGGCGCGCTGTGGTCGCTGCAGGGCATTGGCGTGGTCGGCGGCAGTTTCATGACCGGCCAGTCGCAATGGCTCTATATCGGCATCGTGACCATGCTGGTCGGTTTCGCCGGGCTGGTATGGGCGAGCCGTTCGCGGGGGTGAGTTGCGACGAAAAATCGACCCACACAGATCGACCCCACTCCGTCGAGCTTCGCTCGACACCTCTCCCCGATCGACGGGGAGAGGAAAGGCGGAGTGGGGAAGGCGCTGGTCAAACCCGCAGTCGCAAACAGGGCCAACCCGGCGAGCAAGAAAACAGCCACCCCATATTGCCGGTCCATTCTGTTACCTATCTATCCGGTTCGGATAGAATGCCCTGCCCGCGATAGGCTCTACCCGAACAGCTGATCCAGAATCCTGCCCTCCAGCCTGGCAAGCTCGACCGAACCACGCCGGCGCGGCCGCGCCACCGACACGTCGAGATCGAGCGCGATGCGGCCCTCGTCGATCACCACCACCCGGTCGGCGAGCGCAACCGCCTCGGCGACGTCATGCGTCACCAGCACGGCGGTGAATTTTTGCTCCAGCCAGATACGTTCCAGAAGCTGCTGCATTTCGATGCGGGTCAGCGCATCGAGCGCGCCGAGCGGCTCGTCGAGCGCCAGGATCCGAGGCTGTCCGATCAGTGCACGCGCCAGCGCCACGCGCTGCTTCTGGCCGCCCGACAGCACCGAGGGCCATTCGTCGGCGCGGTCGGCGAGGCCGACTTCACCCAGGATGGCGAGCGCGCGCCGCCTGGCTTCCGCACCGGTGGCAAGCCCGGTCAGCCCGACCTCGACGTTTTTCACCACGCTGGCCCAGGGCAACAGCCGCGGCTCCTGGAACATGAAGCGGCTCTCTTCGCCAGCGCCGGCCTTGGCTTCCGGCCCGAATGTCAGCGATCCTGCCGTCGGCCGGTCGAGCCCGGCCAGCAGCCGCAAAAGCGTGCTCTTGCCGCAGCCGCTCTTGCCGATGACGGCAACGAACTGCCCGACCGGCACGTCGAGATCGATGCAGTCGAGCACGACCTTGTCGCCAAAGCGCTTTTCCATGCCCTTGAAGGCAAAGGCGCGCTGCCTTTCGACGGCCTCCTCCGGCCGTGACGGTTCCGGCGCGGCGACGAAGGAACGGATGGCGGTCAGGCTGGCGGTTGGCATCGAACCCTCAGGCGTTCTGGAAGGCGGGATGCCAGCCGAGCGACAGCCGCTCGAGCAGGCGGGCGAAGCTGTCGGCAAGCTTGCCGAGCAGCGCATAGATCAGGATCGACAGCACGACCACATCGATCAGCAGGAATTCGCGTGCCTGCATGGCCATGTAGCCGAGGCCGGAACTGGCCGAGATGGTTTCGGCAACGATCAGCGTCAGCCACATGATGCCCAGCGCATAGCGCAGGCCGACGAAGATCGCCGGCAGCGCGCCGGGCAGGATCACCTGAAAAAACAACGCGCGGCGGTCCATGCCGTAGACCCGGCCCATCTCGACCAGCTGCGGGTCGACGCTCTGGATGCCGAGCAGCGTGTTGACGTAGATCGGGAAGAACACGCCGAGCGCCACCAGGAACAGTTTTGCTTCCTCGTCGATGCCGAACCACAGGATGACCAGCGGGATCAGCGCCAGATGCGGGATGTTGCGGATCATCTGCAGCGTCGTGTCGGTCAGGCCGCGGCTGAGCGCCGACAGCCCGTTGGCAAGGCCGAGTGCAAAGCCGATCGAGCCGCCGATGGCAAAGCCGGCCAGCGCACGCAGCGTGCTGACGCCGATGTTTTCGATCAGCTCGCCCGACAGCGTCAGCCGCCAGAAGGCCTCGGCCACCGCGCTCGGCGCCGGCAGCACATTGGCCGGCATCACGCCGGCGCGGCTGGCGGCTTCCCAGCCAATTATGACCAGCGCCGGCAGCAGCCAGCCGATGCCGTTCTGTTTGACGCGCCGGGCAAAACTCACGACGAGGCCTGCAGGCGGTTGGCGCCGTGGAAGCCGACGGCGAATTCATTGGCGATGTTCTCATGCGCCCGTGCCCGCCTGGTGCCCAGGCCGAGACGCGGGAACAGAAGCTCGGCGACACGGTAGGCTTCCTCGAGATGCGGGTACCCAGAGCCGATGATGGTGTCGATGCCGATCGCCTGATACTCGCGGATGCGCTCGACGATCTGCTCCGGCGAGCCGACCAGCGCGGTGCCGGCGCCGCCGCGCACCAGGCCGACGCCGGCCCACAGATTGGGTGACACCACCAGCCGGTCGCGGCGGCCGCCATGCAGTTCGGCCATGCGCCGCTGTCCCACAGAGTCCATCTCCTTGGTGAAGCGGGCCTGGGCATTTTCGATCTGGGCATCGGTGACGTGGCTGATCAGCCGGTCGGCGGCGCGCCAGGCCTCTTCCTCGGTCTCGCGCACGATGAAATGCAGCCTGATGCCGAAACGCAGTTTGCGGCCGCGCCGTTCAGCCTTGTTGCGCGCCGCGCTGAGTTTTTCCGCCACCTGCGCCGGCGGCTCGCCCCAGGTCAGGTACATGTCGACGAGATCGGCGGCGAGCTCCTGGCCGGCATCGGACGAGCCGCCGAAATAGAGCGGCGGCCGCTCCTGTTGCGGCAGAAGATCAAGACGGCCATTGTCGACGCGGTAATATTTGCCGTTGAAGTTGACGCTCTCGCCCGACACCAGCGCGCGCCAGATGGTCAGAAACTCTTGCGCCTGCGCATAGCGCTCGTCATGCGGCAGGAACACGCCATCGCCGGCAAGCTCGGTCGGGTTGCCGCCGACCACGACATTGAGCAGCAGGCGGCCATCGCTCAGCCGGTCGAGCGCCGCCGTCTGGCGCGCCGCGAAGGTGGGCAACGTCACGCCGGGCCGTAGCGCCACCAGGAATTTGAGCTTTTCCGTCAGCGCTGCAAGGCCGGAGGCGGTGATCCACGAATCCTCGCAATTCTGCCCGGTCGGCAAAAGCACGCCGGGAAAGCCGAGCCGGTCGACGGCCTGTGCGATCTCCTTGAAGTAAGCGAACTCCGGCGGCCGCTGCTGCTGTTCGGAGCCGAGATAGGAGCCGTCGCCATGCGTCGGGATGAACCAGAAGAAATCGAGCGGGCCGGCTTGCGGGCTTGATGAAGCGGTCATGGCGAAATCCCTGAGGCTTGAAACGGCAAAGGCGCCGGGCGTTTTCCGCCCGGCGCCACACAAGAAAGTTCAATTGCCCGGTGCGGTCCACACGGCGTCGGAGATGCGCACCGCGTTCGGGATCAGCTTGAGCTTGTAGAAGCGATCGGCTGTCGCCTGCTGGCCGGCGATGATCTCGTCGGTGATCGGGAAGATGCCGAATTTGGTGCGGTTGGCCGCGATCGTCTGTGCATCGAGCGGCACGCCGGTCACCTCATGCAGCGCCGCGGCAACCTTGTCGCGGTTCGCGTCCGCCCATTTCGCCGCCACGCCGAGCGCCGCTATCGTCGTGGTGATCGTCTCCGGATGCGCCTTGGCGAAATCCTTGTTGGCGAGGAAATAGGTGTTCACCTTGAGCACCTCGCTGGAGCGCGCCAGCACGCGCGGCTGGTAGCGTGTCTCGGCGATGGCGTAGAACGGATCCCAGACCGCCCAGGCATCGATCTGGTCGCTGGCGAAAGCCGCCGAGGCATCAGCCGGGCTGAGATAGACCGGGGTGATCTGGTCGAAGGGGATGTTTGCTTTTTCGAGTGCCGCGACCAGCAGATTGTGCGCGCTGGTGCCTTTGCCGACGCCGATGCGCTTTCCCTTGAGGTCAGCGAGCGACTGGATCGGCGATGCCGGCTTGACGAAGATCGCTTCGCCGTCGCCATTGGCTGGCAGTGCCGCCGCATAGACGATGTTGGCGCCGGCCGACTGGCCGAAGATCGGCGGTGCGTCGCCGGTCCAGCCGACATCGATGGCGCCGACATTGAGCGCCTCGACCAGCGGCGGGCCGGCGGTGAATTCGACCCATTTCACCACGACACCCTTGTCGCTCAGCGCCTTCTCGATCACCTGCTGCTGCCGGGCGATGACCGGCAGGCCGGTCTTCTGATAGCCGATGTTGAGCTGCTTCAACTCCTGCGCCGAGGCACTGAGCGAGGCGGAAATGCCCGCCGCCAACAGGCCGATGCCGAAAACGCGTCTGGTCAGGCTGAACATGATCCGTCTTCCTTCGCTGCGAACCGGCGCCGGGAAGGGCTCCCTGCCGTGGATGAGAGACAAGGCTAGGTAGGTCTATAAATTTAGTAGAGAAACGATTTTGCGAGTTGGCTGCTTGACGTGGAAATATTTTCTTCAGAACCCAGCGCTCGTCATCCTAGGGCGAAGCAAGGAGCGAAGCGACGCGGCGCAGACCCTAGGATCCATGCCGTGACGTTTGCCGTAGAGTGGAACGGATCAGAATGTCGCTTGTGCGCGGACCGAGGCTCGATACCCTGAAAAAACCATGACCGGCTACGTCTACATGACTGCAAGCCAAAAACGCGGCACGATCTACATCGGCGTCACCAACGATCTCGCCCGCCGCATGCCTGAACACAAATCCGGCCAGGGCGCAGGCTTCACCAGCCGCTACGGTGTTCAACGGCTGGTCTGGTATGAGGAATTCTTCGACATCACCGATGCCATTCAACGCGAGAAGTCGCTGAAGCGATGGCCGAGACAGTGGAAGATCGAACTGATAGAGAAGGCCAATCCGGAGTGGTTTGAGCTGTTTCGCGGAACCGGGTGGTAGGCGCCCGGTTTGTTGCTCCCCTGGAGCGTAGCATCAGCGTCTCGGCATGGATCCTAGGGTCTGCGCCGCGTCGCTTCGCTCCTTGCTTCGCCCTAGGATGACGAAATCGCGAAGTCTGGCGCTAATCACCATCACCTCACTGCGACCAATACTGCCAGGCCCAGTAAAATCCCTCGTCGCGTGGCGGCAGGCGGTCGCGTTCGGCGTCGAGTTGCACCGGGGCCGGCGATTTCGGTTGCGGCTGCGACGACGAGTTCTCCCGCCAGGCGAGCAGCCAGTTGCCGAGATGGGCGAACAGCACCGCGGTGGACTGGGTCATGACATCACTCCTTCTGTTCCGGGGTCGGCGGTCGCCGTGCTGCGAAGGGAAGCAGCCGGTCAAACCGGCAGAACTTGTTGTCATTCCTTTCCCGCCCACGGAACCAGCTGACGCTCGATTCGGCGGATAATGAATTCCAGCACGAAGGCTATTGTCGCGATCACCACTATTCCCATCACCACGACATCGGTGACCAGGAACTGGGCGGCCGACTGGATCATGAAGCCGAGGCCGCGCGTTGCCGCCACCAGCTCGGCTGCAACCAGCGTCGACCAGCCGGCGCCGAGCGCGATGCGCAGGCCGGTGAGGATCGACGGCAGCGCGCTGGGCAGGATGACATGGCGCACCACTTGGCGCTGCGTCGCACCAAGCGAACGGGCCGCATCGATGCGCTCCTTTGAGACACCGCGCACGCCCGAGGCCGTCGACAGCGCCACCGGCGCCAGCATGGCGATTGCGATCACCAGGATCTTTGACGGCTCGCCGATGCCGAACCAGATGATGACCAGCGGCAGATAGGCGAGCGGCGGGATCGGGCGCAAAAATTCGAGCAGCGGATCGAAGATGCCGCGCCCAATGGTGCTGATGCCTATGGCGAGACCGACGGGCACGCCGACGATGATGGCCGCGACCAGCGCCGCGAACACGCGGCCGAGGCTGGCGACGATGTGCTGGAGCAAAGTCGCGTCGACGAAGCCGTCCTTGATCACCACGATGAACTTGGTCCACACGGCGGCGGGCGACGGCAGGAACACCGGCGACACCAGTTGCAGGCGCGCAGACAGCGCCCATGCCGCCAGCACGGCCAGGATGGTGACGGCGCTGATCGCCCGCGAGGAAACCCCGCGCCGCTTCCGCACCGGCCGCGACCACGGCACCGAAATGGCATCGGCCTCGCCGGTCCCGGTGGCCGGCCGCTCGCTGTAGGAGGTTACGCTCATGCCGCCTCTCCTTCGAAGATCGCATCGGTCAGCTCGCCGCGCGCCGCGGCAAAGGCTGGATCGGCCTTGATGGCGCGGATCGGCTCGCCTGCGGCATAGCGCCGGCTGAAGCCGGTTTCGAATGTCCGCACCACATGGCCAGGTCCCGGCGCGAGCACGACGATGCTTGTGGCCAGCACCAGCGCCTCCTCGATGCCATGCGTGACCATCAGCACGCCAACCCGGCTTGCGGTCCACAGGTCGAGCAGCGTCGTCTGCATGCGCTCGCGCGTCAGCGCATCGAGCGCGCCGAGCGGTTCGTCGAGCAGCAGGAATTCCGGTTCGGCGGCAAGCGCACGGGCGAGGCCGACGCGCTGGCGCATGCCGCCGGACAATTCCCAGATGCGTTTGTCGCCGACGCTGTCGAGCTTGACCAGCGCCAGCAACTGGTCGGCGCGGCGCGCCCGCTCGGCTTGCGGCACGCCGCGTAGCCTGAGCGCAAAGGCGACGTTTTCACGAGCCGTCAGCCAGGGAAACAGCGCATCGTTCTGGAACACGACCGCCCGGTCGGAGCCTGGGCCGGTGATCGGCCTGCCGCCGATCGTGGCGACCCCGCGCGCGGGTTCGACCAGGCCGGCGGCGACATTGAGCAGCGAGGTCTTGCCGCAGCCGGAGCGGCCGACCAGCACGACGAAATCACCCTTGGCGACATCGATGGAAACTCGGTCGACCGCCGGCGCTGCTTGGCCGTCATAGTGAACCGAGACCTTGTCGAGTACGAGATGCGGGTCGAGTACGAGATGCGGCATGAAAAGGGGCTCCGGAAGAAAATCAGCCTGCCCCGGCCCGGTTAAGCGGATCCGGGACAGGCAGCACGCGGCGTCAGGGAAGAAGAACCGCGCGTGGCACTAGAGCGCCGCGTGCCGCTGGGGCACGAAAAGGACGCTCTAAAACTCAGCTGTCAGTTCGAGGCCAGAGCCTCGGTCACGTATTTCGACGACACGTATTTCGAATAGTCGGGCAGCACGGCGTCGATCTTGCCCTGCTCCTTGAGGAAGGCCGAAGCTGCCTCCATCGCCTTGACCGTGCCGCCGCCGAGGAATTTGTCGGAAGCCTGCTCCTCCAATGTCGGGAAGACGTAACCCTTGAGGAGCTGCGGCACCTCTTCCAGTTTGGCGCCGGTGATCTTGGCGATCTTGGCCGCTTCCGGCGACGAAACCGACCATGCCTCGGGCTTGGCCAGGAACTGGGCATAGGATTCGCCGGTCACCTTGACGAAATCGCGCACGGCGTCCGGGTTCTTTTCGGCGAAGTCGGTGCGCACGATCCAGGCGTCGAAGGTCGGCGCGCCCCAGGCGGCAACCTGCGAGGAATCCAGCACCACCTTGCCTGTCGTCTTGATCTGGCCGAGCGCCGGATCCCAGACATAGGCCGCGTCTATGTCGCCGCGGGCGAAGGCGGCGGCTATTTCCGGTGGCCTGAGATTAAGGATTTCGACCGACTTCGGGTCGACGTTTTCGTGCTTCAGCGCGGCAAGCAGGCTGTAATGCGTGGTCGACACGAACGGCACCGCCACCTTCTTGCCGGCGAGGTCGGCGATCTTCTCGATGCCGGATCCATTGCGGGCGACCAGCGCCTCGGACTGGCCGATCAGGCCGACGACAAAGATGGTCTGGATCGGCAGTTCGCGGCTGGCGGCCGCGGCCAGCGGACTCGAGCCGACATAGCCGATATCGACCGAACCGGATGCGACGGCGGCGATGACATCGGCACCGGAATCGAACTTACGCCAGTCGATCGTTGCCTTGGTCGCCTTTTCATAGGCGCCGTCGGCCTGTGCTACTTTCGAAGGTTCGACCACCGTTTGGTAGCCAATGGTGATGTTGAGGTCCTGCGCCTGGGCCGGGCCGAGGAAGGCCGCACCCGCCAAAGCTGCCGACGACAGGAGGACAATGCGTCGCGAAATGCTGGACATGAAAGGCTCCATGAAAAATGAGAAAAACCGGATGCCTGTTCATAGTCAGCTAATTCTATCATTCTTGTAGAGTTAAATCGTTCCAAGGAAAAAGCACTTGTTAGAAAAAAACCAACGGCTGATGCGGGCGCGGTGACCGGCCCGTGTCGGACCGTGCACAAACGCAAACGGCGCCCCAAAGGTGCTGAAGAGTTGGTGGTCCTGCCAACCCTCGCTACGGAAGAGGCCTGATTTGGTGCTCGGCGCGCCGCTTGCGGCCTGCCGCAGGATCGATGTCGAGCCGTTGAGTCTCACCGACTTCCGCAGCGACGGCCACCGCTGGATGCTGCGGTCAAGCGGCGTGCCGGTGGCCGCCAAGGCCGCCCGGTCTCAGAGCGGCAAGGCGGCGTCCTGATATCGGGCGCAGGGCGGCGCCCGAGTTGTCGGGAGTCATGTTCGCCGATCCGCGGGCTGCGACCCAAAATTCCCGGCAAAGCCCCAAATGGCGCAAATCCATGCTGTAAAAGACGGTTGATTTGAAAACACGTTCCGCGTGTTCGAGGGTAAGTATAGTAATCTTATCGACATTGGGAGCAGGAGCCGCCGTTCATCGCCGCAATCGCTCGCGGCTGGCTGTGACCGTAACGGCACAAAGCCTTGCTAAAGTGGCCCCTGCGGCGTGAAAACGAAGCAAAATCAAGGTTTCTCGGCTTGTATATCATGTCAGTAGAATTTATGTGTCGAAGCAGCTTGCACGCGGCGGGGAGGCACGTCAGGCGTTTCGCAACCGATGGTTTGGGCCATCGCCTGACAGAGAAACATTCGGTCTATGCTCACCAAAAAAGGCAAGTACGGCCTCAAGGCGCTGGTCCATCTGGCGCATCTGCCGGTGGGACAGCTCGCCTTCGTCGGCGACATCGCCAGCGGCAACAACATCCCGAAGAAATTCCTCGACGCCATTCTGGGCGAATTGCGCAATGCCGGTTTCGTCCAGAGCCGCAAGGGCAAGGATGGCGGCTATCGCCTGGCGCGCCCGGCCGACGAGATCAAGGTCGGCCATGTCGTGCGCGTCCTCGACGGACCGCTGGCGCCCATCCCCTGCGCCAGCCGCACCCAGTATCAGCGCTGTGAAGACTGCAATGAGGCGACATGCCAAGTCCGACATCTGATGCTCGAGGTCCGGCAGGCGATCGCCGAGGTGCTCGACCAGCGCACGCTGGCCGAGATGCGCGACATCGTCCTCGACGACCTTCCGGCCGCGAGGGACATCGACGAGCTTGCGCCGGCGCAAAAGGTCCCCGCCTGATCCTGAGCGTGCTCGCATGAGCGTCGCGCGCGCCAATTCGATCATCCGCAGCTCGATCATCATCGTCGGCGGCGGCGCCAGCGGCGTCGTGCTTGCCGCGCATCTGCTGAAGTCGCCCAACCCGGACCTTCGCGTCACGCTGATCGAAAAGCGTCCGCATTTCGGCCAGGGCATCGCCTATTCGACGCTCTTATCGGCGCACGTGCTGAATGTCAGCGCCGCGGGGATGAGCGCCTATGCCGACGATCCCCTGAATTTCTGGCGCTGGTTGCAGGGGCGCGGCCTGATAAGCCAGGAACAGACGCCGCAGACACCCTTCTATGCACCGCGCAGCGTCTATGCCCGCTACCTCAAGGAAGTGCTCGACGAACTCGAAGCGCGCGAAAAGGAAACCGGCCGTCTCAGGCTGATTCGCGAGGAAAGCCTGTCGATCTCGCCGACATCGTCCGGTGTCGAAGTGGTGCTGGCCAACGGCACCAGCGTCGTCGCGCATCTGGCGGTGCTTGCCACCGGCCACGACGAGCAGCCCGGCGCCGGCCAAGGTCATGCCATCCGCATGGGCACCGAGGCCGACACAGCGCTCGATCCTGAAGCCCGCGTGCTGGTGCTGGGCACCGGGCTCAGCATGGTCGATGCCTTCCTGTCGCTCGAGCAGCGCGGCCATCGCGGCGAGATCGTCGCCGTGTCGCGGCGCGGCCTGCTGCCGTCGCCGCACCGCAAGGGCAACCCGATCAAGCTCGACGTCGCCGACATTCCGCTCGGCACGCAGCTCTCCTATTTCGTCGGCTGGTTCCGCGACCTGATCCGAGAAAACCAGAAGGCCGGCATCGACTGGCGCGACGTCGTCGATGGGCTGCGACCCTTCAACCAGAAGATCTGGCAGAACTGGCCGTCCTCGGCCAAGCGCCGCTTCGTCGAGCACACCAAGGCCTGGTGGGACATCCATCGCCATCGGCTGGCGCCCGAGGTGCATGCCCGCGTCACCGAGGCGGTGCGCACCGGCCGCATCCGCCCGGTCGCCGGCCGTGTCGTCGGCATCGAGGCCGGCGATGGATTCACCGTCGGCATCCAGTCCCGCCACACAAAGGCGCTGGAAACGCTGCAGGTCGCCCGCATCTATGATTGCACCGGCATCGCCCGCGATATCTCGACGACGTCGAACAGCGTCGTGCGCTCGCTGGTCGACCGCGGCCTGGCGCGGCCCGACCCGCTGCGGCTTGGTCTCGATGTCACAGCCAAATGCGAAATCATCGCCGGCGACGGCACCGCATCGGCCAAGATCCTCGCCGTCGGGCCGCTGACCCGCGGCACCTTCTTCGAGATCGACGCCATCCCCGATATCCGAGTCCAGTGTGCGCGGCTGAGCAAGCAGCTGCTGGGGTAAAGCTGTTGACGTCGGTGGGATAGCACGCCCCTCAGAGGGGGGTGGGAAGGATCGCTACGGAGGGTGTTGGGCTTGAGTCCAAAGCCGGCCTAAAACTGGAATTCCATTCCCCCTCTCGCCGGTTGATTGGCACGATCTACCTTCTTTCCGACTGCAAACGGCCGGAAAAGAAGCTACGCTGCCGCTCTGCCCCCGAGGCGGTCGCTTGTTCAAGGGAGCACATCGATATGAGCGAGCACGGAAAAGCTGCGCCAGGCAGTTCGGACGGCGCGTTATCCCGCCTGCGTCCGCCCTACGCCTCGGTGCTCGACCTCATCGGCCAGACGCCGGTGGTCGAACTGACCAAATTCGACACCGGCAAGTGCCGGCTGTTCATCAAGCTCGAAAGCCAGAATCCAGGCGGCTCGATCAAGGACCGCATTGCGCTGTCTATGATTTCCGCGGCCGAGAAGGAAGGCAAGCTCAAGCGCGGCGGCACCATCGTCGAGGCGACCGCCGGGAATACCGGCCTCGGCCTCGCCCAGGTCGGCATCCCCAAGGGCTACCGCATCATCCTCGTCGTGCCCGACAAGATGTCGCGCGAAAAGATCCAGCATCTGCGCGCGCTCGGCGCCGAAGTGCGCATGACCCGCTCCGATGTCGGCAAGGGCCATGCCGAATATTACCAGGACATGGCCGAGAAGATCGCATCGGAAACGCCCGGCGCCTTCTACGCCAACCAGTTCGCCAACCCGGCCAACCCCGAGGCGCATGAGACCACCACCGGACCGGAAATCCTTGCCCAGCTCGATGGCGACCTCGACGCCGTGGTCGTCGGCGTCGGCTCCGGCGGTACGCTGACCGGGCTTGGCCGCTACTTCGCCAGAACATCGCCGAAGACCGAAATGGTGCTGGCCGATCCCGTCGGATCGGTGCTGGCGCCGCTGATCAAGACCGGCAAGATGGAAGAGGCCGGCAGCTGGACCGTCGAAGGCATCGGCGAGGATTTTGTGCCGCCCAATGCCGATCTGTCGCTGGTCAGGAAAGCCTATTCCATCCCAGACAAGCAGAGCATGCTGGCCGTGCGGGACCTGCTTTCGAAGGAAGGCATTCTCGCCGGCTCGTCTTCCGGCACGCTGCTGTCGGCCGCGCTTCGCTATTGCCGCGAGCAGACGACAGCAAAACGCGTCGTCACCTTCGTCTGCGACAGCGGCAACAAATACCTGTCCAAGGTGTTCGACGATTTCTGGCTGGCCGAGCAGGGGCTGGCCGAACAGGAACAGCATGGCGATCTGCGCGACCTTGTCGTGCGCTCGCACCGCACCGGCGACACCGTCTATGTCGGCCCCGACGAAAGCCTGCTCAACGCCTATGGCCGCATGCGCCGCTCCGATGTCTCGCAGCTGCCGGTGCTGGACAACGGCAAGCTGGTCGGCATTATCGATGAGGGCGATATATTGGCCAAGGTCGACGGCCCCTATGACGGCCGCTGGGACCGCTTCAACGCTCCGGTGTGCACCGCCATGACCTCCAATCTGCACACGCTGCAGGCCAGCCAGACGCTGGATGCGCTGCTGCCGGTGTTCGACCGCAACGAGGTCGCCATCATCTTCGATGGCGACGAGTTCGTCGGCCTGATAACCCGTATCGACCTGATCAACCATTTAAGGCGCGCACGATGACTGCTGAAACACCCCCATCGGGCAAGAACCGCCTGGCTTTTTCCACGCGCACCATCCATGGCGGCCAGAGCCATGACCCGCTGACCGGCGCGGTGATGGTGCCGATCTACGCGACCTCGACCTATGGCCAGCAGTCGCCCGGCGTGCACAAGGGGTTTGAGTACGCCCGCAGCCAGAACCCGACCCGCTTCGCCTTCGAGCGCGCGGTGGCCGATCTCGAAAGCGGCTCGGCCGCCTTTGCATTCGCGTCCGGCCTGGCGGCGATCTCGACCGTGCTCGAGCTGCTCGACAGCGGCGCCCATATCGTTGCAACCGACGACATCTATGGCGGCTCGTTCCGGCTGATGGAGCGGGTGCGCAAGCGCTCGGCCAATCTGCAGGTCTCCTTCGTCGATTTTACCGACCTCGCCGCTGTCGAAGCCGCTATCCGTCCGGAGACGAAACTGCTCTGGGTCGAAACGCCCACCAATCCGCTGCTGCGCATCGTCGACCTCGAAGGCGTTGCGGCACTCGCCAGGCGCAAAGGGGTTTTGACGGTCGCCGACAACACGTTCTGCAGCCCCTACATCCAGCGGCCGCTTGAACTCGGCATCGACATCGTCGTCCATTCGACGACAAAATATCTCAACGGCCATTCCGACATGGTCGGCGGCGTCGCCATCGTCGGCGACAACAAGGATCTCGCCGCCCAGCTGAAATTCCTGCAGAACGCCATCGGCGCCATCTCCGGTCCCTTCGACAGTTTTCTCGCGCTGCGCGGCATCAAGACACTGGCGCTCAGGATGGAGCGGCATTCCACGAACGGCCTGAAGATTGCGCAGTGGCTGGAGGCGCGAAAAGATGTGCGCCGCGTCGTCTATCCCGGCCTGGCCAGCCATCCGCAGCACGCCATCGCCGTCCAACAGATGCATGCCTTCGGCGGCATGATCTCGGTCGACCTCGACCGCGACCTCGCCGGCACCAAACGCTTCCTCGAACGGACGCAACTGTTCACACTGGCTGAAAGCCTCGGCGGCGTCGAAAGCCTGATCGAACACCCGGCGCTGATGACGCACGGCTCGATCCCGGCGGAAAAGCGCGCGGAAATCGGCATTTCGGATTCGCTGGTGCGGTTGTCGGCGGGGATAGAGGATGGCGATGATCTGATCGCCGACCTGGACCAGGCGCTGCGGGGTAGGCGTACCGGATGCGTACCGATGACAATGAGGGGCGGCGCTGACCGTCGAGATTAAATCCCAATCCGCCGCGCGTTAACACATTCAGCAGCTTTTGCTTAACTCTTCGCCGCTATGTCCCGCCCCGGGGAGGCATGGCGAGAGTGAGTGTGATGGACAACAACCCGGAAAAGCGCAGCGAATGGCGCGCCATTTTTTATGTGCAGGTCCGCGTGGCCATCCTGTTTGTCCCGGTCGTCGCCAGCCTTCTGATCATTGCCGCTCTTGCCGGCAACGACCACAGTTCCGACGCCCTCGACCGCACGGTTACGGGCTCGGTGAAATAGCGGCACGGCCGTCGGCTTGCCTGCCCGGGAACGGCCGCCTCAGAAAAACTTCGGGATCGGGCCGTTCTGCGGCGTCACGTCGCCTTCCAGGTCGATGAACGCCTCGTCGACAAAGCACCAGGCCCAGCCTTCCGGCGGGTCGTAGCCTTCGATGACCGGATGCTTGGTGGCGTGGAAATGCTTGGTGGCGTGGCGGTTGGGCGAGTCGTCGCAGCAGCCGACATGGCCGCAGGTACGGCAGAGCCTGAGATGCACCCACATCGAGCCGCTCTTCAGGCACTCCTCGCAACCGAGCGCGCTCGGCGTCACAGTCTTGATGTCGCGCGTGTGTTTGCATTCATCCATTATGCTCTCCTGGCCAGTTCGGGCGCTGCTGCGTCGGGTCGCGCGAGATAGGCGTGCAAGGCAGCCACCACCTGGGCGCCTTCGCCGACGGCGGCGGCGACCCGCTTGACCGAGCCTGCGCGCACGTCGCCGATGGCGAACACGCCGCTGCGGCTGGTCTCCATCTGGCCCGCCCCTATGTCGGCGCCGGTGCGCACGAAACCCCTGGCGTCGAGCGCGATATCGCACCCAGCCAGCCAATCGGTGTTGGGGTCGGCGCCGATGAACAGGAAGAGATGCTGGATCGGCCGCGTCTCGACGCCGCCGGGGTTGCGCCAGCGCAACTGGGTGAGATTGCCGCCTTCGCCTTCCAGCGCCTCGATCTCGGTCTCGCCAAGCACCTCGATGTTGGGTTGCGCCTCGATACGCTCGACCAGATAGCGCGACATGGTTTCCCTAAGGCCGCCGCGGCGCGCCAGCATCGTCACCTTGCGCACCTGGCTAGCGAGATAGACCGCCGCCTGCCCCGCCGAATTGCCGGCGCCGACCAGCGCCACTTCTTGCCCTGTGCATAGCCGCGCCTCGATCGGCGAGGCCCAGTAATGCACCGACGTGCCCTCGAACTCGGCCAGCTTGGCGAAGCCGAGGCGGCGGTAGCGCGCGCCGCTGGCGATCACCACCGTGCGCGCGCGCAGGCTTTCACCGTCGCCGACGGTGAGCGTGTAGCCCTCGCCTGCTGCACCGAGCAGCTTGGCCTCGTCCGGGATGACTATTTCGACGCCGAATTTCTGCGCCTGGTTATAGGCGCGCGCCATCAGCGCCATGCCGGAAATGCCGGTGGGGAAACCCAGATAGTTCTCGATGCGCGCGGAGGCGCCGGCCTGGCCGCCGAAGGCGCGGCAATCGAGCACGATGGTCGACAGCCCTTCGGATGCCGCATAGACTGCGGCGGCCAGCCCCGCCGGCCCGGCCCCGACAATGGCGACGTCATAGACCACATCGGGATCGATCGGCCGCAGCAGGCCGATGCAGCGGGCAAGTTCGGTTTCGCCGGGATTGTGCATCAGCTTGCCGTTGGGGCAGAGCACGATCGGCAGATGGTGCGGGTCGACATGAAAATGCTCAATCAGCGTCTTGGCGCACGGGTCGCTGTCGGAATCGAGCGCGCGGTGCGGCTGGCCGCTGCGGCGCAGAAACCCCTGCAGCCGCAGCGTGTCGCCATTGCCGGCCGGGCCTACGACGATCGGTCCGCTGCTGCCGCTTTCCAGGAGCCCGACGCGGCGCAGGATCAGCGCCCGCATGATCCGCTCGCCAAGGCTTGCCTCCTGCACCATCAGGTCGCGCAGCCGCTGCGAGGGGATGACGAAGGCCTCGACCGGCTCGGCCGCCTCCGCATTGACCAGCGACGGCCGGCTGGAAAGCTGCGCCAGCTCGCCGATGAAATTGCCGGGACCATGAGTGACGATGGTCTCGCGCCGGCCGGGCCTGACATCCTGGGTGATATCGACCGTGCCCGACAGGATGACGATCAGCCCCGGCGCCACGGTGCCGGCGGTGACGATGTGCTCGCCGGCGGCATAGGAACTCGCCTCGCCGAACCGGCGCATGCGCTCGATATCGGCGTCGCCCAGGATGGGAAACATCTGGTCGCGGCGGGTGACGGTGATCGGCTGGGTGGGTGGGGCCATAGGTGCGAGCGTAGCGCCACGGCCGCCGGGTTTGAAGTGGTTTGTTGGGGGACTGGCCGGAAGGGGAGGTGGCTCCCGCGCCAGCTGGTTCGGATGCTTCGCATGGCCCCGCGCTGCAAGGCAAACAGCGCGCCGACCAGTGCGACCTTTATAAGGGCGAGCCCGAGCAGTACCGCCAGCAGTCCTCGCTCACCAGTATGCTGCAAGAGCAGCGCGCCGACGGTCGGCGCCGGGCTATCGCGTTACGCCAAGCGCCTGGGGTGCGGTGGTATCCTTGGGCTCCGCGAAGGCAGATCCTGGCGAAATCCCATTCGTCACATTTTTGTAGAGCGCTATCGGATGCGGGCGCCCTACCAGATATCCTTGGATTTCGGGGCATCCTTCCTTCATCAGGAAGGCACGCTCGTCCTCTGTTTCGACACCCTCCGCGATGACAGGCAAGGCCAGCGCATTCCCCAGGCTGAGTATCGTGCGCACGATGGCCGCCGATTGGACATTCGAGCCGACACCCGAAACAAAACTGCGATCGATCTTGATCTTGTCGAATGGAAACGCCTGCAGCGAGGACAGCGAGGCATACCCGGTGCCAAAATCATCCATCGAGACCCTGACGCCCAACGCCTTCAACCTCCGCAAAACCGACAAGGCAGTTGCCCGGTCGCGGATGAGAACCCCTTCCGTGATTTCCAGTTCCAGCCGCCCCGGAGCAAGGCCGGTCTCGTAGAGGATAGAATGAACGAGGCCTACCAGATCCCCGAAACGGAACTGCACGGGAGAGAGGTTGACGGCGATCTGCAGCGGTGAGGGCCAGGAGGCCGCGTCTCTGCACGCCTGCCTGAGCGTCCATTCACCTATCTCAACGATCGTGCCATCCTGTTCGGCAAGCGAGACAAACGCGTTTGGGGAGATGAGCCCATGCTTTGGATGGTGCCATCGGGCGAGTGCCTCGAAGCCGAAGATTTCGCCGTCCATCCTGGCTTGCGGCTGATAATGAAGCACAAGTTCGCCATGGGCGACCGCAGAGCGCAAATCTCGCTGCAAGGCGTAGCGCTCTCTTAGCCGCTTATCCATCTCAGGATCGAAGAATTGCACCATCCGACGACCGTCCGCCTTGGCCCGGTAGAGCGCTGCGTCGGCATTTGCCATCAGCGCCGCTGCATTCTCTCCGTCTTTCGGATAGATCGCCGCCCCGATGCTCACCCCGATCGAAATGTGCTGGCCCCGGATTTCGAATTTGCCTGCCGCCGATTCGAACAGACGGTCCGCAACATCCTTGGCACTCGCGGACCGGTCATCCATGGCCAGGACAACCGTGAATTCGTCGCCGCCCATGCGCGCGATAAAGGCCTCAGGCGCCGCGGTTTGGAGACGCCGGGAAATGGTGCAAAGCAGATCGTCGCCGGCGGCGTGCCCGAAAACGTCGTTCGCCTCTTTAAAATGGTCAAGGTCGATGCTGAAGACGGCAAAGCTGGCGTGCGTTGCTTTTGCGCGCTCGAGCGTCGTGGCCAGGTGTGCTGCAAGCGCGGCTCGGTTCGCCAGGCCGGTAAGCGGATCGTGGTGCGCGAGATGCGCGATTTCCTCGTGCCGTGCCATCAGTTCGGTGCGCGCTACGTTCATGTTCTCGCGCGCGTCGTCCAGGCCGTGGGCGGCTTCCCTCACCTTGTCCTGGAGCAGGTTGAAGCTTTCGGCCATCTCTCCAAGTTCGTCACGAGAGTTTACCGTAACCGGCATGATATTCACGGAGGCATGCGCCGCAGCGAGGTCTCCCCGCCCCAGGGCGACCATGGCGAGAGAGAAATCCTTCAGCGTTCCGGATGTCAGACGCTTTGCCGCGTTGCTCACCTCGGTCGCCGAATGGGTGATCATTCCCGGCAAGATCAGGCCAACGCTGATGGTCAGCAGCGCGACAACGACAAAAATGTCCTCCAGCGCGGCGACCAATGAAGTGTCGCCTTGGGGAACGCTGCCGATCGCCAGGAAATAGCCGGCACCGTCAAGCACGAGCACAAAAAGCATGGCTCCGGTAAGCTTCAGGTGAAGCGTATGTGGCAGCAAGGGTAGACCGAGTGCGTATCGATCCTCCATCGTGCGCCAGGCGTAGAGCGCAGCACCCGAATATGCCAAAGCCAGACCGAACAGGACGGTAGGAAGGCCAAATTGCTGAAATCCCAGTATGGCGGTCAACAGCCATATTGCAGCCGCGCCTACGCCAAGGATGATCGTTCCCCTGGGAGCCCGGAAGGGTCGCTCGGCTTCGGGACTATCACGGCGCAAGAGCCAGACTGCGATGTTTGGCATGCAGATGCTGATCAGGTACGTAAAATTGGCCGCGGCGATCATCCAGAGCGGATACCCGCACAGCATGAAGCCGATTGCCGCGGCAGCTGTGAGCAGCGTTGCCGCCCAGGGACAATCTGTTGAGGTGCGCCTGGCCAGGAAGCTCGGCAGCAGGCCGTCTTCGCTCAGCTGCGCAAGGGTCCGCGCGGCGCCTGCCAATGGCTGCAACGTTCCATGGAACATGTTCAGCATGATGAGCCAGATGGCGGCCGCCTTGCCGAAACTCCCCAACAAGGGCGCAAAGGTGGGCCCGAGAGCTATGGCGAGGTCGGTACCGAGCGGCTCCGGCCCGAGCACACCCAGCCAGACAACCGGCAGGACCAGGAAATAGACGCCGGCCATTGCGGCGCTGGCCCACATCGCCAGAGGAATGTTGCGGTTGGGATCGATGGTTTCGCCAACATGGCAGGCTGCAGCCTCAAATGCCGGTGCGGCAAACCCGATCAGGTACAGTCCCGCCATCACCGACGTGATGTCGCCGAACAGGCCGGTAAACGGGCTGGTCAGGGCAAAATCCGTCGCCTGCCGCCAGTCGACCGAGCCACTGATGACCGGGACGAGGGATGAGAGAAACGCAAGCGTCGCGGAGGCAGTGGCGATCGGGATCGCCAGTTGGACCACCCACTTGATTCCACACAGGTTGACCGCCGTAAAGAATGCGATAAGCCCGCAGGCGACCGCCTCCACGGGGAGGCCCGGCAGGTACCATTGCTGGATTGCAGACGCTGAAAGAACCGCTGTCAGTCCGCAGGTCGGCACCCAACCCCACCAATAGCAGGTGCCCGTCAGAGCCGAGAGAACGGGACTGTAAGGTCGGAAGGCTTCGGCGCACGCTGCAGAGATACCGCCGACGCGGTTTGGCCACATGAGAACCAATTCGGTCCACGCAGGCGCGGCGGCCCAGCTTAGAAGCAGACCAACAACCAGCAAAGGAACCGCAGCGCTTCCTTGACCGGGAATATTCCCCTGGCCGACAAAAAGGGCGGCAATCAGAAACAGGCTTTGATTGCTGCCACCCATGGCGAGCGCTGTCGTGCCCATCCATCCCAAGGTTCTCGGGTGCGGTCGTGAAGGCGTGAGGCCCGGCATTCAGAGACATCCATTCGAGTGCGGAGCGCTGTCTGACTGGCGAATGTAACCTGCGGAGATATGTCTGTCGAACGTCGCGCTCCCGAAGTCAAAGTTGGACCTTAGGTGAGACGTATTAAGACTTCGTACCAAACCAGATCCGCCCGATGATCGCTGTCAACTTGCGGTGGCTGCGGTTCAATCATGCTGATGCCGGCCCGAATGGATCGATCTCCTCAAATCTGGGATATCATATCAATTTTATCTAATCGCCCACTATGAGGGATAGTCGCGAATACAGCCTAACATCGATTATTATCGACAAATCTCGTGATTGCGGCGCTATCATCCGAAGGCGGCTGAAGTCGACTGTAGATCGCTAATCACATTGACCGCTTTTGACTTCGTACCTCGCCATCGTGGGGGCAAGCACCGAGACTTCACGCCGTGCCTCAAGCTGGAGCTAACTTGTGCGAGCACGCCGCATAGCCCCGCGTTGCAGGGCAAACAGCGCGCCGACCACGCTGGGCGCGGCGGTCGGCCTCGGCGCGCTGGTGGGTCCTTCCCAGGCCGGCGCCCGTACGGTCGATATGGCGATCGCCCGCTACCATCATCCGATCTGCACCAAACTGGCCTCGGTGACATTTCTGACCATAGGCGTGGCGACGCTCTGGACCGGCCTGCCCGGTTCTGCCGGCCGCGGTGATTTTCTATGGCGCCCGCATCGGCTAGCATGGCCGAGTATCGTCACATGCGGCGACATGGAGTTCTGGACGATGCTTGAGCGCGACGCGACCTCGCCAGCGGGCACGCCTTCGACGCCGGCCCGCAGCAGGAATGTGTTCAGCACCAGAACACTTGGGATCAGCGTTGCGGGAGCCTGCAGACGTGAGTACTTCCCCCTTACAAGCCTTCCGGCTGGTCCTCTAGGACGAACGAAGCTGCAATCAGGTCATCGCCGCTGATGCGGCCACTGCCGCCAACCATGATGGATGCGACTTTCTGAAAGGTCTTCATGTCGGCCTCTGTTATGCGCGCATCGCGCATTCTCGCCCTGAGAGAACCCAGGCGGGTATCGAGGGCTGGCGATGTCTCGACGTCATCGATCATCTTCGATCATCCTGGAGCGCAACGTGAAATCCGCTGCCCGCCGCCATGGCCGGCGGCGGGCGGCAGCTATTCGATCAGTCGTAGACCTTCACAATTTTCCGGGTGCCGGGGTCGACCAGGACGGTGCGGTTGTCGACCACGACGTAGCGGTATTTGACGTTGGGAACTTCGTGCAGCTCGACCGTATCAGGCAAGGCACTGCCGACGTTCAGCTCCACGCCCGGGATCTTCACCGAAGCCAGCGGCTGCTTTTTTACGTATTCGCGGACGACCGTATCCTGCTCCGGTGTGATGACGACATCCTGAGCTGCGGCGGCGCCGACCCCAGCCAAAAGCAACAAGCCTGCAGCGGCACTTGCAAAGTGGATTTTCATGGTTTTCTCCTCGCGTAATCCGGCGACGGCACCACGCCTGTTCGCCGAGGGACCGAACTTGAGATCAGCCAGATTGTTCCTGTGACTTCAGTCCGCGGCGAACCAGACCAAAGTCGGATATCAGCTAAGACCCAAGTCCCGAGGCGGAACGTTCAAGCGGGGCAGGCGTTTCCCAAATGCAACTAAATAAAACAGGAGAGGAACACATGGCCGACGGCCCAACTGTTGTTAATTCTGGTGGTGGCGGCGGCACTGCAATTGCTGTTGTTCTTGCACTTATTGCAGTCGTAGTATTGCTTATTTTTACCGGCGTCATCAATATCCGCGGCGACGGCGGCAAGGATATCGACGTCAAGGTTGAAGCGCCAAAGGTGGAAGCTCCGGCTGCACCTGCAAAGCCTGCGGCACCTGCCCCAGCCCCTGCGAGTGGCGGCTGATCTGCTCGTATCCACGCTTCCGAACTGACCTATGAAAGGAAATTCCCATGACCAGATATTTCGTCAGCGCCGCCGGCGCCCTCGTCCTTATGGCGGGCATCGGCACCTCGTTTGCCGAGGATGTTATTGTTCTCAAGCCCGAACAACAGACGGTCGTTCGCGAATATATCCATAAGCAGAAGCTGGCCTCAGTCAGTTTGCTCGGCGTCGAACTCAACGTCGGCACGGCACTTCCCGACACTGTCGAGCTCCACGCAATCGACGTTCCGGATGTCCGCTACAAGTATACGGTTGTCGGAGATCATGCGGTTCTCGTCGATCCCGACACGCGCAAGGTCGTGCAGATCATCGAGTAACGCGCGAGCCCGCCGCTCCGATCAGGAGCGGCGGGCTGTGGCTGCGCTGTGAAGGCTCTACGGGCAGCCGTTTTCTGAACGGGAGGATGTCTGATGTTTAGCGACAAGGAAACTTGGGTCCTGGAAGCTGCCTTACTCGCGGCAATTCCAATTTGCGTAGCCGTCACCGCACTCGTGGCATTTTTGACCGCGGCCTGGATATGAATCGCTTCCTGTTTGTGATGGGCGACTTTCTATCCCGGCCACCGGGCTTCTACGTCCTTCTTGTAGCCATGCTGCTCTGTACTGCATTGGTGCCATTCGGCCTGACGAATGTGGTCACCTACGCATTGTCGGTAGCGGCCATCGTGATCACCGGCGTTGTGCTGATCCAGGGTTACCGCGACACGGCCGCCATTCACGCCAAGCTTGATGAGATTATCGTTTCGCTGAATGAGACCAGAAACGATGTCGTCGGCCTGGAGCATGCCGAGCCGGAGGAGATTCGGGAGAAGCTCCAGACACTCGAAGAAGAAGCAATGAAAGCGGTTCGCCCGCCGCATTGACCCTCCGCTGGACTATCTGTCATCCATCAGCAAAAAAGCCCGGGAACCGGGCTTTTTTGCTTCGCGTCTAAATCATTTCGGACTTATCCGAAACGGGAATTTGGTGCCCAGAAGAGGACTCGAACCTCCACTCCTTGCGGAACACGGACCTGAACCGTGCGCGTCTACCAATTCCGCCATCTGGGCTGGTGCGGGCTCATGTAAGCGGGCAAACGATATGTGTCAACGCGCTTTTTCGAGGGCCGCTGCCTGCCGGCTTAGTTTCCCGGGGGTCAGCGCCGCCCCTCACCTGCCTGCCGGCATCCTCTCCCCGTACAGTGACGGGGAGAGGGGCGCTCTCATCGATGATTTTCGCCGGTCACCTGCGTCACAAGAAGAGCGCCGAGGCTGCGGCCAGCCCTTTCTCCCCGTCACTATACCGGGAGAACTGCCCGGCAGGGCAATGAGGGGCAGCGCCGACTTGGCGAATGCGCTGGCCGAAAACCTCACCCCTCCAGCACGTCCTTCGACGCCACAGTGGAATCGGCGTTGAGCTTGTAGATCACCGGCACGCCGGTGCCGAGCTCGAGCTTGACGATCTCCTCGCCGCTCTTGCCGTCCAGCGCCATGATCAGTGCGCGCAGCGAATTGCCATGCGCGGCGACCAGCACGGTGCCGCCTTTCAGCACATGCGACTGCATGTCGTGAAGATAATAGGGCCAGACGCGGGCGCCGGTGTCCTTCAGGCTTTCGCCGCCGGGCGGCGGCACGTCGTAGGAGCGGCGCCAGATGTGCACCTGCTCTTCGCCCCACTTCTGACGCGCGTCATCCTTGTTGAGACCGGAGAGGTCGCCGTAGTCGCGCTCGTTCAGCGCCTGGTCGCGGATCGTCTTCAAATCGCTCTGGCCGACCGCGTCGAGAATGTGCTGGCAGGTTTTCTGCGCCCGGATCAGCGCCGAGGTGAAGGCAATGTCGAATTTCAAGCCGCGTGCCTTGAGCTTCTGGCCGGCTTCCTTGGCCTCCTTGTGGCCCTGCTCGGTAAGGTCGACATCGCGCCAGCCGGTGAACAGGTTCTTCAGGTTCCATTCGCTCTGGCCGTGGCGCACGAGCACGAGAGTTCCCGACATGTTTGCTCCTTCAAAATTATGGATAGTTTAGCTCAAGCCGAGCACGTCCCGCATGGAATAAAGTCCGGGCTTTTTACCGCGCGCCCAGAGCGCGGCCTTGACCGCGCCGCGGGCAAAGATGGCGCGGTCCTCGGCATGGTGCGACAGCATGATGCGCTCGGCGGTTCCGGCCAGGATGACGCTGTGGTCGCCGACCACCGAGCCACCGCGCAAGCTGGCAAAGCCGATCGTTCCTGGCTTGCGCACGCCGGTATGGCCGTCGCGTGACCGCACATCGTTGCCGGCAAGGGAAATGCCGCGTCCCGCCGCCGCCGCTTCGCCGAGCAGCAAGGCGGTGCCCGACGGCGCGTCGACCTTGTGCTTGTGATGCATTTCGAGGATCTCGATGTCGAAATCCTCTGGACCGAGCGCGCGCGCGGCCTGCTCGACCAGCACCGCCAGAAGATTGACGCCGAGGCTCATATTGCCGGATTTGACGATCGTCGCGTGGCGGGCCGCGGCCTCGATCCTGGCGTCGTCTTCCGCCGAGCAGCCGGTGGTGCCGATGACATGGGCAATGCGTGCCTGCGCGGCATAGCCTGCGAATTCGACGGTGGCTGCCGGCATGGTGAAATCGAGCACGCCGTCGGCCTTGGCGAACACCGGCAGCGGATCGTCGCCGATCGTCACATTGATGATGCCGATGCCGGCAAGCTCGCCCGCATCCCTGCCGAGATAGGGCGATCCGGTTCGTTCGACCGCGCCGACGACGCGGGCGCCGGGGATCGAATGGATGGCGCGGATCAGCGTCTGGCCCATGCGGCCGGCCGCCCCCACCACCACCAAGCCCATTTCGCCGGATTCGCTCATGCTGTTCTCCCGATCGCCTTGCTGGCGCGGCTATGCCGGAGTTTGGATTGGCTGGGCGTCGTCGACAAGCCCCAACCCGCTCTTGCCCTGCACGCGGTGGAAGCGGGCATAGACGCTGTGCGGATCGGCCATCAGCCTGGCATGGTTGCCTTCCTCGACCAAGCGGCCCTCTTCAAGTACGATGATGTGGTCGGCGTTGACGACCGTCGACAGGCGGTGCGCGATGACGATGGTGGTGCGCCCTTCCATCACATGGGTCAGCGCTTCCTGGACGCGGGCTTCGGCCTCGTTGTCCAGCGCCGAGGTCGCCTCGTCGAGCAAAAGGATCGGCGCATTGCGCACGATCGCCCGCGCAATCGAGACGCGCTGGCGCTGGCCGCCGGAAAGGGTCGAGCCGCCCTCGCCGACGGGCGTGTCGTAGCCCTGCGGCTGCTGACGGATGAACTTGTCGGCCGCCGCCAGCACCGCCGCCCGCTCGATCTCGGCGTCGGTCGCCGAAAGTCGGCCAAAACGGATGTTGTCGCGTATGCTGCCTTCGAACAGATAGGGCGCCTGCGAGACATAGGCGATCGAGCCGCGCAGCGAGTGCTTGGTGACTTTGGAAATGTCCTGGCCATCGATCTCGATCGAACCCTTGTCGACATCGTAGAAGCGCTGCAGCAGCGCCACGAGCGTCGTCTTGCCGGCACCCGAGGCCCCGACCACCGCCGTAACCTTGCCGGCCGCGGCGGTGAAACTCAGGTTCCTGATCACCGGCATGTCGGCGCTGTAGCCGAACGTCACATTGTCGAAGCGAACCTCGCCGGTGGTGATCCTGGCTTCGACCGCGTCGGGCGCATCGCCCTGTTTAGGCTCCAGGTCGAGCAGCTCGTAAATCATCCGGGCGTTGACCAGGGCACGTTCCATACCGACCTGCGTACGAGCCAGGCGCCGTGCCGGATCGTAGGCCATGATCAGCGCGGTGATGAAGGAAAACACAGCGCCTGGTGGTTGTCCGAGCACCAGCGCCCGGTAGCCGGAATAGGCAAGGACGGAGGTAATGGCGAAACCGCCCAAAATCTCGGAAATCGGCGACAGCCGCTCCGCGACCCGGGCGATCTTGTTGTTACGCTGCTCGGCCGTATCGGCCATGATGCCGATCCGGCGCGCCAGCTCGGCTTCCAGGGTGAAGGCCTTGACGATGGCGATGCCTTGCGTGGCCTCCTGTACGGACCCGTTCAGCCGCGAGTTGATCAGCACCGATTCCCGGTTGATGCGCCGCAATCGGCGGGTGATGTAGACGACGGCCCAGATCAGCGGCGGCCCGATCAGCAGCGAGCTGAGCGACAACACCGGATCCTGGTAGATCATGACGCCAACGAGGGCGATCAGCGAGACCGCGTCGCGGCTGATGGAGGTCAGCGTCAGCGACAGCAGATCGCGAACGCCGCCGACATTCTCGTTGACCTGTGCCGCCAGCCGACCGGAACGCGTATCGTTGAAGAAGTCGACGCCGAGCTTCATCAGATGGTCGAAGCTGCGCTTCTGGTAGCGGGCGACCAGATTGTTGCCGATCTTGGCCAACGCGACCGCCTGGCCGTAACCGGCGAAGCCGCGCAGCACGGAGGCGGCCATGAACCCGGCGCAGATCCAGACGATCATGTCGCCGCGTCGTTCGTAGAAGATCTCGTTGATCATCGGGGCCATGATCCACGCCGTGAAGGCGGTGGTGGCGGAAACAATCAGCAGGCAGCCGACGGCAACGACATAGGTCCAGCGATATTCACTACCGTTTTCGGCCAGGATGCGGCGCAGCACCGCAGTGACCTCAGCTGGCTGGACTTTCAGTTTGAGTGGACTTTGAGCGGTCAAATCGCGGGCGCTTCGTGGTTTGCTAGAGCATGATGCCGAAAAGTGTGAAGCGGTTTTCGGACGACATCATGCTCTATCTCTTTGATTTAGAGCCGGATTCAGATTTCAGGTCGATTCGATCTGAAATCATCCGGCCCTAGGGATGCCAGGCTGGAATTCGGCCCCCTCTTAGCGCCCCGGCTACGGCTTGCCTATGGCGAAACTTCGTCGCGGCCCGAGGTTGGGGTCACGAAAGCGGCAGCCATTTCCAGGAAAATACCCGTTTTCGGGACGAAATGGATCATGCCCGCCAGCGCCGCCCCGCGGTCTGGACGCCGAACAGCGAAGGGTTGCGGGCATAGGCGGCAAGGCCCAGAAGTGCTGCCAGCGGGTGGGTGATGACATAGACCGGCATTGAGGCCATCAGCGCGCTGTGCGGCGCTTTGTCCTCGAAGGCGGCACGGAAATTGCCTTCCTTCAGTGCCGGAACGATCTTTTGCGCGATGCCGCCGGTCAAAAACACGCCGCCGCGGCTCATGAACACCAGCGCGAGGTCGCCGGCGGTGCGGCCGAGGCAGGTGACGAACAGCGCCAGCGCTTCCTCGGCAACCGGGTCGGTCTTGGCCAGCGCCGCCCCGGTGATTTCGGCCGGCGTGGTGAACGGCGCCGGCTTGCCGTCGGCCTTGGCGACCGCCCGGTAGACATTGACCAGACCGCGCCCGCACAGGATCTGCTCGCCCGAAATGCGGCCGTCCAGCTTTTCGATATGCGGGAACACCTCGAAATCGCGCGGCGTCCGCGGACCGATATCCATATGGCCGCCTTCGCCAGGCACCGGGATCCAGTGGTGGAGGGCATGAACCAACCCGGCGACGCCGAGGCCGGTGCCGGGGCCGAGCACGACACGCCCGGCATTCTCCTCCGGCGCGCCGCCGCCGATCTTTTCCATATGCTCTTCGCCGAGCGCCACGACGGCCAGCGCCTGCGCCTCGAAATCGTTGAGCACGACGATGTCGCCCAGGCCCAGATTGGCAAACATCTGCTTCGGCTTCACCACCCAGGGACAGTTGGTAAGCGGGATCTCGTCGCCATCGACTGGTCCGGCGATCGCCAGCACTGCCGAATTCGGCCGGATGGACGACCGGTCGAGCACCGCCGCCTGGATCGCCTCGTCTATGGTGGCGAAATTGGCGGTTTGCACGATATGCGGCTCACCGGCTTCCGAATTTGCGTCGAGCACGATCGAAAAGCGCGCATTGGTGCCGCCGATGTCGCCGATCAGCACTGGAAACCGCAACGCGGTGTCGTCGTCGCCTGACATGCTCTTGCTCGTCCCCTTTGCGGCGCCGTTGCGACCGTTTCAATCGCCCGGTTTTTCAATCGCCCGGTGTTCAATCGCCCGGTGTTCAATCGATTGACTAGCGCATGGCCCCGGAAAGGGAAAGCGTCAGTTCGCCATCACTGTCCGACGTTTGCCGGCGGCCGTCGCCTTGGCAGGGGAATGCCGATCTCCGGCGTGGCGGTGAATGCGTTGGCTGCGTTTGGCAACCCGCCCGCATTGCCCGCAATAGGCGGAGGCGCGTCGGGTTCCGGCGCCCTGGCGGCGATCGGCACGCCGCCGCCGCGATAGGTGACGGCTTCGGCCGAGTCGGCATCGGGCTGGTCGAGCACGAACTGGCATTGTTTCGGCAGGTTCGCCATCGTCATCAGGTCGCGCGCCTTGGGCGCGTCCGGGTTCTTGTTGGGCCGCCACGGCTCCTCGGTAAACCACCAGGCCAGCGGCTTGCCGCAGCCGTCATCGTCGGGCGTCGCTTCCTGTCCCTTGCAGTTGGGCGAACCCGGCTGGCAGCCGATGCGGATGTGGAAATGATAGTCATGGCCCCAGAACGGCCGGATTTTTCTCAGCCAGGTACGGTCGCCGGTGACGGTGTCGCACAGCTTCTTCTTGATGCCTGGATTGACCAGGATGCGCTCGACTTCCGGATAGCTCGCGGCGCGCTTCAACAGCTTGGTATGTATCGGCTTCCACAGCCTGTCCTTCACCAGATGCGTCTTGTCGTCGACCATCAGCGTGGCGCTGATGTTTTCGCGCTCCTGGGTCGTAAGCTTGCGGTCGGGCATCGGCGTCAGCCAGATGTCGGCGTCGAGGCCGATCTGGTGCGAGGCGTGCCCGGTCAGCATCGGGCCGCCGCGCGGCTGCGAAATGTCGCCGATCAGAAGCCCCGGCCAGCCGTCGGCGGCGGCATCGCGCGACAGTTTCTCGATCAGCGCGATCATCGTTGGATGACCCCAGCGCCGGTTGCGCGAGGGACGCATCACCTCCCAGTTCTGGCCGTCCATCGGAATGGCGACGCCGCCGGTGAAGCAGCCCTTTGAATAGAAGCCGAAGGATTGCGCCGCAGCCACCGCCGGCAGCTTCTTGGCGCCGAACAGGTCTTTTGCCCGTGGCTCGGCCGTGATTGCGCCCGCCACCAGCCCGGCCAGCGCCACGACCGCCAGCGCCGCCGTCAGGAACGGCCGTCTGCCGGTCAAGGATCGCATCGAAATCGTCATGAACCCCACTGCAAAAGTCCGCAACACAATCGAATCATATCACCCTCGGGCTCGCGTTTCGATTATCTACCTTCATCGGGCTGCGCGGCTCGCCGTCGCGCCAGCTGCCGTCGGCCCACATCCGATCGAACGCCTGGCGGTAGTCCGGATAGCGGAACCGGTAGCCCGCTGCCTTGATCGCGGCGTTGGCGACGCGCTTGTTCTCGCCATAGAAGGACCGCGCCATGGGCGAAAGTTGGGCGGTCTCGAAAGGAATCTCCGGCGGCGGCTCGACGCCCATCAGCGAAGCGGCATAGGTGACGACATCCTGCGGCGGCGCCGGCTCGTCATCGGTGATGTTGAAAATGCCGCCTCTATTGCCACCGATGAGGTGCCAGAGCGCGCCGGCGATGTCGTCGCAATGGATGCGGTTGAACACCTGGTCGGGCTTGACCAGCCGCCTGGCCGTGCCGTTTTCCAGATTGACCAGCGCGTTGCGACCCGGCCCGTAAATGCCGGAAAGCCGCAGGATGGCCACCGGCTTGCCGGTCTCGAGTCCAAGCTGCAGCCAGCCCCGCTCGGCCGCCACTCGCATCGACGAGCGTTTCGACACCGGCCGGCATTCGGCCGTTTCATCGACCCAGGCACCGTCATAATTGCCATAGACGCCGACGGTCGAGAGATAGCCGATCCAGCGAAGCGCCGGCATCGCCTCGATCGCCTTGCGCGCGGCGAGAAGCACAGGGTCGCCGGCCTCCTCCGGTGCCACCGAGACGACGAGATGGGTGGTCTTTTCCAGCGCATCGCCGATTTCAGGGGTCAGGGCGCCGTCGAACAGCAGCGGCGCGATGCCGACCTGCCGCAGCGCGTCGAATTTTTCCAATGAGCGCGTGGTGCCAAAAATGAGATTCTTGTGAAGAGGGGCGCCCACACTACCCCTCCCCACAAGGGGGAGGGAACGTTGCCGCGCGCTCTTACCGATCCCAGTCGCTGGGTCTGCGAAGGTAGGCGCTTCCGCGAGTTCCCCTCCCCCTTGTGGGGAGGGGTTAGGGGTGGGGGTATTCGTAGTGCGCAAACCGTGCCAGCCCGCATTGGCCCGTGCAAAGGCTTTGCCCGAATAGCCGGCGCCAAAGATAAAAACCTGTTTTTCGCTCATGCGTGCGCCTCAATTGGCAATACGGACAGCCATTCGCCCCGCACTGTCGTGTCGGTTTCAGTGTTCGAGTAGATCGCCGCCTGCCTGTTGAATTCGGCGGCCGGCACCAGCCGCGCCAGCGCCCAGATCGCCGCGCCGCGCACCAGCGGCGAGGCGTCGCCAAGGAGGGCGCGCACCGGGCCGGCCAGCGAAACATCGCCGGAATTGCCGGCGGCGGTCAGCACGTTGCGGACAAAGCGGTCGCGGCCGATGCGTTTGATCGGCGAGCCCGAGAAGAAAGACCGGAACGCCGTGTCGTCCAGCTGCAACAGCTCGCCCAGCGGCGGCTCGCGCAGTTCGTCGCGGGCAGCAAGCTTGGCTTCCGAAGCGGCGCGGGCAAACTTGTTCCACGGGCAGGCGGCGAGACAATCGTCGCAGCCATAGATGCGGTTGCCGATCTTTTCGCGGAATTCTTGCGGGATCGGCCCCTTGTTCTCGATGGTCAGGTAGGAGATGCAGCGCCTGGCATCGAGCCGATAGGGCGCCGGAAAGGCATCGGTCGGGCAGGCGTCGAGACAGGCGCGGCAGGAACCGCAATGGTCTACCTCGGTCGCATCGGGCGTGAGCTCAGCCGTGGTGAAGATGGTGCCGAGAAACAGCCAGGAGCCGTGCTCGCGGCTGACCAGATTGGTATGCTTGCCTTGCCAGCCGAGCCCGGCGGCCTCAGCCAGCGGCTTTTCCATCACGGGCGCCGTATCGACGAAAACCTTCACGTCGCCGCCGGCCCGCGCGACGATCTTGCCGGCGATCTCCTTCAGCCGGCCCTTCATCACCTCGTGATAGTCGCGGTTTTGCGCATAGACCGAGATCGCGCCGCGATCGCGCCTTGCCTGCAGCGCACGCGGATCGTGGTCGGGGCCGTAATTCATTGCCAGCACGATGATCGAGCGCACCTCGGGCCACAGCGTCGAAGGCTCGCTACGGCGTTGAAGCGTCTCCGCAATCCACGCCATCGAACCGTGAAAACCATCGGCGACGAATTCGGCCAATCTGGCTGGCGCCAGCGGGATCGCATCGGGCGTGGTGACGGCAACCGCATCGAAGCCGGCGCGCCGCGCCTCGGCGTCGACTAGCGCGCGCAGGGTTTGGCTTCTAGAAGTCGAGGTCCGCATAATGCGACACCGGCGACAGGCCGCGCACCCGGTCGGAGAGCAGCGGCCGGAACGACGGCCGCGATTTCACCCGCGTGTACCATTCGCGCGCCGCGGCATGCTCGCGCCAATCGATCTCGCCGAGATAATCCAGCACCGACAGCGTCGCCGCTGCCGCCAGGTCGGCATAGGTGACCTTGCTGCCGGCCAGCCAATGACGGGTGCCGGCCAGCCAGTTGGTGTACTTCATGTGCTGGCGAATGTTGGCGCGCGCTGCGCGGATCGCCGCCGAATCGGGGGAACCGCCGCCCGCCGTTTCCGGCATCACCGGCTTCAGCACGCGCTCGCGCACCAGATGCCGGGTCACTTCGCTCTCGGCCTTGTTGAGATACCAGTCGGTCAGGCGGCGGATTTCGGCGCGCTGCATCGGGTCTTCCGCAAACAGGCGCTTGTCGCGCTTCAGGACACCACGTGTTTCGTCGAGATATTCAGCGATCACCATGGCGCCGACGATCGGCACGTCGCCTTCGGCCAGCAGGATAGGCAAGGTGCCGGCCGGGTTCAGCGCCAAAAACTCCTTGCGCCGCGTCCACGGTTTTTCCTCGATCAGCGCCAGCTCCTCGCCATATTCGCCGAAGGCGAGGCGCACGAAGCGGCAGGTGGCGAACATCGGGTGATGGAAAAGCGTCAGCATGATTCCGCGATATTAAGGCGCACTGGCGAATCGCCGTCCGCACCGGTAAGTCTTGGCGGCCCGTCATGCGGCCGTCACGGTGCTGCGACCTATAGGGGGACTTCCGCGCCGTGACAAGCAAGCCCTTTTGCCAGCCGTTTCCTTCCGTCCCTTGAATGCCGAGGTTGCCATGGATAGCCACACCATCGTCGAAGCCCTGCTGCTCGGCCTGCTGGAGGGGCTGACCGAGTTCATCCCGGTCTCCTCGACCGGCCATATCCTGCTCGCCGGCCATTTCCTCGGCTTCCATTCCACCGGCAAGGCGTTCGAGATCCTGATCCAGCTCGGCGCCATCCTGGCGATCCTCAGCGTCTATTTCCGCCGTCTGTGGCAGATGCTGCTCGACCTGCCGCATGATCGGCTGACGCGGCATTTCGTCATCGGCATCCTGATTGCCTTCCTGCCGGCCGCCATCATCGGCGCGCTGGCGCATGATTTCATCAAGACGGTGCTGTTCGAATCGCCAAGGCTGATCTGCATCATGCTGATCATCGGCGGCGTCGTGCTGCTGGTCGTCGACCGCATGAAGCTGCAGCCGGTCTACCGCGACGTCGAGCGCTTCCCGACAAGGCTTTATTTGCAAATCGGCCTGTTCCAGTGCCTGTCGCTGATCCCCGGGACGTCGCGCTCCGGTTCGACCATCGTCGGCGCGCTGCTGCTGGGCGTCGACAAGCGCGCGGCGGCGGAATTCTCCTTCTTCCTCGCCATACCGACCATGGTCGGCGCCTTCGCCTTCGATCTGTTCAAGAACCGCAACGTGCTGAGCAGCGCCGATCTGCCGATCATCGCCATCGGCTTCGTCGCCGCCTTCGTTACCGCGCTGATCGTCGTGCGCTTCCTGCTCGATTACGTCTCGCGCAACGGCTACTCGCTCTTCGGCTGGTGGCGCCTGGTGGTGGGCACTGTGGGGTTGGTGGCGCTGATGATCTGGGGGTGAGCTTTACCCTCCCCCTTGTGGGGGTCCGAAGGACGGGCGAGACAGGCGGCTCGCCCCGGTCAGTCGATCCGCAAAGCGGATCGGGGTGGGGGTCGGCGCCACACCCCCGCCCCGTTTCGCCAACGACGCGTCGCTTGCTCACCGACCCTCCCCACAAGGGGGAGGGTAAAGGCCGCTAACTCCTCCCATAAAACGCGTTCTCGACATGCACAGGCCAGCGCCAGGGCAGCACCGCGATCATGTCGAAGCGCATCGACAATCTGCCATAATCCGGTTGGCGCGACAGCCAGATGTCGGCCGCGCCCTCGATGCGGCGCTCCGATTCGTGGCCAATCGCCTCCATCGCTTCCATCAGCGTGCGCCGCGCCTTGACCTCGACGAACAGCACCAGGTCGCCGCGCCTGGCGATCAGGTCGATCTCGCCGAAGCGGGTGCGATGCCGGCGGGCGAGGATGCGATAACCTTTCAGCATCAGCGCCGCCGCCGCCAGCCACTCGCCGCGATGGCCGCGCCGATAGGCTTTTTGGCGGCTGGCGGCCGGGCGCTCAGCCACCTTCGCCTTCTCCAACCGCATCCCTGAGTTCCAGCAGCCGGCGGTAGAGCGACTGCTTCTGCCCGCCTGTCATCTTCGCCGCTTCCGCCGCCGCCTTGGACGCCGGCATTTCGGCGGCCAGCGACAGCAGCAGCCTGTCGATGTCGGCGGGTTGGTCGGCCTTGATCTCGGCGGGCCCGACGCAGATGACGATCTCGCCCTTCGGCGTGTCAGCCGCCGCATAGTGGTCGGCCAGCGCCTGCAGCGTTCCCGTCCGCATCTCTTCAAAAGTCTTGGTCAGCTCGCGGCCGATGGCGGCCTTGCGCCCACCACCCAGCGCCTCGACCATCGCAAGCAGCGTATCGGCCAGCCGGCGTGGCGACTCGAAGAAGATCAGCGTTGCCGGCACCGTCTTGAAGGTCTCCAGCCTGGTCAGCCGCTGCCCAGATTTCACCGGCAAAAACCCCGCAAACAGGAAGGCGTCGGACGGCAGGCCCGACGCAGTCAGCGCCGCCAGCGGCGCCGATGGGCCGGGGATCGGCACCACGCGGAGGCCGTGCTCCAGCGCTTCGCCGACCAGCCGGTAGCCTGGGTCGGAGATCAGCGGCGTGCCGGCATCCGAAATCAGCGCCACGCTCTGCCCGGCCTCGAGTGCTGCGATCAGCTTCGGTCCCGCCTCGCCGGCATTGTGTTCGTGATAGGCGGTTGTGCGCCTGCGGATGCCGTAGCGGTCGAGCAGCACGCGTGAGACGCGGGTGTCCTCGCAGGCGACTATGTCGGCGGCAGCCAGCGTTTCCAAGGCGCGCAGCGTGATGTCGGAGAGGTTGCCGATCGGCGTCGCCACCAGATACAGCGCCGGCGCCAGCGGCCGGACTGCGACCTCGGTCTGCCCGATCACATAGCTGCGTTTCTCGCCGGTCACCGGGTCTCTCCATTTCGCCCTGTTTGGCATGGCGCGCGCCGGGTTGCAAAACTCCCGAACGTCGGGCCAAACCTGACGCCGATGTAACCCGGCGGCCATGTCTTTGCCACAGTGGGGAACGAAAGCGTGGCTGGCGGATTGAATACCTGAGTCTCTTGAGGAGGAGGACAGGATGGACAGCCTGGAATTGCAGGACGTTTTCGAGCCCTATTATGCCGAGCGCAAGCGCTTCACTGCGCGAAAGGGCAAGCGTGCGCTCGCCGAAAGCGACACCGGCCTGGCCAGTCGGACGGCCACCGCCTTGCCGACGAATGTCAGGCTTTCGGACAACAAACCGGACAGCACGACGGAGCACTGACCGTACGATGCCCAATCGTTTCGATATCTTCATCACCCGTCTTGAAACGAAGAGCGCCCGCGAAGGCGCGCCGCCGCATCCGATGAACGACCAGAACAGCGTCCGCCGGGACAAGAGCGACGCCAAGCCGGCCCGGACCGGAGAGGCGCATGCCGAGAAACACCGCGGCAAGCGCCGCTTCAAGCACGACGCTTGACCTTCGCGATTGGCGAGGACCACCCTCACTTCGTCATCACGGGCGAGCAAGGAGCGAAGCGACGCGGCGCAGACTCGAGGATGACGAACGCGTGGTTACGAAGCCCCCATAGTTCAATCGAGATATCGCGAAGCCCGTGCCTTCAGAAGGTCGATCAACTCCGGATCCATGGATCCGTAGTCATCCGGGATGTCGAGGCAGATGACGCGGGCCTTCTTCAGGCTCTCCTTGAATTCTTCTGCAGCTTGGTGCGGTGCGCTTTTTCCATCACGAAGACGATGTCGGCCCAGGCGACCAGTTCATGCGTCAGCGGCGTGTCTGCATCGTGATTGGTGCCGGCCGACTCGACCTCGATATCCCTACGTTTGGAGAACACCTGCTCGGCGGTCGGGCTGCGCAAGCGGTTCTGGCTGCAGACGAACAGGACGTTCTTCACCGACTACTCATCCCAGATCTTACGCAGATTTTTGCTGAGAGGGATGTACTGATCAAATGTGAGTCCATTCAGATCAAACTCGAGCAACTCATCCTTGGCGATTCCGCGAAGCTTATTTCCAATATATGTTATGAAACTGAGGACAACGCTGAATTCGCTCAAGTGGGTCAATTTTAGTTTCGATGTGACCGTTGCGTTCCTGATGAAAATCGCCTGAGCCTCAAAGAGGTCGTCTTGCTCTGGAGATCTCAAGATTTCGGTCAATCCAAACTCGAACACATCATCCGTGTTCAATGTCATCAAGGTCTCGTGGATCAGGAACGTCATCGCAGGAGTCACCTCGGATGCGGCGCTGGCACGCCAGCGGTTCAACAAGTCGACTTTCTAACATCCTTGCTCAAGCCGATAAATCGTCCAACAGCCCGGCCATTTGCCCTGTGGGCTCACCGCGCCAAATCCGCCACCACGGCATCGAGCACGATCATGCCGGCTGGCGTGGCGCGTAGCCTGGCATTGCCGATCGGCGCCACCAGCCCCTCATCCTGCAGCACGGTCAGCCGGGCGCTCGACAGGCCGCGCCCGGAAAACGCCTCGTAGCGGGAAAGGTCGATGCCTTCGGCCAACCTCAGCCCCATCAGCAGGAACTCGTCGGCCTCTTCGGAGCGCGTCAGGATCTCGCCGCCGGTGACGCCATGGCCCCTGGCCTCCACCAGATTGGCCCAGGTCTCCGGCATCCGCTCGGCGATCGTCACGGTGCGGTGGCCGTTCTCGATAAAGCGGCCATGCGCGCCCGGTCCGACGCCGACATATTCGCCATAGCGCCAATAGGTCAGATTGTGCCGGCTCTCGGCGCCCGGCCTGGCGTGGTTGGAAATCTCATAGGCCGGCAGGCCATGCGCCGCGGTGACCTCCTGAGTCAGCGCATAGAGATCGGCGGCCCGGTCATTATCGGGGATGATGAATTTCTTCGCCGCATGAAGGGCATGGAACGGCGTGCCTTCCTCGATGGTCAGCTGGTAGAGCGACAGATGGTCGGCGGCATGGCCGATCGCCTGTTCGAGCTCCGCCTGCCAGTCGTCCAGCGTCTGGCCGGGGCGGGCGTAGATCAGGTCGAAGGAGAGTCTTGGGAATATGTCCCGTGCCAGGCCAATTGCATGCAGCGCCTCGTCGACATTGTGCAGCCGGCCGAGGAAGCGCAGATCCTTGTCGTTCAGCGCCTGCACGCCGAGCGACACACGGTTGACGCCGGCGGCGCGGTAGCCGCGAAATCGCTCGGCCTCGACCGAGGACGGATTGGCTTCCAGCGTCACCTCGATGCCGTCGGGCACCGTCCAGTTCTTCGCCACGGCGTCCAGCACCGCCGCCACCGTCTGCGGCTGCATCAGCGACGGTGTGCCGCCGCCGAGAAAGATACTGGTCACTTCGCGCGGCCCGGTCCGCTCGCTCATGGTCTTCAGCTCGTTCTCGAAGGCGCGGGCAAAGCGCTCCTGGTCGACCGGCTGGTGACGGACATGGCTGTTGAAGTCGCAATACGGGCATTTGGCCGCGCAGAACGGCCAATGGATGTAGACCCCGAAGCCCGGGCTGCGGTCCAGCGACATTAAGCTGAGCCTAACCTGGCGCGGGCGAATTTCTGGAAGGCGCGGGCGCGGTGCGACAGCGCCGTCGGCTGACCGGGCTTCCAGCCGTGTTTTTCCTCAGCGCTCATCTCGCCGAACGTCTTGTCGAAACCGTCGGGCAAAAACACCGGGTCGTAGCCGAAGCCCAGTTCGCCGCGCGGCGGCCACACCAGCGTTCCCTCAGCTTCGCCGCGATAATATTCAGCCTCGCCATTGGGGAAGGCCAGGCAGATGACGGCGACGAACCGCCCCTTGCGCTGCGCTGGCTTGGCGGCGCCGACCTCCTGCAAGGCCACTTCGGTGCGCTGCATGGCCATCCCGAAGTCGCGGCTGCCATCGGGAGCTTCGGCCCAATTGGCGGTGTAGACGCCGGGGGCGCCGTCGAGCGCGTCGACGCACAGGCCCGAATCGTCCGACAGCGCCGGCAGGCCGGTCGCCTTAGCCGCGGCGAAGGCCTTGATGTAGGCGTTTTCCTCGAAGGTGGTGCCGGTCTCCTCCGGTTCCGGCAGGCCGTAGTCCTTGGCCGACTTCGCCTCGAAGCCGAACGGACCCATCAAATCGGCGAATTCGCGCAGCTTGCCTTCATTGTGGCTGGCAACGACGATCTTCTTTCCATCGAGAGAATGCATCAAAGGCCCCAGATCCTTGGCTCGGCGAATTCGATCGAATTGCCCGAGGGGTCGCGTATGTAGATCGAGCGCCCGCCCTGCGGCCATTCGAATTCGCTTTCGATGGCGATGTTTTTCGCCTCAAGTTGCGCCTTCCACTGTGCGAGTTCATCCTCACTTGCGGCAAAGCAGAGATGGCCCTCGCCGACCGTGCCATGCGGCGGCACTTTCAGCCGCGCATCGGGCGCCGGCGGGATTTTGGTGGCTTCGGCGTTGAAGATGAGCAGCACGCCCGGGCCGCAGCGGAAGAAGAGATGGCGGCCGTCGACCTTGCCGAGGAGAGGGAGGCCGAGGACATCGGAGTAGAATGTCTCGGCAGCGGCGAGATCCGTGACGTAAAGCGCTGACTCAAGAATAGCGGAGGGGTGCATCAGGCACCCCCCTCTGCCCTGCCGGGCATCCCCCCCGCAAGGGGGGAGATTGGCAGTTCCGCTGGCGGCGTCTCAACGTTGATGGTTGGCGAAAACGGTAGCGACCTCTGATCTCCCCCCTTGCGGGGGAGATGGCCGGCAGGCCAGAGGGGGGTGTGAAGGATCGCCGACGTCATCACGTTAAATTCAATCAAGCCACAGCCATCTGCTGCAAGCTCACCAGCCGCTGAATGCCCTTCTTTGCCAGGCCCATCAGCTCCGCGAACTGCCCTTCCGAGAACGGCTCGCCCTCGGCGGTGCCCTGGATCTCGACGATGCCGCCCTTGCCGGTCATGACGAAATTGGCGTCGGTGCCGGCAGATGAATCCTCGATATAGTCGAGGTCGATGACCGGCTGGCCGTCATGGATGCCGCAGGAAATTGCCGCGACATGATCTTTCAGCACCTTGGCAACCCTGGCCATCTGCCGCGCTTCCATCCAGCGCAGGCAATCGTAAAGCGCCACCCAGCCGCCGGTGATCGACGCCGTGCGGGTGCCGCCATCGGCCTGGATGACGTCGCAGTCGACGGTGATCTGCTGTTCGCCCAGCGCCTGCAGGTCGACAACGGCGCGCAAGGAGCGGCCGATCAGCCGCTGGATTTCCAGCGTGCGGCCGCCTTGCTTGCCGGCCGAAGCTTCACGGCGCATGCGCTCGCCGGTCGAACGCGGCAGCATGCCGTATTCCGCCGTCACCCAGCCCTTGCCGGAATTGCGCATCCAGCCCGGCACCTTTTCCTCCAGGCTCGCCGTGCACAACACATGCGTGTCGCCGAATTTCACCAGGCACGAGCCTTCGGCGTGTTTGGAGACGCCGCGCTCGAAGGAGATGGCGCGCATTTCGTCGGCTTGGCGTTTAGAAGGGCGCATCGAGGCCTCTTTCTGTTCTTTTACGGTTGCGTCGGCGGCTTGTAGACGCATGCAGCCCATGGCGCAAAGGAAAAGGCCGGGCGATCTGGCACAGACGCCGGGTTGCGCGGGGGCGATGGAAGTCTATATCCTTGAGCCGGAGGTTTTTGGCTCGAATGACCAAGGCAGTCACCGAACCCAGTCTGCTGGCGCCCGCGCTGCAATCGCTCGACATGCGTTCGCGCGACATTTTCCGGCGCATCGTCGAATCCTATCTGAAGGACGGTGAGCCTGTGGGATCGCGCAGCCTGTCGCGCATCCTGCCGTCGTCGCTGTCGCCGGCGACCATCCGCAACGTGATGAGCGACCTCGAGCATCTCGGCCTGATCTATGCCCCGCACATCTCGGCCGGGCGCCTGCCGACCCAGACCGGCCTGCGCTTCTTCGTCGATGCCTTCATGGAGCTTGGCGATCTCTCCGACGAGGAACGCCGGGTCATCGAGGCGCAGGTGCGCGCCTCCGGCTCGGGCGCGACGCTGGAACACATGCTGACCGAGGCCAGCCAGATGCTGTCGGGCATGTCGCGCGGCGCCGGCCTGGTGCTCGCCACCAAGAACGAGGTGGCGCTGAAGCACATCGAGTTCATCCAGCTCGAGCCGACCAAGGCGCTGGCGGTGATGGTGTCGCAGAATGGCGATGTCGAGAACCGCGTCGTCGACCTGCCGGCCGGCATCACCGTCTCGCAGCTGCACGAGGCCTCCAACTTCCTCAACGCCCATATCAGGGGCCGCACGCTCGCCGAGGCGCGCATCGAGATCGCCCGCATCAAGGACGAGACCAGGGCAGCGCTGGACACGCTGTCGCAGGATCTGGTCGAGAAAGGCCTGGCGGTGTGGGCCGGCGCCGATAGCGGCCTGCCGGCGCGCCTTATCGTGCGAGGCCGCGCCAATTTGCTCGAAAACGTCACCGCCCAGGCCGATATCGAATTGCTGCGCCACCTGTTCGAGGATCTGGAGACGCAGGACGGGCTGATCCAGCTGCTCGACCTCGCCGAGGACGGCCCCGGCGTGCGGATCTTCATCGGCTCGGAAAACAAGCTGTTCTCGCTCTCCGGCTCGTCGCTGGTCGTAGCGCCTTACCGCGACAAGGACGCCCGCGTCGTCGGCGCGCTCGGCGTCATCGGCCCGACCAGGCTGAATTATGCCCGCATCGTGCCTATGGTCGACTACACTGCGCAATTGATTACCCGGATGTTAAGATAATTCGAAAGCCGGGATCACCGTAAAGGAGGCCGCAGAATGGCGCTTGAATCGTTCAAGGCCCAGATCAGCATGCTGCTCGAAGAAATGGTCAACCAGCCGGAGGACGAGCACGAAATCCAGGAGCAGCTGCGCGAAAAACTGCGCGAAATGCGCGCCATGGGCTTGCCGCTGCCGGAAGATCTCGTCGCATTGGAAAAGCGTCTCGACGACGATCTCGACGTCGAAGAGGAAAGTTGAGCGGTTCTCTCGTCGAATCTGCGCGCGCGCACGCTTCTCTTTTGCGGCGGCCGCACAATATCTCCCTTGTGCATGACGCGCCGACCGGCGCGAGTTCGAGGAGAACAGCATGATCCGGATTGCCGGCTTGGCAGGCCTTGCCCTGCTTCTGGCCACCAGCGCCTTCGCCCAGGAGGCCGATCAACCGCTGCTGACCGGCAAAGACGCTTTCGGCGACTGGACGGCCGACGAGCCAGGTGTGCGCCGGCTGATTAGGCCGGATGATCTGAAAAGACCCAACATCACCGAATCCGCCTCCAACAGCGCCGGCCTTGGCGATCGGCCCGAGGGCGCGAAGCCCGTCCTGCTGCCTGGGTTTTCGGCCGAACTGGTTGCTTCCGGCATTTCCAATCCGCGGGTCGTGCGCGTGGCGCCGAACGGCGACCTGTTCGTCGCCGACAGTGACGCCAACCAGATCCGCGTCTATCGGCTGGCCAAGGGTAGCGCGAAGCCGGCCGAAGAGGGCATTTTTGCCGACGATCTCAACGAGCCCTATGGCATCGCCTTCTACCCGCCTGGCGACAAGCCGCAATGGGTCTACGTCGCCAACAACGACAGCGTGGTCCGCTACGCCTATCGCGACGGCGACCTTAAAGCCTCCGGCGAACCGGAGACGATTGTCTCCGACATCCCTACCGGCGGCCACTGGACCCGCGATATCGCCTTCTCGCCGGACGGGAAGACGCTGTATCTCTCGGTCGGCTCCGGATCTAACGTCGCGGAGGGCATGGGGAAGGCACCGAATAGCGGCGTTGACGCCTGGGCAAAATCACAGCCACTCGGCGCCACCTGGGGTTCCGAGGATGGCCGTGCCGACGTGCTGGCCTTCGGCCCCGACGGCAAGAATGGCCGCATCCTCGCTACCGGCCTGCGCAATTGTTCGGGCATGACCGTGCAGCCGGCGACCGGCGCGCTGTGGTGTGTCGTCAACGAGCGCGACGGTCTCGGCGACGATGTGCCGTTCGAATATGCCACCTCCGTCAAGGACGGCGCCTTCTATGGCTGGCCCTGGTATTATATCGGCGCCAACGAGGACCCGCGTCACGAGGGCGCGCGCCCAGACCTCGCCGGCTCGGTCACCGTGCCCGACGTGCTGATGCAGGCGCATTCGGCGCCGCTCAACATCGCGTTCTATGACGGCGGCAATTTCCCGGCAGAGTACAAGGGTGACGCCTTCGTCGCCCTGCACGGCTCCTGGAACCGTGGTATGAGGACCGGCTACAAGGTGGTGCGGCTCAGATTTAGCGACGGCAAGCCGACCGGCGAGTACCAGGATTTCATCACCGGCTTCGTCCTCTCCGACGACGCCGTCTGGGGCCGGCCGGTCGGCGTCGCGGTGGCCAGGGACGGTGCGCTTATCGTCACCGAGGATGGCAACGGCACCATCTGGCGCATCACCCATGTCGACGGCCCGTCCTGAGCCGGCGAACTGCGCAACCGGCCCTAATGTACGTCCCGATGGATCACCTTGGGATAGGTATGGATCACCTCGGCCGATGAGACACGGTCATCGAAACCGGTATCCCTGAGATTGAAGAGGCCGACCGAGCCGAAGGACTTCTTCGCCCCTTGCGCGAAGCGGCCGTCGCTGAAATCGTGTTCGTAAAGCGTCACCGTGACGTGGCCGGCATTGAGCTTCGGCACGTAAACACTGCTGATGGTGTCGTTGGCGACGCCAAGCTGGTTGACGTTGAAGCGATAGAGGTCCTGCACCATGCGCCGGGCCGCATTGCCATTGATCATCCAGTATTCGCGGCGCGAAGCGCGGTTCGGGTCGATGAGTTTGAGCGGCGCCTTGCGGCCAAGCCCGAGCCAGTGCTCGAACACCATCACATTGGCGCCCCAGGGATAGGGATAGTTGGACTTGTCGATGATGCGTGGCGGGCCATCCTCGGCAATCTCGGCGGTATCGACATAGTCCAGCCATTGCAGCTGGAACGACGCTTCCACGTTGAGGTCGGTATTGCGCGGATCGGCAGCGATGATGCGCCAGTCGGAGACCGGTGGATATTTGGTGTCGAGGTCGATGTAGAATTCGCCTTTGGCGGTGTCGTCGGGGTCTATCTTTTGCGGTCCGTCACGCTCGATCGCCACCAGTCGCACCTTGAACCGGTTGTTGACGACCAGCGGATAGATCATCGGACGAATGGCGTGAGCGCCAGGGTCCCGGCTGTCGGTAAAATATCCAGTCTGCGGAACGACATCGCTATCGCCCTTGTCGAACAGGCTGAAAGCCTGACGCCCCTCGAACCACAGATACCATTCCAGCTCGTGGACGTGACCGCGTGCTTCGGAATAGTTGTTGGGCATCCACTTCATGAGCTGGATGTGAAGTCTTTTGGCTAACATGGGTGCTCCTGCCGTTCGGAGCCATGCGAGATAGCCGACCGCCTTCGGGGCGTAAGTGAACCATCTCTCGCTTTCAGGCGAGGATGACCGGCTTTCATGCCCTGCTTGGCGCAATCGAATCCGTTTTGCCGTTGCAGGCTTTCATGGCATCAGAGTCGTTTCACGAGGTGCGACCGTCATGACCCTCGCCGGCTTCCTTGCCTATAGTGCTGCGCTGGGCATCGCCGCCGCCATTCCCGGGCCCGGCGTCACCGCGCTTGTGGCGCGGGCGCTCGGATCCGGCTTCCGCTCATCGCTGGCGATGTCGTTCGGCCTGATGCTCGGCGACCTCATTTATCTCACCGCGGTGGTGCTCGGCCTTGCCTTTGTCGCGCAAAGCTTCGGCATGGTGTTTCTCGCCATCAAATGGCTGGGCGTCTCCTATCTCGCCTTCCTCGGCTGGCGTTTCTGGACGGCCGGGATCACGCCCGAGACTGTCGAGGCCAGGAAAGGCAAGGGCGGCCTGGTATCGAGCTTCCTTGCCGGCCTCGCCGTCACGCTGGGCAACCCGAAAACGATGATCTTCTACCTCGCCATCACGCCGACCATCGTCGACCTGAAGACCATCACGCTCGCCGACTACGGCATCCTGGTCGCGCTCACCGTCATTGTGCTCTTAGTGGTGCTGGTGCCATATCTTGCGCTGGCCGCCAAGGCGCGCTGGTTCCTGAAATCGCCACGCGCGCTGAAGGCGCTGAACCGCACCGCCGCCGGCTTCATGGTGGGCGCGGCCGCTGCCATTGCCGCACGTCAGTAGATCGGTTCAGGCCCATCCATTCCGCCGATCGGTCCATCCGGAAAATGCGGCTTGAGGGGACAAGCGTTTTCAGCAAGCGGCCCACTCGATATTTTCGGCCGGCAGCCTATCTTGCGCGGGCGAAAGCCCTATTCTGTCCGCCGACGCCAATTGCCTGATCTGATTTGGGAGCGAAACCAATGAACAAGCCTTCCGCGCGCGTGCCCGGCCGCGGCCGTGTCTACAACTCGATCACCGAGACGATCGGCGACACGCCGCTGGTGCGGCTCGACAAGTTCGCCAAGGAGAAGGGCGTCGTTGCCAACCTTCTTGCCAAGCTCGAATTCTTCAATCCGATCGCCTCGGTCAAGGACCGCATCGGCGTTTCCATGATCGAGGCGCTGGAAGCGTCGGGCCGGATCAAACCCGGCAAGACGACGCTGATCGAGCCGACCTCGGGGAATACCGGCATCGCGCTCGCCTTCGCCGCCGCCGCCAAGGGCTACAAGCTGATCCTGACCATGCCCGAAACCATGTCGGTGGAGCGCCGCAAGATGCTGGCGCTGCTCGGCGCCGAACTGGTGCTGACGGAAGGGCCGAAAGGCATGAAGGGCGCCATCGCCAAGGCCGACGAATTGGCCGCCACCCTGCCTGACGCCGTCATCCCGCAGCAGTTCGAAAACCCGGCCAACCCGGAGATCCACCGCCGCACCACCGCCGAGGAGATCTGGAACGACACCGATGGCGGGGTCGACATCTTCGTCGCCGGCATCGGTACCGGCGGCACGATCACCGGCGTCGGCCAGGTGCTGAAGCAACGCAAGCCCTCGGTGCATGTCGTCGCCGTCGAGCCGGAGGCCTCGCCGGTGCTGTCGGGCGGCCAGCCCGGCCCGCACAAGATCCAAGGCATCGGCGCCGGCTTTGCGCCCAAGATCCTCGACACCTCGATCTATGACGAGATCGTCAAGGTCTCCAACGAGGATTCGGTCGCCAACGCCCGCCTCGTCGCCCGCCTTGAAGGCGTGCCGGTCGGCATCTCGTCGGGCGCTGCCCTGCAGGCCGCCATCGCCGTCGGGTCGCGGCCGGAGAACAAGGGCAAGAACCTGGTGGTGATCATCCCGTCCTTCGCCGAGCGCTATCTGTCGACGATCCTGTTCGACGGGCTGGGGGCTTAACGTCTTAACTGGATAGGCGGCGATCCTTCGCACCCCCCTCTGCCCTGCCGGGCATCGGGGGTGCTGTCCCTCCGACATCGGAAGTCTCATGGCTGGACCGCAGAAAACCCGGCCGTGGCGTCCGCCACCGGCTTGAGCGGGAGGCGGCTTCAGGGTCAAATCGCCCCGGCCTGCTTCGCGCGGGCAGGGGGAGAATCACATGTACAAGCTTTACACGCGCCCAGGCAGCGGCGGTTTTGTCGTCGAGGCCGCATTGGCGCTGGCAAACGCGCAATTCGACCAGATCGATGTGCCGAAGAAGGATCCGCCGGACCCGGCTTTCCTCGACATCAGCCCGTTGAACCAGGTTCCGGTGCTGACCTTGCCCAACGGTCAATCGATAACCGAATCGGCGGCGATCTGCATCCTGCTTGCCGAGCGCCATCCGGAGGCGGGTCTGGCGCCGGCCGCCGGATCGCCGGATCGCGCCGGTTTCCTGCGCTGGATGGCGTTCATGTCATCGGTGCTCTACCCCGCCATCCTGCGCCTCTACTATGCCCATCGCTACACCACCGATGCCGACGGCAAGAAAGCCGTCAAGCAGGCAGCCATTGCCGAGATGGACCGCGGCTTCGCCATTGTCGATGCAGCCCTCGAGGGGCGCGGCTGGCTGGTCGGCGACGCGATGTCGCTGGCCGACATCTACCTCGTCATGCTGGTGGCCTGGCACCCCGATATGGACAAGGCGCGAGCCGACTGGCCGAACATCGAACGCTTATGGTCGGCGCTGCGCGCGCATCCGCTGATGAAACGGCTCAACACCACGCATGAAATGTGGCCGGCCTGAACGGACGCTTCAATTTCGCAGGATCGCCCGTTTCGCCTGCAGGAAGCGGCGCACGGCGGGGTCGCGTTCAAGGCCGATCGCCCGGTCATAGGCTTCGACCGCTTGCGCCGCATTGCCGAGCCTGGCCAGCAGGCCGGCGCGAGCGGCCCAATAGGGCTGATAGTCGTTGAGCCGCTTGTCGTCGCCCAGCACGTAGAGCGCCGCCAGTCCTGCCGCCGCCCCTTCGGCCTCGGCAATCGCCACGGCGCGGTTGATCGAAATCACCGGCGAGCCTGATATCGCCGACAGCGCATCGTAGAAGTTACGGATCGCCGCCCAATCGGTTTGGCCGGTCCGTCGCCGCGTCGCATGCACCGATTGTACCGCCGCTTCGAGCTGGTAGCGGCCGATGACGCCCATGGTGGCGGCGTGGCCCAGCAGCGCCTCGGCTTCGTCGATCAGCGCGTGATCCCAAAGACGGCAATCCTGGCCGGCGAGCGGCACATAATCTCCAGCCGCATCGCGCCGCGCCGGGCGGCGCGCCTCGGCAAACAGCATCAGCGCCAGCAGGCCGAGCGCTTCCGGTTCGTCCGGCATCAGCGATGCCACCAGCCGCCCGAGCCAGATGCCTTCGGTCGCCAGATTGCGCGCTCTCGTCTCGGTCCCTGCCGGGTCGGTCCAGCCTTCGGCGAAAGCCGCGTAGATCGCTTCCAGCACCGTTCCCAGCCGCTCGCCGAGTTCGGCGCGATCCGGCACGCGGAACGGAATGCCGATCTCGCGGATGCGGCTCTTGGCGCGCACCAGACGCTGGCCCATCGTCGCCGGCGAAACCAGGAAGGCCGAGGCGATCGTCGCCGCGTCGAAACCCAGAATGGTCTGCAGGATCAGCGGCGCCCGCACGCTGGCTTCGATCGCCGGATGCGCACATGCAAACATCAGCCTGAGACGTTCGTCGGGAAGGTCTTCGTCTTCCATGCTCGCCTCCATCTCCTCGGCCATCAGCTTGAGATGGTCGCGGCTCGCCTCGCTGGTCAGCCGACGGCGCACCGCGTCGACGCGCCGCCGGCGCGCCACGGCCAGCAGCCATGCTTCCGGCTTGTCGGGCACGCCGGTCTGTGGCCAGCGCTCCAGCGCCGCGGCGAAGGCCTCGGCCAGCGCGTCCTCGGCGCCGGCCACGTCGCGGGTGCGCGCCGCTAGCCAGGCGACCAGCTTGCCGTAACTCTGCCGGGCGGCCGCTTCGGCCGCCGCCCGCGCGATCTCCGGGCGATTGTCCATCACGGTTTCATTTCTTGGGCATGTAGTCGGCCATTTCCCAGATCGGCCGCAACTCGACCGTGCCGGCGCTCGCCGCCGGACAGCGCGCCGCCCACTCGATGGCGGTATCGATATCGGCCGCCTCGATCATGTAGAAGCCGGCAAGCTGCTCCTTGGTGTCGGCATAGGGGCCGTCGATCACGTTGGTCTTGCCGTCTGTGATCCGCACCGAGGTGGTCGCCTGGGTCGGGCGCAACCGTTCGCCGGCGAGCCATGCGCCGGATTTCTTCAACGCTTCGGTATAGGCGGCATATGCTGCGCTCATCTGCTGAGCCTTCTCGATTGGCGTGTTCGCCTGCGCGGCTTCGTCGCTGTTGATCAAAAGCATGTATCGCATGGGTCTTCTCCCGTGGTTTCGCAGGCCGCGTCCTAGCGGGGCCAGACGTATGTCGCGCGGCGGCGGCCGATTTCGACAGGCTTCAGAAAAAACTTTCGCCTCCGCCAGGAGATTTCGCAAGGACCAGATGTTTCTTCGTCTGCTGGCGGATGACCGGCAGCGGACTGGCCGTGGCTCCGCACAGCACTATCCTCTGTCGTTGGCGGGCACGTCACACGAGGCGTGGGAGAAGAGAATGGAACTCGTGACCCACAAGAAATTCAAGAACGGCCGGTTGATGCCATGGGGCAAAGGCACGGTCGTCAGCGGTGCGAAAGGCACCGTCTATCTCTGCGGCAACACCGCGACATCGGCTGACTACGATCCGGCCGGCAAGAAGGGTGGCGGCTTCGCCGGCGATGCCGCGGCGCAGTGGCGGGAAGTTCTCGGCAACATCAAATCGGATCTGGAAGAACTTGGCAGCGGGCTCGACCATCTCATCAGGCTGACCTTTTTCGTCAAAGGGCCATTTCCCGACGGCGGCGTCCTCAGCTCGCCTAATTTTCGTCTCGACGTGCTGGACGCGTTTTTCGCCGAGCATTGTCCGAAGCATTGCAGCGACAACAATCCGCCGCCTTCGGAGGTAATCGGCGTCGCAGCGCTTGCCCAGGCAGACATCGTCATCGAGATCGTCGCCGTCGCGGCGCTGCCGGACTGAGGCGCGAACGAACAGGCCGGCCTTGCGCGACGTCGCCGTTGCGATCGAAGCGCGTCGGCACGAGCGGCGGCGCCGCGCCGGTGCGGGTTTTGCACCAGGCCTCGGCTTTGGCCAGTGAGCGCCCGGCGACGAGCAGGATCAGGCGTGGCTCGCTCTCCAGCAATTGCACGATGCGGCCGCCGAAAATGCCATAGCCGCCAACGACCAGAAGCCTCATCTCGCCGCTCTTTTTGCGTATGTCGTTTTCCCAGACCGAGGTCACTTTTGGGTGACATGCGATTAGCCGATCATGCGCGCACGTATCGCGGCGGACAGGATCTCGCAACTATCCTTGCGGCCGAACATGGCGTAGCGGTTTTTGGCGATGCGTTCGTAGAGCCAGTCACGCAAGGGGCGCGGGATGAGCAGCAGCGCTTTCGCCGCCCGCCACGGCCAGCCCAGTTCGGCCATCACCGCGATGAAACTGTCCAGCCGCATGAAGGGAGCGCCGCCGACAAGGACCAGATTGGTCTCGTAGCTGTCGGTGCGCAGCCCGTATCTCTGGAACAGCTCCTCGCCGAAGGGCGACTGCGCCGTGGCGAAGCGGAAGCGGTTTTTGCGGTCGAGCCCGACCACCGTGCGTACGAAGCCCGAGCACAGCACGCAGACGCCGTCGAAAACGATCAATGGCTGGCTGGCATCGAAGGGTTCAGGAGAAGAAGTCACGGGACGTCCGGCAGCTTGTGTCTTCAGACACTAAGCCCGCCGGCAGCGGGATCAAAGCCGCGGCGTTGTCGCACGGCTTCTCGCGGCCAGCGCGGGGCGCTCGGCGCGATAGGTGGTTGCGCGGGGATCGGCCTCCGGTCTGCAGATCCGGCTGTCGTGACGCGTTTCGAATGTCATGATCAATGCGCGCCGAGCGAGCTGCCGCGACGGGCGCAGGCCGGACCCGGGCCGCGCATGTAGTAGCGCTCCGGCCGATAGGTCGGCGCGATGAACTCGCGGATGGCGGCGGCATAGCCGGCGATGTGGCCCCAGAATTTCATTTTACTCAAGTCCCTGTCCCGATTTTCGGATGTCCCGTCCGATTGCGGGGATCATAGCGTCGAGGCGTGAATAGTCGGTGAACACGATGTTAATCTTTGGTCGAAAACCCCATGCTTCGTGGCCGGAATGCGGCTGTTTGGGGGTCTTTCGGTGTGGTTCGTCGCCATTTCCGGCATTGTGACTTTTGCATCACATATGTTTCGTCTGGATGTCGCTTGAGCGCGGTTCTGTTTCAGATTTGGCGAGCCTCTCGAAATTTCCATGCTCGCTGCCGAAATGCCCCTGGTTGCGCGCCCGGAACCGGAACGGGCCTTGCCCGTTCTCGCTTTAACCGCATCGCGCAGGAGTTCGCCATGGCACCTCGCCCCGCCTGGAAGGGCTATCTGAAACTGTCGCTGGTCACCTGCGCTGTCGAACTGACCAACGTCGTCACCCACGCCGAAAAAGTTTCGTTCCGGGTGCTCAACCGCAAGACCGGCAACACGGTCAAGCGCATCTATGTCGATTCTGAAACCGGCAAGCCGCTGGGCGATGGCGACGAGATCAGGGGCTATGAGGTGAGCCCCGGTGAGTTCGTCCATATCGAGGACGAAGAGATCGAAGCGGTGCAGATCGAGTCCTCGCACACGATGGCGCTGGACGGCTTCGTCGACAAAGCCTCGATAGAGCAGATCTATCTCGACACGCCCTATTATGTCACGCCCGCCGACAAGGTGTCGGAGGAGGCCTTTGCCGTCATCCGCGATGCCATGGCGGACAAGAAGATGGCCGGGCTGGCGCGCGTCGTGCTCTATAGCCGCGAGCGGCCCGTGGTCATCGAGCCGCGCGGCAAAGGCATGGTGCTGACCACCTTGCGCTACGGCAACACGGTGCGGGAGCCGGAGAGCATCTTCGGCGACATCAAGGCGGTGAAGACCGACCAGGAGATGACCGATATGGCCGAACGCATCATCGACAAGAAGAAGGGGAAGTTCGATCCGTCGACATTCGAGGACAAGTATGAGGACGCGCTGCTCGAACTGATCCGCGCCAAGAAGGCCGGCAAGAAGGCGCCGAAAGCGCAGGCCGCGCCCAAGCCGTCCAATGTCGTCAATCTGTTCGACGCGCTGAAGAAGAGCCTGTCCGATGGCGGCCAGGCGGAAGGCCCGGCGAAGAAGGCCAAGCCGGCGGCAAAAAGCGGCAAGGCGAAAGCTTCTGCGCCCAAGCGCAAGTCGGCTTGAGGGTCGGCGCCGTGGCCAGCCTCGAACAATATCAGTCCAAGCGCGATTTCAAGAAGACGGCCGAGCCGGCGGGCAAGGTCGCGCGCGGCAAGCAGCCCGGCGGCATCTTCGTCGTCCAGAAGCACGACGCGACCAGGCTGCACTATGATTTCCGCCTCGAGCATGAGGGCGTGTTGTGGAGCTGGGCGGTGACGCGAGGCCCGAGCCTCGACCCGCACGAAAAGCGGCTGGCCGTGCATGTCGAGGACCACCCGATCGACTATGCCGGCTTCGAGGGCACCATTCCCAAGGGCGAGTATGGCGGCGGCACCGTCATCGTTTGGGACGAAGGCACATGGACGCCAGAGATCGACCCCGCCAAGGCGATGAAGAAGGGCCATATCGACTTCGAACTCAACGGCCAGAAGCTGAATGGGCGGTGGCATCTGGTCAGGTTAAGACCCCGCCCGGGCGAAAAGCGCGACAACTGGCTGCTGATCAAATCCGACGATGCCGCCGCCCGCCCCGGCGAGGATATCCTGAAGGACGCACCGAAATCGGTGAAGTCCGGCCTGACCATCGAAGAGGTCGCGGAAGGCAAGACCGCCGACGGCAAGAAGCCGAAGGTCTGGCACTCCAACAAGCCTGCGGCATCCAGCAAGGCGAAAGCCGGCAAGCGCCTCGACTTCGTCGAGCCGCAGCTGGCGACGCTGGAGCGCGAGGCGCCGCCCGGCGAGGACTGGCTGCATGAGGTGAAGTTCGACGGGTACCGCATGCAGGCGCAGATCGCCGGCACGGAGGTGCGGCTGCTGACCCGCACCGGCCTCGACTGGACGGGGAAATTCGACCCCGAGATCGTCGCGGAACTCGCCCAGCTGAAATGCAGCGACGCCATCATCGATGGCGAGATCGTCGTGCTCGCCGACAGCGGCGTTTCGTCCTTCTCGCTGCTGCAGCAGGATCTCTCCGCCAATCGAACCAACCGCTTCACCTACTATGTGTTCGACCTGATGCGGCTTGACGGCAAGGATTTGCGCCGCGAGCCGCTGGTCGAGCGCAAGCAGGCGCTGCAGGAGCTGCTCGGCGAGACGGCCGAAAATGCCGCTGTTCGCTTCAGCGACCATTTCGCGGAACCGGGCAAGATCATGCTGCAGCACGCCTGCCGCATGGGCCTCGAAGGCATCGTCTCCAAGCGCGCCGATGCGCCCTACCGCAGCGGCCGTGGCCCAGGCTGGGTGAAATCGAAATGCACGGCCCGCCAGGAATTCGTCATCGGCGGGTATCTGCCCTCGGACAAGACCGGCCGCGGCCTGCGTTCGCTGCTGGTCGGTTACCACGAGGGCGGCAAGCTCCACTACGCCGGCCGCGTCGGCACGGGCTTCACAGCCAGGAGCGCCACCGATCTGAAGAAAAAACTCGATGCGCTGAAGGCAAACGCCTCGCCCTTTGCCGCCGCCGTGCCGAAGGGCAAGGGCCTGGTCTGGGTCAGGCCCGAACTTGTCGGCGAAGTGGAGTTCCGCAGCTGGACCTCGGATCGTATAATACGCCACGCGTCGTTCCAGGGACTGCGCGAGGACAAGCCGGCGGAGGAAGTCGTGCAGGAAAAGCCATCGAAGGCGGCGAACAAGCAAAAGCCGGCGGCAAGCAGCGCCGGCAAGGCCGCCGGGGCTAAGGCGCCCGCGACGATCACGACCAGCGTAAAACTATCCCACCCCGACAAGCTGCTGTGGCCCGAGGAGAAAATATCCAAGCAGGCTTTGCTTGAGCACTATGCGCTTGTCTGGCCGCGGATGGAGCAGTTCGTCGTCAACCGGCCGCTCAGCCTGGTCAGGGCGCCGGATGGCATCGGCGGCCCGCGCTTCTTCCAGAAACATGCCTCGGCCGGCATGAGCGACAAGATTGCCCGCATGAAGGATCCAACCGATGGCGAGGAAATCCTGTTCATCCGCGATTTCGACGGCCTTGCCGCCTTGGTCCAGTATGGCGTGGTCGAGGTCCACATCTGGGGCTGCAAGATCGAGGAGCTGGAAAAGCCGGATCAGATCATCTTCGATCTCGATCCCGATGAAGGCGTCGACGTCAAGGCGGTGCGCGAGGCCGCACTCGACATCAGAGGCAAGCTTGACGATCTGTCGCTGCCGAACTTCGTCAAGCCGTCAGGCGGCAAAGGCTATCACGTGCTGGTGCCGCTGAAACCCTCGGCGGATTGGGAGGAAGTCAAAACCTTCTCGCATGATTTCGCCAAGGCGCTGGAGCAGGCCGCGCCCGACCGCTACACCGCGACGCTGTCGAAAAAGGCGCGCACGGGAAAAATCTTCGTCGACTATCTCCGCAACGGCAGGGGCTCGACCACCGTCGCGCCCTACTCTTCCCGCGCCAAGAAGGGCGCGACGGTGTCGGTACCGGTGACGTGGGCGGAAGTTGAGAAGGGGTTGCCGCCGAATTCCTTCCCGATCGGCGACAAGACGACGCTGAAGGAGTTGGAGAAGGCCGATCCGTGGGTGGATTTCTTCGAGCAGGGGAAGGTGCTGAAGCGGGGGTAAGCGTCGCGCGCCTCACCTGCTACGCAAGCGTTCCGTCACACCCCCCTCTGTCCGGCAGGCCAGAGGGGGGTGCTGTCCCGCCAGCGTCGCCCAATTAGCGCCGCCGAACCTCTACGCCAAAAACACCCGCTCGAACGCCTGCTTCCCCGGCGGTGAAAACACCACCGCGCGGCTGTCCTTCTCCCGCCTTGCCCATTTCTCCGACAGGATCTTGTCCAGAATAGCCGCGCCGAGCGTTCCCGCGAGGTGCGAGCGGCGCACGCTCCAGTCGAGACAGGCGCGGCAGACCGGCCGGCGCGGCTTGGCGCCGACATCGATGCCGATGGCCGAAAAATGCGAGGCTGCTGCTGGCCCCAGCCTGATCTCAATGTCGTCGCGCAACAGGATGCCGCGCGCGACGAGCCGGTCCAGCATCGCCACCGCCTGCTCGCCGGCGAGGTGGTCGTAGCAGACGCGGGCGACGCGCATGGCGCCGTCGCGCGGGCCGGGCCGCACGCGCTTGGGACCGACTGCTTCGGCCACCCCGGTGATGGCCTCGATCATGCCGGCCACCTGCGGCCCTGCGAGGCCGTAATAGCGATGCCGTCCCTGGCTGGCCAAAGTTAAAAGCCCGCCCTCCATCAGTTTCGACAGATGCGAGGACGCGGTCGGCAGCGACACGCCGGCCTCCAGCGCCAGTTCGCTCGCCGTGAAAGCCGTGCCTCCCATCAGCGCATTCAGCATGTTTGCCCGCGCCGGATCGCCGACCAGGCTGGCGATGCGGGCAATGTCGGGTCCTTCACGCATAGTTAGGCCTCCATCGAAGCATTCTCGTCAGATAAGCATTATTGTCGGGCGGGATCAAGGAGAACGCCGATGCCAACCGCTTCCGTCCCACTCGCCAGCCGCCGGCCGTTCCCGTTCGTCACCTGGCTGCAACGGCGGCTTCTCGCCCGCTGGTACGACCGCCATCTGCAGCGGCTAGACCTCGCGGAGGTCGACGACCATCTGCTGCGCGATCTCGGCCTGACCCGTGAGGATGTGCGCCGCGAATGCGCAAAATCCTTCTGGCAGGCCTGACCGCCAGCGCTTTTGCTTAGCAGACCCTGCGGCACAACGTTTCGACGCCGCTCGAACTATCGATGCGAAACCCAAGGAGATCACGATGACCATCACCTGCTTCATCCGCTATGAGATCGACCCGTTCGGCAAGCCGGCCTTCGAGCAATATGCCAAGGCCTGGGGCCAGGCGATCCCGCGCTGCGGCGCCGATCTGATCGGCTACTACGCCCCGCACGAGGGCTCGGCCACCACCGCCTACGCCGCCTACAACATCGACAGCCTCGCCGCCTACGAAGCATATCGCGCCCGTCTCGCCGCGGATCCGGCGGGCAAGGCCAATTACGAATTCGCCCGCCGCGAAAAGTTCATCTTGAAAGAGGACCGCATCTTCCTGAAGCTGGTGTCGGGGCCGCATGGACCGCGGCAGCTGTTCCAGACCGCGGTCAAGGAGGAGATATGATCGCTGTCATCTTCGAGGTGCAACCGGCTGAGGGAAAGCGCGATGCCTATCTCGGTATCGCCGCGGAACTCAGGCCGCTGCTCGACGGCATAGACGGTTTCATCTCGATCGAGCGGTTTCAGAGCTTGGTCGACCCGAACCGCGTGCTGTCGCTGTCCTTCTGGCGCGACGAGGAAGCGGTCGAGGCGTGGCGCAACACGGAAGAGCATCGGCAGGCGCAGCATGCGGGCCGCGGCGGAATATTTGCCGGATATCGGTTGCGGATTGCGCATGTGGTGCGGGATTACGGGCTGACGGAGAGGGACGAGGCGCCAGAGGATAGCAGGGCGGTGAATGGGTGACTAGGTATCGGCGTCGCGCCAGGCCCCCTCATCCGGCCGCTTCGCGGCCACCTTCTCCCCGCTGGGGAGAAGAGACTGGCGCAGGCTTCGAAAATCTCCTCTCCCTTCGGGGAGAGGTCAGCCGAGCGAAGCGGAGGCTGGGTGAGGGGGCGCTTGGCGCTCACGCATTCCCGATCAGCACCCCGGCCGCAAACACCAGCGCCCCACCCAGCACCACCTGAAACGCCGCGCGCAGGAACGGGGTTTGCATGTAGCGGTTCTGCACGAAGGCGATCGCCCACAATTCGAAGAACACCACCACGGCCGCGACCGCCGTCGCCGTCCAGAAATGCGGGATGATGTAAGGCAGCGCGTGGCCGAGGCCTCCCAGCGTCGTCATGATGCCGACGGTGAGGCCGCGCTTGATCGGCGAGCCACGCCCCGACAGCTTGCCGTCGTCCGAAGCGACTTCGGTAAAGCCCATCGAGATGCCGGCGCCGATCGAGGCGGCGAGGCCGACCAGCAGCGTCTGCCAGGTGTCGTGCGTGGCAAACGCGGCGGCAAAGATCGGCGCCAGTGTCGACACCGAGCCATCCATCAGCCCGGCCAGTCCCGGCTGGACATAGGTCAGGATGAACTGGCGCTGCTCGGCGCTGGCTTCCTCGTCCTTGACCTCGCCCGGCACAAGTTTCTGCTCCAGCCGATGCGCCGAATTCTCATGGCTTTGCTCGGCCGCGGCCAGGTCGCCGAGCAGTTTCCGCGTCGAGGCATCGCCGGTGCGCTTGGCCGCCTCGACATAGAAGCGATAGGCCTGCCGCTCCATCTCTTCGGCTTGGCGCCGCACATGCTCGATGCCGAGCGGCCGCACCAGCCAGTCGGGCTTGCGCTCGTAATAGCCTTTCACGTGCTCGCGGCGCAGCAGCGGAATGCGCTCGCCGAAACGCTTGCGGTAAAGCTCGATCAGGGAATCGCGATGGCCGTCCTCCTCCTCCGCCATCGCCTCGAACACTTTCGCCGATTGCGGAAAACTGTCCGCCAGCCCGTCGGCATAGGCGCGGTAGATGCGCCCGTCATCCTCTTCGGATGAAATTGCCAGCGCCAGGATCTCCTGTTCCGACAGCGTTTCGAAAGGACGGCGGCCGAAACCGAAGACACGGGAAAGCATGAGAAATTCACCCCAGTTTAGAACAATTCTAAACTAGGCGCTGCAATCTCCGCGGTCAATCACCAGTCAAGAAATGTTGAAGCGCCGGATTGCAACGCGCCCTTCATTATCGGCAAATGTTCACCTATATCGGTCGCGACACGCAAAGCGAAAGGTATCCAAGAGATGACGGCAAAGCCGCACGACCACTTCGATCCGAAACCCGTCCTCGATCTTATCGCCAGCATCGAGGCCGATTTGCAGCGGCTGAAAGGCCTGGTCGAACAGCAGGTCGAAAAATTCGACCCCGCCAATCCGCACAACAAGGCGCCCGACGGCAAGCTGACCGAGGAGGGCGTCGAATGCTGCTACCGCCTGTTCGACGAAGGCAAGTCGCGCTATTCGGTCGCCCAGCAGATGAAGATCTCGTTTGCCGCCGCGACGCACCGGTTCAACTCCTGGCGCAAGGCGGGCGGGCCGAAGCGGCAGAGGGCATTGCTGGGATAATTGGCGAAAGCCAAGGCGAAACCCGATCTCCCCCCTCGTGGGGGAGATGGCCGGCAGGCCAGGGCTGTCCCGCCGACCTTTCCCTGCCTAAAGCCCAGCACCGGCACCGTTCAGGATGCGCGTCCAAGCCCAGCCGCAATCACAATATGCTGGCAGACATTGTCGACGTCGCGGATGACGTCGTCATTCCAGAACCGCAGGACGGTCCAGCCATCTTGTTCGAGGTGCGATGTCCGCGTTTCATCACCGGCAGCCGCGCCGGCGTCCGCATGCGGGGAGCCATCGACTTCGATGACCAGCTTCTTCTCCGGGCAAGCGAAATCGACGATGTAGGCGGCAATCGGAAATTGTCGCCGGAAGCCAAGCCCCATCAGCCGGTGGGCACGAAGTTCGTTCCAGAGCTTGAGTTCGGCTGGCGTCAGGACTTTGCGCATCGATCTGGCGTTTGCGCGACGTCGAGGCGGTAGAGGCGTGTGCGGCATTACGATGCTCGGTGGTTGCCGAGGCTTGCGCTCTATGGCGCCCCCCTCTGTCCTGCCGGACATCTCCCCCACTTGGAACCCACTTGGGGGGAGATTGGCTGTACTTCCTAAGGCGTCAGTTCAATTTCCTCCGTCTCGCCGCCATTGCAGGTGTAGCAGCAATCCTCGCATCTTTCCTTGTTGTTGGGGCCGACGCCCCAATAGGTGCCCTCGTCGCCGTCGACCCAGGCGCCGTAGCAGATGGACTCGCCTTCGTCGCACGAGACCGGGATCTGCTTGGTCTCGCCATCGTCGAGATAGAAATCCTTGTCGTTGCCCGGCCAGACATAGTCGCGGTCCTGGCTGTAGAGCTCGAGGCGCATGGCGTTGGGATGGCTGTTCTTGACGGCGAAGGTGATGTCGGCGGCGTACGCTGCCGGCGCAAACAGCGCGGCAAGCGACAGCGCGACGACGCGGCGCAGACAAGTGAAAGACATGGTGTTCCCCCGAGGCAAATCGGCCCCCCGGCCGAGGGAATCAGCATCGCATGATGGCGGCTGACATTGAAGGGGAGCGGCTGACTGATTTTGGGGTGATTGGCCAAGGGGCGGAACTGCTGATCTCCCCCTCGTGGGGGAGATGCCTGGCAAGGCAGAGGGGGGCGCTGTCCCGCCGACCTCTCATTCCTGCAGCCGCGTCATTTCAATTTTAGGCTTGCTGATCCATACGCTGGCGATCCTTCGCGCCCCCCTCTGTCCTGCCGGACATCTCCCCCACGAGGGGGGAGATCAGCAGCTTCGGCGCCCCGCCCCTCACTCCACCAGATCGATCGTCTCGGTCGTCTTCTCCACACAGATGAAACAGCACGTATCGCAAGGCTGGTCATTATCCGGCCCGACCCCGGCGGAGATCGCATCATTGCCGTTGACCCAGGCGCCGTAGCAGATGTTTTCTCCCGGATTGCACGAGATCGGCACCGATTTCTGCGAGCTCGGCTCGATCAGAAACACCTGACCACCACCCGGCCACGACATCTTGCGATCACGGCTGAACAACTCCACCGCCACCGCCTGTTTGCGCAAATTCTTGACGAAGAACGCCATATCGGCGGCATGGGTTGGGGTGGCGAGGAGCAGGGCGGTAAGGGTGAGGCGGAGCATGATGGGCGGTCCCGAATCGGAGATGCGAGGGTCGCACGCCGCGAGGGCCGGGCCTAGAGCCACGGCTAGGCAAGTCCCCCTCACCCGGATTGCCAGCCGAATTGCGAAAGGCAATTCGGGGCAATCCGACCTCTCCCCGAGGGGAGAGGAGCTCGCTCGGCGCTGGTGCTCGCCTCTTCTCCCCAGCGGGGAGAAGGTGGCCGCGAAGCGGCCGGATGAGGGGGCGGCCTCGTGATACCCTACGCCCCCTACTGCCCCACTTCACATGCGGCGCCAGCCGTCGGATCGCGTCAATCACCTCGGCGACTTCAGCAACGTCTAGATCCAGCCAACAAAAGTCAGCACCAGGAACGGACAGCCGGCGGCGGGCAGCGGCGCCGAGGTCGGCAGCAACGGCGCGCCCACAGCACCATGGCCACCGTCACGACAAACAGGATGGCGCGCCGGTGAGCCGCATCCACAGGGCAACGGTGCTCGACGCGCTGATCAGGACAAGCGCTGCCGCCCACAGCGAGATGCCGCCGACATAGGAGGGCACGCTGGCCTCCAGCCCCGCCGCATTGCCGGCGAGCAGCATGCTTTCGCCGGCAAGGAAGGTGAGGAACCCGGCAGCTATGCAGTCATTGCCCAGCCGCTGTCTGATGTGGTGCGCATGTGATGTTTCCCAAAGGCGCCTGGCAACGGGGGGTTCCAAGCGGCCATGATCCGGTGTCGGCGTGGCTACCCGCACGGTTGCGATGCGGTTGGCTCGATCCTGCAAATTCAGGAGGAGGCAGAGATACACATATTCGCGTGCGAAGCACTTGGTTGGCAATAGCTTGACATCGCGCACTTCAGGACGCGTATAGTTCCCTCAATATTATTGGCGGGAGGATCAATTGGCAGAGAAGGCGAGCCCGGTAGAAGAAACAACAAAATCGGATCAAACGCCGGGTGAAAAGAAAGGGACTAGGCGCGAAATCCCAGGGAATCTTCCATACACCCCTACTCACGGTAGGCTAAGCGAGGCGCTAAAAGCCCTGATCGAGGCGGAGCGACCGCAGCAGTTCAACGAAAGTTTCTTGGACAGTGTACTGAAGATTCGAGGTGGTAGTGCTAGGGCAATCCCTCCAATCCTGAAGAGAATGGGGTTGTTGAGTTCTGACAACTCTCCAACTGACCTATACTCCAAGTTTAAGTCAGAATCAACGCGCTCGGAGGCAGCGCTCGCAGCACTTAAAAACGGATTTTCAGAAATTTTCAGAAGAAACGAGTATGCGCACAGGCTGCCGGACGATCGGATCAAAGAGCTGATTATAGAGATAACGGGCCTACACAAGAGCGACCAGATCGTCAGTGCGATTTTCGGCACGTTCGGCGCCTTTAACGAATTCGCAAAAAGCGCCAAGGAAGCAAAGGCTCAAGATCCGGCAATTAATCAGTCGAGCAAAACGGATGGCGCCACTAAAGGCGACGTCAGAAGACAGAGCGACAACCACGAATTTAATCTCGTTACCACCATAAACGTCGTCCTTCCTGAGACAACGGACGTACAAGTATACAACGCGATTTTCCGGTCAATTAGAGAGAATTTGCTAAATTGAAAATAGAGCTTCAACATTTCTTACTAATGGGAGCTTCGCTACGATCGGCTGTAGACAATGCGCTTGCGGAGCAAGGCGTTAGGGGGCACGTAACCGCCATTGACAAGTTTTCAGATGCTCTTATTAAGGGCTATATTTCGGTAGCGTCTTCCGAGAATCGACAACAGGCAGACCGCATGGCGTCATACTATAAATTGTTTTATTTGTTGGAAAACGAGATAAGAAGTTTCATTGTTGATCTGATAGAATCTAGTGATGAAACAGATTGGTGGCTAAGCAAGGTTCCTGAGAATGTTAGGCTGAACGCCGCGAAGAATTTGGAGCGAGAGCGCCGAGAGGGAATAATTCCGAGATCGGACCGAATGATCGATTACACTACGTTTGGCGAGCTTGGCGAAATTATAAAAGCGAACTGGGACGTATTCGGAGGGGTATTCTCTAGGCACGACAAAGTTGGTGTTGAAAAAGTGCTACAGCAACTCAACATGCTTCGAGGTCCAATCGCGCATTGCGGTGTTTTAGGTGAGGATGACGTTGTGAAGCTTAAGCTCGTTGTCCGCAATTGGTACCGCTTGATGGAATAGTGCTTCGCACGGGGCGTCCGACTAGGTCACCGCACTGCCGCACCCCCCGGGGTGGGACCCGCTGCCTTCGGCAGCTCCTACGCGGACTTGCGCTCGCACCGACCCACCGGGTCGACACGTGCGGCCAGAAGGCCGGACCGGTTAGTCTCCCATCTTCAGCGCCTGAATAAACGCCTCCTGCGGGATATCCACCTTGCCGAACTGGCGCATCCGCTTCTTGCCCTCTTTCTGCTTGTCCAGCAGCTTGCGTTTGCGCGAGACGTCGCCGCCATAGCACTTCGCGGTGACGTCCTTGCGCAGCGCCGAGATGGTTTCGCGGGCGATGACCTTGCCGCCGATGGCGGCCTGGATCGGGATCTTGAAGAGGTGGTTCGGGATCAGCTCCTTCAGCTTCTCGCACATCTGGCGGCCGCGCTTTTCCGCCGCGGTGCGGTGGACCAGCATGGACAGGGCGTCGACCGGCTCCTCATTGACCAGGATCGACATCTTCACCAGGTCGCCTTCCTTGTAGTCGGTCAGATGATAGTCGAAGGAGGCGTAGCCCTTGGAGATCGATTTTAGGCGATCATAGAAGTCAAAAACCACTTCGTTGAGCGGCAGGTCGTAGATCAGCATGGCGCGCTTGCCGACATAGGACAGGTCGGCCTGGATGCCGCGCCGGTCCTGGCAGAGCTTCAGGATGCCGCCGAGATAGTCGTCGGGGGTGAGGATGGTGGCGCGGATCCACGGCTCCTCGATGGCTGAGATTTTCACCACGTCGGGCATGTCGGCGGGGTTGTGCAGTTCCTTGACCGAGCCGTCATTGAGCAGCAGCCGGTAGACGACGCTCGGCGCCGTGGCAATGAGGTCGAGGTTGAACTCGCGCTCCAGCCGCTCCTGGATGATTTCCAGGTGCAGCAGACCGAGGAAGCCGCAGCGATAGCCGAAGCCGAGCGCGGCACTGGTCTCCATTTCATAGGAGAAGCTGGCGTCGTTGAGGCGCAATTTGCCGACGGCGGCGCGCAGATCCTCGAAATCGGCGGCGTCGACCGGGAACAGGCCGCAAAACACCACCGGCTGCGCCGGCTTGAAGCCGGGCAGGGCGTGCGCGGTCTGGCGCTTGTCCTCGGTGATGGTGTCGCCGACGCGGGTGTCGGCCACTTCCTTGATCGAGCCGGTGAAGAAGCCGAACTCGCCGGGGCCGAGCTCGTCGACATTGATGCGGGCGGGCGTGAACACGCCGGTGCGCTCGACCAGGTGTTTTGCGCCGGTGCCCATCATGCGGATGGTCGCGCCCTTTTTCAGCACGCCGTCGATGATGCGCACCAGGACGATGACGCCGAGATAGGCGTCGTACCAGCTGTCCACCAGCATGGCTTTCAGGGGTGCCGACGCGTCGCCTTCGCGCGGCGGCGGCAATTGGTGGACGATTGCCTCCAGCACATCGGGAATGCCGAGGCCGGTCTTGGCCGAGATCAGCACGGCGTTGGAGGCGTCGATGCCGATGACTTCCTCGACCTGCTCGCGGATGCGCTCGGGCTCGGCGGCCGGCAGGTCTACCTTGTTCAGCACCACGACGATCTCGTGGTTGTTGTCGATGGCCTGGTAGACATTGGCCAGCGTCTGCGCCTCGACGCCCTGCGAGGCGTCGACGACCAGCAGCGAACCCTCGCAGGCGGCGAGCGAGCGCGACACTTCATAGGCGAAGTCGACATGGCCGGGCGTGTCGATCAGGTTGAGGATATAGTCCTCGCCATTGTTGGCGCGGTATTTCAGCCGCACCGTCTGCGCCTTGATGGTGATGCCGCGCTCGCGCTCGATGTCCATCGAGTCCAGCACCTGCTCCTTCATGTCGCGCAGCTCCAGCCCGCCGGTGGACTGGATCAGCCGGTCGGCAAGCGTGGATTTGCCATGGTCGATATGGGCGACGATGGAGAAATTGCGGATGTGGTCGAGAGGCGTGCTCATGGCGCGCGCTTTAGCAGGGGCGGGTTGCAGGGGCAAGCGGGGTGGCGGTGCCCTTGCCTTCTCCCCTTGTGGGAGAAGGTGGATCGGCGCGCAGCGCCGAGACGGATGAGGGGTGTTCCAGCTTGACGCCGGCGTTCTTTCACCGCCATGGCTGCAAACTGACATCCCTTACATAAGCGATTATCGTGGTGCAGACGCTGTCCATGTCTTTCAGGACATCGTCGTTCCAAAAGCGCAACACACGAAAGCCTCTCGCCTCCAGTTCCGTTCTACGGGCATGGTCTGACTCTGAGTCCGCATGCTGACTCCCATCGATCTCGATGATGAGGAGTGATTCAAGACAAGCGAAATCGGCGACGTATTTTCCAACAGGAACTTGGCGCCGAAATTTGATCCGATCAAGCCTGCGGTCACGTAGTTCGTGCCACAGTTTGTCTTCCGCCTCCGTCATTTCACGTCGGAGCGAACGGGCAAAGTTTCGTTTGGCAGGAGCGACGGGCTGATGTGGCATGACGTTAGATTAACCAACGTCTCACTCCGCTGGAACACCCCTCATCCGTCTCGGCGCTTCGCGCCGATCCACCTTCTCCCACAAGGGGAGAAGGCAACGACGCGTCGGCCCCCAATCACGAAGCGGTGAACCATGTAACGAAGCCTCTGGCAGCGGCGAAGTGTGGGAAGAACTCGCCGCAACGGAGACCCACGATGACTGGACTTAACCCAAAACGCAGCGCGATGCTGGCCGCCGCAGGCGCGGCGCTGATGATGCTTGGCGGCACCGCCTTCGCCCAGCCGCTCACCGTGGTCGAATTGTTCACCAGCCAGGGCTGTTCGTCCTGCCCGCCGGCAAATGCCAATCTGATCAAGGTCAAGGACCAGCCGGGCGTTCTGGCGCTGTCGTTCAACGTTACCTACTGGGACTATCTCGGCTGGAAGGACATTTTCGGCCGCGAGGAATTTACCCAGCGCCAGGTGCGCTATGAGCCGTCGCTCGGCCGCTCCGGCCCGTTCACGCCGCAGGTGGTGGTCAATGGCGGTGCCGATGCGGTGGGCGCGGCATCAGGCGAGATCGAGCAGCTGATTTCCGCGAATGGCCGCACGAAGGGGCCGACGCTGTCGCTCGACGGCGGCAAGATCAGCATCGGCGCCGGCAAGGCTCCGGGCGGAAAGGCCGATGTCTGGCTGGTCCGCTACAACAAGGGCGTCGTCGAAGTGCCGGTGGCGCGCGGCGAGAATACCGGCCGCACGCTGCCGCATGCCAATGTCGTGCACTCGCTGGAGAAACTCGGCAGCTGGAGCAGCGATGCCACCACGCTGCCATTGCCGGCAGCCTCCGGCGGCTTGAGCACCGCCGTGCTGGTCCAGTCGCCGGGCGGTGGACCGATCCTGGCTGCAGCCGCCGACTGATTTTCTTTTCTACGCAACGCCGCTAGCGCGGCATAACCGGGCTCGCATCCGCGCGCCCTCTTCAAGGAGGAAATACCATCATGACCAAGACCCTTACCGTGCTCGCTTTTGCGCTTTCGATGATCGGCTTCGCCGCCGGCGCCCGTGCCGACGAAGCGACCAACGCCATGAAGCCGGCGATGGTAACCGATGCGATGAAGCCCGCGACCGATGCCATGGCGCCGGCGACCGATGCCATCAAGCCAGCCGACCCAATGGCGACGAATGCGATGAAACCCGCCGCCGACGCCATGAAGCCGGCCGATGCCATGAAACCCGCAACGGATGCGATGAAGCCGGCGGACGCCATGGCGCCCGCGCAATAAGGCTGGGTCCCATGGCCCGGCCGCACAGTGGCCGGGCCGGCGCACGGCAATTTGAGAAACCAGGCGGGACGTTCTGTCGTATAGTCTTCGCCACCATCAAGGAGATCAGACATGACCGGGATTGCAAGGACGAGAACGCCGATCTTCAAGAGCGCGCTTGCCGCGCTCATCGTCGCCGCCGCCGCGGCCGCCTTCTGGCAGAGCCCTGCGCGCTCGGCCGAGGACGCGGTGGTGATCCCGCCGCCGGCAATGGACGAGAAGGCCGCCAGCGGCAGCGAGAAGGCTATCTTCGCCGGCGGCTGCTTCTGGGGCGTGCAGGGCGTGTTCCAGCACGTCAAGGGCGTGACCAAGGCCGTCTCCGGCTACACCGGCGGCGCCAAGGATGACGCCGTCTACGAAACGGTGGGCAGCGGCCGCACCGGCCACGCCGAATCGGTCGAGATCACCTACGATCCGTCCAAGGTGACCTACGGCCAGCTGCTGCAGGTCTATTTCTCGGTCGCCCACAACCCGACGCAGCTGAACTATCAAGGGCCGGACTCGGGCACCCAGTACCGCTCGACCATCTTTGCCGAGAATGGCGAGCAGCAGAAGATCGCCCAGAGCTACATCGCCCAGCTCGACCAGGCGAAGGTGTTTGCCAAGCCGATCGTCACCACGTTGGAGACGGGCAAAACCTTCTATCCGGCCGAGGAATATCACCAGGACTTTCTGACGCTGAACCCGACCTACCCCTACATCGTCTACAACGACCTGCCCAAGGTGGCGAATTTGAAGGCGCTGTTCCCGGGGTTGTATAGCGAGAAGCCGGTGCTGGTGCTGGCGGGGAAGAGCTGAGCACCTAATCTCCCCCCTCGAGGGGGAGATGTCGCCGGAGGCGACAGAGGGGGTCGGTCCGACCGGACGCGACCTCCTGCGGCAGAAGAAGGTTAGCGCTCCACGCGCGGCGACCCCCTCTGGCCTGCCGGCCATCTCCCCCTCAAGGGGGGAGATCAGCTCCCCTCAATCATACGTCAGATCCGTCGCCTTCCCGCCGAACACCCGATACGCATAGAACGAATAGAAGATGATCACCGGCAACACGACGACCGTGCCGGCGAGGATGATGGCCAGGCTTTCCGTCGCCGACGCCGCCTGCCAGATGGTCAGCCTCTCGGGCACCACGAAGGGGTAGAACGACCATGCAAGCCCGGCAAAGCCGAGCGCGAAGATGGCGGCGAGCGTCAGGAACGGCCGCAGCGCATGGCGGTCGTCGGGCTTGGGCAGGTGGAAGGTCTGCCGCCACAGCCACAGGAACAGCAGCGCCGACAGGATCGGCAGTGGCGACAGATAGAGCATTTCGGGCCAGACGAACCATTTGGCGAAGATGCGCGGGCTGGCGAATGGGGTCGCCAGCGACACCGCCGCCATGCCGAGCGCGGTCAGCACCAGGGCCGTGCGCAGCCAGGCCACCGCCTTCCTCTGCAATTCGCCCTCGGTCTTGTAGATGACCCAGGCCGCGCCCATCGCTGCATAGGCCGCCGACAGGCAGAGCGCCACCAGCGCCCCGAAAGCGATGCCGCCAAAACCGACATCGAGGCCAAGCACATAGACGCCGAGCATATAGCCTTGCGCCAGCGAGGCGATGACGGAACCGAGGAAGAAAATGCGGTTCCAGCGATGCTTCTTGCCGGCGGGCACCTTGGCGCGGAAATCGAAGGCGACGCCGCGCAGGATGAGGCCGACTAAAAGCACGAAGACCGGAATGTATAGCGCGGTGAGGATGACGCCATGCGCCAGCGGAAAGGCGACCAGGAGCAGGCCGACGGCCAGCACCAGCCAGGTCTCGTTGGCGTCCCAGAAAGGGCCTATTGCCGCGATCATGGTGTCCTGCTCGGCATCTTCGGCGACCGAGAACAGGATGCCGATGCCGAGATCGAAACCGTCGAGAATGACGTAGATCAGGATGGCGAGGCCCATCAGGCCGGCGAAGATCAGGGGCAGCGCGGTTGGCCAGTCGAAGGTCATCGGTCTGTCATCCCTCTCATCAACGGTTCTGCCCTTCGCTATGGCTCCGGGCGTTCGTCATTCGAAAAGCCAAATCGTTGGCTTTTCGTCCGCTACGCGGACCATTCCTCACTCTCCCGCGGCCGGTTGCGACATCGCCGTCTTCATGACGCCCGGGAGCGGCGAGGTATCGCCGTCCTTGGCGGCCTTCAGCGCCAGGTGCACCAGCACGCCGAGATAGGCGATCAACAGCAGCACATAGAGGATGAGATAGATGGCGAGCGTCAGCGCGACATGGCTGCCGGCGACCGGGCCGATAGCGTCGGCGGTTTTCAGCACGCCGGTGACCAGCCAGGGCTGGCGGCCGATTTCGGTGGTGTACCAGCCGGCCAGTGTCGCCAGCCAGCCCGACAGCGCCATCGGCACCATCAGCATGGCCAGCGGCCTCGGCAGGCTGTGGCGGCGCTTGAGGAAGAAGGTCGCCGACCACGAGACGATGAGCATCAAAATGCCGGTGCCGACCATGATGCGGAAGCCCCAGAACACCGGGAACACCGGCGGGTGCAGGCCGGGATAGTCGTTGAGCCCCGGCACGATACCGCTGGTGGAATGGCGCAACACCAGGCTGGCGCCGTCGGGAATGGCGATCTCGAATTTGTTTTCCTTCGCCGCCTCGTCGGGCAGCGCAAACAGCACCAGCGGCACGTTGGGGCCGGTGTTCCAGTTCGCCTCCATGGCGGCGATCTTCTGCGGCTGGTGCTCCAGCGTGTTCAGCCCGTGCTGGTCGCCGGCGAAGATCTGGATCGGGATCAGGATGGCGGCGGTGAAGACGCCGGTGCGCAGCGCCTTCCACATCGATTCCGACCGGTCGCCGGTGAGGTAGCGCAGCGCCGACAGGCCGGCGATCAGGAACGACACCGTCAGGCCGGAGGCAAGCAGCATATGCGTCAGACGGTAGGGCATGGACGGGTTGAAGACGATCGCCCACCAGTCGACGGGATGCGCCTTGCCGTCGATCATCTCGAAGCCGGCCGGCGTCTGCATCCAGGAGTTCAGCGCGATGATCCAGAAGGCCGACAGCGTGGTGCCGCCGGCGACCAATACCGTCGCCAGCGTGTGGACGCGGTTGGAGACGCGGCGGAAGCCGAACAGCATGATGCCGAGGAAGGCCGCTTCGAGGAAGAAGGCGGTGAGGATCTCGTAGGCAAGCAGCGGCCCGGCGATGTTGCCGACCTTTTCCATATAGCCCGGCCAGTTGGTGCCGAACTGGAAGCTCATGGTGACGCCGGAGACCACGCCCATGGCGAAGGACAGCGCGAACACTTTCACCCAGGTGAAATAGGCGCGCATCCAGGCGGAATCATTGGTGGCGTTGTAGCGGAGCTTGAAGAACAGCAGCACCCAGCCAAGCGCAATCGTGATGGTCGGAAACAGGATGTGGAACGAGATATTCGCCCCGAACTGCATTCGCGACAGGATGAGCGGGTCCATGCGGGCTCCGGCTGCTGTTGTTGGCGCAGAATAGGCGGCGGATGCGGTCCGGTCAAAGCGGCTTGGCGTCACGCGGGGCGCGTTGTCGCAGCAGATGGGATCAATCCGTCAGTGCCCCGATACCCCCATGACGAAACGGCAAAAGGGGAACGTTTGTCCACAATTGTCAGCAGCGGCATTGACTTCGCGCCGTGCGCACCGACATTCAGCGCAATAATAATCCCCGCCTCTTTCAAACAGTCGTTTTCGGCCTCATGTCTTCCACTAATTTGCCTTCCATCATTTCGATTTCCGGGGTCACCAAGACCTACGCCACCGGCTTCAAGGCGCTGAAGGAAATCAACCTCGACATCGAACGCGGCGAGATTTTCGCGCTGCTGGGGCCGAACGGCGCCGGCAAGACGACGCTCATCTCGATCGTCTGCGGCATCGTCAACCGTTCGTCGGGAACGGTGACCGTCGACGGCCACGACATCAACCGAGACTACCGCGCCGCGCGCAGCCTGATCGGGCTGGTGCCGCAGGAGCTGACCATCGACGCGTTCGAGAGCGTCTGGGCAACCGTAACCTACAGCCGCGGCCTGTTTGGCAAGGCGCCCAATCCGGGCTTCGTCGAAAAGGTGCTGCGCGACCTGTCGTTGTGGGACAAGAAGGACGCCAAGGCGATCACGCTGTCGGGCGGCATGAAGCGGCGGCTGATGATTGCAAAGGCGCTGTCGCATGAGCCGCGCATCCTGTTCCTCGACGAACCCACGGCCGGCGTCGACGTCGAACTGCGCCAGGACATGTGGGCGATGGTGCGGCGGCTGCGCGACGATGGCGTCACCATCATCCTCACCACGCACTATATCGAAGAGGCCGAGGCGATGGCCGACCGTGTCGGTGTCATCAACCGCGGCGAGATCATCCTGGTGGAGGGCAAGGCCGAACTGATGCGCAAGCTCGGCCGCAAGCGCCTGATCGTCGAATTGCGCAACCCGCTCACCGCCATTCCCGATGCATTCTCGCACTACGCCTTGGAGCTGTCGGGCGATGGCACACAGCTGACCTACACCTATGACAACCAGAGCGAACGCCCCGGCGTCGCATCGCTGCTGCGCGAACTCGAGACGGCCGGCATCCAGTTTCGCGACATGGACACGCAAAACAGCTCGCTCGAGGAGATCTTCGTCAATCTGTTGAGGCAAGAGCCATGAATTGGCGAGCAGTATGGGCGATCTACCGGGTCGAGATGGCGCGTGCGTTCCGCACCGTGCTGCAGAGCATCGTCTCGCCGGTGATCTCGACATCGCTTTATTTCGTCGTCTTCGGCTCGGCCATCGGCTCGCGCATCACCGAGATTGACGGCATCAGCTACGGCGCCTTCATCGTGCCCGGCCTGATCATGCTGTCGCTGTTGACGCAGTCGATCTCCAACGCCTCCTTTGCCATCTATTTCCCGAAATTCGTCGGCTCTATCTACGAGCTCTTGTCGGCGCCGGTGTCGTATCTGGAGATCGTCATCGCCTATGTCGGCGGCGCCGCGACCAAGTCGATCATCCTCGGCTTGATCATCCTGGCGACGGCCTCGCTGTTCGTGCCGCTCACCATCCAGCATCCGTTCTGGATGCTGGCCTTCCTTGTCTTGACGGCGGTGACCTTCAGCCTGTTCGGCTTCATCATCGGCATCTGGGCGAAAAGCTTCGAGCAATTGCAGCTGGTGCCGCTGTTGATCATCACGCCGCTGACCTTCCTCGGCGGCAGCTTCTATTCGATCAACATGCTGCCCGAGACCTGGCGCACGGTGACGCTGTTCAACCCGGTCGTCTACCTGATCAGCGGTTTCCGCTGGAGCTTTTACGGCAAGTCCGATGTCTCGGTCGCCGTCAGCCTGGGCATGACGACGGTGTTCCTCGCCATCTGCATCGCCATCGTCGCCTGGATCTTCCGCACCGGCTACCGGCTGCGCAACTGACCCTGCCGCTCTAAAGCGCGTCGCGTTTGAACGGACTCAGGCGACGCGCATTAGGTCTTTGTTCTTATGCATGTCGTTTGCTCAAAACCGGGACCACTTTTGAGCAACATGCAAATGGGCGATCGCCCGTGCGCCGGTCAAATCAACAGTTTTGCTGGGGGCAAATTGGCCACGTTGGCCGCCACGCTTCTTGCTAGATCGCCTTGATGAGGCGCAGCAACCCCAGCATCTCGATCAGCCTGCCCTCGCGGAAGGCGATGTAGGTCGGTTCTTCGACGCCATGGAAGCGGCGCTTGAACGCCGCCTGGCCCTTGAGGTTGAACTTGCTGCGGTTGACCCAGGGCGACTCATAGGCCCGCTCGAAGGCGTTGCGCCAGAAGCTCGATTCGGCAAAGCTGTTGGCTCCGACATCGAGCATCGGCGACAGGCCGAGCGTGACGACCGAAATGCCCTCATTGCGAAAGCGGTCGACGGCGAATTTGGTCAGCCCGATTTCGGCATGCGGCGAGGCATCGATGTGCTTGCGCTTGAACGAGGTGGTGTAGCCGATCACCATGCCGCCGCTGAACATCGGATCGAAATCGAGCAAGGCGACGAGCTCGCCTTCCGGGCTGTAGAGCACGAAACGGCGCATATCGATGCCGAGATGATCGGCAAAGGGCCTGTTGAGGAAGGCCATCTCCCAGCGCTTGACGATGCGGTCGGCCCGCCAGTTCTGCGACAGGCGCTGGACCTCGTCGAGATAGACCGCTCCTTCGCCAAAGGAAAACCCCTTCTTCAAGAGCCAGCGTTCGGAATAGCGCACGCTTTCGTTGCGCTTGCCGGAAAAATCGTGAGCCGGCAGCTCCAGCCGCGTGTCGACGCCGAGGCGGTTGACCTGGTAGCCGAGCCCGGCCAGAACGCGCGCCGTCGGTTCGCCGATCTGCACGAACCACGGGCTGTCGGCGGCTTCGACAAAGCGCCTGATATAGTCGGGCCGATCGGCCGGATGGGCCACCGGGTCACCGAGCGCGAAATGGTGCTTCATCTTGGTGCCGAAGGCGATGTAGCCGTCGGCGTCGCCGAAATAGGACAGTTTTTGCTGCACGGCGGTCGAATAGGCCAGCGAGAAGTCGCCGTGCCGGCGGACAAGCGCCAGCCGCTCGACATGCGAAAAATCCTGGCGCGGCACCTTGGCTGCGGCGCCCTCCAGCAGTCTGTCAAGAAAGATACGCAAGGAGGGCATGGTCGAGCTTCCGCGTGCCGATGATAAACAGGCTTGCCCCCAAGGCCTCGAATCAGTCGCATTGACGCGACCTCATTATCGATCATATCGCCCCTGTGCCATATGGGACGTGCCATATAGGACGGGTCCCCATGGCGCACCTGAAAGGGAATCTCGACCGAATGGCGGCTACGACAAGCGAAACGATGCCTATCGTCCTGGGGCCGAAAGGACTCGACGACACGGTTATCGTCATCGGCGCCGGAGCGGCGGGGCTGGCGGCCGCCGACGCGCTTGGCCGGCGCGGCGTGCGGGTCGTCGTGCTTGAAAAGGAGCCGCGGATCGCCGAACCGTGGCGACGGCGGCACGAGAAGCTGACCCTCAACACGCATCGCGCGCTATCGGCCCTGCCCGGCCTTGCCTATCCGCCACGCACCGCCACCTTTCCGAACAAGGATGCCATCGTCGGTTATCTCGAGGATTTTGCCCGCGCGCGCGGCATAAGGGTCGAATTCGGCACCGCCGTCGAGCGGATCGAACGCAGAGGCAATGGCTGGCTCGTCCATACGGGCCGGGAAACGCTGAGCGCCCGCAATGTCATCGTCGCCACCGGCCGCGACCGCTTGCCATGGACGCCGGACTGGCAAGGCAAGGCGACTTTCACCGGCAAACTTGTCCACGCCGCCGATTTCGGCACAGCACAGGACTATGTGGGCAAAAGCGTGCTGGTGGTCGGAGCCGGAAATTCCGGCTTCGACGTGCTCAACCACCTCGCCCGCGCCGACACCAAGGCCATCTGCTTGTCAGCCAGGCAGGGTCCGTCGCTGATGCCGAAACGGATCGGCAAGGTCGCCGTGGCGCGCTTCGGCGGTTTCATGGCGATGCTGCCGACGTGGATTGCCGATGCCGCGATTGCCGCGACGCAGCGGCTGGTGTTCGGCGACCTCGCCCGCTTCGGCCTGCCGCCGGCGCCGAAAGGCGGCGCCAGCCGGCTCGGCGTCGAGCAGATCGCTATCGCCGTCGACGACGGCGCCGTCGCAGCGCTGAAGGCCGGACGGATTTCGGTGGTGGCGCCGGTGGCGGCTTTCGAAGGCGCCGGCGTGCGGCTGAACGACGGCACGGTGCTCGAGCCGGATGTGGTGATCGCGGCAACCGGCTATCGCACCGGCCTGGAGGCCATGCTGGGCGATCTCGGCGTGCTCGACGCCAAGGGCGTGCCGAAGGCCAATGGCGGCACCCCGAGCGGCCAGCCCGGCCTGTGGTTCATCGGCATGCGGCCAAGCCTGACCAGCTATTTTCACAGCGCCGCCCTGCAGGCCGAAGCGATTGCCCGTCAGATCGCCAAGGGGTTGTAGACGCTGCGGTGCGCTTGGTCCGACACATCTGCATGGCGGGATCGTATATTTTGGCGGTTAGCCGAAGCGCCCTGTCCCTTCGTCATTCTCGGGTCTTCGCGACGCCGCTGCGCGGCTGCTTCGCCAGTGGGATGACGAAGCTGAGAGCTTGCGGCCAATCTCCCATCGCAGGCGCTTGTATCCACTTCATGTCTTCTTATATAACATGTTATCAAAATTGGACAAACCGACCATGGAAGACATCATTCGATCCCTTGGCTACCTCACCCTCGGCAGCAGGCTGAAGCGTATCGGCGAGCAGTTGCAGGCCGATACGCAGCGCATGCTCGATGGGCTGGAGGTGCCGGTGCAGTCCAGCCAGTATCCTCTGCTGGCCGCGCTGGACCGGCTCGGGCCGCTGCCTGTCGGCGAGCTGGCGCAGTCACTGGGGATCACCCAGCCGGGGGTGACGCGCAGCGTGGCGCTGCTGGCCGAGTTGGGGCTGGTCGAGGCCGCGCCATCGAACGACGACCAGCGCCGCAGGATGATCTCGCTGACCGCCAACGGCCAGCGCCTGGTCGACAGGGCGAAGCGGGACGTTTGGCCGCGCATCGAGAACGCCGTTGCCGACTTGTGCAAAGGCCTTGCGGGGCCGCTTCTCGAACAACTCTCGGCAATAGAGGACGGCCTGGCGGCGGCCCCACTCGACCGTCGTGTGAAACAGGATGTCGCGCCATGAGCCATGTCCTCGATCGTCCGGTCTGGAGCGCGCTCGACACGCGGCATCGGATCTTTGCGTATGGCGACAGGCTCGCCAGGCGCTATCCCTCCTCGATCGTCCCCTTCGCGGCTTCCGGGGCAGACGACGCTGAGAGCCTGCAGGCGCTCGCAAGCCTCATTCCTGCAGGTGAGAGCGTGTTCATGCTCCAGGCGGACCCCATTGCCTTGCCGCCGGAACTGACCGCGACCGTGACCGCCTTCGGTGTTCAGATGGTTGCTGCGGCGCCATTGCCTGCCGTGTCGGACGAGCGTGTGCAGCAGCTGACGCAGGACGACGCGGCCGGGATGCTCGCTTTGGCGTCACTGACCAGGCCCGGCCCGTTCACGCTCAAGGCGCTGAGCCTCGGCGAGTTCTGGGGCGTGAAGATCGACGGCCGGCTGGCGGCGATGGCCGGCGAGCGCATGAAGCAGCCCGGCTACAGCGAACTCAGCGGCGTCTGCTCGCATCCCGAATTTCGCGGCAGCGGCCTCGGCCGGCTGCTGTCGGTGTTCGTGGCCAACCGAATTTTTGCGCGCGGCGAAGTTCCCTACCTGCATGCCTATGCCAGCAATGCCGGCGCGGTCCGGTTGTACGAGTCCATCGGCTTCAGGCTGAGGGCAGAGATGAATGTGGCCGTCGTGCAGCGCGCCGGATAGGCCGCCTTGCGGGCCTCAGGCTGATTTCGGCTCCAACCTGCGGAAACCCACGGTTTCCATAAGCATATCTTCCTCGACCATCCCGGCATTGTGCAGCGCAAGCAGGTTCAGCGCGATCTCCCGCGCCTCCGCCGAATCGGGATGCACGTCGCGCCTGCGGCAGGCTTCGTCGAACACGCGTTGCAGCCTGGCGATGTCGTCGGGTTTCAGCAGGCCACGGTCATAGACGGACTTTGGCATGGCACTCTCCTCCAGAAGAGGTAGGGCGCCATGTTTAAATGTCCATTCTTTTCCGGGGCTTGGGTGGGCAGCTGCCTGGGTTTGCGTTAATCCGGCCCGAGCGTTGCAATCAGACCGCGATCGTGCTGCCATTCATTCAGCCACCTCTCGTCATCGTCGGGCCTGTCTCGCCGCAGTCTGCTTGACGTGTCGGCGCGCTTGCGAAACAAGGGCTGCCACAAACGACAGCGAGGCACAAAAGTGAGTTTCTGGGGACTGGCGCAGCTCGTCGTTTCGACGGTGATCTTCCTGCTGGCGGCAATCGCGGCCAAGCAATGGGGGCTGGCGCCAAGCCTTGGCAAGATCGTGCTGACACTGGCGCTCTATACGGCGGGCAATCTGATGATGCTGCGGCTGGTTCGTGAGTTCGGCATGTCGGTGTCGTTCAGCCTGTCGGCGGTGATCCAGCTGGTGGCGGTCAATGTGGTGGCGCTGGTGTTCTTCGGCGAACGCGTCAATGCCTTGCAGGCGACCGGCATCGTGCTGGCCATCGCGGCGGTGGTGCTGATCTCGCTCGGGCCTTACCTGCAGGGGCGACTGTAATCCGATGAAGACCCCGCGTGCGTTCACCAACTGGCTTGAATTTCCGGTGCTGCTGGCCGGGCTGGTGATAGCCGCCGGGCTGTGGGGCTTCGAGGAACTGATGGAGGTGGCGCGGGCCACCACGCCGCACGCTTTCGATACTGAGATCCTGCTTGCTTTCCGAAAAGTGGGTCAGCCGGATGTTCCCGTCGGCCCGGCATGGCTGGAAGGCGCGATGCGCGACATCACCAGCCTCGGCAGCTCCAGCGTGCTGGTGCTGATCGTAACGGCGGTGATCGTCTACCTCCTGCTGATCCGTAGGCCGAGGACGGCGCTGCTGATCTTTGTCGCGGTGGCTGGCGGGCAGCTGCTGTCGACCTTGCTCAAGGCCGGCATCGACCGGCCGCGCCCCGATCTTGTCTCGCACCTGGCCAACGAGACGTCGCTGTCGTTTCCCAGCGGCCACGCCATGCTGTCGGCGGTGACCTATCTCACGCTGGGCTCGCTGGCAGCGCGCTTCCTGCCGGGACGAACGACGAAAATCTATGTCCTCAGCCTGGCGGTGCTGGTAACGCTGCTGGTCGGCGTCAGCCGCGTCTTTCTCGGCGTCCACTGGCCTTCCGACGTGCTGGCGGGATGGTGCGCCGGCTTCACCTGGGCGACGCTGTGCTGGCTGGCGGCGCGAATGCTGCAGCGGAACAAGGCGGTGGCCGGTGGCAACGAGCCCGAAGACTGACGATCCGGAGCGACATTCAAATCAGCCGGTTGATCAGCCCGTGTCCGCAGCCTGCCAGCAGAAAAACCGCCGACAGCAAGGCTGCCGACGTCGTCAAGGTCCTGAAAATCTTCAACTGATATTTCCCCGCCAATAAGAGCCAAGGCGGTTAACGTAGCATGCTCATCCCGTATCCCGCCATCCGGCTTTGTGGAGAGATCATGTTTCATGTATGCTTTATGATGGTTGAAACATCACTATGATTGTATTACACGTCGTCTCCGCAGACTCAGACGGGGGTTCCGACCGATGATCACTGCCGCCCAGATGCGCGCCGCGAGGGCGCTGGCCGGCATCGATCAGAAGACGCTCGCCGAGCGTGCCGGCGTTTCGCTTCCGACGATCCAGCGCATGGAAGCGAGTGACGGCGTGGTCAGGGGTGTGGTCGATACGCTGATGAAGGTTATCCAGGCTCTCGACGAGGCCGGGGTGGAGCTCATCGGCGAGAACCAGACCAGCGAGCGCGGCGGCCGGGGCGTGCGCCTCAAGTCGGTCGCGCCGCCGAACCCGCAAGGCTGAGCCGGCATATAGTCGCGACGGCGACCGCCGACAGTCCTGCCGACGATCCCGCCGCCTTCACGCAAGCGGAAGGCAGTCCATGGATCAGATCCGGCGGGCAGTGCATCAACCGGCCCAGAAGTCGGCAAAGCCGACATTTTCAGAGCTGTTCACGCCCAAGCTGGTGACGGTCTGGCGCGAAGGTTACCGCCTGCCGCAGTTCAAGGCCGACTTCATGGCCGGGCTGACCGTCGCTATTGTCGCGTTGCCGCTGTCGATGGCGATTGCGATTGCTTCGGGCGTGACGCCGGAGCGCGGCCTGTTCACCGCCATTGTCGGCGGCTTCATCGTCTCGGCGCTCGGCGGCAGCCGCTTCCAGATCGGCGGCCCGGCCGGCGCCTTCATCGTGCTGGTGGCGGCGACGGTGCAGCGCGAAGGCGTCGACGGACTGCTGCTGGCGACGATGATGGCCGGCATCTTCCTGCTCGCCATCGGCTATCTCCGGCTCGGAACCTATATCAAATTCATCCCTTACCCGGTGACGGTCGGCTTCACCGCCGGCATCTCGATCATCATCTTCTCCGGCCAGATCGTCGAACTGTTCGGGCTGAGGCTTGCCGGGCCGGAGCCCGGGCCGCTGCTGCCGAAACTGATGGCGATCGGCCACGCGGCCGGCACGCTCAACATCTCGGCAACGCTGGTGGCGGCGTTGACCATCGCCACCATCGTCGGGGTGAAGCGCTGGCGGCCCGGCTGGCCGGGCATGCTGATCGCCGTCGGACTGGCCTCCCTTGTCGTGGCGATGCTTTCGCTGCCGGCGGAAACGATCGGCACCCGCTATGGCGGCATTCCGCGCAGCCTGCAATTTCCGGCGCTGCCTGTGTTCAGCCTCGACAAGGCGCTTGCGGTGCTGCCGGATGCGGTGGCTTTTGCGCTGCTCGGCGCCATCGAATCGCTGCTCTCGGCCGTGGTCGCCGATGGCATGACCGGGCGGCGTCACCGTTCCAATTGCGAACTGGTGGCGCAAGGCTTTGCCAACATCGCGTCTGCCCTGTTCGGCGGCATCTGCACCACCGGCACCATCGCCCGCACCGCCACCAATGTGCGGGCCGGCGCGCATGGGCCGGTTTCCGGCATGCTGCATTCGCTTTTTCTGCTGGTCTTCATGCTGGTGGCCGCACCGCTGGCCAGCTACATCCCGCTTGCCGCCCTTGCCGGGGTGCTGGCGGTTGTCTGCTGGAACATGTTCGAGAAGCAGGCCTTCGCCACATTGCTGCGCGCTTCGCGCGGCGACGCCCTGGTGCTGATGGCAACCTTCCTGATCGTCGTCTTCCGCGACCTCACCGAAGGCATCGTCGTCGGCTTCGCACTAGGCTCGATCCTGTTCATCGACCGCATGGCCAAGTCGATCGCCGTGGAGGCGGATTTGCCGCTGGTGCAGGACGATGTCGCCGACAGCAGCGGCCGCGCCTACGATGCAAGCGAGGCAAGCGACGCCGACACTGTCGTCTATCGCATCTCCGGCGCCTTCTTCTTCGGCGCCGCCTCGACTGTCGGCACGGTGCTCGACCGCATCGCCGACCAGCGCAAGAACTTCATCCTCGATTGTTCGGCGGTGCCCTTCTTCGATTCCACCGCGGCCAATGTCATCGAGGGCGCGGCGCACAAGGCGAAACGCGCCGGCGTGCGTTTCATCATCGCCGGCGCCTCGCCGCAGACGCGGCGCATGCTGATCAACCACGGCGTCAAGCGGCCGCTGGTGACCTTTGCCGCTTCGATCAAGGATGCGCGGGCGCAACTCAAAGCCGCGCCCGCTGGCTGAGCCGGCAAGTGTGCGCCGTCAGTCCAGGCTCAGCACCGCGATCTCACCTTCGTTCATCAGCGGCACGAAAATCCGCGTGCCATCTGTGCCGATATCGGCGCTGCCCGGCTTGAACTGCTCTACAGCCTCCGGCGCCTCGCCGACTTTGTACCGATAGAGCGTGCCGGTCATGAAGGCGGTGGCGTAGATGCTGTCGCCGATGGCGACGACGCCATCGAGGTCGGCAAAGTTTTGTGCGCCAGGCAGCGGCGTCACGGCTTTCGTCGCGAGATCGACCGACAGCAGGCCCCCGGGCGCGGCAGTGCTGAAGTCCGGCTTGATGCCCTTGCCCCAGGACGCCACGATCAGCCGATCGCGATCGGCAAAGATGCCGTTGGGTGCGGCGAGCTTCGCATCCTTCACGAACAGTTCCGGCTTGTCGCCGTCAATGCGGTAGATCGCATCGGCAAGCATGTCGGTGACATAAACCTTGCCCGAACTGTCCGATGTCACGTCATTGAGGAAAACGGCGCCGGGCACATCGATGGTCGAGATGAGCTTGCCGCTGGCGAGATCGACGATGCGCACCTTGGTGATATCGGCGACGTAGAGCTTGCCGCCGGAGATCGCCGAGCCTTTTGGTGCATCCATGCCGTCGGTCCAGTGCTGGCTAATGATCTTGCCGTCCAGCGACAGCACCGAGAGATAGCCGTTGCCGTCGGCCTCCCCGGGATTGCCGACGATGTTGGAGACGATGATGCGATTGTTGGCGGCGTCGAACAGCGCCGATTCCGGTTGCTCGAAGCCCGAGGCGCGCCAGAGTTCGGCGGCCTCGGCCGCAGATGCGAGCGCGATACCGAAGGCGGCGACGCAAATCGAGGTGATGAGGGTTTTCATGGCCAGGTCTCCTGTGATGGATGGCGGAGAGCTAGGAGTTTCGATACTTTTCCGGAAGGACGATTCGAGCTAGTATTGGAATCCGATACGAAATGGCGCAAAAGAGGTGCATTCCATGAACGGCCTGATCTTCGAGGCGCTGAAGCGGACGCTGAAGGCCAAGGGCGTCACCTATCGTGAGCTTGCCGGGCGGATGGGCGTTTCCGAGCCGACGGTGAAGCGCATCTTCCACGAGCGCAACTGCAAGCTCGACCGTCTCGTCGGGATCTGCGCTGCCGCCGGCGTCGAGCTGGAAAACGTGCTGGGGTCGATGAACCGGGGGCCGGGACCGGTCAACCGCATCGCGCCGGAGGTCGAGCGCAAGCTTGCCGGACGGCCGGCGTTGCTGTTCATCTTCGTCATGCTATCGGAGAAATTCACGCCCGAGGGCGTCATGCGCTCGCAGGGCTTGAGCGAAGCGTCGATGTTCCTCTACCTGCGCGATCTCGAAGCGCTCGGCCTCATTGCGCTGGGCAGCGGGCTGTCGGCACGGCTGCTGGTCGACACACCGATCCAGTGGAATTTCGAAGGGCCGCTCAGGCCGCTGTTCGAGATGACAAACAAGAATTTCATCGGCTGGGCGATCACCCATCTGGAGCGGGAAGCGACCTTCGTCTCTTTCTCCAGGCGGATGCGGCCGGATACGGCGGAGATGGTGAAGCGCGAGGCGGAGGAACTGGCCGAGCGCGCCAAACTGCTCGCCCATCACGACCAGCACACGACGCCGGAAGACGGGCTGACCGGCTACAAATGGACGTTTGCTTTTGGCGCAACCCCGTTTCCGGCGATCATGCCGATCGGCCCGCACCCCAGGGATGCCGGTGCGTCCGACCGGCCCACCGCTCCGGCAAAGGGACGCCGCCCGTTGCCGGCTTGACGCGCCAGCCGCGTTTCAAAAACGAAACCATGATAGAGTTCGCGCGCTGATTTGCCTGACTGTACGGGGCGGGTTTGCCGAATGCGTGACCGTCCCCGCAAAATCGAAGTGATCCTATGCAGACCGCGCCAACACTTGAACTTCGCCGCTATTCGCGCCTGAAAAATTTGCGGGAGCGCGCAGAACGCCAGGGTGCTGCATTGCAGTTCTGGGCGCGCACGGCATCGCTCGCCGTGATCTCCTGCTTCTTTTCCTTGATCAGCCGCTGGGATGCCTCGCTGCTCTTCGTGCTGGCGGGCCTCGCGCTGTTCCAACTCGTCGGCCTGATCCAGTTTCGCTTTGCGCGCCGTCGCAACGCGCCATGGTGGATCGGTTACCTCGTGGGTACGCTGGACATCATTCTGTTGACCGTTCTGCTGGTAACGCCCAACCCGTTTTCCCTCGAGGTCGCGCCGGCCGCGATGCAACTGCGCGAGGGCAGCTTCAAATTCCTGCTGATTTTCGTATGCCTTGGCGCGCTGACCCTTTCGACACGATTGGCGCTCTATCTCGGCGCGCTCGCGGCCTTGACGTGGACGATCGGGGTGGGATGGGTGGTTTTTCATGCGGGAACCGTCATTCCGGCAACGAACCTCTATTCGCTGCCGATGACAGAGCGACTGAATCTCTATCTCAACCCCAATTTCGTCGATACGTTCGCGCAGGCGACCAATGTGTTGGTTGTCCTGATTATCGGCGCGATCATGGCGCTGGTCGTCTCCCGTTCCCGGCATCTGTCGGAAGACTATGTCAAGGCAGAGCGCGCCCGCGCCAATCTCGCCCGGCATTTTTCGCCCAATGTCGTCGACCAGCTCGCCTCGGATGACGAGCCCTTCGGTCCGGTCCGCCGGCAGGATATCGCGGTGCTGTTCGCCGACATCGTCGGCTTCACACACTATTCCGAGGATCATCCGGCCGAAGCCGTGTTCGAACTGCTGCGTCAGTTCCACCGTCGCATGGAGCAGGTCGTTTTCGACCACCATGGCACCGTCGACAACTATATCGGCGATTGCATCATGGCGACCTTCGGGGTTCCGCAAGCCAGCCATGACGACGCAACCCGGGCCATCCGGTGCGCTGAAGCGATGATCGCCGCTATCGAAGACTGGAATGTCCAGCGTGTGTCCAGGGGATATCCGCCGCTGGACGTTCGGATCGGTGCACAATATGGCGCCGTCGTCCTCGGCGCGGTCGGCAGCGAGCGCAACCTGTCCTTCGCGGTGGTGGGCGACACCGTCAACGTCGCCAGCCGTTTGCAGGCGCTCTGCCGTGAACTTCAGGCGAATATTTGCTTTGGGTCACGACTGGTTGAGGCCGCGAAGGCGGAATCGCCAACGACACGGTTGAATGCGCGCGATCATGGACCGGTTAGCATCCGCGGCCGGGACGAACCGGTCCATGTCTGGGTCGAACACAGGGCCGAAAACCAGGGCGCCATTGCGGTTTCGGCGTGATGCAGGCCGCCATGTGAGACGCCTGAACCTCATGACTCAGGCCGAAGCCATCACGTGTCTGAGGCGATTGCGCCAGCCTTCGCGGCTGCGGCGTCGGTGCCTGCCTTGTCCTCCCAGGTCACCGCCCGGTAGTCGAACCCAAATTCCAGCGTCGGTTTCACGATGCGGAAGAAGGGCGACAGGTCGAAGTCGCGCGGCGTGTAGAGCGAGTGGTGGCGGATGTGCAGGATTTCGCGGCGCGAATAGTTCGACTGCGCCGAGGCGCGGCCGGGCGCGCGGGTGATCTCGGGCAGGATCGGGTAGCGGATCTCGCCATAGGCTTCGGCGATCAGCGTCGAGCAGATGGCGCGCGTCGGATCGCCGGAACCGAAAGCCAGCATGCGGCGGCGCCAGCGCACCGGCACCGGCGGCGTCGGCAGGAAAAAGCGCAGCATGTCGAAAATGTTCTTGAGATCGTATTTCAGGCCGAGCTTGCCGATCATGAAGGCGACGACATGGTCGCGGTCTTCCGGGGCCAGCCCGCTCGCCCGGCAGATACGGGTGTTGTAGGTGCGGTAGCGCGACAGCGGCACGGCGACACAGCCTTCGCCGAGCGTGACTTCGATCAGCCGACGCCGTTCCGATCCGTCCTCCGGTTCGGACAAGGCATCGCCGATATAGAAGGCCGCATGCGACCAGGTCGACTGGGTCAGGTATTTGATCGCCGCCGAGATCTTCTGGTTGCCTTCGATGAGCAGGATGTCGCCGGGCTCGAGCGTGCGCCGCAACGTCTCGGCGTCGGACGGCGTGTAGGGCTCATAGCCGGAGGATTCGTCCTGCAGCCGGCCGGCAAGCCAGCGGCCAAGTCGGTCCAGAAGCGTGTCGGCAGGTGCGGTCATGGTAGAGCGTGACTAGCACGCGCCGGCGGGGGAGTGCCAGCGTCAGCCGGCCGGCACTGTCTCTTCCGGCAGTGCCGGCCCGGCGAGGTCGTCGCGCGCATTGCGGGCGAGCTTCTTTGTCGAGCGCTTGGGACTGTCGCCGAACAGTTCGGCCGCCCCGGCGAGGCAGCTCTTCTTCAGGCTTTTTTCCGAGCGCTTCAAAAGCTTGCCCAGGAGCTTGGTGTCCTGCGCATCGCCGAGCGGCTCGCCGTCGGCTTCGAGCAGGGCGCGCATGACGAAGACATCGTGCAGTTCGCCGAGCTTTTCACCCAGTTCGTCGACCGCCTTGCGCCGCACCTTGATCGGCGTCGGCCACAGCCGGCCGAGCAGCGAAAGATGCATCGAGTGGGTCTTGGCCGCCTTACGCAGATCGTGGAAATCCTCGGCTCCTCCGTGGGATCCGGCCTTGTCCAGCGCCTTCCTGGCCCGGCGCAAGGTCTTGCGAGCGCCTTCCGCAAGCACATCGGCTGCATGCTCAGGCAGATCGGGGAGCAGCAGCCGCTCGATCCGGATCAGGCCTTCCTCGCAGGCGGCCGTGGCCGCGCCTATGGCGGCGTCGAGACCAGCCCCGGCATGGATTTCATGCTGGCGGGCGATAAGCCGGTCGCGCACGCTGTCGAGGCCGCCGCCGGCAACCTGCTCGGGAAAGGCGGCTGCCAGCCGGTCGACGGTCTCGACCAGCGCGGTCGCCTCGCGCGGCCCGGCAAGCAGCGCCGCCACCTGACGGTAGCATTGGTTCTCAGTCCGACAGAATGTTTCATTTCCGGAACGGACCAGCCGCAGCAAGGCGCGCGCGCTCTTCAGCCGCTTGCGGCATTTGTGCAATGCCTGCTCCGGCTGGTCGCGCGCGACGGCCAGATGGGCAAGCGCCTTGCCGATCTCCTCGCCAAGGATACGCCTGACCTCGCCGGTCAGCGGCAGGCGCGGATCGATGCGAAAGCTCATGCGGCGATCTCCGGAATCCCCCTAGAGCATGATGCCGAAAAGTGTGAAGCGGTTTCGGACGACATCATGCTCCATCTCTTTTGATTTAGAGCCGGATTCCGATTTTAGGTCGACCCGACCTAAAATCATCCGGCTCTAGGGCGAGCGACGCGTTGTAAAATCTCTGCTCGCCGGTCACTTCGCGGCCGAGCCAATCAGGCAGCATTTCGTCAGGTACATCCTCCGGCGTCTCCAGTTCGGCCACCACAAGGCCGGCTAGAATCCCGCCGAAAACATCGACTTCGTAGAGATAGCCGCGATGCCTAACATGGTGGCGTGTCTTCTCGATGACATGTCCGATGGCGAAGGCCAGCATCTCCTCTGCGTCCGCCAGTGGAATTTCATATTCGTATTCGTCACGCTCGCGGATCTTGCTGCCGAATTTAAGCGTCAGCTTCGCCGAACTGCCGTCGCTGATGCGCACGCGCACGGTGCGGCCGGGTGTTGCGGCAAGATAGAACTGGCGAATGCGTATATTCGCCTCGGCCATTTCCAGCCATTCGGCGCTGGAGACCAGGAACTTGCGTTCGACTTCCTTGCCCATGGCCGCCCACTAAAGCGTCTGCGGCCCGACATGGCAAGCCGCCGCGGATAATCAATTTGACTTTAATCAATCGATTGATTAAGTGCCCAGCATGATCAAAACCGTAGCCGATAAAACGCCCCGCCAGGAGACATCCCCCGCAGAGCAGACGCGCGCCGCACTCGTGCTTTCGGCGCTCAAGCTGTTCGGACGGCAAGGGTTCGACGGCACGTCGACGCGTGAGATCGCCGCCGAGGCCAAGGCCAACATCGGCTCGATCGCCTATCACTTCGGCGGCAAGGAAGGGTTGCGCGCGGCCGCCGCCGACCACATCGTCGAAACCATCCAGTCGGTTGCCGGCCAGGCGCTCGGCGGCACGCAATTGCCGGGTCAAGCCGGCCCGGAGGCGGCGAGGGCACAATTGTTCGCCGCGCTGGAAGCGATGGTGGCGTTTATCGTAGCCAGACCGGAAGCTGGCGATATCGTACAATTTGTACTTAGGGAATTGACGCATCCGACCGCCGCACTCGACCGCATCTATGACGGGGTGTTCGAACCGACCCATCGCCGCCTCTGCCAGATCTGGGAACAGGCGACGGGCGAGCCGGCCGAAAGCGAGGCCACCAAGCTCGTGGTCTTCACGCTGATCGGCCAGGTCATCTATTTCCGCATCGGTCGCGAAGCAGTGATGCGTCGTATGGGCTGGCGCGAGATCGGCAACACCGAGGCCGCCAAGGTGGTGGCGGCGGTGACAGGCAATCTTGGCGCCATACTGGCGGCCCGCAATCCGGTCGCCCGCAAGGAGGGCAAGCGATGAGTTTTCTCTGTTCCCTGCCTCTCGCGGCCAAGCTGTTCGGCGCCTGCGCGCCGGCAGCGCCGCTTGCCGTCGGCTATGTCGAGGGCGACTATGTCTTGCTGGCTCCGATCGAGGTGGCGCAGGTCGAGACCGTCGCGGTCAAGCGCGGCGACCGTGTTGTATCAGGCACGCCGGTGGTGACTCTCGAAAGCGCCGACGCAAAAATCGCCGTCGCCCAGGCAGGGGCCGCGCTCGCCCAGGCGCAGGCGCAGCTGGCCGACCTGCAGATCGGCAAGCGGCCGGAGGAGATCGCGGTGCTGAAGGCCGAGGTCGACATGGCCAAGGCCCAGGCCACGGATGCCAAGCGCAAATACGACCGCGCCGCCGACCTGTTCAAGCGCGGTGCCGGCACGCAGGCCGACTACGACACCGCCGCCGCGACGCTGGAGACCGCCAATGCGCAGGTCGGCCAGGCGCAGGCCAACCTCGCCGTCGGCGGTCTGCCTGCGCGTCCCGAAACGATCAAGGCGGCAGACAATCAGGTCAAACAGGCGCAGTCGGCGTTGGAACAGGCTGAGTGGCGGCTATCGAAGCGCGTGCTGGCGGCACCCTCGCCCGGCCGCATCAATGACGTCATCCGCAATCCCGGCGACACCGCTGGTCCGACCGCGCCTGTCATTTCGATGTTGCCGGACGGTGCGGTGAAGCTCAGCGTCTATGTCCCGGAAAGTGCGTTCTCGTCGATCAAGGTCGGCACGCTGCTTGTCGTGCATTGCGACGGCTGCGGGCCGGAGGTGAAGGCGCGCGTCAGCTATGTCTCGCCCGACCCGGAATTCACCCCGCCGGTGATCTACTCGCTCGAGAACCGGCAGAAGCTGGTCTACCTCGTCGAGGCGCGGCCTGAGGGCAAGGCGCAAGCGCTGCAGCCGGGACAGATCGTCGATGTCGAGCTGGCGGCCTCAAAATGAACGCCATCGACGTTCATGGCCTGGTCAAGCGTTTCGGCGACAAGACTGTCGTCGACCATGTGACGATGACGGTGGCCGAGGGCGAGATCGTCGGCTTTCTCGGGCCCAACGGGTCCGGCAAGACGACGACCATCCGCATCATGTGCGGCCTGCTGACGCCCGACGAGGGCGAAGGTACGGTGCTGGGTTTCAACATCCGCACCGAGTCGCTCCGCATCAAGCGCGAAGTCGGCTACATGACGCAGAAATTCTCGTTCTACGAGGATTTGACGATCGGCGAGAATCTCGAATTCGTGGCGCGGCTCTACCGGCTGAAACCGGTCGAGGAGCATGTGTCGAAAACGCTGGAAGAGCTTGGCCTGACGAGCCGCCGCAACCAGCTCGCCGGCACGTTGTCGGGCGGCTGGAAGCAGCGGCTGGCACTGGCCGCCTGCATCATGCACAAGCCGAAGCTGCTGCTGCTCGACGAGCCGACCGCCGGCGTCGATCCGAAGGCGCGGCGCGAATTCTGGGACGAGATCCACCGGCTGGCGAGCGGCGGTCTGACCGTGCTGGTGTCCACCCACTACATGGACGAAGCCGAGCGCTGCCACCGCATCAGCTACATCTCCTACGGCAAGATGCTGGCCACCGGCACGGTGGACGAGGTGGTGACGAATGCCGGTCTGACCACCTTCGTGCTGCAGGGACCGCGCCTCGACCAGGTCGCCGATGCACTCAGGGACCGGCCCGGCGTCGACCAGGTGGCGCCGTTCGGCGCGACGCTGCATGTCGTCGGCTCCGACAAGGCAAAGCTCGAAAAGGCGCTCGCCGATGTCGAGAAGGAGCACAAGGGCGTCAGCGTAAAACCCGGCGAGACCAGCCTCGAGGACGTCTTCATCCAGTTCATGTCCGGCTCGAAGGACAATATGGCATGAACAGCGTCTTCTCCTTCGCCAGGCTCGGTGCGCTGCTGATCAAGGAATTCATCCAGATGCGGCGCGACCGCATCACCTTCGCCATGATGCTGGGCGTGCCGCTTTTGCAGCTGGTGCTGTTCGGCTACGCTATCAACAACGATCCCAAAAGCCTGCCTGCCGCACTGGTGGCGACCAGCAACGACCCCTACACCCGCGCCATTGTCGCAGCCCTGCAGACGACCGGCTACTACCGCTTCGACCATGTCGCGCAAAGTGCCGAGGATGCCGAATTCCTGATGGCGCGCGGCGATGTCGCCTTCGTCGTCACCATCCCGGCCGATTTCGGCCGCCGGGTGGAGCGCGGCGACAATCCGCAGATACTCATCGAGGCCGACGCCACCGACCCGGCCGCCGCCAGCGGCGCCATCTCGACGCTAAGCAAAGTGGCCAGCCAGGCGCTGCTTCGGGCGCAAGGCATGCAGGAGGCGGCGAGTGAGGCCGCCAGGGGCCAGCTCGATGTGGTGGTGCACCAGCGCTACAATCCGGAAGGCATCTCGCAATACAACATCGTGCCCGGCCTGCTCGGCGTCATCCTGCAGATGACCCTGGTGATGATGACCTCGATCGCGCTGACCCGCGAGACCGAGCGCGGCACGATGGAAAACCTGCTCGCCATGCCGTCCAGCCCGTTTGAGATCATGCTGGGCAAGGTGCTGCCCTATCTTGTGGTCGGTGGCGTCCAGGTGGTGGTGGTGCTGGCGGCGTCGAAGCTCTTGTTCGCCATCCCCTTCACCGGTTCCAGGTCGCTGCTGCTTACAGCCGTATTGGTGTTCGTGCTGGCGCTGGTGCTGCTTGGCTACACCATCTCGACCATCGCCCGCACGCAGATGCAGGCGCTGCAGCTGACCTTCTTCTTCTTCCTGCCGTCGATCCTGCTGTCCGGCTTCATGTTCCCCTATCGCGGCATGCCGGGCTGGGCGCAGACCTTCGGCGAGATTTTTCCGCTGACGCATTTTCTGCGCATCACCCGCGCGGTGATGCTGAAGGGCGCCGAACTGCCGGCGGTTGCGGGCGAGATCGCCTGGCTGGTCGGGTTCGTGGCCTTGTTTGCCGGCGTCGCATTGGTGCGGTTCAGGCGCACGCTCGACTGAGCGTTCAGGAATTGAGCGATCGCGGACCGCTGACGAACGGACTGCCTCTGACATAGAACCGCAGCGGGCGGTCCGCATCCTTCGTGATGCCGATGCGGATGCCTTGGCCGATGTCGCTGGCCTGATGCTCGTCGGCTGCCAGCCATAGCGGGCCTTGGCGGCACAGATCGAGGCCGTCCAGCGAACGGTCGATCCGCAATGCCTGGGCGAGCCGCCCCGGCCCGCGCGCCAGGTCGCGCAGGCGCTCCACGCCCCGGTTCAGCCGCATGATGGCGATGCCTTCGAGCGGCTCCAGCGCCCGGATCAGCACGCCGGTGCCGGTGCCCGGCCCCTCGCTTGAGACATTGAGCATCCAGGAGACCCCATAGGCGAGATAGACGTAGGCGTGTCCGGGCCCGAGGAACAGCGAACGGTTGCGCGGCGTCATGCCGCGATAGCCGTGCCCGGCGGCGTCGCCGGTGACATAGGCCTCGGTCTCGACGATACGGCCGCTGACGATGCCTTCCGGCAGCTCCCGCACCACGAGCTTGCCGATGAGATAGCGGGCGAGATCGGCCGTATCATCAGGCAGTTCGGCACGATCGAGCGGATGGTGGCCGGTCATGCTACCGCCGCCGTGTTTCAAGGTATCCGTTCGACCCATTGCGCGCGCGACTGCCCCGGCTCGAACGGATCGCCGAAATACTGGGTCTCGCGAACCACTTTGCCATCGACGAACTCCATGATGCTCACCGTATAGGACGGAATCCCGTCATAGGTCAGGACATATTCGGTGATCCAGAGGTCGCCTGACCCGGTGATCCGCCGCACGGCAAAGCGCTTCCGGTTGGGCTGCGTGGCGCGCGACGACTGGATGTTGTGCCGTCCGCTGATGCGCTCGCCTGATTGCGGATAATCGAGCACCGCGTCCTCGCGATAGATCTGATGCTCCGTCTCGAGATCATTGGCATCGGAGGCAGCCCAATGGCGATCGAGAGCCGCCCTTATCTCAGCGTCTGCCATATCGGTTCTCAGGCCGCGGCCATGATCTCGGCATAGGTGGTGAAATCGACATTGCCGCCTGACAGCACGACGGCGACGCATTTGCCCGACAGTTCGATCTCGCCTGACGAGAGCGCCGCCAGCGCCACGCAGCCGCCGGGTTCGACCACCAGCTTGAGATGGGCCATGGCGTCGCGCACCGCCTGTGCGGCCGCCTTGTCGGAGACGGCGATGGCGCCGGCGAGGTTCTTGCGGTTGATCTCGAAGGTGATGGCACCGGGCTCTGCGGTGAGGATGGCATCGCAGATCGAACTGTGGCCGGGCTCGTTGGAAACCCTTTTTCCTTCGATCAGCGAGCGGCGGGTGTCGTCGAAATGCTCGGGCTCAACGGCCCAGACTGCTGTGGCCGGCGAGGCATCCTTGACGGCGATCGAAATGCCGCTCGTCAGGCCGCCGCCGCCACAGGGAATGACGACCGCATCGAGGCTGACGCCGAGCGCTTTTGCCTGGCGCGTCAGTTCGAGACCGATCGTGCCCTGGCCGGCGATGATGGCCGGATCGTCGAAAGGAGGCACCAGCACCATGCCCTTGTCCATGTAGGGTCGCACCACCGTCATGCGGTCGTCGCGAAAGCGGTCGAACGGCACCACTTCGGCGCCCATCTTGCGGACATTGGCGATCTTCATCGCCGGCGCGTCGGCCGGCATGGCAATGACCGCCTTGACGCCGAACATGGCAGCCGCCGCGGCGACGCCCTGAGCATGGTTGCCTGAGGAGAAGGCGACGACGCCGCGGCTGCGCTCTTCTTCGCTCAGCGAAGACAGTTTGTTGTAGGCGCCGCGGAACTTGAACGAGCCGGTGCGCTGCAGCGTCTCCGGCTTGAACAGGATGCGGCCGCCGAAGCGTTTGTTGAGTTCCAGCGATTCGATCAAGGTCGTTTCGGCGATCAGGCCGGAGAGGCGCGCGGCGGCGGCATGGATGTCGGCGATGCCGGGGAGCGTGGTCATGGCGAAGTCCTGAAAGGGATGAGATCGGCGCATGGTGCACGCAAAGGCAGGCCACGCACCAATGAAAAAATGTGACCGTTACAAAGTTTGGCGGGCATGAGCGGCGACGAGGGTCAAACTGGCCCACCTCTCCCGCCTTTATCAGCCGGGCCGTATCGGCTAAGGGCGGGGGAGCAGAATCCCGGACCGCCAGACATGACCGCCAAGCCAAAACCCCTGTTTCTCGGTATCGACACCGGTGGCACCTATACCGATGCCGTGCTGTGGTCGGAACAAGGCGGGCCAAAAGGCAAGGTGCTGGCCAAGGCCAAGGCGCTGACCACGCGGCACGATCTTGCCGTCGGCATTTCCGGCGCGGTCGATGCGGTGCTGGGAAAATCGGCCACCGATCCGGCCGCGATCAAACTCGTGTCGATGTCGACGACGCTCGCCACCAATGCGCTGGTCGAGGGCCAGGGTGGGCGTGTGGCGCTCATCATGATCGGCTTTACCGGGGCCGACCTTGCGCGCGACGGGCTGAAGACGGCGCTCGGCACCGATCCGGTGGTGTTTTGTCCGGGCGGCCATGACGTGCACGGCAATGCGGCCAAGCTCGATCTGTCGGGGCTGGAAGCAGCACTCCCTGAACTCGGCGCCTCGGTGTCGGGCTTTGCCGTGTGCGCCTATTTCGCCACCCGCAACCCGGCGCATGAACTCGCCGCGCGCGACCTCATCCGCGAAAAGACCGGCCTGCCGGTGACCGCCAGCCATGAATTGTCGGCCAAGCTCGGCGGTCCGCGTCGCGCGCTCACCACCTTGCTCAACGCCAGGCTGATCTCGATGATCGACCGGCTGGTGGCGGCAACCGAAGGATTTTTGGAGGCCCGCAACATCGTAGCCCCCCTGATGGTGGTGCGCGGCGATGGCGCGCTGGTTTCGGCGGCGTTTGCCCGCCAGCGGCCGATCGAGACCATCCTGTCCGGCCCGGCCGCCAGCCTGGTCGGCGCCCGCCACATGACGGGCCTGGACAACGCCATGGTGTCCGACATTGGCGGCACCACCACCGATGTCGCCGTGCTCGACGGCGGCCGTCCTCGGCTCGATCCCGAAGGCGCCACTGTCGGCGGCTTCCGCACCATGGTCGAGGCGGTCGCCATGCGCACCTTCGGCCTCGGCGGCGATTCCGAAGTGGCACTGGAAGATGGCGCGCTCAACCCGAAAATCCTGCTCGGGCCGCGCCGCCTGGTGCCGCTGGCGCTGGCCGGCATGATGCATGGTGCTTCAGTGACATCGGAGCTCGAGCGCCAGCTCAGGGCGCCCAACCCCGGCCGCATGGACGGCCGCTTTGCGTTGCGCACCGGCGTGCCGGACAGGCTCGCCGCCGGCCTGACCGCGCCCGAGGCGAAACTGTATGAACTGATTGGTGCCGTGCCGCTCGCCATCGACAGGCTGCTCACCTCGAACGCCCAGAACGCCACGCTGAACCGGCTGGTCTCGCGCGGTCTTGTGCATATCTCGGGCTTCACCCCTCGGACGCCGCCCATGTGCTCGGCAAGCAGGCCAACTGGGACCCGCTTGCGGCCCGGCTCGGCGCCGAACTGTTTGCCCGCAAGCGTGATGGGCGAGGCCAGTACATCGCGCCGTCTCCGGAGGTGATTTCCGAACGCGTGCTGCTGACGCTCACGCGCTGGTCGGCCGAATACATTCTGGAGACAGCCTTTGCCGAGGATGGGCTGGATGGCGCCGCCACCGTCGCGCACGCGCTGGTGCAGCGCGCCGTCGATTCCCATCCCGGCATCGCAAGGCTCAGCGTCGCGCTCGATCGTCCGGTCATTGGCCTCGGCGCCTCGGCGCCGCTGCACTATGCCGGCTTGGCCGAGCTGGTCGGTAATGAGTGCGTGGTGCCGGAGGATACCGACGTCGCCAACGCGCTCGGCGCCGTCGTCGGCCAGGTCCGCGTCTCGGCCGAAGCCCGCGTCAGCCAGCCCAAGGAAGGTTTGTTCCGGGTCGCGTCGGGGCAAACGGTGCGCGACTTCACCGACGAGGCCAAGGCGATCGCGGCAGCGGAGGCTGATGTGCGGGCGATCGTAGCCGCGCGCGCGAAGGATGCCGGCACGGATAATGCCGAGATCGACGTTTCGACCGAGTTCAAGGTGTCTACGGTTGAGGCCCAACGGATGTTTATCGAAGCGCATGTGGTGGCGGTTGCATCGGGTCGGCCGAGGATCGCGGTTTAGGGTAATCTCCCCCACGAGGGGGAGATCAGCAGCTTCAAAATCCCCGGCTTCACCCTAAGCTGAATTGACCCTTCGCCCCTGACATGCCAAAGGCCGCAAAGCCTTCATCTGGAGAAGCCCTGATGACCGATCGCGTCGAGATCGCCGGATTGCGGATTGCCCGCGAACTGCATGACTTTGTCGGCGAAGCGCTGCCGGGTACCGGTATTGCCGCGGACGTTTTCTGGAACGGCTTTTCGGCCATCGTGCATGATCTGGCGCCGAAGAACCGAGCGCTGTTGGCCAAACGCGACGCCATGCAGGAACAGATCGACGCCTGGCACCGCGCCAATGGCGCGCCCATCGATATGGAGGCCTACAAAAGCTTCTTGCGTGAGATCGGCTATCTCGTGCCCGAAGGGCCGGCCTTCTCCGTGACGACCGACAATGTCGACCCCGAGATCGCCAGCGTTGCCGGGCCGCAGCTGGTGGTGCCGGTGATGAATGCGCGTTATGCGATCAACGCCGCCAATGCTCGCTGGGGCTCGCTCTACGATGCGCTCTACGGAACCGACGCCATTGCCGAGACCGGTGGCGCCGAGAAGGGCAAAAGCTTCAACCCCGTGCGCGGCGCCAAGGTGGTTGCCTGGGCGAAGAGTTTTCTGGACGAGTCCGTGCCGCTCACCTCGGGCAAATGGGCCGGCGTGAACGGGCTGACGGTTTCGGGTGGCACCTTGCGGCTCGGCGCTGGCGCCGGCGGCACCACGCTGGCCAACCCGAAACAATTTGCCGGCTATCGCGGCGACGGTGCCAACCCGGAAGCCATCCTGCTGGTCCAGAACGGCCTGCACATCGAGATCCTCATCGACCGCACCAACCAGATCGGCCGCACCGACCCGGCCGGCATTGCCGACGTGATCCTGGAATCGGCGCTGACCACCATCCAGGACTGCGAGGATTCGGTCGCGGCGGTGGATGCCGAGGACAAGGTCATCGTCTACCGCAACTGGCTCGGCCTGATGAAGGGCGATCTGGCGGAGGAAATCAGCAAGGGCGGCAAAACCTTCACGCGCAAGCTCAATCCGGACCGCGCCTGGACCGCGCCCAGTGGTGGCGCGCTGAGCTTGCCTGGCCGCTCGCTGATGCTGGTGCGAAACGTCGGTCACCTCATGACCAATCCGGCCATCCTCGACCGCGATGGCAACGAGGTGCCGGAAGGCATCTTGGATGCGGCGATGACGGCGCTGATCGCGCTGCACGATGTCGGCGCCAACGGGCGTCGGATGAATTCCCGCGCGGGCTCAATGTATGTGGTGAAGCCGAAGATGCATGGGCCGGAGGAAGTCGCCTTCGCAGTCGAGATTTTCGACCGCGTCGAAGCGCTGCTCGGTATGGCGGCAAACACCATCAAGATGGGCATCATGGACGAGGAGCGGCGCACCACCGTCAACCTCAAGGAGGCGATCCGCGCCGCCAAGGAACGCGTCGTGTTCATCAACACCGGCTTCCTCGACCGCACCGGCGACGAGATCCACACCTCGATGGAAGCCGGGCCGATGATCCGCAAGTTCGACATGAAGCAGGCCGCCTGGATCTCCGCCTATGAGGCGTGGAATGTCGACACCGGGCTGGAATGCGGTCTGGCCGGCCACGCCCAGATCGGCAAGGGCATGTGGGCGATGCCGGATCTGATGGCGGCGATGCTGGAACAGAAGATCGCGCATCCCAAGGCCGGCGCCAACACCGCCTGGGTGCCGTCGCCGACGGCGGCGACGTTGCACGCCACGCACTATCACAAGGTCGATGTCCATGCCGTCCAGGCGGCGCTCAAGAGCCGGCCGAAGGCGAAGCTCGATGATATATTGTCGGTGCCGGTGGCGGTGCGGCCGAACTGGACCCCCGACGAGATCCAGCGCGAGCTCGACAACAATGCGCAAGGCATTCTCGGCTATGTCGTGCGCTGGATCGACCAGGGCGTCGGCTGCTCGAAAGTGCCCGACATCAACGATGTCGGCCTGATGGAAGACCGCGCCACGCTGCGCATCTCCTCGCAGCACATCGCCAACTGGCTGCACCACAAGGTTTGCTCCGAAATTCAGGTGATGGATTCGCTGCGGCGCATGGCAGCGATCGTCGACCTCCAAAATGTCGGCGACCCGCTCTACCGCCCGATGGCCACCGATTTCGACAATTCCATCGCCTTCCACGCCGCCTGCGACCTGGTGTTTAGAGGCCGCGAACAGCCGAATGGCTATACGGAACCGGTGCTGCACGCACGGCGGCTGGAGCTGAAGGCGAAAGAGCGGGCGAATTAGCGCCTGCGTTTCCCTCCCCCTTGAGGGGAGGGTGGCCCGAAGGGCCGGGTGGGGTCCTGCGTGAAGTGCAGCGACTCCCTTCGGACGACACTACAAGCAATGTCATTGCAGAGGCCCTTTCTCGGCTCGGCTCCAAAAAGATCGACCATTCTTCGGCGACCCCCACCCTGCCGCTTCGGGGCCACCTTCCCCTCAAGGAGGAGCGTTACGCCGCCTGCGCTACCCGCTCCGACATCATGCGGTAGGAAATCGCCTCGGCCAGGTGAATTCGGCCGACGGTTTCGCTGGCGTCGAGGTCAGCCAGTGTGCGCGCCACTTTGAGCACGCGGTGATAGGCGCGCGCAGAAAAGCCGAGTTTCTCGCTGGCGTCTTTCAGCAGCGACAGGCCTGCTGCGTCCGGCGCGGCGATGTCCTCGATAACAGAAGGCGAGCAATGGGCGTTGGTGGTGGCGCTGGTTACGCCCAGCCGCTCGAAACGTTCGCGCTGGATGGTGCGGGCGCGCGCCACGCGCTGGGCGACGGCTGCACTTTTCTCCGCTCGGTCGGGCCGGATCAGGTCGGCGGCCGAGACCGCCGGTACCTCGATCCTGAGGTCGATGCGGTCGAGCAACGGGCCTGAGATGCGCGCCTGGTAATCGGTGCGGCAGCGTTCGCCGCGCAGGCAGCGATAGCCGGGCTCGCCGGCCATGCCGCAACGGCACGGGTTCATCGCCGCCACCAGCTGGATGCGCGCTGGATAGGTGACGCGGTGGTTGGCGCGCGCGATCATGCAGTCGCCGGTCTCCAGCGGTTGGCGCAGCGCATCCAAGGTCTGCGGCGTGAATTCGGGAAACTCGTCGAGGAACAGGACGCCGTTATGGGCAAGCGATACTTCGCCCGGCCGCGCCCTGATGCCGCCGCCGACCATTGCCGCCATCGAAGCCGAATGGTGCGGGGCGCGGAACGGCCGCCGGTCGGTGAGCTTGCCTTCGCCGAGCTCGCCGGCCACCGAGGCGATCATCGAGACTTCAAGAAGTTCCTTGGGCGCCAGTGGCGGCAGAATTGAAGGCAGCCTCTGCGCCAGCATCGATTTTCCCGAGCCGGGAGGCCCTACCATCAAGAGATTGTGGCCGCCGGCCGCCGCCACTTCCAGCGCCCGCTTGGCGCTTTCCTGGCCCTTGATGTCTGAGAGGTCGGGCAGGTCGCGCGCCGAGACATGAATGCCGGGCTCGGGTCGCGACAGCACCTGCGTGCCGCGAAAATGATTGGCGATGGCAATCAGGCTGCGCGGCGCCAATATGTCGAAATCCTTTCCCGCCCAGGCCGCTTCCGGCCCGCAGCCGAACGGGCAAATCAGGCCTTTGCCCTCGGCATTGGCGCCGATCGCCGCCGGCAGGGCGCCTGCAACCGCGGCAATGGTTCCGTCGAGCGACAATTCGCCGAGCACGACATAGGAGGCCAGCATGTCGCCCGGAATGGCGCCGAGTGCTGCCATCAGGCCGAGCGCGATCGGCAGGTCGTAATGGCTGCCTTCCTTGGGCAGATCGGCTGGAGCGAGGTTGACCGTCACCTTCTTCGACGGCATCGACAGGCCGGATGCATGGAGCGCCGCCTGCACGCGTTCGCGGCTTTCGGCCACCGCCTTGTCGGCCAGGCCGACGATCTGCATGCCGACCTTGCCCGGCGCGATCATCACCTGGACATCGACCGGCACGGCCTCGATGCCCTGGAAAGCAACCGTGCGAACCCGCGCCACCATTTGCCCTGCCCCCGGAAACCGGCTTCGCCTCGACCTTGTGGTTCAGGCCGCGAGCGACGTCACGACAAGACAACCATAGATTTCAGGCCAAGGCAAGAACATTACAGGAACAGGCAGCCGTGCTGGTTGCAGCCGCGTTGTGCCCGGTAGAGGGCGACAGAGTTCCTCCGGCAATCCGAGGCTGTTGCCGTCTAAGCGGTGATGAAGGCATCGACCGAACCTGAAAGCGATCGATCGATCGCGACCTGCGGTGGAAGCCACTCCATGACAGGATATCTGAAAGGCCAAGGCAGGGCGATCCGGCGCGAAGAGCCGCTCTCCAGAAAAATCTCGTTTACAAGGTCTATGAACCGCCCGCGGTCTCGTTCGATTCGTTTCAAAGTTTGCGAACGAATGTAATCCCGGGGAATTCGTCGCTCCTTCAGCGCTAAGACAGCCTCCGCGATGGATCGAGGATCGGGTGGAACTGTGAGCGAATAGTCGTCATCCAGATAAAGGTCTCGGCCGCCATGGTTCGGCGTCGTGACCACTGGAAGGCCCGCGAGAAGATATTCCGTGCTGGCGAACATTGGTCCTTCCAGGTGAGAGAGACAGATTCCCACGGCTGCACGATTTAGATGCGTGTTCACCTGAGCCGGTGCCAATCGGACCGGCTTGCCGGTGCCGTCAAACTCGTTGATAAAGACGTGATGCGGCGCGAGCTCCCTATGCCGATTTATTCGCGCTCTTTCCGACTCCGTCGTGGAGGATCCGCTTGAATCTCGATAGAAGACAAATGCGCAACGCTGGATGCCAAGCGACAAGTCATGGCGCTTCCACGGAGCCAGCTGCGCATTGTAGATTGCATCAAATTCTACAGGGACGTCATCGAGAGGCCTGAATATGTGTTCGGAGGTTGTTGACGTCTTGTTGTGCAGGACGGCGGCCTCGCCGGACTGGTTCAACAGATCAGCCTCTGCCTGAGTGTTGGATAGGAAGATTAGCGAGTGACGGGGGTTCTTGAGTCTATGCAGAACGGCATAGGTCCGGATGGTTTTGACGCTAGCACTGTTTTCGATGGACCAGGTTGGCGAGATGAGAAACCAGGCGCGGTGGCTGCGTGGACGGAAAGGCATATGACTTGCTAATCCGAGCGGCGTACCGGACATTCCCGAATAGGATATGAACGGATCGTCCGACAGCAAACTGGCCTGAAGAGCAGGTTGCGACTTCGCGGAAGGGTGCCCTTTTCTGAGGTTGTGGCCATGACGCAGCATGGCTCTGACAATCTCGAATTTGGTAGGAGGGCGATACCCGTGCTGTAGGGTCAACATGCGGCAATTGCGATCTTGAGTGCGGAGAAAAACTCGCTTCGATAGAGAGAAATTTGGCAAAGAAACACCGCCATTTGATCGACGGAATATCTCAGGCGATCAAATCTGGTGTACGGAGAAGCGCCTCTTGAAAGAAAACATCGTCCCAAGCGGAGCTGGTTCTCACATCGCGCTACCAACCGTATCCGTTTGCGTAGGCTGTTTCAATCAAGAGGCATTCATCGACACTGCGATCCGATCCGTAGCGGCGCAGACATACACTGCGTTCGAATGCGTGGTGGTCGATGATTTTTCGACCGACGGTTCCCGCCGAAGGATTGAAGAGTGTCTGTCCCAGCTTGGCGACAGTCGTTTCCGCTTTCTGCCCCGACTGCAAAATGGCGGGCAGTTGACAGCAATGATGACCGGGCTTGACGCGACAGCCGGGCCCCTGATCTCCTTTCTTGACGGTGACGATGCTTGGCATCCTGACTTCATAGAATGCCATGTGAGAGCGCATCTCAGCCAAACCCGTATCGCGGCAATGTCGAGCTCCGATGAGGTGGTGATAGATACGGCCGGCAACCTGCTTGCGGGCGGTCATCCCGTATTCCACCTGAACGACCCGCGATCGATGCCGAAAATGAGCGGCTACCTGCATGTCGACACCGAAGCTGACCCGACATTATTATTTATTGATCGGGGTACCGTGGGTTGGTTTTGGTCAACCACATCGGGGATGATGTTTCGTCGAGCTCCGCTTGAAATCATGCGTCCATCCGATCCGGACGAAATAAAGATATGTGCCGATGGTTATATGGCTCGTGCCGCCCATATGATCGGCGGAACCGTGAGGATTGGGCGGGCTCTTGGCAGTTATCGGCTTCACGGCGGCAATGGCTGGGCGGACGGGCGCATCCTGGGTACCGGAGTTGGCCTCGGCAGGATGTCGCCTGATACTGAAATAGCGATACGGCGGGCACTGGCCAATCGTTGGTGCGAAGTGGCGCCGGGACTGGCGCATTTAATCTCCCGCCACTCAATGCGCAGGACCTTGGTCGACCTGATCGGACTGTCTGCGGCTTTTGCATTGCTGGAAAAGAACTCCGATGCGGGTTTTCTGCTGAAAGACTGGGCAACACCACAGCGAAAATTGCAGACCAGACTTATCGGTCTCCTTCCTCGGAAACTGAGGCCTCGGCGCTTCCGGGACATAGTTTGATCTGATGAGCCGCTTGCTCGGCAGTCTTACCCGATAAAGAGCATCTTTCGATGCTTCTCTGGACCCACCAAAGTCCTCCGTAGCAACGCACACTACGCGGTCGAATTCCGCCGCTTTTCCTCCACCGCGTCCCAGAACAGGCTGGCGATATCGGCGCCGCCAAAACGCTGCACTTCGCGCACGCCGGTTGGCGAGGTCACGTTGATCTCGGTCATGTAGTCGCCGATCACGTCGATGCCGACCAGGATGAAGCCGCGTTCTTTCAGCGATGGGCCGATGCGGGCGCAGATTTCGCGTTCGCGTTCCGTCAGCTCGGTCTTTTCGGCGCGGCCGCCGACATGCATGTTGGAGCGAGAATCGTGGTCGGCCGGCACGCGGTTGATGGCGCCGACCGCCTCGCCGTCGATCAGGATGATTCGCTTGTCGCCCTTGCGCACATCCTTCAGATAGCGCTGGACGATATACGGCTCGCGTGACAGCTGGGCGAACATTTCGAGCAGTGAGGCGAGGTTGCGATCGTCTTCCTTGAGATGGAAGATGCCGGCGCCGCCATTGCCATAGAGCGGCTTGACGATGATGTCGCCGAATTCCTTGCGGAAGGCCGCGACCTCCTGGGGATCCTTGGTGATCAGCGTTTCGGGCATCAGATCGGGGAATTCGGTGACGAAGATCTTTTCCGGGCTGTTGCGCACCCAGGCCGGGTCGTTGACGACCAATGTCTTCGGGTGAATGCGCTCCAGAATATGCGTGGTGGTGATGTAATTCATGTCGAAGGGCGGATCCTGGCGCAGCAGGATCACATCCATCTCCGACAGGTCGGTGCGCACCTTGTCGCCCAGCGTATAATGATTGCCCTTCTCGTCGCGGAGCTTCATCTCTTCGATGCGGGCAAACACCTTGCCGCCCAGCATCGACAGCCGGTCGGGCGTGTAGTGGAACAATTGGTGGCCGCGCCGCTGCGCCTCCAGCGACAGCGCAAAGGACGTGTCGCCGGCGATCGAGACGGTGGAGACATGGTCCATCTGGACGGCGATCTTCAGGGTCATCTTCTGGTCTCCAGCGGGTCGAGCAAGTCCAGGAAAAGTGCGTAGTGGTTTTCCGTCCGGAATTGCGGCAAGGCAAGTCGCCGATATACGGAACTTGGCGGCTTCTGCCAATCGCGCTTGCTTGGCCCAGACCTTTACCGGTCGAAGACCAGCCGGGAGTAACCGAGGAAGGACAGCGCCATGGCGACCGGCGAGGCGACGGCAAGTGCCGCCAGCGGCGGCATTGCCGGCAGCGCGAACAGGATGGCGCAGTAGACGAGATAGTTGACAATGCTGGTGGCGATGCCGACGCCGCCATAGCGCGCGCCCTCCTGCGCCACGCCGCGGCTCGACGGCGAAAAGGTCAGGTGCCGGTTGATCTGCCAGGTGACGCACAGCGCAAAGCCGATCGACAGGACACGGGCGACGAAGGGACCGAGCGGCGTCACCGCCAAGAACAGCCAGAGCGCCGCGGCATCGGCGACGAAACCAACGCCGCCGGCCAGGACGAAGCGGGCGAGCCGGCTCACGGCCTCAGGCGGCCCGGGGCGTCTTGCCCGGTTCGGCCTTCGCTGTTTCGCTCGTGCGTTCGCGCCGTTCGACCCGGCCCGACGGGACGGAGAGATAGAAAATGCGCTTCTGCTCGGCGCGTCCGCGCGATACCGAATCGAGGATCAGTCCGGTCACCATCGCAAGCATCGACAAGAGCAGCAGGCCGACCGACAGCACCCAGGTCGGCATGCGCGGCACGAGGCCGGTCTGGGCGAATTCGATCAGCACCGGCGTCATCAGGGTAAGGCTCGATGCCAGGAAGAAAATCGCGAAGGCGCCGAAGAAGCGCAGCGGCTGCGTCTCCTTCATCAGCATGGCGAACATCCACAGGATCCTGGCGCCGTCGCGATAGGTCGACAGCTTCGACGACGATCCCTCAGGCCGGCGGCCATAATCGAGCGCGATCTCGCTCACCGGCAGTTTGAGCTGCGAGGCATGCACCGACATTTCGGTCTCGATCTCGAAGCCGCCGGAAACCGCGGGAAAGCTCTTGACGAAACGCCTCGAGAAGACGCGGTAGCCGGAGAAGATGTCGGTGAAGTCGGCGCCGAACAGCCGCTTGTAGAGGCTATTGAAGATGCGGTTGCCGAAGGCATGGCCGGAACGGCCGGCATCGTCGGTGACGCCGCGCCTGGTGCCTACCACCATGTCGCAGCGCTCGGTCTGCAGGATGTTGATCAGCAGCGAGGCATCTTCCGGCGCATAGGTGCCGTCGCCATCGGCCATCAGATAGATGTCCGCATCGATGTCGGCGAACATGCGCCGCACGACATTGCCCTTGCCCTGGCGCGGCTCGCGGACGACGATGGCGCCCGCTGCGCGCGCCTTGAGCGCGGTCAAATCCCTGGAATTGTTGTCATAGACATAGATCTCGGCCGACGGCAGCGTCTCGCGAAAGCGCCGCACCACCTCGGCGATGGTCAGTTCCTCATTGTAGCAAGGCAGGAGCACGGCAATGGCCGGCTCATGGCGGACTTCGTGCGGCATTTCCGTCTCCCGACGCCCGGCGGAGCCTCCGGCCGCGCTCATATGCGGCCTCGCTCAGGCGACTTTACTATTTATTGAAGCTGTTAAGGCTAGGTTTAAGGCCGCAGTCTTTCCGACCAAGGTCATGATGATGAACGCAGCCAAGGCGGGTGCTTCCTCCTGGAAGTCCGATATGACGCTGGCGCTGCTTGCCATGCTGGTGGTGCTGGCTGTCAATGCCGCCACGGGCTTTCGCGAATTGAGCAATGCCGGCGGCGACAATGACAGCCTGCTGCGGCTGGTCGAGGTTCGCGACATGCTGGCCGGCCAGGGCTGGTTCGACCTGCATCAGTACAGGATGGGGCCGGAAGGCGGTTTCGTCATGCACTGGTCGCGGCTGGTCGACGCACCGCTCGCCGCCATCATCCTCGCCGCCTCGGCGCTGACCGGCAGCATGGCCATGGCCGAAGCGATCGCGCAGGTGCTGTGGCCGGCGCTGCTGTTTTGCCTGGCGGTGTTCTTCCTCGCCCGTGCGGCGCGCAGCTTCGCCGGCGTCGGCGCGGTGCTGCCGGCGGTCGTTATCGGCGCGGCGGCGCTGCATTTCATCGGCATTTTCTTGCCGGGTGCGCTCGATCATCACAATGTCCAGCTGACGCTGACCATGGCCAGCCTCAGCCTGCTGCTCGAGGCGCCGGCGCGTCGCTGGGCGGCGCTGATTTCCGGGCTGTGTGCGGCCCTGACGCTGGCCGTCGGCATGGAAACCGCGCCCTATGTCGCCACCATCGGCGCCTGCATCGCTTTGCTGTTCGTCGTCGATCCCGGCGGCGAACGCCGGATCGCCAGGGATTTCGGTCTCGGCTTTGCCGGCGTTTCAGCCCTGGTCTTCGTCAGCACCATCCCGCCATCGGCCTGGGGCCAGGCGCAGTGCGATGCCTTCTCGGCCGTACAATTCGTCGTCGCGGCAATCGCCGGACTGGGCCTTGCCGCCGTGACGTCGCTCAAGGTGTCCAACGGCACGGCCGGACGCCGCCTGATTTCGCTCGGCCTGCTCGCGCTTGTGCTGGGCGCCGTTGTCGCGGCGCTGTTTCCGCAATGCCTTGCGGCTCCCTACGCAACTCTCGATCCGCGCCTCAAGGAATTGTGGCTCGATCACATCGACGAGGCGCAGTCGCTGTTCAGTATTGCCGCCAGCGAGCCGGCCTCGCTGGCGGCGCGCTATGTCACGCCGCTGGTGGCGATCGCGCTGATGGCGCTTCGCCTGCGCGGACCATGGCGCCGCCAGGACAGCCTCGTCGGCGCCTTGCTGGTCGGCGCCTTCATCGTCAGCGCCTGGCAGGTCCGCGGCTCGACATTCTCGATCGCCTTTGCCGTCATCCCGCTGTCGGCCTGGATCGCAAGCTGGCGCGAACGGGCGAGGATCAGCCCTGCGCGCAGCGTATCGCTGCGCATGGCGGCGGTCTGGGTGGTGTCGGTGAATGCCGTCTGGGCCGGCGCTGCCGCCGCGACGTCGAGCGTGTTCGAGGCCAGCAAGGTCTCGGTCGAGGCACAGGACACCGACAGCGATCCGTCCTGCGAGCGCAAGGCCTCCTTCGCGGCGTTGGCCCGGCTGCCGGACACCACGGTGCTTGCCATTTCCAATCTCGGCTCGCCCATCCTGGCCTATTCCGGGCACCGCGTCTTTGCCGGCCCCTATCATCGCAACATCGCCGGCGACCTGCTTGCGCTCGATGCCTTCCTCGGATCGGCGGACCAGGCGAGGACGATCGCGGCGGCTCACCACGTCGGCCTGATGGCGCTCTGCCGCGGCAGCGCCGAAAGCAAGATGCTTGCCGCCAAGGCGCCGCAAGGCTTCCTGGCCGGGCTGATGCAGGGAAGCGTCCCCGATTGGCTCGAACCGGTGGCCGAAACGCGCGGAACCCCGGTCGAACTCTACCGCGTCCGCTAAAGCATCATTCGCCAGCGAAAAATCGATTTCGCGATACGCTTCCTAAACGCTTTGCTGCCAGTCTCAGCCTAAATTTCGGGCGTCACAAACAGGGATACCGATGCAAACGACGTTTGGCACCGGGCAGGCAAGCAGGGAAAACTCGGATCTGGCGTTCACCGATGCGCTGACCGGGCTTGGCAACCATCGCCGCTTCTTCGACAAGGTCGATCGCCTGATCAGCGACCGTGCAGACGATCCCGCGCCGTTCACGGTCGGCATTCTCGACCTCGACGGCTTCAAGCCGATCAACGATCTGTTCGGCCACAAGGCCGGCGACGACATATTGATCCAGGTGGCGATGCGGCTGCGCGCCTCGATGGACAGCCACTCTACTGTCTGCCGCATCGGCGCCGACGAATTCGCCTTCCTCTACCCGATGGTGTTCTCGGAGGAGGCGGCGGCCGAGAAGTCGCGCATGATGATCGAAATCCTGTCGGCGCCCTACGATGTCGGCGAACGCACCGCCAGGCTTTCGGCCTCGGTCGGCTGCTCGCTCTTTTATTCCGGCGACGAAACCACGGAAATCCTCGTCAACAAGGCCGAAACGGCGCTCTACCACGCCAAGCGTTCGGGCCGTGGCCGCGTCGTCGTCTACACCCGCGAAATGGAAGAGGCGGCCAAGCGCGTCACCCGCATCGAACAGGCGCTGCGCCGCGCCGTCTCGGCCGGTGAGGTCGAGCCGCATTTCCAGCCCATCGTCGATCTGACCACCCGCCGCACCATCGGCTTCGAGACGCTGGCGCGCTGGACCGATCGCGACCTCGGCGTCGTCCCGCCGACCGTGTTCATCCCGATCGCCGAAGAGCGCGGCATCATCGGCCCGCTGTCGCAGCTGGTGCTGCGCAAGGCGGCCGAAGCGGCGCGCAGCTGGCCGAAGGACCTGTTCCTGTCCTTCAACCTGTCGCCCTCGCAGCTCGTCGACCAGAACACTGGCCTGCACATATTGTCGATCCTCGACCGCACCGGCTTCGATCCGCGACGGCTGGAGATCGAGATCACCGAAACCGGCCTGATGAACGATCCGGCCTCGGCCGAGAAGATCGTCGAGGACCTGCGTCGCGTCGGCATCCGAGTCTCGCTCGACGATTTCGGCACCGGCCAGTCCTCGCTCGGCCGCTTGCGCGAATTCCATTTCGACAAGCTCAAGATCGACCGCGCCTTCGTCTCCTCGATCCTCGACGACCGACCGTCGGAACACATCATCCGCGCCATTCTGGCCATGTGCGAAGGGCTCGGCATGGATGTCGTCGCCGAAGGCATCGAGGAGGAGGCGCAGGCCGACCGCCTCGTTCAGTTCGGCTGCGCCGGCGGCCAGGGCTATCTCTTCGGCAAACCGGTCGATGCCGACGCCACGCTCGGCTACCTCCGCGATTCCTATCGCGGCGCCCTCTACGCCAAGGCAGTCTGACCGGCGGTCTGGCCTGCGTCGAGCAAGTCAGCGGCGCGAGCCAAGATCGACTGTGGCCGCCATCTTGCGGCCTTTTGTCTGACATAAGCCAATCAAATCGCCGTTTTCGCCCTTGCTCCCCGGACTTGGCTGGATAGGATGCGCGCCGACCGGACCGGGAGATGAAGATATGATGCCATCGGCCGATTTTGCCGACCTCAGGGGAGCCTCGGTGCTGATCACCGGCGGCGGTTCCGGAATTGGTGCGGCACTGACCGAGGGCTTCGTTCGCCAGGGCGCCCATGTCGCCTTCATCGACATCGCCGATGGCCCAAGCACGCTGCTTGCCGACCGCGTCGAAAAAGAACTTGGCCGGCGACCGCTCTACCTCAAGACCGATTTGCGCGACGTCGAGGCGTTGCGCGCTTCGGCCGCCAAAGCGGCTGAGGCACATGGCGACGTCACCGTGCTGGTCAACAATGCCGCCTGGGACGAACGCCACGACGTCGCTGACGTTACCGTCGAGTTCTGGGACAACAATCTCGCCGTCAATCTGCGCCCGCATTTCTTCACCGCACAGGCGGTCGCGCCGGGCATGAAGCGGGCCGGCGGCGGTTCGATCATCAACTTCACCTCAACCTCCTATCTCATCAACCACCCCGATATGCCGGCCTACACCGCCGCCAAGGCCGGCATACTCGGCCTCACCAAAGGTCTCGCGGGCAAGCTTGGGGTCGACGGCATCCGCGTCAATGCGATTGCGCCGGGCTGGGTGATCACCGAGCGGCAGCGGGAACTCTGGGTCACCGAGGAGAAGCTCGCCGCCCATGTCGCCAAGCAATGCATCAAGCAGGTCATGCAGCCCGACGACATCGTCGGCACGGTGCTGTTCCTGGCCTCCGACGCCGCGCGTATGCTGACGGCGCAGATGTTGATCGTCGACGGGGGTTTCCTGTGAGTCCGGTGAATCAAAATCCGGCAAAAGGCACGCCGGCAGTCGCCGCCGTCGACTGGGGCACGACCCGCATGCGGGTCTGGCTGGTCGACGGGGCGGGCGGGGTGCTTGCCGAGCGTCGCGGCGATGATGGGTTGATCACCGCGCAGCAAAAAGGCTTTTCGACCATCCTCGAGGGCCATCTGGCGGCGCTCGGCGCACCTGACACACTGCCGGTCATCATCTGCGGCATGGCCGGCTCGCGCCAGGGTTGGCTGGAAGCGCCTTACGTCACCGTGCCGGCGCCGCTCAGTGCCATTCTCGCGGGGGCCGCCCGCATTCCCGGCCAGCGCCGCGACATCCGCATCGTGCCTGGCCTGGCGCAGCGCCTGGAAGATGCGCCGGACGTAATGCGCGGCGAGGAAACCCAGCTTGCCGGCGCCGGTTTGCCGGCAAAAGGTCGCCATCTCGTCTGCATGCCCGGCACCCATTCGAAATGGGTTCTGGTCGCAGACGGCGCGGTCGACGGCTTCTGCACCTGGCCGACCGGCGAGCTGTTTTCGGTGCTGGCCACTCACTCTATCCTGCGCCATTCGCTGGGCGAGAGCCCGAAGCCGGTCACTCCGGACAATCCGTTCTTCCAGGAATGGTGCCGCAAGGCTTTGGCGGAGGGCGGCGATGTCACCTCGCGGCTGTTCTCGATCCGCGCCGCCGGCCTGCTGCAGAACCTCAAGGCCGACGATGCCGCCGCTTGCCTGTCCGGCCTGCTGATCGGCGGCGAGATCGCCTCGGCGGGCCGCCGCTATGGCGAAAGCACCACCGCAATCGTGCTGGTTGCGTCCGGCTCGCTAGCAGCCCTCTACCGCCAGGCGCTAGACCTTGCAGGGCTTGCCGTCAGGACGGTCGACGCCGACGAGGCGGTGCGTGCCGGCCTTATCGAGGCAGCGCGGGAAAATGGCATGATCGCCAAATGACTCACCAGAGTGGAGTGACAGCGTGACCCAGACCGCCCCCTTGCCGAAGCTCAAGCGTGGTCTTGTCGCCATTCTGCGCGGCCTCAAACCCAGCGAGGCGGTTGCCATCGGCCAGGCGCTGTTTGACGCCGGCATCGAAGCCATCGAGGTGCCGCTCAATTCGCCGGAGCCGTTTTCATCGATCGCCAGCATTGTCACCGCTTTGCCCAAGACAGCGCTGGTCGGCGCCGGCACGGTGTTGACTTCAGCCGATGTCGACGCCCTCGCCAAGGCCGGCGGGCGGCTGCTGGTCAGCCCCAACATCGATGCCGACGTCATGGCCCGCGCCATGCACCATGGCATGGTGACGATGCCAGGCGTGTTCACCCCCACCGAAGCTTTTCAGGCGATTAGGCTTGGGGCTTCGGCGCTCAAATTCTTCCCGGCAAGCGTGCTCGGGCCCAGCGGCATTTCGGCGATGCGGGCCGTGCTGCCGGCCGATACCGTGGTCGGCGCCGTAGGCGGCGTTTCCGACAAAGACTTTGCCGGCTACAAAGCCGCTGGGGTAACTGCTTTTGGTCTTGGCTCCAGCCTGTTCAAACCCGGCATGAGCGTCGATGAAGTGGCCACGCGCGCCCGGGCGGCGGTGACGGCCTGGGACGCGGCCTTCGGCGGAGCGGCATGATGGGAAACGTTTCGGTTTTTTCGGACCATGTCTGCGAACTCGGCGAGGGGCCGAGCTACGATCCCGCCACCGATACGCTGTTCTGGTTCGACATCGTCAACGGGCTTTTGCTGGAGCAGGGTGTCACGTCCGGCGCGCGGAAGGTCCATGAGCTCGCCCAGATGGCCAGCGCCATCGCCATTATCGATGACAATCGCCAGCTCATCGCCACCGAGACCGGCCTGCATGTCCGCGACGTCTCGACCGGCAAGCTGACGCTGCATACGCCTATCGAGGCCGACAATGCGCTGACCCGCTCCAACGATTCGCGCGTCCACCCTTGTGGCGCCTTCTGGGTCGGCACGATGGGCAAGGGTGAGGAGAAGGGCGCGGGTGCCATCTACTGGTTCTTCAAGGGAGAATTGCGCACGCTTTACACCGGCATCACCGTGTCGAACTCGATCTGTTTCTCGCAGGATGGAACGATCGCCTACTACACCGATACCTCGACCGGCCTGTTGATGCGCGTCGCCTGCGATCCGGCAACGGGTCTGCCGATCGGCGAGTCCAAAGTGTTCGTCGACCATCGCTCGTCCAAGGGCTTTGTCGACGGCTCGGTCGTTGATCGCGACGGCGTGCTGTGGAACGCCGTCTGGGGCGGCAAGGCGGTCAAGGCCTATTCGCCAGATGGCACATTGTTGCGCGAAATTGCCGTGCCGGCGGGGCAGTCCTCGTGCCCGGCCTTTGTCGGGGCCAAGGCCGATCGGCTGGCGGTGACCTCGGCCTGGAAAGGCAAGGACGACAAGCAGCGCAAGCTCGACCCACAGGCCGGCATGACCTTCCTGCTCGACATCCCCGTCAACGGCCGCTTCGAGCCGCGCGTGGTCATCGCCTGAGCGTACCGGTTGTCGTGCAGGCGGCGGGCGCGGGTCGATTTCGCGCAAGCCGATCGCATTGGCCGTGCGATGGTGTGGCTGCATCACCGAGAAGCTTTGACCCATGCCGCGCCCGACCTTGATCCTCGTCCACGAGCCGGAAAAGGCCTGTTTCGACAGGCTGGTCGCCGACGGCTTTCCCGCCGAGCGCGCCCTGGAAATCTCGTCTTATCTGGCGCAGTCGACCGATCTCGCTCCTGAGTTCGATCAACTGGCGACCGCTTGTGAAAAGCGCGGCCTCGCCTTTATGCCGGTTGCACTCGACGATGCGGCAAGCGCGCTGGCGAAGGCCGATCCCGCAACCACGCTGGTCTGGACGCTGACCGACGGCATTGCCTATTTCCGCGGTGCTGCAGCGCCCGCACTTGCCAGGCTGAATGGGCTTAGAACCATCGGAGCCGACGATGCGCTGTTCGCGCTTTGCCAGGACAAGTTCCGTTCCGGCGCCGTGCTTTGCGCGCTCGGCCTGCCGGCGCCGCAGGCAGGCCTGGCCCGCGACGGCCGCTGGCTGGCCGACCCGCCAGCTTCGGAAGCCGGCTGGTTCGTCAAGCCGAACCGGCTCGGCTCCAAGGTAGGCATCTGGCCGGATTCACGCTGCAACGACCTGGCCCATGCGCTGGAGCTTAGCCGGCGGGTCTATGCCGCTTATCGCGACGATGTCGTCGTCCAGCCCTATGTCGGCGGTCGCAACGTCCGCGCCAGCTTCCTTGGGCTGCAAACGGATGCCGGGGCGGAAGCGCTCGGCGTTGCATTCGTCGACTCCGGCGGCGATTTCCAGACCATGGCGGACTCGATGGCGCTTTACGGCGACACCGGCGAGGCCGCCAAGGCGGCTGGACTATACAGCGAGCCGGTGCTGGAGGCGGTTGCCGACACCCAGCCGGCAGCCGCGGCAACCATCCGCCGCATCGCCGAGCGGCTGGTCAGCGGGCTCGGCCTGCGAGACGTGTTTTCCCTCGATTTCAGGGTCGAGGCTAACGACCATGTCCACCTCATCGAGTTCGAGGTCTGTCCCGGCCTGCCCTGCTTCGATTTCCGCGCCTATTGCCTGATGCAATGGGGCATGACGCTGGCCGATGCGGTTGCCGAGACGGCGGCGAACCGACTGAACCGACAGGCGATCTGAACGGTCGAGGGACCAGCGCGACCTACCGCGCCTTGACGGCTTTTGCTCCACCTTTAGTGTCGCGGGACAGTCCTCAGGCAAGGCCGCGCTATGAGCACACCAGCAAGCTCCCTCCATCATCACATAAGGCGCATGGCCGGGCGCGATCCGCATGAGGCGCATCGCGTCGCCACGCCGCTCGAGCTGCTGTTCGATCTGACCTTCGTCACCGCCTTCAGCCTTGCCTCGTCGCAACTGGCGCATGCCTTGGCCGAGGGCCACTACGCGGCGGCGCTGATCGGCTTCGGCTTTGCCAGCTTCGCGATCTGCTGGGCGTGGATCAATTTCTCCTGGTTTTCCTCCGCCTATGACACCGACGATTGGATCTTCCGCCTCGTCACCATGGTGCAGATGATCGGCGTGCTGGTGCTGGCCATCGGCCTGCCGCGCATGTTCGCCTCGATCGAGCATGGCGAACACCTCAACAATTCGGTCATGGTGCTGGGTTACGTCATCATGCGCGTCGCCATGATCTTCCAATGGCTGCGCGCGGCGCGGCAGGACCCTGGGCGGCGGCGTGCCTGTCTCACCTATGCCATCGCCATCGCGATCGCCCAGATCGGCTGGGTGGTGCAGATCCTGGTCGATTTCTCGCTGGAGACCAGCCTGGCTTTCGGCACGGTCCTGCTTCTCATCGAGCTTGCCGGACCGGTCATCGCCGAACGCCGGGATGGCGGCACGCCCTGGCACGCGCACCACGTCGCCGAGCGCTACAGCCTGTTCGCCATCATCGCGCTGGGCGAAGGGGTGGTCGGCACGCTGGCGACGCTGTCGGCCGCGGTCGAGGAGCAGGGCTGGAACCTCGATGCCGCCTTGATCGGCATTGCCGGAATGGGTCTCACCTTCGGCATGTGGTGGGTCTATTACATGCTGCCCTCGGGGACGGTGCTGCACCAGCACCGCAGCCGTTCCTTCGTCTGGGGCTATGGCCAGATGGTGATCGTCGCTGCCATCGTCGCCACCGGCGCCGGGCTGCATGTCGCGGCCTATTTCATCGAGCACAAGACCCATAACGGCCCGGTAGCGACCCTGCTCTCGGTCGCCATTCCGCTAGGCGTGTTCCTGGGGGCGATCTATGCGCTGTATTATTATCTCGTCCAGCGCTTCGATCCCCTCCACGTCTGGCTGCTGGCGGGAACGGCTGCGGTCGTCGCACTTGCCATCATCGCCGCCCTTGCCGGCGTCGACATGGCGGTCTGCCTCATCTTACTGACGCTAGCGCCGGCCGTCACCGTTGTCGGCTATGAGCTGTCGGGGCACCGCCATCAACTGGAGGTGCTGGCGCAGGAGGAAGCGCCGCACTGAGCAGAGCAGCTTCGCGCGTCAGATACCCTCGACCAGCACGATCTCGCCATCGGCTACTTTCTGACGGATGGCGACGGCGCGCTGGTACTCCGGCGAGTGGTAGCAATCGTGCGCAGCGCTGAGCGATTCGAACTCGATAATGACATTGCGGGCGCGGCCAGGCCCCTCGGCCTTTTCATGCTCACCGCCACGGGCAAGGAACTTCACGTCGAAACGGTCGAAAGCGAGCTTGGCGGCAGCGACATAGTCCTTGTAGCCTTCAGCGTCGCGCACATCGACGCGGGCTATCCAGTATCCCTTGGGCATTTTCTTCTCCTCGTTACGCCGCGCGCATCTCTTCCAGTATGGCCTCGGCAGCCGCGCGCCTGTCGCTTGCCGCCACGATTGGCCGGCCCACAACAAGATGGCTGGCGCCGTTGCGGATCGCCTGGCCGGGCGTCACCACGCGTTTCTGGTCGCCATGGTCGCTGCCCTTGGGCCGTATCCCCGGTGTCACCACCGCCAGGTCGGGTCCGACGATGCGGCGCACCGCTTCCGCCTCCTCGGCCGAGCAGACGACGCCGCCCATGCCGGCATGCAGCGCCTGTTCGGCGCGTCTCAGCACCAGCGTGTGCGGGTCGTATTCATAGCCGGCGTCGATCACGTCCTGCTCGTCCATCGAGGTCAGCACGCTGACCGCCAGCAGGCAGAGGTCGCTGCCCCTGGCGGCCTCCACCGCGGCTCGCATCGCCTTGGGATAGGCGTGGATGGTCAGCATGGTCATGCCCATGCGCACGATGTTCTCGACACCCTTCGCCACGGTGTGGTCGATGTCGAGCAGCTTCATGTCGAGGAAGATTTTCGTGCCGCCGCTGGCCAACTCCCTGGCGAAGTCGAGCCCGCCGGCGAAGGCCAGCTGATAGCCGATCTTGTAGAAGGAGACGACGCCGTCGAGCTCCTGCACCGCCTGTTCGGCCTCTTTCACCGTCGGCACGTCGAGGCCGACGATCAGCCTGTCTCTCATGGTATGGGCCTGCATGGCTGTGGAAATCATGCCCCGGTCCGGGTCGATAGCATGCGCGAGGTTTCGATCAGCGTGCGGCATAGGTGCTCCATCGATTTGGTCAGTCTATCATCCCTGAAATTGCCGTCGCCGTCGAAGGCACTGCCGCCATCGGATACCGAGCATTCCGGCGTCACCATCTCCAGCTGGCAGCGCACCAGCACGGCGCGCAGATGGTTGATGCAGCGGATCCCGGCGAAATGTCCGTTCGAAGACGAGCACAGGCCGGCGACCTTGCCGACAAATGGCCTCACCGGCCAGCCGCCATCGAGGCGCACCCGGCTTACCCAGTCGATCGTGTTCTTGAGCAGTGGCGGGATCGAGCCATTATATTCCGGCGTCGCGATCAGTAGCCCGTCATGGGCGGCGATCAGCCGGCCGAGCTTCACGGCGTTGTCGGGAACGCCTTTTTCTTTTTCGAGGTCCTCGTCGATGATCGGCAGCGGATAGTCGGCCAGCGAAATGCGCGTCACCTCGGCGCCTTGCATGGCCAGCTCCTTCTGCGCCACATCGGCGGTCCTGCCGCTGAAGGCGCCGCTGCGCACCGAGCCGGCAAAGACGAGGATTTTCGCGATCACAGCCATTGGCCACTCTTGTTCCCGGACAGGTACAGCCAGAGGCTGCGCAAATCAACGCACTGGGTCAAAAAACGGAAACGATCGGGGGGCAAGCGCGCGAAGGTGTGCCGAGCAGCTGGGCTATTGCTAGTGGGTGACCGCAATTCTTGCACTCAGCGCGATGAGTGCAACTCCGAGCAAGGCATCTATCGGCCTGCGGACGCTGCCATATACCGACCGAACCCTTCTTGTGGAGAACATTAGCGCGACAAGCCCAAACCACGCCATCGCGACCAGCCCGATTATGGCCAGCGACACTGCCTGGACCCAGATCGGAGCCTGCATCGGCAATACCGATATGAACAGGCTCGCGAAGAACGCGGCCGTCTTCGGATTTGTAATTCCGACAACGAATCCGCTTCGCCAAGGAGCCGTGGTCTCTGCGCCACCGACGGCCAGCGGTGGCCGCGCCTGCCAAGCCGACAAAAGGATCTTGCTGCCCAGGTAACCGAGATACACGGCACCGGCGATCCGGACGGCAAGGTGAGCCCATGCAATCTGCGTCAGTACGAGGCCCAGGCCACACATCGCGAGAGCCGCCCACACCAAGATCGCTGCGGCAATGCCAAGCGCCACATGGAACCCCGCGCGACGGCTGATCAGCGCATGGGAAGTCACGGCTACAAAATCGGGTCCTGGGCTCATGGCGCCGAGCAGGAAGACCGAAGCAAGGGTCAGGAATTGCGGAAGGTAGCTCATGCGATACTCCAGTTTTCAGTCTCGTCGTACCGCACGCCTGCATGCCGGAGAGGCCAGGAAAGCCGCTCGCCGATTTCGAGGGTCGTTTCCCTCACCTTCACAAAACCTACAGCGCTCTTTAATATGAGCGAAATGAAAGATATTTCGGCAGCCATGAACAAAGCTAATATCAACATCACGATGGTGCGCGTCCTGACATCGCTCAGCGAGACGCGCAGCTTCACCAAAACCGCCGAGCGGCTCTGTCTTTCTCAATCGGCCATAAGCCATGCAATGAAGGCGCTGGAGGAGATCGTTGGCGCGCCCCTCGTCATACGTGATCGGCGCGGTGTCGCTTTCACCGCAACCGGCGAGGCGGCTTTGGACGCGGCGCGCGCCGCTTTGCATGCTTTAGGCCGTCTTGTCGGCCTACGGGAACACTCCATCAAAGGCAGAGTACGGCTCGCGCTGGTCAGCAGCGCCTCGGTAAAGATTGCTCCATATGCGTTGAACATTACTTCCGTCCGGCACCCGGAGCTTGCTGTCGAACTGCTCTTGGGCACGGATACCGAGGTGGCGGAGTGGGTCGATCGCGGTGCCGCCGATATTGGACTGTCCTACATCGCCGGCAATTGCCAAGCCGAGGAACTTGTCGACGACGAACTCTTTGTGGCGTCATCGCAAAAGAACTCAGTCCAAGGCGGGTCATTTCCGATCCGCGCTCTCGACGGCCAGCCATTCATTATGTCGAGCGGCGGCTGCGGACCAATGCTTGCCGAATTGTTCCAGGATTTTGGCGTTGCGCCAGTTGTCATCCTGTCGGCGAGCGATATGGCGGCGCTGCTTGCTCTGGTTGGGGCCGGGCGCGGTTTGTCGATTGCGCCAGGCCTGGCGTTTCCGGCCGATTGGCAGCGAATCGTTGCGAGGCGTCCTCTTGAGCCGCGTGCGCGTCGGCCTCTGCTGCTTCTGTTCTCCAGCAGCGCCGAAGCAACGGCCGTGCGGGCCATGTGCGCGGCGATCAGAGAGGTCGCCACGAGTTTGCGAGGCGGATAACAGTCAAGGATGTGGATCGACCCTCAATCGAGCTTCCTTCGGGAGACGGCGATCCTCTACAAGGCGCCAGAGACTTCTCCCGCCCCCAATACCAGCTAATGCGCTTCGCGCCGGTAGATCCACAGCTGCGTCGGCGGGATGTTGCGGAAGATGAAGTCGAAATGCTTGACCGTGTAATTGCCGCGGCCGGGCGGGATCGGCGACAACGGCCCATAGGTCAGCTGCACGATCGGCCGTCCAACCGGGATGCGGTCTAGCAGGCTTTCAATATAGGCGATCCGCTGTGCGACCGGGAAATTGAGCAGCGGCACGCCGGAGACGACGGAATCGAAAACCATACCGCTCTTCTCGCCAAGCGTGGCGTTGAGATTGAAGGCATCGCCCTCGATGACGTTGACGCCGGGATAGAGCTGGCGCAGATGGCGCACGAAATCGGTGGAATATTCGACCGCGTAGAGGTTTTCGGGCTTAACGCCCTGGGCGAGGATTGCACGCGTGATGACGCCTGTGCCGGGGCCGACTTCAAGCACCGGCAGGCCGGACTTCGGATTGACGATGGAAGCCATCTTGCGGGCGGTGACGGAGCTTGTCGGCACGATCGAACCGACCGACTTCGGCTTGTCGATCCAGCCTTTGAAGAATTTGAGTTCGTCGTCGAACTTTTCCGCCAGCGCCTTCCGCAATCCCGGACCACGTGCCATGCAAGTTCTCCTCAACACTCCCCGAACGCTACTTAGCAGCTAACAGGTCCAAGGCAAGGCGCGATCTGGCATAAGATGTTGATGACGTTTGGGAAGCGTGGCGGCCTTGGCTTGGGTTCAGTGCTCGCCGAAGGATTCGAAAAAGTCCTTCATGCGGGCGAAAAAGCCGCTCGACTGGGGCGAATTGTCCTTCGACGACAGCTGCTCGAACTCTTCCAGCAACTCGCGCTGGCGGCGCGACAGGTTTTGCGGCGTTTCGACCGCGGTCTGGATATAGAGGTCGCCGACATTGGGCTGGCGCAGCACCGGCATGCCCTTGCCCTTGAGGCGGAACTGGCGGCCGTTCTGCGTGCCTTCGGTCACTTTCACCTTGGTCTGACTGCCGTCCAGCGTCGTCACCTCGAACGAGCCGCCAAGGGCGGCCGTCGTCATCGATATCGGCACCTTGCAGTAGAGATCGGCGCCGTCGCGCTGGAAGAATTCATGCGGCTTCACCGCCAGGAAAATATAGAGGTCGCCCGATGGGCCGCCGCGCAGGCCCGCCTCGCCCTCATTGGCAAGCCGGATGCGGGTGCCGTCCTCGATGCCGGCCGGGATATTGACCGACAGCGAGCGTTCCTCGGTGACGCGGCCCTGGCCGGCGCATTTCGGGCACGGGTCCTTGATCGTCTGGCCGCGGCCTTGGCATTGCGGGCAGGTACGCTCGATCGAGAAGAAGCCTTGCGTCGCTCGTACCTTGCCGTGGCCATGGCACATCGAGCAGGTCACCGGCTGGGTGCCGGGCTTGGCGCCGGTCCCGGAGCATTCCGTGCATGAGATCGAGGCCGGCACGCGGATTTGCGCGGTCTTGCCGGCAAACGCTTCTTCCAGCGTGATTTCCATATTGTAGCGCAAATCGGCGCCGCGTTCGCGGCCGCCCGACGAGCGGCGCTGGCGCCCGCCCATCATGTCGCCGAAAATGTCTTCGAAAATGTCGGCGAAGCCGCCGGCGCCAAAACCTTGCGCGCCGCCATTCATGCCGCCCTGCTCGAAGGCGGCGTGACCGAAACGGTCATAGGCCGCGCGCTTCTGCGGGTCCTTCAGCGTTTCGTAGGCTTCGTTGATTTCCTTGAACTTATGCTCGCATGAGTGATCGCCGGGATTGCGGTCGGGATGGAACTGCATGGCCAGCTTGCGGAAAGCGCTCTTGAGCTCCTTCTCGTCGGCGCCCTTTTGCACGCCCAGCGTCTCGTAGAAATCAGCTTTCATCTTTTCCCGCAGTCCGGATGCTCAACGTCTTGATGCATGTTGCGTCGTTTGCCGGCACGTTGTCTCGATTTAGGAGCGGTGCTGCCCGGATGCTAGGGCCGGCGCGCTTGTGCCTGTGTTTTTCAGTGACTTTTTCGGCAAGGCCCGCACTTTTTCAGCGAGGGTTGCAAAAAAGCCCGGCTTTGCGCCGGGCTTTCCGCTTTATTTGCCGTCAACCGGTCAGGCCGACTTCTTCTTCTCGTCGTTTTCGTCGATTTCCTCGAAATCGGCGTCGACCACATCGCTATCCTTGGCCGCGTCCGCCTTGGCGTCGGCTTCCGCCGCTTCCTTCTGCGAAGCTTCGTACATGGCCTGGCCGAGCTTCATGGATGCTTCGGCAAGCGTCTGCGACTTGGCCTCGATGTCGGCGGCATCGTCGCCTTCGGCAGCAGCCTTCAGCGCCGTGATAGCCTCCGATATCGCCGTGCGCTCGGTTTCCGAAACCTTGTCGCCATATTCTTTCAGCGACTTCTCGGAGGAGTGCACCAGCGCCTCGGCCTGGTTGCGGGCCTCGACCAAGGCGCGCCGCTGCTTGTCGGTCTCGGCATTGGCTTCGGCGTCCTTGACCATCTTCTCGATGTCGGCGTCCGAAAGGCCACCAGAGGCCTGGATGCGGATCTGGTGCTCCTTGCCGGTGCCCTTGTCCTTGGCCGAAACGTTGACGATGCCGTTGGCGTCGATGTCGAAAGTGACCTCGATCTGCGGCACGCCGCGCGGCGCCGGCGGAATGCCGACCAGGTCGAACTGGCCGAGCGCCTTGTTGTCGGCAGCCATTTCACGCTCGCCCTGGAAGACGCGGATGGTCACGGCCGACTGACTGTCTTCAGCGGTCGAGAACACCTGGCTCTTCTTGGTCGGGATGGTCGTGTTGCGTTCGATCAGGCGGGTAAACACGCCACCCAGCGTCTCGATGCCGAGCGACAGCGGCGTCACGTCGAGCAGCAGCACGTCCTTCACGTCGCCCTGCAGCACGCCGGCCTGGATGGCGGCGCCCAAAGCGACGACTTCATCCGGGTTGACGCCCTTGTGCGGCTCCTTGCCGAAGAACTGCTTCACGATCTCCTGGATCTTGGGCATGCGGGTCATGCCGCCGACCAGGACCACTTCGTCGATCTCGCCAGCCTTCAGCCCGGCATCCTTGAGCGCCGCCTTGCAGGGCTCGATGGTGCGCTGGACGAGATCGTCGACCAGCTGCTCGAACTTGGCACGGGTCAGCTTCAGCGTCAGGTGCTTGGGGCCGGTCGCGTCGGCGGTGATGAAGGGCAGGTTGATTTCCGTCTGCGTCGTCGACGACAGCTCGATCTTGGCCTTTTCAGCCGCCTCCTTGAGGCGCTGCAGCGCAAGCTTGTCGTTCTTCAGGTCGATGCCCTGTTCCTTCTTGAACTCGGCCGCCAGGTATTCGACGAGACGCATGTCGAAATCCTCGCCGCCGAGGAAGGTGTCGCCATTGGTCGACTTCACTTCGAACACGCCGTCGCCGATTTCGAGCACCGAAATGTCGAACGTGCCGCCGCCAAGGTCATAGACGGCAATGGTCTTGCCATCCTTCTTGTCGAGGCCGTAGGCAAGTGCTGCAGCCGTCGGCTCGTTGATGATGCGCAGCACCTCAAGGCCGGCGATCTTGCCGGCGTCCTTGGTGGCCTGGCGCTGGGCGTCATTGAAATAGGCCGGAACGGTGATGACCGCCTTCTCGACCTTCTCGCCGAGATAGGCCTCCGCCGTTTCCTTCATCTTCTGCAGGATCATGGCCGAGATCTGGCTGGGCGACTGCTTCTTGCCGCCGGCCTCGACCCAGGCATCGCCATTGTCGCCCTTGACGATCTTGTAGGGGACAAGCTTCTTGTCCTTCTCCGTCACCGGGTCGTCATAGCGGCGGCCGATCAGGCGCTTGACCGCGAAGATGGTGTTTTCAGGATTGGTGACCGCCTGGCGCTTGGCCGGCTGGCCGACGAGACGTTCGCCGTCGCCCGAGATGGCGACGATGGAAGGCGTCGTGCGCGCGCCTTCCGCATTTTCAATGACCTTGGGCTCCTTGCCATCCATGATGGCGATGCAGGAGTTGGTGGTGCCGAGATCGATACCGATTACTTTTGCCATTTTTCTAGTCTCTCCGCTAAGCAGGCTCTCAGGACCCTTAAGGCGTTCCGACGAAAGCCCCTGTTCACAAGAAATTCCGCTCCGGCAACCGGCATTCCGGCACTGGGCGGCTTGGCGCGTATATAAGAACAGGCGGCATCGGGCGCAAGCATTCTGCGCATAGCATCCACCGCGCCGCACTTGGCGCCTTTGAACAGCCGCCCAGCGGCCCGGATGTGCTCCAACCGCGCTCAAAACCCCAGGATCTGCGCGATCCCCCGGCGAAGCGCCCAGTCAGGGCTTCGAAACCACAAGAAAACGTCACCTATGCGTGAGAGAGGCGGCTCCTGGCTGAGGAAGGCGCCTGCCCACAGCAGACACAGGCAAAAGCGTCACGCGGCCTGCGACAGCGATTTATGCGCCTCGGCCAGGATTTCGAACGAGCGCACGCGTGCCGCATGGTCGAAGATCTGCGCGGTCACCATCAGCTCGTCTGCGCCGGTGCGGCGCACGAACGCGTCTATGCCTTGCCGGACGGTTTCGGGAGAGCCGACGACGGCGCAGGACAGCGCCTGCGAAATCATGGTTTTTGCCATCGGCTCGAGCGTCTGGTCATAGCCCTCGACCGGCGGCGGCAGGCGGCCGGCCCGCCCGGTGCGCAGATTGACGAAGGCCTGCTGGAGCGAGGTGAACAGCAGTTTTGCCTCTCCATCGGTCGGTGCGGCGAAAACGTTGAGGCCGAGCATGACATAGGGCTTGTCCAGCTGTTCCGAAGGCTGGAAGCGCGAACGGTAGATCTCCAGCGCATGGTCCAGTTCGGCCGGCGCGAAATGCGAGGCGAAGGCATAGGGCAGGCCGAGCATGGCGGCGAGCTGCGCGCCATAGAGGCTGGAACCGAGGATCCAGACCGGCACCTTCTGGCCTTCGCCGGGCACGGCGTGGATACGCTGGCCTTCCGCGGCCGGCTGGAAATAGCCCATCAGCTCGACGACATCCTGGGGGAAATTGTCTGACGCCTCGAGATTGCGGCGCAGCGCGCGCGCTGTTCCCATATCGGTGCCGGGCGCCCGGCCGAGGCCGAGGTCGATGCGGCCGGGGTGCAGTGCCGCCAGCGTGCCGAACTGCTCGGCAATCACCAGCGGCGCATGGTTGGGCAGCATGATGCCGCCGGCGCCGACGCGGATGGTCTTGGTACCGTCGGCGACATGGGCGATGACGACGGCGGTCGCCGCGCTGGCGATGCCCGGCATGTTGTGGTGCTCGGCCAGCCAATAGCGCCTGTAGCCGAGCCGCTCGGCATGGCGGGCCAGGTCGAGCGAATTTGCCAGCGATTGCGAGGCGTCGCTGCCTTCGACGATCGGCGACAGGTCGAGAACGGAAAGTGCGGTCATGGGCCTCAAGCCTTTACGATGTTCAACTGCCTGACCCTGGTTTCGAAGACGCGGTCGGGAATGACGATGTCGAGCTGGTGCCAAGCAACGGGTCCATATTCTCGAACGGGATCCTGCGGACGCTGGCGATGCAGCGCGCTCAGCTTGTAGAGCGACGCATCGATCGGACCGCGATAGCCAATGCGGTCGAAATAGGAATCGAGGTCGAAGGAGGCATCGTTCATCGCAGGGTCCGGCTCGACCGGCTCGATATAGGCACTCCGCCTGAAGACAACAAATGCGCGATGACGGACAGGCGCGGCAAGCTTATGGCGCGGCCTTTCCGTTCTCTTCGGCCGCTTCCTCCTCCACCACGGCCGTCTGCTGTGCGGCGAGAAAATTGCCGACATGGCTGAGGCCATCGAAATGATCGCAGAACACCTTGACGACGACCAGCAGCGGCACCGCCATCAGCGCGCCGACAAAGCCCCAAAGCCAGGACCAGAAGGCGATGGCGATGAAGATCGCCACGGCGTTGATCTCGAGGCGTCGGCCGACAACCATCGGTGTAACGAACTGGCCTTCGGCGATGTCGCACAAAAGCACGAAGCCCGGCGCCAAGAGGGCGTAGGTAATCGAGTCGAAGCTGATCATCGCAATGACGCTGACCAGCACGATGGTGATCAGCGCGCCGACATAGGGCAGGAAGTTGAGCAGCGCCGCCATCGTTCCCCAGACGAGCGGGTTGGGCATGCCGAGCGCCCACAGGCCAAGGCCGATAACCGCGCCGAGACCGGCATTGATGACGGTGACGGTGAGCAGATAATGCGAGATTTCGCGCTCGACGTCATAGACGACGCGCAAGGCCCGCTTCTTCTCACTGAGGCTGGCGAAGGACTGGATGATCTTCTCATAGAACATCGTGCCTGACGCCAGCAGGAACAGCGACAGCACGAAGATGATGGTCAGGCTTGTCCCCGCCGACAGGACGTTGCTGGCGGCGGCCGACAGGACGCCGGACTGCGCCATCGCCACCTTCTGGATGCCCGGCTCCTGCGAGGTCTCCGTCATCTGTTCGATCTGATGCGAGATCTGCATGATCCTCTCGAGCGGACGCCGTAATTGCGCCAGCCGTTCGGTAAGTTGTTGGCCGATCGACGAGGTGTTGTTGAGAAGGTCGATGACCGGGCCGCTGAGCAGATAGCCGGCAACGCCGAAGACGCAGATCGACAGCACGACCAACATTGTCGCCGAAACCACTTCCGGAATGCCGCGCTTGCGCAGGAAGCGGACGATTGGTGTCAGCGTCAGCGTCAGCAGGAAGGCGAGGATGACCGGCATGAAGAAAGCACGCGCGAAATACAGCGCGTAGATGGCCATGAACAGGAAGATCCCGATGAGCAGCGAACGCATCAGATGCGTGTCGGCACGCGCCACAACTCTCGCCTCTTCGGTCTCGGCAAGGCCAGCACCCAAAGCGGCGGGTTCGGCTTTCATGATTTTCCCTCAGCGGCGCACCGCAATTGGTGCATTCCCCTGACGGAAACGCCTCTGCAAGCCCAAGGTTCCGTTAGCCGGCAAGGCCCTCAATCCGGGCCGCCCGTCGCTCAGGCGGCTGGCGCTGCGACGGCGACGCCGGGCTTGGCGGTCTCCTTGCGCACGATCGGCGCCACCTTGGTGCCGTACAGTTCGATCGCCTTCATGATCTTGGCGTGCGGCATGGCGCCGATCGCCATCTGCAGCAGGAAGCGGTCATTGTTGAAGATCTTGTGCTGGGCGACGATCTTTTCCGCCACCTGCTCCGGATTACCGACAAACAGCGCGCCGTTCGGACCACGCGACTGATCGAAATGCGCCCGCGAGGTCGGGCCCCAGCCGCGCTCGCGGCCGATGCGGTTCATCACTTCGGCCTGCGGGCCGTAGAAATCGTCGGCCGCCTGTTCAGTGGTCCCGGCGATGAAGCCGTGCACATTGATGCTGGTGGCAAGGCCCGAGGGGTCGGTACCGGCCCGCCTGGCGGCATCGCGATAAATGTCGAACAGCGGTGCAAACCGCGCCGGCTCGCCGCCGATGACGGCCAGCGCCAGCGGCAGGCCGAGCACCCCCGCGCGGGCCGCAGACTGCGGCGTTCCACCTATTGCGATCCAGATCGGCAATTTGTCCTGCAGCGGCCGCGGATAGACGCCGCGGTCGTTGATGGGCGCGCGCAGATTGCCGGACCAGGTGACCTTGACGCTGTCGCGTATGGCCAGCAGCAGGTCGAGCTTTTCGGCGAACAGCTCGTCATAGTCCTCGAGATTGTAGCCGAACAGCGGGAAGGATTCGATGAACGAGCCGCGCCCGGCCATGATCTCGGCCCGGCCGCCCGACAAAAGGTCGAGCGTTGCGAACTGCTGGAAGACACGCACCGGATCATCGGAGGACAGCACGGTGACCGCGCTGGTCAGCTTGATGCGCTTGGTGCGTTCGGCGGCAGCGGCCAGCGCCACCACCGGCGCGGACGCGGCATAGTCGGGGCGGTGATGTTCGCCCAGACCAAAGACGTCGAGGCCGACCTGGTCGGCCAGCTCGACCTCCTCGATCAGATTGCGTAGTCGCTGATGCGGGCCGATCGCGCCGGGGCCGGGCTCCGGGCTGACGTCGGCGAAAGTGTAGAGACCGAGTTCCATGGCATGTCATCCAAATGTTCTGATTTGCCGCTAGAGGTAGCGGCGAGCCGCCCCGGCCGCCAGAGGGGCGGATGGTGAACAGTGCATGTCGGTTTCGGCCGGCTTTGTTTCAGGGGAAACGCGTCTCCCGGCTGCAACAGCATAAACTTTCATGGCTGGCATACCGTTTTGGCGCTTGAACTCTCGGTTTTCGCGCGTATGTAAGCGTCGCGAATTGACTTCAGGGAAGTGGACTTGGCTATCTACAGGGAAAAAGACATTTTCGAGCGGCGCAATGCCGCGAACGAGGCAAAGAAGGCGCTTCTGGAGCGCTTCAAGTCAAAGCCGGCGGCTGATGATCCTGCGGTTCTGGCCAAACAGGCCGAACGCAAGGCGATTCTTGAGGCTCGCGAGATACGCGAGGCCGAAAAGGCCAGGCTGAAGCAGGAAAAGCTGGCACGCGAGGCGGTCGAGAAGGCCGAGCGCGAGGCAGCAGCCGAAGCGGCGCGTATTGCGGCCGAAGAGGCAGCGCAGGCTGAAGCGAAGATCAAGGAAGCCGAAGAAAACGAGCGCATCGCCCGTTTGCTGGCCGACGAAGCCGAACGCAAGGCCAAGCGCGACGCACGCTATGCGGCGCGCAAGCAGCGTACCGGCAGGACGCCTCCGGGCTTCTCCGCCCGCTAACGCTTCGATCGAAACGATCGGACATCAGGGTCGCCTTCAAGCGGCCCTGAATGTGTTTGTGCGTCGATTTCCTTGGTTGCTTTGCTCAGGCGGCGAGCTTCAGCCCCATAATGCCGCAGACGATGAGCGCAATGCAGGCGAGCCGGATGGCCGTCGCAGGCTCGCCCAGCAGCCAGATGCCAAGCAGCGCCGTGCCGACCGTGCCGATGCCGGTCCACACCGCATAGGCCGTCCCGACAGGCAGCGTCTTGAGCGCTAGGCCGAGCAACCCCAGGCTGATGATCATCGAGGCGACGGTGAGCACCGTCGGCAGCGGCTTCGAGAAGCCGTCGGTGTATTTGAGGCCGATCGCCCAGCCGATTTCGAACAGACCAGCGAAGAACAGAAAAATCCACGACATCGGGATGCACTCCTTCCATGAGGATGGCGGGGCGTCCCGGCCGGATTTTTGAGAAAGGCGCGAGGTCGTCCTCGCCGCTTCGACACAAGCGGCTGCGCCGGTGCGATCAACAAAAACACCGGCCGCATCGTTCATGCCGCCGGTGTCAAAATCTGCGCCGAAACGGTTTGCCCGGATCTCAGCCGTCCCAAGATATTGACGACCTAAGGCGGGCTTACTTTTCCTTGAGCCTCATCGCCTTCACGGGCGGCGCCTTGAGTGCCGGAGCCGCTGCGGGCTTCTTGGCGTCTTTTTTCGGCTTCCGAGCTTCCTTGCCCGCCTTCATCGCACCTTTAGCCATGATTCGTTCCTCCAGTTGCTGGGAGGCCAAGTGAAACAAGAGAAACGCCGGACTGCAAGGGGGCGGGCGTCTGTCGCCGGCGCCGTCGGGCCGCTTTCAACCGGTTTCTAATTTGCTCGTAAACCATTCCGGTCCGTGCCATGGTTGCCTTCGCACTGCAGCATCGGCCATGCCTTCGCCCGGCGATGATCAGGCAGTGCGGTCAGGACGACAATGCGAATCCGCATCGGCAGCGAGATGAGTTTCGATTTTCCGCAGGAAACGCCGCTCATCGCGATGCTCAACGTCCACTACTCCAGGGCCTCCGATCTCGAGCGCCCGGATTTCCTGACCTCCAACCCGCCGGTGCCGATCCAGAGCTACCGCGACAGTTTCGGCAATTGGTGCAACCGTTTCGTCGCCCCGCCCGGACGCTTCACCTTCGGCACCGATTCGGTAATCCGCGACCCCGGTACCTTCGAGATGGGCGACCTGATGGCTTGGCAGCATGAGGTGCGCGACCTGCCGTCGGACACATTGCTGTTCCTGTTGCCCAGCCGCTTTTGCGAGAGCGATCTGCTGGCCAGCGAAGCCTGGCGGCTGTTCGGGCACACTCCGCTCGGTATTGCCCGCGTCCAGGCGGTCTGTGATTTCGTCCACAACCACATCGTCTTCAGCTACGGCAATGCCCGACCGACGCGCACCGCGGCCGAAGCCTATCGCGAGCAAAGCGGCGTCTGCCGCGACTTTGCCCACCTTGCGGTCACCTTCTGCCGTGCGCTCAACATCCCGACCCGCTACTGCACCGGCTACATCAGCGACATCGGCCTGCCCAAACCTTGGGCGAGCATGGATTTCGCAGCCTGGATGGAGGTCTATCTCGGCGGCCGCTGGCATGTCTTCGATCCACGCAACAATTCGCCGCGCATCGGCCGCATCCTGATCGCGTCGGGCCGCGACGCCGCCGACGTGCCGCTCACCCACATCTTCGGACCGGGCACGCTGGCTGGTTTCAAGGTGTGGACGGACGAGATCATCGAATAGGGGCGTCTTTCCGCAAGCTGGCCTACAAGACCCTGAACGACCAGGCGATTCGTGCGTTGTGATGCCTGTGGAGCTCAGGGGCGTTACATCAGGTTCCTTGGAGGGACAGCATGGCAGCACATGGCGGGTCGAAGACGGTCATCTACGCGGCGCTCGCCGGTAATCTCGCTATTGCTGTGACCAAATTCGTCGCCGCCTTCTTCACCGGCAGCTCGGCGATGCTGTCGGAAGGCGTGCACTCGCTGGTGGATACCGGCAATGGCGGGCTGCTGCTCTACGGCATGCACCGCGCCGCCCGTCCGCCGGACCGCACGCATCCGCTCGGCCATGGCCGCGAGCTGTATTTCTGGAGCTTCATTGTCGCCCTGCTCGTCTTTGCGCTCGGCGCCGGCGTGTCCTTCTATGAAGGCGTCGTCCACATCATGGCGCCTGAGCCGGTCGCCAATCCCAAAATCAACTACATCGTGCTGGGCCTCTCAATGCTGTTCGAGGGCAGCTCCTGGTACGTGGCGCTGAAGGAGTTCCGCCAGCAGAAGGGCAAGCAAGGCTGGCTGCAGGCCGTGCAATCGAGCAAGGATCCGAGCGTCTACACGATCCTGTTCGAGGACAGCGCCGCCCTGCTCGGTCTCTTCGTCGCCTTCGCCGGCATATTGGCGGCCGAACTCCTCGACATGCCCGAACTCGACGGCGTCGCCTCGATCGGCATCGCGATGATCCTCGGCGCCACCGCCATCTTTCTGGCGCGCGAAAGCAAGGGATTGCTCATCGGTGAGCCGGCCTCGGCGGAAGTGCAGGCCAAGGTGCTGGCCATCGCCCAGCAGGATCCGGCGGTGCAGCGGGCCAACGGCGTTCTCACCGTCCATCTCGGCCCGCAACAGATCGTCGCTGGGCTGAGCATCGAATTCGAGGACCATCTGACGGCGCCTGAGATCGAAGCCTGTGTCGAGCGCATCGAGGCGCTCTTGAAAAAAGAAATGCCGGAGATCACTAGACTGTTCGTCAAGCCGCAGACGACCGGAACCTGGGAGCACCCGCGCAAGCAGGTCGAGGCGGCGTCGGACTAGTTCTTGGACCAGCAGTCCACCGTTGGCCCCATCGCCTGGTCCCGCTAAGATCACTCGACGGATTTCGGAGAATCAACCATGAAAATCGATGGTGGGTGCCATTGCGGCGCCATAACTTATGAAGCAGACGTCGACCCGGAAAAGACCTCTATCTGTCATTGCACCGACTGCCAGCAACTGACCGGCACCGCCTTTCGTGTCACCGTTCCCGCGCCTGAGGATCATTACAGGATCACCAAGGGCACACCGAAGGTCTATATCAAGACGGGATCGAGCGGCGCCAAGCGTGCCCAGGCGTTCTGCGGCGACTGCGGTTCGCATCTTTACGCAACGTCGGTTGGCGACGGGCCGAAGGTCTATGGGATCAGGGCGGGGACCGCGCGGCAACGCGAGGATCTCGTTCCGACCCAACAGAAATGGCACCGATCGGCCCTGCACTGGCTTCCGGAATTCGAGGGCGTAAGCATCGTAGAGGCGCAGTAGCACCTGCCTCCCGGTTAAACGCGGCCCAAACCAGCCAATTATGTGCTAGGCTCGCCATCAAACGGATGGCGGGGATAGCAATGTCGGAAACGGACAAAGTGTTTGCCGGCTCGATTCCGGAAAACTACGACCGCTACATGGTGCCGTTGATCTTCGAGCCGTTCGCCGCGGATTTGGCACGACGGGCAGCGTCCTTGTCGCCCGGCGCCGTCCTGGAAGTCGCCGCTGGCACCGGCGTTGTCACCCGCGCATTGGCGCCGAAACTGTCCCCTGGCGCAAGCTATGTCGTGACCGACCTCAACCAGCCTATGCTCGACTACGCGGCCTCGCGACAAGCTCCCGACAGTCGCATACAATGGCGTCAGGCGGATGCTCTGGCGCTGCCGTTCGAAGATGCGGCTTTCGATCTCGTTTGCTGTCAGTTCGGCGCGATGTTCTTTCCCGACCGAGCCGCCGGCTATCGCGAAGCAAAGCGGGTCCTGAAGACCGGCGGCCATTTCCTGTTCAACGTGTGGGATCGCATCGAAGACAATGTATTCGCCAATGATGTGACGAATGCTCTTGCGGAGATTTTTCCGAACGATCCGCCCCGCTTTCTCGCCCGCACGCCGCACGGCTACAATGACATTGCATTGATCCGCGGCGAGTTGGAAGCCGCAGGTTTCTCCCGTGTGGTGATCGACACGAGGGCCGAACAAAGCCGTGCCTCCTCGCCGCGCCTTCCGGCGGTTGCCTATTGCCAGGGAACTCCGCTTCGCAACGAAATCGAGGCCAGAGGAAAACTGGAAGCCGCAACCGATCACGCCGCGTCCGTGATTGCAGCCAGACACGGCAGCGGCGAGGTTGCGGCCAAGATCCAGGCGCACGTGATCGTGGCTACGGTCTAATGCATGGCGCCCAGAAGTGTGCCGCGGTTCTGGGACAACGACATGCATCAAAACAAAGACTTTTAAAGCGCGTCGTATGAATCCGTTCAGCGCGACGCGCTTTAATCGTCGCCTTCGACGACACGTAGCCTGAGCTGCCCCGTCTTGGAATCCGCCACCCGCACCCCGGCTTCGGCCTTGGCGGGTCCGCCACCGCGCACTTCGGCTTCGCTTTCGCCAAACTCCAGCGCTTCGATCTTTTGGCCGCGCTTGGTCACCTTCGACGTCGACACCAGTATCTCGTCGATATCCTTGGCCGACTGGCCAAAATGCGTCTGCAACCGGCGCACGCGTTCGTCGACGCGCGCGACGTCTTCCATCAGCCGGATCACCTCGCCCTGGATCAGATGCGCCTGTTCGCGCATGCGGGCGTCCTTGAGGATGGCCTGGATGACCTGGATCGACAGCATCAAAAGCGACGGTGAGACGATGATGACACGCGCCCGGTGCGCCTTCTGGACCACGGCGTCGAAATTCTCGTGGATTTCGGCGAACACCGATTCCGACGGCACGAACATGAAGGCGGTGTCCTGCGTCTCGCCCTGGATCAGGTATTTTTCCGAGATATCGCGGACGTGAATTTCGATGTCGCGGCGGAAAGCCTGGGCCGCGATCTTCTGTTGTTCGGCGCCATCGGCGGCGCGGATGGCGTTCCAGGCTTCCAGCGGAAACTTGGCGTCGATGGCAAGCTGCGGCGCACCGTTCGGCATCCTGACCAGGCAGTCGGGACGGCTGCCGTTTGACAGCGTTGCCTGGAACTCGTAGGCGCCCATCGGAAGGCCGTCGGCGACGATCGCCTCCATGCGCGACTGGCCGAAGGCGCCGCGCGTCTGCTTGTTGGACAGGATCGCCTGCAATTGCACGACCTGGCCGGCCAGCGACTGGATGTTGCCTTGCGCGGTGTCGATGACCGCCAGCCGTTCCTGCAGTTTGGCGAGGCTCTCATGCGTCGATTTGGTCTGTTCGGTCATGGTTTGACCGAGCCTGCCGGTCATGGCGTCGAGGCGCTGGCCGATCGACTGGTTGAGTTCGGCCTGCCTTGCGCCGAACACGTCGGCGATGGCGCCCATGCGGCCCTGCATCTCGGCCTGGCTTTGCAAAATGCCGGCCATCCGCGCCTCGGCGTCGCGGGCGTGGTCGGCGGCTTCCGCCGCGGCGATGGTGCGCGCCTTGGCCGATCGCCACAGCGCCACGACAAGCGCCAGGAACAGGCCGAGAAACACCAGCGCGCCGAGGGTCAGTGCATGGCCGAGCGTGATCGTCGTGGCGCCAAGCCGGGCAACGGGTTCGGAAAGGATGGTGCTCAGGTCGTTCATCCCGCCAGCATAGCCGATTCGCAGACCTGGCACAGATCAAAACGTGAACGAGACCGATTCGCACCGGTTGACGCTTCTCCTGCGACGTTTTAGGTGAGGCGCCATGTCGATCAAGCCGCTCATCATCCTTCCCGATCCCATCCTGCGCCAGGTTTCCAAACCAGTCGAACGCGTCGACGCGCCTTTGCGCAAACTGGCCGACGACATGCTGGCGACGATGTATGATGCGCCGGGCATCGGCTTGGCCGCAATCCAGATCGGCGAGCCGCTGCGCATGCTGGTCATCGACCTCGCCAAGGAAGACGAGCCAACGGCGCCGCATGTGTTCATCAATCCCGAAATCCTCGAAAGCGCCGACGCCCGCTCGGTCTACGAGGAAGGCTGCCTGTCGATCCCGGACTATTACGCCGAGGTCGAGCGTCCCGCCTCGGTGCGCGTGAAATATCTCGACCGCGACGGCAAGCTGCGGGAGATCGAGGCCGAAGGCCTGATGGCGACCTGCCTGCAGCACGAGATCGACCATCTCAACGGTGTGCTGTTCATCGACCACATCTCGAAGCTGAAGCGCGACATGGTGGTCAAGAAGTTCAAGAAGCTCGCCAAGGACAAGGCGCCGGGCAAGCTGGTGGGATAGGCCCTGCTTTCGGCGACTCGCACAATCGCGTCTCGACCCGCCCCTATTGAGAGACGCTTCCTTGCGTGATATCATTGATATCAGACTGGAGACTCCGATGGGCGATATGTTGATCAGAGATATTCCCGAGCCGTTGAAGCGTGAAATCGAGCATGCGGCACGCAAGGGCGGCCAAAGCCTCTCGATCAAGGCGATCGATCTGTTGCGAAAAGGCATGGTTGCGGAAAAAGAAGGCAAGGCCGAGCCTGGACTCACGGCTTGGGATGCGATTCGCGCTGCCTTCGCCTCGGAAAATGCAATCAGCGACGAATTTGCGCAGATGATGGATGAGATCGAAGCGGAACGGAAACGCGACTTTGGCCGCACCATTGAGAATTTCGAGTGATAATCCTCGATACCAATGTCGTCTCGGAAGCGAGCCGGCCCGCGCCCGATCCAAACGTCGCTAAGTGGTTTCGCAGACAGGACCTGCTCGACCTCTATCTCTGCGGTCCTGTTGTCATGGAGCAGTCCTTTGGAGCCGAAAGGTTTCTGAACAAGACCGGCTCGGACCGCCACGTCCGTGCACTTGACCACCTGGTTTCGAAGCAGTTTTCGGGACGTGTCGTCGAATTTGCCGGTCCCATTCCCCGTCTGGCGGGCAAGCTCCGGGCAATGCGGGAAACTATCGGCCGGCCGATCAGCCTTTCCGATGCCATGATCGCTGCCATCTGCCTGTCGCACGACGCTATGCTGGCGACGCGCAATATCAGGGACTTCGAAGAGCTTGACCTCAAGATCGTAAACCCGTTTGAAGCAGACGCTTGAGCGGACTGCCGCGCGCAGAACAGGATACTGGACGAAAATGCCGCTTCGCGTCATCTTCATGGGCACGCCGGAGTTTTCGGTGCCGGTGCTGCGCGCGATTGCCGAGGCCGAGCACGAGATAGCAGCCGTCTACACCCAGCCGCCGCGCGCCGCCGGCCGCCGCGGTCTGGAGCTGACACCGTCGCCGGTGCAGCGCGAGGCTGAGCGGCTGGGCATCGAAGTGCGCACGCCGCTGTCGCTGAAGGGCGAGGGCGAGCAAGCTGCTTTCCATGCGTTGCGTGCCGATGTCGCAGTCGTCGTCGCGTATGGTTTGCTGTTGCCGAAGGCTATTCTGGAGGCTCCGCGCCTCGGCTGCCTCAATGGCCACGCCTCGCTTTTGCCGCGTTGGCGTGGTGCAGCTCCCATCCAGCGAGCCATTATGGCCGGCGACGTCGAAACCGGCATGATGGTGATGCGCATGGAAGAGGGCCTGGACACCGGTCCGGTGGCACTGGTTGAAAAATGCGCCATAGAGCCCGACATGACGGCCGGCGATCTGCACGACCGCTTGATGAATATTGCTGCCACGCTGATGGTGGAAGCGCTGTCCCGATTGGAGACAAATACCCTGGCATCGACTTTGCAGGCGGCTGACGGGTGACCTACGCCAGGAAAATCGATAAGTCGGAGACACGTGTGGACTGGACGCGCCCGGCTGCGGAGGTCCACAATCACATTCGCGGCCTGTCGCCATTTCCCGGCGCCTGGTGCGAGGCCGACATCGGCGGGCGCACGGAACGGCTGAAACTGCTTCGCTCGACGCTTTTGGAAGGCACGCTTTCTGAAAGCATGGGCGAGTCGGGAGGAATTCTCGATGACCGGCTGACGGTCGCCTGCGGGTCGGGCGCGGTCAGGCTGGTCGAAGTTCAACGGGCGGGCGGAAAGCCCGCTGCCGCGCAGGAGTTTCTGCGCGGGGCCAAGATCGAAAAAGGAATGAAGTTCTCATGAGCATGATGTCGATACGCGGCGCGACGCCGCGGGACCGCGAGGCCATACGCCTGGTCGAGGAACACGCATTCGGCCAGCAGGCGGAGGCCGGGCTGGTCGACGCTCTGGTCACCGGCGGCGACGCCGTTGTCGAACTGGTGGCGGAAGAAGACGGCCAGGTGGTCGGCCACATCCTGTTTTCCAGGCTGTTCGTCCAGAACGGCGGCAAGCAGTTTGCAGCCGTGGCGCTGGCGCCGTTGGCGGTGGAACCTTCGTTCCACGGCTCGGGGATTGGCGGTGCGCTGATCCGCGAGGCGCATATCCGCCTCAGGGATGGCGGCGAGACGCTCGCCGTTGTGTTGGGCGATCCGGCCTATTACGGCCGCTTCGGCTACAGCCATGCGCGCGCCGAAAAGTTCGAGAGCGAATATCAGGGCGAAGCGCTGCAGGCGCTGGCCTGGGGTGACGCACCCGAAAAAGGCAAACTGGTCTACGCCCAGGCCTTTACCGCACTCGCCGCCTGAACGAAGGGTGTATGCCGCGTTTTCGTCTCGATATCGAATATGACGGCAGCCTCTTCGCCGGCTGGCAACACCAGGCGGATCAGCCTTCGGTGCAGCAGGCGATAGAGCAGGCGATCGAGAAATTTTGCGGTGAGGCGGTGCGGATACGCGCCGCCGGCCGCACCGACGCCGGCGTGCATGCGACCGCCCAGGTGGCGCATGTCGACCTCGCCAAGGCATGGCCAAACGACAAGGTGCGCGACGCCGTCAACGCGCACCTGCAGGCGGCAGGCGCGCGCATCGCCATCCTGCAGGCCACGGTTGTCCCCAATGAGTTCGACGCCCGTTTCTCGGCCACCGGACGGCACTATCTCTACCGCATCCTCAACCGGCGCGCGCCTGCAGCGATGGAAAAGGGCAAGGTCTGGTGGGTGCCGAAGCGGCTCGATGCGGACGCCATGCACGAAGCGGCGAAAGTCCTGCTCGGCCGACATGACTTTACCACCTTCCGCTCGACGCAATGCCAGGCCAATAGTCCGGTGCGGACGCTGGAGCGGCTCGATGTAAGCCGCCAGGGCGACCTGATCGAAGTCAGGGCCTCGGCGCGCTCTTTCCTGCACAACCAGGTGCGCTCCATGGTCGGTTCGCTGAAACGCGTCGGCGACGGCGGCTGGACCGCCGCCGACCTCAAGGCCGCGCTCGCTGCACAAGACCGCGCCGCCTGCGGCCAGGTGGCGCCGCCCGACGGGCTTTTTCTCGTCGGTGTAGACTATCCGGAAAAGTTCTAGGCCGGAGCGGCGGTCGGCACAGTGATGCCGAGCAGCGCCACCAGGCCGAACAACACGGCCAGAGACACCACCAACATGCCTGCGAACACGGCGCTGCCGACAGCCGCGCCCTTGCCGATCGCGGCGTTGGTCATCCGCCAGGAGAGTACCAGCGAAAGCACCACCAGAACCAGCCACACCAATTCGGCAACCGGGTTGCCAGACGGCAGGAAAAGCCTGATCAGCGCTGAAGGCAGCAGCATCCAGGCAGTGATCGCCGACGCCCAGTTGCTGGCGACGACATAGTGGACGAAGCGGTCGCCGATGCCGGCGCGCGATGCGACCAGGGCAAGCACAACCAGGGGCAGCAGCCACGAGCCGAGGTCGACGGTCGCCAGGCGAATCAACATGCCCAGCCGGCCGGCGAACGCATTGGGATCGCCGATCTCGTTGGCCGTGCCGACCCAGCCGACGATCATCGCCGGCGCGGCGACGACGATGGCGAAGAAGGAATTCCAGAAGCCGTCCGCCGAAAGGTCGAGCAGCCGCAAGCCGTCGGCCTTTCCGAGCATCAGCCGCCAGGCGCCGTTAAGCGATGAAGAGGTCTCGTCAACCGAAAGCATGATCAGCCCTGCTCGAACCAGTCATCGATGAAGCGCTGGTAGATTTGGGTCAGCGTCTCGAGGTCGGCCAGTGCGACGCGCTCGTCGACCATGTGCATGGTCTTGCCGACGAGGCCGAACTCGACCACCGGGCAATAGTCCTTGATGAAACGCGCATCCGAGGTTCCGCCCGAGGTGGACAGCGCCGGCTCCTTGCCGACTGTCGCCTTGATCGACCCGCGCAGCGTCTCGATCAGCTTGTCGTCGCGCGTCAGGAAGACATGGCTCGGCCGGTCGCGCCAGATCAGCTCGTAGTCGACCGGCGTCTTGCCGGTCCGGTATTTCTTGCGCTTCGCCGCCTGGTCGAGGCGGTTATGGATCTCGGCCTGCACCGTCTCGGCAGTCCATGTGTCGTTGAAGCGGATGTTGAAGGTGGCTGTCGCCTTGGCCGGAATAACATTGGTCGCCGGGTTGCCGACATCGATCGAGGTCACTTCCAGATTGGTCGGCTGAAAATCCTTCGTGCCCTTGTCGAAGACGGGCGACAGCAAGGCGTCGACCAGGCTGATCAGGCCGCGCACCGGATTGTCGGCGAGCAATGGATAGGCGACATGGCCCTGGCGGCCGTTGACCGTGACACTGCCCGACATCGAGCCACGCCGGCCGATCTTGATCATGTCGCCGAGCGTGTCCGGATTGGTCGGCTCGCCAACGATCGCGGCGTCCCATCTCTCGCCCCTGGCCGCCGCCCAGTCGAGCAGTTTTGTCGTCCCGTTGATCGCCGGCCCCTCCTCGTCGCCGGTAATCAGCAGCGAGACCGAGCCTTTCGGACCACCCTTTTTCTCGACATGGCGCGCCACGGCGGCGATGAAACAGGCGATGCCGCCCTTCATGTCGACGGCGCCGCGGCCATACATCTCGCCCTTGGCGATCTCGGCGGCGAAGGGCGGATGCGTCCACGACGCCTCGTCGCCCGCCGGCACCACGTCGGTATGGCCGGCAAACATCAGATGCGGCCCATTGCCGGAGCGACGCGCGTAGAGGTTCTCGATGTCGGGGGTGCCGTCTTCGGAAAACACCGGGCGTTCGACGGAAAAGCCGAGCGGCTTCAGCATGCCTTCCAGGGCAGCCAGCGCGCCGCCCTCGGCGGGCGTTACGGAGGCGCAGCGTATGAGGGTCGCGAGGTTGGCGGCGGGATCGGTCGGCAGTTTCATGGGCAAAGCGATAGTCGAAAGCGAAAGGCCTGTCACGGCCAGAGATGATGACCGGTCCTGCCGCCGACATTATGGTTTTCCTGTCGTATAGTGCAGGCCAACACGAGATAATCGCATGGCCAACGCCGAAAAGACCATCGTCATTGCCGGCGCCGGCAGCATAGGCTGCTATGTCGGCGGCTGCCTGGCGCTGGCCGGACGCAAGGTGGTGTTTTTGGCGCGGCCAAGCATCGCGACGGTCTTGCTGGACGGCGGCCTGCGCATCACCGATCTCGATAATCGCGACCGATCCATCCGGCCGGAGTCCGTCACCACCGATCCCGCCGCTGCCCTGGCCAGTGCCGACGTGGTGCTGGTGACGGTCAAGAACGGCGCTACCGAGGAGATGGCGTCGCTTGTTGCCGGACATGCGCGCGGCGAAGTCGTGGTGGTCAGCCTCCAGAACGGCGTCGGCAATGCCGACCGGTTACGCGCCGGGCTCGGTGGACGGACTGTGCTCGCCGGCATGGTGCCGTTCAATGTCGTCCAGTCGGCCATAGGCAATTTGCCGCTTCACGTGCATCGCGCCAGCAACGGCAAGGTCATGATCGAAGATGGCGTGACCGGCCTTGCCGGCCTTCTCGATGTCGAAGGGCTTGGCGTGGAAACCCATCCCGACATGAAAGCCGTTCAGTGGGGCAAGCTGCTGATCAACCTCAACAACGCGCTTGTCGCCTTGTCCGGCCTGCCGCTGGCGAGCGAACTTGCCGACCGCCGCTGGCGGCGGATCCTGGCCGGTCAGATCGACGAGGCCTTGGCGGCGATGAAGGCGTTACATATCGCGCCGGCGCGGATCGGCGGCTTGCGTCCCGGCCTGCTGCCGAAGCTGCTCCGGCTGCCGGACTGGCTGTTCCGGCTGGTCGCCCGCCGCATGCTCGCCATCGACCCGCAGGCGCGCTCGTCGATGTGGGACGACCTCCAGCGCGGTCGGCCGACCGAGATCGGTGACCTGCAGGGGGCCGTCCTGAGCCTCGCCGAAAAGGCCGGCACGCCGGCGCCTCTGCTGAAGCGGGTCACCGCGCTGGTGCGGCAGGCCGAGCGGGAAACGCGCGGCTCACCCGGGCTGACGCCGGAAGCCGTCACTGGATAGTCTACTTGCCGCGAGCCTCGGGCCTTGGCCCGCATAGCCCGAAAACAGGCGCGTGGGCCCGCCGCGTCACAGCTTTGGTGCGCGCCTCGGAGCCGGCGCTTTGCTCGCCGGGCCTGGCGCCGGCACGGGCTGCGCCGCCGGGTGGTTCTCGATCAGCGTGATCTTCTGCCAGATCTTGCGCGACAGGTTGGACGCCAGGTTCTCGACGTCGTTGACGCCGTCGATGACCACATCGTCATTGACGGACTGCGCAAACAGCGCCGCGATCTTGCCGGTGATCGACAGCATTTCCGAGCAATAGTCGAGGTAGCGCGCCAGGTCGGCGGCATTGGTGATGCGCGCCGGCGAATGCGCGGTCGGCCTGAAATTGGCGGACAATGCTGCCGGATCCTTGGTCAGCTGGTGCATGTCGATGACATGGATCAGCGATCTCAACCCATGCAGCTGGCGAAACACCCGCTTGCGCTTGATGCGCTCCTCGGTGCGGATCAGCGCCAGCAGGCCGAGCACGGCAAGGATCATCATGTTGATCGTGGCTTCGATGCCTTGCACCGACTGCACCGCATCGTCGGCCTGCGAGATATGGATGAGCGGCAGGATGGTGCCGACGAACAGGAAGATCAGCGCGCCGGCGGCAACAGCGGCGACGATGGCGCCGCGCAGCCACCAGATCGGCGCTTCCAGCGCCTGCGCCGCCTTGGCCAGGTCGCGCGACAGCGACACCAGTTCGGCGGCGACGCCGCGCAGGCCGGCATCGGGAAAACGCTCGGCGACGCGCTCTTCCAGCCGCTCGGCGGTGTCGATGATCAGTTTCGGATCAAGCGTGCGGTAGCGCATGGCGAGATATCCGGTCGGCGCTCATGGTTCAGCCGGCGCGTTGCTGCGTTTGCCGTAGCGGTTCGGACCGGGGTCACCGCGGAAACACGCTAGAACGATGAGAAGAATGGGGCCGATGATAAGAGAGATCAACGCGTAATAAGTCGGCTTGCCGAAATCATGAAACCGCTTTGCGGTTACCGCAAAGCTCGACCATGTCGAGATCAGCAAAACGACCCAGAACACAAGTGCCCAGTTCTGGCTGGTTGCGGTGCCGGGTTCCAGTCTCGACAACTGGTAGAGCGGGAAAAACTGTGCAAGCACCAGCAGCAGCCCGGCGAGCACGTAGGCACTTGGGCTGACGCGCCCTGAGAGGCTGAAGAAAAGCCAGGGAAGTGGTGGTGTGTTGGGCAATCTGGAGCGCTCTGGTTGCTCGGACAGGATCAATCACGCAGCAGTTCGTTGATCGAGGTTTTCGACCGGGTCTTGGCATCGACGCGCTTGACGATGACGGCGCAGTAGAGGCCAGGGCCCGGCTCGTTGTTCGGAAAGGCCTTGCCCGGCATCGAGCCGGCGACGACGACCGAATTCGGCGGCACCTCGCCATAAAACACTTCGCCGGTGGCGCGGTCGACGATCTTGGTCGACTGGCCGATGAACACACCCATTCCGAGCACCGAGCCTTCGCGCACGATGCAGCCCTCGACCACTTCGGAGCGCGCGCCGATGAAGCAATTGTCCTCGATGATGGTCGGGCCGGCCTGCATCGGCTCCAGCACCCCGCCGATGCCTACGCCGCCCGAGAGGTGCACATTCTTGCCGATCTGGGCGCAGGAGCCGACCGAGGCCCAGGTGTCGACCATGGTGCCGCTATCGACATAGGCGCCGACATTGACGAAGGACGGCATCAGCACCGCGCCCGGCGCGACATAGGCCGAGCGGCGCACGATCGAAGACGGCACGGCGCGGAAGCCTGCCTTCTCGAAATCGACCGCGCTCCAGCCGTCGAACTTCGACGCCACCTTGTCCCACCAGACCGCCTGGCCGGGGCCGCCCTTGATGATCTCCATCGGATAGAGCCGGAACGAGAGCAGCACCGCCTTCTTCAGCCATTGGTTGACATGCCATTTGCCATCGGGCTGGCGCTCGGCAACGCGCACGGTGCCACGGTCGAGCAGGTCGAGTGAGGACTGGATGGCGTCGCGCGTTTCGCCGCGGGTCGCGGTCGAAATCGTGTCGCGCTCCTCGAAGGCCTTCTCGATCGTCTTTTCGAGGCTGGCCAGATCAGGCTTCGACATGAATTCGCTCCGTTACCACGCTGTTAAGGCCGTCGGCCTTAACCTTGTTTTGAAAGTCGCGCGGACCCTATGTTAAGGCGTATTGGGGGTCAATCGCGCGTGCGCCATGGGACGGCGCAAGTGAACTGTTGGGACGGGTAGAAAGCATATGACTCCTATGGAAAAGGCGGGATGGACGCCGCTGCCGCATTCGGACGAGGATCTGGAGCGCTCGAAAAGCGTTCCCGACACGCCGCAGACGCGCGCCGAAACCTACCGGCTGGCCTGGAACGATCCCGACTTCATGACGCGCCGGGAATTGCGCGCTGTGCGCTTGCAGCTTGAGCTCTTGAAGCCCGAAATGATCCTGGCCGAGCGCGGCATCCGCTCGACGGTGATCCTGTTCGGCGGCGCGCGTATTCCCGAGCCCGGCGGCGAGGCCTGGGCCGCCAAGAACGAGACGCAGAAGAAAAACCTCGAGGAAAACAGCAAATATTACGAGGAGGCGCGCAAATTCGCCCGCCTCTGCTCACAGCAATCGGCCACGTCCTACTACCGCGAATTCGTCGTCGTCACCGGCGGCGGTCCAGGCGTCATGGAGGCGGGAAATCGCGGCGCCGACGATGTCGGCGCGCCGTCGATCGGCCTCAACATCGTCCTGCCGCACGAGCAGGCGCCGAACGCCTATGTGACCCCGGAGCTGTGCTTCAACTTCCACTATTTCGCCATCCGCAAGATGCATTTCGTCATGCGCGCCAAGGCCGTCGCGGTGTTTCCGGGCGGCTTCGGCACCATGGACGAATTCTTCGAGACGCTGACGCTGATCCAGACCGGCCGCATGGAGCGCGTGCCGGTGATCCTGTTCGGCAAGGCGTTCTGGCAGCGCGCGATCGACCTCGATTTCCTGGCCGAACAAGGCACCATCACGCCCGGCGACCAGGATATCATCGACTTTGTCGACACCGCCGACGAGGCCTGGGGGATCATCAGCCGCTTCTACAAGTTGGGGGAGTAGGGGAACCGGGAATTGAAGAACTGAAGAATTGAGGAAAAGGAGGTCCGGATCGGTCTCCCTTTCACCAGTTCTTCAATTCTTCAGCTCCTCAATTCCTCTACCCCCTCCACTATCCCCGTCAGAAACGTCGCGAGATCGTCGGTGACGAAATCGACGTCGTCCTCATTGGCCGGATCGCGTTCCCAGATCTCGGCAAAGGTCGGCTCGAAATTGCGCGGCACCACCAGCACCGTGGTCATGCCCAGTGATTTCGGCACCTCCAGGTTGCGGGCGAGATCCTCGAACATCACCGCATTGTGTCCGGTGACGGCGTGCAGTTCGGCAAACTTCTCATAGGTCTGCCGCGACGGCTTCGGCGTCAGCCCGGCGGCGACGATATCGAAAATGTCGTCGAAATGGTCGAGTATGCCGAGCTGGCGCGCGGTGCGCTCGGCGTGCCTGCGGTCGCCATTGGTGAAGATGAACTTGCGGCCGGGCAGCTGGCGGATGGCGGTGCCCAGCACCGGATCCGGCACCAGCCACGAATAGTCGATGTCGTGCACCTTTTCGAGAAAATCGTCGGGGTCGATGCCGTGGCGCGTCATCAGCCCGTTCAGCGTCGTGCCATATTCGAGATAGAGTTCCTTCTGCAGCTTGCGCGCTTCCTCGCGCGGCAGCGTGAGCAGTTCTCCGACATAGGCCGTCATCTTGACGTCGATCTGCGAAAACAGATTCGAATGGTGCGGATAAAGCGTGTTGTCGAGGTCGAACACCCAGTCGGTGACATGGGCGAAGCGGGCGGGATCGGGCAGCGTGGTCATGGCGTCCTTATGGCATGAAATATCTGCCGTTCGAACCCCTTTCTGATGTAGAGCTTATCCACAACCTATGTGCATCTAGAGTTGTAAAAATGGGCTCACCATTCAAATTTTAGCCATCACGGAAAGGTGGCCTTCAGGGCTTGCTGGCACAGAGACGGTTCAGTGGGAGCCAGCGATGAGTCGCATAGTCTTAAAGTCCGCCGCGGTCGCATTCGGCTCGGTAGCCATCTCGCTTTTGCTGACGCTGATCATCGTTCCCGCCATGGGTTTTCCGGTCGACCGCACTGTCTGGCTGACATCGACGGTGTGCCCGCTGGCGCTCGCCTGGATCGCCTGCGCCAGCACCTTCTGGCAGAGCGACCGACTGAAAAACGCGCATCGCGATCTCGCCCGCGCGCATGCCCAGCTCGCCGCCGCGCATCGGCGCCTGTCGGCGAAGGCGAGCCGCGACGACATGACCGGCATGCTCAACCGCGAGAGCTTCTTTGCCGCGTTGGACGGCTCGCGGCGCAAATCCGATCGCGGCGCGCTGCTGATCATCGACGCCGACCATTTCAAGGCGATCAACGACAGTTTCGGCCATCTGACCGGCGATGACGCACTGGTGTTGATCGCCAGCGCCATCGAGCACGGCGTCCGCAGCGGCGACGTGCTCGGCCGCATTGGCGGTGAGGAGTTCGGCGCCTTCCTGGTCGGCGCTACGGAAGCCGAAGCCCGGCGCGTGGCCGAGCGCATCCGCCGTGAAGTCGAGCTGGTCCGCTTTCGTCCGGTCGACGAGCGCACGGTGCCGTTGACCGTCTCGATCGGCGGCATCACCTGTGCGCAAGATGCCGATGTCTCGGACCTGATGCGCGCCGCCGACCGCCGGCTCTACGAGGCCAAGCACCGCGGCCGCAATTTGTCGATCCTAGACCGGGATATTTCCGAAGCTGCCTGAGGTGTTGGTGGTGGGGCTGTTAACGGATCGCCAACATTGTTTCCACGCAACTGCGCCGTTTACCGGGTTGTAACTCGTTTATAGGCAAGGCTTGGCACGGGAATGGCATGTCTGGCCGGTACGTGTGCCGTTCAGGGAACGCCATGCGTGGATCGAAGCCCCCATCCAGAGACGTGTCATGAGTTTCTTCATCAGGAAAATATCGCGCCGCACCATCGTGCAGGCGCTGATTGCGATGCCGGCGCTACAGCTTTTTCGCAAGCAGCCTGACAGCGACCGCCCTCCGGCCGATCCCGACGAGATCGTCGTGGTCAATGGCTGGATCCTGAAGCGGAGCGACCTGGCATGATCTTCGACAGCTATGAGGCGTTTCGAGCCTCGGATTTCAAGCCCAAGGTCTGCATTCTCGGCTCCGGGCCGGCCGGCACCACCATTGCCAGAAAGCTCGGCGCCGCCGGCATTCCGGTCGTGGTGCTGGAGGCCGGCGCACGCGAATTCAGCGACGAGTCGCAGGATTTCTACCGCGGCTCCACGGTCGGCGATCAATATTTCGATCTCGACATCACCCGGCTGCGCTTCATGGGCGGGTCGTCGAACCACTGGGCCGGCTGGTGCCGCGTGCTCGACAAGCAGGACTTTGAGCCCAAGGCATGGGCGCCGGACACCGGCTGGCCAATCGCCCGGACCGACATCGAGCCCTATCTGCCCGAGGTGCACGACATACTCGAGCTTCCCGACTTCAAGCCCGATGTGCCGATTTCAGACGACATACGCTGGGTGCAGCTGATCAAGAGCCCGGCCGTGCGCTTTGGCGAGAAATTCTCCGACGAGCTCGACAAGAGCAAAAACATAGCGCTCGTGCTCAACACCTATGCCACCGAACTTGCCGGGGACGGCAAACGAGTGACCGGCGCCAGGCTGTGGTCGAACGGCAAGGATGCCGGCGCTTTCAGCGCCGATTATTTCATCGTCTGCGCCGGCGGGCTGGAGAATTCGCGGCTGCTTCTATGGTCGAACCAGCGCTCGAATGGCGGCGTGGTGCCGAACGCCACGGCACTTGGCCGCTACTGGATGGAGCACCCGACCTTCGAGGGCGGCAATGCCATCCTGGCCGATTACAGCGAGTTCGAGGTCGATGCCGTCAACGAGGCGTTCTTCTCGCCGATGCTCGCCGCCATGGAGCGGCTGCAGATCATGAATTTCGGCATACGCCTGATCGAGACGCCCTATGCCGGCGTCAAGAGCCTGATTGCCGACCTTGCCTGCACCGCGCCCGAGGCCGCCGAATGGGTCGCCTACCAGCTCAGCCAGAACCTGCGCTGCGCCGCCCAGCTCTACGTCGCCTGGGAACAGGCGCCGCTGGCCTCGAACCATATCGAATTGTCGAAGACCGATGTCGACCGTGCCGGCGTGCCGCGCATCGAGCTGCACTGGAAGAAGTCGCCGTTGGAGCGCCGCACCATCCTCGAGGGGCTCAAGCTGTTCGGAACGACGCTGATCGAGAAGGACCTCGGCCGCGTCCGCATCATGGACTGGCTGACCAATGGCGAGGACTACCCGACGGATGAGGAACTGGCCGGCCACCATCATATGGGCGGCACGCGCATGGGCACCGATGTCACCAAGAGCGTGGTCGACGCCAACTGCAAGGTGCACGGCATGGACAATCTCTATGTCGGCGGTTCCTCGGTATTCTGCACGTCGGGCGAATGCAACCCGACGACGACGATCACCGCACTTGCCTGCCGGCTAGGCGACCATCTGACCAAAGTAATCACGGTGTGACGAAGTAATCCCCCCGGTGTGACGAAGTCATCACCGTCTGATTGTCAAAAAAGCGAACGGCGCGACAGGATTGCTGCCGGCGCTACCCATGCCTTGGTGTCGAAACCCTCGGAAATTAGCGCCAACGAGATCTCCCTCCCCTTTGGGGAGGGATTAAGGGTGGGGGTAGGTGCCGCACAAACCCTTCAGGATTTGCTAAACCGTCGCTGGATCCAGTGCTGGCTGCCCCTTGCGGCGGGCGACGATCGCCTTGAAATCGGCGGTCCGGAACGCATCGCGCAACACGTCGAAAGACGGCAGCACGAAATAGGCGCGCTGGAACTTGTCGATCTCGTAGCCGGTGCGCATCACCGTTTCGAGGTCGAAGGGCACGTGGTGCGCGTCCGGGCTCGCGACGGCGAACTGCAATTCGGTGAACGACGACATCAGCCCGGCGCCGAAAGCTTTCAGCTTCTGGCCCTCCTCCTGTATCAGCCCGTATTCGGCGGTGTACCAGTACAGCCGGGTGATCATCTCGTCACCGCCCAGCGCAATCACGCTCTCGGCCTTTTCGCCATACATCTGCATGAAGTCGGCAAACACCGGCTGCGTCAGGATGGGCACATGGCCGAAGAAGTCGTGGAACATGTCGGGTTCGACGATGTAGTCGAGCTCGTCCTTGGTGCGCAGCCAGTTGGTTACCGGAAAGCGCCGGTTGGCGAGATGGTCGAAGAAGGGCGCGGCCGGGATGAGGCCAGGCACGGCGACGATTTCCCAGCCGGTCAGCTTGCGCAGCTTGTCTGAGACCGCGCCGAAATCCGGGATCTCGTCGAGCAGGCCGAGCGCGGCGATCCCATCGAGATAGGAATGGTGCGCCAGCTTCTGCGTCAGCTTGGTCTGCCGGTCGCACAGCGTGCGCCACACCGCTTGTTCGTCGGCGATGTAGTTGTAGCCCTGCGCCACGGTGAAGTCGGAACGGCACACCGAATAGTCGCCACGCAGGCCTTGCGCCGCGCAATCACGGGCATATTCGGCAACGCTCATCGTCGTCATGGTTCTTCTCCCCTGATCGTGACACTTGAATATGTCCGCAGAGTCTAGCGGCGGCCGGCGAGGCAATTCAGCTTTGATGATGGCTTGGGTCCATGATTTGAGGTAAAAATCACCAAGCAGAAGCTGAAAGAGAGTGAAAATGCCTCAGTTCGACGATTTCGAGATCAAGATGCTGGATGTTCTTCAGCGCGATGGACGCAAGCCCGTGTCCGAACTGGCGCAGGAGATCGGCCTGTCGACGACGCCTTGCGCCCGCCGCTTCGAGGCGCTGCAGGAGGCCGGCATCATCAAGGGCTTTGCCGCCGTGCTCAACCGCCGCGCCGTCGGCCTGATGGTCGAGGTGTTCATCCAGGTGCGCCTCACCAGCCACAGCGACGGTTCGCCCGAAACCTTCATCGCCGCCGTGCAACGCATGGACGAAGTGTCGTCATGCTGGACGATGACCGGCGACCACGATTTCCTGCTGCACGTCATGGTGCCGTCGGTCGACGAACTCAACGCCTTCGTCATGCACCGCCTGATGCGCCTTGCCGGCGTGCGCGACGTTCACACCCAGCTGGTGCTGCAGAACATCAAGGGCCCGGGCCACGTGCCGCTCGCCCACCTCAGGCGGTAGGACACGCATCGCCATTTCTGCGGAAAAGCTGCACGCAAACTGCTGAACGGAGCCCAAATGCGAAACTGAAACGCCGGCTACGCCATGCGGACCGTCGCTCAAAGGTCCGTCATGAACATCGTGCTGATCAATCCGCCGCACACCGCCATCGGCAGCCGCGTGCCCGATGACCATCTGCCACCGCTCGGCCTGCTGGCGCTGGGCGGCCCGCTTATCGACGCCGGCCATAAAGTCCGGCTGGTCGATGCCGAATTCGGGCCGATGCCGTTGGAAACGCTGGTGCGCGATGCGCTCAGCGGCCAGCCCGATTGCATCCTGATCGGCCATTCCGGCTCGACCTCGGCGCATCCCACCGCGCTCGCGATCGCCCGCATGGTCAAGGCGCTCGAGCCGGCGACGCTTGTGATCTATGGCGGCGTGTTCCCGACCTATCACTGGCGCGACATACTGGCGGCGAGCGATGTCTTCGACTTCATCGTGCGCGGCGAGGGCGAGGCAACCATCCTTGCCCTGGTCGTGGCACTGGACAATCGCCGGCCACTGGCCGATGTCGCGGGTATCGCCTATCGCGACGATCTCGGCCGCCCCTTCGCGACGCGGCCGGCCGGGACCACTGCCAATCTGGACGAGTACCGCGTCGGCTGGGAGCTGATCGATCACCGCCGCTACAGCTATTGGGGCGGCAAGCGCGCCGTGGTCATGCAGTTTTCGCGGGGCTGCCCGCATCTGTGCAACTATTGCGGCCAGCGCGGTTTCTGGACCCGCTGGCGGCACCGCGACCCCAAGAAATTTGCGCAGGAGATTGCCTGGCTGCACCGCCAGCACGGCGTCGAACTGATCAACCTCGCCGACGAAAACCCGACCGTATCGAAGAAGGTTTGGCGCGCCTTTCTCGATGCGCTGATCGCCGAGAACGTGCCGGTGCTGATCGTCGGCTCGACCCGGGCCGACGACATCGTGCGCGATGCCGACATCCTGCACCTCTATCGCAAGGCCGGCGTCATCCGCTGGCTGCTCGGCATGGAAAACACCGACGAGCAGACGCTTCAACTGATCCGCAAGGGCGGCAGCACCTCATCCGACCGCGAGGCGATCCGGCTGCTCCGCCAGCATGGCATACTGTCCATGGCGACCTGGGTGGCTGGGTTCGAGGATGAGACCTTTCGCGATCTGTGGCGCGGCTTTCGCCAGCTGCTTGCCTATGACCCCGACCAGATCCAGGCGCTCTATGTCACGCCGCACCGCTGGACGCCGTTCTTCCGCATCGCCAAGGACCGCAAGGTGATCCAGACGGATGCCCGGCTGTGGGACTACAAGCACCAGGTGCTGCAGATGACGCGGCTGAAACCGTGGATGCTGTTCTTCTCGGTCAAGCTGATCGAGGTCGCGGTGCAGTCGCGGCCGAAGGCGCTGGCGCGCATTCTCTTCCACCCCGATCCCGAACAGCGCCATTCGATGCGCTGGTACACGCAAATGGGCCGCCGCGTGTGGTTCCGCGAGGTCTGGGGTTTTCTGGCCCGCGACCGCCGCCTCAAGGATGGTCCGACGCTGGCTGAGTTCTGGGGCGCTCCGCAGGATGCCGATGAGGAATCCATGGTCGTCATGCGCCCGTCGCGCAAGCCGGCCGAAGCGGCTGTCGCGATCTCGGCCGGCGCCTGACAGGCTCGCTGCCATTCACAGATACGTACCGTATGCGTATTGACATACGCAGCGTATGTACCCACCTCATGCATACGGGACGTATGTGAGTGCCCCGGACAATGGAGTGAAAATGACCAAACGTGACGCGATCTTTCCTGCCGGCAGGCAGGCTCTCTACGAGATCAATCGCTATTCTGCTGCAATCCGATCGGGCGATCTTTTATTCGTCTCGGGCCAGGTCGGCAGCCGCGAGGACGGGTCGCCCGAACCTGTCTTCGAAAAGCAGGTCCAGCTTGCCTTCGACAATCTCGCGGCAGTGCTGAAAGCAGCGGGCGCCACGTTCGACGATGTAGTCGACGTGACCACCTTCCACACCGATCCGGCAGCGCAATGGCCCGTGATCGATGCCGTTCGGCTGAAGGTGTTCGGTGAACCGCCCTACACCAATTGGACGGCGGTCGGCGTCAACTGGTTAGCCGGCTTCGACTTCGAGATAAAGGTCATCGCGCGCCTGCCCCAGCCTGCCTAAGGGCTGGCCAGCCGACCAACTGGCCGCCAAGCCAGTTGCCGATCAGGGCACGATCAGCGTGCCGGCGCCGTGTTCGGTGAACAGTTCCAGAAGCACCGCATGCGGCGTCTTGCCGTTGAGGATGACGACGCCTTCGACGCCGCGCTCGATCGCCTCGATGCAGGTCTCGACTTTGGGGATCATGCCGCCCGACACCGTGCCGTCCTTGATCAGCGCCTTGGCTTCGGCCACCGTCAGCTCGTCGATCAGCTTCTTGTTCTTGTCGAGCACGCCGGGCACGTCGGTCAGGAACAAAAGGCGCGTCGCCTGGCAGGCGCCGGCGATGGCACCGGCGAAGGTGTCGGCATTGATGTTGTACGTGTGGCCGTCGCGGCCGGGCGCCACCGGCGCCAGCACCGGGATCATTTCCGAGCGTGCCAGCAGGTCGAGCAGGGTGCGGTCGACCTCGACCGGCTCGCCGACGAAACCGAGATCGAGCACACGCTCGATGTTGGAGTCCGGGTCGATCATGGTCTTGCGCGCCTTTTCGGCGAACACCATGTTGCCGTCCTTGCCGCACAGGCCGATCGCCCATTCGCCCTCGGCGTTGATCAGCGCGACGATCTCCTTGTTGATCGAACCGGCCAGCACCATCTCGACGATCTCGACCGTCTTCTGGTCCGTGACGCGCAGCCCGCCTTCGAACTTGGATTCGATGCCCATCTTGGCCAGCATGGCGCCGATCTGCGGCCCGCCGCCATGGACGACGATCGGGTTGACGCCGGACTGCTTCAGCAGCGCGATGTCACGGGCGAAAGCCTTGCCGAGCTCGATATCGCCCATGGCATGACCGCCATATTTCACCACCACCGTCTTGTGCTCGTAGCGCTGCATATAGGGCAGGGCCCGCGAGAGCAGGGCGGCCTGCATTTCGGCGGTGGCGGTGATCTCCGTCATCGGCATGGTTCCCTGGATGCGGGTAAGGACGGCGGCGTCTTAGCGGGAATTGGCCTAGGCCGCAAACAGCTTTGCTATCACGATGATGAAATCTGCCGGATCAGGCCGGCACCTTGAGCGGCGCCCGCCGCGTCAGCCAGCCGGAAATCTTCTCCATCTGCGCGGCGAGCGACAAGAACGTCTGCTCGTCGCCGGGGCGGCCGACGCCCTGGATGTCGAGCGGCAGGCCATTCTGGATCGCCGGCCAGTGGTGAACCACAGGCTCTTGTCCATCAATTGCCCAAACAGGGATCTGATCTCCAAGAGACGGGTCAAATGCAATTTGTCGAGCAGGTTTTCGATGAGCTCGCGGCCCCCTTCGGGTCCATGGCGCCTCAGGCAAGCGGCGGATGCGCAATGATCGGGTTGCCTCGGCGCGCGCGATCGCAGCATCGACAAGGTCCGGCGGCGAGATCTCGCCTCTATGCACCAGCTCCGCCAAGCCGGTTGCATCGTTCTCCCACAGCATCTGTTCGGCCGACATTGCTGTTCCCCTTTCTGCGGGAGGCTAACGACAGCCGATTTCCTTGGCACCGACCGGCGATTACTGGCGATCGGGCGCGGACATCGTTTGCGTGGACAACAAGATTTCTGCCTTTGCAAATAAATCGTGATCGCTTAGCTTGTCCGTATGACGCCGCAGGATATCTCCACCCTGATTGTCCGGACCTCGATGAAGGATCGGACTGCGTTCGATCTGCTTTACCGGCAAACCAGTGCGAAACTTTTCGGCGTGTGCCTTCGTGTATTGAAGGATCGCGGAGATGCGGAAGAAGCGCTGCAAGAGGTCTTCGTCAAAGTGTGGACGAAGGCGGACCGTTTCGCTGTTTCCGATCTAAGCCCAATCTCCTGGCTGGTGGCCATAGCACGCAATCATGCGATTGATCGCATCCGGTCGCGACGCAAGCCCGCTGCCGATATCGATGCCGCGCTCGACGTGGCTGACCCCGGTCCGGGGCCAGAGGCTATGGTTGTTGCGGGCGGTGAATCCGAGCGCATCTATCAGTGCCTTGAAGAGTTGGAACAAGACCGGGCGCAAGCCGTTCGGGGTGCTTATTTGAACGGCGAAAGTTACGCCGAGCTCGCGGAACGTCACAAGGTTCCGCTCAACACGATGCGGACATGGCTGCGCCGCAGCCTGTTGAAACTTAGAGAATGTCTGGAAAGATGACCCTGGCAGAAGAAAATGGACCGGAACGTGGAGGCGACGACCTGCTCGCAGCCGAATACGTTCTCGGCGTGCTGCCGGCGGATGAGCGCCAGATAGCCTCCGGACGCATCGACGCGGAGACCGGCTTTGCCCGTCTCGTCGATTCCTGGGAAGTGAATCTCTCGCCGATGGCTGCCGCTTATGCTGAGGTAGAGCCGCCGGCCACCATCAAGCCGGCTATCGATCGCCGGCTGTTCTCCTCCACCGCGGCGTCGACGACGGCCCCGAGCGGCAGCCTGTGGTCCAGCCTTAGCTTCTGGCGCGGCCTCACCGCAGCGGCTCTCGCGGCCCTGGTGCTCTATGTCGCCGTGCCTTACGTCAGGTCGCCGGTCGTCGTGCCGCAGGAGCGCCTCGTCGCCTCGCTGGCTGCCGAAGGCAGCGATGTCAAATACCTCGTCGTCTACGACGCTTCCCGCCGCGATGTCGGCCTGTCGCTGGTTTCGGGCGAACGCGCCGCCGGCAAGGACTTCGAACTGTGGATGATCGAAGGCAAGAATGCGCCGGTCTCGATGGGTGTCATTCCCGCCGGCCAGGTCACGCACATTCCGGTTACCCCGGCAGTGCAGCAGAAGCTGGCGCAAGGCGCCGTGCTTGCCGTCAGCGTCGAGCCGACGGGCGGTTCGACGACCGGACAGCCGACCGGACCGGTCGTTGCCGCGGGCGACCTGAAGGGCATCTGATAAATCGTAAAACCATGACGTCACAATGAAGACAGCGGAAGTACATCTTCCGCTGTTTTCGTTTTGGATACGCTGCTGGAGATTAGAGGTTCGATCTCCGGAGATTAATTCGTCGACAAAATAAAGGAAATTTTTCCCGGCGCGCGGAAACTCAGGCAGTTCTATTTCGTATCTCCTCATGTTCCGAAAGAGGAAACAATAACCCCGAGGAGTTCGAACACTATGCGTAGAATCGCCACCCTTTTGCTCGCCGGTACCATTGCCGTCTCCGCCCTCGCCACAATCGCCTATGCCGAGAATCCGATGGTTGGCGGCGCCGCCATGTACGCCAACAAGAACATCGTCGAGAACGCCGTCAATTCGAAGGACCACACCACGCTGGTCGCCGCCGTCAAGGCTGCCGGCCTGGTCGAGACGCTGCAGGGCGCAGGCCCGTTCACCGTCTTCGCGCCGACCAATGAGGCCTTCGCCGCGCTTCCGGCTGGCACGGTCGAGACGCTGCTCAAGCCCGAGAACAAGGACAAGCTCACCAAGATCCTGACCTGCCATGTCATCGGCGCTAAAGCGATGGGCGCCGATGTCGCCTCGATGGCCAAGGCCGATGGCGGCACCCATAAGGTCAAGACGGTCGGCGGCTGCGAGCTGTCGCTCAAGGCTGACGGCGGCAAGGTCACCGTGACCGACGAGAACGGCAATGTCGCCAATGTGACGATCGCCGATGTCGAGCAGTCGAACGGCGTCATCCACGTCATCGACAAGGTCCTGCTGCCGAAGATGTAACAAAGCCCTGCCGCCGACGAACAGGCGGTAAGCTCCTGCAGATTGCGCGGCCCCGCCCCCGTGGGCCGAGCAAACGACCGAGCGCTCCATCCCGTCCGCAACAAGCGCGGAGCCGGTGTGGAGCGTTCGTTTGCAGGGCAACCGTCACCGGCTTTTGATTTTCCAGTGGCGGCCAAATCTGGCAAAACAACCCGCAGGAGGATTTCTGTCATGAACCGTCGCGACTTGCTTTTGAGTGGCGTCGCCGTTGCCGCATTTGCCGGCGCGGTGGCAACGCTGCGCATGGGCGGACCCCAACCCGCCAGAGCTGCTGAAACCTTCGAGGTCACCAAGACCGACGCCGAGTGGCACGCCATCCTGTCGGATGAAGCCTTCAACGTGCTGCGCAAGGAAGGCACCGAGTATCCCGGCACCAGCCCGCTGCTCAACGAGCACCGCAAGGGCATTTTCGCCTGCGCCGGCTGCGACCTGCCGGTCTATTCCTCGGAGACCAAGTTCGATTCCGGCACCGGCTGGCCGAGCTTCTGGCAAGAGATTGCCAACGCCGTCGGCAAGACCGAGGACCGTTCGCTGGGCATGACCCGCACCGAGGTTCATTGCCGCCGCTGCGGCGGTCATCTCGGCCATGTCTTCGACGATGGCCCGGCGCCGACCGGCCTGCGCCACTGCATCAACGGCGTTGCGCTCAGCTTCAAGCCGGCAACTGCCTGACCGTTCGGCGTCTTTTAGCGGGGTGGGGATTTGGAGCCGGCGTGACGACCGCCTCCTATCTCTTGAAATGGGGCGAAAACAGTCAACTTCAAGAATTGGCAGACGGTTTTTTATGCGTAGATTCCGCAGCCCTAACGAGAGGGCCAGAATCTATGCAACCAACCAAAGCACGGGCTCGCGACGGCGAGCCCAAATCGACCGCCAAATCGACCGACGGTGTTGATGCGGACCGGCCGCGAATATCCCATTCCGTGGTGATCGCCGGCGGCGGCCCGACCGGGTTGATGCTGGCCGGCGAGCTTTCCCTGGACGGCATCGATGTCGCCATCGTCGAGCGGCGCGAGAACCAGGATCTCGCCGGCGCGCGCTCGGGCGGCCTGCATTCGCGCACCATCGAGATCTTCGACCAGCGCGGCATTGCCGATCGGTTCCTGTCGCAAGGCCAGACCGCACAGGTCGCAGGCTTCGCCGGCGTTTCGCTTGATATCAGCGACTTCCCCACCCGCCACAATTACGGGCTGGCGCTGCGGCAAAAGCACATAGAGCGCATCCTTGCCTGCTGGGTCGATGAACTTGGCGTCACGGTCTACCGTGGCCGCGAGGTGACAGGCTTCGTGCAGGATGGCGGCGGCGTCGATGTCGCACTGAGCGATGGCGGGTCGCTTCGTGCCGATTATCTTGTCGGCTGCGACGGCGGCAGAAGCCTCGTGCGCAAGGCGGCGGGCATCGAGTTCCCCGGTTCCGAGCCGACAACCAGCAATTTGATCGCCGAGGTCGAGGTAACGGAAGAGCCGCAATGGGGTATCCACCGCGATGCCATCGGAATTCACGGCCTCAGCAGACTGGAAGACGGTACGGTGCGGGTGCTGGTGACCGAACGCGAGGTCGGGGCCGGCGGCGTGCCCACGTTGCATGAGCTCAGCGAGGCGCTCATTGCCGTCTACGGCACCGATTACGGCGTCCACAATCCAACATCGCTGGCCCGCTTCACCGACATGACCCGGCAGGCAGCCTCATATCGCAAGGGGCGGGTGCTGCTCGCCGGCGACGCCGCGCATGTCCATCCGCCGGACGGCGGACAGGGTCTGCAGACCGGTGTGCACGACGCGGTCAATCTGGGCTGGAAGCTCGCCCAGGTGGTCACAAATACCGCGCCGGAAAGCCTGCTCGACACCTATCAGGCAGAACGCCACCCGGTTGCCGCGCGCGTATTGAAAAACACCATGGCGTCAGTCGCGCTCCGTCGCGAAGACGAGCGTACCAAAGCGTTGCGCGATACAATGGCCGAACTGCTCGCCATGGAAGAGCCGCGCAAGCGTTTTGCCGGGATGATGTCCGGCCTGGACATTCACTACGATCTTGGCGAAGGGCATCCGCTGCTGGGACGTCGCATGCCTGATCTCGACCTCGTCACCGCTGCTGGGCCGGCGCGGGTCTTTGCCCTGCTGCACGACGCCCGGCCGCTGCTGCTCAACTTTGAAAAACCCGGCGCTTTGGACATCCGCCCGTGGGCTGATCGGGTTCGGTCTGTCGACGCCAGCTACGATGGCGTCTGGGAGCTTCCGGTGCTGGGGGCAGTCGAAGCCCCATGCGCAGTGCTGGTCCGGCCTGACGGTTATGTGGCCTGGGTCGGCGGCCCTGAAGCAGCCGGGCTAACCGACTCGCTGACCAAATGGTTTGGGGCGCCTGCCGCAGCATAGCGCGCCGGGTGTTCGACCAAGGAGCTTGATAACGATCGATGCTTAAGCGTGACCCCGGAAATCGGGGGTGATTTCCGGGGTCACACATGAGGGCGCCAGGCGGGGGTCCGGCGCGCTCAATGGCCTCCGCCACCGCTGCCCGCGGGCGGCGCCGGCTTGGCGATGACCAGGGTGAAGACCGCCATGGTCGCGAACAGCACGGTCAGCATGGTGAACACGTCCATGAACGACAGCAGCGACGCCTGCTGCTGGACCATGCCCGACAGTTTGGAGATCGCCGCCTTGGTGGCGTCGAGGCCGGGAGTCTGCTGGAAGTCGAGCGTCATGTTCTGCAGCTTGGTCTGCGCCGCCGCACTGCCCCATTCCACATGCTCGGCCAGCCTGGCGTAGTGGAAGGCGCTGCGATCGATCAGCACGGTGTTGATGACGGCAAGGCCGACCGCACCGCCGAGGTTGCGGGTCAGGTTGAACAGGCCCGACGCGTTCTTCAGCCGGTCCGGCGGCAAGGTGCCGAGCGCAATGTTGTTGATCGGCACCATGCACAGCATCATCGAGCTGCCGCGCAGGATCTGCGGGATCAGCAATTCCCAGAAATCCCAGTCGGCGGTCAGATGCGTCATCCACCATGTGCCGGCAGCGAAGCCGAACAGCCCGATCATCATCATGATGCGCAAATCCATCTTGCTCGACAGGATGCCGGAAATCGGCGCAGTGACGAACATCGCCAGGCCGCTGACGAACAGGGCTTCGCCGATCATCATGGAATCGTAGCCGCGGATGCGCCCGAGGAACACCGGGTAGAGATAGGTCAGACCGTACAGGCCGATGCCGATGACGAAGGAGAACAGCGAACCGAAGGCGAAATTGACGTTGGTGAAGGCCCTGAGATCGACGATCGGCTCCTCGGCGGTGAAGGCACGCCAGAAGAACAGCGCCGCACCGACAACCATGATGATGGCGCAGATGAACACGGCCTGTTCCTGCAGCCAGTCATGGTTCGGACCTTCCTCGAGCACATATTCCATGCAGCCGAGAAACGCCGCCATGCCGGCAAGGCCCCACCAGTCGAACTTGCTGAACAGGCCGAGATTGGGCTTGTCGAAATCGATCAGGGTCCAGGTCGTGACCGTCACCAGAATGCCTGGAATGACATTGATGAGGAACAGCCAGTGCCACGACATGGCATGGCTGATATAGCCGCCGACGGTCGGGCCGATGGTCGGCGCCAGCGTCGCCACCAGGCCGATCATCGGCGACACCATGGCGCGGCGCGACGGCGGGAAGATGGTGAAGGCGGCGGCGAAAACGCTCGGGATCATGCCGCCGCCGATAAAGCCCTGGATGGCGCGGTAGACGATCATCTGGTCGATGTTGGTGGCGGTCGCGGCCAGCGCGCTGGCCGCCGTGAAGCCGGCCGCGGCGCCTGCAAACAGCACGCGCGTCGACAGCATCCGGCTGAGGAAGCCCGACAGCGGGATCATCACCACTTCGGCGATCAGATAGGCGGTCTGCACCCATGGGATTTCATCGGAACTGGCGCTGAGGCCGGCCTGGATCTCGGCCAGCGAGGCTGAGACGATCTGGATGTCGAGGATCGCCATGAACATGCCGAACACCATCGCCAGGAAGGCGATGAGGCGGCGCGTCGAGATGGTCGTCGGCACCGCCGGCATGGCAGGGGCCGCTCCTGCTGTTATGGTTGCGGTTGCCATGGCGTTATCCCCTTGCGGCCGCTCAGTTCGCCGCGGCCGGAGCCGTGCGGCTGTCGACGGCGACGACGACGCTCAGGCCGGCGCGCAGCCTGCCGGCCTTCAGCACATCGGCCGGCACGTCGATGCGAACCGGGATGCGCTGCACCACCTTGGTGAAGTTGCCGGTGGCATTTTCCGGCGGCAGCAGCGAGAACACCGCACCCGAAGCCGGCGCCAGCGACGACACCGTGCCTTCGAAATCATGGCCGTCCGTGGCGTCCACCGAGACCCGCACCTTCTCGCCGGGCACCAGCTTGGCCAGCTGCGTCTCCTTGAAGTTGGCAACGATGTAGAGCTTGTCCAGCGGCACCACGACGGCGAGCTTCTGGCCGGGGCTGACGAGGTCGCCCTGCTCGACCGAGCGGTTGCCGACGACGCCGTCATAAGGCGCCTTGAGCACGGTGAAGGAAAGATCGCGGGCGGCCTTGTCGCGGTTCAGCCGCAGCGAAGCCAGCGTGCTGGCCGATTCGGCGCGCTGCGCTTCGAACACGCCGATATTGGCCTGTGCGGCTGCAATCTGCGCGTCGGCGCCGACAAGGGCTGCATTGGCCTGGTCGAGAGCGGTCTGGGCGTCGTCCAGTTGCGCCTGCGTGCCGACATGCGTCTTGACCAGTTGCGCGGCGCGCTGCTGGGCACGAGCGGCATTGTCGGCTGCCGCCTGGTCGGCGACCTTCTGCGCCTGCGCCTGTTGCAGCGAAGCGTGCGCCGCCTTGGTCTGCGCGTCGATACGGTCGAGCGTCTTGGCCAGCGTGGCGATCTGCGCCTCCGCTTGGGCAACGGCTATTCTGTAGTCGCCGTCGTCGATCGTCAGCAGCGGATCGCCGGCCTTGACCTGCTGGTTCTCCGAGACCTTGACTTGATCGACATAGCCGGAAATCTTCGGCGAGACGAACGACATGTCGGCCTGGACATAGGCATCGTCGGTCGAGATCAGGAACCGACCGTCGGTCCAGTAATTATAGCCATACCAGGCGCCGGCGCTGAGCAGAGCGAGGCCGATGATCGGCAGCATGAACGAGCGAGCCGACCGCTTCTTCTTGGCCGGCACCTCGGCCAAAACTTCGGCGGCAGGCTTGATGGGCGCTTCCGGCGCTTCGATAACCGGCGAGACCTTGGCGTTGGGAAAGGGGCGGACTTCGGCGGTGGTTGGCGTGTTCGAGGACATGATATCTCGCTACCGTAGCTACATAAGGAAAATGTGTTATACTGAACCGTTCGGTTCGATGCGAACGTTGACATAGCGCTAAAGCAGGCCCATATCAAGAGCAATCGAACCGCTCGGTTCGAATTATTTCGCGAGGTGTGACTTTAATGGCCGACACGTTACCCGACGTCGAAAATGATCGGTGCGATGTGCTGGATAGTGCGCGTCGCGGCCGCCCGGCGGCGGGCCAGGATCCCGTCAAGCGCAGCCAGATCATTGAGGGCGCGCGGCGCGTGTTCATCGACAAGGGCTTCGAAGCGGCGTCGATGAACGACATTACCCGCGAGGCCGGCGTCTCCAAGGGCACGATCTATGTCTACTTCGCCAACAAGGAAGAGCTGTTCGAGGCGCTGATCGAGGAAGAGCGCGGCACCATCTTCAAGAACATGTACGACATGCTCGACCGCGCCGACGATCTGCGCCAGACGCTGGTGAAATTCGGCAAGGTGCTGTCGATGAAGATCACCTCGGCCAAGGTCATCCAGGCGCAACGCACCGTGATCGGCGCCTCCGACAGGATACCGGACATGGGCGCGCGGTTTTACGAACGTGGCCCCAAACGCGGCCACGACAAGGTGGTCAAGTTCCTCAATGCAGCCATCGAACGCGGCCTGCTCAAGATCGATGATGTCGATCTTGCCGCCTATCAATTCACCGAACTGTGCCTCGCCGGCCTGTTTCGCCAGTGCATCTTCGCCTACCGCACCACGGCGCCGAGCCAGGATGAAATCGACCACATCGTGCGGTCGGGCGTCAGCCTGTTCCTGAAGTCCTACGGCACCGAAAAGCTTGCCGAGGAAGAAAGCCATCAGATGATCGCGCTTGAGGCGAAGTCCAAGGCAAAGGCCTAGTTAGCCAAAGGTCTTTTTTCGCAACTCCGGACGGAAAACCGCTTCACACTTTTCCCGGAGTTGCTTTTAACCGCCATTGGCCGCCAGCACGATCGCCGCGCGCAGTTCGTCCAGACCCTCGCCCTTTTCCGACGACGTGGCGAGCACGAACGGAAACGCCGCCGGCCGCTTCTTGATCTTCAGTAATGTCTCTTCGATCAGCTGCGGCACGCCGGCGGCCTTGATCTTGTCGGTCTTGGTCAGCACGATCTGGTAGGACACCGCCGCCTTGTCGAGCAGCGACAGCACTTCGTCGTCCTTGGCTTTGATGCCATGGCGGGAATCGATCAGCACATAGACCCGCTTCAGCGTCACGCGGCCCTTGAGATAGTCGAAGACCAGCTTGGTCCAATCGTCCACCTTTTCCTTCGGCGCGCTGGCATAGCCGTAGCCCGGCATGTCGACCAGCGCCATTGGCGGCAGGTCGGTGCCTTCGCCGGAAAACCCGCCCGGCACGAAATAGTTGAGCTCCTGCGTGCGCCCCGGCGTGTTGGAGGTGCGCGCCAGCCCGTTATGGCCGACGAGCGCATTGATCAGCGACGACTTGCCGACATTGGAGCGGCCGGCAAAGGCGATCTCAGGCGGCCCCTCCGGCGGCAGGAACTTCATCGCCGGCACGCCGCGGATGAAGATCCACCCCTTGGTGAACAGGTCGGTGCCGATGACGGTGTTGCCCAGCGCGTTCAAATTGCTGCCTCCAGCCTCGAAATATCGGCGCCCCGGATGGCGTTGAGGTTGCGGCCGATCTTGTCCACCGGCCAATTCCACCACGCCACAGCCAGCAACCGCCGCACCGTCCTGTCGTCGAAACGCATCTTCACCACCTTTGCCGCATTGCCGGCGACGATCGCATAGTCCGGCACGTCATGCGTCACCACCGATTTCGCCGCCACGATGGCGCCGTTGCCGACCGACACGCCGGGCATGATCACCGCATCCATGCCGATCCATACATCATTGCCGACCACCGTGTCGCCGCGCACTTCCTGCGACCACGTCTTCGGGTCGAAGCCTTGCTCCCAGCCATGGCCGAAAATGTTGAACGGATAGGTGGAAAAGCCGGACATGGCATGGTTGGCGCCGTTCATGATGAAGCGCGCGCCCTCCGCGATGGCGCAGAACTTGCCGATGATCAGCTTGTCGCCGATGAAGGGATAATGATGCAGCACGCATCGCTCGGCGAATTTGTCCGGTCCGTCAGGATCGTCATAGTAGGTGAACTCGCCGATCTCGATATTCGGTGCGGTGACCAGGGGCTTGAGGAAGCCGACGCGGGTGTGCATCGGGATCGGGTGTTTGATGTCTGGGTTGGGTCCGTCCATGGCGAGATCCGTCGAGAGTGGCGCAAATTAAAGCCGCCATTCTAGATGGCGTGATCCGCCCTATAGCACCAATCGCCCGATGAGCGAGCCCTGCTGGGCTTCGATGTTCAGTTCGTGCCGCGGCAGATCACGATCAGGTCGACCGCCGCCGTCGGCTAAGGCGCCCTGAAACCCAAAAAAACGGGGCCCTGCGAAGGACAAGCAGGACCCCGGTGGTGTCGAAGACGGCTTCAAAAGAATGGCACCTCCTCGTGAGGTGGGGAAGGCAGACCGAGAAAGCCCGTCGCAGCCCGCCGTCATTCCCCGTTGCGTAAAGCCGTTACTTCGGCAACAGCACCTTGTTGACGACGTGGATGACGCCGTTCGACTGGTTGACGTCGGCGACCGTCACCTTGGCGGCGCCGCCGGACTCGTCGACGATGTAGAGCGAGCCGCCCTTGACCTCGGCGATCAGCGTGTCGCCGCTAACGGTCTTCATCTCATACTTGCCGCCCATCGCCTTGGCCTTGGTCATCATCTCCTTGGCCGAGATCTTGCCGGCCACGACATGGGCGGTCAGGATCTTGGTCAGCTTGTCCTTGTTTTCGGGCTTCACCAGCGTGGCGACGGTGCCGGCCGGAAGTTTCTTGAAGGCGGAATCGGTCGGCGCAAACACCGTGAAGGGTCCCGCGCTTTCCAGCGTGTCGACCAGGCCGGCGGCCTTGACGGCGGCAACCAGCGTCTTGTGAATCGGCGAGTTGAGGGCGTTCTCGACGATGTTCTTGGAGGTCAGCATCGCAGCGCCGCCAACGGCGGGATTGGCGAGCGTATAGGCCGTCGTCGCTGCGAGGCCCGATAGAGCCAGGCCGGCGGAAAAGCATAATGCCTTGAGGATGGACTTTGCCATTGGAGAACCCTTCTGGTGCGACAATTGTTGATTCGATTGTCGGGAAGAGTTACGCGGCGATTGCGGGAAAGTTTCGGTGCAGCGTAAAAAATGATAATGATAACAAATACTTAAAGGCGAATGCCCATTCCACGCGCCGCATCCCCGCGATGGACATGACGGGGTCACGGATCAAAAACAACGGTCTTCGGATTAGGGCTGATCGGTGTTGATCGGCCTTGGCGGTACAAGCAGCAGCCACGCCGGTTGCACGCCGCAAGTTTCGCGCCTCACGGGAACGTGATGAGCGCCTCGTCCACAAAAAACACCGGACGAGCCGGGGCTTTGATTGCCACGCCGTTTATTCAGCCGGCGAGGGTTTCTTTCGGAACAATGCCGTCAGATTGTCCCACAATTCGATCTTGGCGCCCTGGCGCTTCATGATCACGCCCTGCTGCAGGATCGACAGCGTGTTGTTCCAGGCCCAGTAGATGACGAGACCGGCCGGGAAGCTGCCCATCATGAAGGTGAAGATCACCGGCATCCAGGTGAAGATCTGCGCCTGCGTCGGATCCGGCGGCGTCGGGTTCATGCGCATCTGCAGGAACATGGTGATGCCCATGACCACCGCCCAGGCGCCCATATGCGGCAGGAATGCCGGCGGCGCGAAGGGCAGCAGGCCGAACAGGTTGAAGACCGAGGTCGGATCGGGCGCGGCCAGATCCTGGACCCAGCCGAAGAACGGCGCGTGCCGCATCTCGATGGTGATGTAGAGCACCTTGTAGAGCGAGAAGAACACCGGGATCTGCAGCGCCACCGGCCAGCAGCCGGCGAGCGGATTGATCTTCTCGGTCTTGTACAGCTCCATCATCGCCTGTTGCTGCTTCATCTTGTCGTCCGCGTATTTCTCGCGGATCTCGAGCATCTTGGGCTGCACCTTCTTCATGTTCGCCATCGACGCATAGGATTTGTTGGCGAGCGGGAAGAAGAGGGTTTTGACGACGACGGTGGTGGCAAGGATGGCCAGACCGAAATTGCCGAAGAATTTGTACAGCGTGTCGATCAGGTAGAACATCGGCTTGGTGATCCAGATGAACCATCCCCAATCGATCAGCCGGTCGAACAGCCTGATCTGGCGGTCCTGGGCGTAGGCGTTGATCTTGTTGACTTCCTTGGCGCCGGCGAAGATCTCGGTCTCGACCGTCGCCGACTGCCCGGCGGCAATGGTGATCGGGTCGGTGAGGAAGTCCGACTGGTAGCGCGGGCGGCCATTGTCGTAATAGGCATAGTGCGGCTGGAACGGCTGCTTCTCGGTCGGCACCAGGGTAACCGCCCAATATTTGTCGGTGATGCCAAGCCAGCCATCGGTCGATTTGCTCGGCGTATAGAGCTTGTTCTTCTCGATGTCGGCGTATTTGTGCTCCTGCAGGCCTTCCGTGCCGGTGACGCCGATCAGCCCTTCATGCAGCACATAGGAGCTGGCGACGGCCGGCTTGTCGAAACGGATGACCCGGCCGTAATTGGACAGCGTGACCGGGGCCGAGCCTGAATTCTGCACCGCATCGGAAACGGTGAACATGTAGTCGCCGTCGACGGAGATCGTGCGCTTGAAGGTCAGGCCCTTGTCGTTGGTGAAGGTCAGCGTCACTGGCGTCGCCGGCGTCAGAGTCGCATTGCCGTCGACGCTCCAGACCGTTTCCGGGCCTGGCACCGTGCCGGTCGTGTCACTGCCGACAAAGCCGATCTCGGCATAATAGCCGGTGGGCAGCGCCTGCGGATTGAGCAGCTGGATCTGCGGCGATGTCTTGTCGACCGTCTCGGTGTAGTGCTTGAGCTTTAGGTCGTCGAGGCGGGCGCCGGTGAGGTTGATCGAGCCCGACAGGCTCGGCGTGTCGATGTTGACGCGGGCCGTCTTGGCCACTTCCTGCGCGCGGCCTTCCGGCGTCGTGACATAGGTGCCGGGCGCGTTTGGAATGGCGCCGGGCGCTGCGGGCGCCGGCGTGCCGCCGGGGTTGGCGGCCTCGGCCGCCTTCTTCTGCTCCGCCGCCCGCTGCTCTTCGATGCGGGCCGCCTCGCGCTGCTGTTCGCTGCGCGGCAGCACATAGAAATATTGCCACAGCCCGAGGATCAGCACCGACAAGACGATGGTGATGTAGAAGTTCCGGTTGTTTTCCATCGAAAGCCCTTGGCCTATCGTGTTCCGCTGAGACGGCGGGAGAGTTCGGCCTTCAACTGGCCGAACGGAATGGTGAGCACGTCTTCACGCCCGACGATGACATAGTCATTGCCGGGCGCCATGTCACTTGCGGCATGGGTGCGCACGGCTTCTTTCAGCCGCCGCCTGACGCGGTTGCGGACAACCGCATTGCCGACCTTCTTGGTGACGGTGAAGCCGACGCGCGGCGGCAGGCCGTCATTGCGGTCGAGAACTTCGACGAGAAAAAGCCGCCCGCGCCGCTTTTCACCGCGGCGGACGGCCAGGAATTCCGCACGTTTCAGAAGCCGCTTGGGGTTTGGTCCCACTGGCTTGCCGGTTGCGGGCAACGATCTCGTCTTCCGTTCAGGCGCTGAGCCGCTTGCGGCCGCGGTTGCGGCGAGCTGCGACGACGCCGCGACCACCCTTGGTGGCCATGCGAGCACGGAAACCGTGCCGGCGCTTGCGGACGAGTTTGGACGGTTGGTAGGTACGCTTCATTTGTTTTAATACCGCGGGGTGCGGCCCTTCTTGATTCTGTCACTGTGTAACAGGAGCTTTGCCGGGCCGGCATTGGCGCGATCGAAACCGCGCCGGGACGAATGGCCCGAGCGTGAGCGGCTTATAGAAAGAAGGGTTTTGGGAGTCAATCCGGCGCGAACGCCAGTTCGTCGCAGTGCGAACTGCCAGTTCGTCACGACGCGACACCCCGTTCGTCGCGGCGCGAACACCCAGTTCGAGGCTATCTTTATTGCTGGTACCATCGTCCAACGAAGGATGAAATTGGCAAAAAAGCCGCAATCGCCTAATCTCAACCGATCAAGCGTTTGTGAAGACAGGCCTTAATGAGCGAAGTTGCATCAGCGGATGAAGGGAGCGGCCCGGCGACAGCCGATGCCAGCCCGGCGACCGTTCGCCCGGTTGCGAGCCGTTCGGTGCCCAATCGTTCAGTGCCCTTGGCGCGCGGCCTGTCGACCAAGCTGCTCTTGCTCACCATTGTCTTCGTGCTCCTGGCCGAAGTCCTCATTTTCCTGCCCTGGATCGCCAGCTACCGCCTGGCCTGGCTGAAGGAGCGGCTAAGCACCGCTGCCGCGGTGTCGATCGTGCTGGTGCAGGGCGAGCCCAATTCGCTCTCCCGCGCCGCCCAGAACGACGTGCTGATGGCAATCGGCGCCAAGGCGATCGCGGTGCGCGACGGCGGCGTATCGCGCCTGCTGGTGGTGGCCGAGATGCCGCCGCAGGTCGACGAGCATATCGACATCGCCAATGTCGGCATGATCAAGGGCATGACCGGGGCGCTGGATACGCTGTTCTTCGGCGGCAAGCGCATGCTGCGGGTGTTCGGCCCCGTCGGCGACAGCGACAAGGAATTCGAGCTGATCATGCCCGACTATTCCCTGCGCAACGCCATGCTGCGCTATTCGCGCAACGTCGCCTTCGTCTCGCTGCTGATCTCGCTGTTCACCGCAATGCTGGTCTATGCCGCGATCGACCTGATCATGATCGGCCCGATCCGCACCATGACGCGCTCGATGCTGTCCTTTTCCGAGGCGCCCGACGATCCAGGGCGCATCATCCACCCGGCCGCCCGTGCCGACGAGATCGGCGTTGCCGAGCGCGAACTGTCGCAGATGCAGGAACGGCTGCAAAAGATGCTGTCGGAGCAGAAGCACCTTGCCGACCTTGGCCTCGCCGTCTCCAAGATCAACCACGACATGCGCAACATCCTGGCCTCGGCGCAGCTGATGTCGGACCGCCTGCGCCTGGTCAAGGACCCGACCGTGCAGGCCTTCGCGCCAAAGCTGTTGCGCGCGCTCGACCGCGCCGTCTCCTATTCCGAAGGCGTGCTCCACTATGGCCGCACGCAGGAGCCGGCGCCCTCACGCCGCCGCTTGCGGCTGCGCCAGCTGGTCGACGACGTCCACGGCCTGCTCGACATCGAGGACGGCATCGAATTCGTCAATGCCGTCGAGCTCGCCTTCGAGGTCGATGCCGATTCCGACCAGCTGTTTCGCGTGCTCACCAATCTGTGTCGCAACGCGGTCCAGGCGATGGCGGCCGACGCCGAGAGCGCGCTGGTGCGCCGGCTCGCCGTATCGGCCGAGCGCATAGGCAGCGTAAGCCGCATCATTGTCACCGACACCGGTCCCGGCCTGCCGGCGAAGGCGCGAGAAAACCTGTTCGCGGCGTTTCGCGGCTCGGCCCGCAGCGGCGGCACCGGCCTTGGCCTGGCCATCGCGCATGAACTGATCCGCGCCCATGGCGGCACGGTGGAGCTGGTCGAATCGATCGGCGGACGCACCACCTTCGCCGTCACCATCCCCGACCAGCCGGTCCGCCTCGACCAGGCCCGCAACGGCCTGCGCCGCCCGGCCTGAGCAGTATTGATATTCAGCCGAAGCCGGACTTTAGCTGAATCTCAGCACACCTTGATCGACACCGTCGAAAGCAGCTGCGACAAAACTTTTGCCGGATTGGCTTGCTTTTCGGAAATTCAGTCGCTAGGGAACACGTCTTGTCGCGGCCGGTCGTCAGGATCGGTTAGCGGGGCTATGTAAAGCATGGCCTGTTGCGCGCCCGTAGCTCAGCTGGATAGAGCACCAGACTACGAATCTGGGGGTCAGGAGTTCGAATCTCTTCGGGCGCGCCATTTCCGCCGAAACTGTGATTTCCTGCGATCCGCTAGCCGGTCTTGGGCTCACATATGAAGAGCAGGTCGCGGAACACGTTGCCGAGCACCGCCTCATTCGAGTGCTGGAGAACTGGACCCCGCCTATTCTAGGCTTCTTCATGTATTACCCCAGTCGCCAGCATCAGCCTGCCGCACTAACTGCGCTAATCAACGCGCTGCGGTGTTCTTGAAATGGGCCGGTATGCGGCGACCGTTATTCCGCTTTCCCGGATCAGGGCCCAATAGGCCTCGCCCCAGCCAGATACCGCTCATTGTCAAACGGCTCGGCGTGGGTGCTGTCCGGGCTCCACATGTGGCGGTGGGTCTCGGTAAGATTGCCGAGATAGACATGCAGGGCGCCTGAGCGGGCGTTGCCGGTGTTGGCGACCGCGTGCACAGTATCAGGGGTCATGTGCACCACCGCGGGCGCCGCGACGTCGTGGCGTTCCGGCGCATCGATCTCGCTGCCGTCGACGGGATAGATGAAGTTGGTCTCGCTGCCCTTGTAGATGCCGATCAGCGCATCCATCAGATGGTTGTGCGGCGGGTACTGCAGGCCGGGCGACAGCGTGATGTGGTAGATGGTCAAGTCAGGGCTGGCATGCAGCAGCACCTCATCGTCGTCTTCCTCATGCGCGAGCACGCCTGATGCATGGAAGCGGTCGGTGTGTTCGCGCAGCACCGCCTTGACCCGTTCGAAGGCATGAGCACCTTTGGCTGCGTTGACGATATCGGAGGTTACGGCGTAAAGAGGCGAGTTGGCGGCAAGAGGCATTTGTCGTCATCTCCATTGGGAAGCTCAACCAATACAACTGAGATGCTCAGGCTAGCGAATGCCGGCAGACCCGTCAACCGGATGGTCGAACGGGCAAGCAGACTACGCGGGCAGACCACGCGGGCAGACCAAACGGGCAGACCAAACGGGCAGGCAGATATGGCTCCTCCGAAATCAGTGTCACCGTCCGCCGTCAAGGCGCCGTCGACCGCCGACATATTGCGCAGCGAGGAAGCTTATGAGCAGCTGAAGAGCGACATCGTCGCCTGCGTCCTGCAACCCGGCGAAAGCCTGACCGAAAAGCAGATCGGCGACCGCTACCAGATCAGGAAGGCGACGATCCGCTCGGCTTTGGCCCGCCTGACGCAGGAAGGGCTGATCAAGAGCGAGCCGCGCCGCGGCTATGTCATCGCACCGCTTAGCCTGCGCGACGTCAACGAGATCTTCGACCTCCGCAGCCTGATCGAACCGGAAGTGTTCCGGGTGGCCGCGGCAAACCTCACCGAACGCGGGCTCGACGACATCAGGCTGGCGGCGCAGAAGGTGCTGAAGCCGGAGACGCTGCGCAGCCATGTCGCCTTTCTGGCGGCCGACCGCGCCTTTCGCCTGGCCCTGGCTGAACTCTCCGGCAATCTGCGGCTGGTTCGCCTGCTCGACCAAACGCTCGACCAGTCGGAGCGTGTCCTCCATCTCGGCTTCAAATCGCGCGACTTCACGCAAGCGATCATCGGCCAGCAGAAGGAGTTGGTGCTTGCCTGCGAGCTGGCCGAAGTCTCGGCCATCGCAAAGCTTGCCCGCTCGCAGTGCCTGTCGCTCAAGAAGCAGGTGCTCGAGGCCTTGCTCGCCGGCTCCAAGCTGCAGGACGCCAATTTGCAAAGCTTCGCCTGAGGCGCGAAGTCCGCGCTCTCTGGCCGATGCTTACTCGTCGATGAAGCGGATGTCCGCATCGGCAAGGCAATAGGGCGCGTAGCGGAAATCGCGGATATGGCTGACCTTTCCATCCTGCCAGTCGACCAGCATGAAGCCGCGCACGGCGTCATCTCCCGTTTGCGGGTTGCGGATCAGGATGGCCGGCCTGCGGTCGACGAAGCCGAGCGACAGCGCCCAGTCCTGGACACGGTCGTAATTGCCGAAATAGTTGGAAACCTGCGCCTTGCCGCGCATGCGGGTGCGGTTGACGACTTCAAGCTGGATATCCTCGGCGATCAACGCGCGCACGGCGTCGAAGTCGCGCGCGTTGAACAGGTCGACATAGCGGCGCAGGCGCCGCTCGTCGTCGGCGTCGAGCTTTGGGGCAGGCGCCTGCTCGTCCTGTGACGCCAGCAGGCGCAGCTGCGACCGCCCGCGATGCAGCGCTGCCTTGGTCGCGGCCAGCGTCGCGCCGGACACTTCGCAGGTTTCGTGCAGGCTGAGGCCAAGCACGTCGACAAGGATCACGGCGCTGCGCTGCACTGTTGCCAGCTGCATGAAGCTTCGCAGGCTGGCGGCGGTGGCGAGCCTCGCATCGGCGCTTGCGGAGGGGTCTTCGATCGTCGTCATGTCGGTCTCGCTCATGCGCGCCTGCTCCCGCTGGCGCCGGCGCAGATGATCCTGCGCGGCATTGTGGGCTATGCGGAACAGCCATTGCTCCGGACGCCCAACGGTGGCGTCGCCGTCGATGGCCTGCAGTGCCTTGATCAGTGTCTCCTGGACGATGTCCTCGCCATCGATCACCGAGCCGGCCATGCGGGCGCAGTAGCGGTGCAGCTTCGGTCGCAAGGCGCCGAGCATCGCCTCCAGGGCAACGCGGTCGAGTTTTGCTGTGTTCATCCTGTCCGTTCCCAAAATGCCGGTCTTTGCATTCAAGCCGGCACGACCTCGCCGGCCAGCATACGATAATTGCCGACGATCTTTGCCGGCGATCTGGCAAGCGGCGTCGAGCGGCGCCCGGCATGATCGGCGCTGAAGGCCTTGAAGGCCGCGAGCCCCGTCAGGCCGTCGCCATCCTGGCTGACAAGATGGATGAACTCGCCATTCTCCAGTTCCAGGACGAGGTAGCGCACGGATTGCGGCTTCGTGTCGTCGAGTGCCTCGAACACCTGTGCAACCAGCATACGGTTCTCGGCGATGCTTTCGTCCTTCACGCCGTAGCGGATGAGATTGTAGCCCATTGTCGTCTCCTGTTTTTCAACTCTGCACAGAGAAGACGTTTCGCGGCCTCGAAAAGATTCGTCGCCCGGCGAATCTTTTCGATCGTCCGGATCGTCTTTCCCGTGGACGGCTGCGCGGCAGCCATCGAGGAGCAGGAGAGACCCATCATGCACATCCAGTTTGCCGAATTGCCGGTGTTCGACCAGGACCGCGCCAAGGCCTTCTACACCGGCCATCTTGCTTGCCAGGTGTCGGCGGACCAGCTGATGGGCGACAGCGGCTGGCGCTGGATCGAGCTGACATTTCCCGGCGCCGTCACCAATTTGCATTTCGTCAAACGCCCCGATGACACGCCGGGCACTGAGCCCGTGCTGGTGCTCGTTGATGGCGATGTCGAGGCAACGGTCGCGGGCCTGAAGGCGCGCGGCGTCGAAATCATCACCGAGCCGCAGGAAGCGACTTGGCAGCCGGGCCGCACGGTCGCCGAATTCCGCGACAGCGAGGGCAACCGCATGGTTGTCGCCAGCAAATGATCGGACCCGGCGCAAAGCCGAACTTTGACATGAGAACAACAGGAGAGATGGACATGACCCCCCAAACGTCGACGCTGAAAGTACCGGGCGCCAGCCTCTATTATGAGATGCGCGGTTCCGGCCCCGTACTGTTGATAATCCCCGGCGGACCGCAGGACGCCGGCGTCTTCGCCGATGTCGCGGGCCACCTCGCCGACCGCTACACGGTGGTCGCCTATGATCCGCGCGGCAATTCGCGCAGCACCTTCGACGGAGAGCCGCAAGAGCAGGACCTCGATGTCCATGGCGACGATGCCGCGCGATTGATCGAGGCGCTTGGCGCCGGACCGGCCTATGTGTTCGGCACCAGCGGCGGCGCCCAGATCGGGCTCAACCTCGCCGCCCGCCATCCCGGCCGGGTTCGTGCACTGGTGGCGCATGAGCCGCCCAGCATGATGCTGCTCGACGACCCGTCGCCGTCACTGGCCGGCATGCGCGACCTGCACGACACCTATCGCAGCCAGGGTGTCGAGGCGGCGATGCAGAAATTCTTCAGCGAGAACAGCCTGTCGGAAGGGCCGGGTCAGGATGAAGCCGGGCCGCAGGACGGACCGCCTTCGTTCGAACCGTCGCCCGAGGAGGGCGAGACCTTTGCCAGGGTCAGCGGCAATTTCGAATACTGGCTGGCGCATGGCGTCATGCCGCTGTCGCTCTATCGTCCCGATATCGAGGCGCTGCGCGGCCGCCCGGTCGTGGTCGGCATCGGCGAAGAGTCCGTCGGCCAGCCGATCGACGGCATGGGCAAGGCGCTGGCCGACAGGCTCGGCAGCAAGCGCGCCGCCTTCCCCGGCGACCACATGGGCTTTGCGCCCTATCCCGACCGCTTCGCCGAGACCTTGCACCTGACGCTCAGAGGCGCGTGAGATCGTCAGTTCAATAGGAAAGGGCGTCCGCATGCACAATGCGGACGCCCTTCTCCCATGAAATTACCGGCTAAGATTGCTGTATCAGACGGCCTCCCAGCCTTCCTTGCCGCCGGCGCGGAAGATGGCGTCGATGACCTTCTGGTTGAGCACGGACTCCTCCAGCGTGAAGACACGCTCCTTGCCACCCTGTGCCGCCCTGGCAAACGTCTCGACCTCGCGCCGGTATTGCTGGGTGCCGGGAAAGCGGAACACCTGCGCCTCCGTATGGTTCTGGTTGTGCAGTTCGATGCGGTGATGGTCGTAGAGCCCGGCATTGAACGGCGAGAACACCTCGATGAAACCCTTCTCGCCGTGAAACACCATCACCTGCCGCGCTGCCATCTGCGTCGAGAGGTAGAAGGACAGTTCGAAGTCGCCGAAATCGGCGCGGATCGAGGAGTAGATGTCGGTGCCGAATTTTTTGTCGCGCTCGATCGTCGCCTGCACGCGGAGCGGCTCCTTGCCGGTTGAAAACCGCGTCGACACCGTCGGATAGACGCCGATATCAGGCAGCGCGCCGCCGCCCAGATCGAGCTGGTTGCGCATGTTGGTGGGATCGACATTGTAATAGGAGAAGGCGCCCTGCACATGGCGCAGCCGGCCGATGGCGCCATAGGCGATGAGATCGCGCACCTTGATCCATTGCGGGTGGTAGATGACCATGAAGGCCTCGCAGGCCAGCACCTTCTTCTGGTCGCGCAGCTTGATCAGCGGCGCGATGTCCTTGGCGTCGAGCGCCAGCGGCTTCTCCACCAGCACATGTTTTCCCGCTTCGATGGCCTTGGCCGTCCATTCGACATGCTGCGATGTCGGCAGCGGGATGTAGACGCCGTCGACGTCTTTCGAAGCCAGCAGCTCCTCATAGGAGCCAAAGGCATGCTGGGCGCCGAACCGCTCGCCCAGGGCCTCGGCCTTCGACAGGTCGCGGCTGGCGATCGCGGACAAAACGCCATTCTCGGCCTCGACGATTGCCGGCAACAATTGCTCGCGGCCGATCTTGGCCGTCGACAAAACACCCCATCGGAACATCAGGCTTCTCCTATCGATTTACAGGCGAGGAGGTTTGCCCGAAATTGCGGGAAAAGCCAATGCGGATCGCTGGTCCTGCTAGCCTCGCTTGCCCGTCAGCGTCATGTCGAAATCGACAATATTCGAATAGATCGGCGTGCCGACATCCATGCCGTAGCGGGAGCGCAGCACCTTGCCGGTGACGTGGAATTTGATGACGCCGCCCTTCAGCCCGCCGAGCTCGGCAGTGAACTTTTCCGCAAACGTCTTGCCGCGCGCCGTCAGCCGGCCGCTGACCAGCGCCGTGGTGTCGCTGGTTCGGGTTACGCTGGTCGAGCGGAACTGGATTTCGGGGCTGTTGGCCACGTCGAACACCGCATCGGAGCGCAGGAAGGCGTCGATGCGGCCCTGGCCGGTGCCGACGCTTTCGGGATAGATGGTGAAGTTGACCGCGGAACGGCCGACATCGCTGTTGTCGATGCGGATGGAGCCCTTGAAGCGGCCAAAGGCGCCGTCGAGGCCGCCGCCACCGACCTTGCCGATGGAGAAGCGAATGCTGGATCTGGCCCGGTTGACCGTGTAGCTGCCGGCGGCGTCGCCGAGGTCCACAGCGGCGGAGACAGGCATGGCAAGGCAAGCGGCAACAGCCGCCAATCCGAAGATGCGCGCATACATGGGTTTTGTCCTTCTGGGGCAGGCGAAGTGTTGCGCCCTCACTCCAATGAACGAATGCGCGGCGCGCGCTATTCCATGTCCTGATCTGACGAAGGCGTGATCATGCGCGTGAGCACGCTGTCGCGCAGCCAGAAATGATGCCGCAGCGCCGCCAGCGCATGCAGCGCAACCAAGGCAATGCCGGCATAGGCGAGATACCAGTGTGCTACCGCCCAGAAGTTTTCCGCCTCGTCGGACACGCCGAGCGGCAGGTTCGGCATCACGAAAAGGTTGAACGGCATGCTGGGGATCTCCAGCATCGACACCGAAACCAGTGCCCAGCCGGACAGCGGCAGCGCGAGCTGGAAGCCATAAAGCGCCAGATGCGCCAGCGGCGCCGTCCGACGCTCCAGGCCTCCGACCGAGGCCGGCAAGGCCGGGGCCGCATTGCCGAGCCGCCAGGCAATGCGCAGGATAAGGAGGCCGAGCAGCAGGAAGCCGAAGGATTTGTGCAGCTGGATCAGCTCGAAGGCGGTGCGCTGGCTGGTCAACCGCACCATGATGAAGCCGAGCATGAACTGGCCCATGAACAGGATGCCGATCAGCCAGTGGAGGACGATCGCCGCCCAGCCGTAGCGGGTTGAGTTGTTGGTGATGGATGCCGGCATGGTTGGTGAACGAATGGCAGATGGGCTTTCTTCCACCCTCCCCCTTGTGGGGAGGGTCGGCGCGAAGCGACGGGGTGGGGGTGTCGCCCTACGAAGACCCCCACCCCGATCCGCTACGCGGATCGGCCCTCCCCACAAGGGGGAGGGTGGCTAACCACTCACCTTGAAGAAATCCACAAACGCCCGCAGCGCCGGGCGCATCTGGCGGCGGCTGGGGTAGTAGACGAAGAAGCCGTCGAAGGGCGGACACCAGTCTTCCAGCACGTGGATCAAGCGGCCGTCAGCGAGCGGTGCGCGCACATAATCGTCGAAGACGAAGGCGAGCCCTGCGCCGTCGACCGCTGCCTGGGCGATCAGATGGTCTTCGTCGAGGATCAGCGGCCCTTGCGCCGCGATCTCGATCTCTTCGCCATCCTTCTCGAATTCCCAGCGGTAAAGAATGCCGCTGGAAAAACGGAAGCGGATGCAGCGGTGGTCGGCAAGATCGCGCGGATGACGGGGTCTTGGCATGGTCGCGAAATAGGATGGCGCGCCGACCACGGCGCCGCGAAGGTCCGGTCCGATGCGCACCGCGATCATGTCGCGCTGCAGGCTCTCACCGAGCCGCACGCCGGCATCGAAGCCGCCTTCGACGACGTCGGTGAAGCGATCCTCGATGACGATTTCCAGCACGATGTCGGGATAGGCCGCGGCAAAGCCGCCGAGCCTGGGCGTCAATGCCAGGTGGGCCGCGGTGCGCGGCACGGTCAGCCGCAGGTTGCCGGCCGGCCGGTCGCGCGCCTCAATCGCCGTTTCCAGCGCCAGATCGATCTCGGACAGCGCCGGCCGCAGCCGTTCGAGCAACTGCGCGCCCTCTTCCGTTGGCGCTACGCTGCGGGTGCTGCGCGCCAAAAGCCGCACGCCGAGCCGCGCCTCCAGGCTGGACACGGCATGGCTCACTGCCGAGGGCGCGATGGCCAGTTCGCGCGCCGCGCCACGAAAACTGCCGCATTGGGCGACTGTTGCCAGTACAGCCAGTTGAGAAAGATGCGCTCGGTTCATTGCTCTATTTTATAGAACAGCCCGTGCGAATGACAGCCGATTATCGAACGTAAAGCCAGGCGCTATCTCCCTTTCATCGCAACAAGGAGACGCGCCATGAAAACCCGCAAACTTGGTACTGAACTCGAAGTCTTCCCCGTCGGCCTCGGCTGCATGGGCATGAGCTTCGCCTATGGCGGTCAGGCAGAGGTTGACGCAATCGCCACGCTGCGCCGCGCTGTCGAGATCGGCGTGACGTTTTTCGACACCGCCGAAGTCTATGGTCCCTTTGAGAACGAGATCCTTCTCGGCAAGGCGTTGAAGCCGGTGCGCGACAAGGTGACGATCGCGACCAAATTCGGCTTCAAGATTTCCGAGGAAGGCTCGGGCCTCGGGCGCATGGTCGGCGTCGACAGCCGTCCCGAGCACGTCAAAGCGGTGGCGGAAGCCTCGCTGAAGCGGCTCGATACCGATGTCATCGACCTCTACTACCAGCATCGTGTCGATCCCAACGTGCCGATCGAGGACACGGTCGGCGCCATGGCCGAACTGGTGCGCGACGGCAAGGTACGGGCGCTGGGCCTGTCGGAGGTCAGTGCCGCCACCATCCGCCGGGCGCACGCCGTGCATCCGATTGCTGCCGTGCAGAGCGAATACTCGCTGTGGAGCCGCGACCCCGAAGACGAGGTGTTAGATCTCTGCCGCGAACTCGGCATCGGCTTTGTCCCCTACAGCCCGCTCGGCCGCGGCCTGCTTACCGGCACCATCGCCAAGCCCGAGGCCCTGAGCGACGACGACTGGCGCCGCACCTTGCCCCGCTTCCAGGCCGACGCCATGGCGGCCAATGCCAAGGTGATCGCCACGCTGGAAAAGCTGGCGACGGAAAAAGGCGTCACCTCGGCGCAACTGGCGCTGGCCTGGGTGCTGCACCAGGGCGACTTCATCGTGCCGATCCCCGGCGCGCGGAAAATCCGCCATCTCGAGCAGAACACGGCGGCGGCCGGGATCGAGCTGAGTGCGGCCGAAGTGGCGGCGATCGGCGATGCTCTGTCGCCGGACAAGGTGGTGGGTAAGCGGTACACCGAGGAATTGCTGGCGCTGGTGAATGGGTGAGTTTGCAGCAATAGCCAGATCAAAAGGGGCTGAACCATGCGGCTCAGCCCCTTGTCTTCAGCTAGGCGTACTGAATGAGAACCCAGGTAACTGCCTTTCCCTTGTACGGAGGGAAAGTATTGCCCTTCGCAAAGGGTCCAGTGGTGGAGTCGCGAGGATCGTCCACCTTCCAGACGCCGCTCTCGGGGCAGGTTTCTCCGGTACGCTTCTTGGTGCCAAGCGGCACCTTGGTCAGGCCATAAACGCTCATTACTTTGTCCTTCCATTGTGGACAACAAAGCCGAGGGTTGACGCGGCGAATCAGCCGTGATTCAGTGATCACGTCTTTAATCGAGACCGGCCCAGCTCCCTCGACGGGTTAATTGCTGGGTCTGACCAAAGGTCGGCCGCAGACTGCAATCTGTGGTCGACCCATTCTTTTAGCCAGCCCTCAAAAAGAAACACGATTCTGCATTTGAGTCCATCTGGCGCAACGATATTTTGTGGCCTCCACACTGATGGACACATTATCTTGTGGATTTGGTCGATGACCGCTTGAAAATTGCAGCGAATCGACACCTTCGACCTTTGTGAAAAATCACCAAGGTACAACCGATATCTCTGGCCAGGTATCCTTGGCACGCCTGCCCTTGGCCTCATGCGTCTGCTGGTTGTCCATCACCCGGTTCGGCGTGATGCGAAACGAGAAGATATCGTCGAGCCCAAACGGCGCCACCAGTTCAAGCTGCCCATCCGCGTCGTAGCGAACGCCAACCGCGTGAGTCCTCGAGGCGAAAAAGCGGAGCGCGTGGCTGGAGCTGGTATAGCGCGGGCAGGGCCGGCCGAATTTCTGCGGATACCACAGATGCACCCGCGCCTGGTTGCGCACCTCGACCGGTAGCGGCAGGCCGGCGAAGACCGTAGCGGTGCGGGCAATCACACCGTCCTCGGCCTCGTAGGACAGGTCGCTGTCATCGAAGTAGAAAAGATCAACATCCTTGATGCCGTAGCCCGATGGCTTGCCGGTCAGATGGTTCCAGACGGAATTATAGAGCGCGCCTGAAACCACCAGCCAATCCGGCAGGTCAAGCGAGCGTGCCTGCGCCAGCGCGTCGCGAACCAGTGGATCCGCCGACACGATGGCGAGAAGCGCTTCGCGTTGTGCTTCGAACGAGAACCCGGAATAGCGCAGATGATCCATCACCCTTTGGAGGGCGATTCGCTGTCGATCCGCAATCCGGACACTTGAGATCTTATCTCATTGCGGAGTCAGAATTCGTACTGAGTATGAAGAAAACTCTTGCGTACTCAGTACGCAACTGATACTCCGTGCCACGAAAATGGAGATTCCAATATGACACCGGAACAGTTCAAGGCTTGGCGCAAGGATCTCGGGCTATCGCAAGAAGCTGCAGCCGCAGTTCTCGGCGTCTCACGTGGTTCCATCGAAAATTACGAGCGCGGTAGCAGGCGCGAGGATCAACGCCCCGTCGAGATACCTACCAACGTCGTTCGGCTTGCGGTGCTCATCGCATACCGAAAGGATATCAACGCCCGGATCGAGGTCCTCGAACGGCAAGTTGAATTGCTTGAAACAGGGCATTTGAAAACAAGAGAAAGCACTATCGAGCATCCCGAATGGCGCGACACCACACAAACAGATATTGAGCACGCCCAGGAACACATCAGGACGTATCAAGGTATTCTGTCGAGGCTGGACGTGACCGCGTAGGAGCCCGCGCGGTTTTACGACCTGAGCTTCCGTTTCAATCCGGCCTTGCCCTAGCAAATCAACTCCCAGTAGGAGGGCGATTCGCCACCCCTGCCGGCAATCCCTTTACGTCCTCAGCACGCCGCCCGTTTGCTTGCCAACATTGTCGACGATGCGCTTGGCCAGCGCCTCGAAATCCTCGTCGGTGAGCGTCTTTTCAACCGGCTGGATAGATACTTCGATGGCAACCGACTTCTTGGCGGTCCCGAGAGATGCCCCCTCGAACACATCGAACACCGAAACGCCGGTGACCAGCTTCTTGTCGGCGGCGAGCGCCGCGCGCACCAGCGCGCCGGCCTCCACCGTCTTGTCGACGACGAAAGCAAAGTCGCGCTTCACCGCCTGGAAGGCGGACAGCTCCAGCTTTGGCTTGGTTTTCGTCGGCTTGGCCTTCGGCTCGGGCACGGCGTCGATATAGACCTCGAAACCGCAGATCGGTCCGGAAACGTCCAACCCCTCCAGCGTCTTCGGGTGGAACTCGCCGAAGGTGCCGAGCACTGTCTTCGGGCCGAGCTTGATCGTGCCGGAGCGGCCGGGATGATACCAGGCCGGACCGCCTGGCTCGATCTGCAGCCTGTCGACCGGCGCGCCGCAGGCTTCCAGCGCTGCAATCGCGTCGGCTTTGGCGTCGAACACGCCGACCGGACCGGAATTGCCGGCCCAACTGCGGCCGGAACCGTCGAGCTTGGCGGTGCCGCGGCGCACACCGGCGGCAACGCGCCGCTGCTGGTCGGGGCCGTCGCCCTCATAGGTACCGGAGACCTCGAACAGCGCGATATCGCCGATGCCCTTGTCGGCATTGCGCTGCGCGGCGACGATCAGGCCGGGCAACAGCGAGGGCCGCATATCGGACATGTCGGCTGCAATCGGATTGGCGAGCTTCAGCGCCGTCTGGCCGCCGCCGAACAGTTCGGCGTGTTTGGCCGGGATGAACGACCAGGTGAGAACCTCCAGCATGCCCCGCACGGCGAGCGAGCGCTTGGCAGTGCGGGTGCGAACCTGCAGCGTCGTCAGTATCTTGGAGTTGACCGCGTCATGCGAGCCGAGCGGCTGCGGCGCGATGTTGTCGACGCCGTGGATGCGCATCACTTCCTCGACCAGGTCGGCCTTGCCGTCGACGTCAGGACGCCAGGACGGCACAGCGACATCGACGACGTCGCCCGAGCCTGACGGCTTGAAGCCGAGGCGGGTCAGGATGTCGAGGCTTTCCGCCTTCGGCACCTCGATGCCGGTCAGCCGCTTCACTTCCGAGATCGGGAAGGAAACGATCTTCGGCTTGTAGCCGGCATAGCCGACCACCTCCGTCTCGGTCGGCTCTCCGCCGCAGAACTCCAGCACCAGCTTTGTCGCCAGCTCGACGCCGGGCACCATGAATTCCGGGTCGACGCCACGCTCGAAACGGTAACGGGCATCGGTGATGATGCCGAGCGTACGGCCGGTGCGGGCCGTGGTGATCGGATCCCAAAGAGCGGATTCGATCAGCACGTCCGTGGTGTTCTCGTCGCAGCCGGAATGCTCGCCGCCCATGACACCGGCGATCGATTCGACGCCATTGTCGTCGGCGATCACGCACATCTGCGGCGTCAGCGTGTATTCGCGCCCGTCAAGCGCCAGCACCTTCTCGCCGTCGCGTGCGCGGCGCACGACGAGATTGCCGGCGACCTTCTTGGCATCGAACACATGCAGCGGCCGGCCACGGTCGAAGGTGACGTAGTTGGTGATGTCGACCAGCGCGCTGATCGGGCGCAAGCCGATGGCGATCAGCCTTTGCTGCAGCCATTTCGGCGACGGCCCGTTCTTCACGCCTTTCACCAGGCGCAGCGCGAAACCGGGGCAGAGCTCAGGCGCCTCGATGGTCACCTTGACCGGCGTTTCACCTTTGCCAAGGACCGCTTCGACCGGCGCGGTCTTGAGCCGGCCAAGCCCGCTTGCCGCCAGGTCCCGGGCGACGCCGTAAATGCTGGTCGCATCCGGCCGGTTCGGCGTCAGATTGATCTCGATCACCGGATCGTCGAGATGCGCGTAAGCCGCGAAGCTGGTGCCGACAGGCGCATCGGCCGGCAGGTCGATAATGCCATTGTGCTCATCCGACAGCTCCAGCTCGCGCTCGGAACACATCATGCCATGGCTCTCGACGCCGCGGATCTTGCCGACGGTCAGCGTCACGTCGATACCGGGCACATAGGCGCCGGGCGCGGCGAAGGCGCCGATCAGGCCGGCGCGGGCATTCGGCGCACCGCACACCACCTGGACAGGGGCTGCGCCATTGCCGGTGTCGACGGTCAGCACCCGCAGCCGGTCGGCGTCGGGATGCTGCACCGCCGTCAGCACCTTGGCGATGACGAACGGCTTCAGGCCGGCCTTGTCGTCGACATGCTCGACTTCGAGGCCGATCGAGGTCAGCCTCTCGACGATCTCGTCGAGCGTGGCGTCGGTGTCGAGATGATCCTTGAGCCAGGAAAGGGTGAGTTTCATCACTGTGTTCCGTTTTGTCTGTACCCGCCCGGACCTTGTCCATCGGGTCTGGGCACGCTTGTCTTCAAATGGCGCGGCAAGTCGTCGGGCATATGCAGGAAAGGCAGTTGCTCGCGCACATAGGCATGGTGCGTCGGCCGGAAACAGGCCGGCATGTCCATGGCGCCGAGCATGAAGTAGATGTGGTCTTCCAACCGCTCATCGACATAGGCGATCGGCGAACCGCAAATGCCGCAGAACGAGCGTGTAACCGGGCCGTTCTCGTACATTTTCAGCGCCTTGCCGGTGAAAGCCACCTGCTCGGTAAGGAAGCCGACAAAGGCCGACACCGGCGCGCCGCTGGCGCGCCGGCAATCGCCGCAATGGCAATAGCTGACATGGTGCGGTTCGACCGAGGCCTCGAACCGTACCGCGCCGCAGCGGCAGCCACCGGCGTGCGGCGCCGTCATGCGGAAAGACCTCCGAACAGCGTCGGCATGTCGAGCGGCCGGAAACCGTAATGCGACAGCCAGCGCACATCGGCGTCGAAGAAGGCGCGCAGGTCCGGCATGCCGTATTTCAGCATGGCGATGCGGTCGATTCCCATGCCCCAGGCAAAGCCCTGATATTCGTCGGGATCGAGCCCGCCGGCGCGAAGCACATTGGGGTGGACCATGCCGCAGCCGAGGATCTCCATCCAGTCGGAGCCTTCGCCGAAGCGCACTTCGCCGGGCCGCGAGCGGTCGCATTGGATGTCGACCTCGAGGCTTGGCTCGGTGAACGGGAAGAACGACGGCCGGAAGCGCATCTTGACCTGCGGCACCTCGAAGAAAGCCTTGCAGAATTCTTCCAGCACCCACTTCATGTTGGCGACATTGGCCGATTTGTCGATCACCAGCCCCTCGACCTGATGGAACATCGGCGAGTGGGTAGCGTCGGAATCCTGCCGGTAGGTCTTGCCGGGAATGACGATGCGGATCGGCGGCTTCTGCTTCTCCATGGTGCGGATCTGTACCGGCGAGGTGTGCGTGCGCAACAGCTTGCGCTCGCCCTTTTCGTCCGGCTGGAAAAAGAAGGTATCGTGCATCTCGCGCGCCGGATGCCCTTCGGGGAAATTCAGCGCGGTGAAATTGTAATAGTCGCTCTCGACATCGGGACCTTCTGCGATGGCAAAGCCGAGATCGCCGAAGATCGCCGCGATCTCGTCGATGACCTGGCTGATCGGATGGATGCGGCCGCGCTCGGCCGGCGATTGCCGCACCGGCAGCGTCACGTCGACCGTCTCGGCGGCAAGGCGCGCCGTGACCGCCACATCCTTCAGCTCGGCCTTGCGTGTCGTCAGCGCTTCGGTGACGCGGTTCTTCAGGCCGTTGATCGCGGGGCCCTTGACCTGGCGCTCCTCGGCGCTCATCGCGCCCAGTGTCTTCAGCAATTCCGAGATCGACCCCTTCTTGCCGAGAGCCGCGACGCGCACGGCTTCGATAGCAGCCTCATCGGCGGCCGACGCGACGTCGGCAAGCAGGGAGTTTTCGAGAGTATCCAAGCCGGTAGCTATGTCGTTCACGGTCAAACTCGCTGTGTTGGGAGTCAACTTTGAGGTGAAAGTCACTTTCAAGTTGAAAGTTCAGCCATAAGAAAAACCCGCGCCAGCCGTGCCAGCGCGGGTTCCCCAATCAGAATTGCGAATGCTGGGAAGCGCTGGGCTCGGAGCCCGATCCCGAAAAGTTGCAGACTTTTCGGAAAGATCGCGCTCCTCGCTAAATTTCCCTGAGCATGATGTTGTCCAAAAAGTCAGCAACTTTTTGGCATCATGCTCTAGGCGACAGCGCTTTCAAAAGCATTCGGGGTGGTGTTCTTCAGATATTCGAGCGCGACCTTGGCCTTGGCCACGAGTGCGGCGAACGCCTGCGGTTCATGGATGGCCATGTCGGACAGGATCTTGCGATCGATCTCGATACCGGACTTGTTGAGGCCGTCGATGAAGCGGCCATAGGTCAGGCCATGCTCGTGCGTCGCGGCGTTGATGCGCTGGATCCACAGCGCGCGGAACGAGCGCTTGCGGTTCTTGCGGTCGCGATACGCATACTGCATCGACTTTTCGACCGCCTGCTTGGCGATGCGAATGGTGTTCTTGCGGCGGCCGTAGAAGCCTTTCGCGGCTTTCAGGACCTTCTTGTGCTTGGCGTGCGAGGTGACGCCTCTTTTTACGCGTGCCATGTCATGATCTCCTTAAACGCTGTTCCTGAAACCGAATGCTCAGAGGCCGTTCGGCAGAAAATTCTTGATGACCTTCTTGCCATCCGGTTCAGCCAGAACCATCGTGCCGCGGGCATTTCGAATGAACTTGTTGGAACGCTTGATCATGCCGTGACGCTTGCCGGCCGCAGCCGACAGGACTTTACCCGTACCTGTGATCTTGAACCGCTTCTTGGCGGCCGATTTGGTCTTCATCTTGGGCATTTTGCTACTCCGTCTTGGTGGCGCACAATCGCGCTTCTTGTTCGCTTCGGGCGGACCAAAAGCCCGAAAAGCAAATGAAACCGCCACGGCATGCCCTGCCGGGCGGTTTTCTTGGAACGGCGGTCCTATACGTCAAAGCGGGCTGGCGCGCAACACCCGAAGGGCTGCGACGCTCTGTCTTAATTCAGGGTGCAAGGCTGGGCTCCGATAGGTGGGTTGAGATTCAGGTCAGGCCGGCCTCACCTGAATATCGGCCTACCTAGGGCAGCCTGAACAGCACCGGGAGTATACCCGATTGCTGGGCGCCATCGATGGTCTCGAACACCGGCAACGCCACCAGAAACACCAGCCCGTCGAGCAAGGTGGTCAGCAAGAGGCGCGGCTTGAAGCTGCCGGTGTCGCCTTCCTGGTAGAGCGACAGCTGGGGGAAGAAACGCGGCACCCGCGCCAGATAAGCCTTGTAGGGGGCGCCGAGCAATTCCTTGAGGTACCGCTCTTCCCGCAGGATGACGATGTGGAAGGCGCCGGCGCACAAAAGCGCAAACAGGACGATGCCGGAGAACGAGCCGATCTGCGCCCCGACGCCGGCGGCGGCAACGGTCGAGAACACGTAGAGAGGATTGCGGGTGATCGAATAGGGCCCGCCGGTGACCACTTCGGAGGATTTGCGCCCGCCGATATAGAGTGTCGACCACAAGCGGCCGACGACGCCAAGGAAGATCAGCAGCACGCCGACCATCTCGATCGTTTCATGCACCGGGGTATCGGGCGGGAAGGTCGACTGGCCGAACAGCAGTGCCGCAAAGAGCACCACCACCAGCACCGCAAGCACCATGCGGCGCATGTGCTGGTAGCCGCCCAGCTCCTTGATGGGCGCAGGGTTGATTTCATTGGCCATGTCGGGAATCCGATCGTCGAAAAACTTGCCGGCGATCGCGGCGTCTGGACAGGAGAATAGGCGTCCCGCCGATCGCCGGGACGCCATGAGACAGGATTCAGGCGGATTTAGAGCGCAACGCCCGAACTGATCTAGCGCGGGGCCAGCACCATCATCATCTGGCGGCCTTCCAGCTTCGGCTCGGCTTCGACCTTGGCGATGGTAGCCGTCTCCTCGCGCACCTTGTTCAGGAGCTGCATGCCGAGTTCCATATGCGCCATCTCGCGGCCGCGGAAGCGCAGCGTCAGCTTGACCTTGTCACCTTCCTCGAAGAAGCGCCGCACGGCCTTCATCTTGGTTTCGTAGTCATGGCTGTCGATGTTCGGGCGCATCTTGATCTCCTTGATCTCGATGACCTTCTGGTTCTTGCGCGCCTCGGCCGCCTTCTTCTGGTTGGCGTATTTCAATTTGCCGAGATCGAGAATTTTGACGACAGGCGGCACCGCATTGGGCGAGATCTCGACCAGATCGAGCCCTGCCTCTTCGGCGAGCAGCAATGCGTCGTTGATGGAAATATCGCCGCGGTTCTGGCCATCGGCGTCGATCAGCTGGACCCGGGGCACCCGGATATCACGGTTGGAGCGCGGGCCATCTTTGGTGGGCGCCGCTGCTTTGAAAGGTCTGCGAATGGTCGTGGTCTCCTTGGCCGTTTCGTTCAGGGTTTCAATCTAGAATGTTCAGGACGCGCCAATGTGGTGAGCGCGCGGGCGGAGTCAATAGCACAGCGCTGACAGAAAATCACCCTGATCGCAGGCCTGCACCAAACAAAGGATGTCGCGAGCACTTTCCGCCTCGCCTGTGCCTGTGTCAAAAGACCGGCGAGTAAAATCAGGCTCCCACAATCAGGCCCCCAGAACCAGGATTGATCCACAGCCATGACCGCGACCACCCAAACCCTGCTGGATGTCGACGGCATCGATATCGCGGTTCGCCATTCCTCGGGCGCAACGCCCGGCGTCGTCTGGCTCGGCGGCTACAAATCCGACATGCTGGGCACGAAGGCGCAAACGCTGTCGGATTGGGCGGCCAGGGAAGGCCGCGCATATCTGCGCCACGACTATTCCGGCCATGGCGAATCCGGCGGCGCCTTTGCCGACGGTACTATCTCGAAATGGCTTGGCGAGAGCCTCGCCGCCTTCCGGCATTTCACCGAGGGCAAGCAAATCCTGGTCGGCTCGTCGATGGGCGCCTGGATCGCGCTGCGCATGGTGCAGGAGCTGCGCAAGGCGGGCGACAGCAATGTGGTTGGCCTGGTGCTGCTCGCGCCGGCGCCGGATTTCACCGCCGAGCTGGTCGAGCCGGCTCTGACGGAGGCACAGAGGCGCGAACTTCGGGAGAAAGGCTTTTTCGAAGAACCTTCGGACTATTCCGCCGAGCCTTACATCTACACAAGCGCGCTGATCGAGGACGGCAGGGCGAACCGGGTCATGACCGGGCCGATCGATACCCATTGCCCCGTCCACATCCTGCAGGGCCTGGCCGATGCCGATGTGCCGGCAAGCCATGCGCTGAAGCTGGTCTCGCTGCTGCCGGCCGACGACGTCACCTTGTCGCTCATTCCCGACGGCGACCACCGCCTGTCGCGGCCGCAGGATCTCGACATGCTGCTGAGGGCGGTGGGCGACATGGTTCAGCGGGCGGGGTAGGCAAGAATGCGCATTTCCATCCCGATATCCGCCTTTGTCGCGGCAATCGTCGGCTTCGGCGGCACGCTGGCCGTCGTCATTGCCGCCGCCAAGGCGGTTGGCGCCACCCAGGCCGAGACCGCGAGCTGGGTGACGGCAGTGTGCGTGGCGATGGCGATCGAATGCCTGTGGCTGTCCTGGCGCACGAAAATGCCCATCATCACCGCCTGGTCGACACCAGGCCTGGCGCTGATGGCGGCATCGAGCGGCTTTACCATGGCCGATGCGGTCGGCGCCTTCATCGTCACCGGCTTGATGTTGATCGCCACCGGCCTGTTCAAGCCGCTGACCCAGCTTATATCAAGGATACCGACGTCGGTCGCGTCCGGCATGCTGGCCGGCATCGTCGTCACCTTCGCGCTCAATGCCGTCAAGACCATTCCGGTCGACCCCTGGCTGATCCTGCCGCTGATCGCGGCCTTCTTCGTCATTCGCCTGTTCAACCCGGCGCTGTCGGTGCTGGCGGTGCTGATCGGCGGCGGCATCGCCGCCTTCCTGACAGGCCGCGTCGGCGGACTGCCGGCGCCGGAACTGTCGACGCTGACGCTGATTGCTCCGCATTTCAGCGCCGCAGCTGTCATCGGCCTGGCGCTGCCGCTCTACCTCGTCACCATGGCGTCGCAGAACCTGTCGGGTCTCGCCGTCTTGCGCGCCGCCGGCTATCACCCCGAACCCGGCCCGCTGATCGGCGTCACCGGCCTGTTCTCGCTGCTGTCGGCGCCGTTTGGCGGCTCGACCACCAATCTGGCCGCGATCTCTGCGGCGATCTGCACCGGGCCGGACGTCCATCCCGACCCGGCCGAGCGCTGGAAGACCGGACCCTTCTATGCACTTGCCTATCTGATCTTCGCGGTTTTCGGCGCCTCGCTGGTGGCGATCTTCGCAGTGCTGCCGCAAAGCCTGATCGCGCTGGTGGCCGGCCTGGCGTTGATGGGGTCGCTGGCCAACGCGCTGGCGATCGCGCTCAAGGACGAGGACCAGCGCATGGCGGCTACTGTCACCTTCGTTGTCACCGCGTCGGGGCTGACTTTGTTCGGCGTTGGCGCCGCCTTCTGGGGCTTGGTCGCCGGCCTGGTCGTGCTTTTCCTCGAAGCGGTCAAAAAGCGATAATCAATTCAGGACCTTGTCCGGTTTTGGCGGACGTTGTCTTGAATCGCCGTTTTTCTCATCCCATTTCGAATCCACGCAGCCGCTCTTGGCTGTCTCCAACCGAAGGAATGGGAGAAAATGAACACATCCGCATTGATCCGCCCGGCCTGGACGCCGGCGACCATCGCGCTGATGGTGATCGGCTTCATGGTGTTCTGGCCGCTTGGCTTCGCCATGCTCGCCTACATCATCTGGGGCGACCGGCTTGACGGCTTCAAGCGCGACGTCAACCGGGCCACCGACGGCATCTTCGCCGGCTGCCGTCGCGGTTCCGACAAGGCCGCGCGCTGGGGCCACGGTTCGGCCCGCACCGGCAATGTCGCTTTCGACGACTGGCGCGAGAAGGAACTCGAACGCCTCGCCGAAGAGCGTCGCAAGCTCGATGAGATGCTGAGCGAGTTCGATGAGTACGCCCGCGAATTGCGCCGCGCCAAGGACCAGGACGAGTTCGACCGCTTCATGGCCAACCGCAACAAGTCGACAGCGCCTGCAAAGACAGGCTCGGCCGAAACGGCCAAGCCCGCGACGCCCAAGCGCAAGGGCCCGAACCTGCTTGACGACTGAGGCTGCGCGCATGACCCCGAAAATCGAAACCGATTTTCGGAAAGGTTCATGCGCCGAATTAGAGTGCTACAGCGTCCTTTGCGCGTCAGAGACGCGCGGCGCTCTAAGACAGGCCTTGGCATGATGGACGGCGTCGCGCGAGCGGCGCCGTTTCTTTTTTGTTCTGGTCGTTTTCCTCGAATCGCGTATCGTTCAGCCATGTCCTTCGGCTTTTTCCGCAACCTGACCAAACCAAAACCCTCGCCTGTCGAAGAGCGAGAGCACGTCGTTGCCGGCCGCACACTGCCGCTCAGGATCGTCGAGAGCGCCCGCGCACGGCGGCTGACGCTGCGCATCGATTCGGGCGGCCAGGGGCTGCGCATCACCGTGCCGCCGGGCTTGCGCCGCGGCGAGGTGGAGAAATTCCTTCACCGCCACCAGGACTGGCTGGAGCAGCGTCTGGCCAAGGTGCCGACACGGCCGCAAGTGCGCCCCGGCATCAAGATCCCGATACGCGGCGTCGCGCATCGCATCGTCCACGAACCGTCGAAACGCGGCACCGTCACCGTGTCGCGCGACGAGCGCGGTCCGCTGCTGATCGTCCATGGCGAGCGGATACATTTGCCGCGCCGCATCGCCGATTTCCTCAGGCGTGAGGCCAAGAAGGACATCGAGAAGCTGGTGGTCAAGCATACCGAGGCCATCGGCAAGCGCGCCAAGGCGATCCGCTTCAAGGACACGTCGAGCCGCTGGGGCTCCTGCACTTCCGACGGCAATTTGTCCTTCTCATGGCGCATCATGATGGCGCCGACGCCGGTGATAAACTACTTGGTCGCGCATGAGGTGGCGCATCTCAAGGAGATGAACCACGGCCCGAAATTCTGGAAACTGTGCGAGCAGCTCTGCCCCGACACCGACCGCTGCAAGGACTGGCTGAAGCGGAATGGTGGGGCATTGCAGGCGATTGTGTTCGATTAGCCTGCGCCAGCGCCGCGCTCAATCATCATTGGCCGCATTAAGCTCTTCAGGCCGCAGCCCTTCGTCGCCATGGCGCGGCCATGGCAGGAAATTCTGCTCGAACGCATCGCTGCCGAAATAATCCAGGACCCGGTGCGCTTCTGCCCCGTCGAAGGCGGCCTTTTGCATCAGATGGGCGATGACGTCGCGGGCTTGCGCAATCTTCTGCCTGAGTTCGGCTATGCTCTGGTCGGCCATTCGTCTGCTCCGCCTTGCTTCTCCCATCAATAGGTAGCGCCTTTGGCGTTGCCGGCAAACAGCATGCTTTTTCTCGACTCTTGGCCGGTTTCGTGCCAAGCCCCGCGCCATGGCGCTCGATATCAAGATCTGTGGATTGAAGACCGATGAGGCAATGGCCGCGGCCCTGGCCGGCGGCGCCAGCCATGTCGGCTTCATCTTCTTTGCTAAAAGCCCGCGCTATGTCGAGCCTGCGGCAGCCGGCCGCCTGCGCGAGGCGGCAATCGGCAAGGCCAGGGCGGTCGCCGTGACGGTCGATGCCGATGACGCGTTCCTGGATGAGATCGTCGCCAAAATGCGCCCCGACATGCTGCAGTTGCACGGCACGGAGACGCCCGAGCGGGTGGCCGAGGTGAAAGCTCGCTACGGCCTGCCTGTCATGAAGGTGTTCTCCGTCAGTGAGGTAGCCGATCTCGAGCGGCTAAAGCCGTTCATCGGCGTTGCCGATCGCTTCATGTTCGATGCCAAGCCACCAAAGGGCTCGCAACTTCCGGGCGGCAATGGCGTCGCCTTTGACTGGCGCATCCTGGCCGGCCTTGACGCCGGGCTCGATTACATGCTTTCCGGTGGGCTCAACGCCGCCAATATCGGCGACGCCCTGATATCAGCCAATCCGCCCGCGATAGACATTTCGTCGGGGGTGGAAAGCGGCCCGGGCGTCAAGGATCCGGCGCTGATCGAGCAGTTCTTCCGGGCCGTCAGGGCCGCGCGCGACGACCGCGCTGCCTGAGGCACTTCTTTCGAACCCGAGCATGTTCCGGAGAAGTGGGAACCGGTTTTCCGATAAGACATGCTCAGAACCAAGACCAGGAGATCGGCGATGAACAAGCCGGCGACACCCAATTCCTTCCGCACGGGACCCGACGAACAGGGCATGTTCGGCATCTTCGGGGGCCGCTTCGTGGCCGAGACGCTGATGCCGCTGATCCTCGACCTGGAGCGGCACTGGAACGAGGTCAAGAACGATCCGGACTTCAAGGCCGAACTGACCGACCTGTCGACCCATTATGCCGGTCGGCCATCAAAGCTGTATTTCGCCGAAGGGCTCACAAAACACCTTCGTGAGGTTTCCTCGGCGAAGGGCCTCGGGGGCGGCGCCAAAGTCTACTTCAAGCGCGAGGATTTGAACCACACCGGTTCGCACAAGATCAACAACTGCCTCGGCCAGATCCTGCTGGCCAAGCGCATGGGCAAGAAGCGCATCATCGCCGAGACGGGCGCTGGTCAGCACGGCGTTGCCGCGGCCACGGTCGCGGCGCGCTTCGGCTTTCCCTGCGTCGTTTATATGGGCGCCACCGATGTCGCCCGCCAAAGCCCCAACGTCTTCCGCATGAAGCTGCTCGGCGCCGAAGTGCGGCCGGTGACCGCCGGTCACGGCACGCTGAAGGACGCCATGAACGAAGCGTTGCGCGACTGGGTCACCAATGTCGAGGACACTTATTACCTGATCGGCACTGCCGCCGGCCCGCATCCCTATCCGGAGCTGGTGCGCGACTTCCAGTCGGTGATCGGCATCGAGGCGCGCGCCCAGATCCTCGAACAGGAAGGCCGGCTACCCGACACCATCATCGCGGCTGTCGGCGGCGGCTCGAACGCCATCGGCCTGTTCCATCCGTTCCTGGATGACAAAGAAGTCCGCATCATCGGCATCGAAGCCGGCGGCCGCGGCCTTGACGGCATCGAGCATTGCGCCTCGATGAATGCCGGCGCGCCCGGCGTGCTGCACGGCAACCGCACCTATCTCTTGCAGAACGCCGACGGCCAGATCCTCGACGGCCATTCGATCTCAGCCGGCCTCGACTATCCCGGCGTCGGCCCCGAACATTCCTGGCTGCGCGATTCCGGCCGCGTCGAATATGTGCCGATCCTCGACGACGAGGCGCTGGAAGCCTTCAAGCTGACGACGCGCGTCGAAGGCATCATCCCGGCGCTGGAATCCGCCCACGCCATCGCGCATGCGGTGAAGATCGTGCCTGATATGGACAAGGACCAGATCGTCATCGTCAACCTGTCGGGACGCGGCGACAAGGATGTGCACACAGTGGCCTCGATGCTGGGCATGGAGATCTGATCATGGTGACCCGCATCGACCGCCGCATGGCAAAACTGAAAGCCGAGGGCCGCCCGGCGCTCGTCACCTATTTCATGAGCGGCGACCCCGACTATGACACCGCTTTGTCGATCATGAAGGCGCTGCCCAAGGCCGGCGCCGACATCATTGAAATGGGCATGCCGTTTTCCGATCCGATGGCCGATGGACCGGCGATCCAGGCCGCTGGCCTGCGGGCGCTGAAAGGTGGCCAGACCCTGGTCAAGACGCTGAAGACGGCGGCTGATTTCCGCGCCACCGACAATGAAACGCCGATCGTGCTGATGGGCTACTACAACCCGATCTACATCTACGGTGTCGATCGCTTCCTCAAGGACGCCATCGCCAGCGGCATTGACGGGCTGATCGTCGTCGACCTGCCACCGGAGATGGACGAAGAACTCTGCATTCCGGCGCTGAAGGCCGGCATCAACTTCATCCGCCTGGCGACGCCGACCACCGACGACAAGCGCCTGCCCAAGGTGCTGCAGAATACGTCGGGCTTCGTCTATTACGTGTCGATGACCGGCATCACCGGCTCGGCTTTGGCCGACACCGGCAAGGTTGCCGCCGCGGTCAAGCGCATCAAGGGCCACACCAATCTGCCGGTCTGCGTCGGCTTCGGCGTCAAGACCGCCGAGCAGGCGCGCATTATCGGCGCCAATGCCGATGGCGTCGTCGTCGGCACCGCGATCGTCAACGCGGTCGCCAATGTGTTGGGACCGAAGGGCGAGAAGACCGCCGACCCGGCCGAGGCCGTCGCCACCCTGGTCAGCGGACTGTCTCAGGGCGTGCGTTCGGCCCGCCTTGCTGCTGCCGAATAGTTTCCCTACTTAGGCCTTGTGCAAGTCGTTATCCCAAAACCGGTTCCCACTTTTGGGCGACATGCACGAACCAACTCTTCGTCAGGACAGGAGCCGAAGCGATGAACTGGATCACCAATTACGTTCGCCCGAGGATCAATTCGATGCTCGGCCGGCGCACCGACATGCCCGAGAATCTCTGGATCAAGGATCCCGAGACCGGCGAGATGGTGTTTCACAAGGACCTGGAATCCAACCAGTTCGTCATCCCGTCATCGGGCCATCACATGAAGATTTCGGCCAAGGAACGGCTGAAATTCTTCCTCGACGACGGCAAATACGAGCAGCTTGAGAACCCCAAGGTCATGCAGGACCCGCTCAAGTTCCGCGACGAGAAGCGCTACACGGACCGGCTGAAGGACGCCAAGGCCAAGACCGGCCTGGAAGACGCCATCATCAATGCGCTGGGCACGGTCGAGGGCCTGCCGGTTGTAGTGACGGTGCAGGATTTCGCCTTCATGGGCGGCTCGCTCGGCATGGCCGCGGGTGACGCCATTGTGCACGGTTTCGAGGTCGCCTTGCAGCGCAAGCGGCCGCTGATCCTGTTTGCCGCCTCCGGTGGCGCGCGTATGCAGGAAGGCATCTTGTCGCTGATGCAGTTGCCGCGCACCACGATCGGCGTCGATCGGCTGAAGGAAGCCGGCCTCCCATACATCGTCGTCTTGACCAACCCGACCACCGGCGGCGTCACCGCCTCCTACGCCATGCTGGGCGACGTGCATATCGCCGAGCCCGGCGCGCTGATCGGCTTCGCCGGCCCGCGCGTCATCGAGCAGACTATCCGGGAGAAACTGCCGGACGGTTTCCAGCGCTCCGAATATCTGATGGAGCACGGCATGGTCGATATGGTGGTGTCGCGGCTGGAACTGCGCGAGACGATTTCACGGCTGTTGAAAATCCTGCTCAAACTGCCGCAGGAGCAAAAGCCGCTGGAGCCGGAAATCCTGCCGCCGTCGGTCATCCCGACGGAAGCCCGCCCGCAGGCCTGACGCGACATTTCTGGCCGCAAACTGCGATTGCGTGCACCTGCGCGCATGCGTAGGGTTCGCTCATGACAACGCTTGCCGCAGATCGTGAAATCGAAGCCCTGATGGCGCTGCATCCGAAAGGCTTCGACCTTTCGCTCGACCGCATCACAAGGCTGCTCGAACGCCTCGGCAATCCGCAGGAGCGGCTGCCGCCGGTCATCCATATCGCCGGCACCAACGGTAAGGGCTCGTGCGCGGCCTTTTCGCGCGCGCTGCTGGAAGCCGGCGGCCACCTTGTCCATGTCCACACTTCGCCGCATCTGGTGAACTGGGCCGAGCGCTACCGACTGGCGGCCGAGGGCGGCGGCCGGCTGGTCGACGACGAGACCTTCGCCGAGGCCATCGCCCGCGTCGCCCGGGCCAATCAAGGCCAGAAGATCACCGTCTTCGAAATCCTAACCGCCGTCACCTTCATCCTGTTTTCCGAACATCCGGCTGCCGCCGCCATCATCGAGGTCGGCCTTGGCGGCCGCTTCGACGCCACCAATGTCGTTGCCCGGCCGGCGGTGTCGGTGATCATGCCGGTGTCGATGGATCACGAAGCCTATCTCGGCGACCGGGTCGAACTGATCGCCGCCGAAAAGGCCGGCATCATGAAGCGCGGCTGCCCGGTGGTCATCGGCGCGCAGGAGAGCGAGACGGCGCTGCAAGTGCTGATCGAAACCGCCGAGCGGCTGGATTGCCCGACCTTCGTCTACGGCCAGGATTTTCTCGCCTTCGAGGAAAACGGCCGCATGGTCTATCAGGATGAGGACGGGCTGATGGACCTGCCGCCACCGCGCCTGCCCGGGCGCCACCAGTTCGCCAATGCGGCGGCAGCGATTGCCGCCGTCAAGGCCGCCGGTTTCGAAATCAGTCATCGCGCCACTGAGAAGGCGATGGCGAGCGTCGCATGGCCGGGCCGCATGCAGAAACTGGTACAGGGCCGGCTGATGGAGCTGGCGCCCAAGGGCGCCGACATCTGGCTCGACGGCGGCCACAATCCGGGCGCCGGCATGGTCATTGCCGAGGCGCTGGCCGAGCAGGAGGAAAAGAACCCGCGGCCGCTGTTTCTGATCTCCGGCATGATCAACACCAAGGACCAGAGCGGCTACTTCCACGCCTTCAAGGGCCTGGCACGGCATGTCTACACCGTGCCGGTGAGCAGGAGCGATGCCGGCGTGCCGAATGACGAGCTGGCGGTGCGGGCGACCGAAGCCGGCCTCACCGCTGAACCGGTTAGTTCCGTCGCCAGCGCGCTGATGCTGTTGCGCGACACCTGGGATGGGCCGGCGCCGCGCATCCTGATCGGCGGTTCCTTGTATCTTGCCGGCGCGGTGCTGGCCGAGAACGGCACGCCGCCGACCTGAAGCTATTCACTGCGAGGAGCCGAACATGATCAAGGTCAAGCAGCTCGCCCATGTCTGCATCTTTGCGCACGACCTCGAAGCGACGCGAAGCTTCTACCGCGACGTGCTTGGCCTCGACACGCAGTTCAATTTCCTGCGCGACGACAAGGTCTTCGGCTTCTACCTCAATTGCGGCGGCCGCAGCCATGTCGAGGTGTTCCAGAAGGACGGCACTGCATACAGCGAGCAGAACCAGATTAACCATTTCTGCCTGGAAGTCGAAGATCTCGACGCGGCGATCGCCCATATCAAATCGAAGGGCATCGACGTCACCGCCAAGAAGCATGCCTGCGACGACACGTTTCAGGCCTGGATCCGCGACCCCAACGGCGTGAAGATCGAGCTGTTCGAATACACCGCAAAAAGCGCGCAATTCACCGGCGGGGATCGCATCGCCGACTGGTAGTATTTTGGCCCGGGGAATCTATCGGGCGGTTGCCCCTCGGGCAGAAGCCCCGATATGCTTGGCGAAGCATGGAGGCAAGCTCGAATGGTTGTGAAGTGTCTTGTTACCGTCGACAACGACCCGCCGGAGGAGCTGATATTTGAATATGCTCCGCGGGTCGGCGATCATGTGATGTTACCGGGAGCCATCGAGCCACCGCACCCAATTGTTCGAGTGGCCCACAGACCGACGCGCCCCAATGATGCATCCGGCCAGCCCAGTGTCGCGTATTTCGTAAGCCGAGAGACGTTTCTCTATCGTGTGTATACGGGCGCTATAGAGGGATATGGGCAGGTCCTGAAGCCCGCGACCGGACGGAAGCCCGGCAAGCCTAGGCAGGCCAAAAAAACCGTGGCTCAAACTAAATAGACATCGGCGGCCGCGGCACCAGTCTGAGGCCTATTTCAGCTCGATCTCGATGAAGGCGTATTCGCCGTCATTGGCGCTGATGACGTCGTGCTCGACGCCTTCCTTGCGGAAGTAGGGCGCGCCCTTCTTCATTTCAGCAAAACTCTCGCCGTCCTTGGTCACCAGCTTCACCTTGCCGTCCATCAGCGGCACCACGACGTAGTCATGGCCATGCCGGTGCCAGCCGGTGTTGTCGCCGGGCTGGAAGCGGTATTCGGTGACGATGACGCGCTCATTGTCGATGAAGACGGTGGCCTTGGCGGATCCGGTCATTCTGTTTCTCCCTGTCCTGCCTCAAGCAGATGACATGGAGTGCGCCGATGCGAGGGCCAGAGGCGGCCGGGCGATGACGCCAAAGAAAAAGCCCGGCGCGAGGGCCGGGCTTCGATCTCGGGAACTAATGCAGGTCGCCCAAAAGTGGTCCCGGTTTTGGGAGGACGACATGCATCAAAACAAAGCCAGATCAGGCGAGGCTGCCATTGATCCAGTGCGACAGCGCGGTCTTCGGCGCGGCGCCGACCTTCATGTCGGCGACTTCGCCGCCCTTGAAGATCATCAGCGTCGGGATCGAGCGCACGCCGAACTGGGCGGCAAGCTCGGGGTTCTCGTCGATGTTCAGCTTGGCGATCTTGATCTTGTCGCCGAGTTCGTTGGCGATCTCTTCCAGCGACGGACCGATCATCTTGCAGGGGCCGCACCATTCGGCCCAGAAATCCACGACGACGGGCTGCGAGGCGTTGAGCACATCGGCCTGGAAATTGCTCTTGTCGACCTTGACGGTGGCCATGCGAAATCCTTTCGAAATTTATCTCGCACCAAATGTGGTGGTTGAGCAGCCCTTCTTCAAGCAGAACTTGTGTCACGCTCCCGTGAGTCGGGCAAGGGCGTCATCCATCGCTTGCACCGGCAGTTCGATAAGCCTCGGTGCCTCGGTGAACAGCAGTGCTGCCGTCACCGCGCGGCCGGGGTAAAGCGGCTGGAGCAGCGCGCGGTAGAGCGCCAGCTGCAGGATATAGGCCGGCGGCACCTGGGCCAGGCCTGCGGGCGCCGGCCGGTTGGTCTTGTAGTCGACGATCGATACGCGCCCGGGCGTCACCGCCAGCCGGTCGATCTTGCCGGAGATCGAGCGCAGCCTGCCCTTGACCTCAAGGCTGCCCATCACAGCAACTTCGGCGCGGGACGACGGCGAAAACAGCCCGGCAAAACGCGAATCTCTGAGGATCGCCATCACCGAAGCCAGCGCCTTGTTGCGCTCGGCCTCCGGCCAGTCGGCGCCGGCTCGAATGAGATACTGCGCCGCCGCGCCTTGCCGTTCGTCTTCGGCAAAACCGGGCAGCATCTGCAGCAGCTTGTGCAGCGCCAGCCCGCGCATCACCGCAAAGCCCGGCTCCGCCTCGCTGTCCAGCACCGGCGAGCGGGTATCGACAACAGCTTCCTTGGCCTCGTCGATCAGCGCCGACGCGCCGGAAGGCGACAGCGGGCGCGGCAGCTCCTCATAAGGCGGCAAGGGCCGGAACAAGCCCACCGGCAGCGGCGGCACCTGTTGCGGCAGCCGCGACTCGTCGGCTGCCGCTTGCGCCACCGGCGGAAGCTTGGTCATGACGAAACGGTGCACCGGCTCGCTGCTGGCGGGGTGGCGGCGCTCCGTGCTTTCCGGCGCGGCAAGCAGCGCACGGCTGACAATCGAATGCCAGGTGCCGGTGCTGGGCTGACGCTTGCCGTGATAGCCGCAGACGATCAGCCGGTCCTCGGCGCGCGTCATGCCGACATAGAGCAGCCGCCGGTATTCGTCGTCGGCAAGCTCCCGCGCCCTGGCCGAGGCCGCCTTGGAGAAGCCGTTGGCGACATCGGCGGCCGAGCGCCAGAGATAGCCCTTGCCGTCGAAATTGCGGCCCGAAGCGTCGAACGGCATGAGCCGCGGCAGATGCTGGTCGCTGAACGGCGCCGAACCGCCATCGACCAGGAAGACAACAGGCGCTTCCAGGCCCTTGGCGGCATGCACGGTCATGACGCGGACCTCGTCGCGCGTCTGGTCCATCTCGCGCTTGATCTCCGGGCCGGTGTTTTCCAGCGTCGCCAGGAAAGCCTCCAGCCCCGGCAAGCCGGTGCGTTCTTCGGCCAGACAGAAACTCAGGAACTCGTCGAGAATATCGCCGGCTTCCGGTCCAAGCCGGGCGATCATCTTCTTGCGCAGGCCGTCGCGCGCCAGCACCCCGGCGTAGAATTCGAACACCGGCCGGAACGCCGCCTCGTTGGCCCAGCCGTCGAGCCGGGCAACGACATCGGTCAGCGCGGTATTGTCGCCAGCATGCTGGCGTAATGAGGCGATCAGCGATGTTCCGGCTGGCCGTCCGGCGCCAAGCGTAAAAAGCGTCTCCTCCGACACGTCGAAAACCGGGCTGCGCAGCACGGCGGCGAGCGACAGGTCATCCTGCGGCTGGATGAGGAAATGGCCGAGTGCGATCAGGTCCTTGACCGCGATGTGGCCGGGCAGGCTCAGCCGGTCGGCGCCGGCGACGGGAATATCGCGGTCCTTCAGCGCGCGCGACAGCGCATGGACGAAGCGGTCGCGCTTGCGCACCAGCACAAGAATGTCGCCGGCCCTCAGCCTGCGTCCCTTGCCCTCGATGATCTCGCGGTCCTTGAGCCAGGTCTGGATGGTCGCAGCCACGTGCTCGGCCACCCGCACAGCCGGCGCGCTGGCATGATTGACCGGCAACGTCCAGTCGTCGGGCTCCTCGACGGCGTCAGCGCCGAGCGACGGCCAGACCTCGACATAGCCAGGCGCGTCGTTGCGGATCGCCTTGTGGTCGAGCGGATCGGGGTCGTGGCTGATGCCGCGCCGCACGCCCGGATCGGCAAAGACGCGGTCGACGGCGGCAAGCACGTCGTCGGTCGACCGGAACGACCAGGTCAGTTTCAGGTCGGCAAACGAAGCATTGGCTGCGTTCACGCGTCCGGAAAACAAGAGCCGGCTGTCGGCAAAGGAATCCGGTGCGGCACCCTGGAAGGAATAGATCGACTGCTTTTCGTCGCCGACGGCAAACACCGTGCGATTGGCCGTGCCGCGCTGGCCGTGGCCGGCAAAGAACTCCTCCGCCAGCCGCTTCACCACCTCCCATTGGTCGGGGCTGGTGTCCTGCGCCTCGTCGAGCAGGATGTGGTCGATGCCTTGGTCGAGCTTGTACTGCACCCAGGGGCCGGCATCGGGCCGCGCCAGAAGGTTGACGGTGCGGGTGATGAGGTCGTTGAAATCGAGAAAGCCGCGGCTGCGCTTCAGGCGCTCGTACCGCACGATCAGCCAGTCGGCTATGGTCAACGCCGCGACCGTGCCTTCCAGCATCCGGAACAGCGCCAGCCGGTCGGAGACGTCTGTTATCGACTTGACGGCCGCCAGATAGCGCTCGGGAAGGTCGGGCAGCCGGTCGAGCAGCGCCTTCTTGAATGCCTTTGCCGGATCATAGGGGTCGCCATCGGCCTTGAGGAAGGCTTTGCCGAGCATCTGCAGCCGGCGGATCGGGTCCGTCTCGGCAAAGGCCAAGCGGGCATAGGGCAAGAGATTGTTGAGCACGGTGCGGGCGTCGGCAGCTTCCGCGGCACTGGCGAACGCGGCAAAGAAATCCGGCGGGAAACCAGGCAGCGGCCACACCGATGCCGCTATGTCTTCGGCGCTCTGCCCGGGGCGGAAATGGAATTCGTCGAACAGGGCCTGAAAGCCGGCGCCGTCGCGCCGGACCGCATCGATGAAGCCGCGCAGCCCGTCGCGCTTGCGCACGATTTCGGCGAGCAGCGCATCGAGCCCGTGTTCTCCGCCGCGCTCCAGCACGGTGGCAAAGGCCTCGGCCAGTCCGGCGTCTCCGGCTGACGTGCCCGAAATCATGTCGCGGCGGGCGCCAGCAAACAGCGAGGCCTCCATCTGCGGATCGAGCATTTCGAAATGCGCCGGGATGTTGGCCTCCAGCGGAAACTGGTGCAGCACCGATTCGCAGAAGGCGTGGATGGTCTGGATCTTCAGCCCGCCCGGCGTTTCCAGCGCTTCGGCAAACAGCCGGCGCGCCCGCCGCATCGTGTCGCGGTCGGGTCGGCGGCCGTCCACCGCCTCAATCTTTGTGGCAAGCTCGGCATCGCCGAGCGCCGTCCATTCCGAGAGGGTCGAGAACACGCGGTTCGACATGTTGGCGGCGGCCGCCCGCGTATAGGTCAGGCACAGGATCTTCGACGGATCGGTGCCGTTGAGCAGCAGCCGGATGACGCGCTGGGCCAGCACATGCGTCTTGCCCGAGCCGGCATTGGCGGACACCCAGGCCGAGTTCTTCGGGTCGGAGGCGCGCGCCTGGCTGGCGGCGGTTTCGCTGGGGATGGGATAGGCTTTTTTCATGCCTCCCCCGCCTCGTCATCGCTGTCGCCACCGGCCGACCATTCGAGCACGCGCGCCAGATGGTCGTAATCGCCATCGCTCTCGCCCTCGCGAAAAGGCAGCGCCCGCGACAGATAGCCGGTCGTCGGATCGGCATAGTGGACCAGCAGCTTTTCCAACCGCGCCCAAGCCTCCTCGGCGAGGTCTTCGGCGGTCCGAGGCTGGCGGTTGTAGTCGAGGATGGATTCCTCGAACACTTCGCCATTCGGCTTCAGCCGCACGAATGCGAGCTGGGAGGGCTCGCGCGCGCCAAGCCCCTTGAAGGCGCCGCGCCGGAGCAGCGCCCCTTCGAGCGCCAGCTGTGGCGCCAGCAGCGTGTGGGCCTGCGCCTTGGACGGGGACGAGCCGGTCTTGTAGTCGAGAATGTCGGCCATGCCACCGGCCAAAAGGTCGACGCGGTCGGCATAGCCGGACAGCGTCACGCCGGTGCGGCCGACAGCGGTCTTTTCGGCGCGCTCCTCGGCATGCCGCCGGGCGACGGCGGGAGCGCGGCCGCGCTCCCATTCGATGATGTTGGCGGCGAGCTTTTCGAAGCGCGGCCACCACACAGCCTCGACATCGGCGGGCAGGGCGATCTCGGCAAAGCAGGTCCGGCCGGCGGCGATAAGGCGCTCCAGGGCTTCCGGCGCGCGCGGGTCCGCAACCTCTGTCGAGAACAGATGCAGGATGTCATGAAACAGCGTGCCGCGCTCGGCCGCGCCGGGATCGCGGATCACCGGTTCGAGCGGCAGAAGGCTCAGAATACGCCTTGCATAGACCGCATAGGGGTCGCGTCGCAACGTCTCGATCTCGGTCACCGAGAAGTGGGTGGGCCGCATGCTCAGCGGCGGTTTCGGCTGCGGTCGCGGCGCGAAATGCTGCCGCTCGCCGGCATCGAGCGCGCGCGCCCAGGCAAGCAATTCGTCGCCGCGTCCGCGCAGTGCGGCTGCAGGATCCTTGCCGATGAAGGTGAGGATGCGCTGCAGCCAGCGCGAAGGCACCGCCGGTGCGTCGCCGGCGCGGGCGGAGCGCGTCAGCACCACCTTTTTCGCCCCCATCGCCATCTGGAAGTCGTGGGCGGCAAGGCCGATGCGCCGCTCCGGCGGCTCGAGATCGATGCCGGTCTTCATCAACCGCGACATGAAGCGATCGCTTTCCGGCTTGCGTGGCCACACGCCTTCGTTCAGCCCGCCAATGACAAGCGTGTCGACGCTCTGCAGCCGTGCCTCCAGCGCGCCCCATATCGCGATGTTGCGGTCTGTGCCTTGCCCCGGCTTGACCGTTTCCGGTGCTACCAGCGCGTCCATCACATCAGGCCATTCGTCGGCCGGGAAGTCGAACGATGCAGACGCGGCGACCACACCGCGCAGCAGCTCGGCGAGTTTCTCGCCGGCGTCGCCGGCATAAAATTCAGCCAGGCTGCCCTCCGCCGTGCGGCCGAGATTTTCCAGCGCGGCGACGCTCGCTCTGGTCAACGCGACGAGATCGGCATTCTCTTCACCGCGAAAGGCAGTCAGCGGCGCCAGCGCCGCCACAAGCCGGCTCATCATATCGCGGGCATCGTCGATGCCGCGCACGCTCAGGCGCGAAAACCAGAAGGGCTGGCGCTTGTCCCCGCTCAGCCCGGCGAGACGCTCCTCGAACAGTGCTGGCAAGGCGGCGATGTCGGGGCGTCCGGTGCCGCCGCGCAGCGCCACGAGTTCGATGAGCTCGGCGGCATGGCGCACGCCGGTGCGCTCAAGTCCGAGCCCGAGCAGCGGATGCTTGAGCAGCGACAAAAGGCCGACGGGATCGCCGGGCCGGAATACCGCTTGAAGTGTGAGCCGCAGCAGGCTGGCTGCAGGCGTGTTGGCGAGCGGCGTGCCGCCGGAATCGTCAGCGATCACACCGAAGCGCAACAGCTCGGCCGAGACGCGCCGCGCCAGCCCGCGGTCGCCGGTAACGAGCGCTGCCCTGTGCCCCGGCTGTTCCACGGCGGTTTTCAGCGCGATGGCGATCGCCGCCGCCTCGTCGCGTTCGTTGGCGGCTTCGACCAGCGTCACATCGGCGAAGGCCTCGGCGATATCCAGGGCGTTGAAGCGTATGCGGGTCTCGGCCCATAGTTCCGTGGTCTCGGCCGGACGCAGCGCCTCGCCGACAAGGGCCGCGCGGAGCACCAGTGCGGGCTCGGCGGCGACCACTTCCTCGACATCGCCACGCAGCACGCCAACCTTGCCGATCAGCTTGGCCATGCCGTATTGCGGGTGGCCGAGCAGTGCCGGCCGCGCACCGGGCGCCGCAATCGCGGCAAAAGACGGTTCGTCCAGCATCCCATCGAGCCCGGGCAGCACCACGGCGCCGTTAGGCAGGCTGGCGACCGTGGCAAGCAGTTCAGCCGTGGCCGGAATAGAGCCCGTCGAGCCGGCGGCGATCACCGGGCCTTTGGGCGGGTTGCGTTCCAGCCGCTTCGCCTCGCGCCGGATCAGCGCATTGCGGTGCGCGGCCGGGTTGGAGCGGTCGCGCTCCTCCAGCAATTTCGGCCAGGCCTCGGTGACGATACGGAGGAAATCGAGCGTCACAAGCCACCATCCGGCAAGATTGCCGGTGACCAGATCGGCAAGCCTGCTCCAGTCCGTGCCTTCGGTTTCGATCTCGTCCATCAGCCGGGCGAGGTCACGCGCTAGCCAGATCGCATCGGCGGCGGAGGCCGGCACGACAATCTCTTCGTTGAACATATCAAGGACATGCGCCGGCAAGGTGCGCTTCCAGGCCCGCACCAGCGGCGCCAGCAGCAGCAGGCGTTCGATGGCTGCGATCGGCGGCGCCATTTCAAGCTCGGTCGGCGTGCCGGCGTCGAAGGCGGCTTCGTCCTCGTCGAACTCTCCGAGCGGGCGGATGACCGGCAGGATCGCCGAACGGCGGCTCCCTCCCGGTCCCGAAAGCGCGTCGACAAAAGCGCCGCGCAGCGCACGGGCCGCGCGCCGTGTCGGCACATAGATGGTGACATCAGCCAGCGCCAGCGGATCGCCGTCGAACCGGAAGCCGGGCACCAGCCGTCCGGCCAGCAAGGCCTCGGCCAGAGTCGGCAGGAATGGCGCTCCGGGCGGGATCGAAAGAACGCGGCGCGCGCCGCTCATACCACCTTCGCGAGAGCGTCGGCGACCGCCGCTTCCGCCTGCGGAATGGCGTCGGGAGTGCCGACGGTGATCCAGCTTCCGCGCATCTGCATGCCGAACAGACGGCCAGAGGCGATTGCCTTGTCGAAATAGATGTTGAGCGAATGCGCCCCGGCCGGCGCATCCCTGAAGATGGCGGGATTGACGATTGCCGCTCCGGCATAGATCAACCCGGCCGGATCGCCTTTCGAGCGCCGCAGGCCGCCATCCGGCGCCATCAGGAAATCCGTGCCGACACCGTGTCCGGTGGCCGAGTCGAGATCGGTAAGCATCAGCAGAATATCCATTTTCGCGCCGTCCCATGCAAGGGCAAGGCGCTCGAGGCTGGGCTGCCCGCTGTCGATCCAGAACGTATCGGCGTTGATGATGTAGAAGGGGTCGCTGCCCAGCAGCGGCAATGCCTTGACGATGCCACCCGCCGAATTCAGCAGTGCGTCGCGCTCGTCGGAAATGACGATCTTTGGCGCCCGCCTGTGGGCTATATGGGCGACGATCTGGTCCGGCAGATAGTGCACGTTGACGATGGCTTTCTCGACGCCGGCCGCTTCGAGACTGTCCAGCCCCCAGTCGAGCAAGGTCCTGCCGGCGATCCGCACCAGCGGCTTCGGCATGGTGTCGGTGATCGGCTGCATGCGCTTGCCAAGACCCGCCGCCAGCACCATCGCTGTGGTCAAGGTCACGGGAGCCGTTCCTCCAGCAGGCCATGTGCCATGTAAAACTCCTTCAGCTGAGCCAGCGCCGGGTGCGCCAGCGCCCGCCTGAGATAATCGCGGATGCGCGGCAGGTGTCGGAGATAATAGGGCTTGCCGTCGCGCTTTTCGAGCCGCACGAAAATGCCGAGGATCTTTGAATTGCGCTGCGCCGCCATGATCGCATAGGCCGCGCGGAAGGCGTCCTCATCGAAGCCGACGGCGGCGTGGCGCGCAGCGACATAGGCGTCCACGGTCCGCTGCTCGATATCGGGCGAAACGGTGACGCGGGCATCCATGGCCAGCGACGCAACATCATAGGCCGCCGGACCCATCAGCGCGTCCTGGACGTCGACGATGCCGAGGCGGTCGTGGCCTTTGCGGTCACCGCGCCAGATGATGTTGGGCGAATGGAAGTCGCGCAGCATCAGCGTGTATTCCTGTGTGTCCAGCCGATCGAGAACCGCGTTCCATTCCCTGTGATAGCCGGCGCGTAAAGCCTCGCTTGCCGGGCTGCCGGTCACCATCGGCACATACCAATCGACCAAGAGATCGGCTTCGATCAGCATGGCGTCGCGATCGAAGGGCGGCACCTCGTGGAAGACGCCTGGGACGGCTTCCATGCGCGGCAGCCAGGTCTTGCCATGCATCATGGCCAGCAATTCGGCTGCTGCCGCGTAGCGCTCGGCCACCGGCTCACCATTGCCGTCGAGAAAACCTTCCGAGCCCAGATGCTCCAGCAGCAGAAACCCTTGCTCGAGATCCTCGGCATGGATTTTTGGGACACTGACACCTTGCGCCAGCAGCGCCTTGTCGATGGCGACGAAAGCGGTGACCGACTGCGCCGTGTGGGCGATCACGGCATAGGGCTTGCCGTCGCGCACCGGCGGCCCCAGCACCAGCCTTGGCGAATTCATCAGCACGCGCGGCGCAAGGCCGGCGAGCGAAACAATCTCGTAAGAGCGCGCCGAGGCGTCGCCGACGAAATGGCGCCGCGCGGCGTCGCCCCAACCGGCCGTTTTGAGGAAATCGCGCATCGCCAGCGATCGCGCCACGCGTTCGAAGGCAACGCCTTGGCCCGATAGTTTCGCCAATCGTCCTTCGTCCTGATGGACGAGTTCGATCCAGATCGACGTTCTCGGAAGAGCGGCCTCCGCCCGTTCCGGCCACTCGACAAGGGCAGCGCCCTGCAGCAGCGCCTCGTCGAAACCCAGCTCGTCCATCTCGCCGGCCGAGGACAGGCGATAGAGATCGAAATGGTGCACGGGGATGCGCGTGTCGTAGCTTTGCACCAAGGTGAAGGTAGGGCTCGGCACATCGAGGCCGGCATCATCGGCCAGCGCCCTGATCAGGGCCCGCGCCAGCGTCGACTTGCCGGCGCCGAGATCGCCCTTGAGCGCCAGCACGTCGCCCGGCCGCAGCGCCATGGCCAGGTCTTCGCCGAGCCTTGCGGTCGCAGCCTCGTCGGCGAGAAAACGCTCCAGCACAACAACAGTCATCGAGCGCGCTACTCGGCCGCGGCGCGGATGCCCGACGGTGCATCGGGGAAGGTGCAGATGACGGTGGTGCCCTTGTCCTTGCCGGTCTCGATGCGCACGCTGCCGCCGTGCAGCTCGACAAAGCTCTTGACGATCGACAGGCCTAAGCCCGCACCGCGCCGGCGCCCGCCATTGGTGCGCGGCTCGAAGCGGCGGAACACCGAATCGAGCAGGTCCGGCGGCATGCCGGGGCCGTTGTCATGGACGGAGAATTCCACACCTTGCTCCAAATGCCGGCAGGCAAGCGTGATAGTGCTCGCCTCCGGCGCGTAATTGGCGGCGTTGCTGAGCAGATTGTAGAGGATCTGGCGAACCCGGGTCTCGTCGCCGTGAAAACTCTTCGGCGCCGCAGCGGCGTCGATCCGGAGCTTGATCGAATGCTCTTGCAGCCGGTCGGCGACCAGTTCGGCCGCGGCCTCGATGGTGCGCTCGACGCTTACTTCCGAAATGTCGAGCTGCATGATGCCGGCGTCGACGGTGGCGAGGTCGAGTATGTCGTTGACGATGGTGAGCAGCACCGAGGATGACGAGCCGACATGCTCGACATATTCGCGCTGCTTTGGGCTGAGCGGCCCGGTCGCCGGCAGCGACAGAAGCTCGGTGAAGCCGATGATGTTGGTCAGCGGCGAGCGCAGCTCGTAGGAGACATGCTGCACGAACTCGTTCTTCAGCTGGTCGGATTTCTGCAGCGCTTCGTTCTTGTCCTTCAGCGCGCGCTCGACATTGACGCTGTCGGTGACGTCCACAAAGGTCATCATCACCTGGCCGTTGGGCAGCGGGATGACGGCGTAGCTGAGCACTGTGCCGTTCTTCAGTTCGGTCTGGCCATGGCGGTCGCGGCGCTCGTCGTCGAAACCGGTGATGGCGGCGACGAACCCGCCCCACGGGCTGTCGACGGCGCGCTGGTCGCTGAGATCGCGGATCGCCGAGACATGGACGTTGGGCTTGATCACATCCTGGCTCAGTCCCCACAGCGCGACAAAGGCCGGGTTCGACAGGCGCAGCCGCCCATCGGGACCGAACACGGCGACGCCTTCGGCCAGATTGTCGAGCGTTTCGCCCTGGACCCGCACCGCCGTCTGGTAGCGGCTTTCGAGGTCCATCTTCTCGGTCAGGTTCTCGAACACCCAGGTCACGCCGCCCTTCGGCTGCGGGTTGGCCACCACGCGGATGGTCTTGCCGTCGGGCAGATGCCACCAATGCTCTTGCGATTCCACCGCGCGGTAGGCGCCAAGCAGGCCTTCTTTCCAGCGCCGCCATTCCGGCTGCTCGGCGATCTTGCCTTCGCTGCGCAGCCGGTCGAGCAGCAGCGCATTGTCGGGCGCGCTGTGCAGGAAGCCCGGGTCCAGCCCCCACAGTTTCTGGAACGCCTGGTTGAAGAAGCGCAACTTCTCGTTGGCATCGAAGATCGCCACCGCCGTGTTGAGCTGGTCGAGCGTGTCGGCATGGCTGCGCACCGTGCGCTCATATTCGCCGCGAATGGTTTCGGTGGCGCTGGTGTCGCAGGCAAGACCGGCCGAGCCGTCGGCACCGGCGAAGTCGGTGACGGCGAACACCCGGCGGTCGCCCTCGATCACCGTCGACAGCGTCTGTTCGAAGATCGGGCGCGATTTGTGCTGCGCGGCGATCTGTTCGCGCGCTTGGGCGCCGAGGAATTCCTTGGCTTCGCGCACCGCGGTCTCGGCGTTCGGTGCCTCGACCGCTCCGGCATAGGCACGGTTGACCCATTTCAGCCGCCCGTCGGTGGCGCGCAGCCAGGCCGGCATCGGCAAGGCGTCGAGCAGGCCGATCATCGTCTCGTAGTCGGCGGCCAGCCGCTGGTTCTCGATCTTCAGCCTGGCCTGGCTTCGCTGCGTCTCCGACAGCGAGACGAAGCGCACCAGCACATGCGCGGCGCTCTTGCGGCCATGCACTTCAAGCGGCGCCCCGGCCTGCGATTCGATCACGAGATCAAAGGGTTTCGCTTTCTCGCGCAGACCAGCGACGGCATTTTCGAGCGCCGCCGCCGAGCGCGGCATCAGCCAGCGGCCGAAGGCGAGGAAGGCTGCACGGTCGTCCGGCGCACCGCTTTCCAGCGGCAGCGTGCCGATCAGCTCCGGCTTCTTGTTCTCCGACGCCCAGACGATGACGCGCTGGTCACGCAGATTGAGCAGCGCCTCGGAGCGCTGCAGCGCCGCATTGATGTCGGCAATGCGGGCTCTGAGTTCGACATTCTGCGCCGAGGTGCGGGCTCTTTCGCGGATCAGGAAGATGGCCGAGACCAGTGCCGCGCCCATGACGCCGACGAACATGGCGAGCTGGATGACTTCGACCGCGCTGACCGACAGTCCGGCCTTCTGCGCAATGGCCGGCTCGGCATGGGCGGCAAACGAGGTGAGCGGGCCGGCAAGAGCTGAGGTGGCAAGAAAGCCGGCGGTGCGGGCGCCAACGCGCCTCTTCAGGCCACCGCCTGTCGTGACGGAGCCATTGCTATCGGAATCGTCATGGCCGCCGGAAACGGCCGATCCCGCGCGAGGCGGGTTTTCCCCCGGCATGCCTTGGTCCTCTTCGCCGCCTGAATGCAAGACCGCCTAGATCAGGATCACGTTTGATGGAAACGCCCTTCTGACCTAACTCTTTTCTAAAGGGCATGATCTTTTCCGAAAACCGCTTCCCACTTTTCGCTGACGCGGTCCTTCGGTTCGAATCATGCTCTCGATGCGTACGCCGGCCTCGTCCCCGGCCCACGAATCAGCACAATAGCGCGTGCTGGAATCGGCGTGAAGAATCATCCGCGCAAAAAAGAAGCCGGGCGAAAAGTCAATCGCCCGGCTTCAATATCTAGTGGTAAACGCCGCTTTGGCTAATAGCGGTAGTGTTCCGGCTTGAACGGACCCTGCGGGGTCACGCCGATATAGGCGGCCTGTTCGCCGGAAAGTTCGGTCAAGCGGGCTCCAAGCTTGTCGAGATGCAGACGCGCCACCTTCTCGTCGAGGTGCTTGGGCAGCACATAGACCTGGTTCTGGTACTGGCCGGGCTTGGTGTAGAGCTCGATCTGCGCCAGCACCTGATTGGTGAACGAAGCCGACATCACGAAGCTCGGATGACCGGTCGCGTTGCCGAGGTTGAGCAGGCGCCCCTCGGACAGCAGGATCATCCGCTTGCCGTCCGGGAAGGTTATCATGTCGACCTGCGGCTTGACGTTGGTCCATTGCAGGTTGCGCAGCGACGCGACCTGGATCTCATTGTCGAAGTGGCCAATATTGCCGACGATCACCATGTCCTTCATCGAGCGCATGTGGTCGAGGGTGACCACATCCTTGTTGCCGGTGGTGGTGATGACGATGTCGGCGGTCGGTGCGGCATCTTCCAGCGTGACGACTTCAAAGCCGTCCATCGCCGCCTGCAGCGCGCAGATCGGATCGACTTCGGTGACCTTGACGCGGGCGCCGGCGCCCTTGAGCGAAGCCGACGAGCCCTTGCCGACGTCGCCATAGCCGCAGACGACCGCAACCTTGCCGGCCATCATGGTGTCGGTGCCGCGGCGGATGCCGTCGACCAGCGATTCCTTGCAGCCATATTTGTTGTCGAACTTCGACTTGGTGACCGAGTCGTTGACGTTGATCGCCGGGAAGGGCAGCAGGCCCTTCTTCTGCAGCTGGTAGAGTCGGTTGACACCCGTGGTCGTCTCTTCGGTGACGCCGCGGATGGCTTCCTTCTGCTTGGTGAAGAACCCGGGCGAAGCCTTCAGCCGCTTCTTGACCTGGGCGTAGAAGTATTCCTCTTCCTCGCTCTGCGGGTTGGACAGCACGTCCTCGCCGGCTTCGGCGCGGGCGCCGATCAGTATGTACATGGTGGCGTCGCCGCCATCGTCGAGGATCATGTTGGAGAGGCCCCCATCGGCCCACTGGAAGATCCTGTCGGTGTAGTCCCAATACTCCTCGAGCGACTCGCCCTTGACGGCGAACACCGGGATGCCGGCCTCGGCGATGGCTGCGGCCGCATGGTCCTGGGTCGAGAAGATGTTGCACGAGGCCCAACGGATATCGGCGCCAAGCGCCTTCAGCGTCTCGATCAGCACCGCGGTCTGGATGGTCATGTGCAGCGATCCGGTGATGCGCGCACCTTTCAACGGCTTCTTGTCGCCGAATTCCTCGCGGCAGGCCATCAGGCCCGGCATTTCGGTTTCGGCGATATCGAGTTCCTTGCGGCCCCAGCCGGCAAGCGAGATGTCGGCGACCACATAGTCCTTGCTACCTGTCATGGCAGTGCTCCGGTGTGATTTGTCTTCAGAATGCGCCTGCGCCACACGGCGCGTCGAAGGGCGCGGAATGCCGGCCTGACTAGCAGATCGCCGCCAAGACGACAATGGGATATAAAGAAATCTTTATGCGCGTATGTGTTTACGGGGATGCATGCCGCCCAAAAGTATCCCGCGGTTTGGGGCAACGGCGTTCAAAGCAAAAACTTCAGCACTCTTCGCCGAAGCGCGAGGCGACCAGCTGCTCCAGCGCGTCCATCGCCGCTGCGGCTTCAGCGCCGCTGGCGGTGACGCGGATCGAATAACCGGGGCTCGCCGCCAGCATCATCAGCCCCATGATCGAGGTGCCGCCGACCTTGAGACCATCCTTCTCGACATGGACGGTGGCGTCGAAGCCGCTGGCGACCTGGACGAACTTCGCCGAGGCGCGCGCATGCAGGCCGCGCTGGTTGACGATCGGGAACTCGCGCACGATCTCACCGGGCGACAGCGCGTTCATTTGCTGCTCAGCAGCTGACTTGCGACGTTGATGTATTTGCGCCCCGCGGCCTGCGCCTCGTCGAGCGCGGTCGCCATGTTGTCGCCCTTGCGGATCGATGACAGCTTGATCAGCATCGGCAGGTTCATGCCGGCGATGACCTCGGTGCGACCGGATTCCATCACCGAAATGGCGAGGTTGGAAGGCGTGCCGCCGAACATATCGGTCAGAACGATGACCCCGGTCCCGGTGTCGACGCGGCCGACGGCGTCGACGATATCGCGCCGACGCTGCTCCATATCGTCATCGGCGCCGATTGCCACGGTTTCGAAATTGTCTTGTGGCCCCACGACATGTTCCACGGCATGGCGGAACTCGGCGGCCAGTTGACCGTGCGTTACAAGCACGAGTCCGATCATTCTATGGTGGCTCCCGTCATCGCCGCTTCACAGGCGCTTTTTATGCTCGCCGGCCATCCCAGGCGGCGGGAGCGCTATCTTGTCGACGCGCGGCGCGTTGACAAGCCCAAAATTGCGTCAGCCATGGCCAATTTGACGCATTGCAGCAAAAAACCGGCGGCGGATCATACGAAAGGCGCAATCGCCAGCCGCGCCATTACCGCCGGCAAAGCCGCAGTGACGTTGCGCTGAACGAGGTCGATGCGCGGCACCACATAGCCGGCAATGGTCGCGGTCGACTCTTCCTGGAAACGCGCGATCGCGTCTGCGGAAACCATCCGGATTGCCAGGTCGATGACCCCCACAGGTTGGAACAAAAGCGGCTTCGGACCAAGCCCGGGCACCTCTGCGAGGCCGGCAATGCTGGCGGGCGCATGGCAGACCAGCCGCCCGAAACGCGCCGCGACAAACAGCTGGTCGTCGCCGATCAGCCGCGCAAACAGCCCGAGCCGGCTGAAATGGTCGATGAGCGCCAGCGCCAGCGTTGTCTTGCCCGAGCCGGACGGCCCGGTGATCAGGACGCCCCGCTCGCCAATCAGGACTGCGGTGGCATGGATGTTCTCGGGTTCCGCGGTGGGATCGGGCATGCGCAGCCGCGATCAGCCTTCGGCCGGCAGCGTAACGACGAAGCGCGCGCCCTTGATGTCGCCGGGCTTGGTGCCGGGGATGTTCTCGGCGGTCAGCGTGCCGCCATGGGCTTCGACGATCTGCCTGGATATCGACAGGCCAAGCCCCGAATTCTGGCCGAACGCCTCGCCCGCCGGGCGGTCGGTGTAGAAGCGCTCGAAGATGCGGTCGATGGCGTCGGCGCGGATTCCGGGGCCGTTGTCGTCGACGGTGACGATGTTGACCTTGCCCGAGCGTGCCAGGGAAATGGCGATATGGCCGTGGTCCTCCGGCACGAAGGAGCGGGCATTCTCGATCAGATTGGTGATGACCTGGCCGATCCTCAGATCATGGCCGGTGACGAAATAGCCTTTGACGCCTTGCGGCAGCTTGGCGGCCTTGAATTCGATCTCGACAGCCTTTTTGTTGCGCGTCGCTTCGCGCGACACGGCGACGAGATCGGTAATGAATTTCTTCAAATCGACCGTGGCGGCATCCTCACGCGCCAGTTCGGCGTCGAGGCGCGAGGCATCGGAAATGTCGGTGATCAGCCGGTCGAGACGCCGGACATCGTGCTGGATGATCTCCATCAGCCTGCCGCGTGAATTGTCGTTCTTGGCCAGCGGCAAGGTCTCCACCGCGCTGCGCAGCGAGGTCAGCGGGTTCTTCAGCTCGTGCGAGACATCGGCGGCGAAGCTTTCGATCGCCTCGATGCGGGCATAGAGCGCGTTGGTCATGTCGCGCACCGCGACCGACAAATTGCCGATCTCGTCCTGGCGGTCGGAAAAGTCGGGGATCTCCTCGCGGCTCTTGACGCCGCGCCGCACCCGCACTGCCGCCGCCGATAGCCGGCGCAGCGGATTGGCGATGGTGGATGCGAGCAGCATCGACAGGATGGCGGTGACCAGGGCGGCGATGCCGAACACGCGCAAAATAGCCTTGCGCTCGGCGGCGACGATCTTGTCGATGTCGCCGCCTTCCGTCGACAGCATCAGCACGCCGAGAACGGCGCGGAAGCGCTGGATCGGCACCGCCACGGAAACGATCTGCTCGCCCTGTTCGCTCACCCGCACGATCGTCGATGGACTGCCGGTCAGCGCCTTGACCACTTCCGGGAAGGCCGCACCGTTGCCGCCGGGCTGCTCGTGGTAGACGGGCAGGTCCTTGTTGCGGAAGAAGTCGAAGACGAATTTCTGCACGCGCTCCAGCATATCCGGCTGCTCGTCCTCGACCGGCGGCAGGTCGTAGCGCAGGATCTGGCCGCGCGAATAGAGATGGCGCGAATCGAGCAGCAGATTGGCGTCGCGGTCATAGATGCGGGCCCGGGTGCGCGTCGGCGAAATCAGCCGCCGCAGCACCGGCGCGACGCGCTCGGGATTGATCGGGAAATCCAGATTGTCGAGCTGGTCTGAGCCCGGCCCCAGGCTTTCACCGGCCTGCAGTTCGAGCAGTTTTTCCGGATCGATGCTGATCGAATCGGTCTCGACCGTTGCCGACGCGGCAATGGCGCCGGCGATGATCTCGCCCTGCGTCATCAGGCTTTCGACGCGGGCGTCGATCAGCCCGTCGCGGAAGGTGTTGAGATAGAGGATGCCGGTGACCAGCACGGCGAGGCCGGCCAGGTTGAGGAACAGGATGCGCCGGGTCAGGCTGGAAAAGATGTGGTGGCCGAGGAAGCGGCGCATCGGCACCGTCAACCTCGACAGGAATGCGGGCAGAATCCGCGACCGCCTGACAGCGCTCGTTCGTCTGCTCCGCTGTACATCCACTGCCATCGAATAGCAGCTCCCGCCTAGTCTTTGGTTTTATGCATGTCGTCGTCCCAAAAACGCGACCACTTTTGGGCGACATGCATCAACTCAAGCTTCGCGGAACCGGTATCCGACTCCGTAAAGGGTTTCGATCATTTCGAAGTCGTCATCGACGGCCTTGAACTTCTTGCGCAGCCGCTTGATGTGGCTATCGATGGTGCGGTCGTCGACATAGACCTGCTCATCATAGGCCGAATCCATCAGCGCATCACGGCTTTTTACCACGCCGGGGCGCTGCGCCAGCGAGTGCAGGATGAGAAATTCGGTGACCGTCAGCGTCACCGGCTCGCCCTTCCAGGTGCAGGTATGGCGTTCCTGGTCCATGACGAGCTGGCCGCGTTCCAGCGAACGGGCCTGCTGGCTGGGCGCCTTTGCCGCAGCTTCGCGGGCGCTGGCGCGGCGCAGCACGGCGCGCACCCGCTCGACCAGCAGGCGCTGCGAGAACGGTTTGCGGATGAAATCGTCGGCGCCCATCTTGAGGCCGAAAAGCTCATCGATCTCATCGTCCTTCGAGGTCAGGAAGATCACCGGCAGGTCGGACTTCTGCCGCATCCGGCGCAACAGCTCCATGCCGTCCATGCGCGGCATCTTGATGTCGAGGATGGCGAGATTCGGCGGCCGCGCCGCCAGGCCTTCCAGCGCCGACGCACCATCCGTGTAGGTCTCGACGCGATACCCCTCGGACTCGAGGGCGATCGACACCGATGTCAGAATGTTGCGGTCGTCATCGACAAGCGCGATTGTTGCCATTTCAAGCGGCTCCCTCATGAGCTGTCCCTTCTTCGATAAGAGAAAGGGCTTTTGCAGGACAAATTAGGTACAAAATGTGGCACAGGCTCCGTCCGCTGTCACGGAAGGCTTGCCGGTGACCCATCCCGCACCTCTATGCAGATTGGACGCCTGACCCTGGCCAATCCTTTGGGTAACCACTGTAATTTTTTGCATATATAAACGATTTAAACAACTTTCAATTTTTTTAAATCGATTAATGATTTGATATCATTTGGGTTTTCTGGTTCTGACCATCTTAGCCCACTTCGCGGGCCTGCCGGAAATACGACGGCAAAGTGCGGCGATTCCAGAAGAAGGTACCCTTGATGTCGGAAGTCGGCAAACGCAATTCCGCCTGCGCGATCGATCGCATCGGACTGAAAACTACCGGAACGGTGCGTTATAATTTCGGTGCCGCGGCGCTGTACGAGGACGCGATCCGCCGTGGCGAGGCAAGGCTGACCGCGCATGGCGCGCTGCTTGCCGAGACCGGCCAGCACACCGGCCGCTCGCCCAGGGACAAGTTTGTCGTCCGCGACAGTGCCACCGAGCCGCATATCTGGTGGGATAACAACAAGGCGATTTCGCCGGCTCAGTTCGAAACATTGCTTGCCGATTTCCTTGCCCATGCGGCCGACAGGGACCTTTATGTCCAGGACCTGATCGGCGGCGCCGATGCCGAGCTGAAGCTGCCGACGCGGATCATCACCGAATTCGCCTGGCACTCGCTGTTCATCCGCAATCTTTTGATCCGCCCGCAGGCCGCCGAGCTCGAGGATTTCGTGCCGGAGATGACGATCATCGACCTGCCGTCCTTCCGCGCCGATCCGGCCCGTCACGGCAGCCGCACCGATACGGTGATTGCGGTCGATCTCGCCCGCAAGATCGTGCTGATCGGCGGCACTTCCTATGCCGGCGAGATGAAGAAGTCGGTGTTCACCATGCTCAACTATTTGCTGCCGGAAAAGGGCGTCATGCCGATGCACTGCTCGGCCAATGAGGGCCCGGGCGGCGACGCGGCGATCTTCTTCGGGCTTTCCGGGACGGGCAAGACGACGCTGTCGGCCGATCCGTCACGTACGCTCATCGGCGACGACGAGCACGGCTGGGGACCGCACGGCATCTTCAACTTCGAAGGCGGCTGCTACGCCAAGACGATCCGGCTGTCGGCCGAGGCCGAGCCGGAGATTTTCGCCACCACGCAGCGCTTCGGCACGGTGCTGGAAAATGTCGTGCTCGACGCCGACCGCGTGCCGGACTTCAACGACGGCCGGCTCACCGAAAACACGCGCTGCGCCTATCCGCTGGATTTCATCCCCAATGCCTCGAAGAGCGGACGGGCCAGCCACCCGAAAAACATCATCATGCTGACCGCCGATGCCTTCGGCATCATGCCGCCGATCGCACGGCTGACCCCGGCGCAGGCGATGTATCACTTCCTCTCCGGCTACACCGCCAAGGTGGCCGGCACCGAGAAGGGCGTTACCGAGCCGGAAGCGACCTTCTCGACCTGCTTCGGCGCCCCGTTCATGCCGCGCCACCCCAAGGAATACGGCAATCTGCTGCGCGAGCTGATCGCCCGCCACGGCGCCGATTGCTGGCTGGTCAACACCGGCTGGACCGGCGGCGCCTACGGCACCGGCAAGCGCATGCCGATCAAGGCGACGCGCGCCTTGCTGGCCGCAGCGCTTGACGGTTCGCTGAAGGCGTCCGGTTTCCGCGCTGACGCCAATTTCGGCTTCGAGGTGCCGGTTGCTGTGCCTGGCGTCGAGAGCGCCATTCTCGACCCGCGTTCGACCTGGGCCGACAAGGCAGCCTATGACCGGCAGGCAGCGCGATTGGTCGGCATGTTCGCCGTCAACTTCGAGAAATTCGAGAGCCATGTCGATGCCGTCGTGCTAGGCGCAGCACCCCGCCTGCAGGAAGCTGCGGAATAGTCCAGGCATCTTCACCGAAGCATCCTTGAAAGGCGCGGTCTCGATCGGGCCTTTTCTTTTTTGGTCCGCCGCGCCATGACTGCGGCATGCCTATCGACGACATCATCATATCAGACGAAGCCGTAATCCATCCGGGCGACCTGCACGAGGATTTCATCCGTTCGTCGGGTCCCGGCGGCCAGAACGTCAACAAGGTGGCGACCGCCGTCCAATTGCGCTTCGACGCCGCCAATGCGGCTGGCCTGTCCGAACGCGTGCGCGCGCGCACGATCAAGCTCGCCGGCCAGCGCGCCACCAAGGACGGCGTCATCGTCATCGAGGCCGGCCGCTTCCGCACCCAGGAGCAGAACCGGGCCGATGCCCGGGCAAGGCTGACGGCGCTGGTCGCCAAGGCCGCGGAACCGCCGCCGCCGCCGCGCAAGAAGACCAGGCCGTCGAAAGGCTCGGTGGAGCGGCGGCTGCAAAGCAAGGCAGGGCGCGGCACGATCAAAAAGCTGCGCGGCCGGGTAGAGAACGACTAAGGACCGCGCCGACTGCGTGCATAAAGCGGCTTCCCCTTCGGAGCCGCAGCCGCAAGGTTTCACCATTGCCACAGAAAGGGAGGCCAACAACCGTGGCTTTCGGGTCGCTGTTTCTGATTGGCGGTGGCATGGTTTCAGTATCAACCGGAGGCGAAGTCATGCTCGTTCTGCCCAAAGGCGTCCGCCACATGCCTGGTTATCTGTCCCGCGCGGCGCAGGAAGCGCTGGTCGAAGAGGTGAGGACCATTGTACAGCGGGCGCCGCTGTACGTGCCGGCGATGCCGCGGACCGGCAAGGAGATGAGCGTGCGCATGACCAATTGCGGCACGCTCGGCTGGGTCACTGACAAGGAGTTGGGTTATCGCTACCAGCCAACGCACCCACTCACCGGAGAGCCATGGCCGCCGATCCCGGACGCGCTGATGCAATTGTGGCGGGAGGTCGCCGCCTATCCGAATCCGCCAGAGGCCTGCCTGGTCAATTTCTATACGCAGGACGCCAAAATGGGCCTGCACCAGGATCGCGACGAAGCCGATTTTTCGGCGCCTGTGGTCTCGGTGTCACTTGGCGACGATTGCCTGTTCCGGGTCGGCCAAGTGACGGGCAGGGGGGCCACACGCGACGGCGGTACCAAATCGTTCCGCCTGAAAAGCGGCGACGTCGTCGTGCTCGGCGGCGAAGGCCGGCTCTGCTTCCACGGCGTCGACCGCATCTATCCGTCGACCTCGGCGCTGCTGAAAAATGGCGGCCGGATCAATCTGACGCTGCGGCGGGTCAACCGTACCCTGGAGCAGTAGAGGTATTCTTCGACTTACTGTTTGTTAAAGTATAGGTGCGACACAAAGGAATGTTCTCAAAAAGATTGGGGCCGTTCCTATGGCTTCCTCTGAAATCGTGCAAAGTCCTTCGCATGTGGACCGGTTTCCCGCATGGCTCGCGCGTGAGGGCCGCCGCAGTGCAATGATCTTCGCATTTGTCGTGTTGACCTTTCTCATCGCGACAATCAGGGGCGATTCGATCCTGCCCCATATTGTTGAATATACCGGTCGAATTGTGCGCTTTTTGCCTTTGCTGGGCTCTATCCTTGTTGCCGTGGTTGGTTCCTGCGCGCTCGTTCAGGGTCGCCATGGGTCACCAGTCAGCATCGCGGTCGCTTCCCTCGGAGGCATGTCGAATACCCTTGCGCGGGGTTTCTGCGCTAGCGTCGTGTTGGCTCTCTTCATGGCGGCATTCCTCTACAACAAAATGATGATTCCGATTGTCGCCCCCTTCCAGTGGGACGAAACTTTCTCCCACTGGGATGCAAATCTCCTGGGTGGGAATCAGGCGTGGCAAATCATTCAGCCGGTCGTCGGCATGCCTTGGGTAACTCGCCTGTTGGACATAGTGTACACTCTGTGGATGCTGCTGGTGTTCTTGTTCTGGGTGGGGTTGCTTGTCAGTCCGCGCGTGCCTGAGCGGATCCGCCTTCGCTACTGGCGGGCGACGGTCATTTCGTGGATCCTGATCGGCCTGGTCATAGCAACGTTGTTCTCCTCGGCAGGACCTTGTTACTTTGCGGAAATGGTGCCGGGCGCACCCTCGCCATATGCCGATCTGATGCGCTATCTCGACGAGGTTGCCTCGATCTATCCGCTGTCGTCATCCTTGACACAGGATTTTCTTTGGGAGGTCTATACTGGCCGTGTCGATTTGCCCGGTGGCATTTCGGCCATGCCCAGCATGCACAACGCGCAGGCGGCGCTGTTTGTGGCTGTCGCGTACTCAATTGATCGCAGGTTCGGTCACGCCATGCTGGCCTTTGGCGTCTTGTTGTTCTTCGGCTCGATTCACCTCGGGTGGCACTATGCCGTGGACGGAATTGTCGGCATTGCCGCGGCGCTCGCCATCTGGTGGGGCTGTGGCAAATTGGGGCTGGCGAATGACGACACTTTCTTGAGCGAGCGCGTCCTCGCACAGCACTAACCGATTCTACAGATTTTCCTTATAAAGTGCCCGGGCATTGCAACGTCGGCTCGGGACAATGACAAAGAGCAGTGTGGTTTTCCGTCAGTTGTGGGCAGTCATCAAACAAGCGATCCCGCTGATTCGCCGGGATTCAGGCGTTTATCTGTTCATCGTCGTCTACACATTGGCCGGACTGGTTTTTCTGTATGCAATAGGCGCGGCCGACCGCAGCGCGTATTCGATATATTTCGGGCGGTGGATATTGTTGAACGGCCTGATGCTGCCGACCTTCGCCATTATTGTTGACATAAGCCTGCTTATACATCGCACCGACATCAGGCGCCGTCTGGCGGCGAAATATGTGTTCTCGACATCGCGGCTGGCATATTCGCTCTCGGGTCTATGCCTCCTCATGGCGCTCATGATCTTTCAAGGCACATTCACCTCGGTGAAGAACGGACTGCCGGTCTGGCAGGACGGCTTTCCATTTGACGTGCTGCATGCCGACATCGATGCGTTCCTGCATTTCGGCGCCGATCCGTGGCGCTGGCTCTATCTGGTGGCCAAAAACGATTTCGTGCGGGCTGCCATCGAGTGGAATTACAACGTATTCTGGTTTGTCCTCAATTTTGGCGCCTTGTTCTTCGTCGCGACATCGCCCCGGACGGCGTCGGTTCGAACGCGCTATGTCATCTGCTTCATGGTGGTTTGGATCGTCGTCGGCAACATATTGGCTGGACTGTTCCTGTCGGCTGGTCCGGCGTTTTACGGGATGGTCACGGGCGACACGGCGCGGTTTGGCGAACAGCTCGCATTCCTGGCCCGCGGCGCCGAATCCTCCAATTCCGCTGTTTCCTACCAGCAATATTTGTGGAGGCTTCATGAGGCCAGGCAGACCGGTTTCGCGTCAGGCATTTCGGCCTTTCCCAGCGTGCATGTCGGCTTGGCGATGCTCAACGCACTTTTTGCATGGGAGTACAATCGCCGTCTCGGCGCTGTAGCGTTTGTCTATGTGGCCTTTGTTGCCGTCAGCTCGGTTTATCTGGCGTGGCACTATGCAATCGACGGCTATGCCGCAGCTGCTGTCTCGGTGATTGTCTATGTCGCGGCGCGCAAACTCGTCCCGGCCGACCGGCGCTATGTCCGGCGACCGGCGCAGGATACGCAATCGGCCGATATCGCGACCAGCCCGGAGGCGGCGGTCACAGTTTCCTGAGCGCCACTTCCTCGACCAGATGATTGGCGCCCTTGCGCAGGATGAGGTCGGCCCGCGCCCGTGTCGGCACGATGTTCTCGCGCAGGTTTTTCAGGTTGATGTTGGCCCACAAGCCTTCCGCAATGGCGCGCGCGGCGTCTTCCGAAAGCTGCGAATAGCGGTGGAAGAAGGAGTCCGGATTGCGGAAGGCCGTCTCGCGCAGGCGCATGAAGCGGGCGATGTACCATTGGTGGATCAGCTTTTCGTCGGCGTCGATATAAATGGCGAAATCGAAGAAATCCGACAGGAACGGCACTATCTTGCCGTCCTTCGGCAATTTGCCGGGTTGCAGAACGTTGATGCCTTCGAAGATCAGAATGTCTGGCCGGTCGATGGTGACGAACTCGCCGGGAATGACGTCATAGGTCAAATGCGAATAGACGGGCGCGCGGACATTGCGCTGCGCCGACTTGATGCCCGAGAGGAAACGCAGCAGAGCACCGACATCGTAGCTGTCGGGAAAGCCCTTGCGCTCCATCAGATTGTCTCGTCGCAACACCTTGTTGGGCAGCAGGAACCCGTCGGTAGTGATGAGATCGACCTTGGGGCTCGACGGCCAGCGCGCCAGAAGCTCCTTCAGCACGCGCGCCGTTGTCGATTTGCCGACCGCAACCGAACCGGCAATGCCGATGATGAACGGTGTCTTGACCACATCCAGCGCGTTGAAGAAGGCCTGGCGCTGGCGAAACAGCAACTGGCTGGCCTCGACATGCGCCGAAAGCAGCCGCGAGAGCGACAGATAGATGCGCTTGACTTCTTCCAGGTCGACCGGATCGTTCAGTGAGCGCAGACGGTTGATCTCGTCTTCGCCCAGCGTCATCGGCGTGTCGGCGCGGAAGTTCGACCATTGCTCGGCCGAGAAGAAACGATAGGGGGAATATTTCTCGGTCGGAGCGAGCTGGTCCATCGAGTTTCCTGCCCTCTAGAGCATGATGCCGAAAAGTGTGAAGCGGTTTTCGGGCGACATCATGCTCCCTCTATCAATTTAGAGACGGATTCAGATTTAAGGCCTCGGCCCGAAATCATCCGGCTCTCGCGGTCAGCCTTTCGGCCGGGATGCCTTTTCAGTGACGCCCGAACGGCCGGTACGGCCCTCAAGCTCCTTCAGCACCTCGCCCAGCGAAACGCCGGCCATGCCAAGCACGACGAGCCAATGATATATGAGATCGGCACTTTCGGAAACGAGGGCATTTTTGTCGCCCTTGACGGCGGCAATCACCGTCTCGACTGCCTCTTCACCAAGCTTCTGCGCCGCCTTGTCGATGCCTTTGGCGAACAGTTTTGCCGTCCACGAGTCCGGGTCGCCGGAACGGGCGCGTTCGCCAATGATCGTTTCCAGATCGGACAGCGAAAATTCAGCCATGGCGCAGCCTACAGCCTTTGTGGAGTGGATTGAACCGGGTAGTCCAGCCGCATCGGTAACCCGGCCTCGGCCATATGCGCCTTGGCTTCCGCAATCGTGTAAGTGCCGAAATGGAAGATCGAGGCGGCGAGCACGGCGCCGGCATGGCCGTCGCGAATGCCCTCGACCAGATGATCGAGCGTGCCGACGCCGCCCGACGCGATCACCGGCGCGCGCACCGCATCCGCTATCGCGCGGGTCAGCGCAATGTCGTAACCGGCCTTGGTGCCGTCGCGGTCCATTGAGGTCAGCAGGATCTCGCCAGCGCCGCGATCGACCATTTTTCGCGCAAACTCGACCGCATCGATGCCGGTCTTTTCACGGCCGCCATGGGTGAAGATCTCCCAACGGCCGGGCTCTTTCGGCGCCGACACCTTCTTGGCGTCGATGGCCACGACAATACACTGGTTGCCGAACTTGTCGGCGGCTTCCGCGACGAAATCGGGGTTCTTCACCGCCGCAGTGTTGATCGACACCTTGTCGGCGCCGGCCAGCAACAGTTTGCGAATATCGGCCACCTGGCGCACGCCGCCGCCGACGGTCAGCGGCATGAAGCATTGTTCGGCGGTGCGGGCGACGACGTCGAAGATGGTTTCACGGTTGTCGGACGACGCGGTGATATCGAGAAAGCAAAGCTCGTCAGCGCCGGCCGCGTCATAGGCTTTGGCCGCCTCGACCGGATCACCGGCATCGATGAGGTCGACGAAATTGACGCCCTTGACGACGCGGCCGTTCTTGACGTCGAGGCAAGGGATGACTCGGGCCTTCAGCATCAGCCCTTCTCCATCGTCGCCAGCAACTCGCTTAGCAGTTCGCCGACCAGCGGCGGAACCTCGGCCTGCGCATCGAACGCCGGATCATAGGCGGAAATGGTAATGCCGGAAATCGGCAGCAGGCCGGCCATGCCGCAGACAGCCTGGCGCAGCTGTTTCGGCTCCGGGCCGCCGGGCGTGGTGTAGCGGTTGGCCTGCAGCGCCCCGGGGTCGTGCACGTCGAGATCGAGATGCAGGTGCACCCGCTTCGCGTCCGGCGCCTTCAGCCTGTCGCAGGCCGTGGCCCAGTCCGGGCATTCGGTGCGGATGACCGGCAAAGTCTTCAACAGCTCTGTTTCGGCCGGATCGAGATCGCGCGCGTTGACCAGCACGCAGCGCGCCGGATCGATCGGCCTGAAGCCGGGGATGGCCGAGGCCATCGGCTTCCAGCACAGGCCGAGAACCGTGGCCAGCGCCATGCCATCGAGAAAGCCGAAGATGGACGTCTCCGGGGTGTTGAGATCGCCATGCTGGTCGGCCCAGATGATCGCATCGGCATCCTCGCCGGCAACCGCACCGGCCGATGTCAGGCAATTGCCGGCCAGCACGATGGGAAACCGGCCGCGGTCTATGGCGATGCGGACCTCGCCGGAGAGGGCACCGCACACGGCAAAGCCGGTGGCGATCTCGCGCTGCTGTTCGTCGCCAACCCTGCCGATATCGGTGACGACGACGTCATGCCCGGAGAGCGTCAGCGCGTCGACAAGCCCGCCGGCGATAAGTGCATCCGGGCCTCGGCCCATGCCGCCGTGATAGTGGCCACTGTCATAGGATGCCAGGATGATGGAGATTTTCACGGCCGGGTCTCCATCGCCTTGCCCTGCAGCACCGCAAGCGCCTCGGCCGGGTCGATACGCCCGTCATAGAGCGCGCGGCCGGAGATGGCGCCTTCCAGTTTCTTCGCGTCGGGCATGGTCATGCGCACGATGTCGGCGATCGAAGCCAGCCCGCCCGAGGCGATGACCGGGATCGAGACCGCGTCGGCGAGATCGATCGTGGCATCCCAGTTGATGCCGGTCAGAACGCCGTCTCGGTCGATGTCGGTGTAGATGATGGCGGCAACGCCGGCGCCTTCGAATTTCTGCGCCAGTTCGATGACGCCGAGGCTGGAAGCCTCGGCCCAGCCTTCGACCGCCACCTTGCCGCCCTTGGCGTCGATGCCCACGGCGATCTTTCCAGGAAATTCCTTGCAGGCTTCCCGGACCAGGTCGGGATCGCGCACCGCCACCGTGCCGAGGATGACGCGGGCCAGCCCGCGGTCGAGCCAGTCCTCGATCTGCGCCAGCGTGCGGATGCCGCCGCCGAGCTGCACCGGGTTTTTCGTCGCCTTGAGGATGGCGCCGACCGCCGCGCTGTTGACGCTCTGGCCCTTGAAGGCGCCGTTGAGGTCGACGACATGCAGCCATTCAAACCCTTGCTCTTCGAAGGCCTTGGCCTGGGCCGCAGGGTCGTCATTGTAGATGGTCGCGGTCGCCATATCGCCGTGCTTCAGCCGCACGCACTTGCCGTCCTTGAGGTCGATGGCCGGAAACAGGATCACCGTTCAGACCCCTTCCACAATGGCGAAATGCGAGGTCGAATAAGCGCGCCGGAATTTCAGCGCTGCCTGGTATTCGGGAGAATGGAAGCAAGCCAGCGCGACCTCGTAGCTTTCGAACTCGACGATCACATGGCGATTGCCGGATGGCCCTTCCGGGCTTGACGACTGACCGCCTCGCGTCAGGAATTTCGCGCCGTATTTGTCGAACGCCGCTTTGTTGGCGGCGATGTATTTCGGATAGTTTTCCGGATCGGTCACATCGACCATCGCCATCCAGTAGCCCTTCTTGCTCATCTCAAGGCCTCCAGCGCAGGAAGTTGGTGATCAGTGCCAGGCCGAGCGCCTGGCTCTTTTCCGGATGGAATTGCGTGCCGGCAAGGTTACCGCGCGCGACCGCCGCCGTTACCGGGCCGCCATAATCGGCGACGGCCAGCACTTCGTCCGGCCTTGTCGCGTCGAGATGGTAGGAATGAACGAAATAGGCGTGCAGACCCTTAGGCCCGGTCGCAATACCCGAAAACAGCGGGTGCTTGCGCTCCAGATCGATGGTGTTCCAGCCGATTTGCGGGATCTTCAGTGCCGGATCGGCGGGCGTGATCTCCTTGACGTCGCCGGCAATCCAGCCGAAGCCCTTGGTCACGGTCTTTTCCAGGCCGCGCTGCGACATCAGCTGCATGCCGACGCAGATGCCGAGGAACGGCCGCGCCTTGGCGATCGCTACCTCTTCCACCGCTTCCCACATGCCGGCGACGCCGCGCAGGCCCGCCGCGCAATCGGCATAGGCGCCGACGCCGGGCAAAACGATTCGGTCGGCGCTGCGCACCCGCTCGGCGTCGGCGGTTAGCTCAATGGCAGCGGCAATGCCGGCTTCATGCGCGGCGCGCTCGAAGGCCTTGGTGGCCGAGCGCAGATTGCCCGACCCGTAATCGATGATGGCAACCCGCATCTCAGGCTTTTCCCGGCGTATGGCTCAGGCCCAGCGTCAGCCCGGTCTGCGTCGGCCGGGCCAGGCTGGCGTCCGGCACGATGCGCGGCAGCGGCGCCGGCTCGTCGGCAAGCGCCTGGGCGTCCAGTGTCTGGCGGATGTCGGCATCGTCAGGATTGTCGGCTTCGACGACGCCCCATTCATGCCAGCCGCGGCGGCGCAGCGCTGCGATCCGCAGCCCTTGGCCTTCCAGCCCGATATAGAGCGAGACCAGTAAAGACAGTGCGGAGCCGGCCCAGTCCAGTCCCAGCCATTGGCCGAGCACCGAGATGAGCCCCATGGCGACGAAGGCGAGCGCCGCCTCGATCCACAGCCTGTGCCAGGCGAGCCACAGCGGCGCCACCAGGAAAGCCAGCCAGGAAAAACCGTCGCGGACCAAAACGGTTGCGTCGGACGCCTCGGTGCGGCCTGGCGGTTCCATCACGACATAGATGGCCATCAGCCTACCCTTTCAGAGATCCCTTGGTGGAGGGAACCGCTTCCGGCTGGCGCGGGTCGCGCTCCAGTGCGAAACGCAGCGCGCGCGCCACCGCCTTGAAGCAGGTCTCGGCAATATGGTGATTGTTGGCGCCATAATGATTGGTGACATGCAGCGTGATACCGGCATTCTGCGCCAGCGCCTGGAAGAATTCACGCACCAGTTCGGTGTCGAACGTGCCGATCTTGGGCGACGAGAAGGCGACATTCCAGACCAGGAACGGACGGCCCGACACGTCGATCGCGGCCCGCGTCAGCGTCTCGTCCATGGCAAGGTCGACAGAGGCGTAGCGCATGATGCCGCGCCGCTCGCCCAGCGCCTTGGCCAGCGCCTGGCCGATCGCAATGCCGGTGTCCTCGACCGTGTGGTGGTCGTCAATGTGCAGGTCGCCCTTGGCCTTCACCGTGATGTCGATCAGCGAGTGGCGGGACAGCTGGTCCAGCATGTGGTCGAAGAAGCCGACGCCGCTCGACATGTCGGATTTTCCGGTGCCGTCGACATGGACCGAGACGCTGATCTCGGTTTCCTTGGTCTTGCGGCTGACTTCGGCGGAACGGGACGCCATGACCTTGTCCTTGGCTGAGGGGTTCGAAACTCAAGACGGGGTTCCAAGCTGTCATTTGCTTGAAAACGAAAGCCTTCTAGCAGCATGATCCGGCGATTGCCAGTTGCGATGCGGACAGCCACCGGCCATGGCGGACGCCGTTTGCAATCACCCGCCCCATGCATACATATGGCCGATCGAAATCACTCGTACCGCGCGCCAATCGCCTTATCGGGATCGCGCGAATCGGAGCTAAAAATGTCGAATGAACTGAGTATGCACGCCACGACCATCGTGACGGTGCGCAAGGGCAACAAGGTGGTGATCGCCGGCGACGGCCAGGTCAGCCTTGGCCAGACCATCATGAAAGGCAACGCCAAAAAGGTGCGCCGCATCGGCAAAGGCGGCAATGTCATTGCGGGTTTCGCCGGCGCCACGGCGGATGCTTTCACCCTTCTGGAGCGGCTGGAAGCCAAGCTCGAACAATATCCCGACCAGTTGACGCGCGCCTGCGTCGAGCTCGCCAAGGACTGGCGCACCGACCGTTATCTGCGCCGGCTGGAAGCGATGATGCTGGTGGCCGACAAGTCGGTTTCGCTGGCGCTCACCGGCACCGGCGACGTGCTGGAGCCCGAATTCGGCGTCATGGCCATCGGTTCCGGCGGCAACTATGCGCTGGCCGCTGCCCGCGCGCTGATGGACAGCGACAAGGATGCCGAGGAGATCGCCCGCAAGGCGATGCAGATCGCCTCCGACATTTGCGTCTATACCAACAACAACTTTGTTGTCGAAACGCTCGATGCCGGCTAACCCGCCGGTGCTCTATGATTTTCGACCGGTTACCGAAAAAGACCTGCCGATGATCGCCGGCTGGCTGGCCGAGCCGCATGTCGCCGAATGGTGGGACGATCCGGAGACGGAAATCGCCGAAATCCGGGAGCACATTGACTCTATTTCTGTAGAGCCGCTGATCGTCGAGCTCGACGGCAGGCCGATTGCCTATCTGCAGAGCTACGATCCGCATCTGGAAGACGGCCATCCCTATGCCGACCAGCCGTTTGGCACGCTCGGCATCGACCTGTCGATCGGCGTGCCGGACCTGGTCGGCAGAGGTCATGGCTCGGCGATCGTCAGGCAATTCGTCGAGCAACTGTTCGAGGAAGGCGCGCCACGCGTCATCATCGATCCGCATCCCGACAATGGCCGCGCCATCCGCGCCTATGAAAAAGCGGGCTTCAGGGCTATCGATCGCAGACACTCTAGATATTGGGACGTCGTGCTGATGGCCGTCGATGCCGAAGAGAGCGACGCGGAAGAAGGGGAATGAGTTGATGGCGACACCGGGCACTGCCAAAAATTACTCGGCCTACGAAGACAGCTGGCGGATGGGGCTTCTGCTCGTGCTCGCTCTGCTCATCTTCCAGGCCGGCGCGCTTTACGGCATGGGCCGCACGCCGATCTGCACCTGCGGTTACGTCAAACTCTGGCACGGTGTGGTGAACAGTTCGGAGAATTCCCAGCATATTTCCGACTGGTACACGTTCTCGCACATCATCCACGGCTTCCTGTTCTACGCCTTGGCCTGGTTCCTGTTCCCGCGCTCGCCAATCGGTCTGCGCCTGGCATTCGCCGTCGTCATCGAGGGCGGCTGGGAACTCCTGGAAAACAGCCCGTTCATCATCGAGCGCTACCGCGCCGGCACCATCTCGCTGGATTACTATGGCGACTCGATCATCAATTCGGTGTCCGACACGCTGGCCATGGTGCTGGGATTTGTGATGGCGCGAAAGCTACCTATATGGAGCATCGTCGGCCTCGCCCTCATCTTCGAACTGGGTGTCGGCTACCTCATCCGGGACAATCTGACGCTCAACGTGATCATGCTGCTGCATCCGTTCGAGTCCATCAAGCAGTGGCAAAGTGGAATCTAGTGATATGACCACCTTCTCTCCCCGTGAAATCGTTTCGGAACTCGACCGCTTCATCATCGGCCAGAAGGACGCCAAGCGCGCCGTGGCCATTGCCTTGCGCAACCGCTGGCGCCGCCAGCAGCTGGAAGGCCAGATGCGCGAAGAGGTGATGCCGAAGAACATCCTGATGATCGGCCCGACCGGCGTCGGCAAGACCGAGATCTCGCGCCGCCTGGCGCGACTCGCCGGTGCGCCTTTCGTCAAGGTCGAGGCCACCAAGTTCACCGAAGTCGGCTATGTCGGCCGCGATGTCGAGCAGATCATCCGCGACCTGGTCGAGATCGCCATCGGCCTGGTGCGCGAGAAGATGCGCGAGGACGTGAAGGCGCGCGCGCACCTCAATGCCGAGGAGCGCGTGCTGGAAGCCCTGGTCGGCAAGACGGCGAGCCCGGCGACCCGCGATTCCTTCCGCAAGAAGCTGCGCGACGGCGAGCTCGACGACAAGGAGATCGAGATCGAGGTTGCCGACACCGGCACCGGCGGCATGCCCGGCTTCGAGATCCCCGGCATGCCGGGCGCTAATATCGGCGTGCTCAACATCAACGACATGCTGTCGAAGGCGATGGGTGGCAAGAAGACCAAGGCGCGCAAGACGACGGTCAAGGAATCCTACGCGCTGCTGGTCAACGACGAGTCCGACAAGCTGCTCGACCAGGACGAGGTGGTGCGCCGGGCGCTCGACGCGACCGAAAATGACGGCATCGTCTTCCTCGACGAGATCGACAAGATCGCCTCGCGCGAAGGTGGCATGGGCGCCGGCGTTTCACGCGAAGGCGTGCAGCGCGACCTGCTGCCGCTGATCGAAGGCACGACGGTGGCGACCAAATATGGACCGTTGAAGACCGACCACATCCTGTTCATCGCCTCGGGCGCATTCCATGTCTCGAAGCCCTCCGACCTGTTGCCGGAATTGCAGGGCCGCCTGCCGATCCGTGTCGAGTTGCGGGCGCTGGAGAAGGACGATTTCATTCGCATCCTCACCGAGACCGAGGCGAGCCTGATCAAGCAGTATATCGCACTGATGAAGACCGAAGGCGTCGATCTCACCTTCACCGACGACGCCATCGATTCGCTGGCCGGCATTGCCGTCGACCTCAACGCCAGTGTCGAGAACATCGGCGCGAGACGCCTGCAGACGGTGATGGAGCGTGTGCTGGACGAGATCTCCTACGACGCGCCGGACCGCAACGGCACCAGCGTCGCCATCGATGCCGCCTATGTGGAAAAGCATGTCGGCGACCTCTCGCGAAACACAGATTTGTCGCGATTCATCCTTTAAACGAGGGCGCCGGTTCATCCGGCGCCGGTATTAGGGCGCCGCGCGTCCTTTGGACACGCAAAGGTCGCTCTAGCAGTATTGAATCGATGCATCGGACTTTCCAAAAATCGGTTTCGATCTTTGGGCCGATGCTTAGGCAACAATCCGGCTAACAGCTTGATGTGTGGCCGGATGGTATCATCGGGCCACCTTTCGTCTTGCCGGGTGCAAGGGCGCTCTCGACTCAACCGGGAGCACTCCCTAGTTTGCGCGGCAATTCTCTAGACGCAATTCCGGACGGAGAACCGTTTCACACTTTTCCTGGAATTGCTTGGGCGGCGGCGCATGAAAAAACTGATCCTTGTCATTCTCGGCTTGACGCTGGCGGCGACGCTGTTCGCGGCCGACGCGGCGACACTGGTGCCGGCGGGCAACCGCAATGCCGTGCAACCTGACATACCGGGCGCCTCCAGCCGCCGCACCCAGGCCACCAACACCACCTTCCAGGCCAAATACCGCAAGGTCTACGCCTTGCTTCAGAACGACGCCGAACTGCGCGCCAAGATCAGGAAGGCCGCCGCTGCCTACGGCATCAATTCTTTGCACATCGTCGGCGCCATCGTCGGCGAGCACACCTACAATGTCGATGCCTACGACCGGCTGCAGACCTACTACGTCAAGGCGATCTCCTACCTCTCCAGCAAGCTGTCCTTCGCCTATGACGGCGAGGACATCACCGATTTCGTGCAGCGGCCGGAATTCAAGAAGTGCACAATGTCGGACAGCTACGACCTGTGGGAATGCCGCGAGCAGGTGTGGAACCGCTCCTTCCGCGGCAAGACCGTCGGCGGCACCAGCTTTCCCAACGACCGCTTCGGCGCCACCTTCTTCCAGCCCTATTATGCCGGCCAGACCTTTGGCCTCGGCCAGCTCAACCCGCTGACCGCGCTGCAGATGAGCGATCTCGTGCACAAGGTGTCGGGGCTGCCCGAACTCGATGTCGGCGATCCCAATGGGGTCTACAAGACCATCATGGATCCGGATCTGACATTGCCCTACGTCGCAGCGACGATCAGGAAGTCGATCGACGCCTACAAAAACATTGCCGGCTTCGACATCTCAGGCAATCCGGGGCTGACCGCCACGCTCTACAATGTCGGCAATCCCGAGCAGCGCGCCTATGCGCTGAAGGCCGAGAACGACAAGCGCCGCGCGGCGGGTGAGGCGGTCAAACTGCCGGAAGAGAATTATTACGGCTGGCTGGTCAACGACAAGCTGGACGAGCTGAAGGCGCTGTTTTAGCGGGCTTAGCTCAGCCGTCTACCTCCCCTTTGTGGGGAGGTCGGACCGCAGGTCCGGGTGGGGGCCGGTGCCGCACCCCCGCCCCGCTGCTTCGCAGCGACCCTCCCCACAAGGGGAAGGGTAAAACTTACGCTGCCAGCAACGACTTCAGCTTCACATCCGGCGACCCCAACGCCTCCGGCGCCGGCTGTGCCCGTTTCGCGATCAGCATCTCGGCCAGCCTGATGTCGCGCGCCACGGCATTGCCCGTACCGAGGCCGCTCGCCGCCACCAGCCTGCCATCCTCGGCCAGATGAAACAGAATAAAAGCACCGTCGCCGAGATCGCGGCGGACCGTGCTTTTGCCCTCGTCCGAAAGGCCGGCGATCTGCAGCGACAAACCATACTGATCCGACCAGAACCATGGCACCGCGGCATGCGCTTCGCGGGCGCCCAGCATGTTCTTCGCGGCCAGCGCACCCTGTTCCTGCGCATTGCGCCAGGCTTCCAGCCGCACCCGCCGGCCAGCATAGACAGCGAGCGGAAACGAGCAGCAATCGCCGGCGGCGAAGATGTCGGGATCGATTGTTTGGAGTTCGCCATTGACGGCGATGCCGTTATCGACGGTCAGGCCCGCTTCCGCGGCAAGCCCGGTCACCGGCACGGCGCCGATGCCGATGACGGCGAGATCGGCGACGATGTCCTGCCCATCGGCGAGCATGATGTGCACCTCAGCGCCGTCGTCGGCGATATCAGCGATGCCCTGACCGGTGAGCACGGTCACGCCTTCGGCCTCATGCGCCTGATGGATGATTTCAGCGATCTCCGCCGGCACCCCGCGCATGAGGATGCGCGGCTGCGCCTCAATGACCGTGACGCTGGCCCCGAGCTTGCGCGCCGAAGCGGCGAGCTCCAGGCCGATAAAGCCACCACCAATGATGGCGATGCGGTTTGCCGGGCTGAGGTGGGCGCGAATGGCCAGCGCGTCGGCAAAGGTGCGGAGGTAGACGCAGCGCGACCCCAATCCCGGCATCGGCAGCTTGCGCGGTGTCGAGCCGGTCGCCAGCAGCAGCTTGTCGTAGGCCAGGGCCGAACCGTCCGACAGCCGCACCATATGCGCCGGGCGGTCGATCGCCACCGCTTGAACGGAATGGATATGCCGGATCGATTTCTCGGCCAGAATTTCGTCGCTGGCGATCGTCTTGATCTCGGCCGCGTCGCTCGTCATTGCGTCCTTGGACAGGGGCGGCCGCTCATAGGGCAGATGGGGTTCGTCACCCACCAGCGTCACCGGCCCGTCATAGCCCAGTTCGCGCAGTGTCAGCGCTGCCCGCCCGCCGCATTCGCCGGCGCCGATGATGACCATCCCCGCTTGCATCGCCATCAACCGATCCGGATCAGCACTTTGCCGGCCTCGACCTTCACCGGATAGGTCGCGAGGTTGACGCAGACCGGTGCGCCGCGTGCGGCGCCCGTCTTGTAATTGAAGCGGCCATTGTGCTTGGGGCATTCGATGATGTCGTCCATCACCAGCCCGTCGGCCAGATGCACCTTCTCGTGCGTGCAAAGCCCATCGGTGGCGAAATAGTCATCATCCGGGCTGCGATAGATGGCGAAGGTGCGGCCGCCATGATCGAAGCGCATCACATCCTCTTCATCGATGTCGCCGGCGGCGCAGGCCTCGACCCAGTCGCTCATTTTTTCTCTCCCAAAGCAATTCCAGGAAAAGTGCGTAGCGGTTTTCCGTCCGGAATTGCGTCAAAACAAACAGTCTAACAGGATCGTCATTCCGCCGCGGCGGCGACGGCGTCGTTGTGGAATTCCTCGCGATAGGGCCGCGCCGTCGGCGGCAGTTCGCGCTTGAGGAAATAGTCCTCGTTGCGCAGCTGGCGCAAAAAGGCCGGGATCATCTCGCGGTAGCCGGCCAGGATCGACGGCGTCGGCGCCGGCAGATCGTGCTTGATCAGCGCATGCAGTTTCGGCAGCGCATGATAGGGCACCATCGGGAACATGTGGTGTTCGACGTGATAGTTCATGTTCCAGTAGATGAAGCGGCTGACCGGGTTCATGTAGACGGTGCGGCTGTTCAGCCGGTGGTCGACGACATTTTCCGCCAGCCCGCCATGCTGCAGCAGGCCGACCATGACATGGTGCCAGGCGCCGTAGAGCCGGGGCAGCCCGACCAGCATCAGCGGCAGCCATGAACCGAAATACAGTGCGATCGCGATGGTGACGGCATAGATCGCCGTCCAGATTCGGGCGATGCGAATGGCTTTAGGCTGCTCCTGTTCGGGGATAAAAGTCTTTTCCGCCGCGCTGATATTGCCGGCGGCGTTGCGCAGCATGTCCGACATCGCCTTCCAGGCGTCGATCACGCCGACGAAAGCAAGCGCGACGCGCAACAGGTCCGGCGGCCGCATGACGGAGATTTCCGGGTCGCGGCCGACGATGATGGTGTCGGTGTGGTGGCGGGTGTGGCTCCAGCGCCAGGTCACCGGATTGCGCATGATCATGAAGCAGGCGATCTGGTAAACCGCGTCGTTCATCCACTGGGTGCGGAAGGCGGTGCCATGGCCGCATTCGTGCCAACGTGAGTCGGTGGAGGAGCCGTAGAGCACGCCATAGACGAAGAAGAACGGCACGCACCACCAGCTGCCCCAGAACCAGGCGCCGCCGGCGGCGCTCAGGATCAGCGCGGCCAGCCAGATCGCGGTGTCGCGGATCGCCGGCCCGTCGGAGCGCTGCATCAGCTCCTTCATCTGCTTGCGCGGAATATCGGTGTGATACCACTCGGCCGCCGCCAGCCCGGTCTCGACGGCGAGCTTGGAATCGCGGCCCATCAGGCTGTAGTCGCGCCGGGACGGTGGTGTGGATAGTGTCGCTTCCATAGGGGCTGCCTCCGTCGGCCACAGCATCCGTCAGGACGGATATGTCCATTACAGGCGCTTGTGTCCGAGCGCAAAATAGCGCCATGCGGTGATAGTCTCAATATCACAAAGATAGTTTCTATCATTTTCCATCAGAACGATGTAAGCAGTTGCAGGCACTCATGCGGGACAGTCATGGCAAAACGGCCAACCATCACCGATCTGGCGCGCATCTCCGGCGTTAGCGTCGCCACTGTCGACAGGGTGCTGAACAACCGGCTGCCGGTGCGCGAGGAAACCGCGCGCCGCGTCTATGAGGCGGCGACCGGCATCGGCTACCACGCCGCCGGGCTGATCAAGCGGCGCATGCGCCAGGAATTGCCGGAATACCGCCTCGGCTTTCTGCTGCTGCGGGGCAATGATGTTTTTTACGGCGATTTCGCGAGGGAGCTAGAAATGGCGGTCTCGCAATCGCAGCGCTTCCGCGGCGTCGCCACCATCGATTTCGCCAACTCGCTAGCCGCCGACGAGATCGCCGCCCAGATGCGCAAGCTGGCAGCGAAATCCAGAGCAATCGCCGTTGTCGGTCCGGACCATCCGACGCTGACGGCGGTCGTGGAGTCGCTGAAAGCGAGGGGGCAACCTGTCTTCTCGCTGCTGTCCGACTTTGCCGCTGGCATCCGTGAGGGATATGTCGGCCTCGACAATCGCAAGGTCGGTCGCACCGCGGCCTGGATGATCGCCAGGGCGGCAAAGAACCCCGGCAAGGTCGCCCTTTTCGTCGGCAGTCATCGCTTCCACGGTCATGAACTGCGCGAGATCGGATTTCGCTCCTTCTTCCGCGAACATGCGCCGGACTTCACGGTGATGGAAACGCTGGTCAATCTGGAAGCCAACCAGGTCACCCACGATGCGATGATCGATCTCCTGGTGCGGTATCCGGATCTTGCCGGCTGCTATGTCGCCGGCGGCGGCATGGAAGGCGCGGTCTCGGCGCTCCGCGCAGCGAAGCCCGCAAACATGCCGGTGGTCGTCTGCAACGAGATCAACGCCGAATCGCGCGCGGCACTCGCCGACAACATCCTGACCATGGTGATCTCGACGCCGCTCGCCGCCTTGTGCCGCGAGCTTGTCGACCTGATGGCGCATTCCATCGAGGCCGGCGCCGCCAACGCGCCGGGCCAGACCTTCCTGCCCTTCGACATCTACCTGCCGGAAAATATCTAACGCGTTGCCGCGCCGACCCATTCGGCGCGGGCTCTCCGGCGATGATAGAATCTATCAGATTCTGCCTTCAGACTCGGCCTGGGCCGCTGTCGGCCTTGATTCGACGTGAAATTGCGGCGCGGCGACCGAAAATCCGCTTTCCGACTTAGGAATCGCTCTTGACGTCTCGCGAAAAAATGGAATAAATATTTCATCAGATTGGTATTTTGGTTCTTTCGTTCCGGAACATCTGTTTCAAACTGGGAGCCTGGCGTTCCATCCCTTGGACAAAACGCCATACGGAACAGGAAGGCATCAGGGAGAGATTCCTCGGGCTATCGGGGATTCCGGGTAGATCGGTGCAGCCGGACACCAATGTGGAGGAGAAACACAATGAAGAAACTGATTTTGGGCGTCGCCTTTGCGGCGCTGATGAGTTCGTCCGCTTTTGCCGCCAAGGTCGGCGTGTCGATGGCCAAGTTCGACGACAACTTCCTCACCGTGCTGCGCAACGGCATGATCGAGCAGGCCAAGGGCATGAGCGGCGTGGAACTGCAGGTCGAGGACGCGCAGAACGACGTCGCCAAGCAGCTCGACCAGATCAAGAACTTCGCCGCCTCGGGCGTCGACGCCATCATCGTCAACCCGGTCGATACCTCGGCCACGCAGGCGATGTCGGACGCCGCCGCAGCCGCCAAGATCCCGTTGGTCTATGTCAACCGCCAGCCGGTCAATGTCGACACGCTGCCGGACAACCAGGCCTTCGTCGCGTCGAACGAGGCCGATTCCGGCACGCTCGAGACCAAGGAAGTCTGCCGCCTGTTCACCGAGGCCGGCAAGAAGGAGGCCAATGTCTATGTCATCATGGGCGAGCTTTCCAACCAGGCCGCCGTGCAGCGCACCAAGGACATCGAAGAGGTGATCGCCACGCCGGAGTGCAGCTTCATCAAGATCATCGACAAGCAGACTTCGAACTGGAACCGCGACGAAGCGCAGAACCTGATGACCAACTGGCTGTCGACCGGCAAGCCGTTCGACGGCGTCATCGCCAACAATGACGAAAGCGCCATCGGCGCCATCCAGGCGATGAAGGCCGCCAACATCGACATGAAGACGGTCGTCGTCGGCGGTGTCGACGCCACGCAGGACGCGCTTGCCGCCATGCAGGCCGGCGACCTCGATGCCACCGTGTTCCAGGATGCGGCCGGCCAGGGCGCCGGCGCTCTGGACGCAGCGCTGAAGCTCGCCAAGGGCGAGAAGGTCGAGCACAAGGTCTACGTGCCCTTCCAACTCGTGACGCCAGCCAACATCGACAAGTTCCTGAAGAAGAACTGAGCCGGCGACTCGTTCGACTAACGGAGCGGCGCATCAATCGCGCCGCTCCCGTTTCCCTCACCGCCCTTACGTGCGGGAGGGCAAATGCCGCCTCACGGAGGACAGACATGTCACAGACATCTCATGGCGTCGGCGGGGTCAGCTATGACGCGAAGAGGCGGACATGGCCGGCCGAATTCAACGTCTTCCTGGCGCTGGTCATTCTGGTCGTCATCTTCGAAATGATCGGCCGCATCTTTCTTGGCGACAGCTTCCTGTTCAACACGCGCGACAACGTCGCCGGGATCTTCAATGAGGCCCGCCTGCAGATCATCATCCTGCAGGTGTCGATCGTCGGCATCATCGCCATCGGCGTCACGCAGGTGATCATTTGCGGCGGCATCGACTTGTCCTCGGGCTCGATCGTCGGCGCCACCGCCATGATCGCCATGAGTTTTGCCCAGGTGGCGACGGTCAACGGTAACCCCAACCCCAAGGCGATGTTCCTGGCGCAAGGCTGGACCGACCTGCCGGTCGTCGTGCCGGTACTGGTCGCCATCGGCTGCGGTCTGCTCGCCGGTCTCGTCAACGGCTCCTTGATTGCATACACGCGCATTCCGCCGTTCATTGCCACGCTCGGCATGATGGTGACCGCGCGCGGCATTGCCAAATGGTGGTCCAAGGGTCAGCCGATCTCGTTTCCGACCGAAAGTTTCGCTGGTATCGGCAAGGGGCTGATGCCGGTCATCATCTTCCTGTCGCTGGCGGTGCTGTTCCAGCTGATCATGACCTACACACGCTACGGCAAGCATTGCTATGCCATCGGCTCCAACGAGGATGCCGCGCGCATGTCGGGCATCAAGATCGCCAACCACAAGATCCTCGTCTACGTCATTGCCGGCATCCTAGCCGCGCTGGCCGCCGTCGTGCTCTCCTCCAAGAACCTGACGGCACAGTCCGGCATGGGCGTCATGTACGAGCTAGACGCCATCGCAATGGCGGTCATCGGCGGCGTCTCTTTGTCGGGCGGTCGCGGCTCGATCGTCGGCACCGTGATCGGCTCGCTGATCTTCGGCGTCATCATTTCCGGCTTCACCTTCCTGCGCCTCGACGCCTACTATCAGGAGATGGTCAAGGGCGTGATCATCGTCGGCGCGGTCGTTCTCGACCAATGGCGCCAGCGCATGCGGGCATTGAGGGCTTGACCATGCCAGATATCTCCACGACAGACATCGTCCTGAAGACCGAAAACCTGACCAAGCGTTATGGCGGCGTGCACGCGCTGGAAGGCGCGAATTTCGAGCTGCGCAAGGGCGAGCATGTCGCCATCATGGGCGACAATGGCGCCGGCAAATCGACCTTCGTGCGCCAGATCACCGCCGTCGAGCAGCGCACCAGTGGCCAGATCTGGTTCGACGGCAGGGAAGTGAATTTTGCCGGGCCGATCGAAGCGCGCACGGCGGGCATCGAGACCGTGTTCCAGAACCTGGCGCTGGCCGACGATCTCGACGTGCCGTCGAACCTGTTCCTCGGCCGCGAAAAGGTGCTTTTCAATCTCGGGCCGTTCTCGATCCTCGACCGCAAATACATGCGCAAGGCGACCGAGGCGGCGCTGATCCGCACGGCAGTGAAAATCCCCAATTTGTCCAACACCATTCGCCACATGTCGGGCGGCCAGCGCCAGTGCGTTGCGATCGCCCGGACCGCGACCTTCGCCTCCAAGCTGATCATCATGGACGAGCCGACGGCAGCCCTTGGCGTGCAGGAGACGGCGCAGGTCGAGAACATCATCCGCACGCTGAAGGACAATGGCGAGCCGCTGATCCTGATCAGCCACAACATGCGCCAGGTGTTCGACCTGTGCGACCGCATCGTCGTCTTCCGGCGCGGCCGCATCGTCGCCAACCTGCGCAAGGAAAACACCGACGGCAACGACATCGTCTCCTACATCACCGGCGCCAAGACCGGGGAGGCGGAACTCGCGGCCTGAACAGGATGGTCATCCTGTTTTCTGGCGTGCTCGAAAAATTATCTTGCCACCTTTCTCAAAAGGAAGGTGGAGACACAACTCTCTCGAACCCATCCCCCTAGAGGAAATACCCCATGACTGTTCGTTTCGCCCTCCTCGGTGCCGGCCGCATCGGCAAGGTCCATGCCCGCGCCGTCGGCTCCAACCCGCAGGCCAGACTGGTGGCCGTTGCCGACGCTTTTGAAAAGGCGGCGACCGAGTTGGCAACCGCCTATGGCGCCGAAGTGCGCACCATCGACGCGATCGAGAAGGCCAAGGACATCGACGCCGTGGTCATCTGCACGCCGACCGACACCCATGCCGATCTGATCGAGCGTTTCGCCAAGGCCGGCAAGGCGATCTTCTGCGAGAAGCCGATCGACCTCGACGTCAAGCGTGTCGAGAAATGCCTGGCCGTGGTCGACAAGGCCAAGGCGACGCTGATGGTCGGTTTCAACCGCCGCTTCGATCCGCATTTCGCCGCCGTGCGCAAGGCGATCGACGACGGCGCGATCGGCAAGGTCGAGATGGTCACCATCACCTCGCGCGATCCCGGTGCGCCGCCGATCGACTATATCAAGCGCTCCGGCGGCATCTTTCGCGACATGACCATCCACGACTTCGACATGGCGCGCTTCCTGCTCGGCGAAGAGGTGGTCGCGGTCAGCGCCCATGCCTCGGTTCTGGTCGACAAGAAGATCGGTGAGGCCGGCGATTTCGATTCGGTCAGCGTCATCCTCGAAACCGCGTCCGGCAAGCAGGCCGTCATCTCCAATTCGCGCCGCGCCACCTATGGCTACGACCAGCGCATCGAGGTGCATGGCTCCAAGGGCATGGTCGCTGCCGAAAACCAGCGGCCTGTGTCGATCGAGGTCGCCAATGAGAAGGGCTATACGCGCCCGCCGCTGCACGACTTCTTCATGACCCGCTATCTCGACGCCTACGCCATCGAGATTGCCGCTTTCATCACTGCTGCAACCTCGGGCAAGAAGGCATCGCCGAGCGGCGCCGACGGCCTCGTGGCGCTGAAGCTGGCCGATGCCGCGCTGAAGTCGGCGACATCAGGCAAGACCGTCCGTCTCGACAAGTAAGAACCGGAACCAGGGCACAGGAGCAGAGCGATGAGCACATCCGCCGATCGCAATTCGAACACGCGCGCTATCGTCACCGGCGGCGCGCAAGGCATCGGCTTTGCCGTCGCCGAAGCGCTGGCCGACGAGGGCTGCAAGGCGCTGGCGCTCATCGGCCGTTCGCAGGAGAAGGGCGACAAGGCGGTCGCCCACTTCAACAACGCCGGCGTCGACGCGATCTTCATCAGCGCCGACGTTTCGAAGGTGGCCGACTGCAAGCGTGCCGTCGCCACCGCCGTCTCGCATTTCGGCACCATCAACGCGCTGGTCAACGCCGCAGCCACCTCCGCGCGCGGGTCGCTGGTCGAAACCTCCGAGGAGACCTTCGACCAGATTTTCCAGACCAACGTGCGCGGCCCGTTCTTCCTGATGCAGGGCGTGGTGGCCCATCTCCTGGACCAGAAGGCGCCGGGCTCGATCGTCAACGTGCTGTCTATGTCGGCGCATTGCGGCCAGTCGTTCCTGGCGCCCTATTCATCGAGCAAGGGTGCACTGGCGACACTGACCAAGAACGTCGCCAACGCCTATCGCTCCAACCGCATCCGCTGCAACGCCGTTCTGCCGGGCTGGATGGACACCGAGGGCGAGGACATCGTGCAGAAGAAATGGCACGGCGCCTCCGACGACTGGCTGGCAAAGGCAGAGGCCGGCCAGCCGATGGGCCAACTGGTCAAGCCCGACCAACTGGCGCGGCTGATCAGCTACATGGCCAGCCCGCAATCCGGCGTCATGACCGGCTCGCTGGTCGACTATGACCAGAACGTCGCGGGGACCTCGCCGGAGTAGCTTCAAACCCTGTTGCAGCAACATCGCCATTCCCAAATAGTCATGATAGTCATGATAGTCGCGAGGGATGCGATGCTAACGTCATCCAAAGGCACCAACTGGACGGTTGCCGGGGCAAAAGCCCGGCTCTCCGAGGTCATCGAGCGCGCGCAGTCCTCGCCGCAGACGATCACCAAGAACGGCAAACCAAGCGTGGTTGTCGTCTCGGCCGAGGAATGGCAGCGCAAGATCGCACGCAAGGGTACGCTTGCCGAGTTCCTGCTGGACTCGCCGCTGCGCGGCGCCGATCTCGACCTTGAACGTCAGCGCGACGAACCGCGTGACCTGCCGCGGTGAGACTGCTGCTCGACACGAATGTCCTGTCCGAGGTGACGAGGCCAGCGCCTGTCGCACGTGTCCTGGGCTGGCTGGACGAGCTTGATGAGGACCGCTCCTTCATCAGCGTAGTGTCGATCGCCGAGATCCGGCGCGGCGTCTCTCTGATGGATGAGGGCCGCAAACGCGAGGCGCTGGCCGAATGGCTCGCCCGGGACCTGCCCCAGCGCTTCGAACAGCGGGTTTTGCCGGTGGACGATGCGGTTGCCTTGGCCTGGGGCGACCTGATGGGTTTTGGCAAGCGCCGCGGTCGTGGTCTATCGTCGATGGACGGGCTGATCGCAGCCACTGCGATTGCGCACGAGCTCACCTTGGCAACGCGCAATACGAAACATTTCGAAGGCTTTGGGCTTGAACTCTTCGATCCCTGGACCGCATGAGCCGCTCCGCGTTATACGTGTTGGCGATTGGCGAACCGCCGGCACTTCGTCATCCACGGGCGGAGCAAGGAGCGTGGCGACGCAGCGCAGACCCGAGGATCCATGCCGCGACTTCAGAGCGCTGCTACGGTCCAGAATTCTGCTCCGCCGCACTCCACGGCCCAGGTCACGGAATGGATCCCAGGGTCTCCGCGACGGAGCTTCGCTCCTGCTCCGCCCAGGGATGACGAAATCGCGAGGATTCGGCCCATCCCGAATTGTCTCCGCATACCCCACGTGACAAGCGCCTCGGCATCGACTATATGACGCCTGATGATCAACCTGACCGCCTCGTATTGGTACTTTAGCAGCTCGCTGGCGGCGGGAGGATTGCGCTCGATCTGAAGATTGCAGCAACAAGTCCGAACAGCCGCCAGACCTGGCGGCTTTTTTGTATCAGCCGGCAGGTCTCCTAAAAACAGGAGCAGAAAGCCGTGTTGACCACCACAGACGATCTTCGGGTCAAGGAAATCCGAGAATTGAGTACGCCGGACGAGGTGATGCGGGAGATCCCGCGCACGCTGACGGCAACGCGCACCGTGAGCGCATCACGCAACGCCACCCATGCCATCTTGAACGGCACCGACGACCGGCTGCTTGTCATCGTCGGCCCGTGTTCGATCCACGACCCGGTCGCGGCCGTTGACTATGCCAGCCGGCTGGTGGCGCTGCGCGAGACCCTGTCCGACCGGTTGGAGATCGTCATGCGGGTCTATTTCGAAAAGCCGCGCACGACCGTCGGCTGGAAGGGCCTTATCAACGATCCCGATCTCGACGGCAGCTTCAACATCGACAAGGGGCTGCGGATGGCGCGCAACGTGCTGTCGGCGGTCAACAATCTCGGCCTGCCCTCGGCCACCGAATTTCTCGACATGACGACGCCGCAATACATTGCCGATCTCGTCGCCTGGGGCGCCATCGGCGCGCGCACCACCGAGAGCCAGATCCACCGCGAACTGGCTTCCGGCCTGTCCTGCCCGGTCGGCTTCAAGAACGGCACCGACGGCAATCTCAGGATCGCCGCCGAGGCGGTGAAATCCGCCGCCCAGCCGCATCATTTCATGGCGGTGACCAAGGGCGGACGCAGCGGCATTGCGACTACTACCGGCAATGAGGACTGCCACGTCATCCTGCGCGGCGGCGTTCAGCCGAATTACGATGCGGCGAGCGTCGAGGCAGCCTCGGCCGAACTCGCCCGCATCGGCGTTGCACCCCGGCTGATGATCGACGTCAGCCACGCCAACTCGGCCAAGAAGCCGGAGAACCAGCCCAAGGTGGCGGCGGATGTCGCCGGTCAGGTCGCGGCGGGCGACGAACGCATCATCGGCCTCATGATCGAGAGCAATCTCGTTGCCGGCCGTCAGGATGTCGTGCCCGGCAAGCCGCTCGTCTATGGCCAGAGCATCACAGATGGCTGCATCGACTGGGCGACCACCGAGACGGTGCTGCACGGCCTCGCCGGCGCCGTAGAATGGCGCCGCTCAGCCCGCCGCGCCATGATGGAGAACCGGCCGGGCGCCGCCTGATACGAGGCGATGCGCGGGAAGGACGCTGCGGCTCCCCTTGCACCCCGGCCACCGGTCTGCTAGATACTGAACCATATGGTTCAGTATGCCGACTTGGACTCCTCGTTCGCCGCGCTCTCGGACGCCACCCGGCGTGGCGTTCTGGAGCAGCTCGGACGCGCAGATGCTTCGATCACCGAGCTTGCCGGAAAGTTCCACATGACCCTCACGGGCATGAAGAAGCACGTCGGCGTCCTGGAGCAGGCGGGGCTCGTCACCACGCAGAAGGTTGGCCGCGTGCGGACCTGCAAGCTCGGCCTGCGCGGACTGGAGGAAGAGGCGGCCTGGATCGAGCGGCACCGCCTGCTCTGGGACGCACGCTTCAACGAGTTGGACAAGGTTGTCGAGGAATTGAAACGGAAGGAGAAAGCCGATGCGCCAAAGAACCGAGAGTGAGCCCACGAACAGCCGCACCACGGTCGAACGGAAGTCCGAGCGCGAGCTGGTCGTCACGCGAACAGTCAACGGTCCGGCGCGCATCGTGTTCGAGGCGTGGACCAAGCCCGAGCTGTTCAAGCAGTGGTGGGTGCCGAAGTCGATGGGCATGTTCCTGCGTTCATGTGAGATGGATGCTCGTACCGGAGGCACGTACCGCCTGGTGTTCGGCCACGACGCCTCGGACCTTCACGAATTCTTCGGCAGGTATATCGAAGTGACACCGCACTCACGCCTTGTCTGGACCAATGACGAAGGTGGTGACGGTGGACCCGTCACCACGCTGACCTTCGAGGAAAAGGGTGGCAATACGCTGCTGGTCATGCACGAACTCTATCCCTCGAAGCAGGCTCTCGACGCGGCCGGTACCGGGGCGGCGGATGCGATGGGCGAGACGTTCGAGCAATTGGACGAGCTTCTCGTCGTCTTGGGCGAAGGCGTGAGGCGGTCATGACGTCGTCGATCTCGGGGACGCGGTTGCTGCCGCCCTCGACGACAAAGACCGGGATAGTGATCCGCAAGCGCAGCGCCGAGACGAAGAAACGCGGCGTCATCGCTTGATCGCGATCACGCCATCCTCAGCCCCTCCCAAGCCGTGAACACCGAGACCGCAAACAGCAGCAGTCCGGCCGCGCGGCCCGCAAAAGCGGTCGCCCGCGGGTTGGCCACCAGCAGATTGCGGCTGCGGCCGGCGGTGATGGCGAGCCCGCCATAGATCGCGGCCTGAGTCGCCACCGTCAGCAGGCCCATGACCGTCGCCTGCATCCAGATCGGGCCGTAATCCGGCTTCAGGAACTGCGGATAGACGGCAAATATGAAGAGATAGGCCTTCGGGTTGATCAGGCAGGTCACCAGTCCCTGGCGAAAGGCCTTCCAGGCCGTGCGGCTGCCGACGAGCCCGTCATGGCCGACGGTGATGGAACTGCGCATCAGCGAAATACCGATGAAGGCCATGTAGGCGGCGCCTGCTATCAGCAGCGGCTTGTACAGGATCGGTACGAAATGCATCAGCAGGCCGACGCCGATGGCGCCGTTCAGCGTGTGCACGATGCCGCCGACCATGATGCCGGCGGTGGCGGCGAGGCCCCGGTCGCGGCCGCCGGTGAGCGCATTGGCAAGCACGAACAGCATGTCCATCCCGGGTACGATGATGATGCCGGACAGCAGGATAAAGAACAGCCAGAGATTTTCCGCGTAGCTCATGTCAGTTGCCTGTCGCTTCCTGCTGGGGTGCCGTTGAGGAATTCGTTGATTTTCAACCCGATAGGCAGTCCAATAAATCACCCCAACTGACGGGGATGTGTCAGTAGCGTTCATCAGGGAGAGGAAATGCGCAAGGCGTCGCGGCTGTTCGAGATTATCCAGATCCTGCGGCTGGCGCGGCAGCCGGTGACGGCAGCCATGATCGCCGGGCAGCTGGAAGTCACGATGCGTTCGATCTATCGCGACATCGCCGCACTGCAGGCAATGCGCGTGCCGATCGAAGGCGGGCGCGGTATCGGCTACATATTGCGGCCCGGCTTCGACCTGCCGCCGCTGATGTTTTCGATCGAGGAGATGGAAGCGATCGTCCTGTCGCTCGCCCTGCTGGAGCGCACGGGAGACAGCGAACTCAAGCAGGCGGCCAAGCGCGTCAGCGCCAAGATCGCCAGCGCCGTGCCGCCGCCGTTGCGCCAGGCGTTCGACGCCAACGCGCTGCATGTCTGGGGGTTCGCAGCACCGGCAATCGGCACCATCGATCTGGCGCTTGTGCGCCGCGCCATCCGCGACGAGGAAAAGCTCGACCTGTCCTATCGCGACGAAATCGGCCGCGCCTCCGAGCGGCTGATCCGTCCGATCGCGCTGATCTACTATTCAGAAACCGCCAACATCGTCGCCTGGTGCGAATTGCGCCAGGCCATCCGCAATTTCCGCAGCGACCGCATCGCGGATTGCCGGGCGACCGGGCTGCGCTTCAAGGGCGAAGGCGATCGCCTGCGGCAGGTCTGGGTCAGTGGCTGGGAGGCGAACGCTGTCGCTGGCGGCTGAAGCGAGCGGGTTTACCGCACATCCACCCAGCGCTTTTCCTCGAACGACCTCGCCATCGCGTGCACGGTGCGCTCGATCTCCAGCCCTTCGGCAAATTCGATGACCCGTGCCGGCTTGCCGGCAAGCCGCGTCAGCAATTCGTGGCACTCGATGATCTTGAGGTCGTTGAAACCGAGCCCATGGCCCGGCGCCGGGAGGAAGGCGTCGTAAGGCTTGTGGTGCGGCGCCACCAATATGGTGCGGTAGCCCTGTTCGGTCGGGCGATCGGCGGTGACGTAGAGCTGGATTTCGTTCATCCGCTCCTGGTCGAACAGGATCGATCCCTTGGAGCCGAAAATCTGGATGGCGATGCGGCCCTTGCGGCCCCAGGCCGAGCGGTTGACCAGCAGCGTGCCGGCAATGCCGTTTTCCAGATGCATCAGCACGCTGGCGATGTCGTAGGTCTCGACGGCGCGGCGGCCGCCGGCGGCCAGCTTGCGGTCGGCGTAGGGCTTGGCCATGTCACAGATGACTTTTGCGACGCGGCCGAACAGCGTCGAGACCAGCGACAGCGGATGTACGGCGAAATCGTCGAGCGCGCCATAGCCGGATGCGGCCTCATGCTTCCAGAAGAACAGCGCTTCGGGGTCGGCCATGAAGTCCTCGTCCATCTCGATGCGCAGATGGTTGACCTCGCCGATGATCTTTTCCTCGAGCAGCGCGCCGATGTGGCGGATGGCCGGGCTCTGTATGTAGTTGTAGCCAAGGGCTGCGACCTTGCCGGACTTCTTCGCCGCGGCCGCCATCGCCGCTGCTTCGGCAAAGCTCGGCGCCATCGGCTTCTCGCACCACAGATGCTTGCCGGCTTCGAGAATAGCGATGGCCATCTCCGGATGGAACTGATTGGGCGTGGTCAGCGAGACGATATCGACCTCGGGGTCGTTGACGACGGCACGCCAGTCGCCCGACGCCTTGGCGAAGCCGAACTCACCGGCCTTGCGCTTGGCCAGCTCCTCGTTGACCTCGCCGAGATGGACCAGCTTCGGCTTGGCGACATCGGGAAAGACGGCGCCGACGGCGCTCCACGCAATGGCGTGGCATTTGCCCATGAAACCCGTGCCGATAAGACCAACGCCGACCATTTCTTTCTCCCAATACCTGAAGCGATCGATGGATGAATTAGTCCATTTCTTCTCCGAATGGAATGTCTGCCTCATTTTTTATGGCCTTCTTGCGCAGGCTCGCTATGATGGGGCAGAGAGGACGTCACTTGAGTTAAAGAGAGCATGATGTCGTCCGAAAACCGCTGCACACTTTTCGGCATCATGCTCTAGATGAGCTTGGACGGGGCGACGATGGACGAACGGGTACCTCGCGACTTCGAGACGCTGCGCGCCACGATCCTCGATCGCCGTGAAACCTTGCCCAAGCGCATCGCCCAGATCGCCGCCTATGCGCTCGACAATCCCGATGACATCGCCTTCGGCACCGCCGCCAGCATCGCCGCTTCGGCGGGCGTGCAGCCGTCCACCTTGATCCGCTTTGCCCAGCAACTAGGCTTCGACGGCTTCACCAGCCTGCAGCAGGTGTTTCGCGAGCGGCTGCGCGAGCGCAATTCCTCTTATGACGAACGCCTGCAGGCGCTGCGCGCCAAGGCCGATGCGGGTGCTGGACACCGAGCCATCTTCGACGGCTTCGTCGCCGCCGCCAGCACTTCGCTCAACGATATTTCGCGCTCGCTGGACGAGGCGCATCTGGAAGACGCGATCTCGCTGCTGGCCAAGGCCGAGACCATCTATGTCCTGGCCAAGCGCCGCTCCTACCCGGTGGCGAGCTACATTGCCTATGCCTTGGGCAAGCTGAAGATCCGCAACCAGCTGATCGAATCCGCCGCCGGCCTCAATGCCGAGATGGTCGCCTTCGCCACCCCGGCGGACGCCGTCATTGCCATCAGTTTCTCGCCCTATGCGCCGGCCACCATCGAGGAGGCCCGCACCATTTCCGAACAGGGCGTGCCGATCATCGCCATCACCGACAGTTCGTTTTCGCCACTAGCGCAGTTCGCCAAGGTCTGGTTCGAGGTTGCCGAGGCCGATTTTGCCGGCTTCCGCTCGCTGTCGGCCACCATGGCGCTGGCCATGGCGCTCACCGTCGGCGTCGGCGAGAAGCGGCGCAGCACGGGCAAGAAGCGTAAGGCCTAGGCCGGCGCCGGGCGCTCGAATTCGCGGAGGAATGCTCATTCCATATTGACTATGGATTGGAATTATTATTTCATATTCCCGGCGCCACGCTGCCGCTCGCGCGTGTCCCCCAACTACGTTGCTCAAGACAACAAGACCGACGGGAGGTTCCAATGAGCGAAGCCGTGGACGCCAAACAGGCGACGCTCGATGTCATCACCATCGGTCGCGCTTCCGTCGACCTTTACGGCCAGCAGATCGGTTCGCGGCTGGAGGACATCACCTCCTTCGCCAAATCGGTCGGCGGCTGCCCGGCCAACATCTCGGTTGGCACGGCGAGACTAGGCCTGCGCTCGGCGCTGCTCACCCGCGTCGGCGACGAGCAGATGGGCCGCTTCATCCGCGAGCAGCTCAGGCGCGAAGGCGTCAATGTCGATGGGCTCAAGACCGACCAGGAACGGCTGACGGCCCTAGTGCTGCTTTCGGTCGAGAGCGAAGGCATCTCGCCAATGATCTTTTATCGCAGCGACTGCGCCGACATGGCGCTCGCCGAAGAAGATATCGATGAAGCCTTCATCGCCTCGGCCCGCTCGATCGTCGTCACCGGCACGCATTTTTCCCGACCCAACAGCGACGCCGCCCAGCGCAAGGCGATCCGCATCATCAAGGCCAAGGGCGGCAAGGTGGTGTTCGACATCGACTACCGCCCCAACCTCTGGGGACTCGCAGGCCATGCCGAGGGTTTTGAGCGCTATGTCAAATCCGACCGCGTCTCGGCCCAGCTGAAGACGGTGCTGCCCGATTGCGACCTCATCGTCGGCACCGAGGAAGAGATCATGATCGCCTCGGGCGCCGACGATTGCCTGAGCGCGCTGAAGACGATCCGCGCGCTGTCCAAGGCAACCATCGTACTGAAGCGCGGCGCCATGGGTTGCATCGTCTATGACGGGCCGATCAGCGACGATCTGGAAGACGGTATCGTCGGCAAGGGCTTTCCGATCGAGATCTATAATGTGCTGGGCGCCGGCGATGCCTTCATGTCCGGTTTCCTGCGCGGCTGGCTCGGTGGCGAAAACCTGGCAACGGCGGCGACCTGGGCCAATGCCTGCGGCGCCTTCGCCGTGTCGCGGCTGCTCTGCGCGCCGGAATATCCGACCTTCGAGGAATTGCAGTTCTTCCTCAAGAACGGCAGCAAGCACTTAGCGTTGCGCAAGGACGAGGCGATCAACCACATCCATTGGGCGACGACCCGCCGCCGCGATATCCCCTCGATGATGGCGCTCGCCTGCGACCACCGTGTGCAGCTTGAGGACGTCGCGGCAAAGACCGGCGCCGATCCGGCGCGCATCCGCGATTTCAAGGTGCTGGCGGTCAAGGCTGCGGCGAAAGTCGCCGCCGGCCGCGACGGCTATGGCATGCTGATCGACGAGAAGCATGGCCGCGAAGCGATGTTCGAATTCGCCCGCCACCCCTTTGCCTGGCTCGGCCGTCCCGTCGAACTGCCGGGCTCGCGGCCGCTGCGCTTCGAGTTCTCGCAGGACATCGGCTCGCAACTGGTGGAATGGCCGGTCGACCACTGCATCAAATGCCTGTGCTTCTATCACCCCGACGATCCGGCAGCGCTCAAGGAAGAGCAGCAGCAGAAGCTGCGCTCGCTGTTCGAAGCCGCGCGGAAGGTCGGCCGGGAGCTTCTGGTCGAGATCATCGCCGGCAAGCACGGCAAGCTCGATGACACGACGATCCCGCGCGCCCTGGAAGAACTCTATGCGCTTGGCATCAAGCCGGACTGGTGGAAGCTCGAACCGCAGGCGTCGGCCGGCGCCTGGGCCAAGATCGAAGCGGTGATCCTGAAGCATGATCCCTGGTGTCGTGGCGTCGTGCTGCTGGGTCTCGAAGCGCCGCAGGACGAACTGGAAGCGGCCTTTGCCGCCACCGCCAAGGCGCCGATCGTCAAGGGCTTTGCCGTCGGCCGCACCATCTTCGTCCACGCCGCCGAACGATGGCTGGCAGGCAAGATGACGGATGACGAGGCTATCGCCGACATGGCCGCGCGCTTCGAACAGTTGACCGAAGGGTGGCTTGCCGCGCGTGGCCGTAAAGCAGCATAAAGGCGCGGCAAGAGGACTGCGGAGGAAAACACCATGAGCAAGACAATCCGCCTGACGATGGCGCAGGCGCTGACCCGCTTTCTGAGCAAGCAGATGACCGAGATCGACGGCAGAAGAGTGCCCATCTTCGGCGGTGTGTGGGCGATCTTCGGTCACGGCAATGTCGCCGGCATCGGCGAGGCGCTGTACCAGCTGCGCGACGAATTGCCGACCTTCCGCGCCCACAATGAGCAGGCGATGGCGCATGCGGCGATCGCCTATGGCAAGGCCAATTTCCGCCGCCGCTTCATGGCCGCGACCTCTTCGATCGGCCCCGGTGCGCTCAACATGGTGACGGCGGCGGCGCTCGCCCACGTAAACAGGTTGCCCGTCCTGTTTTTGCCGGGCGATGTCTTCGCCAACCGCATCCCCGATCCGGTGCTGCAGCAGGCCGAGGACTTTTCCGACGGCACCGCGACGGTCAATGACTGCTTCCGTCCGGTGTCGCGCTATTTCGACCGCATCACCCGTCCCGAGCAGATCATCCCGGCATTGGCGCGGACCATGCAGGTGCTGACCGATCCGGCGGAATGCGGCCCGGTGACGCTGTCGCTCTGCCAGGACGTGCAGGCCGAGGCCTATGACTATCCCGAGAGCTTTTTCGCCGAGCGCGTCTGGCACCAGCGCCGGCCGCGTCCGGACCGGCATGAATTGGCGGCGGCGGTCACCGCGCTGAAGGGTGCGAAAAAACCGCTGATCATCGCCGGCGGCGGCGTGCTGTATTCGCAGGGTTCGGATGAACTGGCGAAATTCGCCGAGAGCGCCGGCATTCCGGTCTGCGAAACGCAAGGCGGCAAATCCTCGCTGCCCGACACACATCCGCGCAACATGGCGGCGGTCGGCGTCACCGGCACGTCCGCGGCCAACCGGCTGGCGGAAGAAGCCGATGTCGTGCTCGCCATCGGCACCCGGCTGCAGGATTTCACCACCGGCTCATGGGCGCTGTTCAAGAATTCCGGCAAGACCATCATCGGACTCAACGTGCAGCTTTTCGATGCCGGCAAGCATCGTGCGCTGCCGCTGGTCGCCGATGCGGCCGAAGGGCTTGTCGAACTGGGTGCGGCGTTGGGGAGCTGGAAAGCACCGGCGACATGGACCGACAATGCGACCCAAGGCAAGAAGGCATGGCAGGCCGAAGCCTCCAAGGTGACGGCGTCGACCAACGCCGCCTTCCCTTCGGACGCGCAGGTGATCGGCGCCGTGCAGCGCGCGCTGGGGTCCGGCGTGACCTTGCTGAATGCGTCGGGCGGCCTGCCGGGCGAGCTGCACAAGCTCTGGCAGGCAGGCGCGCCCGGCTCGTACCATGGCGAATATGGTTTCTCGACCATGGGTTACGAGATTGCCGGCGGGCTCGGCGCCAAGATGGCCAAGCCCGATCAGGAGATAGTCGTCATGGTCGGCGACGGATCCTACCTGATGATGAATTCGGAGATCGCCACCTCGGTGATGCTCGGCTTGAAGCTGACCATCGTGGTGCTCGACAACAGGGGGTATGGCTGCATCAACCGGCTGCAGATGGCCACCGGCGGCGCCAACTTCAACAACCTCCTGAAGGACGCGCGCCACGAGATCCTGCCCGACATCGACTTCGCCGCGCATGCGGCCAGCATGGGCGCTATTGCCGAGAAAGTGCCGTCGATCACTGGCCTGGAGACTGCGCTGCAAAAGTCGAAAACCAACGACCGCACCACCGTGCTGGTCATCGACACCGACCCGCTGATTTCCACCGATGCCGGCGGCCATTGGTGGGATGTCGCGGTGCCGGAAGTCTCCGCACGGCCGCAGGTCAACGCAGCCCGCAAGGCCTACGACGAAAAGCGGCAGATGCAGACAATCGGCGATTGATGTACATGCACCCGGCCCCTACCTCCCCCTTGTGGGGAGGTCGGACCGAAGGTCCGGGTGGGGGTCTGGCGCCGCACCCCACCTCGCTGCTTCGCAGCGACCCTCCCCACAAGGGGAGGGTGAACAAGAAACCGGAGCTAAAACTTGAAAGCCAAACTGGGCATGTCCCCCATTGCGTGGTGGAACGATGATCTTGCCGAACTCAGCGACGACGTCTCGCTGGAAGAGTGCCTGCGCCAGTCGCGCTCGGCCGGCTTCACCGGCATGGAAATGGGCCGCCGCTTTCCCAATGACCCCGAAATCATGCTGCCTATCCTGAAAAAGGCCGACGTGACGCTGTGCGGCGGCTGGTTCTCCGGCACGCTGGTCGATGAGGACATGGGCAAGAACAAGGATCGCATCCAGCCGATGATCGACCTGTTCAAGGCGGTGAATGCGCCTTGCATCGTCTATGGCGAGGTCGGCCGCTCGATCCAGGGTGATCGCTCCAGGCCTCTCGCCACGAAGCCGAAAATGTCCAACGACGAGATGAGGGCCTATGCCAGGCGCCTCACCGAATTCGGCGAATGGTGCGCCGAGCAAGGCATGCCGCTGTCCTATCACCATCACATGGCGGCGGTGGTCGAGACCGAGCCGGAGCTCGATGCCTTCATGCGCCATTCCGGCGAAGGCATTCCGTTGCTGCTCGATGCAGGGCATCTCGCCTTTGCCGGTGGCGACGTGCTGCGCGCCATCGACAACCACCACAAGCGCATCAGCCATGTCCATGTGAAGGATGTGCGCATGGGCGTGATCGACGGGCTCGACCGCACGAAGCAGTCCTTTCTCGACGCCGTGGCGCTCGGTGCCTTCACGGTGCCTGGCGACGGTTCGCTCGATTTCGGCGCCATCGTGCAGCGCTTCGCCGACCATGGCTATGAAGGCTGGTTCGTCGTCGAGGCCGAGCAGGACCCGAAGAAGAACCCGCCGCTGAAGATGGCCCAAGTGGGTTACAAGGAGCTGATGCGGGTGATGACGGCGGCCGGCTACACGGTGGAAACGCAAGGCTTTCCCAATGCGTAAGCCGGTCCGATGAAGGATTACGAGCACCCGTTCTTCCGGCCGCTGTGGCGGCGCGTTGCCGTCGTCGCCGTCTGCGTGATCTGGGCCGGAATAGAATTCGCCTCCGGCACCCCATTCTGGGGCATCATTGCGCTCGGCTTTGCCGCCTACGCGGTGTGGCAGTTCTTCTATCTTTACAAGCCGGTGGAGGAGAGCAAGGCTGCGCCTGATCGACCAAAGACCGGCGAAGCGAAGGCGGACGCCGAACCGAAGGAATGAAGCGGCCGCGGCTCGGAAGGAGCTTGCGGGTCGGACACTCGACACCTGGCGTATCGCCTACGTCGCTGATTGGCCGGAACGTCCCTAGCTTCGTCATCCTAGGGTCTTCGCGACGGAGATTCGCTCCTGCTTCGCCCTAGGATGACGAAGTTGAGAGGCCGACCTCGAAGACTTGCGATAGGAGAGACAAAACATGTCGAAACTGCTCGTCAAAGCCGACAAGGGCCATGGCCGCGTCGCCCATGTCACGCCCAAAAGCGCCGGATGGACCTATGTCGGCTTCGACCTGCACCGGCTGAAGCCGGGCGAGACCGCATCCGGCAAGACGCAGGATCGCGAAGTCTGCCTGGTGTTCGTCACCGGCAAGGGCACGGCAAAGGCCGGCGGCCAGGAACTCGGCCTGCTCGGCGAGCGCATGTCGCCCTTCGAGGGCAAGCCGTGGTCGGTCTATATTCCGGAGGGTTCGGACTGGTCGGTCACCGCCGACACCGATCTCGAACTCGCGGTCTGCTCGGCGCCGGGCCTGGGCGGCGGCTTGCCCGTTCGCGTCATCGCACCCGACGACCTCGGCCAGGAGACTCGGGGCAAAGGCACCAACACGCGCTACGTCACCAACATATTGCCCGAGGGTAAGCCCGCCGACTCACTGCTGGTGGTCGAGGTCATCACGCCCGGCGGCCATACATCGAGCTACCCGCCGCACAAGCACGACCAGGACAATCTGCCGGCCGAATCCTATCTTGAGGAAACCTACTACCACCGCCTCAACCCGCCGCAGGGCTTTGCCTTCCAGCGCGTCTACACCGACGCCGACAACACCGGCGCCCGCGAGCTGGACGAAGCCATGGCGATCGAGGACGGCGACGTCGTGTTGGTGCCCAAGGGCTATCACCCCTGCGCCGCCTGCCACGGCTACGACCTCTATTACCTCAACGTCATGGCCGGGCCGACGCGGACGTGGAAGTTCCACAACGCGCCCGAGCACGAGTGGCTGACGAAGGCCTGATCGGCCTTCGCTTGCGCCGGAAGCGGTTGGTCCAGCAGCAAAAAATCGTCGGCTAACGATCCATGGGGTCGATTTGCCTTCGAAAACCCGCATAAGCTTCGTCAATCCGTCATGGAAATCACCTATGGCAGCGGGCTGACGAGGATTTTTTTCGATGCGCTACGCCATCTATTTCACCCCAAGGCAGGACGAGCCGTTGGCGCGGATCGCCGCCAACTGGCTGGGCCGCGACCCCTTTGGCGCCGCCACCAGGCCGGTCGAGGCGGTGGGCGAGCTGTCGGCGGCCGAAGTCGCCTTTCACACCGCATCGGCGCGGCGCTACGGTTTTCATGCGACGCTGAAAGCGCCCTTCCGGTTGGCCGCCAACGAAACCGAAAGCTCGTTGCGCGCGGCGCTGGACGCCTTTGCCGAAGCAACGCCGACGGTCACCATCCCGCGCCTGGTCGTCAGCCAGATCGATGGTTTCTTCGCTTTGGTGCCGGAAGGCCCGCTGCCGCCGCTCAACCGTTTCGCCGATGATGTCGTGCTTAGCTTCGACCGTTTTCGCGCGCCGCTCACCGAAGCGGAAATCGAACGGCGCAGCCCGGATTCGCTGAAGCCGGCCGAGTTCCGCAATCTCTGTCAGTGGGGCTACCCCTACGTGTTCGAGACCTTTCGCTTCCACATGACACTGTCCGGCCGGGCCGGGCCGCAGGAAAGCCAACGTCTGCGCGCGGCAATTGACAGCCTGTTCGCCGATGTGCTGCAGCAGCCGGTGCTGGTGGATGCGCTGACGCTGTTCGTCGAAACCGAACCGGGCGCTCCGTTCATGGTGCTTTCGCATCATGCGCTCGGCCGCCGCGCTGCCCGAAAAACCGCCTGACCGCAATTCGTCCGAGTAAGCAAGGACTGCCTGAATGACTGCCGAAACTGTTCTCCACAACGCCCGCATCGTGCTTGCCGATGAGATCGTCGAAGGGTCGCTCGTGCTGCGCGACGGTTTTATTTCCGGCGTCGACGCCGGCACCGGCCACACCGGCGGGAACATGGCCGGCGAGGACATGGGCGGCGACTACATCATTCCCGGTCTGGTCGAGCTGCACACCGACCATCTCGAAGGCCACTATGCGCCGCGCCCGAAAGTGCGCTGGAACCCGATTGCCGCCGTGCTCGCCCATGACGCGCAGGTAGCGACCGCCGGGATCACCACCGTGCTCGACGCGCTGCGCGTCGGCATGGACGAGGACGCCGATCTTACCTCCGACGACATCCGCAAGCTGGCCGACGCGATCGAGGACAGCGTCGCGAAAGACCGGTTGCGGGCCGACCATTTCCTGCATCTGCGCTGTGAGGTCTCGGCGCCGGATTGCTTGCGGGCTTTCGCCAATTTCGATGGCGACGAGCGGGTCAAGCTGGCCTCGCTGATGGACCATGCGCCGGGACAGCGTCAGTTCGTCAATCTCGAGACCTACGCCTATTACTATCAGCGCAAGCTGAAGTTGACCGATCGCGACTTCCAATTGTTCTGCGAAAAGCGGATGTCGGAATCAGCGAAGAATTCGGGACCGAACCGGGTGGCGATATCAGCCGCCTGCAACGAGCGGGGCATTGTGCTGGCGAGCCATGACGACGCCACATCAGGCCATGTCGACGAGGCGATCGAACAAGGCGTGCGCGTCGCGGAATTCCCGACCACGCTGGAAGCCGCCAAGGCCTCGAAGGATGCCGGGCTCGGCGTACTGATGGGCGCGCCCAACGTCATGCGCGGCTCCTCGCATTCGGGCAATGTCTCGGCCCGCACGCTGGCCGGCGACGGCCTGCTCGACATATTGTCGTCCGACTACATTCCCTTCAGCCTGATCCAGTCGGCCTTCTTCCTCGGCGACGTCGTCGAGGGCATCTCCTTGCCGCAGGCGGTCGCGATGGTGTCGAAGAACCCGGCCGAGGCCATCGGCCTCAACGACCGCGGCGTCATCGAACAGGGCCGCCGCGCCGATCTGGTGCGTGTGCGCGTCGACGACCATGTGCCGGTCGTGCGCACTGTCTGGCGCCAAGGGCGCCGGGTCGCCTGATGGTCTCGGCGTCGATCGACCGCGAACTCAGCAGCGAGGCCTTTCCGCTCCGCAACGGCGTGTTTGTCGCCGTCGTCGGCCCGAGCGGCGCCGGCAAGGATACGGTAATCGGCTATGCCCGCACCTTGTTTGCCGACGAGACGAGGCTGGAGTTCGTCCGCCGGGTCATCACCAGGCCGAGCGACGCCGCAAGCGAGGATCACGACACGCTGGCCGACGCAGCCTTTGCCGAAGCCGAGGCCGACGGCGCCTTCGCCATTTCCTGGGAGGCGCACGGGCTGCGCTACGGCATTCCGGCCGATGTCGACTGGTCCATCGCCAATGGCCATGTCGCGGTCGCCAATGTCTCGCGCGCAGTCATCCCGGTGCTGCGGGAGCGCTATGCCAATCTGGCTGTCGTCGAGATCACCGCCTCGCCGGAAATCCTCGCCGAGCGTCTCGCCCAGCGCGGCCGCGAATCGCGCGGCGAAGTGCTGGCTCGGCTCGCCCGCAGCGCCAATATCGCTTTGTCCGGCTCCGGCGTCACCTCGATCGACAATGGCGGCCGGCGCGAAGCCGCCGGAGAACGCTTCGTCGAGGTGCTGCGCAAGGCGATGGCCTTCTCGGATATATCCGGCGTGATGTAGCGCTACTCCGCCGCGACAGTCTTCCGGCTGGCATCGAGCATCAGCCGCCTTGCGCGGAACACGCCCCATTGCTGGTCGACCAGCACGCCGATCAGGATCACGCCGCCCATCACCGCGAAGTTGAGCGAGGACGGGATGCCGAGCAGATTGACCAGGTTCTGCAACTCCTGCAGCAGCACGGTGCCCAGGATGACGCCGACCAGCGAGCCTTCGCCGCCGCGCAGCGAGAAGCCGCCGAGAACTGCGGCGGCAATGGCGTAGAGTTCGTAGAACTGGCCGTGGCTGGCCGGCGAGATCGAGCGCGTGTACATGGCGAAATAGATCGCCGACAGCGCCGTCAGAACGCCGCAGATGACATAGGCGGCCATCACGACGCGGCCGGTGCGGATGCCCGAATATTTAGCCGCCTCTTCGTTCTTGCCGATGGCATAGAGGTAGCGTCCGAACACCGAGCGGTGCAGCACCACCCACATGACGATCGAAATGACGATCAGTGCGATGAAACTGTTGGGCACGCCATAGCTGCGGCCCGCGGTGAGGAATTCGAGCTCGGGAAAATTCTGGCCGAAGGCGAAGCCGGCGGTGCCGTCGGCGGTATAGAAACGGGCGACCCCGCGATAGATCAAAAGGCCGCACAGCGTCACCACGAAGGGCTGCAATTTCAGCCTTGTGATCAGCCAGCCATGCGCCAGCCCGATGATGCCGCCCAGCACCAGGATCAGCGGCAGCGCCAGCGGCCATGGCATGTCGCGCACAGCGATGAAATCGATGAACAGCGTGCCGAGCAGCGCCACCAGCGACCCCACCGACAATTCGATGCCGCCGGTGATGATGACGAAGGCCTGGCCGATGGCGAGGATCCCGAACAGGCCGATCAGGTTCGAGGTGTTGGCGAGGTTGATCGGCAAAAGGAAGCGCGGGTTGATGGCGGTCACCACGGCGCCGACCACCAGGATCAGGATCAGCAGGCCGAGATCTTTTTTGCTCATCGTCTTCTCCCCAATGCGCCGGACCGGCAATCGCCTGAAGCCCGCTAGTTTGCCGGCTTGCCGACCGCCAGCAACAGCACGTTTTCCTGGCTGAATTGTTCCTTGTCGAGAATGCCCGAGATCTGGCCCTCATGCATGACGGCGATGCGGTCGGACACGCCGATCACCTCTTCCATGTCGCTGGAGATCATCAGCACGGCGACGCCGGCATCGGCCAAGGCTCGCATCAGCCCGTAAATCTCGGCCTTGGCGCCGATATCGATGCCGCGCGTCGGCTCATCGAGGATCATCACCTTCGGGTTCATCGCCAGCCATTTGCCCAGCACCACCTTCTGCTGGTTGCCGCCCGACAGCGTGCCGGTTCGCGTCTGCACCGACGGCGCTTTGATGCCGAGATTCGTCTTCTGCTTCTCTGCGGTGGCGGCCTCGGAGCTTGCCGACACCAGTCTACGCTTCGCATGCGCCGGCAGGTTGGGCAGCGAGATGTTCTGCGCGATCGACAGGTCAAGCAAAATGCCGGTCAGCTTGCGGTCTTCCGGAACCAGGAAAATGCCATGCGCGACCGCATCGGCCGCCGAACCCAGTACAAGCGGCTTGCCGTCGAGTTCGAGCCCACCGCCAAGCGTGCTGTCGATGCCGAAGAACACCCGCGCCAGTTCGGTGCGGCCGGAGCCGACAAGGCCGGCGAGGCCGAGGATTTCACCGCGCCTGATGTCGAGGTCGACCGGCCGGGCAGGGTAGGCGGGGGTGCGGATGGCTTTGGCCGAGAGAGCCGTGGCGCCCGGCGCCCGCGCCGCCTCGGAGGCCTTCTCGCGCTCCTTCAGCATGCGGCCGATCATCAGCTTGACCATCTGGTCGTGGTTGATGGCGCTCTTCGGCAAGGTGCCAGCCAGCATGCCGTCGCGCAGCACCACGACGCGGTCGGCGACGCGCTCGACCTCATGCAGCCGGTGCGAAATGAAGATGACGCTGATGCCATCGGCCTTCAGCGCCTTGATGACGTCGAGCAGCTTGTCGGTTTCGGCGAGCGGCAGGCTCGACGTCGGCTCGTCGAGGATCACCAGCCGCGCCTTGATCGACAGTGCCTTGGCGATCTCGACCATCTGCTGCTGCGCCAGCGACAACGAGGCAACCGGCGTATCGGCGGAGAAATTGGCGCCGACGCGCTTCAGCAGTGGCGCCACCATTTCGCGCAGCTTGGCGCGGTCGACCAATCTCAGCGGCCCGCCGCGCAACGGCTCGCGGCCGAAGAAGATATTGGCGGCAACATCGAGGTTTTCGAAGAGATTGAGTTCCTGGTGGACGAAGGCGATGCCCGACCCCAGGCTGCCTTCGACGGTGAGCCCGTCATGCGCAACGCCGTCGACGGTGATGGCGCCGCTGTCCGGCCTGGTGACGCCGCCGAGGATCTTCATCAAGGTCGATTTGCCGGCGCCGTTTTCGCCGACCAGGCCGATCACCTCGCCCGGCCTGACCTCCATGGAAAAGCCGTCCAGCGCCACCACGCCCGGATAGGTCTTGCGCACGTTCTCGAGGCCGAGGAACGGGGTGGTTGCGACGATGGATGGGTCGGAATAATTCATCACGCCATATTTGATCAGGCTTGCCAGCAGCCGGTGGGCTACAGACTGACGGGCCTTGGCCGACCCGTCAACACGATCGCCGGCTCAAGGCGAACCCTGAGCCGGCGCAACTGCTCGTGGTCTCAGTTTCCGGACATCGCCTTCAGATTGGCGGCATAGGTGTCGACATCGTCCTTACCGATGATCTTGGTCGGGATGATGATCAGGCCGCCTTCCGGAATGCCTGATTTGTCGCCCTTGAGATAGGCGGCCATCAGCTTCATGCCCTGATAGGCCCATTCGAAGGGCTGCTGCACGACGGTGGCCGCCACGGTGCCTTCCTTGACGCCGCCCAGCGTGATCGGATCGTCATCGAAGCCGACGACGGTGATCGAGCCGAGCTTGCCGGCGTCGCGCAGCGCTTCATAGATGCGCGGCGTGTTGTAGGAATAGAAGCCGACCATGCAGGTGATGTCGGGGCTGGCGACCAGCGCGTCCTCGACATTCTTCTTGGCGCGCGCCTGGTCGATGTCGTCGCCGCGCACGTCCACCAGTTCGATCTTGCTGCCGGCGAGGCCGTCCTTCATGCCCTGGATGCGCTCCTTGGCATTGTCGGCGCCGAGCAGGCCGACGAAGCCGAGGCATTTGCCGCCGTCCGGCATCGCCTTCTTGGCGATCTCGGCCGCCTGCTTGCCGGCGTCGACATTGGACGAGCCGATATAGGCGACGCGCTTGGTCTGCGGGGCATCGGAGTCGGTGGTGAACAGCGCCGTTTCCGACGCGATCTTGTTCAGGCCGTCGGTCGAGGTCTTGGGGTCGACGGCCGAGACCATGATGCCCTTGACGCCGGCGGTCACCAGATCGTCCATCAGCCGCTGCTGGATGGCGACCGAGGACTGCTCGGGATATTTGAGTTCGAGATTGTAGTCGGGCAATTCGGCCTGCGCCTTCTTGACGCCGGCTTCGGCGGCCTTCCAGAAATCGGAAGCGCCGTTGACGACGAAGGCCAGCGTCGGTTTGTCGTCGGCGCGCGCAATGGCTGTCGCGGTCAGGCCGAGCAGCAGGGCTGCGGTGGCCACGGATGCATGTCGTATCAAGGATTTCATGTTCAACCTCCCGTTTTGGCTCAGTCGTCGGACTGAACCGATCTTGCATTCACTGACTTGCCGCTCGCGATTTGGACGCCCTCCTCCTCAGGGGTTCCCGGCGCTGAAGAATGGCGTCGTCGGTCGCGATCACGGACTTTAGAGACTCATCCCGTGCTCGTAAATAGTCTGATTTGTCTGACATATCACATGTCTGAGACCAGGCTTGCGGAGGCAAACCCCGCTCACCATCGGGCCATTCACGTGCACTTCTCGCCGCACGGGTCCCACCTGACCGGACACGGCGGATTGACGTTACAGCGTCGTTTTGTATTAGTAAACAGTATTAGCAAAGGTCTCGCGCGGACACTCGGCGGTAGCCTTAGGGCTAGTTTGCCCGAATAGGTGCAGCCATCGGTTCCGCGCAAGCAGATGCCTTGCAGTCCTCGAATTTCACGCGGCCCGCAGCGGCATGGCGGGGAACTTCAAAGCTGCTAATAAAGATAAACGCCTTCGACTATTTCCATCGGTCGACGGCGCGACACCATCTTGTGGGTGTGGCAGGCTTGCGACTAGACAGGCTGGGGATTGGGACGCAATGCCATGAGCGAGACGAGGGATCCGGACGACACGGCGAAGCGGCGCAAGGCGCCGGCGAGAGCCGCCAAGGGCGGCCGCGTCACCATGACCGACATCGCCAGGGCAGCCGGGTGCTCGCAGGCGACCGTCTCTTTCGTGCTCAACGATTCGCCCGGCATCCGGCTGTCGCAGCAGACGCGCGAGCGGGTGATCGACGCCGCGCGTGCGCTCGGCTACGCAGCACCCGCCTTCTCGGCGCTGCGCAAACCTGTTGCCGCCTTCGATGGACTTGACGGTGTCATCGGTTTCGCTGTCGACCAGCTGGCGACAAGCCCGGAAGCCGTTGTCGCCATCGAGGGCGCGCGCCAGGCATCGTGGAACGCCGGCAATGTGTTGCTCGTGGCGCAGACCATGGGCGACGCCGTCATGGAGCCGCGCGCCATTGCGGCGCTCACCAGGCGCGGAATCTCGGCGCTGATCTACATGACCATCTTCACCCGCGAGATCACGGCGCCGGATTTCCTCTACGGCCTCGACATACCGGTCATCCTGCTCAACTGCTACACGGCCGATTATGCCTTCCCGGCCGTGGTGCCTTCCGAGATCGCCGGCGGCCAGAACTCGACCCGGCATCTGATCGGCCACGGCCACCGCCGCATCGCCATCATCACCGGCGAGCCGTGGATGCAGGCCGCGCAGGACCGGCTGAAAGGCTACCGCAGAGCGCTCGCCACCGCCGACATCCCGTTCGATCCCGAACTGGTGGTCGAGGGCGACTGGTCGGCGAGCGCCGGCTATGCCGCGACCGTGAAGCTTTTGGCGCTGAAGGAGCGCCCGACCGCCATCTTCTGCCAGAACGACCGCACAGCCATCGGCTGCTACGAAGCGCTGAAGGAGGCGGGCCTGCACATCCCGCAGGACATCTCCGTCGTCGGCTATGACGACGAGGAGATCGCCCGCCATCTGTTCCCGCCGCTGACGACATCGATCCTGCCGCACATGGCGATGGGCCAATGGGCGATCGAACAGCTCGAAGTGCCGGCGCCTCCCGGCCGCGGCCGCTATCCAATCACCAAGCTGGAATGCCCGCTGGTGCAGCGGGATTCGGTGGCAGCTGTGGCTGGATAAAGCTGAACCAGCCCATCCCGATGCAAATCGGGATGGGTCTGTTTGGTGTTTGCGCCTCAGGGCAGGGTCTATCCGGGAACGTGCCGCGGTTAGAACCGCAAGACGACGAAGGAGCGCCTGCGATAGCAGCGCCGGCGTAACCGGCCATGCCGCCAGAACGTGCGGCAGTGCCGTCTCCAGACATGCCGCCTGTGGTGGCGACGATGGTGCCATCGCCGATGCGATATCTGCTCGACATCGCCCGGGCCTTCGTCGTCATCAAACGAATTGGCATCCTGCTTGTCGAGTTCATCGAGAATGCCGTTACCGATATTGGGAACCCCGGCCACGGCCTCGAGAGGCCGAACCGCGGTAGCAAGCGCCGCGGCCCCCGCAACGCCGAACAATGCTGTCAAGAATGATCGCCGATCCATCAAAACCTCCATCAGCAAGACAAGGCTAACATGACGAGCCTAACACAAAGCAGCTAGAGCGGGTGATACAAAAGGCCAGAGGCGAATCTTCGAGCCGGCCCAAACGGGTGACCGGACGGACGGCAGAGGTCAGATTAAGGCCGCAACCGGGCGGCGCGCTTCCTTCGGCTCGGTGACCAAGCCATGCAGAATGCCGCCGATGAAAGCGCACAGCCTGACCGGTTCCGCCTTTCCGCGAAACGCTGAACCGCTCGGCAAAGCTCTCTCCCTAAGAATGCCCGCCACCTTGCGGCATTGGGGCTGGCTGAGAGACTGATGCCCCACGGCACATGCGATGTTGCGGTACTCAGCGCCGCGCCAATATCCGGCAGAGCTCCTTCAGGTCCCGGTCGTAGGTGCCCTTGCCGCTGAGCACGCTGGCGCAGCGTTTCTTCATCTTGGCGATCTGGCCGGCCGACATGGCGCTGATGGCAACCACCGCCGGTCGCGCCGGCACCGCCGGCGTGTTGGGATCCCTGGGGCTGGTGGTCGTTGTCTGTGTGCCAATGCCGACGCCGACCCCGGCCGTCACTCCACTGCCCACCCCGACCCCGGCGCCGACCCCGACACTGCTGCCGACGGTTGCGCCGACCCCGACCCCGACGCCCGTGCCGACCGATACGCCGGCGCCGGCGGTAACGCCGCTGCCAACCGAGGCGCCGACACTGGCGGTGGTGCCGCTGGTGCCTCCGACCGTCGCTCCGGCATTGACGCCCTTGCTCCCGCCGACCGAGACACCGACGCCAAGCCCGCCGCCACTGCCGCCGACCGAAACACCCACCCCACCGCTGCCGCCGATGCCCACACTGAGCCCGCCCGCGCCAGCCGGAAAGCACAAAGCCACGGAAACCGCGCCGCCGGCCAAGACCTTTGTTAAACTTTTAAAGAAATCCATAACGCCGCTCCCTGTGCTGGTTGCCTGGACGCAGGTTGAACAGCATCCGTTACCAATATGATTACGCGAGTGTAGCGTTTTTAGTTTCTGCAAGAATAGGTAGTATTGGAAATCGTTGTTATGGCTTCTTGCGGCGACCGGAATATATATTTTGGAATTGGCGGAAAAAATCGAGGATTTGCGGTTAGACTCGGAACCTTAGACAGGCAGGACGAGTGCTCGCATGCGGGAATTTACCGGGCGCATGCCTCAGGCCATCTTGCGACGCCGCTTCGCTAGGCTGCGGTGGAGAATGGACCCTCGAGAATGGGGCTCGTACTGCAGAAAAGGGGACGATCCAAGAAACCCGCGACGATCTCCACCGATGTCGGGCGCGTTGTGCGCCACATCGTTCCGCTGCTCGCAGTCGACGGCGTCAGCGCTACCCTTGCGGGCATACCTTCGCCCCGTTTGGCGTTTCTGCCCTTTGGATCGGATGCCGATCGTCCGCTGGCGTTTCGAATCTCTTCAACTTACGCCGAGTTTCGCAAATCCACTTTAATCCCGGCTAACGTTCGAAGGGTTCGCCAAGCGAGGCGACACCGTTCAGCCTGAGCAAGCGGCGGTCCGCCGAGATGACACCGAGCACGACGATCGTAACGAGATAGGGAAGGCTGGAAAGCAGTTGCGATGGCAAGTCCAGACCGGTCGCCTGGGCGGCGAGGCTCATCAGCGAAACCGCACCGAAGAGGCAGGCACCCAGGAAGATGCGGCCAGCGAGCCACGTACCAAAGACAACGAGTGCGATCGCGATCCAGCCACGTCCGGCAATCATACCGTCCGCCCAAAGGGGCGTGTACACCGCCGCCGCATAGGCGCCGGCAAAACCCGCCATCATGCCACCAAAAGCTATGGCCGCGACACGGATAGCGATGACCGGATAGCCGATGGCGTGGGCTGCCTTGGGATTCTCGCCGATTGCCCTCACGACAAGGCCGACTCTCGTATAGGCAAACATCGCCCAGATCGCAAACGTCACGGCAAGGGAAAGCCATACGACGACGTCCTGGACAAACAGCCTGCCGACTACCGGGATTTCCGAGAGGCCGGGAAAGGCAAGTTTCGGGAGCCCCTTCACCGTCAAGCTCTCGTAGCTTTTGCCGAACAGCGCCGAAAGGCCCTGGCCGAGAATGCCGATCGCAAGGCCTGTCGCGACCTGGTTTGCCCGGAATCCGAGTGCCAGCACTGCAAAGACGAGGGACAGGACGGCGCTACCGAGGCCGGCGGCAACGAACCCCAGCAGGTGTCCACCGCCGTGGTAGACGACGATGAACGCGAGCACCGCGCCGAGGGCCATCAGGCCCTCTACGCCGAGGTTAAGAACACCGGCGCGCTCGACCACCAACTCGCCGAGTGCGGCAAGGAGAAAGGGGGTTGCCGCTGCGAGCATGCCCGAAATAATGAACTCGACGGCGTTCATGGCTGGCTCAGGTGATGGGGGCGGCGCCACTCGATGCGGTAGCGCACGAAGGCCACAGCGCCGAGATAGGCGAGCAGCAAGCTGCCTTGGAAGACGCGGACGGCGGCGATCGGCAGGTTTGCCGACACCATCGCATTGTCGCCGCCGATATAGAGGACAGCCATGAAGAGCGCGGAAAAGATGATGCCGACTGGATGCAAGCCGCCGAGATAGGCGACAATGATGGCCGCATAACCGTAGCCGGTCGAGATCGAGCGCTGCAGCTGGCCGAGCGGACCCGCGACTTCCGCCGCGCCTGCCAGTCCCGCCGCCATGCCACCGATCAGAAGCGACAGCCAAATCGCACGCCCTTCGCTGAAGCCGGCGTAACCGGCCGCGCGCGGGGCAAGGCCGCCGACCTTGAGCTTATACCCCATGAAGCTTCGCTGCATGAAAACCCAGGCCACCAGCGAGAGCGCAAGTGTGATGAGCAGCGAGACGTTGACGCGGGTACCGGTGATCAGGGTCGGCACCATCGCGTCGTTCTGAAACATGACGGATTGTGGGAAATTGAAGCCGGCCGGGTCCTTCCATGGGCCGAGCAGCAGGTAGTTGAGGACTTGCGCCGCAACGAGGCTCAGCATCAGGGAGACCAGGATCTCGTTCGCATTGAGCCTGACGCGCCAGAAGGCGGTGATAGATGCCCAAAGTGCACCGCCGAGGGCACCGAGAAGCAGCATCAGCGGCCAGATCCACTGCCCGGTCGCCTGCGGAAACCAGACGGGGATCGCCGAGGCGAAAATAGCGCCCAGGATAAACTGGCCCTCCGCGCCGATGTTGAACACTTTTGCGCGGAAACCGATCGCCAGCCCCTGAGCAATGAGGAGAAGGGGCCCCGCCTTCAGCAGCACCTCCGCAAACGATGCCCAGGAGAGGAACGGCTCGAGAAGCATCGCGTACAGGACGGCCGCCGGATCTCGGCCTATCAGCACATAAAGGCCCAGATTGAGGATGATCGCCATGCCAAGCGCGACAGCCGGGGCCAGCATGGCCGCGACGAGCGAGGCATGCTCCCGGCGGACGAGCGCGGGGAGGAACGGCGCGGCCCAAACGCTCATGCAGGAACCTTCTCTGGCGAGGCATGTGCTCCGATCATGTATCTGCCGATGTCTTCGGGGCGCGTGTCCCGCGTGACCAGAGGCGGACTCAGCATTCCATGATGGAGCACCTGGATGAAATCGCAGAGTTCGAAAAGTTCCTCGAGTTCCTCGGAAATTACGAGGATCGCCACGCCCAGGTTGCGCAACGCGATGAGCCGCCTTCTGATGGCGGATGCAGCGCCAATGTCTACACCCCAGGTTGGCTGCGCCACGAAAAGCAGTTTTGGCGACAGCATCATCTCGCGACCGACGATGAATTTCTGCAAGTTGCCGCCGGACAGCGAGCCCGCTTCGGCATCCGGGCCGGAGGCGCGGACGTCGTACCGACGGATGCATTCGCTGGTGAAAGCCGTCGCTCCGGCGCTGTTGATGAGGCCGCGCCTCACGAGATCGAAAGGATGGGCGGTAAGAACGGTGTTGAGCACGAGCGACATTTCAGGGACCGCGCCGCGTCCCAGCCGGTCTTCGGGCACGAAGGCGAAGCCAAATCTCCTGCGCGCGGCCGCATCGAGTGTGCCTACGTCGCGGCCCATCATGTAGATCCGGTCGCGTTGTTCCTTCAGCAGCATCGCTTCGCCCGAGATGAGCGCGGCAAGCTCGCCTTGGCCATTGCCCGATATTCCGGCTATGCCAAGGATCTCGCCTGATCGTACCGTGAGGCTGATGCCGGAGAGCGGCGTGGCAAAGGGGTCGTCCGGCGTGTAGTCCATGTCGATTATTTCCAGCCGCTTCTCCCCCTCGGGCATGGCCAACGCGGGCATCACCTCGGGCATGTCGCGGCCGATCATCATCCGGGCGAGGTCGTGCGCATCATAGTCGCGCGGGTCGACGGTGCCGATAACGCGCCCTCCACGCAAGACCGTCGCCTGGTCACAGATCGTGCGAATTTCCTCCAGTTTGTGGGAGATGAACAGGATGGACACGCCGCGGTCGCGAAGGCGCCTGAGCGTGTCGAACAGCTTCTTCACCGCCTGCGGCGGCAAGACCGAGGTCGGCTCGTCGAGAATGAGCAGCTTCGGGTCCGTCATCAGGCAGCGGATGATCTCCACCCGCTGCCGTTCGCCGACCGAGAGCGCGTGCACATCGGCGAGAGGATCTACTTCAAGGCCAAAATCCTGGCCGAGGCTGCGGATGCGCCCGGCCAGCTCCGCCTTGCCGCCGGGGACGACGAGCTGGATGTTCTCGACGACAGTCAGCGTCTCGAACAGCGAGAAATGCTGAAAGACCATGCCGATGCCCCTGCGCCGTGCCTCAGCCGGCGAGGCAAGGCGCAGAGGCTCTCCGTTCCAGACGACGGTGCCTTCGTCCGGCTGTTCAACGCCATAGATGAGCTTCATCAGCGTCGATTTGCCCGCCCCATTCTCCCCGAGGATCGCATGGATCGATTGGGGCGCCACGTCCAGATCGATGGCTTCGTTAGCCCGGATCTGGCCGTAGCTCTTCGAGATGCCGCGGAGCGACAGAAGGGGCGGGGTCATGACTTACTTCGGCAGTGGTGTGGTGACACCCTTGACGTGCCAGTCCATCGCGACGATCTCGGGATCCGCTATCGTCGCACCGGCGGCGGCGGCTTCGCTGCCGTCGGCCTTGGTGATTGGACCTGTGAAGGGCGAGAAGCTGCCGTCGGCGATCCTCGCCGCCACTTCCTTGATCTTCGTCATCGTGTCGGCTGGGATATCTGAGTTCCAGTCCACGACCTCCACCACCTTTTCCGCGACGCCGAGGAAGGTGTTGGCGCCCTTGAAAGTTCCGGCGAGATGGGCATCCACGGAAGCCTTGAAGAAGGGCGACCAGTCCGTCGCGATGCAGCCGAGATATTTCTTCGGTGCATATTTCTTCATCGACGAATTGAGGTTGAACGCATAGACGCCAGCCTCCTCGCAGGCCGAGATCACGGAGGGTGTGTCCTGCGCGTTCGAGAAGATCACGTCGCAGTTCTGTGCCATCAGCGCCTTGGCGGCTTCCTGTTCCTTGGCCGGGTCGAACCAGGAGTTCACCCAGACGACCGATACCTCGACATCGGGATTTACAGTCTGTGCGCCGAGCGTGAATGCGTTGATCGAGGTGATCAGCTCCGGAATGGCGAAGGCCGAGACGGAGCCGAGCTTGCCGGTCTTGGAAAGAGCTGCGGCGGCTATGCCGAGCAGGTAAGTGCCCTGGAAATACTTCGCCGCGAAGGGCGAGAAATTCGGCGCGGTCTGGAAGCCGGAGGCATGCAGCACGGTGACCCCAGGATCGCGGCGGGCGATCTGTAGTGCACCATTCTGGTAGCCGAATGAGCCGGCGATCAGGAACTTGTTACCGTCGGCGACGGTCTTGTTCATGATCCGGTCGGCGTCCGGCCCTTCGGCGATGTTCTCGATGACGGTGATCTTCACCTTGTCGCCGTAGGCGGCCTTGACCGGCTCGAGGCCGGCGGCGAGCGCATGGCCCCAGCCGACATCGCCGACCGGCGACGGGAGCACGAGCGTGATACCGAGCGGCTCGTCGGCCGCAAAGGCGGGACGGCTGCCAAGCGCGCCGGCAAGCCCTGTCGCGGCAAGGCCCTTCATCAGAGTTCTGCGGGTCAGATAGTTCAGCATGTCAGTTCCCCTGTCTTAAGTTGTTAGAATTCCACCGCGGCAAAGGCGGCTTCCGCGTCCGCAGCAAGCCGGGCCTCGTTCAGCCCGGTAAACGCACCCTTCTCCCAGACGATGCGGCCGTTGATCATGGTCATGTCGGTGGGCATGCCGATACCGACCTTGGCGATCAGGCTCAATGGATCGTGGCGCGTGCCGACATAATCCATGCGGCGCGTGTCGATCGCGAAGAGGTCGGCGGCCATGCCGGGCGACAGTCGGCCGATGTCATTGCGGCCCAGAAGCGCGGCCCCGCCCGTTGTCGCATAGCCGAGGAAATCGACCGGCGCAGGCACGGGATGAGCGCGCGTCGAGGCCGCCAGGCATTGCAGCATGTAGGCGGAATGGATGCAGTGCATGAGGTTGGAATTGTCGTTCGAGGCAGCACCGTCGCAGCCGAGACCGACGCGCAGGCCAAAGGCGGACATGGCGGGAATATCAGTCACCTCCGCGCCCACCAGATAGACCGGCTCAGGGCAATGCGAGACACCGGTGCCGCTCGCCGCCATCAGCCGCAGTTCGTCATGCGTCAGCTCCCAGCAATGGGCATAGAAAGTGTCTCGGCCGGCAAATCCGAGGTCCTCGAGATAGTCCACCGTACGCATGCCATGGCGGGCCTCGATGATCGGGCTTTCGCCCTCGCCGACATGGGTGTGCATCCGCACCCCGCGATCACGCGCCAGCGAAACCGATTCCACGAAGGTCTCGCGGTAGCAGTTGACCGGCTGGCAGGGAGCGACCACGACCTGACGCATGCTGAAGGGACTGGTGTCGTGATAAGTGTCGATGAGGCGTGCGCAGTCGGCAATGAATTCGTCCGTGGTCTCCAGCATCTCGTCTGGAATGGTCGAGCCTTCCGATTTTGGCAGCGTGTTGCCGCCGCGGCCGGCATGGAAACGCATGCCGAGAAGATCGGCCGCTTCGAACTGCCGGTCGATGAGCCGTTTTCCGGCATGGCGCGGAAAATTGTACTGGTGGTCGAAGGCCGTCGTGCAACCGTGCTTTATCATCTCTGCCATCGCCGTGATCGAGGCGTGGTAGAAACAATCCTCGTTGAGCCGGGAGAAGATCGGATAGATCCGGTCGAGCCATTCGATGACCGACAGCTTCGTCCAGTCGAGTTCGGCACGGTTGCGCACAAAGCACTGAAAGAAGTGATGGTGCGTGTTGACGAGGCCGGGATAGACGAACCAGCCGTCGGCGTCCTGCACGATAGTACCGGCCGGCAACTCGCTTCTGTGCAGGCCTTGCCCGATTGCCTCGATCTGCGGGCCATTCGTCAGCACATCGACATTGCGCCGGACGCTCGGACCCCTGCCCTCGTCGGTGATGACCGCTGCGCAATTCTTCAGGAGATAGCCGGTCACCTCACGCCTCGTCCAGCATGGGTCGCGGTTCGGGCTTCAATTCGTGCAGCCGGTGGATACCGGGCATTTCGATGAAATTGTCGAGGCTGCGGAGCGCTCGCGACCAGAGCCGGATCGTGGGATACGGATCGAGGGAAACGCCGCCGTCGGGCGCGAGCGCGACGTAGGGAAAGCAAGCAATGTCGGCAATCGTCGGCCGGTCGGATGCGAGAAACCGATCGCCACGCATTTTTTGTTCGAAGAGGCCGGCTTCCAGCTCACGTAGTGCCGCTATGCCATTGGCCTGAAGCGCACCGATGTCACCGGGACGCAGCAGCATCTCATGCAGGCGCGCGCCGCCGAGGTTGGCGGTCAGCCTGTGCGAGAAGGAAAGCCATTGCTGGATGCGCGCCGTCTCCTCGGGGGCGCCGCTGCCGAGCCAGGCCGGTGCTGCCTTCGCGGCGAGATAGCCAAGCATGGCGGAAGACTCGGTCAGGATCAGGTCGCCGTCTTCAAGGATCGGGATGGAGCCTCCCGGATTAAGCGCCATAAGCTCGGGGCCACGATGCTCGGCGCCGGGATGGAAGTCGACCGGGCGGATTTCGAGCTTCACACCTGACAGCGTGGCCATCAGGCGCACCTTGTAGCAACTTGGGGAGAGGATGTAGTCGTAAAGCTTCATTGTGCCACCAATTGCGCGCCGTAGGTATAATTGTGGCGCTTCAGCCAGCGGCGATAGGCGACCGAGGTCAGGTCGGCGCGCGTGGGGATTTCCATGCCGGGATCGAGCGGCAGAAGACGCGGGATCTGGTTTTCGAGGATCGAGCGGTCCTGCAGGAAAATCGTCTGCTGGAAATGGATGAGATCGGTCAGTGGCGTCTCGTCATCGAAAAGCGCCATCCATGGCCAGACGTCGCAGAGATCCTCGGCAAGCGGCTGGACGAATAGCGTAATGACATCCCATTCGCCCGGGCGCGGCGGGCAGGTCTTGTAGAGGACTGAGCAGGTCGGAGCCGGCACGCGGTACATGTATTCCGTCGTGATACCTCCGCTCGCGGATTTCGCCGCCTGCGGCTGGTAGAACTTCACCTGGGTCGCCCAGACCTCGTCCTCTTCCTCGCGGATCTCGACCTTGTAGTTTTCGACCTCGGTATGCGGCTCCGAGCCGAGGATGTCGGTATGGACGAAGGGGAAGTGTGCGATGTCGAGGAAGTTCTCGACGGCGCGGAGCGGCGAGCAGCGCACCCGCACCACGCCGACATCGACGAAGCGGCGCCCGGGCTGGTCTGCCTCGGGAATCGGAAAGACCGGTTTCTTCGGTTCGCCGAGCGACGACCAGATATGGCCATAGCGCACCGAAACCGGCAGCACGCGCCCGTTTTCGCCTGTCACTTTCGCCGCGCCATTGGCGTCGAGCGCAACCTTGATCGGCTCGTCCATCAGGGTGGTCTCGCGCCCATAGCGGTCGAGCCGGCTGAAAAGCCCGACCGGATACCATTCGTGGCGCATCGCATCGTCGATCATGGCACAGTCCCTTTCGCCTCGATCCCTTCGGCCATGCGCCGAAGGCTCTCGGCGGCTCGCGAGGCCGCGATGCGCTCGGACGCATCGCAATCGGCTGGAACAAGGACGTGGATCAGCGTCTCGCCGGCTTCCTGCGGGATAGGCAGCAGGCGGATTGCCGGCGCGCCGGGTGCCTGCCAGACGCATCCTTCAACGGTGGCCTTCGTACCGGCAGCGACAAAGAGCGCCGAACTTCCGGCGCGGGCCGTCAATGAACGGAGCGGGACGTAACCCTCAAAAAGGGGTGGCTTGCCGTCAGGCTCTCCATCCGCGACCCAGATGATCCCGCCTGCCTCTTCGACCAACCGGGTCGCAACTCGAATCGTCTCCGGCGGCGTGAGGCTGGGATGGGCAGGAATGCGCAGGCACTGACCGGCCTGCGAATAGGTCCAGCCGTGATAGATGCAGGAGAGCGCCTCGCCGCGCACGAAGCCATGGGAGAGGCGCATGCCGCGATGCGGACAACGATCCGCCGATGCCGCCAAGCGCCCCGATTGGCTTCGCCAGAGGGCAATGGGACCGGCGGGCGTCCGCGCCGGCATTACCTGTCCTGTTGGCAGATCCTGGGTAAGGGCGACCGGCACCCAGGTGTCCGTCTTGTCGGACAGCATGACCTTACTTTCCGTACTGATACTACTGTTTCCCGACCAGAGAGATGCCGGCGCAAGGAGTTGGCGAACCGCTCGATGCGGCTGACGTATGCATAATAATTTCGCAATTGCAATATTGGTTAAATTAAGTGCAAACCGAGGTAACCACACGCAAAGCTATATGTTTTTTTGCTCGACAGGCGCGCGGTCGATCGTCTCGACCCAGACCTCAATGGGCCCAAGCGAACATCCCATCTCCATCATGTCGATCAGCTCCGCCGCACCGGCAATATCGAGTTCGATGCGATCGGTGCTTGCATGAGCGATGTGGTGCGCGAGACCGAGCTTGGCCGCATGGCGCATGATCCAGGGCACGAAGGACGCGGGTTCGAGGTGGCCGCGAATGGTCATCCGCTCATGCAAGCGGTGTTGACTTTGCTTCATCACGAACGGAACGCGCGCCTTGGTGTCACGGTCAGCAGCATAGCGTCTGACTGAACGGGCGGAAGTGGTAATCGACGCGCCAATAACACCGAATATCGACTGATCGCCCGTGCCTAGACCCGGGCACTCATGCATGTCGCCCAGAAGTGAGCCGCGGTCCTGGGACAACGACATGCATTAAAACAAAGACTTCAAGCGCGTCGCATGAATCCGTTCAGCGTGACGGGCTTTAGGGTTATCTGAGCTATTGTAATACATCGGTAAGTGGCGCACCCGACAGGATTCGAACCTGTGACCTCTGCCTTCGGAGGGCAGCGCTCTATCCAGCTGAGCTACGGGTGCCTTCAAGGAACCTGAAAACGAACCAGCCGATAGGCCGGCCAGCCACGGCTTCTTAGCGGAAGCCGCGCCGGGCTTCAACGGGCAATTGGACGTGGCGATATTTTTCGAAGCCACGTCGCTCGGCTTGGCAACTTCGCGTCCGCCTTGCAGCCTCAGCCCGGGACTCACCCCGCCACCTCCACCTTCGCCACCCGCCTGCGCACCCTGCGCGGCGCCCGCTTCGCCTTCTTCGCGCCGGTCAGTTCGTGCATCGCATCCAGCTGCATCTGCTGCATTTCGGCCAGCCGCGTCCATTGGCGCGAGATCAGATAGTCGAGCTTTTCGTGCAAATGGCGCACTTCCAGCTCGGCTTTCAGGTTCACCCGGTAGTCGTTGAACGAGCGCAGGCGGTCCTTGGCCTCCGTCCGTCTCTGGCTCATCATGATGATCGGCGCCTGGATGGCGGCGATACAGGAGAGCAGCAGGTTGAGCAGGATGAAGGGGTAGGGGTCGAAGGCGCTGCTCACGCCCGCGATCAAATTGATGCCGATCCACACCGCAAGCACGCTGCCGAACGAGATCAGGAACCACCAGCTGCCGCCGAAAGCCGCCATGTTGTCGGAGACGCGGTCGGCGAACGAGCGGTGCTCCTCGAACTCCTCTTCCGAGTTTTCCGAAATCGTGTCCTGCCTGGCGATCGATTCGACCACCTGGCGGTCGAGCTCGGAGAATTCGCCATGCTCCTGCTGCAGCAGCTCCTCCATGTAGCGCATGCGGTAACGGCCGAGCTCCTCCCGGCTGATGCGGGCGCCGCGCGGCAGGTCGGGATGATCGGAGCGGATGCGGTCGGCCAGGCTCGGCCTGAGGTCGTCGATGCGCACCAGGTCACGCTTGCGAAACTTTCTACCTGATATCGCCGACGGTTTTCGCTTCGGCTTCAGGCGGCCATGGGGTTCGGAGTCCGGCACATCGGGCGCTTCCAGCGCCTCGTCGGCAACCAGTTCGGCGTCGTGGGCGGGCGGCGCCTCGAAATACTCGCCGCCGCTGTCGTTTTCATTGTCGGCCTGTTCGGATGGTTTTGGGCTCATGATGCCGGCTCCTGCTGTCGCGCCCACGATACGCCAAGGCGAGGCGGCATAGCCACTGTGGCGGTGAAGATTGGGGGCTTGTGCATGCTTGTGATGAATGCCTGCTGCAATTGCCTGTGGCAGCGCAGCCCCCCGGGGCCTCGCTCGCCTGCTGCTCGGCAACTAGACCGCCGAAGTGCTGTTGCCGACGGAGGTCGCGCCTGCTGCAGAGTTAAGATGAGGCAGCGATCCTTCACGACCCCCCTCTGTCCTGCCGGACATCTCCCCCTCAAGGGGGGAGATCAGATGTCGCCATGGCTTCGCCAAACACGAAAAAGAGGCGAGACGCCGAAGCTGCTAATCTCCCCACTTGAGGGGGAGATGGCCGGCAGGCCAGAGGGGGGTGCTGTCCCGCCGGCGTTTCAGAGTTCCTCCACCCAACGACGGGTTCTATTGCGGCGGTAAACCAGGCAACTGCGACCCCTGCGCCGGCAAACCAGGCGGCGGCAGGCCGGGCGACGCGGCCGGCTGATCTCCCGCAAACATCAGCCGCGTCTTCGTATCGGCCATGGCGGGCGACAGACTGCGCTGGATCAGCGCTTCGACATGGTCGTTGCGCTGCCTAGCGCTGTCGGCGCCCATCACCACCACGATCAGATGCCGGCCGTCGGCATTGTAGGACGTGACGATATTGTAGCCGGATGCCCTGATATAGCCGGTCTTGATGCCGTCGACGCCGCGCACCCGGCCGAGCATGTCGTTGTGGCCGCGCACCAGCCGGCCGCGGAACATGAAGTCGCTTTCGGAGAAATAGTGGAACTGCTGCGGGAAGCGGGCGCGCAGCGCCATCCCCAGCGTCGCCATGTCGCGCGCCGATGTGTGCTGGCCATCGTCGGGCAGGCCGGAGGCATTGCGGAAGACGGTGCTGCTCATGCCGATCTGGCGCGCCTTGGACGTCATCATGGCGGCGAACTGGTCCTCCGAGCCGCCGAGATATTCGCCCACCGCCACCGCCACGTCATTGGCCGACTTGACCACGATCGCCCGGATCGCCGAATCGACATCGATGCTCTCGCCGCGCTTGAAGCGCAATTTGGTCGGCGGCTGCCGGGCGGCATTGTCGGAGACCGGAATCTGCGTTTCCTTCGAGACGCGGCCGGACTCCAGCGCCTCGAACAGCAGGTACAGCGTCATCATCTTGGTCAGCGACGCCGGATAGCGTTGCGCCCTCGAACTGACTTCGAACAGCGTCTTGCCACTGCCGGCATCGACGACGATGGCCGCATATTTCTCCTGCGGCGCCGGCACCGCCAGCACGCTGTCGGGCGGTGCGGTGGTGCTGCAGCCGGCCACGAAGACAAGCAGCAGGAGGGCTGCGAGAAATTTCTGGGCGGGGGAGGGGAAATGGAAATTTGGCAAGTCAAGTCCGGCGTTGCTGAGAGGGCCGGAACCTAGCCTAACCCATTTTGTTCGTCCATTTGGTTAACGGCGGAGCTGCCGATGACGCTGCCAATCTCCCCCGCAAGGGGGGAGATCAGATGTCGCTTCGGCTTCGCCAACCATCGGCGCTGAAACGGCAACCTCCCGAAATCGCCTGCTTCCTGTCCTGTTTTGCCTGCGGGGTCGCGGTGCTGCTATAGAGGCGGCAATTGCTTGGGGGATTTGACAATGACCGGTGACATCGGCGCGGCTGCGCCATCTCTTATCAGGGCTTCGCTCAGCCGCACCGGCAAATGGGCCGGCAGCGTCGCTTTCATCGGCGGCGCCGCATCCGACATCCTCAATCCGCTGGCGCCGTTCGCCGCCTATATCGCGCTGGTCGCTTCGGTTGCCGCCGCCGTCATCGCCATTGCCATCGTTCTGCGGCTGGTGCTGGCCGCCAAGGCGCTGCCGGCGCTGATCTTTGCCACCAGCGCTGCCGCCGTCGCCGGCGGCGTCTATGGCCTGCAGCAGCAGTCCAATTCGCAGAACGGTGTGATCGCCGGCCTGGTGCCGGCCATCGCCCAGTTGCAGCAGCAGATGGGCATCGTCTCGGCCAGGGTGGCCAGGATCGAGCAAACGGTAACCGAGACGAAGCTGGCGGTCGACCAGGTCAAGCAATCGACCGACGCGGTGGCGAAGAAGACCGAGGAAATTGCGTCGACCCAGCAGCAGCAGGCTGAGCAGGGCGCGCAGACGCAAAAGTCGGTAGAGGCGGTCAAGCAGACGACCGAAACGCTCGCTGCCGGCCAGCAGAAACAGGCCGAGCAGGCGGATAAGCTTCAGGCGACCACCGAGCAGATCGCCGCCTCGATCGACACCATCGCCAAGGGCTTTGCCGCATTGGCCGCGCAGGGCGGGACGATCGCCGAGCCGAAGCGGCCGGACGAATTCTATCACAATGCCCGCGTCTACGAGCTTTCCGGCGACATGCTGAATGCGCGGCGCTCCTATCTCGCTTTCGCCGGTTTCGACGTCGACGCCGTCGATCCCTACACACGCTTCGCCACCCTGCTGCGCGTGCAGGACGGCAAGGCCGGCGCCCGCGAAGTGTTCGGCGCCCTGGCCGACAAGGCCAAGGCGCTGTCGATCAAGCTGGTCCATATCCTGCAGTTCGACGATGCCCAGCGTCTCGACAAGCTCAACGCCTTCATCGCCGCCAATCCGGATTTCGCACCGGCCTATTACCTGCTCGCGCAGGAGTTTTCCGAGGATCGCCTCGGCGTCCAGTCGCTGTCCGACAAGCGCAGCGAGGCCGAGGCGCTGACCAGGTTCGTCTCCTATGAAAAGGAAGGCGGGCTGCTCAAATATTTCGTCGACCAGACGCAGCTCGCCGACTGGCTCGACCGCAGCCGTACCCGCCTGACGGCGCTTGGCGACGTGCTCGACCCAGCACGCTTTGCCCCGACGCTGACGCCGATGCGCTCCAATGCCGGCTGGACGATCTCCATCTCGCTGCCCGAGGCCGCGACCGGCATTTCCTGGCGCATGGGTGTGTCAGGTCCGTTCACCGACACCGGGCTGATGGCGATGAACGACCAGCGCACCGGCAAGCCGATGCCCAATCCGAGCTTCGAATTGCCCGACAGCACCACGGCCACCATCATCGGGGTCAAATATCTCGATCTCAGGGGCCGCGAGACCGGGCCGTTCGACATAAGTTTCGATCCGGACGCGGCGCTGCAACAGGGCAACAAACAGATCCTCGACCAGTTCTGGACGTCGTGGATCGCCTTCGACGCCAGCGGCAATCACGGCCTGGTCTATTTCTCCCAGATGCTGTCATTCCGCTGCGGCATCAGGGAGGTGCGCTACAGCTTGAACGGCACGGCGCTCGACAAGGAGATCAAGCTGCCGCCTTGCGACAAGAAGGACCCGTACGCCATTCCTTATGACTACCAGCCTTACTTCAAGGTCGCCGACAACGTGACGTCGATGGCGGTGCAGGTCACCTACACCGACGGCACCAAGTCGCCGGTGCGCGAGTATAAGCGGCAGTAGGCGTCCATCCTTCCCCTTGTGGGGAGGGTCGATCCGCGTAGCGGATCGGGGTGGGGTCCTTGTAGGGCGCTACCCCCGCCCCGTCGAACAATCTCCGCTTCGCGTCGAGCGCTTGCCGACCCTCCCCACAAGGGGGAGGGTAAAAATCGCCCTGATGCAAAATGCCGGTCGCTGTGCTTGCGCATCCGTCACGGAGCGGGTTTGTTCGCTGCCATCAGAATCAGCAGGTGCGCGGATGGATACGGTCACGATCAAGGCAAAGGGCATTTCGGTCACGCTCGATCTCACTGTCGGCCATATCGCCGACATGACGGTCGACAGCGATGGCCGCCAGCTGAAGCCGCTGCACCGCGCGCCCTGGATCGATGCCGGCGAGACGCTGCCGCCGGATCTGCCTCAAGGCACGGTGCGGCTGTCTGGCGATTTCCTATGCGCACCGTTTTCGGCCAGCGACATCGAGGCCGCACCGCTGCATGGCTGGCCGGCCAACAGCCCCTGGGATGTCACCGTCAGCGAAGCGACATCCGACGGCTGGCGGGCCGTCTTCCGGTTGCGCCGCACGGTGATGGGCGCGACGGTCGACAAGATCTTCACGCTCCGCAACAGTCATCCCTTTCTCTATCAGGAGCATGTCTTTTCCGGCGGTTCCGGAGCGGTCTCCGCCGCCCACCATCCGATGGCGGCGATGCGCGATGGCGGCCGGCTGGCCTTTTCGCCGAAGCGCTTTGCCGGGACACTGGACGCACCGCTGGAGCCCGATCCGGCCCGCGGCCGCTTCAAGCTTTCCTATCCCGCCCGCTCGACCGATCTGACGCGCTTTCCAGCCACTGGCGGCGGCACGCTCGATCTCACCGACTACCGCATGGAGGATGAGCGCGAGGATTTCATCACCCTGGTCGAAGCCGATCATGACGGTCCGGGCTGGACGGCGCTGGCGCGCCGGGCCGAACAGGATCTGGTGCTGGTGCTGAAGAACCCGGCGGAGCTTCCGGTCACCATGCTGTGGTTCAGCAATGGCGGCCGCGACTACGCGCCGTGGAGCAGCCGCCATCGCGGCGTGCTCGGCATCGAGGACGGCCGCGCCGCCATCGGCCATGCCGCATCGATCGACGACAATTGGCTGAAGCGCGAAGGGGTCGCGACCGCTTTTACCCTCGGCGGCGAAGTCTCCTTCCGCCATGTCATCGGCACGCTGCCGCTGGCGAGCGGCGAGCCGCCGCGCGCTATCGGGACAGCCTCAGGTCACATGCATCTCACCGGAGCCGATGGTTCGACCCGCGATGTCGCATTCGACAGCGATTTCCTGCGGATCGGCCAGCCCGGCTGATTTTCGAACGCTGGCCCTGCCCCTCACCTGCCTGCCGGCATCCTCGACACACGGCACATGGAGCTTGTCCGCCGCACCGCCGCGCCAACCAATCTGCTTGGCGCTGCGGCGGACGCATAGGGGAGAAGTGTTACCCATCTATCGGCTGCACACCGGCAGGCGACGAGGGGCAGCGCTGACGTGGCGGATGTCGTGAGATTGCCCAAATCGCGGTTTGAAATTTCCTCAAACTGCCGACAAGATGCAAAGCATAACTGGAAGCGCCCAATGTCCGAAATCGCCCATCTCGCCGCCACCATCTTCAAGCGCGCTGGCAAGGCGAAACGCTTCATCGTCGCCATTGCCGGCCCGCCCGGCGCCGGCAAGTCGACGCTCTCGGCCGGCCTGCATGATCTGTTGCCGGAGGGCGCGGCTGAAGTCGTGCCGATGGACGGCTTCCACTATGATGACATCGTGCTCGACCAGCGCGGCCTGCGGTCAAGAAAGGGCGCGCCGGAGACTTTCGACTTCGCCGGCTTCGAGACGCTGTTGAAGCGCATCCGTTCGGGCGAGCCAGACATCGCCATTCCGGTGTTCGACCGCAGCATGGAATTGTCGCGCGCCGCCGCCTCCATCGTTGCCGCCGAGACCAAGTTCATCCTGGTCGAAGGCAATTACCTCCTGCTGGACGAGGAGCCGTGGTCGCGGCTGGCGCCGCTGTTCGACTTCACCATCTTTGTCGATGTGCCGCGTGCCGAACTCGAGCGCCGCCTTCTGGTGCGCTGGCACGAGCATGGCCGCTCCGACGAAGACGCCCGCGCTTGGATCGCTTCCAACGACATGCCCAACATCGATCGCGTGCTCGGCCGTCGCAGGTCCGCCGACCTGGTTGTTGGCGATCCCGCATAGTTCGCTGGACTTCGGAACGGGAACCTTAAGACTTTCAGGTCGTTATCTCTCATCGGCAATCGTGCCGCCGTGAGGGAACCGTCAGATGGCAACCAAGGCAAAAACACCCGCCAAGAGCAAGACCGCTCAACCCAAAGCCAGGCAGGCAAAGGCCACGCAGGCGAAGGCAGGCGCCGGCCCGGCGATCGCCGAGCGGTCCAAGGACGCAAAGCCGGCTTTCGGCAAAGCGGCGCCAAAGAAGGTAGAACCGGTGGCGACGGCAAAGGTGACGGCGAAAACCGCCAAACCCAAGAAGCCGGCAAGCAGCGGCTCGGTGGCCGGCGGCGCGATGCGCACCGTCAAGGCGACCGCCAATGTCGCCGCTGGTGCGGTGGCGGCGACAGCCAGGGGCGCTGCGTCGCTCGCTGCGTCCGTCATCGGCAAGGGCGGCTCGAAAAGCAAGGCCAAGGCGAAATAGACCCGGCTGCTTCGGCTGGCCGAGGTCAATTCCTGGCGGGAATGGTCAGGCCGCGCTGCACCGCGGGCCGCGCCAGCCCGCGCTCCAGCCATGCCGCGACGGTGGGGAAGTCGTCGAAGCCGACGAGTTCGCGCGCCTCGTAGAAGCCGATCAGATTGCGCACCCAGCCCAGCATCGAAATGTCGGCGATGGTATAGTCGTCGTCCATGATCCAGGTTCGACCCTTCAGCCGCGTCTCCAGCACCCCGATCAGCCGCCGCGATTCATTGCGGTAGCGATCCAGCGGCCGCTTGTCGGCGATCTCGCGTCCGGCGAATTTGTTGAAAAACCCGACCTGTCCGAAAATCGGCCCGATCGCCGCCATCTGGAAGAACACCCATTGGATGGTCTCGTAGCGCCGCGCCGGATCGGCAGGGATCAGCTTGCCGGTCTTGTCGGTGAGGTAGAGCAGGATGGCGCCGGATTCGAACAGGCCGAATGGCCTGCCGCCCGGCCCGTCGGGGTCGATGATCGCGGGTATCTTGCCGTTCGGGTTCAGCGACAGGAATTCCGGCGTCCAGCTCTGGTCCTTGCCGATATCCACCAGATGCGCCTCGTAGGGGAGGCCGAGTTCTTCCAGCGCGATCGAGACTTTCACCCCATTCGGCGTCGTCGCGGAATAGAGCTGCAGGCGGTCGGGGTGGCTGGCCGGCCAGCGCTTGGTGATCGGAAAGGCGGACAGGTCGGTCATCGAAAGCTCCGGTCGGGAATTTGGCGCGGTATCGCGCCGTCTGGCGAGTTGCGAAGGATTATCCTCGGCTTCTTTGCCGATCAACCGGTCGAAGGTGCACACACCGTCTTCGCAGTCATTCAGGGCCAGTCGCTCAGGCCAGTCGCTTGCCGTCAGACCGCCTTGAACGCCACCACGGCATTGGTGCCGCCGAAGGCAAAACCGTTGCTGATCGCCGCGCGCACCTTGCGCTCGCGCGCCACATTCGGCGTGATGTCGAGATCGCAGTCGGGGTCGGCCTGCCGGAAATTGGCCGTCGGCGGCACGATGCCTTCGCGGATCGCCATCACGCAGGCGATCATTTCCAGGCCGCCCGAGGCGCCGAGGCAATGGGCATGCATCGACTTGGTCGACGACACCGACAGCTTATAGGCATGGTCGCCGAAGACGCGCTTGATTGCCGCCGTCTCGATCTGGTCGTTGGCCTTGGTGCCGGTGCCGTGGGCGTTGAGATAGTCGACGTCCTCGGGATTGAGCCCGGCGTCCGCCAGGCAGGCGCGCATCGCCGCCGTCGGTCCCTCGACAGTCGGCGCGACGATATCGGAAGCGTCGGCGGAAAGGCCGGCTCCAGCAAATTCGGCCAGAATGGTCGCGCCGCGCGCCATGGCGTGTTCATACGTTTCCAGCACCGCCATTCCAGCACCTTCGCCGAGCGACAGGCCTTGGCGATCGGCCGAGAACGGCCGGCAGGTATCGGGCGCCAGCACCCGCAGGGCCTCCCAGCCCTTCAGGATGCCCCAAAGCAGCGGCGCGTCGGTGCCGCCGGCGACCATGACATCGGCGCGGCCGAGCCGGATCTGGTCGACCGCCGAGGCAAAGGCGTGATTGGACGAGGAGCAGGCCGAAGTGACGCCGAACACCGGCCCGCGCAGGCCGAGATTCATGCTGACATGGCCGGATGCCGCACTCGGCATCACTTTCGGCACGGTGAAGATGCCGGCCCGGTTCTTGCCGTCGACCAGGATGGCGCGATAGTTCTCCTCGATCGCCTCCCAGCCGCAGACGCCGACGCCGACAACCGCGCCCATCCGGTAGGTGGTTGCTTCAGTCGATGTCAGGCCGGCATGCTGCATGGCTTCGCGCGCGGCAATCGTCGCCAAAAGGCTGAAGCGGTCCATCGACACGGTCTGCTTGTGGCTGATGCCATGGTCGGGCAGCGTCTTGATTTCGCAGCCGACCTTGACCTTCAAATCATGCAAACCGGGATTGCTGATTTGACCGATGGCCGATCGGCCGGCCCGCATTTCGTTCCAGATTGCAGGCGCATTGGCGCCGAGCCCGCATATGCCGCCGATGCCGGTAATGACGACGCGCTTTTGCATTCAGCTCAGGCTTTTTTCGCAATCAGCGCGCGAACAGCCTCAACCATATCGCCGACATTCTTGAGATTGCTCCAGGCATCGACCGTGTTCATCTCGATCTCGATGCCGTACTGCTCCTCGAGATCGAAGATGATCTCGGTCAGTTCCAGGGAATGGATGCCAAGCGCGGTCAATTCCGTATTGGTGGTGATCTCTTCGCCACCGGGCTCCGCATGTGCCCTGATCTTGGCGATGATTTCCGTTGCCAGCTCGTCAGCCATTCGATTCCTTCCCCAATTTTATAACGTCGCGGTGCCGATTGGTTGGCGCCCCTGTTGCCTGGACTGAAATCGCCGTCGCCTTCAAAAACCCGCCAGGCGCAGCATGACCGTTCCAAAGAGGCTCCCTCTATAGAAACGGAAACGCTGTCAAGCAACAAGCTATATCAACAAGCACCATATCGACAAAGCGCCGGGAGTGCTTAACGTTAGCGCCGTGGATACGTTGCAGCATGTCTTGATCCCAGCTCTTCCGGCCCAGCGCGCGGCCGGGGCGGCCCGGCTTGCGTGCGGCGTCAGGGATGGACGCACCCGGCTTTTGCGCCTCTATCAGGACGGCTCGGCCAAAATCCGCATGCCGGCCGTTGCGGCCGATCCGCTCGAAGCCGTGCTCATCAACACCGCCGGCGGTCTGACCGGCGGCGATCGGCTCGGCTGGGAAATCGATGTCGGGCCAGGTGCCTCCGCCTCGATAACCACCCAGGCCTGCGAAAAGATCTATCGTGCCGCTAGCGACCGCGCCGAAGTTCGGGTGAAGCTCAGCGTCGGCGCGGGCGGGCGTATCGCCTGGCTGCCCCAGGAAACCATCGTCTTCGACCGCTCGGCCTTTGCCCGCACGCTCGAGGTCGAGCTTGACGCAGGCGCCGAGGCATTGCTGCTTGAAGCCACCATATTCGGCCGCCTCGCCATGGGCGAAGAGGCCGCGCACGGCCATTTCCACGACCGTTGGCGTGTCCGCCAGGATGGTGCGCTCGTTCATGCCGAGGATTTCCGCATCGGGCCGGCTATCGCGGCGGCACTTGGCCGCCCGGCTGTCGCCGGCGGCGCCATTGCCGCTGCGACGCTGCTGATGGTCTCGCCGCAGGCCGAAGCCTTGCTCGATCCGGCCCGCGACATCGTCGGCGCCGACGGCGATGCCAGCGCCTGGAGCGTCAAAAAATCTGGCAAGCTTCTTGCGAGGCTGTTTGCCGAGGACGGCTATCAGCTGCGCAAGCGGCTGGTTCCGCTCGTCGAACTGCTCAACGGGCGGGCGGGTCTGCCCAAATTATGGTCACTCTGAGCCAAATACAGGCCAAATCCAGGAAAGCGCATGAACCTGACGCCGCGTGAAAAGGACAAGCTGCTCATCGCCATGGCGGCGATCGTGGCGCGCAAGCGGCTGGAACGCGGCGTCAAGCTCAATCACCCCGAAGCGATCGCGCTGATCACCGATTTCGTCGTCGAGGGCGCCCGCGACGGCCGCCCGGTCGCCGAACTGATGGAGGCCGGCGCCCATGTCATCACCCGCGGGCAGGTGATGGAAGGCATCGCCGAGATGATCCACGACGTGCAGGTCGAGGCGACCTTTCCCGACGGCACCAAGCTGGTGACCGTTCACGAACCGATCAGGTGAGGAGAAAACGATGCTGGAGCTGCGACCGAATTGCGAATGCTGCGACAAGGACCTGCCGCCGGAAGCGGCGGACGCGCTGATCTGCACCTTTGAATGCACCTTCTGCGCTGACTGCGCTGAACATGTGCTGGGCGGCGTCTGCCCGAACTGCGGCGGCAATTTTTCCGCACGCCCGATCCGCCCAGTGGAGAAACTGGTGAAATATCCGGCCTCGACCCAACGCGTGCTCAAGGCCGAGGGCTGCGGCCCGCGCAAGGCTGCGTGATTGTTTTCGTGACTTCGAAGGGAAGACCGATGATCTCTGCTTCAACCAAACGCACCACGCTTGCAGCGATCCTGCTGCTGGCGGCGGCGATGCCCGCCTATGCCCATGTCGGCATCGGCACGACCTCGTCCTTCGCGGCGGGCTTCGCGCATCCGCTGTCCGGCCTCGACCATATGACCGTCATGGTAGCCGTCGGCCTGTGGGCGGCGCTCAAGGGCGGCAAGGCAATCTGGGCCTGGCCGCTGGCCTTTGTCGGCGTCATGCTGGTCGGCGGCGCGCTCGGCATGCTCCACGTGCCGGTGCCTTTCGTCGAACCGGGCATCCTTGCCTCCGTCGTCGCGCTTGGCTTGCTGGTGGCGTTGGCGGTCGATCTGCCGGTCTCGGCCGGAGTCGCCATCATCGGCCTGTTCGCGCTGTTCCATGGCCATGCCCACGGCACCGAAGTGCCGGAAAATGCCGGTGGACTTGACTATATGGCCGGCTTTGCCGTTGCCACCGCACTTCTCCATGCCATGGGCATCGCTGCCGGCCTTGGCCTCGGCATGCGCTTTCGCGGGCTTGCCCGCGCCGCTGGCGCCGCTTGTGCTGCAGTCGCCGTCGGCCTGGTCTTCGGCGTTTTGTGAGGCTAACGATGATTCCCGGCGAAATCATCACGGCAAGCGGCGACATCGAGCTCAACAAGGGGCTGCCGACGGTGACGCTGAAGGTGGCCAACAGCGGCGACCGGCCGATCCAGGTCGGCAGCCACTACCATTTCTTCGAGACCAATGAGGGGTTGAAATTCGATCGCGACAAAGCGCGCGGCATGCGTCTGGACATTGCCGCCGGCACCGCGATGCGCTTCGAACCGGGACAAGAGCGGGACGTCACGCTGGTGCCGTTCGGAGGAAAACGCGAGGTCTACGGTTTTCAGCAGAAGATCATGGGCAGGCTGTGAGATCGACGGGGTCGGGCGCCCTGAGGTCAGTTCGACGGCCTGGCCGCCGCGTAGATGACGATTCTTGCCGAGCCGTCGAATTCCACCGCAAGGACGTCTTCCGTAAGCACGCGCCGCGAATCGATGGCGTTGAACAGCAAGGCGTTGGCGTCGATCTCCTTGCGCAGTTCCGCAATGTCATCCTGATGCTGTTCGACCTTGCTCTCGACCGCCGGCGGCGGGCCGCCTTCGCTGCGCGCCGCGTCGGTGAGGAAGACGATATCCACAGTATCGAGCTTGGACGTCTTGCGCACGGCGCCGATGTTCTCACGCGTCCGCTCGATCGCGGTGATGATCTTGTTGGTCTGTGGTTCCGTCCGCGCCTCCTCCTGCCGGACATCGGAGCCGACGATCCTGTTGACGGTGTCGGCCCGGTTGACGGCGTCAGCGCTTTCAAGACCTTGCGCGGCTTGCGGGCCGAAAGCTGCGAGAAATGTGCAGGCAGCAAGGCTCTGGAGCCATCTGGTGTCGGCAAAGACAGGCATTGCTCGCTCCTGGTGGACTTTTCTGTGCAACGCCGTTCGGCGCCAAAGGAACGAAACGCCTCCTGTCGGGCGAAGGTTCCCTGTGGGCTGGCGGGCCGGGTGCCGGCCCGCCAAGCGCTTCTTTCAGCTTGCCTTCTTGGTGACAAGGGTCAGCGCGCCATCGGTGGTCATGCTGGCGGCGACCACCTGTGCCGAGGTGAGCCCCTTGGCTTCGAGCGCCGACTTGATCTGCGGCGTCGCGTCGATCGAAGAGCGCAGTTTCTGCAGCCCGGCATCGCCACGCTGGGCGATCACCTGATTGACCTGCGTCTGGGTGGCCTTGGGCAATTCGCTGATATCGACGATGTTGACCTTCTGGATCGCCGGCGCCGCCGGCTGAGCGCTGGGCGCCGCCGGCTTCGGTTGCGGCGTGGGCTGCTGCTGGGCGCCGGCTACGGTTGCGGAGGCCAGCGTGGCGGCGGCTGCAAGAACGATGATTTTGCGCATGTATTTTCCTTTCATCGATTTGGCCAAGGGTTTGGCAAACGGGCGGTTTGGGGTGGCACGGCCACCTCAACGGCCAAATGGGATCAGAAGGTGTCGCCGAGCGGGTCATTGCATGACCATTGGATGGCGACGATGTGGAGTTCGGCTGCGGCCGGACTCTCGTTTGGGGAGCATTGACTGATGGCTAGAATTACCCGCGCCGCCTACGCGCAGATGTATGGCCCGACGGTCGGCGACAGAGTGCGCCTGGCCGATACCGAGCTGTTTATCGAGGTCGAAAAGGACCTCACCGTCCATGGCGAGGAGGTGAAATTCGGCGGCGGCAAGGTCATCCGCGACGGCATGGGCCAGAGCCAGGTGTCGCGCGCCGGCGGCGCGGTCGACACGGTCATCACCAACGCGCTGGTGGTCGATGCCACTGCCGGCATCTTCAAGGCCGATATAGGTCTCAGGGACGGCCGCATCGCGGCGATCGGCAAGGCCGGCAATCCCGACACGCAGGACGGTGTCACCATCATCATCGGCCCCGGTACCGAGATCATCGCCGGCGAGGGCAAGATCCTGACCGCCGGCGGCTTCGACGCGCACATCCACTTCATCTGTCCGCAGCAGATCGACGAAGCGCTGATGTCGGGCATCACCACCATGCTCGGCGGCGGCACCGGCCCGGCGCATGGCACGCTGGCCACCACCTGCACGCCCGGACCCTGGCACATGGCGCGCATGATCCAGTCCTCCGACGCTTTCCCGATGAACATCGGCCTGTCCGGAAAGGGCAACGCCTCGCTGCCGGCAGCGCTGGAGGAAATGGTGCTGGGCGGGGCCTGCTCGCTGAAGCTGCACGAGGACTGGGGGACGACGCCGGCGGCCATCGATTGCTGCCTGTCGGTTGCCGACGATTACGACGTGCAGGTGATGATCCACACCGACACGCTGAACGAATCCGGCTTTGTGGAGAACACCGTCGCCGCCATCAAGGGCCGCACCATCCACGCCTTCCACACCGAAGGCGCCGGCGGCGGCCATGCGCCCGATATCATCAAGGTCTGCGGCCTGCCCAACGTCATTCCGTCTTCGACCAACCCGACGCGGCCCTACACCGTCAACACGCTGGCCGAGCATCTCGACATGCTGATGGTCTGCCACCATCTGTCGCCGTCGATCCCTGAAGACATCGCCTTTGCCGAAAGCCGTATCCGCAAGGAGACCATCGCGGCGGAAGACATTCTGCACGATATCGGCGCCTTCTCGATCATCTCGTCGGACTCGCAGGCCATGGGCCGTGTCGGCGAGGTGGCGATCCGCACCTGGCAGACCGCCGACAAGATGAAGCGCCAGCGCGGGTCATTGCCGCAGGAGACCGGCAACAACGACAATTTCCGCGTCCGCCGCTACATCGCCAAATACACCATCAACCCGGCCATCGCGCATGGGCTGTCCAGGGACATCGGGTCGATCGCGGTCGGCAAGCGCGCCGATCTGGTGCTGTGGAACCCAGCCTTCTTCGGCGTCAAACCGGACATGGTGCTGATCGGCGGCATGATAGCCGCAGCCCCGATGGGCGACCCCAACGCCTCTATCCCGACCCCCCAGCCCATGCACTACCGCCCGATGTTCGGCGCCTATGGCAAGGCCAGGACCAACTCGTCGGTGACCTTCGTTTCCAAGGCGGCGCTGGAGTCCGGCCTGCATGGCAGGCTCGGCGTCGACAAGCAGTTCGTCGCGGTCGAAAATACCCGTGGCGGCATCGGCAAGCACTCGATGATCCTCAACGACGCCACGCCGCATATCGAGGTCGATCCCGAAACCTATGAGGTTCGCGCCGATGGCGAACTCTTGACTTGCGAGCCGGCAACCGTGCTGCCGATGGCGCAGCGGTATTTCCTGTTTTGAGGCGAGGGGCGATTTGATCGACCCGGCAAATTCCATTGCGAGCCGGTCGGTGCCGCCGCAATATGCGGCTCAAAGAAACCGCGTAGCAGGTCATGGCCACCGAAATAGCCTCCGCCCACGACATCTTCCCGCATATCCGCATCGTCATGGGCATGGTGATCGGACTTGGCGTCGCTCGCCTGCTGTCGGGGGTGGCGCGCATCGTCCAGCATCCCGGCCAGTACAGGCTCTATCCCGTGCACCTCGGCTGGGTCGCCTCCATGCTGTTGCTGCTGGTGCATTTCTGGTGGTGGGAGTTCGGCCTCTACACCATAGAGGTCTGGACTTTCGGCAAGTACCTGTTCCTGATCTTCTACGCCATCACGCTGTTCCTGCTGTGCGCGCTGCTGTTTCCGGATTCGATGCTCGACTACACCAGCTACGAGGATTTCTTCTATTCACGCCGTGGCTGGTTCTTCGGCCTGCTGGCGACGACCTATCTGCTCGACGTCGTCGACACGCTGCTGAAGGGTCCCGAGCATTTCGCCCGCTACGGCAATGAATATCTGTTCCGAACGCCGGTTTTCGTGGTGTTGTGCATCGCCGCCATACTGGTGCGTGACCGCCGCTTCCACATTGCCTTCGTCGCCGGCACGCTGATCTATCAGATATCGTTCATCCTGCGGCTCTTCGACACCATCGGCTGAACAGTGGCTATGGTTTAGGGTCGCAGGAAAGAGGGTTCAACCATGTACAAGGCCATCGGATCGCGTGGATCCCGCGTCAGCCGCGTTCTGTGGATGCTCGAGGAACTCGGGCAGCCCTATGAATTCGTCGAGGTCAAATTGCGTTCGCCCGAAGCCTATGCGCTCAACCCGTCGGGCAAGGTGCCGATCCTGATCGATGGCGAACTGACGGTGACTGATTCGGCGGCAATCTGCGTCTATCTCGCCGACAAGCACGCCGACAAAGGCATGGGCGCCAATCCAGGTGTGGCCGGACGCGCCGAAATGGATTCCTGGATGCATTTTGCCCAGTCCGAGTTCGAAGCGCCGCTGTGGAACAAGCTGCGCCACCGCTTCCTGTTGCCGAAGGACGTGCGGGTCGATGTCGGCCCCGCCGCCGCCTACGATTTCGCCTCGGAGGCCAAGGCGCTCGACGGCCGGCTGGGGGATCGGGAGTTTGCGCTGGGCGACCGGTTTTCCGCCGTCGACGTGCTGTTGGGCGACATGGGCGGCTGGGCCCGCGCCGGAAAATTTCCGATCGAATCCGAGCGCGTCAACGCGTATTTCGACCGCGTCCTGGCGCGGCCTGCCCGTGCGAGAGCCCAGGCTAACGGTGGAGCCATGCGATGAAACTCAACCTGAACACCGACTTCACCAAGTTCCCCCGGGCCGTCTCGGTGGTGCCTGCCGGCACTGCCGGAACTACGCCGCCATCCGGCCGTGCCGTCCTGCCCCATGACGAGCGTCATTTGCGCCGCCGCGCCATTGAGCTTGCCGACGGCAGCAAGGTGCTGGTCGATCTGCCCGAGCCCGTGACCTTGAACGATGGCGACCGGCTGGTGCTGGAGGATGGCGGCCAGGTCGAGATCACCGCGGCACCCGAAGAGGTCTATGATATCCGCGCCCGCGATGCGGTGCATCTGACGGAGCTTGCCTGGCATATCGGCAACCGCCATCTGGCGGCAGCGATCGAGCCCGGCCGCATCCTGATCCTGCGCGACCATGTCATCAAGGCTATGCTGGAAGGGCTGGGCGCCACGGTCCGCGAAGTCTCCGAACCGTTCAAGCCGGTGCGCGGCGCCTATTCCGCCCAAGGTGCGCATGGTCACGATCATGGCCATGCGCATGCGCACGCCGAAGCGCATTCCCATGATGGACGTTCCCACGCACACAGCGAGTCGCATTCGCACAGCCATTCCCATGACGGGCACCATCACGATCATGACTGACCAGCCATCCGGCATCGCTTTGCTGCGGCTCATGGCGTGGCTGTCGCCGGCCTTTCCGGTCGGCGGCTTTGCCTACAGCCATGGCCTCGAACGCGCCGGGCAAGACGGGCTGGTTGCCGATACCGCCAGCCTCGCCTTCTGGCTGGAGACGCTGGTCGAGATGGGCTCGGGCTGGAACGACGCCGTGCTCTTCACGGAAGCCTGGCGCCGCGCCCGCGACGGCGGCGATCTCCATGAAATTGCCGATCTCGCCGAAGCGCTGGCCGGCTCGCGTGAGCGTCACACCGAAACCATGCTGCAAGGCGCCGCCTTCCTGAAAGCGGCAGCGGCTTGGGCGAATCCGGTGTTGGGCCGCCTGCCGGCCGAATGCGCCTACTGTGTCGCCGTCGGCGCCGTTGCCGGCGGCAACGGCATCGCGCTTCAGGACGCGATGTCGGCCTTCCTGCAGGCCTTCTTCTCCAACCTCGTCCAGGCGGCGATCCGACTCGGAATCGTCGGCCAGACGGACGCTATGGCCTTGCTCGCCGGCTTCGAGCCGTTGGCGCTGTCGACGGCCGCGCGCGCCGCCGGCTCGACATTGGACGATCTCGGCGGCTGCGCCTTCATCTCCGACATCATGGCGATGAAGCACGAGACGCAGTATTCCAGGCTGTTCCGCTCATGATCGTCCTCGCCTTCGCCCTCTCGGCCGTCCTGCTGCTGATCACCGCGCTGCATGTCTATTGGGGCCTTGGCGGCATCTGGCCGGGCAGGGACGGCGTCTCCTGCGCCCACGCCGTCGTCGGCTTTCGCGGCGTCGACGAGATGCCGACGCCGTTTGCCTGTCTCGCCGTTGCCGCGTGCCTGTGCCTCGCAACCCTCTGGCCGCTGGCGCTGACCGGGGTCTTCGCCACCCCCTTTCCAAGGGAAGGCCTTGCCGCCACAGCGCTGCTCATAGGGCTGGTCTTCCTCGGCCGCGGCATTGCCGGCTTCACGCCGTGGTGGCGCCGTCTGGCGCCGGAACAGCCTTTTGCGCGGCTCGATGTCAGCTTCTATTCGCCGCTCTGCCTGTTGATCGGGCTCAGCTTCGCCATCCTCGCCATCACGGAGTTTTCGGCATGACGGAGTTTTCGGTATGACTCAGGCAAACGGTCCCCTGCGTATCGGCATCGGCGGTCCCGTCGGCTCCGGCAAGACGACGCTCACCGAAAAGCTCTGCAAGGCGCTGCGCGACGATTTCTCCATCGCCGTCGTCACCAACGACATCTACACCAAGGAAGACGCCATGATGCTGGCCCGCCTGCAGGCGCTGCCTGAGGACCGCATCGTCGGCGTGGAGACCGGCGGCTGCCCGCACACCGCCATCCGTGAGGACGCCTCGATCAATTTGCAGGCGATCGCCGGGCTGAACAGGAAATTCCCCGATCTCGACATCGTCTTCATCGAATCCGGCGGCGACAATCTTGCCGCCACCTTCTCGCCGGACCTTGCCGACCTGACCCTCTATGTCATCTCGGTTTGCCAGGGCGAGGAAATCCCCAGGAAGGGCGGGCCGGCGATCACCCGTTCCGATTTCCTGGTCATCAACAAGAGCGATCTGGCGCCCTATGTGAACGTCAACCTCGATGTCATGGAGAGCGACGCCGCCCGAATGCGGGGCAAGCGCCCGTTCGGCTTCACCGACCTGTCGCGCGGCAAGGGACTGCAGGAAGTCATCGACTTCATCGTCGAACATGGCGGGCTGCAGTCGGCTCGCTCGGCGGCGTAATGCATGTCGCCCAAAAGTGCGTAGCGGTTTTGGGACAACCTGACCCACCAGTTTGCGGTTGCTGGCCACGGCTGAGCGCGGCATTCTCTTAAAAACGGAGGTTTTTCGGATGAGCATCGCCCGCCTGCAAAAGGAAACGCTGACCAACCTGCCCTACTATGAGGAGCGCGTCGATCTGGCCGCCGCCTTCCGCTGGACGGCGCGGCTCAACATGCATGAAGCCGTGGCCAATCACTTTTCGCTGTCGGTCAACGAGGACGGCAGCAAATTCCTGATGAACCCCAACCAGGTGCATTTCTCGCGCATCAAGGCGAGCGACCTTTTGCTGATCGACGCCAATGATCCCGAGACATTGTCCGGCCCGAATGCGCCCGACCCGACCGCCTGGGGTCTGCACGGCGCCATTCACCGCAACGTGCCGCATGCGCGCTGCGCCATGCATGTGCATTCCATCCACGCCACCGTGCTGGCATCGCTGGCCGACTCGACCCTGCCGCCGATCGATCAGAACTCGGCCATGTTCTTCAACCGCCACGTCGTCGATGCCCATTATGGCGGGCTGGCCTTCGAGGAAGAAGGCGAGCGCTGCTCGCAACTGCTCACCGACCCGAAGGTCAAAGTGATGGTGATGGGCAATCACGGCGTCATGGTCATCGGCGACACCGTCGCCGACGCCTTCAACCGCATGTTCTATTTCGAGCGCGCCGCCGAAACCTACATCAAGGCTCTGTGGACCGGCCGTCCGCTGCGCACGCTGTCCGATGCCATTGCCGAAAAGGCCGCCAGCGAGATGGACGACTATCCCGGCCAGGCAGAGCGTCACCTTGCCGAGCTGAAGGCGATCCTCGACGAGGAAGAGCCGGTGTACCGGAGCTGAATGAGTTCACCCTTCTCCCCGTTCACGGGGAGAAGGTCCCGGCAGGGGGATGAGGGGCAGCGCCGACGTTCATAGGCTCACTCAGAGTCCCAACTGAGCCCGCAACTCTTCCGCACTGTTGATCACGACAGCGCCCTTCGGTCCTGCCATCGGCGCTTCCGGCCAGAAGATCGTCCGCATCCCCGCGGCCAGGCCTGATGTGGCGCCGGTAACGCTGTCGTCGACGGCCACCGCGTCTGAAGGATCGACGCCGGCCAGCCATGCGGCGCGCAGGAACGGTTCGGGATGCGGCTTGCCTTCGCGCACGTCGTTTCGGCTGATCGTGCGCATGCCGGGATAGATCAGGCCGACGGCGCTCAGATTTGCATCGACGATCACCCGGTCGGAATTGGACACCACCGCCTGCTGCACGCCGAGCGCGCGCAATTCGTTGAACACTTCGATCGCGCCGGGGCGCGGCTTCAGCGTCTCGGCCATCGGCATGTAGTGATCGTATTTGCGCACGATCCAGTCGTCGAAGGGCAGGTCGAGGCCGAACTCGCTGCGCAGCATCTCGTAGACCGGTGCGGCGGCGACGCCCAGCACCCGCTCATGCAGGTCGGCCGGCGGCGTGATACCGACGCTGCGCAGCGCCGCCACCAAGGCCGCCTCATGCAGCGGCTCGCTGTCGACCAGCGTGCCGTCCATATCCCAGAAAACCGCTTTCGGCGTCATGCGAGGCTCCTTTGCCGATCCCCTTAAAGCGTTTGTATCAGGAGATAAACCGCCGAGCCCGTCCGCTGGCGATTTTCGCTTGGTTGGTTGCCGCGCGGCGGCCGGATCGAAGCAGCAAGCAATTGCCCTGCCGATAGACAATTGCGCGCCGATACATTCCCTGCAAGACTATGACGCTTCGCCCAAGGGCGGGCAAAGGGGCAGGGCTGGAGGCACATTTTGAATTCGCGGCAAGACGGCGGCAGCAGCAGGCTGGACGAGGCAGCGCGCGCCGGCTGGCTTTATTATGTTGCCGGCAACACCCAGGACCAGATCGCCGCCACGCTCGGCATTTCCCGGCAGACGGCGCAGCGGCTGGTGTCGCTGGCGGTGTCGGAGGGGCTGATCAAGGTTCGCGTCGATCACCCGATCGCCAATTGCCTTGATCTCGCAGCTAGACTGAAGTCACGCTTCGCGCTCGACCTCGTCGAAGTGGTGCCGAGCGATCCAACCTCATCCTCGACCACGATCGGCATTGCCGAGGCGGCTGCGGCCGAGATCGAGCGGCGGCTGCGGTCACCGACGCCCATCGTCTTGGCCATCGGCACCGGCCGCACGCTGAAGGCGGCGATCGAGCAATTGCCGCCGATGGAATGCTCGCAGCACAAGGTTGTGTCCTTGACCGGCAACATCTCGCCCGACGGTTCGGCCGCCTTCTACAACGTCATCTTCACCATGGCCGACCGGGTCAAGGCGCGCTCGTTCCCGATGCCGCTGCCGGTCATCGCCTCGTCGCCGGAAGAGCGCGAGATGCTGCTTGCCCAGCCGATGATCCAACCGACGCTGGCGCTGGCCGCGGAAGCCGACGTGACCTTTGTCGGCATCGGCGATCTCGGCCCGAAGGCGCCGCTCTACGAGGACGGTTTTATCTCGGAAAGCGAGTTGAAGGCGTTGCAAAAGGCTGGCGGCGTCGCCGAGATCGTCGGCTGGGTGTTCGATCGGGAAGGCCGCATGATCGAGGGCATCACCAACGACCGGGTATCGTCGGCAGCCTTGCCGTCACGCGAAAAGTCGCTGGTCATTGCGCTCGCCATGGGCGAGCGTAAGTTGCCGGGCATCCTGGCCGCTGTGAACCGCCGGCTGGTCAATGGCCTCATCACCGACGAGCGGACCGCCACGGCTTTGCTCGACGGTTCCTGATAGATTAAGCGGCCCATCGATAAAATCCAACACGTTTATTTGCAGCGCCCGGACGGGTCGTTGCCGTCGAGAAAACCCATGTCGCGCTGCAAATGCGGCGACAGCTCCCGGACGTCGACGTAGCCGCGCCGGCGGTGCACAAGCAGGGAAAATTCATGCACCAGCAGGGAAAACCAGCTCTGCGCCGGGGTCGAATGGAGCTTTTGCTGTACCGTGGTCATGATCTTCAGCCTCCGCTATGCTTGAACTTGATTGATCGTTGACACCAGATATCGGCCTGATTGCCTCTTGCCGCCAATCAAACGTCGATCACGACCCATAAGGAGGGCTTATGCCCGATCTCAAGGCACCACAGCTCGCCCAGTTGCCGCCGCTGCAGGCCATCAGGGTGTTCGAAGCCGTCGCGCGGCATCTCTCCTTCACCAAGGCCGCGCAGGAACTCGGCATGACGCAGGCCGCCGCCAGCTACCAAATCAAGCTTCTGGAAGAGCGCATCGGTTCGCCGCTGTTCCTGCGCCAGCCGCGCCAGATTGTGCTGACGGAACCCGGCCAGCGCCTGGCGCCCGCCGTCAGCGAGGCGTTCAGCCTGCTCTCAAGCGCCTATTCCGCCGCGCGTGGGGGCGCCGATGGTGTGCTGTGCGTCTCGACGCTGCTGACCTTTGCCTCGAACTGGCTGGCGCAGCACCTCGGCTCCTTCCAGGTCGCGCATCCGTCGCTGGCGGTGCGCGTCGATACCTCGAACAGGGTGATCGATTTTGCCCGCGAGGACATGGACATCGCTATCCGCTCCGGCAGCGGCAAGTGGCCTGGAGTGGAGACCCATCTTTTGTTCAAGGCCGATTTCACCCCGGTGCTGAGCCCGGCACTCGCTGCCACCATAGGTGGCGTCCACGAACCCGCCGACCTGTTCAAGCTGCCCATTCTCGATCCCGGCGACATCTGGTGGCGGGAATGGTTCGCCCTTGCCGGCGTCCCGGCGGACGAACTTGCCAGGCGCACCGGCACCAGCATGGGCGCGCAGGCCTATGAGGCGAACGCGGCCATCGCCGGCCATGGTGTGGCAATCCTGACCACCGCATTGTTCAAGACCGAGCTCGCCGCCGGCCGCCTGATCCAGCCCTTCGACCTGGTCGGCGACGACGGCCACGCCTATTGGCTGGTCTACCCGACGGCGCGTCGCAACGTGCCGAAGATAAAAGCCTTCCGGGACTGGATCCTGGCCGAGATCGCCTGCGCCTGAGGGCGAGCGATTCGCGGATTGATTTCCGAGATGCAAAGCGAGCCATGGATCCGCGACGAATGCTCGCTTTCGCGGACAAACAGCTGCGATCGGGCCACCCGGTTAACCAAGCTTGACAAAAACGCTGTCGATATCACTCGCCCGGCATAGGCTTGTGCTTGTGACGACCCAATTGAGCAGGATCAATCGTCTGCAGATTGAAACAGGGTCGATCAGCCGGCTGATGAAAGTCTATCGCGTCGAAGAAATCGAAAACAACACCGTGCGCACGACGCAGGTGATCGAAGCATTTACGCCGTTTCAAGCTGCCGTGAAGGCAATCGGCCGGGAAGTTAGGCTGCGCAAGGACGAGCCCAGCTGGATCCAGGTGACGGAAGTGCTGACCAGAGCCAAGCAAACACGCGACGGCAGGGTTTTCGAATATTCCGTCGGAAGCTACCCGTCCCACGGCTGACTGGCTGGGCCCTATCGCTCCCTTGGCGCCATGATTGGGTTGCGATGGGTCGGCATCAACCCGCTCTCACATCCCCGTGCAAACAGCTTCCCAAATCCATTCAATATCCTCTACGCGCGCAACGTCGCGCACCTGCCCCGTGTGCTGCGCTGCAGCATCGAATCCGGCTTGACATAATTAACGCCAAGTGAGTAATTGCCCACTACCAAGGCAAATGCTCATCTTGGTTCATGGGAGGAATTTGATGAAACTGCGCACGCTCACTTTGGGCCTGTTGTCGGCCAGCGCCTTCGCTTTCGCCGCGCATGCCGAATCCATCACCATCGCCACCGTCAACAATGGCGACATGGTCCGCATGCAGAAGCTGACCGACGACTTCACCAAGGCTAACCCCGACGTCACGCTCAACTGGGTCACGCTCGAAGAGAACGTGCTGCGCGAGCGCGTCACCACCGACATTGCCACCAAGGGCGGCCAGTATGACGTTATGACCATCGGCACCTACGAGGTTCCGATCTGGGCCAAGCAGAACTGGCTGTTGCCGCTCGACAAGCTCGGCGACGACTATGACGCCAAGGACATCATCCCGGCCATCGCCGGCGGCCTGTCGGTCGACGGCAAGCTCTATGCCGCGCCCTTCTACGGCGAAAGCTCCTTCGTCATGTACCGCAAGGACTTGATCGAGAAGGCCGGGCTGAAGATGCCCGACGCCCCGACCTGGGACTTCATCAAGCAGGCCGCCGACAAGATGACCGACCGCGCCAATGGCGTGAACGGCGTTTGCCTGCGCGGCAAGGCCGGCTGGGGCGAGAACATGGCCTTCCTCACCGCCATGTCGAACTCCTTCGGCGCCCGCTGGTTCGACGAGAACTGGAAGCCGCAATTCGACCAGCCGGAATGGAAGAACACGCTGCAGTTCTATGTCGACCTGATGAAGGCCGACGGTCCCGAGGGCGCCTCGTCCAACGGCTTCAACGAAAACCTGGCGCTGTTCCAGCAGGGCAAGTGCGGCATGTGGATCGACGCCACCGTCGCCGCCTCCTTCGTCTCCGACCCGAAGAACTCGACCGTCGCGGACAAGGTCGGCTACGCACTGGCCCCCGACAATGGTCTGGGCAAGCGCGGCAACTGGCTGTGGGCCTGGTCGCTGGCCATCCCGGCCGGCACGCAGAAGGGAGACGCCGCACAGAAGTTCGTCTCCTGGGCGACCAGCAAGCACTACGCAGAACTGGTTGCTTCGAAGGAAGGCTGGGCCAACGTTCCTCCGGGCACGCGCTCCTCGCTCTACGCCAATGCCGAGTATCAGAAGGCGGCTCCGTTCGCCAAGATGACGCTGGACTCGATCAATGCCGCCGACCCGACGCATCCGACCGTCAAGCCGGTGCCCTATGTCGGTGTGCAGTTCGTCGCCATTCCTGAGTTCCAGGGCCTCGGCACAACCGTTGGCCAGCTGTTCTCGGCGGCGCTCGCCGGCCAGACCAGCGTAGACGACGCGCTCAAGCAGGCGCAGGACGCCGCCACCGCGACCATGACCGAAGGCGGTTATATCAAGTAAGGCTCCTCCCGGTGCCGAATGCCGGCCGCCTCCTTGGCCGGCAACGGCCGCCCGAATCCCAGTTCGGGCGGCCCCTTTCACACACCTGAAAATTTGGCTGACCTTGAAGGGTGACCGTCATGGCTACTCAGCAGACCCGTTCGCTTGCCCGCTTTATGTTGGCGCCATCCGTGGTGCTGCTGTTCGTCTGGATGATCGTGCCGCTGGCACTCACGATCTGGTTCTCCTTCCAGCAGTACAATCCGCTCAATCCGATCCGCGACGGGTTTGTCTGGTTCTCGAATTACTCGCTGTTCTATTCCAACCCGGCATTCCTGCAGTCGATCCTCAACACGCTGGTCCTGGTGGGCAGCGTGCTGCTGATCACCGTCATCGGCGGCATCATGCTGGCGCTGTTGATCGATCAGCCGATGTGGGGACAGGGGATCGTCCGCATCCTCGTCATCTCTCCGTTCTTCGTCATGCCGCCGGTGGCTGCACTTGTCTGGAAGAACATGATCATGCACCCGCAATACGGCGTCTTTGCCGACATTGCGCGCTTCTTCGGGGCTCAACCGATCGACTGGTTCGGGCAGCATCCGATGCTTGCCATCATCATCATCGTCGCCTGGCAATGGCTGCCCTTCGCAACGCTGATCCTGCTGACCGCATTGCAGTCGCTCGACGGCGAGCAGAAGGAAGCCGCCGAGATGGACGGCGCCGGCTTCGTCAGCCGCTTCATCTATCTGACGCTGCCGCACATGTCGCGCGCCATCACCGTCGTCATCCTGATCCAGACCATCTTCCTGCTGTCGGTCTATGCCGAAATCCTGGTCACCACCAATGGCGGACCCGGCTATGCCTCCACCAACCTGCCCTTCCTCGTCTACCAGAAGGCATTGCTGGAGTTCAAAATCGGCCAGGCATCGGCCGGCGGTGTCATCGCCGTCATTCTCGCCAACATCGTCGCCTTCTTCGCCATGCGCGCGGTGGGCAAGAACCTGGACAAGTAAGGGAGGATACGATGGCACGTGCAGTCACCACCCAACACAAGATCATTGCGACAGGCGCCGCCTGGATCGTCGCGCTGCTGATCTTCTTCCCGATCCTCTACACGATCATCACCTCGTTCAAGTCGGAGCAGGAGGCCATCCAGGGCTTCGCGCTGATCCCGTCGGGGACGTTCGAGAGCTATACCGAGGTCCAGGCGCAGAGCGGCTACTTCAAGTTCTTCTTCAACTCGGTGCTGCTCTCGGTCGGCTCGACCATCCTGGCCCTGATAGTCGCGGTTCCGGCCGCCTGGTCGATGGCCTTCTCGCCGAGCAAGTGGACCAAGGACATCCTGATGTGGATGCTCTCGACCAAGATGATGCCGGCGGTTGCCGTGCTATTCCCGATCTACCTCATCTTCCGCGATGCCGGACTGCTCGACAGCCGCATCGGCCTGATGATCATGCTGATGCTGATCAACCTGCCGATCGTGATCTGGATGCTCTACACCTACTTCCGCGAAATCCCCGGCGAAATCCTGGAGGCGGCACGCATGGACGGCGCCACCCTGTGGGGCGAGATCGTCTATGTGCTGACCCCCATGGCCGTGCCGGGCATCGCATCGACCATGCTGCTCAACATCATCCTGGCATGGAACGAAGCGTTCTGGACCATCCGCCTGACCACCACCGAGGCGGCGCCGCTGACGGCCTTCATCAGTTCGTTCTCAAGCCCGCAAGGCCTGTTCTGGGCCAAGCTTTCGGCGGCATCGACGCTGGCCATCGCGCCCATCCTGATCATGGGCTGGTTCAGCCAGAAGCAGCTGGTGCGCGGCCTGACCTTCGGTGCGGTAAAATAACGGACGTTGCCTGAAGCAATCCGGCCAAATAACCCCTCGGGGAGGAAACCATGGGAAACATCACGCTCAAGAACGTCTCCAAGCATTTCGGATCGACGGTCATCATTCCAGGCCTCGACCTCGTCATCGAGAATGGCGAGTTCGTCGTCTTCGTCGGGCCGTCGGGTTGCGGCAAGTCCACGTTGCTGCGCCTCATTGCCGGGCTCGAGGACACCAGCGGGGGCACCATCAACATCGATGGCCGTGACGTCACCGGCGAGGCGCCGGCCAAGCGCAAGCTGGCCATGGTGTTCCAGTCCTATGCGCTCTATCCGCATATGACGGTGGCCAAGAACATCGGCTTCCCGCTGAAGATGGCGGGCGAGGATGTGGCGACGATCGACAAGAAGGTGAAGGACGCGGCCCGGGTCCTCAACCTCACCAACTATCTCGAACGCCGGCCCGGCCAGCTCTCCGGCGGCCAGCGGCAACGCGTCGCCATCGGCCGCGCCATCGTGCGCCAGCCCTCGGCATTCCTGTTCGACGAGCCGCTGTCCAACCTCGATGCTGCACTGCGCGGCACCATGCGGCTCGAAATCAGCGAGCTGCACCATCAGCTCAAGACGACGATGGTCTACGTCACCCACGACCAGATCGAAGCTATGACCATGGCCGACAAGATCGTCGTGCTCAACGCCGGCAACATCGAACAGGTCGGCTCGCCGATGGAACTCTACAAGTCGCCGAAGAACCTGTTCGTGGCGGGCTTCATCGGTTCGCCGAAAATGAACCTGATCGAAGGTGCGCCGGCGGCCAAATACAACGCCAAGACCATCGGCATTCGTCCTGAGCATATGGGGATATCGACCACCGCGGGTGACTGGAAAGCCCTTGTCGGCGTCGCCGAGCATCTGGGCTCCGACACCTTCCTGCATGTCCAGGCCGACGGCGTCGGTCCGCTGACGGTACGCGCCGATGGCGAACTGGCCGTACGCCACGGCGACACCATCTATTTGACGCCGGACAAGGTCCGCATGCATCGCTTCGGCCCCGACGGAAAGGCGCTGACGCAGTGAGACTGAAAGGCAAATCGGCGCTGATCACCGGATCCGCGCGCGGCATCGGCAGGGCTTTTGCCGAAGCCTATACGCGCGAGGGTGCCACGGTGGCCATTGCCGACATCAATCTGGCGGCTGCCGAAAACACGGCCGCCGAGATTGGCGCCAACGCCTATCCGGTCAGGCTCGACGTCAGCGACCTTGCTTCGATCCAGGCGTCGGTCAAGGCGGTCGAAACAAAGACCGGCGGCCTCGACATACTGATCAACAATGCTGCCTTGTTCGACCTGGCGCCGATCGTCGAGATCACCGAAGCGAGCTATGACAAATTGTTCTCCGTCAACGTCGCCGGCACTTTGTTCATGCTGCAGGCAGCGGCGCGTTCGATGATCGCAAGGGGCAAGGGCGGCAAGATCATCAACATCGCCAGCCAGGCAGGACGGCGCGGCGAGCCGCTGGTCGCCGTCTATTGCGCCACCAAGGCCGCGGTGATTTCGCTGACCCAGTCCGCCGGGCTCGACCTGATCAAGCACCGCATCAACGTCAATGGCATCGCGCCCGGCGTCGTCGACAGCGATATGTGGGATGAGGTCGATGCGCTGTTTGCCAAATATGAGAACCGGCCGAAGGGCGAGAAGAAGCGGCTGGTCGGCGAGGGCGTGCCCTATGGCCGCATGGGCAAGCCGGAGGACCTGACCGGCATGGCGGTCTTCCTGGCCAGCGACGACGCCGAATACATCGTCGCCCAGACCTACAATGTCGATGGCGGCCAATGGATGAGTTGATGGGCCGGGATCACGAAGGCCGCAGCCCGGCCAAAAGGGTAGAAAAATGACCGTGAAACTCTCCTCCTCGATCCTCTCGGAACTCCCCGCCAAGGTCGCCGGTCCCAGATATGATCGCTCCAGGCTCAAACCCGGTATCGTCCATTTCGGCGTCGGCAATTTCCATCGGTCGCATCAGGCGGTCTACCTCGACGATCTCTTCAATGCAGGCATCGGCCATGACTGGGCGCTGGTCGGCGCCGGGGTCTTCGAGGGCGAAAAAATCGGTCGTTCCAAGCTGCAGGAGCAGGACTGGCTGACCACCGTGGTCGAGCAGGATTCCGACCATATGAGCGCCCGCGTCACCGGCGTCATGATCGATTTCCTGACGCCCGGCGATGCGGATGCGATCATCGACCAGCTCGCCGATCCGGCGATCAAGATCGTCTCGCTGACCATCACCGAAGGCGGGTATTTCATCGATCCGGCCTCGGGAAAGTTCAACCCGACCCATCCTGATATCGTTGCCGACGCGCAGGCAGGTACGACGCCGAAGACGGTGTTCGGCCTCATCCTGGCCGGGCTGATGCGCCGCCGGGCCGACGGCATCGTGCCGTTCACCGTCATGTCCTGCGACAACATCCCTCACAATGGCCATGTCACCTCGGATGGCGTCATCGGCCTCGCCCGGCTGATCGACGAGGATCTGGCAAACTGGGTCAGCGACAATGTCGCCTTTCCCAACGGCATGGTCGACCGCATCACCCCCGCCACCTCCGACCGCGAGCGCGGCATTCTCGCCACCGAGTTCGGCCTCGAGGACAACTGGCCGGTGTTCTGCGAGCCGTTCAAGCAATGGGTGCTGGAAGACCGTTTCACCGACGGCCGCCCGCCGCTGGAAAAGGTCGGTGTGCAATTCGTGAGGGATGTCGCGCCCTATGAGCTGATGAAGATCCGCATCCTCAATGGCGGTCATGCCACGATCGCTTATCCCGCAGGGTTGATGGACATCCATTTCGTCCATGAGGCGATGCAGGAGCCGCTGGTGCGCGGCTTCCTCGCCAAGCTCGAGCATGACGAGATCATCCCGACCGTGCCGCCGGTGCCGGACACCGTGCTGGAGGATTATTACCAGCTCATCGAGCACCGCTTTTCCAACCCGAAGATCGGCGACACCATCCGCCGGCTTTGCCTCGACGGTTCCAACCGGCAGCCGAAATTCATCATCCCGACCATCGCCGACCGGCTGAAAGCCGGGAAGAGCGTTGCGGGTCTCGCGCTGGAATCGGCGCTGTGGTGCCGCTATTGCTTCGGCACCACCGACAGCGGCGCCGACATCGAAGCCAACGATCCCAGCTGGGACCGGCTGCAGGCAACCGCCAAGGCGGCGAAGGATGCGCCCGGCGCCTGGCTTGCGATGGAGGACATCTATGGCGATGTCGGCCGCTCGGCGGCGTTCGCCGAGGCCTTTGCCCATGCGCTCAACGTCTTGTGGGCGAATGGCACGCGCGCGACGCTGACGCGCTACATCTCCGGCAAGCTCTGACGCCAGCCGCAATGACGCCCGAACTGGTCATCTTCGACTGTGACGGCGTGCTGGTCGACAGCGAGGCGCTGTCGGTTTCGGCTCTGCTCGGCATGATCTCTGCCGCCGGGGGCTCGGTCAGCGAGGATGCGGCCTACGAGCATTTCCTCGGCAAGAGCATGAAGAGCGTGCGCGAGATACTTCTTCGCGATTTCACCATCGACATCACCGACGTGCACCTGACCGATATGCGCGTCGAGCTGATGCGCAAATTCCGCGAGGAGCTGAAGCCGATTCCCGGCATCAGCGACATCCTGCCGAGGCTGGGCGTGCCCTGCTGCGTCGCTTCCTCCGGCACGCTCGACCGCATTCGCTATGCGCTCGACGTTACCGGCCTGCTCGGCCTGCTCGAGCCCCATCTGTTCAGCGCTGCCATGGTCGCGCGCGGCAAGCCGGCGCCGGATCTTTTTCTCCATGCCGCCGCTGCTATGCGCGCGCATCCCGGTAATTGCATCGTAATCGAGGACAGCCCTGCCGGCATCGCGGCGGCGCATGCGGCCGGTATGCGCGTCTTTGCTTTCACCGGCGGTTCGCACGCCGGCAACCCGGCCTTGAAAGCGCGGCTTGCGTCGAGTGAACCGGACTTTATATTCGCGGACATGCTGCAATTGCCCGATCTGATTGCAGGCTAGAGCATGATGCCGAAAAGTGTGAAGCGGTTTTCGGACGACATCATGCTCTACTTCTTTGATTTAGAGACGGATTCAGATTTCAGGTCGAACAGACCTGAAATCATCCGGCTCTAGGGAGCGAGAGTAAAAGCATCTTGACGAAAAGCTTCGTTTGCGCGGTCGATGTCGGCACCGGGAGCGCCCGCGCGGGCATTCTCGACACGTCAGGCACCTTGCTCGGCCGCGCCGAGCATCCGATCGTCATGAACCAGCCGCAGGCCGATCACGCCGAGCACAATTCGCAGGATATCTGGTCGGCTGTGTGCATCGCGGTGCGTGCCGCGCGCGAAAAGGCCGGTGTGTCAGCCGACGATATTGTCGGCATGTCGTTCGACGCCACCTGCTCGCTGGTGGTGCTGGACAGGAATGCCGGCCAGCTCAGCGTCTCGGTGACGGGCGAACGGCGCTGGGACACCATCGTCTGGCTCGACCATCGCGCCATCGCCGAGGCAGATGAATGCACCGATAGCGGCCACGCCGTACTCGACTATATCGGTGGCGTCATGTCGCCGGAAATGGCGACGCCGAAGCTGATGTGGCTGAAGCGCAATCTGCCGGGAACTTGGCATGAAGCCGGCTACCTATTCGACCTCACCGATTTCCTGACCTGGAAGGCGACCGGGTCGCTGGCGCGCTCGCAATGCACGCTGACCGCCAAATGGACCTATCTGGCGCATGAGGAAACCGGCTGGCGCCGTGACTTCTTCGACAGGGTCGGGCTTGGCGATCTGTTCGAACACGGCAGCCTGCCGGAGAAGGCAAGTGCTGTCGGCGCAGACATCGGCACGCTCACCCCTGAAGCGGCGGCGGAGTTGGGCTTGAGCGAAAACTGTCGGGTCGGCGCCGGCGTCATCGATGCCTATGCCGGCGCGCTTGGCGTGCTCGGCGGCTTTGCTGGCGACGAGCAGAATATCGGCCGCCATCTGGCATTGATCGCCGGCACCTCGTCCTGCGTCATGGCGATGTCGCCCGACCCGCAGCCTTTCGCCGGCGTCTGGGGTCCATACTATGGCGCCGCACTGCCAAAACTCTGGCTGTCGGAAGGCGGCCAGTCGGCGACCGGTGCGCTGCTCGACCATATCATCCGCTGGCACGGCGCCGGCGGCGAGCCGGACGCGGCCATGCATGCAAAAATCGCCAGGCGCGTCGCCGAACTGCGCAGCACCGAAGGTGACAAGCTGGCGGCAAGGCTGCATGTGCTGCCGGATTTCCATGGCAACCGCTCGCCGCTTGCCGATCCGCATGCGGTCGGTGTGGTCAGCGGGCTGACGCTGGATTCCTCCTTCGACAGTCTGTGCAAGCTGTATTGGCGCACCGCCGTCGGCATCGCGCTCGGCGTGCGCCATGTGCTGGAGGCGCTGAACGAGAACGGCTATCTCATAGACACGCTGCATGTCACCGGCGGCCACACCAAGAACCCGTTGCTGATGGAGCTCTATGCCGACGCCACCGGCTGCGCGGTGATCGAGCCGCTGGCCGACGAAGCCGTTCTGCTCGGCACCGGCATGGTCGCCGCCACTGCCGCTGGCCTGTTCCCGGACCTGAATGCCGCCTGCGTCGCCATGCAGCAAGGCGGCAGGGCGCGCACCTCGAACCCGACCGCGTCAGGCCGCTTCGACCGCGACTACAGGATCTTCCTCGAAATGCACCGCCAGCGGCAGGCGCTCGACGCGATCGGCTAGAGCAATTCCAGGAAAAGTGTGAAACGGTTTTCCGTCCGGAATTGCGTACAGATTTAGGCTTCTCGCCGGCGCAAGGATGCGCCGGTCGCCGCGTCGAACAGATGCACGCTCTCCTCCTCGAACGTATAGCGCACAGGCGCGCGCAACGCCGGGCATTCGCGGGCCGATACCAACGCGCCGACCTCCTTGCCGCCGCAGGCGAACGTCACCAGCGCGTCATTGCCATGGAACTCGATGAGGTCGGCGGTGCCTTGCAGAAGATTGATGCTCTGAGCGCCGGCGGTCTTCAGGTCCGGCGGTCGGATTCCAAGCACGGCGCGCTGGACGCCGCGTAGATCGAAGCCCGAGCCTTCTATGGAGAAGCTCGAGCCGCCGCCTGTCAGCGTCCAGCGTTCGTCCTTCCGCCCGACGGCCACGTCGATGAAATTCATGTTCGGCGTACCGATGAAGCCGGCGACGAACAGATTGCCCGGCTGGCGATAGATCCCCGCAGGCGAGCCGATCTGTTCGATAACGCCATCCCTGAGCAGCACGATCCGGTCGGCCAGCGTCATCGCTTCCAACTGATCGTGGGTGACATAGACGGTGGTGGTCTTCAGCGACTGATGCAGCCGGGCGATCTCGACCCGCATGTGGTTGCGCAGCTTGGCATCTAGATTGGACAGCGGCTCGTCGAACAGGAACACTTTCGGCGTCTTGATCATGGCGCGCGCAATCGCCACGCGCTGCTGCTGGCCGCCGGAAAGTTCGGTCGGCTTGCGGGCGAGGTAAGGTTCGAGGCCGAGCGTCGTTGCCACCGCCTCGACCCGCTTCCGGATCTCGGCCGGGGGCACTTTCTGTCGCTTGAGCCCAAAGGCGATGTTGTCGAAGATCGTCATATGCGGGTAGAGCGCATAGTTCTGGAAAACCATGGCAATGCCGCGCTCGCCGGGCTCGAGATCGTTGACCACTTTGCCGCCGATCGACACTTCCCCGCCGCTGATATCCTCCAGTCCGGCCAGCATCCTGAGCAAGGTCGACTTGCCGCAGCCGGACGGGCCGAGGAATACGACGAATTCGTGCTCCTCGATCGAGAGATTGAGGTCGCGGATGACGGTGGTGGCGCCGTAAGCCTTGTCGACATGGGAGCAAACGATCGCGGACATGGTCAGCCCTTCTCGCCGGTAAGAAGGATTTGCAGCTTGACGTCTTGCGGCTTGCCTTGCGCCGCCCGCTCGAAGGCCTCGATGCTGTCCGAGAAATCATAAGTGCCGGTGATCAGCGGCTTGAGGTCGACCTTCCCCGAGGCGATCAGCTGCAGCGCGCGGTCGAAGATGTTGGCGTAACGGAACACCGTCTCGATGCGCACTTCCTTGGAGATCGCCGCCGGAACGTTGAGGCTGACCGGTTCGACCGGCAGTCCGACCAGCACCACCGCGCCGCCCGGCCGCACGACATCGAACAGGTCGGCGAATGCCTTCGGGCTGCCGCTCGCCTCGAACACGATATCCGCGCCCCAATTGTCGGTCGCGGCGGAGACTGCGTCGACCAGCGATTGCTCACCTATATTAACCGGCACGATGCCGGGATATTGCGCGGCAATCTTGAGCTTGGGTGCGGAAAAATCGGAGATCAGCACCTTCGAGCAGCCGCCGGCCAGCGCCGCCAGCGCGATCATGATGCCGATCGGGCCGCAGCCGACGACGACGGCGACGTCGCCAGGCACGATGCGGGCGCGGCTCGCCGCCTGCATGCCGATGGCAAAGGGTTCGACCATCGCGCCTTCGGCGAAGGTGACATTGTCCGGCAGTCTGTAGGTGAAGGCGGCCGGGTGCACGGCATAGGGCGCCAGCACGCCATGCACAGGCGGCGTCGCCCAGAAGGAGACGTCAGGGTCGACATTGTAGATGCCGAGCCTGGTCGCGCGCGACGACAGGTTCGGCACGCCCGGCTCCATGCAGACGCGGTCGCCGACCTTCAGCGTGCCGACATTGGCGCCGATCTCGACGATCGTTCCCGCGGCTTCGTGGCCGAGCACCATCGGGGCCCGCACGACATAGCTGCCGATGGCGCCATGGGTGTAATAGTGCACGTCGCTGCCGCAGACGCCGACCGTGTGGATGGCGATCTTGACATCGCCCGGTCCGACGTCGAGCGGCAGCGCGATCTCGCGCAGCGACAGTTCGCCTTTTTTCTCAAGCACCAGTGCCCGCATAGGTAAGTCCTCGCATCAAGTCTTTTTTTGCCGGAAAACGGAATTCAGGAAGCCGCTGAGCACGCCGAGGAACAGCAGCGGCGGTAGCGACAACAGCACGACCGAGGCGTTGAGGATTCCCCACGGCACGTTCATGCCTTGCTGTGAAAGTTCGGAAGCGACGATCGGCAATGTCTTGGCGTTGGAACTGGACAGCATCAGCGCGATCAGGAATTCGTTCCACACCAGCACGAAGCTGAAGGCGACGGCGCCGATCAGCGAGCGCGCCGCTACCGGCAGCGCAATGCGCCAGAACACCGAGTAAGCGCCGTAGCCGTCGACGAAAGCGGCTTCCTCGATTTCTTTCGGCACCGCCTGGAAGGCGGGAATGGCGAGCCACATGATCACCGAGATGGTGAGCAGCGAATAGGTGACGATCAGCGCCGGCAAGGTGTCGTAGAGCCCGATCTGCAGCCAGATCACCATCAGCGGAATGGCGACTGCCACCGGGGGCAGGAAGCGCAGCGACAACACGAAGAACTGGATGTCGCCAGCGAAGCGATTGGGATAGCGCGCCACCGCATAGGCTGCCGGAAGGCCGAGCATGACGCCGATCAGCACGGCGACGCCGCAGGAAATGACCGAGTTATAGAGACCGGTCATGACGCTGTCGCGGCCGATGATGTAGCTGATATTGTCGAAGGTCGGGGTAAACACCAGGCGCGGCACGCGGGTGATGATGTCGACATTGTTCTTCAGCGAATTGACCGCCGTCCAGGCGAGCGGAAACACCGCCATGAAGCCGGCGAAGGCCAGGATGATCTTGCCGATGAGGCGGCCCGGTCTCATGCGATACGGCCTCATGCCTGCACCCGCTTCCACAGCATGGTGAAGGTGATGACAGTCGCGATCATCATCAGCACCGCCATGGCCGAGGCATAGGACACCTTGCCGGATTCGATGAAGCCTTGCGAGAAGGCGTACATGTCGAGCGTCTCGGTCGCCACGCCCGGCCCGCCGCGCGTCATCACATAAATCAGGTCGAAGGAGCGCAGCGATTCGATCATCTTGACGAACATCAGGCTGATCAGCGGCGCCTTCAGCATAGGCAAGGTCACATAGGCATGGATCTGCCAGCGTTTGGCGTGGTCGAGCCGCGCCGCTTCGATCGGCTGCGGCGGCAAGGTCTCCAGAAGCTTCAGCACGATGACCGCGAAGAACAGTCCCCACTGCCAGACATCGACCGAGGCGACGGCAAACAGGGCCGTCGACGGCTTCGACAGCGGGTCGAAGATCAGCCCGCCGGTGATCAGCCTGTAGGGATAGGTGGCGATGCCGTAGAGCGGATGATAGGCAAACTTCCACACGAAGGCCGCCGAGACACGCGGCAACAGCACCGGGATGATGAACAGCAGGCAGTAGATGTTGCGCAGCCGCGGCGACGCTACTTCGAACATCAGCACGCCGAGCCCGATCGCCACCATCATCGTCGCCACCACGGTGACGATTTCCCACTTCACCGAAACCCAGACCGCGTTGAGGAAACGCCGGTCGGCGAACAGGTCGATGAAGTTCGACAGCCAGACCCAGGAATAGTCCGACGAGCTCAGCTCGCGGTTCTGCAGCGCAATGACGATGGCGTACAGCGTCGGCACCATCGACAGCACCAGAAGAATGGCGAGCGTCGGAACCAGAAACGTCACGGGCAGGGAAGAGCGTCGGCGCATTGCCTATCCTCGGGCTGTGCCTTTTTGGAGAGACCCGCGGCGCACAGGTCCCGGCATCCGGTCGAATGCCGTGGACCGCGCGCCGCGGGCGGGAGGATTACTTCTTCTTCACCAGCTCGTTGGCGTAGGCCTCGAGTTCGTCGAGGCCGCCCTTGACGTCGGTGCGCGTGCCGGTGACCAGCTCTTCCAGGATGATGCCCCAGCGGTCGCCGAGATCCGGCCAGCGCGGATCCTGCCAGAAGTTCACCGCCGTCACCTTGCCGGTATCGGCAAGCGCCTGGCCGAGATCGGCGCCATAGATGTCGGCGAACTCCTTGCTGGACAGCACGCTGGTGCGGTTGAGCTCGCCGAATTGGTGCGCGTCGAGCCGGCGCTTCTCGTTCTCCTTCGACGTCGCCCAGGCGATGAACAGGCCGGCGCATTGCTTCGCGGCGTCATCGGCATTGGCCTTGGCGGCGATGGCGAGGCCGTGGCCGTAGCCGCCGCCGGTCAGTGGCGAGGGCGGCGGCAGGAAGCCGATCTTGCCGACCACTTGCGAGGTCTTCGGGTCGACCGCCATGCCCGACAGCGGCGTCGATTCGACCAAGATGGCAACCTGGCCCGACAGGAAGGCGCCGGTCGATTCATCCCAGCTGCCGGTCTGCGTGCCGGGCGCTGAATCCTTGAACAGTTTAAGATAGGTCTCGGTCGCTTTGACCGCGGCCTCGGAGTTGAAAGCCGGCTTGTCACCGTCGAACCATTTTCCGCCATAGGCCTTGAAGAACGGCATCCAGCGCCAGACATTGGCGCCCGAGCCACGCGCGCCGCGCAGCGCGATGCCGTACATGCCCTTGTCGGGATCGGTCAGCTTCGGCACGTCGGCGATCAACTCGTCGAGCGTCTTCGGCGGCTGGATGCCGGCGGCTTCCAGAATGTCCTTGCGGTAGACCATCAGGTCGCCGCCGCCGGTCAGCGGCGCGAACCACACCTTGCCGTCATAGGTGGCGACCTTCTGCCGGCCCGGGTCGAAATCGGCGTAGTCGTAGTCAGCCGGGTAATAGTCGGTGAGCGGCACGATCCATTTCGACGAGGCGAACAGCGCGACATTGGCTTCGTCGACATAGTAGACGTTGTAGTTGCCGACCGTGGACGCATCGGCGCGCGACTTTGCCCGGCGGTCGTTCTCGTTGAGATAGTCGATCTGGAAGCTGGCGCCGGCCAGTTTCTGGAACTCGTCCTTGGACGCTTCCAGCAGCGTCAGCCCGTCACGCGGTTGCGCCAGCACCTTGACCGGCGCCGAGCAGACCGGCGCCGCCAGCGCCATGGTCGAGAGGGTCGTGGTAAGCATGAAAGCTGCGCTTATGCTCGCAGCGAGCCGAATTGGTTTCATTGATTTTCTCCTCCAGGAACAGTCGCAGGAAGCGGAAGTCTTCGGTTGCGCGATCCTCGCCATCGCCCGAGCGACAAGCCACCCATCGCCAAAATGAGGAGTTGCTAAAGGCCGCGCTAGAAGCCCCGTTGCAGCAGACCTGTACTTTTATGCATTGTGCGGTGCAAAATCCGGCCTACCCGAACGGCCTCTGTCACATGAGTACCGATGGAGAGAGGAAGGCCGGTTTTCAGGCACGCATCGTCAGCCGCTGCCGCGACAGCTTGCGGTAGGATGACGGCGTCATCCGGTGCTTGCGCAGGAAGGCGCGGTTGAAGTTGGAGATGTTCATGTAGCCGACCTGGAAGCAGATGTCGGTGATCGGAATGTCGGTGTCCGCCAGCAGCTTGCAGGCTTGCCAGAGCCGGAGCTTGGCGATGTGGTCGCTGAAACTGTTGCCGGTGTTTTTCTGGAAGAAGCGCGAAAACGTGCTTTCGCTCATCCCCGCCAGCTCCGCCGCCTCCGGCAGCTTCAGGTCCTCGGCGAAGTGCTGGAAGAGATAGGTCAGCGTGCGCTGGATGATGTCCAGCGAGGTTGCGTCGAGCGCGGGTGAGAAATCCGGCGAGGACAAAAGCTCGTATTCGTCTGTCCTGGCCAGCAGATCGACCAGTTCGAGGAAGAGGCAAAACCGGGCGAGCCCGTGCACGGTGCCCATCCGTTCCATCAGCGCAGCGCCGTCGAGCGCGGCGCGGCCATGGAAGACGATGCCGCGCAGCGATCGCTCCAGGAACGGTTCTAGTTCGCGCAGCTCCGGCAGCAGTCCCGCCGAGCCGCGCAGCCGCTGCGGATCGAATTGCAGCACGATGTCGCGTCCTTCGATCAGCTCGCCGGGTTGCACCGATGTCACCCAGTCATGCGGCAGCCCGCCGCCGACGATGCTCAGGTAGCCCGGCCCGAATTCGCCGATGTGATCGCCGACCAGCGCGACCCCGGAAGACTTCCTCAGGAGATGGATCTCGTATTCCGGATGAAAATTCCAGACATTGCGCTCCCAGGGATAGTCGTCGAGCCGCCACAGGAAACTGTCGCTCGCCTCGGTGACGATGTGCTCGAAAGCCGGCACCGTGCGAGGGATCGCGGCCGTGTTCTTTCTGCGCCTGAATGCCATCGTCTGCTCTCCGGGGCGTATGAGGAAGCGACTGGTTTCGGGTAATCCGTAGCAGTCTGTCGCCCGCAAGTGAACGATGTCTGCCTCAGCGATTTCAACGCCGGCTCTCGATGATCTCAATGAAGCGGGCGAACAGCCCGGCCTGGGATTTGATGCCGAGTTTGCGGTGGATGTTGCGGCGGTGAACCTTCACCGTTCCCGGCACGATGCGCATGGCTCTTGCGACCGACTCGGTGGAATGCCCCTGCAGCACCAGATCGACGACATGCTTTTCGCGCGGGGTCAGCGACAGGCTTTCCCAAATGTGTGCGCGGTCGAACTCGTTGACTGCGGCGATCGTCTCGCCCTGCTCCGCTTCGTCCTGCTCCTCGGCCGAAAGTGCGGGCCAGCGCAACCGGGCGAAGTTGATGACCGCCGGCGCCATGTCGCGCAGCAGCCTGGCATCGGCGGTGCCGAAGGGACCCGAGGCGTGCAATCGCATCAGCGACAGCACCAGCGCATCCTTGCCGGGCAGCGGCACGAAGAAGCCGACCTCCTCGGCCAGCCTTGTCTGGCTATAGTAGGTGCGAAAATACTCGCTGGCATAGAAGCGGTCGGGCGCCAGTTCGCGCATGCGCCAGAACCCCTCCTTGCGCTCCACCGCCGCGTGATGAAATGGGTCGAGCAGGTAAGGTCCTTCCTGATAGAGCGTGACGAAGACATGGCTCTCGGCCGGCGAGAAGGTTTCGAACAGCAGCGGCGGTCGCGATGCGCCGCGATAGCCGAAGATAACGCAGTGGTCGAAGCTGACATGCTGGCTCAGCCAGCCGACCATTGCCTTGCCGAACAGGTCGCCGCTGGTCTCTCGCGTTGCCGCGACAAGGGCTGCGAGCCGGCTGTATTCGTCGCTGCGGGACGCACTCAACCTATACCCCCTCAAACGAGAAAATAGATCAGATATACCACCTGCGAGGTATATACTAGCCGCCATCGGCTCTGGTAGCGTCCTGAAATAGCCCTGTTGCTGGAGCCAGCACTTTGACCGCAGTGCCCGACATCGAGTTTCGCGGCGTCACCAAGCGCTATGGCGCCGTGACCGCTGTCAGCGGCATCGATCTGGCTGTGCCGCCCTCCGCCTTTGTCGCCCTTCTCGGACCGTCCGGCTGCGGCAAGACCACATGCCTGCGCATGATCGGCGGCTTCGAGCAGCCGAGCGAAGGCCAGGTGTTCATCCGCGGCCAAGACATGGCCGGCACACCGCCCTATCGCCGCCCGGTCAACATGGTGTTCCAGCAATATGCGCTGTTTCCGCACCTCGATGTCGAAGCCAATGTATCCTACGGGCTGCGCCAGGCACGGCCACGCCTGTCGTCGCAGGAAATCGGCCGGCGCGCCGGCGAGGCGCTCGAAATGGTGCGGCTCGCCGGCTATGGCCGCCGCAAGATCCACGAACTCTCCGGCGGCCAGCAGCAGCGCGTCGCGCTGGCGCGCGCACTGGTCAACAAGCCGGCGGTGCTGTTGCTCGACGAGCCGCTGGCGGCGCTCGACAAGAAACTGCGCACCGATATGCAGATCGAGTTGCAGAACCTGCAGCGCGAGATCGGCATCACCTTCGTGCTGGTCACCCACGACCAGGAGGAAGCGCTGTCGATGAGCGACTTCGTCTGCGTCATGAATGGCGGCCGCATCGTACAACTCGGCCAGCCGAGCGAGATCTATGACGAGCCGGCCGACCTGTTCGTCGCCGACTTCGTCGGAAAGACCAATCTGTTGAGCGGCAAGGTTGCCGGGCATACAGGCGATCTTGTCAATGTGGCGCTGGCGGACGGAACCGTCATTGCCGCGCGCAAACGAACCGCCTTGCAGCAGGGCGAGACCGTGTCTGTCAGCCTGCGTCCTGAATCGCTAAGCCTCGGCGCCACCAAAGGCAGCCCTTTCAAGGGCATCGTGCGCAACCGGATCTTCTTGGGCTCGACGGCGGAATACGCCATCGAGGTGCAGGGCATCGGAACGCTGCTGGCCAAGGCCGACCATGTGATCGGCCACGGCAATCTCTTCAAGCCGGGTGAACCCGTCGCCATCGGCTTTGCCTCCGGGACGCCGCTGGCGTTTCCGGAGACCAAGAACAACGGGACCAACCAGAGGGTAGCAAAAAATGTCGAAATCATATCGTGACGGACTGCCGATAAGCCCTGAGAACTTCGTCGACCAGCTGATGCGCCTGAAGCGCGGCTCGATCGGCCGCCGCGATTTCCTCGGCCTCACCGGCCTGGGCATCGCAACCGCGGTGATGGCGCGCGAGCTCGGCATCATGCCGACGCCGGCCTTCGCCGCCGAAAACCTCGGCGACCGCATGTCGATCGCCACCTGGCCGAACTATCACGACCCGCAGACCTTCGAGAATTTCAAGAAGGACACCGGCGTCGCCGTCGAGGTCAACGTGTTCGGCTCCAATGAGGAGATGCTGGCCAAGCTGCAGGCCGGCGCCTCGGGCTGGAGCCTGTTCGTGCCGACCAACTACACGATCTCGACCTACAAGAAACTCGGCATCATCGATCCGCTCGACATGGCCAAGCTGCCGAATTTCGACAGCTCCCAGGAGGACCCGCGCTTCACCTCGGAAGGCACGATCGACGGCACGACCTACGCGGTGCCGAAGAACTGGGGCACCACGGGCTTTGCCGTCAACACCAAGAAGCTGGCCAAGCCGATGACCAGCTGGAAGGAATTCTGGGACGTCGCCATGGCTGAGGGCGATGGCCGCACCATGGTGCACGACTACCAGCTGACCACCATCGGCAACGCGCTGAAATATTACGGCTATTCCTTCAACTCGCTGAAGCAGGATGAACTCGCCAAGGCCGAGGAGCTGCTGCTCAAGGTCAAGCCGCATCTGTTCGCGGTCTCGTCCGACTACCAGCCGGGCATGCGGGCGGGCGACGCCTGGCTGACCATGTGCTGGACGAATGATGGCGCACAGCTGCATCGCGATATCCCGGAGATCGCCTATGTGCTGGGCAAGGAGGGCGGCGAGATCTGGACCGATTTCTACGCCATCCCGAAGGACGCGCCGAACAAGCCGGCCGGCTATGCCTTGCTCAACTATCTGATGACCCCTGAGGTCGCGGTGAAGGAGCATCTCGCCAACGGCGCGCCCTCGACCGACGCACGCGTCAACAAGCTGCTGCCCAAGGAAGTGCTGGACAATCCGATCCTCTATCCGGCGGCCGACCTGTTGACACCGCTGGAATTCGGTGCGGCGGCGACGCTGACCGATCCCGGCCGCGCCGAGCTGATGGCGCGCTTCAAGTCGGCTTGAGGCCGGCCTGACGCAAACGGAAACCGGTGGGCCTATGTCCGCCGGCATCGGGGCGGTTTCCATGCACGGCAACAGATTTCGGTATAACATCCTGACAGCGCTGCTGCTCGCTCCGGCTACAGCGTGGCTGGTGGTGTTTCTGGTGTTGCCGTTCGTCGCCATTGCCGTGTTCAGCGTCGGCGAGCGGGCGCCGGAGGGCGGCTACCAGGCCGCCTTCACGCTGGCGCAATATGCCAACCTCCCGGCGCGGGCGACTGCCTTCTGGAACACCATGATGCTGGCGCCGGTGGGCGCGCTTGCCTGCCTGCTCGTCGCCTACCCCGTCGCCTACTACCTTGCCCTGAAGGCGCCGCAACGCTGGCGGCTGATCCTGCTTGCGCTCGTCGTCATTCCGTTCTGGACCAGCCTTTTGATGCGTACCTATGCCTGGATGTACATTCTGGGCGGACGCGGCATTCCCGCGCTGCTGGCCTTTGTCGGTATCGAGGATGTCAGGCTGATCAACACGCCGGGCGCCGTGCTGCTCGGCATCGTCTATGGCTATCTGCCGCTGATGATCCTGCCGATCTATGTCAGTCTCGAGCGGCTCGACCGAAGGCTGCTGGAAGCCTCCGCCGATCTCGGCGCGACCCCGCTCTCAACCTTTCTGGGGGTGACGCTGAAGCTGTCGCTGCCGGGCGTCATGACCGGCTTCTCGCTGGTCATGATCCTGCTGCTCGGAGAATACCTGATCCCGACGCTGCTTGGCGGCGGCAAGGTGTTCTTCATCGGCAATGCGCTGGTCGACCTGTTCCTGCAGTCGCGCAACTGGCCGTTCGGATCGGCCATCGCCATCACGCTGGTGGCGGTTTCGGTGGTGGTGCTGATCGCGGCAAACCGCATTTCGACACGGGTGTCGGGCGCCCGCAGGGTGGATCTGATCTGATGCGCGCCTTCGTCACAGCCGTCTTCGCCTTCCTCTATCTGCCGATCGCGTTGGTCGTGCTGTTTTCCTTCAACGCCGGCCGCCATGCCAGCGAGTTCACCGGCTTTTCGGTGCAGTGGTACGGCACGGCGCTGTCGAACCCGTTCCTGGTCGAGGCGTTGAAGAACAGCCTGTTCATCGCCACCACCAGCGCCCTTCTGGCGGCGGTGTGCGGCACGGCGGCGGCACTCGGCCTGGCGCGGGTCGGGCTCAGAACCCGCGCCGTCTTCGACGCGCTGATGGGTGCCGCGATCGTCGTTCCCGGCGTCGTCATCGGCATCTCGACGCTCGTCGCGCTGGTCCAGTTGTTTGGCGTGCTCAACCCGTTCCTCGCCTCGATCTGGCCAAACGACCAGCCGCCGCGCCTGTCGCTCGGCTATGGATCGATCATCGCCGCCCACGGCCTGTTTTCGATGGCGTTGGTGACGATGATCGTCGGCACGCGTCTCGCCAGCCTCGACCGCAACCTGGTCGAGGCCTCGAGCGATCTCTACGCCACGCCGCTGACGACGTTTCGCTCGATCGTGCTGCCGCAGATCATGCCGGCGGTGATCGCCGGCTTCCTGCTCGCCTTCACCTTCTCCTTCGACGATTTCATCGTCGCCTTCTTCGTCGCCGGCGCGCAGACGACGCTGCCGATCTATGTCTTCGCCTCGATCCGGCGCGGCGTGACGCCGGAAATCAACGCCATCGCCACCATCGTGCTCGTCGCCTCGGTCCTGCTGGTGGTGCTTGCCCAATGGCAGCTGCGCCAGCGCCAGCCGTCAAACTGAACAAGCCATCCAGCTGAAAGACAAATTCATGCTCCTCAAAGACCGCATCGCCGTGGTGACGGGCGCCGGTTCCGGCATCGGCCGCGCCGGCGCCATGATCATGGCCAGGGAAGGCGCGCTGGTGGTCATCGCCGACCGGGATCTGGCCAGCGGCGAGACCACGGCGGCGGACATCCGGGCAGTGGGCGGGCAGGCCGAGGCCGTTGTCACCGACGTCTCTGACGACGCCGCGGTCGAGAAGCTCATCACAGGCACTCTCGGCAAGTATGGCCGCATCGACATTCTGCACAATCACGCCGGCATCCAGGTCGGCGGCACGCTGACCGAGGTCGAGGTCGATGGTATGGATGCGTCATGGCGCATCAATGTACGGGCGCAGTTTCTGGCCGCGCGGCTGGTCATGCCGGCAATGGTCGCGCAAGGCGGCGGCGTCATCCTCAACACGGCCTCGAACTCCGGCGTGTTCTACGACCGCGAGATGATCGCCTATGCCACGTCCAAACATGCCGTGGTGGCGATGACCAGGCAGATGTCGCTCGACTATGCCCGCCACAATGTGCGCGTCAACGCGCTCTGCCCGGGCTGGGTCGACACGCCCTTCAACGAGCCGTTCATCGCCCAGATGGGCGGACGCGAGGCGATCGAGACCTATGTCCGCACCAAGATCCCGATGGGGCGCTGGGCGAGCGCCGAGGAGATCGCCGAAGCGATCCTGTTCCTCGTTTCCGACCGCTCATCCTTCATGACCGGCCAGGCGCTGGTGATCGACGGCGGCGAAAGCATCGGCTGATCCAAGGGCGGCCGGATAGGAGGGTTCCCGCCTCTGGCTCAATCGCCGGCTGCCCGTCCTCCCTTGCCTTCATCTCGCATTTCGTCCAATAGAACGACACAAACGCCGCGAAACCGAAGGTTTTGCCGTTTGGAAGTGCGGCTTCCGGCCTCGTTGCCGACGCGCCGCAACCGGAAAAGAGCAGGACAATGTCTGCGATCGAAGCCGGCGCTCGTGCGCCGGAAAATCTTTGGCGTCAGGAAATCAGGGCGACACTGGCGCTGGCCTGGCCAATGGTGCTGACCAATCTCGGCCAGACCGCGATGACCGCGACCGACGTCATGATGATGGGGCGTCTGGGCGCGGACACGCTGGCCAGCGGCGCGCTCGGCGCCAACCTCTATTTCATGCCGCTGATCTTCGGCCTCGGCCTGATGCTGGCGACCTCGCCGATGATCGCCACCGAGCTTGGCCGCCGGCGCTATTCGGTGCGCGATTTGCGCCGTACCGTGCGCCAGGGCCTGTGGCTGGCGATCCTGATCTCGATCCCGATCTGGATGGTGCTGTGGCATGGCGAGGCCATTCTGCTGGCCATGGGCCAGGAGCCGGCATTGGCACATCAGGCCGGCATCTATCTGCGCTGGCTGGAATGGGCGGTGCTGCCCTTCTACGGCTATATCGTGCTGCGTTCCTTCATCTCGGCGCTGGAGCGGCCGGGCTGGGCGCTGATCATCGTCTTCGTCGCCGTCGCCTGCAACGCCTTCTTCAACTGGGTGTTCATGTTTGGCAATCTCGGCGTCACCTCGATGGGCATTGCCGGTTCGGGGCTGGCGACCACGCTGTCGAGCACGCTGATGTTCTGCGGCCTGGCAGCCGTGGTGATGCTGGAGAAGAAGTTCCGCCGCTACCGCCTGTTCGGCCGCTTCTGGCGCTCCGACTGGCCGCGTTTCAAGGGTCTGCTGCGGCTCGGCATGCCGATCGCCGGCATCCTCGCCTTCGAGGTGACGATCTTCAACGCGGCAGCCCTGCTGATGGGCCTGATCGATGCGGATTCGCTTGCCGCGCACGCTATCGCCATCCAGATCGCCTCGATCTCCTTCATGGTGCCGCTCGGTCTCAACCAGGCCGTCACCGTGCGCGTCGGGCTGGCCCACGGCGCCGGCAATCCGGCAGGCGTTTCGCGCGCCGGCTGGACCGCCTTCGTCATCGGCGTCTCGTCCATGGCGCTGATGGCGCTGGTGATGGTGCTGTGGCCGCATCTGTTGATCAGCGCCTTCATCGACATGACCGCCCCGGCCAACGCCAGGGTGATCGCGCTGGCCGTGTCGTTCCTGGCCTTTGCCGCGTTGTTCCAGATCTTCGACGGCGCGCAGGCTGTTGCCGCCGGCATGCTGCGCGGCCTGCACGACACCAAGGTGCCGATGATCTATGCCGCGATCGGCTATTGGGGCATCGGCCTGCCGCTCGGCGTGCTGCTCGCCTTCCATTTCGGCCTGCACGGCGTCGGCATCTGGATCGGCCTGGCCTCGGGGCTCGCCGTGGTGGCGGTGCTGCTGCTCGCGCGCTGGCTGCGGCGGGACCGCATCGCACCGCCGCTCGTCTTCAGCCATTGAAGACGCACCAAGCGGTCCGCCAACTGCCCGAAGCATTCACTGCAGAGCAGATGTCTGGTTGTCGCCTTTTGGACCGGAAGCGGCCGAACGCTTCGGGCGTGGGATCTTCAAAAGCGGACTCTCAGTTCGACGCGAGCATCGTTGCGAGTGAACGATCCCAGACTCTCGCTGCTTTTCAGAACCGGGTAGAACGCTCTGCCGGTTGGGGCGACTTCAAGCCGTGGCAAGAGCATTCCGGATTGGCCGGAAGTCGCGCCGCGGTCTCCAGCGCAACCCGCGAGGCTGTCATAGAGAGGCTCGGCAGCACGTGCTCCTGCAGCAATTTCTGGCGCTCGCGGTCCATATAGTCGTTGAAGCCGGCCGTGACGAACGCCAGGGGCACGAAACAGGCGCCGATCTCGCGCGATAAGGTGGCCTCAGGGGCGATCGAGTGGTTGAGCACGTCCGCTCCCATGTGTCGATACGCCAGAGCTTCGGCGGGAGTTGTCAGTCGCGGCCCGTAGCAGTGGGCAGCCACCAGCTGCTGCTCGATGCCATGGACGCGGCATCCGGCTGGCCAATGGCGCCGGGCGGTCTCGGCCAACAATGCCGCACATCTTGGACATACGATCTGCTTGCCCGAGCAGTCGAAGCTCTGGCGGCCAGGCAGAAGTGAAAACGGGGTCTGCGACAGTTCGATGATATCGGCGTTTACGACTATGTCGCCGGGCTGGATCGCCTTGTTGACGGCGCCAACGGTCGAGCAGGCCAGCACTTGCCTTACACCCGCTTTCATCAAGACCCAGAACGCGCGGCGATGACAGGAATGGTCGATATGGTCTCGGGGATTGCCGTGCGAATACATGCACAGGGCACGTTTCGTTTTGCCCTCGACGGTAATAGATGCATCGAATTCGAGCAGTTTCCAATTGTCGCTGGGACCGAAAGGGGTTTCGAAACTCATGTCTCGTTGCAAGGTGCGGACGCCATCGACTTCGACATCTTCCGGAAAGGCGAGACCCCAATTCGCCGAGCCGGTGATGATCGCCAACCCCACCTGGGGTATGTCCGTTGAATGATCCGCCAGATCGTCGGCTGCATGATGATTGTTGGGCATGTTTCCAATCTCGGTCAGGATTTTTGGCGAAGGGTCACGACGAGGACAACGACCACGACGATGACGGTCCACAAGGTCGAAATCGCCGCAATGGTCGGGTCGATCTGATCGCGCAGCGACAGGAACATGAGCTTCGGCAGCGTGCTGTTTTGACCACTCGCGACGAAGATCGAAATGACGGATTCATCGAGCGAGGTCAGGAAGGCCATCAGCGTGGCCGACAACAGACTTATCCGAAGTTGGGGGACAATTATTCCGCCAATGGCTCTTGCCCAGTTTGCGCCCAGGCTGCGCGCCGCCTGAACCTGGTTCCAGTCAAAGCGGGCCAAGGCGGGCACCAACACAATGCAGGCGACCGGAATGGCCAGCACCACATGTCCGACCAGGACACCGAACAGCGTTCCGACCAGACGTTGGGCCGCCAGAACAAAGAAGAGACCAATCGCGAGCAGGATTCCCGGCACGATAGAAGGGGTTAGCAGAATACCCTGAATGGCAATGGCGGCCTTTCCGCCGAGCCGATTTATCGAAATGCAGGCCAGCAGCCCCAGGGGCACTGCGATCATCGCCGTCAATGTGCCAAGGATCAGGCTCGTCCTGAGTGCGGCCATCCATGCCGCCGAACCGAAGAAAGCCTCGTACCAGCGCAACGAGTATGCGCGCGGCGGGAACTCCAAAAGATTGGACGCCGAAAAAGAGAGCGGCACGACGACGAGCGTCGGCAGCATCAGGAACGCCATAACGAGCGCGCAAAAGCTCCACAGGAGGATGCGGGCCAGCCTGCTATCTGGATAGGCTTCAAGCATGGGCTGTGCCGATGCTGCGTCCGGCAATCAGCCGCCGCGCAGCCAGGAACATCACCCCCACCAACGCCATTAGTACGAGGAGCAGGATGCCCAGGACGCTCGCCGAGCCCCAATCCTGGAAGGTCGATAGCGTGCGCTCGATCCGGGTGGAAAGAGGGTTTACCTTGCCGCCGCCAAGCACCGCGGGCGTGATGAAGAACCCTATGGTGTAAATGAAGACGATGATCGAACCCGAGAAGATGCCGCCGGCCGAAAGCGGCAGAATGACCGTGCGGATCGTTTGTCCGAGCGTAGCGCCCATGCTCGCCGACGCGCGAACGAGGTTTGCATCGATATCGCGCATCGCCGCATAAACGGGGAGCAGGAAGAGCGGCAGCATGTAGTGAACCATGCCGATGAGCGTTCCCGTTAAGTTGTAGACCAGCGGCAAGGGCTCAGCTGTCAGGCCTGAACCGGTCAAAGCCGCGTTGATCAGGCCATCGCGTCGCAACAGAACGAGCCAGCCATAGGTGCGCACCAGAATGGAGGTCCACAACGGCAGCATGACGAAGGCCATCAGCAAATTGGCCACCCTTGGTCTGGTGCTGGCCAGGGCGAGCGCCAAGGGGGTACCGAGTAGGATGCAGATCGCCAGCGTGCCCACGGACAGCTCAAGGGTGGTGACGAGTGCCGACCATGTCAGTCCGGTCGAAAGCACTTTCTCGTAGTTGCCGACGGTGTATTCACCCGCTGTGGTGAGGAAGGATTGCCGGATAATCCAGACGATGGGCAGGATCGCCGCCAGCCCAACGATCAAAAGCGCGGGCACTGAAAGCGACAGGAAGAACCGCCGCTCGCGTCGTGCGTCTGCCGCGAGCGCAGGATCGGTGATGACGGTCACGCTCCTGCTCCCGGTATCGCGTGAACTTTCGCTGCCGGTGCATATGCGGTCACTCGCTGACCGGTCGCAAGCTCGCCGCAGCCGCTGGCCATCGCCGCCGGAACGCAGACAAGAATCTCTTGCCCGCCGTCAAGTGCCAGCGTCAAAAGCCAGTTCTCGCCGCGAAACGCCTTGGCGCGCAGCGTTCCCTCGAGCGCCACCCCGTCTCGCCCGACGAGCTTCGCATCAAGATGGAAACTTTCGGCGCGGATCATCAGAGCTTCGCTTGATGCATCGGCGCCGTCTATTCTGCGCACCGCGCCCGGGGCCACAATGTTGGCCTCACCCATGAACTCCGCGACAAAGCGGGTCGATGGACGATCATAAATCCGCTGTGGCGTGTCGATCTGCTGAATACGGCCGGAATTCATCACCGCGACCCGGTCTGACATGATCAGTGCTTCGCGCTGGTCATGCGTCACATAAATCGTGGTGATCCCCAGATCGTCGTGCAGACGCCGGATCTCGTACTGCATGGTTTCGCGCAAATTCTTGTCGAGCGCCGACAACGGCTCGTCCATCAGCATCACGCGCGGCTCGAAGACGATCGCCCGCGCTAACGCAACCCGCTGGCGCTGGCCGCCGGACAATGCGGCAATGTTGCGCTCCGCCAAACCTTCGAGCTTCACGCGGTCCAAAGTGTCGAGCGCCCGCTGGCGGGCGTCGGCTTTCGGTACCTTGCGCAGCACCAGCGGATACTCAACATTTGCCAGAACGTTCATGTGGGGAAACAGGGCGTAGTTCTGGAAGACTATGCCGATGTTGCGCCTGTTCGGGGCCAGGCGGGTAATGTCGCGATCGCCCAACAGAAGTCTACCGGAATCCGGCCGGACAAAGCCGGCCAGAGCCATGAGCAGCGTGGTCTTGCCCGATCCCGATGGCCCCAGCAGCGTGAGGAATTCGCCAGCCCGAATATCGAGCGAGACATCGTCCAGCGCGACGTAAGATCCATAGGTCTTGCGCACGCTGTCGATGGTGATCGGGAGCGACTTCATCATGTGCTCAAGCCTTAGAGCTGAGACTCAGCGGGCCATCATCTCATCGAAGGCTTTTTGGGCAGCCTCGCCATTCCTGACCCACCATTCTGAATTCGAAAACACCGAAGTGCCGGCATTTTCAGGCGCGGTCGCCAGCGTCTTGAGACGGTCCTCGGGGATAAGGCCACCCTCATAGCCAGCAGGATTGACCGGGCCATAGGCTATGAAGTCGGTCAGCTTCGCCACGCGCGCGGGCTGTGTCATCGCTGCGATGAGCTTCATAGCTGCTTCCTTGTTCGGCGCCCCTTTCGGCACCGCAAGACAGTCGGTGCCAATGACGGAACCCTTGAACGTGTAGTCGGCCGCGCCGCCATCTGCTTTTACGGTTTGGGCCCGCCCGTTCCAGGTAACGACCAAATCCGCCTCACCATCTTTCAGCAACTGCGCCGACTGCGCTCCCGAGGTCCACCAAACGGCGACATTTGGCTTGAGTGCTTCGAGCCGCTTGATAGCGCGATCCAGACCCTCTGGCGTGCTGAGAACGGGATAGACGTCCGCCGGTGCTACGCCATCGGAGAGCAGCGCGATCTCGATCGAGTCCTGGGCATTGGCACGCAGCGCACGACGGCCGGGGAATTTGGCAACGTCCCAGAACTCCGCCCATGTCTTCGGCGGGTTTTCGCCATAGGTCTTGGTGTTCCACGACAAGACGGTGCCATAGGAGTCGAATGGATAGCAGTAGTCGGACTTTGCGCCGTCCGGCACGGCCTTTGGGTCGATGATCGTGTAGTCGAGCGGCTCCAGCAGCGACTGTGCGGCGGCCTGCGCGCCCTCCGGTGAGCCCAGGTGAATGACGTCGGTTGTGACCGCGCCCGAGGTAACCTGCATCTTCAGGGCGGCCAAGCCGTCGCTGAGGGTCTCCTCGCGGACAGCATAGCCAAGCTCTTTTGCAGCGGGGGCCCACATGGCTTCCTTCATGGCGTTGCCATAATCGCCGCCCGCGGTCGTGATGGTGACTGATTGGGCATAGACCGGCACGGCGGCCGAGAATGCGAATGCCGTCAATGAAATGCGTAACCAAGACATAGGTTCTCCTCCCTAGAATTTGTTGAGACGCGCTAAAAATGGCCAATTGTTGCCAATCGTAACGTTACGATTGCATCCAATTGCAGGAGAGTCAAGCTGCTTTAGCGAGAGCTTGGATTGACCGTGAGGTGGAATTCGGTCACGTAGTGGAAGGCAGCAAATCAGCCGGCGCTTTCGCAAATGAGGTCGGGCGACATGACCAACCTGAAACAGATCGCGGCGGAACTTTCCCTTTCGGTGACCACCGTATCCCGCGCGCTGAAGGATGGGCCGGAGGTTCATCCCGCCACCATCGCTCGCGTCAAGGAAGTGGCGCAGCGGGTCGGCTATGTGCCAAATCATCATGGCTTCGCGCTCAAAACTGGCCGCACGCTGACGATGACAGCAATCTACCCGATGGAAACACAAGATCATCTGTCCGATCTGTTGAAGCTTCCGTTAATCGAAGGCATGACGCTGGCGGCGCGGCAAGCGGGTTATAGTCTATCCATCTACTCCACCACGCCCGATGATGACCCCATCGAGAGTGTGCAGCGACAGCTTCAGGCGGGCAGCACAGACGGACTGATTATCACGCGCATGGTCTCGGGTGATCCACGCGTTAAGCTATTGCTGGATAGAGGCATGCCATTCGTCGCGTTTGGAAGAACTGACCTGGATACAGCATATCCTTATGTCGACATCGACAATGAACAGATTGCCTACGAGGCGACCCGGCGGCTCATGGACAAGGGCTGCCGACGCATTGCGCTGCAACTTCTCGTTCCGGGCGACCAGGCGAGTGCCATGCGTCTTTCCGGGTATGGAAGGGCAATGGCCGAGGCTGGTATTCCGATCGACCAGTCGCTGATCGGTCATGGAATGTTCACCATGGAATCGAGCGCAGCCTGGTTCGATCGCATGCTGGCCTGGTCAGATCCGCCGACGGGCTTGGCTTGCGCCAACGAACTGGGCCTTCTGGGGGCACTACACGCTCTTGGCAGAAGAGGTCTCGCGCCCGGGAGTGACATCCACATTGTCACTCGGGACAGCACGCGGCTGTCACGTTTCTTGCCTGCGAAGATCGGCGTTCATTTCGTGGACATAGCGGGTGTCGGACGCAAACTTGTCGAAGTCCTGGAGAGCCGGATCGTCAATCCCCTCGGGCCGGTGAAGACAGTCTTGTTCAAAGGTGAGTTCGACCCTGGCGACTAGTCGGGCGAAGAAGTCAGTTGTCCGCTTTCGAGGAGCACTTAGGTTCACCCCTGAGTCCGAGATGAGGCGCGAAGCTGCCGCCTGCGCGAGGGTGCACTCAGCACCTTCATGGCATTGGTGGTCTGAGCAGCGATCGAGGGGTGCTGTACTGGTGCTGTTACAAATGAATGCGCTCAGCTCCCGTCCGACGACATCGCGCCGAGCAGCCTGCGTATATCGCCGAACCTGGCGATCGAGCCGAACACCAGTGCCGCCACCGCCACGAAGAACACCGACACCGAAGCCATGGTCGGCGTGTAGCCATAGCGCAGCGCGTTGAAGATCTTGATGGGCAGCGTCTCGGTGGTGAAGCCGATCGTCATGTAGGCGACGATGTATTCGTTGAGCGACAAGACGAAGGCGAAGGCGTAGCCCGAGACGAGGTAGGGCAGGATCAGCGGCAGCACCACGGTCTTCAGCAACGTGCGGTCGTCCGCGCCCATGGTGGCGGCGGCCTCTACCAGCGAGCGGTCGATCGAGGCAAAGCCCAGCGACAGCGTCACCAGCGGCAGCGTCACGAAGAAGATAGCGTGGCTGATGATGGCGGTGAAGAACTGGCCGAACAGCCCGACCGTCGCCCAGAAGGAGAGGAAGCCAAGCGCGGTGATGACCGGCGGCAGGATGAAGGGGGCAAGCCCCAGCACCTGAAAGATGTTTGCCCAGGGCGCGATGCGCCGCCACAGGAACCAGGCCAGCGGCAGCGCCACCGCCACGGCAATCGCCGCCGAGCAGACGGCCAGCGTCACCGAATGGATCAGCGCCAGGCGCCATTCCGGATCGGTGAAGATCTGGGCGTACCAGGCGAGCGAGAAGCCGACCGGCGGGAAGCTGAGCTCCTGCCGCGAATTCACCGACACGCCGGCGACGACGATCAGCGGCGCCGCCAGAAACAAAGCGACGATGGTGAAATAGACACGGCGCAGCAAGGTCGCGGTCATAGGGCGTTCTCCCTTCGTCCGACGAGCAGCGTCAGTCCGACCAGCGCCAGCGAGATCAGCACCAGGAACACCGCCATTGCGGCCGCGAACGGCATGTTGGACTGGTAGATCGCCTGGTCGGTGATCAGCACCGACAGCGTCCAGTGCTGCGGCCGTCCCAGAATCTGCGGCAAAAGATACGAGCCGAGGGCGAACACGAAGACCATGATCAGTGTCGCCACAATGGTGTTGCGCAATGCCGGCGCGACGACGTTGAAGAAGGCGCGGATCGGCGAGGCGCCGAGCGTGCGCGCTGCCTCGAGCAATGTCGGGTCGAGGCGCACGAGGGCGGGGTACAGCACCAGGATCGTATAGGGCAGCGCCTGGTAGACCATGCCGGTCAGCACCGCGCCAAAGGTCGGCAGCAGCGCCACCGGCTTGTCCATCAGCCCGATCGCCACGAACAAATTGGTGATGCCGGCGGTGCGCGAAAACAGCGTCGACCAGGCAAAGCCGATGATGACTTCCGACAGCGACAGCACCGACAGCAGGCCGACCAGCCACAGCGTCTGCACACGGCGCGGCCGACGGGTCAAAAGGTAGGTGAAGGGAAAGGCGATGGCCACGCAGCAGACGGCGACCAGCACCGCCAGCAGCAGCGAAAAGCCGAGCACGCCGCCGAAGAACACCGACAGGAAGCGGGCGTAATTGTCGAACACGAAATCCGGCGTGTAGAAACCGGACGGGTTGCGCTTGAAGAAGCTCACCGCGATCATCGTCGAGAACGGCACGACGAAGAAGACGATCAGCATCAGCGCCGGAAAGAACAGCGGCGTGTAGTCGGCTATCGACTTCGGCGCTTCGCGTCTCATGCGCCGAGCACCACGCAGCTTGCCGGCGGCAGTGTGACGCCGACCTTGGCGCCGACCGGCACGTCATGCCGCTCGCGCGGCGTCGTCACCGCAATGATGCTGGTGCCGCCGACGTCGACGAAGGTCTCGATGGTGCCGCCGAGATCGCGCACGAAACTCACCTCGCCGGTGATGGCCGAGCCGCCGGGGCTGCCGAGATGCACATCCTCGGGGCGGACCGATACAGACGCTTTAGTCTGACCCGCCGGCATGGCAAGACCTGGAATGGCTGTGCCCAGAATGGTGGTGCGCCCGGTGCTGTCGATCTCGGCCGGCAGCAGATTGGTGATGCCGATGAAGTCGGCGACGAAGGCGTCGGCCGGCTTGCGGTAGATCTCGATCGGCGGCGCCGCCTGCAGGATCCTGCCGTGGCCCATGACGACGACGAGGTCGGCCATGGTCATGGCTTCGCGCTGGTCGTGGGTGACGACGATGGTGGTGATGCCCAACCGCTGCTGCAACTGGCGCAGTTCCACCTGCATGGCCTCGCGCAGTTTGGCGTCGAGCGCCGACAGCGGCTCGTCGAGCAGGAACAGTTTCGGCGACAGCGCCAAGGCCCGTGCAATTGCCACGCGCTGGCGCTGACCGCCCGACAGTTTGGCCACCGGGCGGTCGGCAAAGCCGGTCAGATGGGTGAGGCCCAGCAACTCGTCGACGCGCTTCTTCTGCTCCTCCTTCGAGGCGCCGCGAATGCGCAGCGCATAGGCAATGTTGTCGCCAACAGAGAGATGCGGAAACAGGGCCAGCGACTGGAACACCATGCCGAGATTGCGCTTGTGCGTCGGCAAAGGCGTGATGTCCTCGCCGTCGAGGACGATGGCGCCGCTGGTCGGCTCCTCCAGTCCGGCAATCATGCGCAGCAGCGTGGTCTTGCCGCAGCCCGATGGGCCGAGCAGACACACGAACATGCCATGCGGCACGTTGAGCTGGACATTGTCGACGGCGGCGAAGTTGCCGAATTTTTTGGTGACGGCGTTGATATCTAGTCCGGACATGCTCATCCCTCTCAGGCTGTGCGCTGGAGCAATTCCAGGAAATGGCCGCCGGAAGAGGTCCGGCGGCCGATCAGTTTTTAAGCGGATCGAACGGCTCAGCCGACGATGAGCTCGGTCCACTTCTGGTTGATCCAGTCGGCCTTCGACGTATAGAGGTCATAGCGCGGGATGATCGGATCGATATCCGACGACACCGCGGCGAACTCTTCCGGCTTGAGATCAAGCACCTCCTTCTTCAGCGTCGGCGTGGTGCCGACCTTGCGCGACATCAGGCCCTGCATTGACGGCTGGCTCATATAGTCGATGAATGCATGTGCCTCGTCGACCTTGGTCGAGGCGCGCGACAGCACCCAATTGCCGGAGTCCTGGATGCCGCCTTCCTTCGGGAAGGTCGAGCGGACATGGAAGCCGTCGGCGACCGCGAGGCCGGTGACGTCGTGATAATACTGGCCCATCGGGATCTCGCCCGACTTCAGCGCCTGCTCGAACTGCGCCTCGTCGCGATACCACAGCCGGACATTCGGCTTGAGCTCGGCGAGCTTTTCGAACGCCTTGTTCAGTCCGTCCTCGGTGTCGAGCGCATTGGTGCCGCCCATGAAGGTCTTGGCCGTCACTTCGAGCAGGAACGAGTTCGAGGCAAGCGCCAGCAGGCCGAGCTTGTCCTCATTGGCCTTGTCCCACAGCGTCTCCCATGAGGTCGGCGCATCCTTGTAGACGTCGGTGTTGGAGACCAGCGTGATCCACCAGGCGACGGCGCCGATGCCAGCAACACGGCCATCCGGATATTTGTTGACGAAGCGCGGCAAGAGGTCATTGTAGTGCTTGAACTTCGACGTATCGAGCGGCGTCCACAATTCGGTCGACTGGCCCTTCAGCGTCGAGGTCTGCGACATCATCGAAAGGTCGGCCGGCGCCTGGCCTGCCTTGGACGCCTGTTCGAGCTGCACCAGCCAGGCTTCGCCGGTCGGCTCGGCGACCGATTCCACTGCAATGCCGGTGGCCTTGGTGAAATCGGGGAAGACGTGCTCGTCGAAGGATTTCTTGAAATAGCCGCCATAGACGCCGACCTTCAGCGACTTGTCCTGCGCGCGCAGGATCGACGGCATGGCGAGCACGCCGGCTGTAGCGAGGCCCGCACCAAGCACGCCGCGCCGTGTCAGGGATTTTCCAATCAGTCTGTTCATCTGGTTTCTCCTCAGTTGATGCCGTTCTATTCCGGCAGGTTCCCTTCACGCACTGTCGCCGCCTGGCGTCAGTGGGCCGCCGCTCGTTGTTCGAGCGTACGGGCGTATTGCGTCAGTGGAAAGCACATGACGAAGAAGATCAGCGCCACCAGCCCGTAGACCTTGAACGGTTCGAAGGTGGCGTTGTTGATGGCGTTGGAGGTTCTGACCAGCTCCTCGAAGCCGATGATCGAGGTCAGCGCCGTCGATTTGATCAACTGCACCAGGAAGCCGACGATCGGCGCCCTTGTGATCGAGAACGCCTGCGGCAGGATGATCAGCCTGAGCTCCTGCAGACGGTGCAGCCCAAGGCTGGCGCCAGCGTCCCACTGCCCGCGCGGCAGCGCATCGACGCCGCTGCGCCAGATCTCGGCCAGATAGGCGCTGGCGAAGAAGGTCAGGCCGAGCACCGCTGCCGTCCATGGCTCGATGCGCAGGCCGAGCATCGGCAGGCCGAAGAACATCAGGAACAGCTGCATCAACAGCGGCGTTCCCTGGAACAGGGCGATGTAGCCGGAAGCGATGCGCCGGCTCCATTTATTTTCGGCGATGCGGAAGAACAGCACGATCAGCCCTACCACCGCCCCGCCGACAAAGGCCGCCAGCGACAACAGCACCGTCCAGCGGGCGGCGAGCAGCAGATTGCGAACGATGTCCCAGAAGGTGAATTCGATCATGTGACACCTGCCCCCAACACGCGGCGCCCGCCTGTGACCAGCAGCCGGCGCAAGGCCATGGACAGGACGAGGTAGACCAAGGTCACGACGAAATAGGTTTCGAAGGACCGGAAGGTGCGGGCTTGCAGCATGTCGGCCTCATAGGTCAGCTCGCGCACGGCGATCTGCGACACCACGGCCGATTCCAGCATCATGATGACGATCTGGCTGGTCAGCGCCGGATAGATCACCTTGAGCGCCTGCGGCAGCACGATCTTGACAAACACCTGGCGTGGCCGAAGCCCGAGTGCCAAGGCGGCTTCCGTCTGTCCGCCGGGCACGGCATCGAGACCGGCGCCGACGATTTCAATGGTGTAGGCCGCCATGTTGAGCGTCATTGCCAACATGGCTGCCAGGATCGGATCGAGCCTTATGCCGAGGCTGGGCAGTCCGAAGAAGATGAAGAACAGCTGCACCAGGAACGGCGTGTTGCGCATCACCTCGACATACACCGCGATGGCGCGCTTCACGAATACCGGGCCGTTGCGCCGGCCGGCAGCGCCCAGGATGCTGAGCAGCGTGCCCACGAGCGTGGTCACGACGATCAACAGGATCGTCGTGGCCGCGCCGCGCGCGATGTCGCCCACAGCACCTGGGAGCCAGGCAAAAGCCACGAGAACTCAATCCTTGAGGTTGTCGGGATTGAGCGGCGTCTTCAGCCAGACCTTCGAGCTCTCGTCGAGCTTGCCGTTGGCCAGCATCTTGGCAACCGCATCATTGACCGCCGTCTTCAGCCGGTCCTCTTTTTTGTTGAGGCCGATATGCGAAGGCGAGGTCAAGAGCTGGAACTTCTGCTCCGGCTTCAGCGCGTCCTGCTTGGCCAGCACCTGGGCGCCGACATCATTGCCGACCACCATCAGCTGGGTCTGGCCGGAGATGAAGGCCTGGATGACGGAATTGTAGTTGTCGAAGCGCTTGATGTCGGCCGATGACGGCGCCGCTTCGGTCAACGACGTATCCTCGAGCGTGCCGCGATTGACGGCGATCGACTTGTCGGCGAGATCTTCCTTGCCTTTGATCGAAAGCGCTGCCGGACCGATGACGGCGATGTAGTAGGGCGCATAGGCGGCGGCGAAATCGATCACCTCCTCGCGCTCCTTGGAATAGCCGACGCTCATCAGGATATCGACGCGCTTGTCGGTGAGATACGGGATGCGGTTCTGGCCGGTGACGCTGACCAGATTGAGCTTCACCTTGAGTGAATCGGCGATCGCCTGCGCGACGTCGACGTCGTAACCCTTGATGCTCATATCGGCGCTGGCCGAGGAGAAGGGCGGAAAGTCGGAGAAGATGCCGACATTGATGGCGCCGGCCTTGGTGATGTCGTCGACGGCGTCGGCATTGGCCTGGGCGGCGAAGCCGAGGCCGGCGAGCATCAGCGCGGCGGCGATGGTTGATTTCATTTGGATTGTCATTGGTATTCCCCTTCTGGAAGCTTGTTTGTTTTGGAAACGGCCGCCGGCTCCAGCGCGGCGGCCGCCTTTGCATGTGAAATCCGTCAGGCCCCCTTGCCGGTGATCGCCGGGCTGAACACCATCAGGCTCAGGATCTCGAACAGGACCTGGGCGCCGACATGGGCGGTGTTGGTGGTCGCGTCATATTGCGGCGCCACCTCGACGACGTCGCCGCCGACGATGTTGAGGCCTTTCAAGCCGCGCAGCAGTTCGAGCACTTCGCGCGTCGTCAGGCCGCCGATTTCCGGCGTGCCGGTGCCTGGCGCGAAGGCCGGATCGACACTGTCGACGTCGAAGGAAATGTAGGTCGGGCCGTCGCCGACTATTCTGCGCGCCTTCTCGATGATGGCCGGGATGCCGAGACCCGTCACCTCTTCGGCATGCACGACCGTCATGCCGGATTCATAGGTGAACTCCCACAGATACTCCGCCGAGCCGCGGATGCCGATCTGGATGGTGCGGGTGGGGTCGAGCACGCCGTCCAGCACCGCGTTGCGGAACGGTCCGCCATGATGGAACTTGGTCATGTCGAACAGCCCGCTTGTGTCGCAATGAGCGTCGATATGGATCATGCCGACCGGCGCCTTTTTGCCGACCGCCTTCAGGATCGGATGGCTGATCGAGTGGTCGCCTCCGACCGAGAGCGGCAGCACGCCGGCATCGACGATCTGGTTGGTGCGGCGCTCGATATCTTCGTGGCTGACCTCCAGCCGGTAGCGGCTGCGGAACGGCGTATCGCCGATGTCGGCGACGCGCAGCTCATGCGTCGGCGCGCATTCCAGCACATGATTGTAAGGGCCGATGCGCTCGATGGCGCGCAGCGCCCTTGGCCCGAAGCGCGAGCCGGGCCGGTTGGTGACGCCGAGATCCATCGGCACGCCGATGATCGCCACCTGCAAATCGCCGAAATCCGGATTGTCGGCAGCGATTTCACGGTAGGGCGCGGCGAGGAAGGTGGGGATGCCGGCATAGGGCGCCAGCCTTGTGCCGCTCTTGGAGAAGATCTTGTCCGCGACCTTGCGGAACTTCGGGTCGAACATCTCGCCGCCATGGCTCTCGCCATACTTGCGGCGCAAGGCTTCCAGCTTGCCTCTGTCATAACCCATGTCGGTCTCCTCCTGCGGGCTGATGCATGCGGCCGTGGCGACATCTGCGAACTGACCATCATCCGGCCGGGTCGCTGTCCCGCTGGCTGCCTTTAGATTTCACGTCATTGATGCTGTTGACCTGCCAAAGTGTCCGGCAGCCGCATTGAAAAATCAATTGATATTGTTACGGTGCTGATTGTGAGAAAATCTCACAGAGTATCCGGTTGCTCATGGCCAAGCGTCTGCCCCCCTTGAATCCCTTGCGCGCCTTCGAGGCGACGGCGCGGCATGCCTCGCTGACCAAGGCGGCGAGTGAGCTCAACGTCACCCACGGCGCAATCAGCCACCAGATCAAGGCGCTCGAGCAATCACTCGGCGTAAAACTGTTCGAACGCACCGGACAGCGGGTAAAGCTCACCCCGCACGGCGCCGAATTGCTGCCGGCGGTCTCGACCGCCTTCGACGGCATCGCCGCCGCCACCCAGCGCATGACCAGGCCAGCCAGCGCCGGTACGCTGTCGGTCTCCTGCGTGCCGGCGCTGCTGCTTCTGTGGATGACGCCGCGGCTCGGCAGCTTCATGGCGCAATATCCTGATATCAGGTTGACGCTGATCCCGTCCAACGACCCCAAGGACATCCGCGCCCCACAGGTCGATGTCTGCGTGCTCTATGGCGACGGCAGCTGGACCGATTGCTGGATGCGCAAATGGTCGGGCCTCGAACTGTTCCCGGTGGTCAGCCCGACGCTGATCAACAACCGGCCGCTCCGCATCTGCCGGGATCTTGCTGGCCATGTCATCCTGCATGGCGATGATGGCCGCGAATGGCACACCTGGCTGGCCGCCGCCGATGGGCTCGACCTCGAACGTGGCCGCCGCCACCATCTCGGCGACGCCCGTACGGCGATCGAAGCCGCGGTGCACGGACATGGCGTGGCTCTCGGCGATTCCGTCACCGCCAGCATGCTGCTCGCCAGGGGCCTGCTGGTGGCGCCGTTCAGCCTGTCGGTGCCGGCGGTCGATGATTTCTACGTCGTCTGCCGCAACGAGATGCGTTCGGCGCCTATCGTGCAATTGTTCGTCGACTGGCTGTTTGCCGAAAAGGAACAGGCCGACAGCCGGGCCGACGCGCCGGTGGCCGGCCGCATCGGCAGCCGCAGGAAGCGTCCGGCGCTGCGGGTGGTGGGCGCCAAGAGTTGAGGCTGGACCTGAGCGGCTGCTTTTTGTCGGGCCAGCCCGGAAAGCGGGAGGCGCTTTCAAAAATTCAATGCTAATAAGCTCTTGCCCGGCAATTCCAGGAAAACTGTGCGGCGGTTTCCCGTCCGGAATTGCGTAAGAAAGACGTGAGCAGCGAAGGCGACGGCAGGACATGGCAAGAACCGATATAGCGCGGCGCGTCTACAACCACACCTGGAAGCTGGACCCGATCGTCCGCAGCCTGCTCGACACCGATTTCTACAAGCTTCTGATGCTGCAGATGATCTGGGGCATGTACCCCAAGGTCGACGCCACCTTTTCGCTGATCAACCGCACCACCTCGGTGCGCCTGGCCGACGACATCGACGAAGGCGAATTGCGCGACCAGCTCGACCATGCCCGCACGCTGCGCTTCTCCAAGAAGGAGATGATCTGGCTTGGCGGTAACAATTTCTATGGCCGCAAGCAGATCTTCGAGCCGGAATTCCTCGCCTGGCTGGAAGGTTTTCGGCTGCCCGACTACGAGCTGTCCAAGCGCGACGGTCAGTACGAGCTCTCCTTCAGCGGTCCCTGGATGTACACCACCCTGTGGGAAATCCCGGCGCTGGCGATCATCAATGAGCTTCGTTCCCGCGCCGCCATGCGCGCCTTCGGTCCCTTCGCGCTTGACGTGCTCTATGCACGCGCCAAGGGGAAGATGTGGGCCAAGACCGAACGCTTGAAGGCGCTGCCCGGCATCCGCATCTCCGATTTCGGCACCCGCCGCCGCCATTCCTTCCTGTGGCAGCGCTGGTGCGTCGAGGCGCTCAAGGAAGGCATTGGCGAAGCCTTCACCGGCACCTCGAACGTGCTGCTGGCCATGGACAACGACCTCGAAGCGCTCGGCACCAACGCGCATGAATTGCCGATGGTTTTTGCCGCCCTTGCCAAGTCGGAAAAGGAATTGAAGGAATCGCCCTACAAGGTGCTGCAGGACTGGCAGCGCTATTACGGCGGCAACCTGCTGATCGTGCTGCCCGACGCTTTCGGCACCGCATCCTTCCTGCGCGACGCCCCGGACTGGGTCGCCGACTGGACCGGCTTCCGCCCCGACAGCGCGCCGCCGATCGAAGGCGGCGAAAAAATCATCGACTGGTGGCGCGAGAAGGGCAAGGACCCCAGGCAGAAGCTGCTGATCTTCTCCGACGGTCTCGAGGTCGAAACCATCGAGGAGACCTACAGGCACTTCAAGGGCAAGGTGCGCATGTCCTTCGGCTGGGGCACCAACCTCACCAACGATTTCGAAGGCTGCGCGCCGACCGAAACCAACAGCCTGGATGCGATATCGCTGGTCTGCAAGGTGACGGAGGCCAATGGCCGGCCGGCGGTGAAGCTGTCGGACAATCCGGCGAAAGCGACGGGCGACAAGAAGGAGATCGAGCGCTATCTCCGGATTTTTGGGGCGAAGGACCGCGTGGAGCAGCTGGTCAAGGTTTGAGGGTCGGCGGGTGCCTTGCTGGACGAAATGGAAATCGCGATAGCGTGAGTTGCCGCCCACCCCCCTCTGTCCTGCCGGACATCTCCCCCGCAAGGGGGAGATTGGCAGCATCGAGTACCGCGCCTCTTTCTTTACCCTTGAAAGTTGGCGAAAGCCCCGGCGACATCCAATCTCCCCCCTTGCGGGGGAGATGGCCGGCAGGCCAGAGGGGGGTGTGAAGGATCGCGTCAGGCTGACATATGTCGCCTGCTCCCCCACCCTCACACTCCTCCCCACCCCTGCCTTCGCCCACGCCTCCGACCGCGGCCACGTCCTCCTCCTCCCGACCGGCTACTACATCGCCGGCGGCGCGCTTGCCGTCGCGGTAAGCTTCCTCGTCCTCGCCCTGCTGCCACCCGCAACCCTCGACCGCTTCTGGCGCCGCCGCCTGCCGCTCTTCCCATTCGCCGACACCCCTCGCACAATCATCAGCCTCATCTCCTTTGCCGGTTTCGCAACGCTCATCGCCGCCGGCCTGTTCGGCAGCCGCGATCCGCTCTCCAATCCGCTGCCCCTGACCATCTGGACGCTGCTCTGGGTCGGCCTTGCCATCGCGCAAGGCCTGTTCGGCGATGTCTGGTCGTGGCCGAATCCATGGTATGGCCCGTGGCGGATCGTAAGCCGCCTGTTCAAGCTTCGTGGCGGTGAGGGACAGAAATTGCGTTTGCCTTCATGGCTCGGCTGCTGGCCAGCCGTTATCCTGTTCTTCGCCTTTGCCTGGTTCGAGCTGATCGACCCGGCGCCCGACGACCCGGCGCGGCTGGCCTATGCCGCCGGCCTCTACTGGTTGCTTACCTTCATCGCCATGCTCGCCTTCGGCTACCGCGATTGGAGCCGGCGCGGCGAATTCCTGACGGTGTTCTTCGCCATGGTGGCGCGCTTCGCCATCGTCGAGCGCAATGAACACGGGCGGCTCGCTCTCTGCTGGCCGGGCTCAAAACTGCTCGGCGCGGCACCCCTGCCGGCAAGCGGCATCGCTTTCCTGCTGCTCAGCCTGTCATCGGTGTCCTTCGACGGCCTGTCGAAAACCTTCTTCTGGCTCGGCCTGTCCGGCATCAACCCGCTGGAATATCCCGGCCGCACCGCGCTCATCGGCATTAGCAGCTTCGGCCTCGTGCTGACCTTCGTTCTGCTGGCGGCGGCATTCCTGCTGGCCGTCATCCTCGGCCAGCGCCTCGCCGGCAGCCGACATTCCCTCCGCGAGGCCGCCAGGCTGCTGGTGTGGTCGATCGTGCCGATCGCGCTCGCCTATCATGTCGCGCACTATCTGACGGCGCTGCTGGTCGACGGCCAGTATGCGATCGCCGCTCTGTCCGACCCGTTCGCGCTGGGATGGAACCTGTTCGGCGCCGCCGACATGCAGATCGAGGCCGGCATCGTCGCCGGGGCCCACTCCGCCTGGTGGCTGTGGAACCTGCAGGCCGGCATCATCATCGCCGGCCATATGCTGGCGGTGCTCGTTGCCCATGGACTGGCCTGGCGACTGCACCAGGTGCCATCGCGCGCCGCCCTCAGCCAGTTGCCGCTCACCATGCTGATGATTGCCTACACGATCTTCGGCCTGTGGTTGCTTGCCACGCCGACGGCCGGATGAGACAAGCTGATCAACATGCCTTTGCGGAAAGCCCGCTTGCAAGCTCTGTGCTTTGGTGATTTAGTTTGTACACATGCAATTTCTGCCCCTCCTGCAAGGGAGTGGCCTTGCCTCGTTACAGACAGTCAAAACTCAAAAACAGGGGAACTGCCGTGACTGACAAGAATGGGTTTTTCGATCTCTCCAAATCCACCCTTAGCCGCCGCACCGCGCTGAAAGGTCTCGCCGCCGGCGCCGGGCTGACGCTCGCGCCCGGCTTCGTCCGCTACAGCCAGGCGCAGAGTTCGGCGCCAATCAAGATCGGCTTCCAGTCGCACCGCACCGGCATCGGCGCCGCCTATGGCCGCTGGTACGAAAAGACCAGTGCCGCCGCGGTCAAGGCGATCAACGATGCCGGCGGCATCAACGGCCGGCCGGTCGAACTGGTGATCGAGGATGACGGCACCGATCCCGGCCGTGGCGCCGAAGTGGTCGGCAAGTTCGCCACCCAGCACAAGACCGACATCGTCTTCGGCACGCTGTTCTCGCATGTCGTGATCGGCTCGGCGCCGGCCGCCGGCGAAAACAAGATCCCTTATTTCGTCGTCAGCGAAGGCCACCATGTCGCTTCGACCAAGCTCAACCGCTACGTCTTCCAGCCCGGCATCACCGATGTGAAGAGCCAGATCCAGTCGATGGCGCCATGGATCGCGGCCAATGCCGGCAAGAAGGTGACGCAGATCTTCCCGGATTTCGCCTTCGGCTACGACCATCGCGACTACCTGCCGCCGGCGCTGAAGGCGCAAGGCGCCGAGGTCATCGCCCAGATCGCCATCCCGCCGACAGAGTCGTCTTTTACGAAATACTTCCCGCAGATACCGGCCGAGACCGAAGTCATCTACCACGTGATGGTCGGCCCGGCCGTGCTCACCTTCGTCAAGGAACTCGGCGAGTTCTACGGCTCCAACCGGCCGCAGCTGTTCGGCTTCATCGATTCGCTCGAAGCCACCGACATCAACAGCCCCGGCCTCGAATTCCTGGACGGCAGCCATTTCTGGGAAGGCTCGCCGCGCTATGCCCAGGCCAATGACTCGGCCGCGCAGAAAGCCTACCGCGCCGCCGTTGGCATCGACGAAAATGGCGCTGCCGTCGGCGACCCCAAGGACGTCTCCACCGCCGCCCACATGTTCGGCTGCTGGGAGACGCTCTATGTCGTCAAGAAGGCGATGGAAGACGCCGGCTACAAGGGCCTGGAAGACCGCGCCAAGCTGGTCGAGGCGACCGAGGCGCTGACCGAATTCGCCGAAGGGCCGGAGCATCCGCAGGGGCCGAAGACCTTCAACGGCAAGATCCACCAGTGTTTTGGCATCCAGAACATCTCCAAGGTCGAAGGTGGCAAGCTGAATGTCGTCCACAAGACCAAGATCGAGGACGGGCTTTACGAGGCCGAAGGGGATTATACGACGCAGGCGCTGTGAGGCGCCTTACCCTCCCCCTTGTGGGAGGGTCGGCACGCAAGCTTCGCACTTTTGCGAAGCTTGCGAGACGGGGTGGGGGTCGCGACGGCCCGTGCCCAACCCCACCCGACCGCTGCGCGGTCACCCTCCCCACAAGGGGAGGGTAAGGGCGCCCTGAATGCATTTCGGACCCCATCTCCTCCTCGCCGCCCTCGAAGGCCTTGTCACCTCAGCCGTGCTGGCGCTGACGGCGCTTGGGCTGTCGCTGGTGTTCGGCGTCATGCGCGTCGTCAACGTCGCCCATGGCGAGTTCTTCATGCTGGGCGCGGTGCTGGCCTGGGCGATCTCGACGGCGATACCCGGCCATCCCACGCTCGGCTTCCTGGCGGCGCTGGTGATTGCGCCGCTGATTGTCGGCGCCATTGCGCTGGTAGCCGAGCGGCTTGTGCTGCGGCGGCTCAATTACAATCCGGAAGCCACCATCGTCGCCACGATCGGCATGCTCTACATCATCCAGCAGCTGGCGTTGAGCTTCTATGGCCCGGAAGCCCGCCCGGTGGAGCCGCCCTTCAGCTACCGCATCCTTTTGCCCTGGTTCGGCTATTCCGGCTACAAGCTGTCGATCATTGCCGCTTCGGCCCTTCTGCTCATCGCCACCTGGCTGGTGCTGACGCGCACCAAGATCGGCCTCATCATGCGCGCCACCCAATATGACAGCGAGACGGCGCAGGCCTTCGGCATTCCGGTCGCCCGCGTCTATGCCGGCGTCTTCGCGCTCGGCGCCATGCTGGCGGCCATCGCCGCCGTGCTGATCGTGCCGATCAGTCAGGCGCACTACCTGATGGGGCAGGACCCGCTGCTGTTGTCCTTCATCGTCGTCATCATCGGCGGCCTCGGCTCGCTGCGCGGCACCGTCGTTGCCGCCGTGTTGATCGGCCTGTCCGATGGCATCATCTCGGTGTTCTTCTCGCCGACTTTGGCCAAGATCATAGCCACGCTGCTGGTGGCCATGGTGCTGGTGTTCAGGCCGCAAGGCCTGTTCGGGCAGGCGCCGCGATGAGCGAAGCTTCGCCGGCAAAAGCGTATGCATTGCATATCGGCGCCATCGCGCTGCTGTTCGCCCTGAGCTTCGTCCTGCCGGATTATCATCACGGCCTGCTCGCCCGCATCATGGTGCTGGCGGTGTTCGCCATGGGCTACAACATGCTGTTCGGCTATGTCGGCCTGCTCAGCCTCGGCCACGCCATGTTCTTCGCCGCCGGGCTCTATGGCGCTGGTCTCGCCGTCATCCATCTCGGCTGGAGCGTGCCTTTGGCTTTCCTCGCCGGTATCGCCTGCGGCGCGCTGCTGGCACTTGTGATCGGCCTGCTGGCGCTGCGCACCACCGGCGTCGCCTTCATGATCGTCACCATGATGTTCGCGCAGGTGTTTTACCTCACCATCCTCTATTTCGCCGCCTGGACCGGCGGCGACCAGGGTCTGGTGGTGCCGCAGCCGGCGCGGGTTCTGGCCTTCGGCTCGACATCGCTCGACCTCACCAACCCGACCGTGCGCTACATGAGCGCGCTGGCGCTGTTCTCGGTCGTGCTGCTGATCACCCTCGCCATCGTCCGCTCCCGCTATGGCCGCGTGCTGGTCGCGGTGCGCGAGAACGAGGAGCGCACGAAAATGCTGGGCTACGACACCTTCTCCAACAAGCTGATCGCCGTCGTCGTCTCCGGCACCATCTGCGCCGCCTCGGGTGCGGCCTATGCGCTGCTGTTCGGCTATGTCGGCTCGAGCTTTGCCTCGGTGCAGTATTCCATCCTGCCGCTGCTCTGGGTGCTGCTCGGCGGCGCCGCCACGACGCTGGGCGCGCTGCTCGGCACGGTGTTCATGTACTATGTCATCGACACCGCCAGCGGCTACACCTCCGCCTATCTCCTGATCGTCGGTATTGCGCTCATCCTGCTGGTGCTGTTTTTCCCCAAAGGCATTCTGGGCACCATCCGCCAGCGCTGGCTCGGGTGGCTGCCATGATGCCGTTGCTGACCACCAAAGGCCTGGCGCGCAGTTTCGGCGGCCTGCGCGCCGTCGACGGTGTCGATTTTCAGCTGATGCCGGGCGAGATCCGCGCCGTCATCGGTCCCAATGGCGCTGGCAAAACCACCTTCGTCAGCCTGGTCAGCGGCCGCATTCAGCCATCGTCCGGCATGATCGTCTTCGACGGCGCCGACATCACCAGCCAGCCGGCCTATCTCAGGGTGCGCCGGGGCATCGCCTACACCTTCCAGATCACCAGCGTCTTCGCCAACCTCTCTGCCTACGATAATGTCGCGCTGCCGGTGCAGCGCACGCTGACCGATGCCCGCTCGAGAGGTGCGGTGCGCACCGGCGTCATGGCCGCGCTGGAACGCACCGGACTGGCCGGCCGCGCCCATATGCCGGCCGGCCAGCTTTCCTACGGCCATCAGCGCCTGCTGGAAGTGGCAATGGGCCTGGCGCTGAAGCCGCGGCTTTTGATCCTCGACGAGCCGACGCAAGGGCTGGCCGACAGCGAGATCGACAATTTCATCGAACTGGTGCGCGAGATCGCCAAGAGCGCCACCGTGCTTTTGATCGAGCACAACATGCCTGTCGTCATGCAGCTGGCCGACCGCATCACGGTCTTCAACGCCGGCAGGATCCTGGCCGAAGGCACGCCCGAACAGGTTCGCGCCAACACACAGGTGCAGGAAGCCTATCTGGGGACGGCGCCATGAGCGAAGCCCCCAAGACTGAAGCCCACGAGACTGAAGCGCTGACTATCTCCAGGCTCGACTGCTTCTATGGCGAGGTTCAGGTGCTCTATGGGCTCGACCTAGTGCTCAACAAGGGCGAGGTGCTGTGCCTGTTCGGTCGCAACGGCGCCGGCAAGACGACGACGCTGAAAGCGATCATGGGGCTGGTTCGGTCGAGCGCCGGTTCGATCCGGCTCGCCGGCAAGGAGTTGACCGGCCTGGCGGCGCATGAGGTGCCCAAGGCCGGCGTCGCCTATGTGCCCCAGGGCAGGCGGCTGTTCGCCGAGATGACGGTGGCGGAAAACATCGAGATCGGCCTGATGGCGCGCGGCAAGGGAAGAGCGACGCGCGAGAGCGTGCTCGACCTCTTCCCGCTGCTGCGCCAGCGGCTGCGGCAGCGCTCCGGCACTTTGTCCGGTGGCGAACAGCAGATGCTGGCCATGGCCCGCGCGCTTTGTCTGGAGCCGCAGGTGCTGTTGCTAGACGAGCCGACCGAAGGGCTGATGCCGTCGATGATCGCCAAGATCCGCGAGACGGTGGTGAAGCTGCGTGAGCTAGGTGTCTCCACCATTCTGGTCGAACAGCGCGTCGACGCCGTGCTGTCGGTCGCCGACCGCGTCTGCTTCATCGAAAACGGCCGCAACCGCGAGACCGTCGATGTCGAGCAATTGCGCGCCGACCCATCGGCAGTCAGGCGCTATGTCGGCGTCGGCTGATCAGCCGAAAAACAGGAACCCGGCGATCAAAAAGATCGGGATCAGCACCAGCCCTGACCATGCCATGTAGCCGAAGAAGCCCGGCATCTTCACACCGCGGTGTCGGGCGATGGCGTAGACCATGAAGTTGGGTGCATTGCCGATATAGGTGTTGGCCCCCATGAACACCGCGCCGGCCGAGATCGCGGCCAGCGTCGAGGCCGCCTCCGTCATCAGGTGCCGCGCGTCGCCGCCTGCGAGTTCGAAGAACACCAGATAGGTCGGCGCATTGTCGAGGAAGGACGACAGCCCGCCGGTCAGCCAGAAATAGGCGAGATCATTGGGCTGCCCGGTGGGTGACGTCACCAGCGCGACCAGCGGCGCCAGCGCGCCGTCATGGCCGGCGCGAAGGATGGCAATGACCGGCACGATGCAGATGAAGATGCCAGCAAACAGTTTCGCCACCTCCGCGATCGGGCCCCAGGTGAAGCCGTTGGCCTCGCGATGGCTCTTGAGTGACACGACAAGCGACAGTCCGGCGAGCCCCAGGATAATGGCGTCGCGCGCCAGGTTCTGCAGTTCGAGGCTCACGCCCAGCACTGAAAAGCTCACGCCCGGCTTCCACGCTGCCGACAGCAGGATCGCGGCAATGACGCCGGCCAGCAGCGGCAGATTGGCCAGGCCGCGAAGGCGCACCTTCGTATCCGGCGTCGGATCCTTGATCTTCGGCGCGCCGCCTTCACGGCGATGCAGCATGATGTCGATGGCCAGGAAGACAAGCAGCACCAGGCCGCCGGTAAACAGCGTCTCGCGCCAGAGGTTCGCCGACGTCCAGAAGAAGTCGACGCCGCGCAGGAAGCCGACGAACAATGGCGGGTCGCCCAAGGGCGTCAACGAGCCGCCGATGTTGGACACCAGGAAGATGAAGAAGATGACGACATGGGCGTTGAACTGCCGGTTGTCGTTGGCGCGCAGCATCGGCCGGATCAGGATCATCGAGGCGCCGGTGGTGCCGATCACCGAGGCCAGCATCGCCCCGACGAGCAGCAGCCCGGCATTGACCAGCGGCGTGCCATGGATGTTGCCGGCGACAAGGATGCCGCCCGAAATGGTGTAGAGCGCGAACAGCAGGATAATGAAGGACATGTATTCGGTGAGCAGCGTGTGCAGCACGGCTTCACCGGCTACCGGAACGCCGAATGCAACCATCAGCGGGATGACCGCCAGCGCTGCCCAGCCGGCGGCGATCTTGCCGTAATGATGCTCCCAGACATAGTGGAACAGCAGCGGTCCGGTGGCGATCGAGAGCAGCAGGCCGGCGAAAGGCAGCGCCCACCACAGCGACATGGCAGCATCGGGCAGGCCGCGGGCCTCGGCCGCGAAGGCCATTTGCGGAGACACAGCGGAAGCGAGTACACCTGCCGCGAAAGCCTTCCCCAACTGTGTGCAGCCCCCTCGATGCGTCACGATCCAGTCACTCCGAGATCGGGTCTTCGAGCTTCACCCCGGCATCGCGCATCCTCTTCAGCATCGCCTCGACCGAACCGTTTAGATCGATGCCGCGGCACGCGTCGAGCCGCACCGTCGTCTTGAAGCCTTGCTTGACCGCGTCGAGGGCCGAAAAGGCAACGCAGAAGTCGGTCGCCAGGCCAACCAGGGTCACACTGTCGATGCTGCGCTCCTTGAGGTAGCCGGCGAGCCCCGTCGGCGTCTTGTGGTCGTTCTCGAAGAAGGCGGAGTAGCTGTCGATATCAGGGCGAAATCCCTTGCGGATCACCAGCTCGGCCTTGGTCCAGGCGAGCCCCGAGTGAAAATCCGAGCCGAGGCTGCCCTGGATGCAATGGTCCGGCCACAGCGTCTGCGGCCCATAGGGCATCTCGATCGCGCTAAAGGGCTGCGCCCCCGGATGGCTGGAGGCAAAGCTCGAATGACCGGCCGGGTGCCAGTCCTGCGTCAGCACGACATGCTCGGCATGCCGAATCAGATCGTTGACCAGCGGCACGATTTCGTCGCCGCCGGCAACCGCCAGTGCGCCGCCGGGGCAGAAGTCGTTTTGCAGGTCGATGACAACAAGCGCTTCGTCGGCCATGGCGCCTCTCCTCTTCTACGTCTCGAACGGGGGATCGAGTGAAATACGCCGCTGATGCGACCGGATGCTGAAACTTGACCGGATGGCCGCCTGCGTCAACCTCTGCAAGCGTAAGAAATGCTTGGCGGCCGGGTTCCCTTAAACTCCGGCTTTGACAATTTCCGCCAGCTTGATATCATTTGCATACGAATGAATTTGGCCTGATCAGACACTGGCGGGTTCGGGAAGTCCCCACCTTTGAAGGCCCCAATGGGAAGGCCGATTTTTTTGGAAGGCAAAGCGTGATCCGTTACGCGAAACCCACCACGCTCGACGAGGCGCTCGCTCTGCTGGGCGAGGGCGCCTGGCGCGTGCTTGCCGGCGGCACCGATTTCTATCCAGCGCAGGGCGCCAAACCGTTCCGCGAGAATGTTCTCGATATTAACGGCCTGCACTCGCTGCGCGGCATTGCCGAGACCGAAACCCATTGGGTTTTGGGCGCCCGCACCACCTGGACCGACCTTGTCCGCCATCCATTGCCGGCGGCTTTCGATGCGCTGAAGCAGGCCGCGCGCGAAGTGGGCTCCCTGCAGATCCAGAATGTCGCCTCGATCGCCGGCAATCTCTGCAATGCTTCGCCTGCCGCCGATGGCGTTCCGGGACTGCTGGTGCTGGACGCCGAGGTCGAGCTGCGCTCTGCAGCCGCGACGCGTAATCTGCCGCTGCAGGAGTTCATTCTCGGCAACCGCCGCACCGCGCTGCTACCGGGCGAGCTGGTCACCGCCATCCGGGTGCCGAAGCCCAGGGCCGCCGGCACGTCGGCCTTCGTCAAGCTCGGTGCGCGGCGCTACCTCGTCATCTCCATCGCCATGGTGGCGGCGCGCCTCGTTGCCGAGGCTGGCATCGTCATGGAAGCCGCTGTCGCGGTCGGGTCCTGCTCGGCCGTGGCCAAGCGGCTCGCCGCTGTCGAAGCCGTGCTGGTGGGCAAGCCTGTCCGCCCGGCACTCGCCGGTGCGATCTTGGCCGCGCCGATGAACGAGCTCTCGCCGATCGCCGACGTGCGCGGCAGCGCCGAATACCGGCTCGACGCAGCGCGCGAGCTTGTCGCCCGCGCCGTGCTGGGGGCTTGCGGGCTGACGAACGACAACAGCATGGTGGCGGCATGAGCCACTCCGAGATGTTTGAAGCTCTGCCCGACCTCGTGCCGGACGTCGGCCTCGATCGCGCCGAGATCGCCTTCGCCGTCAATGGCGCCGCCGTCTCGGTCAATGTGCCGCCGCTGCGCCGTCTGTCGCAGGTTTTGCGCGACGAATTGCAGCTGACGGGCACCAAAATCGGCTGCGATGCCGGCGATTGCGGCGCCTGCACGGTGCTGGTCGACGGCGACGCCGTCTGCGCCTGCCTGATGCCGGCGGCCTCCGCAGCCGGGACGTCCGTAACGACCGTCGAAGGCCTCGCCGATGGCCTTCTCTCGGCGCTGCAGGCGTCCTTCCTGGCACATGGCGCCGCGCAATGCGGCATCTGCACGCCGGCGCTGCTGGTCGCGGCAACGGCGCTGCTGGATGGCACACCGAATCCGACCGAGACCGAGGTGCAGGATGCGCTGGGTGGCATCCTGTGCCGTTGCACCGGCTACAGAAAGATCATTGCGGCAGTGATGGATGCGGGACGGTTCGAGACGTCGACCGACGGCGCTGCCCCTCATCCGCCTGCCGGCACCTTCACCCCGTATAGTGACGGGGAGAAGGGAAGTGCTCCAGCGCCGACGGTCCCCTCTCCCCGTTCTTCACGGGGAGAGGGTAAGGGTGAGGGGCAGCGCCAACGTCATTCGTTGGAATTCAACTTTGAACGTAGAATGCCAACCACAGGGAATGCTGTAGGCGCCTCCCCGGTCCGGCTCGACGGCGTGCCAAAAGTCACCGGCGCTGAAAAATTCGGCGCCGATGCCTTTCCCGCCGATGCGCTGGCCGTGCTGGTGGTCCGCTCGCCGCATTATCATGCCGGCTTCGCCTTCGGCGACCTGGAGGGCTGGGTGAAGTCGCATTCCGGCATCGTCGGCGTCTTCACCGCCGCCGACATTCCGGGAAAAAACTGTTTCGGCGTCATCGGTCCGTTTGCCGACCAGCCGGCGCTGGCCGAAGGCTTTGCGCGACTGCGCGGCGAGGCAGTGGCGCTGGTCGCCGGCGAGCGCGAGGCCATGCTCGATCTCGACCTCCAGGATTTCCCGGTCCGCTGGACCGAGCTGCCGCATTTTCTGCAGCCCGGCGACGCGCAGGCAGAAGGGGCGGCGCTCATCCACGCGAACCGCCCGGCCAATTTGTTGACCAAGGGCTTTGTCGAGCGCGGCGACCCCGAGGCGGCGCTTGGCGAGGCTGCCTTCACAGTGTCCGGTGCCATCGACACCTCCTATGTCGAGCACGCCTACATCGAGCCGGAAGCCGGCCATGCCTATATGGATGGCGACACGCTGGTCGTCGTCGCCTGCACCCAGGCCCCCTACATGGATCGCGACGAAACGGCGAAGGTGCTCGGTCTTGCCGTCGACAAGGTGCGCATCGTGCCGACCGCGACCGGCGGCGGCTTCGGCTCGAAGCTCGACGTGTCGCTACAGCCGCTCATCGGCCTTGTGGCACTGAAAACCGGCCGGCCGGCGGCGCTTGCCTACACCCGCAACGAATCCATGATGTCGACCACCAAGCGCCACCCCGCCGAGATGAAGGCGACGATCGGCACTGACGCCGAAGGCCATGTCACCGGCATGATCTTTTCCGGCGATTTCAACACCGGCGCCTATGCCAGTTGGGGGCCGACTGTGGCCAACCGCGTGCCGGTGCATGCCTCCGGTCCCTATGCGACGCCGAACTACCGCGCCGAAGGCCGCGCCATCCACACCCACGGGCCGATTTCCGGCGCCTTCCGCGGCTTCGGCGTGCCGCAGGCGACGATCATGCAGGAGACGCTCTATGATGAGCTCGCCGGCAAGCTGGGCATGGACCGGCTCGATTTTCGGCTGAAGAACTGCCTTCGGAACGGATCCGAAACGGTTACCGGACAGCGACTGGAGTCGGGAGTCGGTATTTTCGAGTGCCTCGACTCCTTGCGGCCGCATTGGGCTCGCGCGACGGCCGACGCAGATACCTTCAACAATGCCAATACGAGCAAAAAGCGCGGCGTCGGCATCGCGTCCTGCTGGTATGGCTGCGGCAACACTTCGCTGCCCAATCCGTCGACCATAAGGGTCGGTATCTCGCCAGAGGGGGAGGTCATCCTGCATCAGGGCGCCGTCGATATCGGCCAGGGCTCCAACACCGTCATTGCCCAGATCTGCGCCGACGCACTCGGCCTGCCGCTTGAAAAATTCAAGCTGAGAAGCGCCGACACCGCGATCAGCCCCGACGCCGGCAAAACATCGGCCTCGCGCCAGACTTTTGTCACCGGCAAGGCGGCCGAGAAGGCCGGCCGCGCCTTGCGCGAAAAGATCCTGCGTTTTGCCAATGTCTCGGAGAACGCGAGCCTGCAATTGGACGGCCCGGCGATCGTCATTCGCGAGGGCGAAGCCACTCGGCGTATCGATCTCGCCGCGCTCGATGTCGATGCGGACAGTTTCGTCTTTCGCGCCGAGGAGACCTACGATCCGCCGACGCTGCCGCTCGATGCCAAGGGCCAGGGCAAGCCTTACGCCGTCTACGGCTATGGCGCGCAGATCGCCGAACTCGAGGTCGACCTCAAGCTCGGCACGGTGAAGCTCTTGAAAATCACCGCCGCGCACGATGTCGGCAAGGCTATCAACCCGCTGCTGGTCGAAGGCCAGATCGAAGGCGGCATCGCGCAAGGCATCGGCATGGCGCTGATGGAGGAATACATCCCCGGCCGCACCGAGAATTTGCACGACTATCTCATCCCGACCATCGGCGATGTGCCTGAGATCGAGCACATATTGATCGAGGTTCCCGATCCGGAGGGACCGTTCGGCGCCAAGGGCCTGGGCGAGCATGTGCTGATCCCGACCGCACCCGCCATCCTCAACGCCATACGCCACGCCACCGGCGTTCTCATCACCAAGGTTCCGGCGACGCCGACGCGCATCCGCGCCGCCATCCGCGAAAAAGATGGCATCCGCGACAAGGAGGCACGCCGATGAGCGAGCTTGCCGAACGCTTCGAAACCCACGATCCGGGCGAAAAGCTGGTGGCGGAAAAGATCCGCTGCGATGCCTGTCCGGTGATGTGCTACATCGCCGATGGCCGCACCGGCGCCTGCGACCGCTACGGCAATGTCGGTGGCCGCATCGTGCGTATGGACCCGCTGACCATCCTCGATCATGCGGCAGAGAGTGGCGCCGCGGTCGTGCCCTTCACCGCCGAGGGCGAGCAATGGGACGGCGAACTGGTCAACAACGGCCGCCGCTTCGTCACTGCGATCGGCGCCGGCACCACCTATCCCGACTACAAGCCGGCCCCCTTCATCGTCAGCCAGGAGGTCGAGGGCGTCGATCTGGTGACCGTGGTCACCGAAGGCATTTTTTCGTACTGCGGCGTCAAGGTGAAGATCGACACGGACCGTCATCTCGGCCCCGAAACGGCAATCGTGCGCGCGCAAGGCGAGGCGATCGGCCACGTCACGACAGGCGAGTATGGCTCGCAGATGCTGTCGCTGGGCGGCGTGCATCATCTGACCGGCGGCTCCAAGGCCGAAGGCCGGGCAACCTGTGACGCGATGCTCAGTCTGTGCAATCGCAAGCCGGTCGAACTGACCATCGATGGCGGCGCCACCATCACCGTCGAAGCCGGCAAACCACCTGTCATCGACGGCAAGCAGGAACACCGCATGCGGGTCGGCTGCGGCTCGGCCACCATCGGCATGTTCGCCACGCAATGGCGCGGCCTTGTCGACGAGGTGGTGGTGGTCGACGACCACATCACCGGCGTCGTCTCCGAGCATCAGGCCGGCAAGGTGCTGGGCTGGCAGGACACCGGCATCAAGATCATCGGCCGCCGTTCGACGCCGGGCCGCTATTTCAAGGTTTCCGAGCCCGGCCTCGGCTGGGGCGGCACCTCGATTTCCGACCCGCTGTCGATCCTCGGCGAATGGAACGCCAAGAAGGGCGCCCGCCCCGGCCTGTCGCTGCTGATGGTGTCGACCACCGGCGAGCAGTTCGCCTATTACGAGCTCGACGACGAGTTGAAGCCGGTGGAAAAACCGTTCCCCGAGCGGCTGCAGAAATCGGTCGGCCTGATCGAGGACAATTGCGAGCCGGCGCTCTGCACCGTGCTGTTCATCGGCGGCGCCGGCGGTTCGCTGCGCGCCGGCGTCACCGAAAACCCGGTCAATCTCACCCGCTCGGTGCAGGGCTTGAATACCTATGTTACCGTTGGCGGCGCGCCGGTCTATGTCTGGCCGGGCGGCGGCATCACGCTGATGGTCGACGTCATGCGCGTGCCGGAAGGCGCCTTCGGCTATGTGCCGACGCCGGCGCTGGTGGCGCCGATCGAATTCACGCTACGCCGCGACGACTATGTCCGGCTGGGCGGCTACGAGGCCGAGATACGCAGCGTCGAGGATATCGTTGCCAAAGGCGGCGAATATCTCAACCCGCGCCGCGGCTCAGGCGCCGAGGCCCACAATCCATGGCCGCCGCTGGCGCAGTTGCGCCGCGTCGGCTCGAACGGGGCCTCTTGATGCAAGGCCCGCAAGTCCACTGGCTGCAGGACGGCAAGCGGCTGCACCTCAACCACGGGCCGATCGACCTGATCGTCGAGGCCTTTGGTGAGGCGGCTGAGTGTCGTGCCGCCTACGATCAGGCGATCGAGCGCTTCCAGACGATCCTGATCGAGTTGGTCGAGGAGCTTCCCGAATTGCGGCTGCCGGCATTTTTCCTGGCGCCGCGCACCTTCGCCGGCCCGACCGCGCGGCGCATGGAAGCAGCCGTCATGCCGTTGGCGGAATGCTTCATCACGCCGATGGCCGCCGTCGCGGGATCGGTAGCCGACGAAATGCTCTCGGCATTGCTTGCCGGTCGCAAGCTCGACCGGGCCTATGTCAACAATGGCGGCGACAGCGCCCTCCATATCGGCAAGGGCCAGTCGATGAACCTGGCGATCGCCGGCACCGGCAACGGCATGGCCGACCGCCTCACCATTCGCTCGGCGGACGGCGTGCGCGGCGTCGCCACCAGCGGCTGGCGCGGCCGTTCGTTCTCGCTTGGCATCGCCGACGCCGTCACCGTGCTGGCGCGCACCGGCGCCGAGGCCGATGCGGCGGCGACACTCATTGCCAACGCCGTCGACCTGCCCGGCAATCCCGCCATCAAGCGCATTGCCGCGCAGGAACTGGCGCCCGACAGCGATCTCGGCGCACGGCTGGTGACACAAGCCGTCGGCATGCTCGCGCGTGACGATGTGGAGCGGGCGCTGGACAATGGCCTTGCCGTCGCCGAAGATTTTCGCCGGCGCGGCCTGATTGCCGCATCGGCGCTGTTTCTAGGTGGGGAAGCGCGCATCAGTGGTTCCATGGCGCTTGCCGCGCCCAACAAAAATCCAGGGAAGGAAGTTGCCCATGCCTGAGTTTCCGATCCGCAAGATTGCGGTTCTGACCGAAGAGATTTTTCACGATGGCGGCCCGGTCGCAGCTGCGCCGCGCCGCCGCGCGGCGGCCGTGGCGCTGGTGAAGAACCCGTTCGCCGGCCGCTACGTCGAAGAACTGCAGAGCGCCATGGACGATCTGAAGCCGCTTGGCCTGCTGCTCACCGACAAGCTCATTGCCGCATTGGGCGGCGACATCAAGCAGATCGACGCCTACGGCAAGGGCACCATTGTCGGCTCGTCGGGGGAGCTGGAGCACGGCGCGCTGTGGCACGTTCCTGGCGGCTACGCCATGCGCGAGCGGCTCGGCGACGCCAAGGCGATCGTGCCGTCGGCAACCAAGGTCGGCGCCTTCGGCTCGCGGCTCGACGTACCGCTCGGCCACACCAACGCCGCCTATGTCCGCAGCCATTTCGACGCCATGGAGGTAGGCCTCAGCGACGGGCCTCGCCCCGACGAAATCCTGTTTTGCCTCGCCATGAGCTGCGGCCCGCGCGTGCATGACCGCATGGGCGGCCTCGCGGTTGGCGATATCAAGGCCTGGGACGGCTTGCGATGAGCGGCGGGGACAATCTTCTCAAGCTCGTCGAGGCCGAAGAGCCTGACGATCATGACTACCGCCTGCAGGAGCAGGTCGGCTTCATCCTGCGCAAGGCGCATCAGCGCCATGTCTCGATCTTTGCCGCCCAGATCAGCGACCTGACGCCGCCGCAATTTGCAGCACTCGCCAAGCTGCACGATGTCGGCGAGACCTCGCAGAACCAGCTCGGCACGCTGATCGCCATGGACGCGGCGACGGTCAAGGGCGTCATCGACCGACTGAAAGCGCGCGGCCTGGTCGACCTGACCAAGCACGAGGTCGACAAGAGGCGGCTGCTGGTCAACCTCACGCCAGAGGGACGCGAGGCGATCGAACGGCTGATCCCGTTGGCCCGCGCCATCACCCAGGAGACACTGGCGCCGCTGACGGCCAAGGAAGCGGCCACGTTTATGCGGCTGCTAGCGAAGTTAGCCTGATTTAGGCCCGCAGCCGAGCGCCTTCAGGATCGAAGAATGGCATCGGCGCCACCACCGCGCGGGTCGGCTTGCCGTCAATGTCGATGCTGAGTTCGGTCCCGATGGCGGTGAACGGCAGCCGCAAATGCGCCGTCGCCAGAACTTTGCCTAAGGAATAGCCGTGATCGCTGTAGGTGACGACGCCGGCATCCTCGCCGTCGGCGAAAACCCTGGCATCCGCGGCCGGCTTGTCACCGTCGAGAATCAGCCCGGTCCAGCGTTCGTCGAGCCCCTTGTCGCGAATTTTGAGCAATGCCTCGCGGCCGATGAACTCGCCCTTGTCGAACTTGATCCAGCGATCGAGCCCGACATGGAAGGGCGTACGGCTCTCGTCCATGTCGATGCCATGCGCCGGATAGGCCTTTTCCAGCCCGAGCGTGAACATGGCCAGCACGCCGTATGGCTTCAAGCCGAAATCGCGGCCGGTCCGCATCAGCGCGTCCCAGACGGAAGTCGCCTCGTCCGCCGGCACGAACAGTTCGAAGCCGAGCTCGCCGGTCACCCCGGTGCGTGAGATCAGGACTTTGGTCTCGCCGACGCGCCCTGAAGTGAACGCCCAGCGTTTCAACTCATCGAGATCGGCATCCGAAACCAGTGCTTTCAGCAGCTCGCGTGAGCGCGGCCCCTGTATGGTCGGGAAGGCGACGGCCGCGGTGATGTCGGTGACATAGGCCTTTCGCGCTTCAGCATGATGCTGCAGCCAGGGCAGCATCTTCAGCCGGTTGACCGAACCGGTCACCAGCATGAAATGCTCCGATCCCAGCCGGAACACGGTGAGGTCGTCCATGATGCCGCCATCGTCGCGGCAGACGGTGGAATAGCGCACCTGGCCGGGGCTCATCGCGGCCGCATCGTTGACGATAACGTGGTTGACCAGCGCCTCCGCTTCCGGCCCCTTGATGTCCATCTTGCCCATGGTGCTGAGATCCTGCACGCCGACTTTCTTGCGCGTGTTCAGATGCTCGTCGGCGATGCCGGAATAAGTTTTGGCCGAGACGAAGTCGCCGCCGACTCGGCCCATCGTGGCGCCGAGGCCAACGATGCTGGTGTAGAAAGGGGAGCGCCGCTCAACCAAGAAACTTCTCCGTCATCTCATGAAAACGGCAGCGCCTGATGGCGCTGCCGAGGTAGGAGCGGTGAAGGGGTTAACTTCCGTAGACGTCGAACGAGAAGTATTTGTCGTTGATTTCCTTGTACTTGCCGTTGGCACGCAGGGCGTCGATGGCGGCATTGAACTTGTCGGCCAGTTCCTTGTTGCCCTTTTGCAGGGCGATGCCGACGCCGGGTCCATGAATGGCCGGATCAGCGGTGAGCGTGCCGAGCAATTTGCAGCAGGCGCCATCGGGCTTCTTCAGCCATTCGGTCAGGATGATCGAGCCGTCCATCATCGCGTCGAGCCGGCCATTGGCCATGTCGGTGCGGGCGTCGTCGCCGGTCGGATACGCTTTCACGGTCGAGCCGGAGTATTTCTGCTCGGCGAAATTCTGGTGGATGGTTGCGCTCTGCACGCCCAGCACCTTGCCCTTCAGATCGTCCGGCGATGTGCCGGCGATGGTCGAATCCTTCGGCACGGCGATGGCCGGCGGCGTCTGGTAATATTTGTGGGTGAACTCGACCTTCTCGGCCCGTTCCGGCGTGATGGTGATGTTGATGATGGCGTCGAACTTGCCGGCCTGCAGCGCCGGAATGGAACCATCGAAATCCTGTACGGAGAATTCGCACTCGGCCTTCATCTCGGCACACAGCGCCTTGCCGAGGTCGATGTCGAAGCCGCCCAGCGTGCCGTCCGAATTGGCATAGTTGAAGGGCGGATAGGCGCCCTCGGTCCCGATCCTGAGTTTCTCGGCGGAGGCAGCACCGGTCCCAAGCAGCAGGGCGGTGGAAGCGGCAAGCACGAAACGACCGAAAAGACGCATGTTCCTGATCTCCGTTGACTAAGCAATTCCAGGGAAGGTGTTGGCGGTTTCCCGTCCGGAATTGCGCGAAAACAAGGATAGAAGTCTATGGTCTTTTGCAGGCCCCACGGAGACGGAAACGACATGCTCTGCGGCGATCACGGCGCGGCAAGCCGTCCTTCCCCAGGAATCTTACTGTGATCTAAATTACAGACCGATCATGGACATGGGCGCATGCTCAGCTGGAAGTAGACGGTCGTGGGAGGGACCTGGGGATGGACCAGCAGGAATTCGTGCAGGAAGCCGCGCAGCGGCGCATAGACGACGACATCGCCAAGCGCATCAGGGTTCACCAGGCCAACATCGAGCGGCTCGAAACCGCAAGGGAAAGCGCCGGCAATCTCGAGGCGGCCGTCGCCAACCGGCCGCTGGTGATGCTGGCGCAGGGCGATTCCTGGTTCGACTATCCGCTCACCGGCAACGGCTTTCCGTTCGTCGACACCGACGTGATCGCGCAGCTGCGCCGCATCGGCTCGATGCCGCCGACCATCCTCAACCTTGCCCATCATGGCGATGCGGCGACCGACGAGATGTCGCTGCCCAAGCAGCAGCGCATGATCGCCGCCCTGCGCAACAAGGCCAACTGGCTGGACGGCAAGCCCGATGCCATCCTGTTCTCTGCCGGTGGCAACGACATTGCCGGCGACCAGTTCTGCATCTTCCTCGACTTCAATGACGGCCACGCCCCCGGGCTGAACAAGAACCGCTTCACCAAGGCGCTCGGCATGGTCGAGGCCTGCTATCTCGATTTGTTCGCGCTGCGCGACCGCGTCGCGCCAGGCGTGCCGATCTTTGGCCATTGCTATGATTTTCCGATCCCGAACGGAGCGCATCCGTCCTGTGTCGGCCCGTGGCTGAAACCGTCGCTCGATTTCTGCAACTGGACGGTCGCCAAGGGCACGGTCATCGTTCACGACGCGCTGGCGGCGTTCCGCGATGTGGTGAAGCGCCTGGCCGACGATCCCAACAACAATTTCCATCTGGTCGACACGCAGGGAACGTTGAAGGTGGCCGACTGGGCCAACGAACTGCATCCCGATCCCGCCGGCTTCAAGAAGATCGCGCAAAAATTCGCCGATGCGCTGAAGGCCAAGCTGCAGACCTGACGCGGCTCGGGCCTGTCGGCTGTCAGGTTCCGAACAGCTCTTTGGCTTGTTCAACGGTGTAGTAACCAAGCCTGATGTCTTCGGCGACCAGTTTCGGGTCGCGCTCACGCGGATCGCCATAGCCGCCGCCCCCGGGCGTGCCGACCCTCACGCGGTCGCCGGCCTTGAGCGCGATGTCCTGTTCCTTGGACAGATGCGGCGGCACATGTGCCTCGCCGTCGCGGAACACGGTCACCGTGTTCACCGCGCCGTCCTTGCCGCCGAGCGCGCCTTGCGGGCCGAAACGGCCATGGTCCATGACGAAGGACGCGCGCGCCTCTCCTCGCAATATCTCGACCTCATAGGCGAGGCCGAAGCCGCCGCGCTGCTTGCCGGCGCCGCCCGAGCCTTCGCGCAAGGCATAGTGGCGGTAGAGAACCGGAAAGGCCTGCTCCATGATCTCGACCGGCGGCGATTTGGAAATGCCGATGGTCGAGCAGCCATTGGTCAGGCCGTCATGGCCTGAATTGCCGCCATAGCCGCCGCCGGAGATCTGATACATCACATAGTCGCGGCCGCGCGCCGGATCGTTGCCGCCCAGCGCGAAATTGCCGCTGGAGCCGGCGGGCGCGGCCGTCACCTTTTCCGGCAGCGCCTGCACCATCGCCGCGAACACCGCCTCGGCGATGCGCTGCGAGACTTCAGCCGCACAGCCGGAGACGGGACGCGGGTATTTGGCGTCGAGGAACGTGCCTTCCGGCCGCTTGACGATCAGCGGCTCGAAAGCGCCGGCGCTGATCGGCACATCAGGGAAAATATGGCGCATGGCGAGATAGACCGACGACAATGTCGTCGCCAGCACGCTGTTCATCGGCCCGGCACAGGGTTTTGACGAACCTGTGAAATCGAAGGTCAGCGTATCGCCCTTCTTCTCCACCGCGAGCGCGATGGTCAGCGGCTCGTTGACCACGCCGTCCGAGTCGACAAAGGCCTTCGAGCTGTAGGTGCCGTCGGGAATGGCGGAGATGTTGGCGCGCATCTGCTCGGCGGCGCGGCGACGCAGTTCGGCGATCGCCCCGACGACGGTTTCGTCCCCGTAACGATCGAGGATTCCATTGAGCCGGTCCTGACCGATCAGCAGTGCCGCGGCTTGCGCCCTTATATCGCCGATGCGCTGGTCGGCGACGCGGATGTTGGAGCAGATGATGGCGTAGATTTCGGTGTCGAGCACGCCCTTCTTGAACAGCTTGACCGGCGGCAGCCGCAGGCCTTCCTGCTCGACGGCTGTGGCGGAGGCGGAGAAGCCGCCCGGCACCGAGCCACCGATATCGGGCCAGTGGCCGGTATTCGATAGCCAGCAAAATATCTTGCCGTCGCGGTAGACCGGCATGGCGAAGCGCACGTCCATGAGATGCGTGCCGCCGAGATAGGGATCGTTGACGATGTAGATGTCGCCCGGCTCAGGCGGCAGGCAACGGCCGTCGGCGATCATCTCGATCACCGTTTTGGTCGAATACTGCATGACGCCGACGAACACCGGCAGGCCCTGGCTGCCTTGTGCGATCAGCGAGCCGTCGACGGCCGAGTAGATGCCGTCGGAGCGGTCATTGGCTTCGGCGATGACCGGCGAGAAGGCCGCGCGGGAGAAAGTGAGATCCATCTCGTCGCAGACCTGCTGGAGGGCAGCCTGCAGGACCGAAAGCGTGATGGCGTCGAGCTTTTGCATCTCAGGCCTCGCCAATGTCGATGATGATGTTGCCGTCGGCGTCCGATCTTGCGCGGTCGCCGGGTTCGAGCACGGTGGTCGCATCCATCTGTTCGAGGATCGCCGGCCCTTCGATGACGGCATCGAGCGGCAGCTTTTCACGCGCATAGATCGGCGTATCGTGCCAGCGTCCGGCATACCAGACCGGCCTGATCTCGCGCCGTGCCTCGTCAAGCGTCTTTGTACGTCCGGCCGGGTCGATCAGCCGTGACAGGTCGATTGCCGGCCGCACGCCCGTCACCGACGTGTTGAGGTTGACCAGATTGGCGCGGATCTCCGGCAACTCGACCTTGAAGCGGGCGAAATAGGCTTTTTCGAACAGCGCCTGCAACTCCTGCCTTGTCACCGATGAAGACGGCAGCGCCACGTTGATGATGTGGGTCTGGCCGACGAACTGCATGTCGGCAGAGTGCGTAACGCGGATCGTTTCCGGCTTCACCGCTTCCTTGCCGATCAGTTCCTCGCCTTCCCCGCGGTGACGTTCCAGCACCTCGCGAAGCCGGGCTTCATCAAGCACGGCGACCGGCTGGTTGATGGTGTTGACGAAGTCATGGCGCAGATCGGCCACGACGCAGCCGAGCGCGTTGGTGATGCCCGGACGGGCCGGCACCAGCACGCGGGGCAGGCCGAGTTCGCGCGCCAGCGCGGTTGCATGCAGCGGCCCGGCGCCGCCGAAGGCGAACAGCGCGAAATCACGCGGATCATGGCCGCGCGACACCGAGACCATGCGGATGGCGCCGGCCATTTTCATGTTGCCGAGCCGCAGGATTGCACCCGCCGCCTCGACGCCGGAGAGGCCGGTGGCCTTGCCTATTCTGTCTTCGAAGATGCCGGTGACGCGCTCGACGGTGACCGGATTTTCGACCGCCAGCAGTTTTTTCGGCGCCAGCCGTCCCAGCACCAGATTGGCATCGGTGATGGTCGGCTCCAAGCCGCCGCGGCCGTAGCAGATCGGACCGGGATTGGCGCCGGCACTTTCCGGGCCGATCTGGATCAGGCCGGCCGCATCAACGCGCGCGATCGAGCCGCCGCCGGCGCCGACCGTATGCACCGCCACCATCGGCACATGGATCGGCATCGCATATTCGATCTCGATCTCGTTGGAGACCGCCGGCTCGGCGTTGCGGATCAGCGCCACATCGGTCGAGGTGCCGCCCATGTCGTAGGTGACGAGGTTTTCAAAGCCGGCGCGCTTGCCCGTATAGGCGGCCGCGATGACACCCGAAGCCGGGCCTGACATCACGGTCTTGGCCGACTCGCGCGTGACGAAGCGGGCCGAGATCATGCCGCCATTGCCGTTCATGATCAGGAAGTCGCGGGCATAGCCCTTGGCAGCCAATTCCTTGCGCAGCCGCTCGACATAACGCTCGAGGATCGGCTGCACCGAGGCGTTCACCGCGGCGGTCACGCCGCGCTCGAATTCGCGGGCTTCCGACAGCAGCGCATGGCCAGTCGTGATGTAGCCGTTCGGCCAAAGCTCGGCGGCGATTTCGGCCGCGCGCCGCTCATGCGAAGGGTTGGCGTAGGAATGCAGGAAATGGATGACCAGGGACTCGCAGCCGGCCCCGATCAGCGTCTTCACGGCGTCGCGCATCTCGGCCTCGTCGAGCGGCGTGCGCACCGCGCCCGACGCCTCGACGCGCTCCGACACTTCGAGCCGGAGATCGCGCGGGATGATCGGAACGAAGCTTCCGGTCATGCCGTAGGGCTGCGGCCGTGTGCGGCGGCCAAGCTCGATCACGTCGCGAAAACCGCGCGTGGTGATCATGCCGGTTTTCGCCAGCCTGCGTTCCAGCACCGCATTGGTGGTGGTGGTCGTGCCATGCACGATGAGGTCGATGCCGTCTATGGCAAAGCCTGTGGCGCCCAGCGCTGAAACCACGCCGAACGCCTGGTTGTCGACCGTCGTCGGCGTCTTGGCGATATGCACCTTTCCGCCGTCATTTCCGTCGATCAAAATGAGGTCGGTGAAGGTTCCGCCAACATCGATGCCGGCAACGACGTCGCCTGCGGAATCCGGCTGCTTCACCGAAAAATTCTCTTTCATTGTCGAAATCCGAAATGGCGGAACTACGAATATGCCGCAGTTTGGAAAGCTGTTTTAGCGTGGTATCTTGACACAAATATCGTTTGTATACTAATAAATTTGGGACACAAGAGCTCACTGCTTTGGAGTGTGTGAACGGCTCGCCGGGACCTGAATGGTCTGGGCGCGCAGGAAACGGTTTGGCGCCCGCACAGGCGTGGGCAAGACAGAGTTGGATTGATGAACACCACATCCGCACTCAACACAGCCGGCGCCCGTCCGCTGCAGTTTCCGATTCCGGCCAATGTCTATGCCGAAACCGTCGTCTCGGTGAAGCATTACACCGACCGCCTGTTCTCGTTCCGCATCACCCGTCCGCAGTCGCTGCGCTTCCGCTCCGGCGAGTTCGTCATGATCGGGCTGCCCAATGCCGAAAAGCCGGTGTACCGCGCCTATTCGGTCGCCAGCCCGGCCTGGGACGAAGAGCTGGAATTCTTCTCGATCAAGGTGCCGGATGGTCCGCTGACCTCCGAACTGCAGAAGATCCAGGTCGGCGACACCGTCATCATGCGCCAGAAGTCGACCGGCACGCTGGTTGTCGACGCGCTGACCCCGGCAAAGCGCCTGTTCATGATCTCGACCGGCACCGGCATCGCGCCCTTCGCCAGCCTTCTGCGCGACCCCGATACCTACGAAAAATTCGATCAGGTCATCCTGACCCACACCTGCCGCGACAATGCCGAACTGACCTATGGCCAGGAACTGGTGGCCGCGCTCGAGAACGATCCCCTGATCGGCGAACTGACCGGCGGCCGCGTCACCCTCTACAATTCGACGACCCGCGAAGAATCGGCGCGCATGGGCCGCATCACGGCGCTGATCGGCTCGGGCAAGTTCTACGCCGACCTCGGCATCGAGAAGCTCAATCCGGAGACGGACCGCATCATGATCTGCGGCTCGATGCATATGCTGAAGGACGTCAAGGAAATGGCCGAAGGCCTCGGCTTCCATGAGGGCTCGCTCAGCCATCCCTCGACCTTCGTCGTCGAGCGCGCTTTCGTCGGCTGACATCAGCAGGCGCCTCGGCGCCTGCTTCTCGATTGGAATTTTGACCATGCGGTCAAAATTCAGCTGCTTTCGCCGCCTTTTTCCGCTATGACCGCTTGAAGGACTCGTGAAGCGATGCTTCACGGGCTATCTTCGGTGTGCGTCGCCTAAAGCCGCCGTGCGGTCCGGGAGCAACGACACGCACCACGACGTAAAATCGTCGATCGAAAGGGCAGGAGATGAGCAGCACAATCCGCGAAGCCGATCTCGGCGGGTCCAAGGTCACGCCGCTGCCGGCGCGTGCCGCAGCCAACACGCCCGTTCCGCAATCGCATGGCATCGCCCGCAACACCGGCATGCGGCTCGATCTCGGCTTCATGGAATCGGTGCGCTCGGTCAATCGCTCGGCGCTGGAGCGCCGCGTCGCCAGCCTGATCAAGCGTCGTTCGATCAAGGCCGACAACCAGGCGGCATGGCTGCTGCGCGCCGTCTCCTGCATGGATTTGACGACGCTGAATTCCAACGACACCGAAGAGCGGGTGCGCCGCCTGTGCGCCAAGGCGATCAACCCGTTCCGCCGCGACATCGTCGAGGGGCTTGGCATCGAGGGCGAAAAAATCCGCCCGGCGGCGGTCTGCGTCTATCATCCATTCGTCGCGACGGCTGTTGATGCCGTGCGCGGCACCGGCATCCATGTCGCCGCCGTCTCCACCGCTTTCCCGCACGGCCTTGCGCCGCTGTCGACCCGCCTGCAGGAGATCGAGGCATCGGTGCGCGACGGCGCGGACGAGATCGACGTCGTCATCCCGCGCGGCCTGGTCTTCGGCGCCAAGTGGCAGGAGCTCTACAACGAGATCGTCTCGATGCGCGAAGCCTGCGGCGATGCGCATCTCAAGGTTATCCTCGGCACCGGCGACCTCGCCACGCTGCGCAATGTCATGCTGGCCTCGATGGTGGCGATGATGGCGGGCGCCGATTTCATCAAGACCTCGACCGGCAAGGAAAGCGTCAACGCCACGCTGCCCGTCGGCCTCGCCATGGTGCGCGCCATCCGAGCCTATTTCGAGGAGACCGGCTTTCTCATCGGCTTCAAGCCGGCCGGCGGCATCTCTACAGCCAAGGCTTCGCTCGACTGGCTGGTGCTGATGAAGGAGGAGCTCGGCCGGCCATGGCTGGAGCCAGACCTGTTCCGCTTCGGCGCCTCGAGCCTGCTGACCGATATCGAGCGCCAGCTCGAGCATCATCTGACCGGGCATTATTCGGCCAACCACCGCCATGCGATGGCGTGAGGCGGAGAAGGCCTTGAACGTCGAGTTCCTTCGCGCCTCCCTCTGTCCTGCCGGACATCTCCCCCGATTGGGGAGAGATTGGCTAACGTCGGCGATTTCGCCAATTGTCGACGTTTCAGAGCCGACAGGCGCGAAGGCTAATCTCCCTCCTTGTGGGGGAGATGTCCGGCAGGACAGAGGGGGGCGCCACAGAGCGCCTGCCAAGACGATTATCTGGAGCGCGTCATGAACATTCTCGAACGCTATCACGCCATGGAATACGGCCCGGCGCCGGAAGCCCGCACCGAGGCCGATGCCTGGCTTGCCGGACGCGATTTCGGCAAGGCGCTGTTCATCGACGGCGGCTGGAAGGCAGCAGGCGGCGGCAAGACCTTCGAGACCAGCGAACCCTCATCCGGCAAGCTGCTGGCCAAGATCTCCGATGCCGGCGCCGCCGATATCGACGCAGCCGTCGCCGCAGCCACCAGGGCCTTACCGAAATGGTCGGCATCCTCGGGCTACCAGCGCGCAAAAGTGCTTTACGCCATTGGCCGCGCGATGCAGCGTCATCAGCGCCTGTTCGCAGTGCTTGAGTCAATCGACAACGGCAAGCCGATCCGCGAAAGCCGCGACATCGACGTGCCGCTGGCCATCCGCCATTTCATCCATCATGCCGGCTGGGCACAGGCGCTGGACAAGGATTTCCCAGGCCACAAGGGTGTCGGCGTCGTCGGCCAGATCATCCCATGGAATTTCCCGCTGCTGATGCTGGCCTGGAAGATTGCGCCGGCGCTCGCCGCCGGCTGCACGGTGGTGCTGAAGCCGGCCGAGTTCACGCCGCTCACCGCCATCCTGTTTGCCGAGATCTGCGAGCGTGCCGGCGTGCCCAAGGGCGTCGTCAACATCGTCCAGGGCGGGCCGGAAGCGGGCGTCGCCATCGTCAACCATCCCGGCATCCAGAAGATCGCCTTCACCGGCTCTTCGGAGGTCGGCAAGATCATCAGGAAAGCCACGGCTGGATCGGGCAAGAAGCTGTCATTGGAGCTTGGCGGCAAATCGGCCTTCATCGTCTTCGAGGACGCCGATCTCGACAGCGCCGTCGAAGGACTGGTCGACGGCATCTGGTTCAACCAGGGCCAGGTCTGCTGCGCAGGCTCGCGGCTTCTGGTGCAGGAAGGCATTGCCGACGCGTTGATCGCAAAGGTCAAGGTCAGGATGAGCCGGCTTCGCGTCGGCAGCCCGCTCGACAAGAACACCGATATCGGACCGCTGGTCGACTTGACGCAACTGGACCGCGTCAAGGGTCTGGTCGCCGAAGGCGCCAGACAGGGCGCCGTCTGCTGGCAGCCCGACGCGGTGCTGCCGTCTTCCGGCTACTACCACCTGCCGACGCTCGCCACCGGTGTTTCGCCGGCAAATATATTGGCGCAGGAAGAGGTGTTCGGTCCGGTTCTGGCCACCATGACCTTCCGCAACACCGAGGAAGTGATCGAGCTTGCCAACAACACGCGCTATGGGCTGGCCGCCTCGGTGTGGAGCGAAAACATCAATCTCGCGCTGCATGTCGCGCCGCAATTGAAGGCCGGCGTCGTCTGGGTCAACGGCACCAACATGTTCGACGCCGCCTGCGGCTTCGGCGGCTATCGCGAAAGCGGCTTTGGCCGCGAGGGCGGGCGCGAGGGCATGTTCGAATATCTCTCGGCAAAACTGCCGCTTGGTCCCGTGATCAAGCCGGCGACCTCTTCGGCGCAGCCCGTCGAGCAATCGGATGGCGGCGCCATCGATCGTACGGCCAAACTGTTCATCGGCGGCAAGCAGGTGCGGCCCGATGGTAATTATTCGCTTTCTGTCGCCACTGCCAGGGGCAAGCTGGCCGGCGAAGTCGGTCTCGGCAGCCGCAAGGACATCCGCGACGCCGTTGCCGCCGCCCGCGCCTGCAAGGCCTGGACGGAAGCGACCGCCTACAACCGTTCCCAGGTGCTCTTTTATCTCGCCGAAAACCTGTCCGGCCGCACCGGCGAATTTACCGCACGCTTGTCCGAACTGACCGGCGCCAACGCCAAGGCCGCGCGGGAGGAAGTGGAACAATCGATCGAGCGCCTGTTCCTCTATGCCGGCCTTGCCGACAAGTATGAGGGCAGGGTGCATCAGCCACCGGCCCGCGCCGTCACGCTCGCTTTGCACGAGCCGGTCGGCGTCCTCGGCATCGTCGCCCCGGACAGCGCGCCGCTGCTCGGCTTGATCTCCCTGATCGCACCTGCGCTTGCCATGGGCAACACGGTGGTGGCCGTGCCGTCGGAAAAATACCCGCTGCTTGCCACCGATCTCTACCAGGTGATCGAATATTCCGACGTTCCGGCAGGCGCCATCAACATCGTCACCGGCCGCACGGCGGAGCTTGCCGGCGTGCTGGCCAAGCATGACGATGTCGACGGGCTCTGGCTGTTTGCCGATGCCGACACTTGCGCCAAAGCGGAGGCCGATTCCGTCGGCAATCTCAAGCGCGTCTGGACCGGAAACGGCCGCAGCCTCGACTGGGCCTCCGACGAGGCCGCCGGCGATGCCCTGTTGCGGCGGGCCATCGAAGTGAAGAACGTCTGGGTGCCATACGGCGACTAATGCCGCCTGAAACGCGCTGTGCTTGAGCGAACCATGGCAGCGTCACTCGTTGCCCGGTTGTCATACATGTTGTTGCATCAGAGCAAGCGATGTGCATTACATCAGCCGTCGCGAAGGTGATCGCGTTCGGGCTTGACGCCCGGACGTGTGTTCTTTAACCAGAAAAAACATTTGTTATTTTGGACTGATGGATTGTGCAGGCCGCATAGTCTCGCCTGTCTGGCACAGGACGCCCCGGTCAGCCGGCATTAAATCGGGCCGAGAAGTGGCCAAAGAGGGCGAGGAGAAACGCATGGCGGATCTGGCAGGCAAGGTCGTTGTCGTCACGGCGGCGGCGCAAGGCATCGGCAGGGCGAGCGCATTGGCCTTCGCCAAGGCAGGCGCCGTCGTGCACGCCACCGACATCAACGAGGCGCTGCTGGCCGAACTCGCCAAGACCTCCGGCATCAAGACCCGCAAGCTCGACGTCCTCAACGATGATGCCGTCACATCGGGCTTCGCTGAAATCGGCCGCGTCGACGTGCTGTTCAACTGCGCCGGCTTCGTTCATTCCGGCTCGATCCTCGAGATGAAGGATGCCGATCTCGACTTCGCCTTCAACCTCAATGTCCGCGCCATGATCCGAACCATTCGGGCCGTACTGCCAGGCATGCTGGAACGCGGCGATGGTTCGATCATCAACATGTCGTCCGTCGCCGGCGCCGGCAAGGGCGTGCCCAACCGCTTCGCCTATGGCGTCTCCAAGGCGGCCGTGATCGGTCTCACCAAGGCGGTTGCCGCGGACTATGTCGCCAAGGGCATTCGCTGCAACGCCATCTGCCCCGGCACCGTCGAGAGCCCGTCGCTGCAGGACCGCATGCATGCGCAGGGCGATTACGAGGCGGCCCGCGCGGCCTTCATTGCCCGCCAGCCGATGGGCCGTCTCGGCACGCCCGAGGAAATCGCCGACCTTGCCGTCTACCTCGCCGGCGCCACGTACACCTCAGGCCAGGCCTATAATATCGACGGCGGCTGGTCGATCTGAGCAATAGCCTCGATCCGCAGGTCCAGGCTCGAACAGTTCTAAAGTCCGGCTTGCCCCAGGTCGGGTCCGATAGCCAGAGTCCGCCCAGTCATCGCTTGGCGGAGCGAGTTTTGAAAACGGCCTTGGGCCGCAATTTGGAGAGCAAGATGAAACTGCTGCGCTATGGCGAGATAGGGAGCGAACGCCCCGGCCTGCTCGATGCGGATGGAACGATCCGCGATCTTTCGGGTCATGTCGCCGACATTGCCGGCAAGGCGCTCGATCCGGCGTCGCTCGAGACATTGTCGAAGCTCGATCCGAACTCGCTGCCGGCGGTTTCCGGCAAGCCGCGCCTCGGCGCCTGCGTCGCCGGCACCGGCAAGTTCATCTGCATCGGCCTGAATTATTCCGACCATGCCGCCGAAACCGGCGCCGCCGTGCCGCCGGAGCCGATCATCTTCATGAAGGCGAGCTCGGCCATTGTCGGTCCCGACGATGATGTGCTGATCCCGCGCGGCTCGGAAAAGACCGACTGGGAGGTTGAACTCGCCGTGGTCATCGGCAGAAAAGCCAAATACGTCACCGAAGCCGAGGCGCTGGATTATGTCGCCGGCTATGCCGTTGCCCATGACGTGTCCGAGCGAGCCTTCCAGGCCGAGCGCCAGGGCCAGTGGACCAAGGGCAAGAGCTGCGACACGTTCGGTCCGACCGGGCCGTGGCTTGTCACCAAGGACGAGGTTGCCGATCCGCAGAACCTCAAAATGTGGCTGACGGTCAACGGCAAGACGATGCAGAACGGCTCGACCAGGACCATGGTCTACGGCGTCGCCTATCTCGTTTCCTATCTCAGCCAGTTCATGTCGCTGCATCCTGGCGACATCATCTCCACCGGCACCCCGCCCGGCGTCGGTCTCGGCATGAAGCCGCCGGTGTTCCTGAAGCCCGGCGATGTGGTGGAACTGGGCATCGAGGGGCTCGGCCAGCAGAAGCAGACCTTCAAGGCGGATGCCTAGCCGCCTCTTCCCTTAGAGCGTTTCACCGTTTGCCGGCGAAACGGTCTATCTCTTTGTTTGCTGGGCGGCTGGCGCCTCTTGTCAGCGCCAGCCCAGAGCCGGCGCGACGTGCTTCAGGATCGCCTCGATGACGTGGGCGTTGTACTCGACGCCAAGCTGGTTGGGGACGGTCAGAAGCAGCGTGTCGGCCTCGGCGATCGCTTCGTCCTCTTTCAGCTGATCGATCAGCACATCGGGCTCCGCGGCATAGGAGCGGCCGAAGACGGCAAGCTTCTCAGGCTCGATATAGCCGAAATGATCTTCGCTGCTGCCGCCGCCGAAATAGGCGCGGTCGCGGTCGTTCACCAGCGCAAAGATGCTGCGGCTGACCGACACGCGCGGCTCGCGTGTGTGGTCGGCCGCCTTCCACGCCGCGCGATAGGCGCGGATCTGTTCGGCCTGCTGGATGTGGAGCGGCTGGCCGCCCTCATCGAACTTCAGCGTCGAACTTTGCAGGTTCATGCCGAGCTTGCCCGCCCATTCGGCGGTCGCGTTGGTAGCGGCGCCCCACCAGATCCGGTCGCGCAGGCCGGCCGAGAATGGCTCGAGCCGCAGCATTCCCGGAGGATTGGGGAACATCGGCCGCGGATTGGGTTGCGCGAAACCTTCGCCGTGCAGCACATTCAGGAAAACCTCGGCATGATTGCGCGCCATGTCGGCATCGCTTTTGCCGTCCTGCGGCACGTAGCCGAAGTAGCGCCAGCCGTCGATCACCTGCTCCGGCGAACCGCGGCTGATGCCAAGCTGCAGCCGGCCACCGGCGATCAGGTCGGCAGCACCCGCATCCTCGGCCATATACAGCGGATTCTCATAGCGCATGTCGATGACGGCGGTGCCGATCTCGATGCGGCTGGTGCGGGCGCCGACCGCGGCCAGAAGCGGAAACGGCGAAGCGAGCTGGCGGGCAAAATGATGGACGCGGAAATAGGCGCCGTCCGCGCCCAGCTCCTCGGCGGCGACGGCCAGGTCGATCGACTGCAGCAGCGCGTCGGACGCCGAGCGCGTCTGCGATTGCAACGAGGGCGACCAATGGCCGAAGGAAAGAAAGCCGATCTTCTTCATGCGCGTATCCTGTTCTTTGATTGCAGTTGCCTACTTCGTCGCCCACGCGATCGGGTTCAATCGACACTGACACAACGCAGTGTCAATGCCGCCGGCCCTTGACGGTTTCGCGACGATACCCATCGGTGCGCAAAGGACCAAGGCCATGGTCCCCGGCGATGCCCTGCGCGACCGCGTCAGCATCTGCCGCGGCGCTTTTGGGGCCAAATGAACCAACCAAAGGCGATGTACCGCAAACTCCATTCGCTTCAGAGCCCGGTTTTGAAATCTTCTCGCTCATTTAATTCTACAAAATCGGTAGGCTTAATGCGGATAGTGCGTTTGCGAGAAGGAGCCTCGGATGTCAAAAAAGCTGGTGGTGGGGTTGTCCGGCAACCTGACCCGTCCGTCCAAGACGAAGGCATTCGTCAGCCACATCGCCGGTGAGGTGGCGAGCCGGGCCGGCTCGGCTTTGAGCGTTTTCGACATCGAGGATCTCGGCCCGTCCTTTGCGCCTGCAAGACAGCTTGGCGATCTCGATCCGGCGGCGCGCGGTATTATCGAGCAGCTGCTCGGCGCCGACGTGCTGGTGGTCGGCTCCCCGACCTTCAAGGGCAGCTACACCGGGCTGTTCAAGCACTTCTTCGACCTGCTCGACCCGTCGTCACTGCGCGGCAAGCCGATCATCCTGGCGGCAACAGGCGGCGGCGAGCGTCATTCGCTTGTCGTCGAACACCAGTTGCGGCCGTTGTTCGGCTTCTTCGAGGCGCAGACCCTGCCGACCGCGATCTACGCCTCGGACAAGGACTTTGCAGATGGCGTGCTGGTGTCAGAGGCAGTCAAGGCGCGAGCCCGGCAGGCGGTCGCCGAGGCATGCCGGGTGGCCGGCGTGCCCTACAGCGTCGTCCTTGCCGCCTGAAACCACGATCCGCGACGCAATATTCCATCCCGCATAGACCAGAAGGACGCCTGCAATGACTCGAGCCAGCAAGTCCGATAGCAGGCCGCGGCAGATCAAGCTAGGCGCTTTCCTGCCCGGCGGCGGGCAGCATATCGCCGCCTGGCGTCATCCCGATGCGCCGGCCGACGGCGCCACCAATTTCGAGTTCCACAAGCAGCTGGCGCTGACCGCCGAGCGCGGCCTGTTCGACGCCTATTTCCTGGCCGACAACCTGACCGTCGGCCTCGGCGCCCGCGAGGGCGGCAACGCCAAGATCGCCGGCTTCGAGCCGGTGACGCTGTTTGCGGCGCTGGCGCCGCTGACGACGCATCTCGGCTTCATCGCAACGGCGTCCACCACTTATGAGGAGCCTTACACGCTGGCGCGCAAATTCGCTTCGCTCGACCTGTTGTCGAACGGCCGCGCCGGCTGGAACGTGGTGACCTCGGCCGGCGACGAAACGGCACGCAATTTCAACCGCGACGTCCAGCCCAGCCATGCCGAGCGCTATGCCAGGGCGCATGAGCATGTCGAGACGGTCAAGGCGCTGTGGGACAGCTGGGAGGATGACGCCTTCATCCGCGACAAGCAGTCGGGCCGTTTCTACGACAAGGACAGATTGCACGACATCGACCACAAGGGCGAGCATTTCAGCGTCAAGGGTCCGCTCAACGTGCCGCGCCCGGTGCAGGGGCATCCGGTTGTCGTACAGGCCGGGCAGTCGGAAGACGGACGCGGGCTTGCCGCGCACTCGGCCGAGGTCATCTTCACCGCCCATCAGAAGCTCGAGACGGCGCAGGAATTCTACCGCGACATCAAGGCGCGCGTGGCTGAAGTCGGCCGCGATCCCGACCAAGTGCTGATCATGCCGGGCGTCGCGCCCTTCGTCGGCCGCACCGAGGACGAGGCCCGCGCCAAATACCAACAGCTCAACGACCTTATCCTGCCCGAGGACGGTGTTGCGCTCCTCAACGGTCTTGCCGGCCAGACGCTCGACATCAGGGGCTATCCGCTCGACGGCCCGTTGCCGCCGAGCAAGGAAACCGAAGGCATGAAGAGCCGCCAGGCGCTGATCCGGCAGATTGCCGACGAGCACAATTTCAGCATCCGCCAGCTTTACCAATGGGTAGCGACGGCGCGCGGCCACTACACCATCGTCGGCAGCGTCACGCAGGTCGCCGATCAGCTGGAGGAATGGTTCACCAGCGAGGCGGCTGACGGCTTCAACATCCTGCCGCCCTGGCTGCCCGGCGCGCTCGACGATTTCGTCGACCTGGTCATTCCCGAGCTGCAGCGGCGCGGCCTGTTCCGCACGGCTTACGAAGGCCGCACGCTGCGCGAGAATCTCGGCCTCAGGCGCCCGGAAAATCCATGGACCGTCGCCCGCTCGACCGTCCTTGCCGCCGAATGACCTTGGCATCGAAGGGGTGAAGCAATGACGCTGCAGCACATCGATCGGCAGATCACGGTTCGCCGCAGTGGTGGCGAAACCGGGCTCGGCACCGACTTCCTGAACCTCGGCAGCAAGGCGGCTGTTCGCTTCCTGAAGCGCTACGGCGTGCTTGCCGGCTTCCTGGCGCTCTGGCAGGTGGCGAGCAGCGTCGGCTGGGTCAACGCGGCGGTGCTGCCGCCGATCGACATGATCGTCGTCGCACTCTGGAAGGGGCTTGCCGGCGGCAGCCTGCTCGGCGACATCGCCATCAGCCTGCAACGCGCCGGCATCGCCTTTGCGGCGGCTGTCGCCGTTGCCATTCCGCTCGGCCTGTTCATGGGCCAGGTGCGCCCGGTCGAAACCGCGCTCGATCCGATCCTGCAGGTGTTCCGGCAGACGTCGGCGCTGGCGCTCTATCCGGTGTTCATCCTGCTCTTGGGACTTGGCGAGACCTCGAAGATCTTCGTCATCTTCTGGGCGACGCTGTTTCCGCTGCTGCTCAACACCACCAGCGGCGTCAAGGAAGTCGATCCCAAGCTGCTTGAAATGGCGCGCGTCTATGGTGCGAGCCGGCTCACCGTGTTTCGCCGCGTCGTACTGCCGGGCGCCGTGCCGTCGATCTTCGTCGGCTTGCGGCTGAGCGCCACCACGGCGCTGCTGCTGCTGATCGCGTCCGAGATGATCGGTGCCAACAAGGGCATCGGCTTCCAGGTGATGAACGCGCAGTACAATTTCCAGATCCCGCTGATGTTTGCGGCAATCGTCATCCTCGCCGGGCTTGGCCTGATCGCCAACCAGGCATTGGTCACCCTGCAGCGGCGGCTCTGTCGCTGGAGCAATCCTGTCAACTGAGCAGTCCGCCCCTCACCGTTTACCTCCAGGAAGGACCCGATCATGAAAATCACCCGCCGTTCGCTGCTTGCCGGCGCGCCGCTTGCCGCCGGCCTCATCGCCGCCGGCCTGCCGCGCATGGCCTTTGCGCAAGCCGCAGCCGTCAAGTTCCGCTACCTCGCCAGCCGTGGCAGCATCTCCCCGCACGAGCTGGCCGACGAGCTCGGCTACTTCAAAGGGCTCGGCGTCGAGCTGGAGAATGTCGGCTATTCCTCGGGTGGACCGGAATCGCTGTTTGCGCTGTCTTCCGGCAGCGTCGACATCGGCTCGGCCGCCACCGCAGCGGTGATCAACTCGATCTCCGGCGGCAACGACTTCGTCGCGGCGTATCCGAGCAACGGCATCAACAAGGATGTGAAGAGCGTCTTCTACGTGCTGGAAGACAGCCCGATCAAATCGATCGCCGACATTGCCGGCAAGACCATCTCGGTCAACACGCTCGGCGCTCATCTCGACTATACGGTGCGTGAGGCCCTGCACAGCGTCGGCCTGCCGCCGACCGCCGCCAACCTCATTGTCGTGCCCGGCCCGCAGCTTGAGCAGACGCTGCGCTCGCGCCAGGTCGACATTGCCGGCCTCGGCTACTGGCAGGCGACCTTTGCCGGCGCGCTGGTCGCCAACGGCGGCGTGCGCGGCGTGTTCGACGACACCCAGGTGCTCGGCGAACTCGCCGGCGGCTTCGTCGTACTCAGGCGCGACTTCATTGCCGCCAACCCGGATGCGGCGCGCAACTTCGTCGAACAGTCGGCGCGCGCCTCGGACTGGTCGCGCCAGAACCCGGACGAAGCCCGCAAGGTGCTGGCCACTATCCTCGACAAGCGCGGCGAAAACGGCGATCTCGCCCGCTACTGGACCGGCTTTGGTCTGCGCGAAGGTGCGCAGGCGACCGATCGCGACATCGACTTCTGGGTCGCCGTGCTGGAGCGAGACGGCCGTCTGGCCAAGGGCAAGCTGAAAGCCGCCGACATCCTGTACCGGCCCGGCGAAACCAAGATCAACTGAGCTTTGAAATAGCTGAGAGACAAGATGGCCGGTTCCAACCGTGGCGGAGAGGTCTCGATCCGCGACCTGTCCAAATCCTTCAGCCTCGGCGGGCGCCAGCTTGCCGTGCTGCGGACGCTCAACCTCGACATTCGTTCGGGGGAATGCCTGGTCATCGTCGGCGCCAGCGGCTCCGGCAAGACCACGCTGCTGCGTATTCTGGCCGGGCTGGAGGCGGCCGACAGCGGCGGTGTCGCGATCGACGGCCAGCCGGTGCATGGCGTCGGCGCCGAGCGTGCCGTGATCTTCCAGGAACCGCGGCTGCTGCCGTGGCTGAGCGTGCTCGGCAATGTCGCGTTCGGCCTCGAAGTGCGCGGTGTTCCCAAGAGGCAGGCCGAGGAACGCGCCCGCTTCTACGTCGCCCTGGTCGGCCTTGCCGAATTCGCCGATGCTTTTCCGAGCCAGCTTTCCGGCGGCATGGCGCAGCGCGTCGGCATCGCCCGGGCGCTCACCGTGCAGCCCGAGATCCTCCTGCTCGACGAGCCGCTGGGGGCCCTGGACGCCATGACCAAGATCGGCATGCAGGAGGAACTGGCGCGCATCTGGAGCGAGGAGAACGTCACCATGGTGATGGTCACCCACGATCTGGAGGAGGCGATCTATCTGGCTGACCGGGTGCTGATCCTGCCCAAGGAGAAAGGCGGCGCGGCGCGGTTGATCGACATCGACCTGCCACGCCCGCGCGAGCGCAGCGAGAGCCGCTTCGTGCGCTATCGCGAAGAACTGCTGCGCGAATTCGGCCTGCACTGATCGGGGAAGGGGCCAGCCGTGGCTCCCCCGGAAGATTAGCTCTCGCGATTATTGCTTGGTGAACGTGCCCGTATAGGTTCGGTCGGCAAGCCCATAGGTGACGGCCAGCGTTCCGTCCGCCTGAATGACCGCGCTGACGTCCGCGCCATTGGGAAGGCGCCGCAGTTTCAACGTGTTGCCGAAAATCTTGCCTTCGCCGTCGGCCACGCCCGGTTTGTTGTCGGCGACATCGCCCCAGGCATAGGTGGCGGTGACATTGCCGCCGCGCGTAATCGTCAGCACGGCGAGCTTGCCGTCATACATCCCGTCCAGCTGTCCGCCCCATATGCCGGAAAACGCGACATATTTGGCCGGGACGCCTTCGCCGGGCGGCATAACCCGCACGGATGGATCGAGGACCGCCGCACCATCAGGAGCAGAGATCGCGGCAGGGTCCATGGGCTGAGGTGCGGGCGCTGGCGGCGGCGATGATGGTTCAGGCGCCGACTGGCAGGCGACAAGCATGAATGCCGCGAAACCGAGCGTCGGAAAGAGACTGTTTGGTGGAGCCAATCGGGATCGAACCGACGACCTCTTGAATGCCATTCAAGCGCTCTCCCAACTGAGCTATGGCCCCACTCCGGCAGTCAGCCGTCGCCGTTGCCGGCGAGAGGTCCGGCGCGGGTTTCAGGACCGCGCCGTTTAGTGCAGGCGGCTTCTAACCCCGCCTTCCCTGAAGATCAAGCCTTCGAGGCCCGCTTTTTCATCATAGCCCGTGAACGCCGCTAAATGCATGCGTTCGAAGCGTTCCTAGACTTCGTCGTCGTCGTCGCCGACGCCGATCATGTCGGCGACGTCGTCGTCTTCTTCCTCTTCGTCGGCAAGGAAAGTATCGTCCTCATCGTCGCCTAGATCGACATCGTCCTCGTCGTCGCCCAGGTCGGGAAGCTCGTCGCCGGCCTTGACGTCTTCGTCGGCCTCTTCAAGCGAGACGACTTCAACGCCTTCTTCTTCCTCGGCGTCCACTTCCTTCTCGGCCACTTCCTCTTCCTCTTCGAGGGCGGCGATCTTGCCGTCCTCGAAATAGGAACGCGGATACGTCTTGCCCGTATAGGGCGAGACGACAGGGTCCTTGTTCAGGTCGTAGAATTTTCGGCCCGTTTCAGGGTCGACACGCTTTGTGCCAAGTTCGTTTTTTGCCACGTCAAGCCTCGTCAGTAAAAGAGTGGTCCCCTTAACCACAGTTTACCGCGCTGTCAAAGCGAAAAGCCGGCGTCACAAAACCAAGCACTGAAAGGCCTCGCGCCAAGCGACGACCATGGGGATGACCATTCGTGCCCGCCGTGATACGAGACCGCCGCAACAAATGAAAAGCGCCGGTGCGCCGGCATTCCGTCCAGGGAAATTCCATGTCTCACGCCGCCGCTGCCAAGCCGGCCACCGCCCGCAAATCATCCGCCCTTTCCGGCACCGCTCGCGTGCCGGGCGACAAGTCGATTTCGCACCGTTCCATGATGTTCGGCGGCCTTGCCTCCGGCGAAACCCGCGTCACCGGCCTGCTCGAAGGCGAGGATGTGATGCGCACGGCGGCCGCCATGAAGGCGATGGGCGCGCATATCGAGAAGCGCGGCGCCGAGTGGGTGATCCGCGGCACCGGCAATGGCGCGCTGCTGCAGCCGGAAGGCCCGCTCGATTTCGGCAATGCCGGTACCGGCTCCCGCCTCACAATGGGCCTCGTCGGCACTTACGACATGGAAACGACCTTCATCGGCGACGCATCGCTGTCGGGACGGCCGATGGGCCGCGTGCTCGAACCCTTGCGCCAGATGGGCGTGCAGGTGCTGAAGGCGACGCCGGGCGACCGCATGCCGATCACGCTGCATGGGCCGAAACACGCCGCACCCATTACCTACCGCGTGCCGATGGCCTCGGCGCAGGTGAAGTCGGCCGTGCTGCTGGCAGGCCTCAACACGCCCGGCATCACCACCGTGATCGAACCGGTGATGACGCGCGATCATACCGAAAAGATGCTTAGGGGATTTGGCGCCAATCTCTCGGTCGAGACCGACGAGCGCGGCGTGCGCCACATCTTCATCGAGGGCCAGGGCAAATTGACGGGGCAGACCATCGCCGTGCCCGGCGACCCCTCCTCGGCCGGCTTCCCGCTGGTCGCGGCACTGATCGTGCCGGGTTCGGACATCGTCATCGAGAACGTGCTGATGAACCCCACCCGCACCGGCCTGCTTCTAACGTTGCAGGAAATGGGCGGCCAGATCGACATCTTGAACCCGCGCAATGCCGGCGGCGAGGATGTTGCCGATCTGCGCGTGCGCTACTCCGAGCTCAATGGCGTCACCGTGCCGCCCGAGCGGGCGCCGTCGATGATCGACGAATATCCGGTGCTGGCGGTTGCCGCGAGCTTCGCCGAGGGCGAGACGTTGATGCAGGGGCTGGAAGAGCTGCGGGTGAAGGAATCCGACCGACTGGCAGCGGTTGCCAATGGGCTGAAGCTCAACGGCGTCGACTGCACCGAAGGCGAAGCTTCGCTCGCGGTGCGCGGAAAGCCCGGCGGCAAGGGGCTGGGCGGCCATCCCAATGGCCAGGACACGACGGTGCAGACGCATCTCGACCATCGTATCGCCATGAGCTTCCTGGTGATGGGGCTGGCAACGGAAAAGCCGGTAACCATCGACGACGCCGCCATGATCGCGACGAGTTTCCCGGAGTTCATGGGTCTGATGACGGGGCTCGGTGCGGAGATCGGGTAGGTTGATGCCAAGCGCAAAGCAAGCAGAGATGTCGGCGGGACAGCGCCCCCCTCTGTCCTGCCGGACATCTCCCCCTCAAGGGGGGAGATCGGCCGTCACAGCGGCTTTCGCCAGTTTTCGAAATTGCAGGAAAGAGTGGGGCGCAGAAGCTTCTGATCTCCCCCCTGGAGGGGGAGATGTCCGGCAGGACAGAGGGGGGCGCGAAGGATCGCGGCGTCTGTCTTTTTCATCGAGCCTTTCGATCGTGTTGGCCCGCCAATGACCTTCACCATCGCCATCGACGGTCCCGCCGGCGCCGGCAAAGGCACGCTGGCCCGACGTCTGGCCGACCACTACCGCCTCAACCTGCTCGACACCGGCCTCACCTACCGCGCCGTCGCCTATGCGTTGATCCGGCACGCGCTGCCACTCGACAATGTCTCGGCAGCCGAAACCGCCGCACGCCAGGTCGATCTGGCAAAGCTCGACCGTGCGGTGCTGTCGGCGCATGCGGTTGGCGAGGCGGCCTCGAAGGTCGCGATTTACCCTACCGTCCGGCGCATCCTGGTCGAAAAGCAGCGCGATTTCGCCAGGACACCGCCAGGCGCGGTGCTCGACGGGCGCGACATCGGCACGGTCGTGTGCCCTGACGCCGACATAAAGCTCTATGTGACGGCGAGCGCCGAAGTGCGGGCGCAGCGCCGGCTGGCCGAGATCGAAAGCATCGGCGGCACCGCCGATTTCGCCGAAATCCTTGCCGATATTGTGCGCCGCGACGAGCGCGACATGGGCCGCGCCGACTCGCCGCTGAAGCCGGCGGCGGACGCGCACTTGCTTGATACCTCCGAAATGGCTATAGAGGCCGCGTTTCTAGCGGCCAATGCGATCATCGACGACGCCCTGGCCAAGAGAGACAAAGCCTGATCCAGGGTTTTCCCGCTCCACCGATTGCCGGAAGCGAAGAAAATACCCATATCGGGCACGAACCAGCCTGCCAGCATTCTTCATGCGCCGGAATTGCCGCTTAGGCGGCCCAGGGCTTTTGTAGCCCGGAACGCCGGCAGGCCAACGCAACGCTAACCCACGGCGCCCGTCCCGCTTCAGATGCGGGGCACTCCAGGAGAAAATATGTCAGCTGCAAATCCCACTCGCGACGATTTCGCGAGCCTGCTCGAAGAATCATTTACCACCGGTCACTCCGGCGAAGGTCAGGTCGTCAAGGGCACGATCCTGGCGATCGAAAAAGACATGGCCATCATCGATGTCGGCCTCAAGGTCGAAGGCCGCGTGCCGCTGAAGGAATTCGGCGTCAAGGGCAAGGACTCGACGCTCAAGGTCGGCGACACGGTCGAGGTCATGGTCGAGCGCATCGAAAACGCGCTGGGCGAAGCCGTCCTGTCGCGCGACAAAGCCCGCCGCGAAGAGAGCTGGGTCAAGCTCGAAGAGAAGTTCACCAAAGGTGAGCGCGTCGAAGGCGTCATCTTCAACCAGGTCAAGGGCGGCTTCACTGTCGACCTCGACGGCGCCGTGGCCTTTCTGCCGCGCAGCCAGGTCGATATCCGCCCGATCCGCGATGTCTCCCCGCTGATGCACAACCCGCAGCCCTTCGAGATCCTCAAGATGGATCGCCGCCGCGGCAACATCGTTGTGTCGCGCCGCACCGTGCTCGAGGAAAGCCGCGCCGAACAGCGTTCGGAAATCGTGCAGAACCTCGAAGAGGGCCAGGTTGTCGAAGGCGTCGTCAAGAACATCACCGATTACGGTGCGTTCGTCGACCTCGGCGGCATCGATGGCCTGCTGCATGTCACCGACATGGCGTGGCGCCGCGTCAACCATCCGACCGAAATCCTCAACATCGGTCAGACGGTCAAGGTGCAGATCATCCGCATCAACCAGGAAACCCACCGCATCTCGCTCGGCATGAAGCAGCTCGAGAGCGATCCGTGGTCCGAGATCGGCACCAAGTTCCCGATCGGCAAGAAGATCAAGGGTACCGTCACCAACATCACCGACTACGGCGCGTTCGTCGAGCTGGAGCCGGGCATCGAAGGCCTCATCCACGTTTCGGAAATGTCGTGGACCAAGAAGAACGTGCACCCCGGCAAGATCCTGTCGACGACGCAGGAAGTCGACGTTGTGGTGCTCGAGGTCGATCCGGCCAAGCGCCGCATCTCGCTCGGCCTCAAGCAGACGCTGGAAAACCCGTGGCAGGCTTTTGCCGCGAGCCATCCGGTCGGCAGCCAGGTCGAGGGCGAGGTCAAGAACAAGACCGAGTTCGGCCTGTTCATCGGCCTCGAAGGCGACGTGGACGGCATGGTGCACCTTTCCGACCTCGACTGGACCCGTCCGGGCGAGCAGGTCATCGAAGAGTACAATCGCGGCGACATGGTCAAGGCGCAGGTGCTCGACGTCGACATCGACAAGGAGCGCATCTCGCTCGGCATCAAGCAGCTGGCCAAGGACACGGTCGGCGAAGCCGCGACTTCAGGCGAACTGCGCAAGAACGCTGTCGTCACCTGCGAAGTCACCGGCATCAAGGATGGCGGTCTGGAAGTGCGGCTGGTCGACAGCGGCATCGAGACCTTCATCAAGCGCAACGACCTCAGCCGTGACCGTGACGAGCAGCGCCCCGAGCGCTTCTCGGTCGGCCAGAAGCTGGACGCCCGCGTCATCGCCTTCGACAAGAAGACCCGCAAGCTGCAGGTCTCGATCAAGGCGCTGGAAATCGCCGAAGAGAAGGAAGCCGTCGCACAGTACGGCTCTACCGACTCCGGCGCTTCGCTGGGCGACATCCTTGGCGCCGCGCTGAAGAAGCAGGGCAGCTAAGCCGCTTCGCGCGCAGCGCGCAAGCCGCTTCGCGCAAGCTAGGCCTCGGCTGCGCCTCGCGCGCAGCCTGAACAAGAAAACCCGCGGGCCGCAAGGCTCGCGGGTTTTTCATGCTCGGCTGCGCGATTGGCACAAGACTAAGACCGTGCAACCCCTTCAATTCCGCACGCGCGGTTGTAGGCTCGGCCGTCGTTGCAGACGTAAACACGGAAGGCCCTTCGGGCAACAGAGAAGCATGCGGGATGAAGGTCGCCGAACTCTATCGCTATCCGGTCAAGAGCCTGCGCGGCCATGCCGTGCCGAGCGCCGACATCGAGACAATGGGCATGGAAGGCGACCGCCGCTGGATGGTCGTCGACAAGGATGGGCAGTTCCTCACCATTCGCCAGATACCTGATATGACGACGATCGACGTCGAGCATCGCGAAACGGGCATCCTGTTGAAACATGACAGGCATGGCTCGCACTTCGTCGAGGCTCCGGCTCCCGGCACCGCGCTCCGGCAAGTCAAGATCTGGAAGGATATGGCTGCCGCGCGGCCGGGCGATCCGGCCGCCGGCGCCTATCTCTCGGCTATTCTTGGCCGGCCCGTCGATCTCGTCTATTTCGACGATCCGCAAAACCGGCCGGTCGATGCGGAATTCGGCCAGCCCGGCGATTTCGTCGGCTTTGCCGACGGTTTTCCGCTGCTGATCGCCACGACAGGCTCGCTGAACCATCTGAACAGCCATCTTGCCAGGCCCATCGAGATGGCGCGGTTCCGGCCAAACATCGTCCTCGACGCAGAAGGCGCATGGCCTGAAGACAGCTGGAAGACGATCCGCATCGGCACGGTGGAGTTGCGGATCGCGAAGCCCTGCTCGCGATGTGTCATCACCACCCGCGATCCGTTGAGCGGCGAGCAGCCGGACCCGCGCGAGCCGTTGCAGACGCTTGGCAAAATCCACCGCTCCGCCAAGGGCGGCATCATCTTCGGCCAGAATGCGATTCCCAACAACGCCGGCACGATCGCCATCGGCGACGCAGTCGAGGTCGTGGAGGCAGGCGTCTCGAACCTGACGTAGTCGCAGGTCTTCTAATGCCGTGGAGGCGTCGGCGGTCGCCATGATTGAATGGCCAACCTCCGCTGTAGATCAGGCGAGGTCGGCAAAGGCCGCCATCGGGAAGCCAAACCAAATGAGTCGCCTGCGCGGCGGAACTTCAGGCGCGGCCGTAAAGTGGCGCCAGCGTGCCGTTCATTGCCAGATTGGCGGGTGATGCCAGATAGGCGATTGCCTCGGCGGCGGCTTCGAGGCTGACCCATTTGCCGAAATCGGCGTCCGGCATATCGGCGCGGTTGGCCGGCGTATCGAGCGTCGAAGGCGCAACCGCATTGACCAGGATACCCTTGCCTTTCAGCTCTTCGGCCATCGCCACGGTCATCGCTGCCACCGCCGCTTTGCTGGCGCTATAGGCGACCATGCCGGCACCCCGGCGCGGGTCGAGCCCGGCGCGTGCCGTGACATTGACGATGCGGCCCGCTGTGTTCGAGCCCAGCATGGAGCGCACCGCAGCGCGGCAGCACAGAAAGGCGGTGCGGGCGTTGGTGTCCATCATTTCGGCAAAGGATGCGGATTCGATCTTCTCGACCGGGGCTGCGGCAAAGCCGCCGGCCAGATGGATGGAGGCCCACAATTCGGGGACGCTGTCATAGAAGGCATCGACCTTGGCAGGATCGGCGAGATCGACATTGTGCGCCAGCCGGACGCGATCATGGGCCGCGAAGGGGAAATGCGAGGGGGCCGACGCGTGGGCATTCGGCACATGGCAGATCGCGCCGTCCCCCAGCAATTTGCCGACGACCGCGGCACCCAGCGCCCCGGTGCCACCGGTCACCACGATATGCTTGCCCTGAACTGTTTCCGTCATCCTGGACGCTCCTGTCGTTTCTTATGATTATGTCGCTTGTCGTGCCGCGCCGACGCAGAGCGTCGCGCCTTTTGCACGATCACTCAACCGACATCTCGACATGGCAGTTGTTGCGTCTTTGCATCGCTCGAAGTCGCCGACCGCCCCCTTCTGACCCGCGCATTGACGCAAAGCGCGCGGTCAAGCGTCAGTCGATGGTGATTTCGACGACGTGAGGCATGCCCGTTGCGCGTGCGCGCTTGAGCGCATCGGCGAGACCGGCAGTACCGGCAAGCCGCTCGGCTGATATACCATAGGCCTCGGCCAGCTTGCAGAAATCCGGCGGCGCCGGGGACACGCCGACCGGCTCGACGCCGACATCGAGCATCGACGTTTCGATCTCGCGATAGCCTCTGTTGTTCCAGACGACGAAGATGACCGGTGCGGGTGCATCGAGCGCCGCGCCCAGCTCCGGCAAGGTGAACTGAAAGCCGCCGTCGCCGGTGAGGCAAACCACCGGCACGCCGGGCATGGCGAGCGCTGCGCCGATCGCCGCCGGCGGCCCGTAGCCGAGCGCGCCGAAACCGGTGGCGGCGTTGAACCAGCCGCCTGGCCGGTCATGGTCGTAATAGAGATTGGCGGCGTAGATCGGCTGCGTGGAATCGCCGACGATGATGGCGCCCGGCAGTGCGTCGCGGATGGTTTCCACCGCACGCACCTGCGCGGCATAGGCCGGGCTGAGCTCGGCAAAGGCCGCCTTTCTCGACGCGGCTGCGCGGCTCTCGCCGTCCTTCGCTGCGGCATGATCAGGGTGGAGCGCGCCTAGCAGTGCACCAAGCGCCTCCGCGCAATCGGCCTGGATGCCGACGCTCACCGGCCGGCGGGCGAGCTGGTCGGCGCCGATATCGATGCGGATCAGATTGGCGGGCAGCACGAAGCCGCCGTCGCTGTAACCGTCATAGTCGGTCGGGCCGAATTCGGTGCCGGCAGCGATGACCAGATCGGCGTCTGCCATCAGCGCACGCACCGCCTTCAGGCTGGGGCTGGCCGGCACGCAAAGCGGATGCGCGTGCAGCAGACCGCGCGCATTGGCGGTCTGGACGACAGGTGCGCCGAGCCGCTCGGCCAGGCGCTGCAGTGGCTGTTCGGCGCGCTTGGCGCCGCCACCGGCAAGGATCAGCGGCCGGCGCGCGGCTGCGATCAGTCTGGCGGCCTCGGCAATGGCCGAGCCATCCGGCGCCGGCGCCGCCGCATTGGTGAGCGAAGCAGCGATGCCGTCGGCCGGTTTGACCATGACGTCGGTCGGGATCTCGATATGGACGGGGCCTGGCCGCGACGACGAAAACAGCGCAAAGGCCCGCGCCAGAGCGCCCGGCAATTCGCTGGCCTCGGTGACACGCTGCGAAAACAGCGCCACCTTCTCCATCATGCCGCGCTGGTCCGGCAGTTCGTGCAGGAAGCCCAGCCCCTTGCCCAGCGTCGGCATCGCGTTGACGCCCGAAATCACCAGCATCGGCACCGAATCGGCGCGCGCCTGGCCCATTGCGGTGATGGTGTTGGTCAGCCCCGGTCCGGTGATGACAAAGGCAACGCCCGGCCGGCCGCTGGCACGGGCATAGCCGTCGGCCATGAAGCCGGCGCCCTGTTCGTGACGCGGCGTGACATGGCGTATCTTTGAACGCGCCAGCCCGCGGTAAAGCTCGACAGTGTGGACGCCAGGAATGCCGAAAACGGTGTCGACGCCATGCGCTTCGAGCAGCGTGATCAGCGCTTCGCCGATGGTGGTCATGGCTTCTCTCCCTTTTGCGGCGCGAGGCCGAGCTCGGCCTCTATGGCTTTGACGCCGATCGCCGCCAATTCGCCAGGCGAGAACATCTCTGCGGCCAGACAGCCTTCGATCCAGAGCCCGTCGATGATCGCGTTGATGGCAATGGCATGGCGGCGCAGCTCATTTGCGTTTGGCCTGCGCTGCTCGGCGCCGAGCACTTCGGCAACGACTGCTTCCACCTCGTTGCGAAAGCCAAGATAGCCTTCGCGGTGGGCGCGAGCCAGGCTCGGATCCGCGCCGGCGCGGCCGATGAAGGTTGCCCACAGCGAAAACACGCGTGCATCGATGATCGGGGCGTTGAGGTTGGCGGTAACGAAGGCCGCAAGGCGCTGGCGCGGCGCGGCGTCTTCCATGAGCAATGCTGCCTTCGCCTGCTCGGTCATACGGCCCATCAGCGCCGCGTACGCTTCCTGCAGCAAGTCTTCCTTGCCGGGGAAATAGTGCCGGATCAGCCCCGCGGTGACGCCGGCGCGCAGTGCGATGGTGCGCAGGCTGGCGCCCTCCAGCCCATGTTCGGCCACGCTGTCCAGGGTCGCGTCGATCAAATCCTGCCGCCGCCGCTCCTCGCCCTCGCGGCGGAACTTGCGGCGCTCATTCATTGCCGCAGGATGGGCCGCGTCAGGCATGTCGGCCCACCTTCGCAGGCGATGCAGAGGGCATCCGCCTCGAAGATTTGAACCGTGCAGCCGGCGGCTTCCATCGCGGCCCTGGTCTTGGGAAAGCCGGCGACGGCAATGACCTTATGCGGGCTGGTCGGCAGCACGTTCAGGCTGAGGCCGTTGGACGCGGCAAACTCTTCGGCGTCGCCTTCCACCAGCCGGATGCCGCGCGCCTTCAGCAACTGATAGAACGGCGCCGGCAAAAGCGGTGAATAGACCAGGGCCAGGTCGTCGGCCAGCGGGCTGATCACCGACATCAGATGCAGGCACGCCTCCTCGCCCTGCCACAGCGGCAGATCGAAGCCGTAGAGGGAGATGCCGAGCGGCGTCAGCAGGTTGGAAACCTGCTGTATGCCTTCCTGGTTGGAGCGCACCCCGCGCCCGATCACCAGCGTGCTGGCATCCAGCCATACGCAATCGCCGCCTTCGACCTGGCCGGGAGCCTCGACGCGGCCGAGGATAGGAATACCCAAGCGTGTGTAGGTTTCCTCATGCAGCGATGGCTCCCTGGCGCGCAGTGGCTTGCCCATGGACAGGATCAGCGCGCCGCGATCGGTCATCAGTGACGGATCGTGGGTGAATACGGAATCCGACAGCCCGTCGGCATTGTCATCGATCCATTCGATTTCGGCGCCGGACGCCGTCACCAGCTCAGCGAGAGCCGCGTGCTGCGCCGCCGCTTTCGCCGGGTCGAAACCCGGGCCATAGTGCCAGGTAGCCCGGTCGGCACCGCGCATGGCATTGGCCGCCGACCGCATCAGCACGCGCCGCAACGGCGCCGCCATGGACTGTGATCCGAAAGCGCTCATCGGTGCCCTTTTCAATGCCGTCTTCAAGGTGAAAAAAATAGAAAAAATTTCATCGGAGGCTATTTATACACTTGCACAATAAGGCCGCAAGTGCCGTAATGAGCGGGATTGACGGGCTCGCGCTGTTGGGTCCATGCTGAAGTCTGGAGTGGGCATTACAGCGTATGTTGATTAGCCGGATAGACGTTCGACGATCTGCCGTGGACCCTGTGGCAGAGGTTCCCCGGTGAGCGCGGCGGGAACCGCCGCAGTCCAATCCGGCAAGGCGCAGGACGGCGCCGCCGAGGCCATCCATGTCGAGAACCTGCACAAGAAATTCGGCCATCTGCATGTGCTGAAAGGCGTTTCGCTGTCGGCGCGCGACGGCGAGGTGATCGCCATTATCGGCGGCTCGGGTTCCGGCAAGTCGACGCTGCTGCGCTGCATCAACTGCCTGGAAAACCCGACCAGCGGCATCATCCGCGTCAATGGCGAGGAGATCAAACTCAAGGCCGACAGCCACGGCCACACTGTGCCCGCCGACCGCCGGCAGATCGAACGCATCCGCGCCAAGCTCGGCATGGTGTTTCAGAACTTCAACCTGTGGAGCCACATGACGCTGATCGAGAACGTCATCGAGGTTCCGGTGCATGTTCTGGGCGTCAGGCGCGACGTGGCGATCAGGGAAGCCGAAAAGCTTTTGGCGCGCGTCGGCCTCGCCGAAAAGCGCGACGTCTATCCGGCCTATCTCTCCGGCGGCCAGCAGCAGCGCGCGGCGATCGCCCGCGCCCTGGCCATCAACCCGCGCGTCATGCTGTTCGACGAGCCGACCTCGGCGCTCGACCCGGAGCTGGTCGGCGAGGTGCTGAAGGTGATCGGCGACCTGGCGCGCGAGGGTCGCACCATGGTGCTGGTCACGCATGAAATGAAGTTCGCCCGCGAGGTCGCGACCCATGTCGTCTACCTCTGCAACGGGCTGGTCGAGGAAGAGGGGCCGCCGGAGCAGATATTCGGCGCACCGAAATCCGAAAGGCTGAAGCAGTTCATCCGCAACATCGGCTAGGACAAGCCGGGACGGAAGAAAACCGGGAACCAACAACAAACTGGGAGTCGTGACATGAAGACTGTTCTGAAAACATTCGCCGCAGCGCTGCTGCTCGGCGTTGCCGCCATCGGCGTGGCCAAGGCCGATCCGGTCAAGATCGGTGTCGCCGCCGAGCCCTATCCGCCCTTCACCTCGCCGGACGCTTCCGGCAAATGGGTTGGCTGGGAAATCGAGTTCATCGACGCCGTCTGCGCCGAGGAGAAGCTCGACTGCGTCATCACGCCTGTCGCCTGGGACGGCATCATCCCGGCGCTGACGACCAAGAAGATCGACGTCATCGCCAGTTCGATGTCGATCACCGCCGAACGCGAGAAGACCATCGACTTCTCGGATAAGTACTACAACACGCCGACCGCCATCATCGGCCCGAAGGACCAGAAATTCGGCGCCACGCCCGACGATCTCAAGGGCAAAGTGCTCGGCGTGCAGGTGTCGACCACCCATTCGGCCTATGCCAAGAAGCATTTCGGGCCCACGACCGCCGAGATCAAGGAATACCAGACCCAGGACGAAGCCAACAACGATCTGGCCGCAGGCCGTCTGGACGCGGTGCAGGCCGATTCGATCGCGCTCGACGCATTCCTGAAGTCGGACCAGGGCAAGGCCTGCTGCGATCTGAAGGGCATGGTGGCTCCGGACGATGAAGTGCTCGGACCGGGCGTGGGCGCCGGCGTGCGCAAGGAAGACACCGACCTTAAGGCCAAGATCAACGCCGGCATCAAGGCGATCCGCTCGAACGGCAAATATGACGAGATATCGAAGAAATACTTCGATTTCGACATTTACGGTGGTGGCGGCGCGCAGTCGAACTGACGATCCTCGCATGAGCTAGGGGGCATGGCGTTAGCGCCATGCCTCCCTGCCCCCGCCGGCGCTGCCGTCGGCGGTGGTTGAAGCCAGCAATCCGGGGGCGACGCTGATCGACGCACTTCTTTCGGCCTCGGCGGCCGGCATCATAGAACTTCTCTCGCCCAATCCGCCGGGCTGGGGCGGCACGCTGTTGCTTGGGCTGCTCCATTCGATCGAGATCGCGCTCGGCGCCACGGTCCTCGGTCTTCTGATCGGCACCGGTGGCGCCTTTGGCAAGCTCTATGGCGGTCCTGTCGTGCGCGACCTGCTGGCGGTTTACACCACCATCGTGCGCGCCGTGCCCGAACTGGTGCTGATCCTGCTGCTCTATTATGCCGGAACAGACCTGATCAACCAGGCGCTGACCGCTATGGGCTACCAGCGCGTCGACATCAGCGGCCTTGCCGCGGGCATCGCCGTGCTCGGCTTTGTCCAGGGCGCCTATTCGACCGAAGTGATCCGCGGCGCCATCCTGGCCATACCGCAGGGCCAGATCGAAGCCGCCCGCGCCTATGGCATGTCACCCGGGCTCATGCTGCGGCGCATCACCTTGCCGGCAATGCTGCCCTTCGCCATACCCGGGCTCGCCAATCTGTGGCTGATCGCCACCAAGGATACGGCCCTTCTGGCGGTCGTCGGCTTTTACGAACTGGCGCTGGCGACGCGGCAGGCGGCGGGCGTCACCAAAGCCTATTTCACCTTCTTTTTCGCCGCGGGCGTGCTCTATCTCATCTTGTCGCTGGTCTCCAACCTGCTCATCGGCCGCCTCGAGGCCTGGTCGCGGCGCGGTATGCCGTCGCTCAAGGATGCGCGCTGATGGCCGGAGAAGCGACCATCATCAACGCTGCCGCGCGCACGTCGCTGTGGCTGCAGCCGCATCGCATCGTGCTGATCCTGGTCGCGATCGCGCTGGTTTTCGGCGCAGCCTTCTTCATGCGCTGGGATTGGCTGCCGCAATATTACGAAATGGGGCTTCTCGGCATCTGGCGGTCGCTGTGGATCCTGGCCGTCACCTGCTTTCTCGGCTTCCTGCTCGCCGTGCCGCTCGGGCTGGCGCAGGCCGCCGGCCCGTTCTGGCTTTCCGCTCCAGCCAGGACATTCTGCACCGTCATCAGGGGCACGCCGCTGCTGATCCAGCTGTGGCTGCTCTATTACGGACTGGGCTCGCTGTTTCCGCAATATCCGTGGATTCGCGAATCCTGGATGTGGCCGTATCTCAGGCAAGCCTGGCCCTATGGCGTGCTGGCGTTGACCTTGTCATTCGCCGGCTATGAGGGCGAAGTGATGCGCGGCGCCTTTGCCGGCGTGCCGAAGGGGCAGTTAGAGGCAGCCCGCGCCTTCGGCATGAGCCGCTGGAAGATTTTCCGCCGCATCTGGCTGCCGCAGGCCATCTACCGGGCGCTGCCGACGCTGACCGGCGAAACCGTGCTGCAGCTGAAGTCGACGCCGCTGGTGGCGACGATCAGCGTCATCGACATCTTCGCAGTCTCGTCCAAGGTCCGGCAGGACACCTACCTCACCTACGAACCCTTGCTGCTTTTGGCGCTGATCTACATGATCATCACCGGCATACTGGTGTTTGCATTCAGCAAGATCGAGGCGCGCATACCGAACAAGGTGGGCTAGGGAACAGTGAGCAGGCAGTAGTGAGTAGTCAGCATATGACCGGGAAACCGCTTGCTTTCGCTACTCCCTACTGACTACTCCCTACTCACTCTCACCACCAATCGGGTCCGCACCATGCAACTCTCTCTCGACCAGGCAACAGGGCTGTGCCGGATGGCGGCGCTCGGCGCCGGCGCCAATGAGGAGGCGGCGAGGTCGCTCACCGCCTCGATCATTGCCGCCGAGGCGGAAGGGCTTTCGACCGTCGGGCTGACCCATTTCATCGATTACCTCGAAGCGCTGGAAGCCGGCCGCATCGACGGCAATGCCGATCCCGTGATCACCAGGCCGGCGCTCGCCGTCTATCTCTCCGATGCGCGTGGCGGCCTCGCCCATACCGGCTTCGACCGCACCATCGACGACCTCGCCAAGGCGGCAAGGCTGTTCGGCGTCGCCATCTTCTCGCAGAAGAACGCTTATACCTGCGGCGCACTAGGCTATTTCACCGGGCGTCTGGCGCAATTGGGATTGGTCTCCTTCGCCGCCACCAACGGGCCGGCGGTGCTGGCAGGCTCGGGCTCGGTCAAGCCGGTCTATTGCACCAACCCGATGTCGTTTGCGGCACCCGCCGCTGATGGCGCGCCGCTGGTCATCGACCAGTCGTCGAGCGCCACCGCCTTCGTCAACATCCGCAAGGCGGCCGAGGACGGCAAGAAGATCCCCGAAGGCTGGGCGCTGGACGCCAGCGGCAACCCGACCACCGATCCGGCCGCGGCCATGAAGGGCGCCATGCTGGCCTTCGGCGGCCAGCGTGGCGCCAACATCGCGCTGATGGTCGAAGTGCTGGCGGCTGGCCTGTCGGGCGCCAACTGGTCGCTCGACGCGCCATGGTTCAGCGGCGGACCGGACAGCCCCGGAACGGGCCTGTTCGTGCTCGCCGTCGAACCCAAGCTGCTCGACCCGGATTTCGAACAGCGCATGAAGGATCAGCTCGACCGGCTGCGCCGGCGCTTTGGCGTGCACGTGCCGGGCCGGGCGCGGGCCGAAGCGGCCGAGAAGGCGCAGGCGCGCGGCATCAATGTCCCCAAGGCGGTGGTGCAACGCATTTCCGAATTCGCCGAGCGCTATTCGGGCTGAAGAATCCTTCTTTATCAAACAATTTAAACTGACCTTCCGGTTGGCGACGGGCAGGCGCGCATTTGCGCCGCCTGCTGAACCTTCTTGCGTCTTGCGGCGACCCATCCTTGTCCAGGGCAAGGTGAGCTTGCCCGAACCAGACCGGAGGGAAACACCCAACCAAATCGAAAGCCTGCTTCACGCGAAGGGTGTGCCCTTTGCGCTCCGGAAACATCAACCGCAATCAAAGGAAATCATCATGACCAACACCAAGACCACCTTGCTGATAGCAGTCCTTCTGCTCGGTTCTTTCATGGGCGCCACCCAGGCGGCCTCCCTGAAGGCCGCGCCGGTCAAGCCATCTTCGGCCGGCGTCATCACGGCTCCGAGCGGCGGTGCAACCGAGGACCATTACTGCAAGAACGGCCACGCCAAATTTGCCAATTGCAGCGCCGACTTCATCGCGGCCTGCAAGCAGGTCGGCGGCACCATGTCGGATGTCCAGGGCTGGGGTGGGCGTACTTGCTTCACGCCCTCCTGATACCGTCTCAGGTCAGGCCGCTCCGTCGGCCCCTGGCTTCGTCCTGATGCTGCCCGGAAAACCCCGCTTCGGCGGGGTTTTCTGCGTTTCATCCCTCCGTGAGCAATAAACATGACGGTAAGTTAACTTTTGTTAACTTGACTTGATGGGACCATCGGGCGTTTGCGAGAGGTCATCACAACAACAGGAGCTACGATGTCCGCAACCACCGACGCCTCCCGCGGCAGACTGATCATTCCGGTGTTTGGCCGCCTGTACTCGTCGCTGCATGACGGCGCCGAAACCCTTCTGCGCGTCGTCGCCGGCGGGTTTCTCACCATTCACGGCTCGCAGAAGATCACCAACCCTTTCGGCGCCGCCGAGATGGTCGAAGGCCTCGGCTTCTATCCCGGCGCGTTCTGGTCGTTGCTTTTGTCCTGCACCGAATTCTTCGGCGGCATTCTGATCGCCATCGGCCTGTTGACTCGGCCCGCCGCCTTTGCCGGCATGATCGTGCTGCTGGTCACCGTCTGGTTCCACTGGATCACTGTCGGCCAGGGCTTTTCCGGCGCTGAAAAGTCGCTTCTATGGGCGGCGATCCTGCTGTTCTTCGTTATCCGCGGCGGCAACCGCCAGTCGGTCGACGCGCGCATCGGCAAGGCGTTCTGAAGGGTCTATAAGAGGGTGGCAGCGACGACGCGTCACCCTTTGCCTTTGGCCCAAAACGGACTATGAAACGGCTTCAGCCAAGCTTTCGAGCGCCGGAGCCAGCCATGACCGAAATCCTGCAGATCCCCAAGCTCGTGGTCGTCTTCGGCGGCTCCGGCTTCGTCGGCCGCCACATCGTGCGGGCGCTGGCCAAGCGCGGCTACCGCATCAGGGTGGCGGTGCGCCGGCCCGATCTGGCGGGACATCTGCAGCCGCTCGGCAATGTCGGCCAGATCCAGCCGGTGCAGGCCAATGTGCGCGTGCGCTGGTCGGTCGACCGCGCCGTGCAGGGCGCCGACCATGTCATCAATCTGGTCGCCATCCCGCATGAAAGCGGCCGGCAGAAATTCAACACCGTGCACGAATTCGGCGCCCGCGCCGTCGCCGAAGCCGCACGCTCGGTCGGCGCAGGGCTCACCCACATCTCGGCGCTGGGCGCCGACCTCAACGCCGAATCCGACTATGCCCGCACCAAGGCGCTCGGCGAAAAGGCCGTCCTGGAGACGATCCCGGACGCCGTCATCTTCCGTCCGTCGATCAATTTCGGACCCGAGGACAGTTTCTTCAACCGCTTCGCCGACATGGCGCGCTATTCGCCGGTGCTGCCGCTAATCGGCGGCGGCCAGACCAAGTTCCAGCCGGTCTATGTCGGCGATGTCGCCGAAGCAGTGGCGCGTTCGGTCGAGGGCAAGATCAAGGGCGGCCAGATCTATGAACTCGGCGGGCCGCAAGTGCTCACCTTCAAGCAGTGCATGGAAGAGCTGCTCACCGTCATCGAGCGCAAGCGGCTCCTGGTGCCGGTGCCGTGGTGGATGGCCAATCTGCAGGCCTCGATCCTCGGCCTGCTGCCCAACCCGTTGCTGACCAAGGACCAGGTGCTGCTGCTGCGCCAGCCCAATATTGTGTCGGAGGAGGCCAACAAGGCCAACCGGAACCTTGCCGGCCTCGACATCCAGCCGCAGTCTATCGGCACAATCCTGCCCAGCTATCTCTGGCGCTTCCGCGCCGCAGGCCAGTTCCAGCGCAAGCCTGCCGGGATCGCGTAACAAGGCGTTGCGCCGTTAAACGCGCCGCGTGACCTGCATCGGCAGGCCGCCTTGCGGCTGTGTCGTCAGTTTCTGCACCGGCCACGGCTTGGTCTCGGCCGTCACGTCGAAGCGGAAGCGCGACAGCATGACGGCCAGCGCAATGATCGCCTCCTGCATGGCGAAGCTGGCGCCGATGCAGATGCGCGGACCGGCGCCGAACGGCAGATACTGGAAGCGGTCGATCTTCTCGCGGTTTCCCGGATGGAAGCGTTCGGGCATGAAGGCGTCGGGCATGTCCCACAGTTTTCTGTGGCGGTGCACGACCCAGGGCATGACCAGTACGGCCGCGCGCTTGGGGAGCACCAGATCGTTCCAGGTCTCCGTCTCGATCGGCTCGCGGTTGATCGACGGCGCCGGCGGATAAAGCCGCAGCGCCTCCTCGAAGGCGGCGCGGGTGAACGGCATTGCGTCGAGCCATTTCGTTGGGTCGGGTTCGCGCGCCAGCACGGCCTCGATCTCGCGCTCGACCTTTTCACGCTCCCACGGCGCTTCGGCGAGGCAGTAGATCGTCCAGCCCAGTGCCCGCGCGGTGGTCTCGTGGCCGGCGCCGATGAAGGTGATGATGTTGTCCTCGACTTCCGCCCGCGTCAGCCCGTCGGGGCCTTCGGCGCCCAGCAGAAGCGTCAGGAAATCCTGCGGCGCGGTGTCGGGGTCGCGCTTCAGCCGCTCCTCGCGCATCTTGACCGTATCGGTGACGATCTTGCGGAAATAGGCCATGGTCTTGCGGCCGCGGATGCGGGTCAGCCGCGGCAGCCATTCGGGCGCGCGCAACAGGTCGAGCGGATCGACGCGGCCCATGGTCTCGAACAGGCGGTCGATCTCCTGCGCGAAACTGCCGGGCTCGCCCGCAATCTCGCCCGAAAACAGCGTCTCGGCCAGGATATCGTAGGTGAGCAGCGTCATGTCATGGGCGACATCGGTCATGCCGCCTTCGTCATAGCGGGCGACGAACTGCATCGTGCGGCGCAGCATCGGCTCGGCGAAGCCGAAGATATGCCGCGGCGTGAACACCGGCGCCATCGCCTTGCGCGAGCGCTTCCACACCTCGCCTTCGGCGGTCAACAGCCCGTCGCGCAAGATCGGTCGCAGGATCATCTGGCGCACCGTCGCCATCTTGTAGTTCTTGGCGTTGTCGATCAGCACGTGGCGGATAAGGCCGGGATCGTTGGCGACGATCAGATGCCCGCCGACGCCATTCGCCGAAATCCAGGGCTCGTTGTAGGTGTGCTCGCCCCACAGTTCGAGCGGATTGCGGTAGACGATCCGCATCATCTCCAGCGTCGAAGGCGGCGTCGTGCGCGGCCTGGGCGCCGGCGGCACGAAGGGGACGGGCTGCGTGTCCATGAGGTGCTCCGCTGATAGCTCAGATGTAGTGGCTGGCAATCCGGGCGTCCATGTGACCGAACGGCAAACTGAAACGCTGCAGCGCCCGGTGTGCCCGACAGACGGTGTGTTCATCGGATCGTGACCGCCGGTGAAACGGTTGCGGCTTGTCCGGTTGGACACTCTGCCATAGGTGACAGTTACCAACAGCTACTGCCAATCGCCCAGGAGAGTCCGCTTGAAGCACAAGCTGAACATCATAATCGGCAGCACGCGGCCGGGCCGCGCCGGGCCGGTCTTCGCCCACTGGCTGGAGGATTTTGCCCGCGAGCACGGCAAATTCGAACCGGTGCTGACCGACATTGACACGTTCCATCTGCCGGTTTTGGACGAGCCGCATCACCCCAGGCTCGGCAATTACCAGAACGACCACACCAAAGCCTGGTCGAAGGTCATTGATGCCGCCGACGCCTTCGTGTTCGTGGCGCCGGAGTACAATTATTTCGTGGCGCCTGCGATCGTCAACGCCATCGACTACCTTGCGCGCGAATGGAAATACAAGCCAGCCGCCATCTTCAGCTATGGCGGCGTTTCCGGAGGCCTGCGCGCCGCGCAGGCGCTGAAGCCGCTGCTGACCGCGGTGGGCGTCATGCCCATCTCGGAAGGCGTCGCGCTGCCGATGTATCAGAAACTGCTGGAGAGCGACGGCTCCTTCCAGGCCAGCGAGCAGGTACAGGGCGGCACCAAGACCATGCTGGACGAGCTCTCGCGCTGGAGCGAGGCGCTGAAGCCGATGCGGGCTGCGTAACGCAGCCGGCCCCGGCTTGCTCATGCCATAAAGAGGTGGAATGGTCGGCAGGTGACTGAGCCGGGGGCGGTTCGATTTGCGCCTGTTGTTTGCCTTGCTGTTGATGCTTGCGACCACCGCCACAGCGGTGGCGGAGCGGCGCGTGGCGTTGGTCATTGCCGAGGACGACTACCGGCTGGTGCGGCCGCTGGCCAATCCTGTCAATGACGGCGAGGTGATGGAAGTGGCGCTGAAGAAGCTCGGCTTCGAAGTCGTGCTTGAGACCAATCGTGATCTCAGGCGCATGCGCCGGGCTCTCGACGATTTTCGCGAGGACGCCAAGGGCGCCGACGTGGCGCTGGTGTATTTCTCCGGCCATGGCGTCGAAATCTCCGGCGACAACCGGCTGCTGCCGGTCGACGCCGATGCCTCCTCGCTCGACCAGCTGGAAAAGACCAGCCTGCCGCTGGAGGAGGTGCGCGACGCCGTGACAGCCACCGCCAAGGTCGGGCTGATCGTGCTCGACGCCTGCCGCAGCGATCCGTTTGCGGGCGGCAGCGGCGACGGACGCGGCGCGACATCGCTGATCAAGGATCTGGTGGACAAGATCAAGCCGGGTCTCGGGCGCATCGGCAAGGCGGAAAATATCCTGTTCGCCTTTTCGGCGGCGCCCGGCGAGACGGCGGCTGATGGAAGCGGCGCGAATTCGCCCTTCACGGCGGCGCTGACCAAATATCTCGGCACCGACGGGCTCGAAATCCGCTCGGTGCTGACGCTGGTGCAGCAGGAGGTCTACGACCTTTCGCGCGGGAAACAGCTGCCCTACGTCGAGAGCGGGCTGCCGAAGCTGTTCTTCGCCTCGGCGGCCAAGGAACAATTGCCGGAGCGCGAGCGGCTGCTGCTTGCCATGGCCGATGTGACGCCGGAAATGCGCGGCGCGGTCGAGCGTGTCGCCAGCGATGCCGACATGCCGCTGGCGCCGCTCTATGGCGCGCTGATCAGTTCCGACACCAGCCATCTCTCCGGCGAAAGCCTGGACGCCAAGCTGCGCGAGGCCGCCGACGCCTTCGTCAAGGTGCGCGGCGAGATGAAGACGCTGGCCGCCGACGACCCGCAGGTGACCGAACTGCGCCGCCAGGCCGAGGAACAGTTGGCGCTCGGCGCTTTCGATGGTGCACGCGTGATCCTCGCCAAGGCCGCCGACGTCGACAATGTCTCGCGCCAGGCGTTGAAGGCCAATTTCGTCAGCCGCACCCTGTCCGAAGCCGCGACGCGATTTCTCTCGGGCGGCGCGGCGCGTGCCACCCTGGACTATGCAACCGCCATCAAGGACTATGAAACGGTGCTGGCGCTCTATGGCGAAGCCGGGCAGACCTCGCTCAGCCTGGAACAGGCCGACCGCCAAAGCCGCACGCTGGAAGAGCTCGGCATCCTCTACACAACGGTCGGCAACACCGACGCCGCCGGCCGCGCCTTTGCGGCGCTGGTCGCCAATCTTGAGCAGCGAGCGCGCCAGGAAACCGATCCGAGCGTCAAGCGCGACCTGGCCATCGGCCATATCAAGTTCGCCAACATCAAGATGGCGCAAGGCGATCTGCCGGCCTCCCTGCAAAACTATGAGGCGGCCAGGGACATGTTGCAGGGCCTGACCACAGACGTGCCGGACAAGAAGGACTGGCTCGGCGATCTCGCCATGGCCAATGACAAGATCGGCAATGTGCTGGCCACGCAAGGCGACCTGGGTGCGGCAGCCCAGGCCTACCACCAAAGCCTGTCCATCAAGCAGCAATTGGCCGATGCCGAGCCGAACAGCGTCTATCTGCTGCGCGACCTGACCATTACCTACGACGAAATCGGCGGCCTTGCCCGCACCGCCGGCCAGCTGGATGGCGCCCAGACTGCATTCGAAGAGAGCCTGAGAATTCGGCTGGCGCTGGCGCAAAACAACCCGGACGACCCCAGGCACCAGCGCGCCGTCTCCGTCAGCTACACAAGGATCGGCGACGTTCTGCGCGAGCGTGGCGACGCTGCGGGCGCGCTCGACGCCTACAACAAGAGCCAAATAATCGCCGAAGCGCTGGTGCGCCGCGACTCAAACGACACCGATTTGAAGCGCGACCTGTCGGTCGGTTACGCCAAGATCGGCAATGCTTACGGCGACCAGAAGGACTGGCCACTCGCGTTGGAGGCCTACCAGCAAGCGCTGGCCACGGCGCGAGACCTTGCCGCAAGCGACCCAGGCAACACCGACTGGCAGCGCGACCTATCGGTCTGTCTGGAAAAAATTGCCGGCGTGTTTGATGCCCAGGGCAATATCGCCGGTGCTTTGCAGAACTATCAGGACAGTCTCGTCATTGCCGACCGATTGGCAAAGCTCGACCCGGGCAATTCCGACTGGCAGCGCGACCTGTCGATCACGTTCGAGGAAATAGGCCTGCTGGAGACCAAGCAGCGCCACTATGAGGGCTCGAAGAAGGCCTTCGAAGCCAGCCTGGCCATCCGCCAGCGGTTGGCCCTGTCCGATCCGGACAATGCGATCTGGCAATTCGATCTGGTACAGGCCTACATCAACTATGCCTATGTGGCGAAGAATCCGAAGGCTGTGTTGTCGCAGGCGCTAGACCTGACGCTGGAGCTTGACCGCACAGGCAAACTGGCGCCGAGGGACAAACCCACGATCAAATATCTGCGCCGACTTCTGGCCAAATTGAAAGCCGCGAAAAAATAGCCGGCTGCCAGCTCGGGATTCAGCCCTGAAATCCCCGCAAACCTTGGAAAAATCGCCTTTTGCGCCTATATCTAGGACATCAAAGCGGCGTGATTCGAAGCCATTTTTCGCGCTGAGCATGCGGCATCAATCAGACAGGTTTTCATGAGCGATCAAAGCGACAACGCCAACGGCGCTGAGGCCGAATACGGCGCCGATTCCATCAAGGTTTTGAAGGGGTTGGACGCTGTCCGCAAGCGGCCGGGCATGTATATCGGCGACACCGATGACGGCTCGGGCCTGCATCACATGGTCTATGAGGTGGTCGACAACGCCATCGACGAGGCGCTGGCCGGCCATGCCGATCTGGTCACGGTGACGCTCAATCCCGACGGTTCGGTCACCGTTATCGACAATGGCCGCGGGATTCCGACCGATATTCACACTGGCGAAGGCATTTCGGCGGCCGAAGTGATCATGACGCAGCTGCATGCCGGCGGCAAATTCGACCAGAATTCCTACAAGGTGTCTGGCGGCCTGCACGGCGTCGGCGTCTCGGTGGTCAACGCGTTGTCGGCCTGGCTGAAGCTGAAAATCCGCCGCAACGGCCAGATTTTCGAGATGAGCTTCACGCATGGCAATGCCGATGCGCCGCTCAAGGCGACCGGCAGCTATGAGCAGAACAAGCAGCCCGGCACCTATGAGGGCCGCAGCGGTTCCGAGATCACCTTCTTTCCGTCGTCCGAAACCTTCACCATGGTCGAGTTCGACTTCGGCACGCTGGAGCACCGGCTGCGCGAACTCGCCTTCCTGAATTCCGGCGTACGCATCATTTTGACCGATGCCCGCCATGCCGATCTCGTGCGCCACGAACTGCACTATGATGGCGGCCTGGAAGAGTTCGTCAAATATCTCGACCGGGTCAAGAAACCGCTGATCGACAAGCCGATCGCCATCAAGGCCGAGCGCGACGGCATCACCGTCGAAGTGGCGATGTGGTGGAACGACAGCTACCACGAGAACGTGCTGGCCTTCACCAACAACATCCCGCAGCGCGATGGCGGCACCCATCTGGCCGGCTTCCGTGGCGCGCTGACGCGCCAGATCACCGGCTATGGCGAATCGTCGGGCCTGACCAAGAAGGAAAAGGTGGCGCTGATCGGCGACGACTGCCGCGAAGGCCTGACGGCGGTGCTGTCGGTCAAAGTGCCCGACCCGAAATTCTCCTCGCAGACCAAGGACAAGCTGGTCTCGTCAGAGGTGCGGCCCGTGGTCGAAGGCCTGGTCAACGAGGCGCTTGGCACATGGCTGGAAGAACACCCGACCGAGGGCAAGGTGGTCATCGACAAGGTGATCCAGGCGGCCGCGGCGCGTGAAGCCGCGCGCAAGGCCCGCGACATCACCCGCAAAAGCTCGCTCGGCGTCACCTCTCTGCCCGGCAAGCTTGCCGACTGCCAGGAACGCGACCCGGCGAAATCCGAAATCTTCATCGTCGAGGGTGACTCGGCCGGCGGCTCCGCCAAGGGCGGCCGTTCGCGCCAGAACCAGGCGATCCTGCCGTTGCGCGGCAAGATCCTCAATGTCGAGCGCGCCCGCTTCGACCGCATGCTCGGCTCCGAGATGATCGGCACGCTGATCACCGCGCTCGGCACCTCGATCGGCAAGGACGAGTTCAACGCCGACAAATTGCGCTACCACAAGATCATCCTGATGACCGACGCCGACGTCGACGGCGCCCATATCAGGACCTTGCTGCTCACCTTCTTCTTCCGCCAGATGCCGGAGCTGATCGAGCGTGGCCATCTCTACATCGCCCAGCCGCCGCTCTACAAAGTGACGCGCGGCAAGAGCTCGCAATACATCAAGGACGAGAGCGCCTTCGAGGAATTCCTGATCGGCTCGGGGCTGGAAGAGGCTTCGCTGACGCTTGCCTCCGGCGAGGCGCGGGCCGGACAGGATCTGCGCGGCTCGATCGATGATGCACTGGCAGTACGCCAGCTCATCAACGGGCTGCATACGCGCTACAACAGGGGTGTGGTCGAACAGGCGGCGATCGCCGGCGCGCTCAATGCCGACGTGTTGAACGATCTCGGCCGCGCCAACGCCATGGCCGAGCGCGTCGCCCAGCGCCTCGACATCATTGCCGAAGACACCGAGCGCGGCTGGACCGGCCGGCTGTCGACCTCCAATGAGGGCGTCGGCGGCTACGTGTTCGAACGCACGGTGCGCAGCGTCAAGGAATTCGCGCAGCTCGATGCCGGGCTGATAAATTCGGCCGACGCACGCCAGCTCGACCGCTATGCCCCGCGCCTCATGGAAGTCTATGGCGAGCCGCCGGTGCTGCGCCGCAAGGATGTCTCCGAAGTCATTTCGGGGCCGCTGGCGCTGCTCAACGCGGTGTTTGCGACCGGCCGCAAGGGCCTGACCATGCAGCGCTACAAGGGCCTCGGCGAGATGAATGCCGAACAGCTCTGGGAAACCACGCTCGACCCGAATGTGCGCTCGCTGCTGCAGGTCAAGGTGAATGACGCCACCGATGCTGACAGCTTGTTCTCGCGGCTGATGGGCGACGAGGTCGAGCCGCGGCGCGAATTCATCCAGGACAACGCGCTGTCGGTGGCCAATCTGGACATTTGATGGCTGGGGGCCTTGCCGCCGGAGCTCCACTCCGGGTCAGGCCTTTGGCTCCAGCTTCCGACCAAGGTCCACCGCGTCGCGCAGCACTTGCAGATGCGAGCGCGGCGCGGTGCCCGCCGGCAGGGCGATTTCGACGCCGTTTGCCGTCGATGACCAATAAAGCGTGTGGGTGAAGATACGGCCAAGTGAGCTGCGAAGCTCGACCTGGATGTTCTCCACACCGGGGCCGAAATTTTCCGTCATCGGACCGGAAATCGGATCGCCTGTCGCCCAGCCATTGCCGCGGTCGTAGACGTTCGTCCAGCGCGTTGCCGCAAACACCGCGCCATGATGCACCGCGCGCTGCGCCTTGCCTGCTTGGCTGTGTCCTTCCTGGTAAAGCACGGTGCCGCCGGCGCGCCCGTCATCGGCAATCGGCGGGCAGGCCGAGAACAGGCGCTCGGCAAGGCCACGCCTGAATTCCGCGAGATTGTAGGTCACCAGGAATTCGCTGTGGGAGAGCGGACTGCCAAGCGTGACGAAATCGCTGATCTTCCAGGGCAGCGGGTGGTCGGCGTCCGCGCCGGAACCCGGCGAGGTCTTCAAGATTGTTTGGCCACGCTGACCCATCAGAGCCGAGCGTTGCCTTGTCGATGGCCTCGACCGCCGCCAGTTTGGCCTTGTCGCGGACCGCTTCCAGCCTTCGCGGCCGGAACTCGGCCCACAAGATCTGCAGCAGATCATAGGCGATGATCGATCCCAGGCTGTGCGAGACCAGCACGATGCGATCGTAAGCGTCGTCCTTCATCAGCGTCTTGAGCAGCGTCAGGCCGCGGTCGCGGATCAGCGCGCGCTTCTCGATCGTTCCGGCCTCGGCGCGCACATAAGCGGCGACGTCGCCGAAATAGGGCAGGGCGAACTGATCCACCGCCCAGATGACAAAAGAAGCGAGGGCGGTGATCATCAGGCCGGTCGTCGAGGTAACGGCCTGTTGCCAGACCGATGTTGCCAGCACGAGTGCTGCGCCCAGAATGACGATAACGATCAGAAGTGTGGCGAAGTAAAGCTTGCGGGCGTCGAGCGGAATGTCGGCGGGCTTGCGCCACAACAGGTTCGTCACCCAGGCGGCCAGCCGGCCGCGCGTCGTGCCTTGCGTGATGTCGGCCCAATAAAGCTCGTAGAAATCGGTACGGCGGCCATCGACGTCGTAGGGCGTGGTGATGCGGCGCAGTTCGTGTGACTTGGTCCGGCTGTCGGGCGTGATCCAGCTCTGGTTGATCGTGGCGCCGGAAACGGCCGGATCAGGGATGCGGGCGTAAGGCGGAGCACGGGTGGGGTGGCTGCTCCAGACCGCCTGGACGAAGCCGCGCAGCGTACCCATCGGCCGCTGCTCGCCCATGCCGTGCACGATCACCACCGCCTGGCCGGGCTGCGCCTTTTTGTAAGCCAGCGATGCGACAGTCTTGGGCATCAGCGTCTCCGTTGACGACATCCGACGGCGGGATCGCTCATGCTACCCCCGGCTCACCGAGCCAACAATACACGGCAGCCCATGTGGAACTCCGTGAACCAATCCACAGTTTCGCAGTCGTGCCTCGGGCCGCGCGGAAAATAGTTCCGTTCCCGGCAAGCAAATCATTTCATTGCCCTTCGGAACGGAAATCGCTCAGGAACATTGTGACGACATCGATCAATTTCTCGCAGGGAGGCTCTTTATGGGACGCGGTATTTTGCTCTGGTTGCTCGGTATTCCGATCCCGATCATCATTCTCATCATGCTGTTCGTACGGTAGGAGGCGTCGATGCAGTCCACCGTATCGGCTGTCGACGTATCCGCCTCAACAGAATCCTCCGCCCCGGCCGTCAGCTGGGGTCCGATCATCGCCGGCGCCTTCGCGGCCTCGACGCTGACCTTCATCCTCATGCTGCTCGGTTCGGGGCTGGGGCTGACCATGGTCTCGCCGTGGTCCGGCGCCAGTGCCTCGCTGACCACCTTCGCGGTGTCCGGCGCCATCTGGCTCATCATCGTGCAATGGCTGTCCTCCGGGGTCGGTGGCTATCTTGCCGGACGCCTGCGCACCAAATGGGTCGGCATCCACACCGATGAGGTCTATTTCCGCGACACCGCGCACGGCCTCCTCGCCTGGGCGCTGGCGACATTGCTGGTCGTCGGCATTCTCGGGTCGGCGCTGTCGGCAGTGCTTGGTTCAGGCGTGCAGGCGGCTTCTACTGTTGCCTCGGGCGCCGCCATGGGTGCTTCGGCCGGCGCGTCCGCCAATGCCGGCAGCGCACCGGCCGACAATGCGACGTCCTATCTTGTGGATACGCTGTTCCGTCCGGCTGATGCCGCCAAGCTCGCGGCGGCCAATCCGGACAGCGATGCGGCTGCGGCCGGGCAGGCTTCGCGCATCCTCGTCGCCAGTGCGGCGGCAGGCGAAATTTCGGCTGACGACAAGACCTATCTGTCGCAGCTGGTCGCCGCCCGCACCGGGCTTTCCGAGGCTGACGCCAAGGCGCGTGTCGACGCCCTGGTGGCCAGGGTCGAGGACGCCAAGGTCAAGGCCAAGCAGGCCGCCGACGCCGCACGGAAAGGCAGCGCCACCTTCGCACTGCTTGGCGCCCTGTCGCTGGTTATCGGCGCCTTCATCGCCAGCGCTGCGGCAGCACTGGGCGGCAGGCAGCGCGACGACGAGGAAGCGGTTTTCCTGACCAGCCGCTGAACCGGTCTTCAACATCAAAAAGCCCGGTCGAAACGGGCTTTTTTGTTTCCGATGATGGACCGACAACCTTCCAGTGGAAGGTTGCGGCGGGGTCAGTGATCCATGGCCTTGACGATTTCCTCGGTCATCTTCTTGGCGTCGCCGAGCAGCATCATGGTGCCGTCCTTGTAGAACAGCGTGTTGTCGATGCCGGCGTAGCCCGAGCCGAGCGAGCGCTTGACGAACAGGCAGGTGCGGGCCTTGTCGACGTCGAGGATCGGCATACCGTAGATCGGCGACGACTTGTCGTCGCGGGCGGACGGATTGGTGACGTCATTGGCGCCGATGACATAGGCGACATCGGCCTGCGCGAACTCGGAGTTGATATCTTCCAGTTCGAACACTTCGTCATAGGGAACATTGGCTTCGGCGAGCAGCACGTTCATGTGGCCCGGCATGCGGCCTGCCACGGGGTGGATGGCGTATTTGACGTCGACGCCATTGGCCTTGAGCTTATCGGCCATTTCGCGCAGCGCGTGCTGGGCCTGGGCGACCGCCATGCCGTAGCCCGGCACGATGATGACCTTCTGTGCGTTCATCATCAGATAGGCGGCGTCGTCGGCCGAGCCCTGCTTGACCGTGCGTTCGATGCCGTCATCGGCAACCGCCGCGGTCTCGCCGCCGAAGCCGCCGAGGATGACCGAGATGAACGACCGGTTCATGCCCTTGCACATGATGTAGGACAGGATGGCGCCGGACGAGCCGACCAGCGCGCCGGTGATGATCAACGCCAGATTGCCAAGCGTGAAGCCGAGTGCCGCGGCGGCCCAGCCGGAATAAGAATTCAGCATCGAGACGACGACCGGCATGTCGGCGCCGCCGATCGGGATGATCAAGAGGACGCCGAGCGCCAGCGACGCCGCGACGATCAGCCAGAACACCAGCTTGGCCTCGGTGGTGACCAGAAGCACGATCAGCACGATCAGCGCGATGCCGAGGACCGCGTTGATGATGTGACGGCCGCCGATCATGATCGGCTTGCCCGACATACGGCCATCGAGCTTGAGGAAGGCGATGACGGAGCCGGTGAAAGTGATGGCGCCGATGGCAACGCCAAGGCTCATCTCGATCAGCGCCTGGGCGTGGATGTCGCCATTGGTGCCGATGCCGAAACTTTCCGGCGCGTAGATGGCGGCTGCCGCTACCATGACGGCGGCAAGGCCGACCAGCGAGTGGAAGGCGGCGACCAGCTGCGGCATCGACGTCATGGCGATGCGGCGCGCTGTAACGGCGCCGACGCCGCCGCCGATGGCCAGACCAAGCACGATCAGGCCGAAGCGCCCGGCGGACGGAGTCGCCAGCGCCAGCGTGGTGGCAATGGCAATGCCCATGCCGATCATGCCGTAGAGATTGCCTTGGCGGCTGGTGGTCGGATGCGACAGGCCGCGCAGCGCCATGATGAACAGGACGCCGGAGACCAGGTAGAGGAAGGACGCGAAGTTGGCGTTCATGGCTCTCTACCGGTCCTTCTTCTTGTACATGGCCAGCATGCGCTGGGTGACCAGGAAGCCGCCAAAGATGTTGACCGAGACCAGCATCAGCGCGACGAAGCCGAAGCCGGTGGCAATGCCGGAGGCCGAGATGCCGACGGCCAGCAGCGCGCCGACGACGATGACCGAGGAGATGGCGTTGGTGACCGCCATCAGCGGCGTGTGCAGCGCCGGCGTCACCGACCAGACGACGTAGTATCCGACGAAGATCGCAAGTACGAAGATGGCGAAGCGGAAGACGAAGGGATCGATGGCGCCGCCGGACAGTGCGTGCGCGGCATCGCCCGCCGCATCGACGCCACCGGGCGCGTTGGCCAGGTTCTGCACAGCCAGCCGGACGGCGGCACTTGCCTGGTCGAGCTGATCGAGGGCTTTCTGCAAGGTCTGATCCATCACGCGATCCCCTTCGGCTTGGCGGCGGACTTGCCGGCAGTGGCTTTGTCGGACGCCTTTTTCGGTGCAGCCTTCTTCGGCGTGGCATCAGCCACCATGGTCTCGGCCGGAATGGCCGCCGGTTCGATATGGGGCTGTTCCGCCGCCTTGGCGAAGGCCGGATGCACCACGCGGCCAGCGTCGGTCAGCATCGTCGCCTTAACCAGATCGTCTTCGCGGTTGATGGCGAGCGTCTTGCTGGTCTTGTCGACCAGCGTCTCGAGGAAGGCGAACAGGTTCCTGGCGTAGAGCAGCGAGGCCGATGCGGCGACGCGGCCGGGCACGTTGAGGTGGCCGACGATCTTAACGTTGTTGGCCGTCGTCACCACCTGACCCGCAACCGCGCCTTCGACATTGCCGCCGCGCTCGACGGCGAGGTCGACGATCACCGAACCCGGCTTCATCGAGGCGACCATCGCCGCCGACACCAGCTTCGGCGCCGGCCGGCCGGGGATCAGCGCCGTGGTGATGACGATGTCCTGCTTGGCGATGTGCTCAGCGGTGAGCGCTGCCTGCTTCGCCTGGTACTCCTTCGACATTTCCTTGGCGTAGCCGCCGGCGGTCTCGGCCGCCTTGAACTCCTCGTCCTCGACGGCGAGGAACTTTGCGCCAAGCGACGCCACCTGTTCCTTGGCGGCGGGACGAACGTCCGTGGCGGTGACGACAGCGCCGAGACGGCGCGCCGTGGCGATCGCCTGCAGGCCGGCAACGCCGACGCCCATGATGAAGATCTTCGCCGCCGGCACGGTGCCGGCCGCAGTCATCATCATCGGCAGCGCGCGGTCATACTCCGATGCGCCGTCAATCACGGCCTGGTAGCCGGCGAGATTGGCCTGCGACGACAGCACATCCATCGACTGGGCGCGGGTGATGCGCGGCATGAATTCCATCGAGAAGGCGGTGACCCCAGCCTCGGCAAGCGCCGCGACCGCGGCATCATTGCCGTAGGGATCCATGATGGCGATGACCGCCGCACCCGATTTGTAGCCCTTCAGCTCGGCGTCGGTCGGCCGGCGCACCTTCAGCACCACATCCGCCCGGCTCGCATCCGAAGCCTTGCCGATCGCGGCACCCGCCTTGGCGAACTCCTCATCGGGAATGCGCGACTTGGTGCCTGCGCCCGTCTCGACGGTGACGTCGAAGCCCAGCGCCGCCAGCCGCTTCACGGTATCGGGCGAGGCCGCGACACGAGGCTCGCTGGCATCGAGCTCGCGAGGGATGAAAACCGTCTGTCCCACCGCATGATCCTTTCGGCTGGAACCTGTTTGCGCAAGAGTGCGGCTTTGCGAAAGAGTGCGGCCGGATGTCCGGCTACGCCCTTGGCAAGGGTCTGAAGAGACTATCGGAGAATGAAGGCGCCGAGGGCGAGGATCAGCACGAACAGGATGGTCGCGGAGAAGAAGCCGCCTGCGAAGAAGCCGAAAGCCATGGCCAGGAGCAGGGCGCCGCAGAACAGCGAGCCGTATTTGGCCAGCGCCAGAAAGCCATGATAGGTGCGGTCATGTTCGGCATAGTCCATCTTCGCGCCCAGTTCGACAGGACCGGTCGGCGTGTGATCAGCCATAGGAATACCCCTTCGAAGACATCTTTGAGGCACATAGCGAAAAGCCAGGCCAAGAGCAATGGCGCTATTGCCGCACGACCAGCGACAACAGCCTCAAAGAATGTTGAAAGCCGGCGGTATGGGCTCTTGTCGCCGGCCTAGCGTCGAACGTTAAGGGTTTGCGCTTCAACCGGCCAGATGCGGAAACAGCCCGAGCAGCCCAATGACGATCAGATAGAGCGCGACGATGTAGTTGAGCAGCCGCCGCATCACCAGGATCAGCACGCCGGCAATCAGCGAGATCAGCGGGGTAAGCGCGAGCTCGGGAATATGCATGTCGGTTCCTTTCTATGGCCGCGTCGGCGTCATCCAGAACGCGGAAGCGGCGGGAAAGCTCCAGAGCTCGCGTGCCAAATTGCGCAGGCTTCAGTGGTGTCAGGCGGCTTCGCGGAAAAACTTGGCGGTGGGCAGGATGGTTAGCGGTGCGAGTTCGCCGCTCTTGGGGCGTTGGAAGAGCATGCGCTGCTCGAACGCCGTGGAGTTGAAGAACGGGAAGCGATCCAGCGTCGCCTGCATGTTTTCGGAGCACTTCGACTGGAACAGATGCACGGGAACGGTGAGACCGGGATAGATGCGGGGGGGCACCGCCTGCTCGGAACGGAAGATGCGATGATAGAAGCCGGCATGCTCTTCCTTGACCGCCGTCAGGCAATATGTCGGTTTGAAGTGGCTGCAAGCTACGACCGCAAGCCTGAGCGTCACGTAGGGCAGCACGCGCAGGCTGGTCGACCACTCGATATCGGCAGCGAAACGGCTTGGATCGACGAACGTCTCGCCAACTGCCAGCCGCCGCGCCAGCGTGTCGCCGAACACGGCCGTGCTGGGGGAAACAGGGTATTTCGCGCAGGCGTAGTGGATTCTGATGGTGCTGACCAGAACACCATCGAAGAACACGCCAAATCGGTAGGAATTGCGCAGATCGTCGAAGTCGTCCTTTACCATACGCGAGGCATCGGGCTTCACCATGCCAGCATGAAGGTAGGATTTGTAGCGAAGTCGATAGATGGCTTCCAAATCCTCGGCACCGTCGCAAAGGCGATACTCGACGTGCTCCAGGACGTCCATGATATGACGAGAAAACACCGAAGGAGACTGAGCGGTGGCCCTAGAAGCCACCAGAGGCATACCTGCTAGCTGAGTTTCCATTGTTACCCTCGTGCCGTCGCAACTAAACCATACCGGACGACCGAATGAACAAGAAGATGAAACTCTAATCGTCTGTGTTTACCGAATATTAACGTTAACAATAGGTTAACGTTTTGGCAATTCACAGCTTTTTTGACGGCTTCCAAGCGCGATTTAAAGGTTGGGCTTCATGTGGTCGCGAGTTTGGCGACGGGCCGCAATTCCGCGGCGAAGGGCCAGGTCACACTGGACATCGTTTCGATGCCGGACGCGCTGAGAGCTGCGCCGAAGAGGAAGCCCTGGACGAGGTCGGGTTTCACCGAATGCACCAGGATCTTCAGCTGTTCGAACGTTTCCACACCTTCGATGGTGACGGTCAGCCCGAGCACGCGGGTCAGGTCCACGATGCCCTTCAACAAGTCGAGCGAACGCTTGTTCTGGGTCACGTCCATCAGGAACGAACGGTCGATCTTGATCTTGTCGAGCGGCAGCTTGTGGAGGTAGCTCAGGCTTGAATAGCCGGTGCCGAAATCGTCGAGCGCGATGCGCACGCCAAGCTGCTTCAGTTCCTCGATATACTGGCGCGTCAGCGATTTGTCGTCGAGCAGCGCGGTTTCGGTGACTTCGATCTCGAGGCGGCCGGCGGCGAGCCCCGAAGTGGCAAGCGCGTCGCGAACCTTCTGGACGACGTCGCGGCTGCGGAAATCCTTGGCCGAAAGGTTGACCGAGACGCTGGTCTGTGCGGGCCATTTGGCGCATTCGGCGCAGGCAGCCGCGAGCACGAAGGTGCTGATCTCGGAAATGATGCCCATATCTTCGGCCAGCGGAATGAAGACGCTGGGCGAAACCGGCCCGAGGTCGGGATGATCCCAGCGGCACAGCGCCTCGCAGCTGGCGATGCGCATGGTGTTCATCGCCACGATAGGCTGATAGACCACCCGCAGCGCCTTGCCTTCGACCGCCGTGCGCAGGTCGGCCTTCATCATCTGGCGGTTGCGGAACGCCGCATCCATCGCCGCCTCGAACAGTCGCCAGTTGTTCTTGCCGAGTTCCTTGGCCTTGTAGAGCGCCAGATCCGCCTTGACGATCATGGCGTCGACATCGGTGTCCTCGACCCTGGACAGCACGGTGCCCGCGCTTGCCTGGATGCGCAGGCTGTGACCAGCGACATCGACTTCGCCCTGCAGATCGGCAAAGATCTGGTCGAGCAGGCCGGTCAGATGGCTTTCATCCTCGACGCGGTCGAAGAAGATCATGAACTCGTCGCCGCCGAAGCGGCTGACATTGACGCCTTGCCCGGCGACGGCCGCCAGTCGCTCGGCAACGGCATAGATCAGCCCATCGCCGACCGGATGGCCAAGTGTGTCGTTGACGCTCTTGAAATCGTCGAGATCGAGCACCGCCAGGGCGCACAGCCGGTCGCAGCTGCCCGACGCCATGGCCTCGCCGACGAGCTCATGGAAATAGGCGCGGTTCGGCAGGCCGGTGAGGCTGTCATAGCGCGCCATGAAGCGGATCTTTTCTTCGGACTCGACGCGGGCGGTGACGTCCTCGAAGGTGATGACGCCGAGGTCCTGATTGCCCTCGCGGGCCGAGAACTCGTAGTGCTGGCCATTGGAGAAGGAGACCAGCACCTTGCGGTCACGGCCTTCGCGCAACGCGCGCGTCAGCTGCGCTTCGACATAGCGGCAGTCTTTCGGCGCCAGCATGCCGCCCGCAACGCCGCGCAGGAGCAGCGAATGGATCGACCGCCCGAGCAGCTGGTCGGGCGAGCGCAGCGACATCAGATGCGCTGCTTCGGCATTGCCGACCACGACCTTGCCGTCGGGTCCGAGCATGACCAGGCCATGCGACATGGTGTTGAGTGCGCGGTTGAAGCGCTGCGCGATTTGCCTCGCCTGCTTATGCCCGACCACGGCCGAGAACAGCACGTTGCGCACATGGTCGGCACTGCCCTTGATGATGAACATGAACGGGATGATGAGCAGCCCAAGCACGACACTGGGGATGTCAAACCTGAGGATAAGGGCTGCTGCGATCGGCCCGACGAAGGTTACCGCGAAGATCGTGACCATGCGGGGCGAGCCGTAGTTTCGGCCTACGACCGTGACCAGAGAGCCAAGCGTTATGGCGAGCGCTGCGATCTCGGCATATGCATCCGAGTAGACATAGATCGAAATGAAGCAGAACAGGCCCAGCATCAGCCCCTGGATGCTGCCGTTCAGGATATATTCGCGCTCCCATCGTGTCGCATCCAAGGCATCGTGGATGGAACCACCCAGGCGATGGAACCGCCGCAAGCTGAAATACCGCCAAACGCCGATGCCAAGCAGTGCTCCGGCAAGAACCAGGAAGACAGGCTGGCCGTTGCGCCAATAGACCATAAGGCTGGCGGTTGCGTGGCAAAGCGCGCCAATGACCAGCATATGCGCGTTGTCGAACAACGAGCGCACAAACTGGATATAAACATCCACAGGGATGTTATCGGTCTTTGTTCTGCCCATTACTGGCGCCCAACTGAACCACAGCCTTGGCATAGTCCCATTAAAAAACCTTTAGCTCGCGCTGAAGGGCCTGTTTTTCCGGCCCTTTTGGCTACTCAGCGGCTTGTAATGCGCTTGGCTGCACCGGCAACTTGAATCGTTCAAGAAGGCGATTTCGTTCATCCGCCGCCTTTTCGGCGCTGGCCTGCCTCACATGGCCGTAGCCGCGAATGAGCGCCGGCACCGAGGCAAGGGCGATGGCGGCCTCGATCCTGCCTGGCGCAAGTGCCTTGGCGACAAGCTCCAGATCGGCCTCATAGCGGGCCAGAAGCTGCCGCTCGATGCGCCGCTCAGCGCTGTAGCCGAACACGTCGAAGGCCGTGCCGCGCAGGCCTTTCAGCGCCGCCAGCAGGCGAAAACCCTTCATCATCCACGGGCCGAAGCTCGATTTCCTCGGCTTGCCGTCATTGCCGCGCCTGCCCATGATCGGCGGCGCCAGATGAAATTCGAGCTTTTCGTAGCTATGGAACTGTTTTGACAGCTCCATAGCGAAGGAGCCGTCAGTGTAGAGCCGCGCCACCTCATATTCGTCCTTGATCGCCATCAGCTTGAACAGATTTTTGGCGGCTGCCTCGGTCACCGCGGTCGAGCCGGGCACGGCCTTTGCCTCGGCGGCACGCAGGACCGCCAGCCGCTCGACATAGCGCCTGCAATAGGCGGCATTCTGATAGGCAGAGAGGAAAGCGACGCGGCGGGCGATGATATCGTCCAGCGTCTCGGCGATCTCAGTGGCCTTGCTCGGTTGCGCGATGAGGCCGCGCACAAACTCCGGCTGATGCGCGGCGCGCCGGCCCCAGCGGAAGGCGGCGATGTTCATCGCCACCGCCTCGCCATTCAATTCAATCGCTCTTTCAACGGCTTGCGCGGACAGCGGCAGCCCGCCATGCTGGAAAGCGAAGCCGAGCATGAACATGTTGGCGCCGAGCGAATTGCCGAACAATTGGGTGGCGGTGCGCGTGGCGTCGAAGAAATGCGTCTTGTCGTCGCCAGCGGCAGCGCGGATCGCCTTCTTCAGGCGCTCGATGGGCAGCGAGAAATCGGCCGAGCGGGCGAATTCGCCAGGCATGATCTCGGCAGTGTTGGCAAGGAAGATGGTATGGCCTTCGCGCACCGCGCCAAGCACCTTCTTGGCGCCGGACACGACAAGGTCGCAGCCGAGTACCAGGTCGGCCTTGCCGGCCGAAACGCGGATCGCGTGGATGTCGTCCGGCGTGCGGGCGATGCGGACATGGGTGAACACCGAACCGCCCTTCTGAGCGAGGCCGGCCATGTCAATCATGCCGCAGCCCTTGTCCTCGAGATGGGCGGCCATACCGAGCACAGCACCTATGGTGACGACGCCGGTGCCGCCGACGCCGTCGATGATCGCCGCCCAACCCTCGCTACCGAGCGGGAATTCGGCTGGCACCGGCACGCCGTCAAGCGGGTCGGAGCGGCCGGCAATGCCTTCGGCCTTCCTGATCTTGGCGCCGTGCACGGTGACGAAGGACGGGCAGAAGCCGTTGACGCAGGAGAAATCCTTGTTGCAGCTCGACTGGTCTATTCTGCGCTTGCGGCCGAACTCGGTCTCGACCGGCTGGATCGAGACGCAGTTCGATTGCACGCCGCAATCGCCGCAGCCCTCGCAGACCAGTTCGTTGATGAAGACCCGCTTGTCGGGATCCGGGAAGGTGCCGCGCTTGCGGCGGCGGCGCTTTTCGGCGGCGCAGGTCTGGTCGTAGAGCAGCACCGAGACGCCCTTGACGTCGCGCAGCTCGCGCTGGACGAGGTCGAGGTCGTCGCGGTGGTGGATGGTGGCGCCGGAGGGGAATTCGGCCTTCCCCGCATATTTCTCCGGCTCGTCGGTGACGATGGCGATGCGCTCGACGCCTTCGGCGCGCACCTGCCTGGCGATCATGTCGACAGTCAGGCCGCCCTCATGCGGCTGACCGCCGGTCATGGCGACGGCGTCGTTGTAGAGGATCTTGTAGGTGATGTTGGCATCGGTCGACAGCGCGAAGCGGATCGCCAGCGTGCCGGAGTGATTGTAGGTCCCGTCGCCGAGATTCTGGAAAATGTGGCCGCGCTTGGAGAATGGCGCCTGGCCGACCCATTGTGCGCCCTCGCCCCCCATGGCGGTGAAGCCGACCGTGTTGCGGTCCATCCACAGCGCCATGAAATGGCAGCCGATACCGGCGGCGGCGATCGAGCCGTCGGGCACCTTGGTCGAGGAATTGTGCGGGCAGCCGGAGCAGAAGAACGGCGTGCGCGAACCGATATCGCTGGTTTCGGCAAGCATCGCCTGGAACTGGCGCAGCTTCGCCACCTTGGCAGTGATCTCTTCCGAAGGGCCGATTGTGCGCAGGATGCGCTCGCCCAGCGCAATGGCGATCTCGTTGGGGTCGAGCGCGCCCTTGGCCGGGAACAGCCAGTCGCCGCGCTCGTCCTTCTTGCCGACGATCATCGGCTGGGTGGCGGTGCCGTAGAGGTTTTCGCGCAGTTGCACCTCGATCAGCGAGCGCTTCTCCTCGACGACGACGATGGTGTCGAGGCCGCGGGCGAATTCGGCGATATGCTGCAGGTCGAGCGGCCAGGGGCAGCCGACCTTGAACAGGCGGATGCCGATGCGGTTGGCGGCGGCCTCGTCGATGCCGATGTCTTCCAGCGCCTGGCGGACATCGAGATAGCTCTTGCCCAGCGTGATGATACCGAGCTTCGGCGCGCGGCCGCCCGAATAGACGATGCGGTTCAGGCCGTTGGCATGGATGAAGGCGGATGCAGCGGCGCGCTTGTATTCATGCAGCCGCTCCTCCTGGCCGAGCATGTCGATCTCATCGCGGATGTTGAGGCCGCCGGGCGGCATATCGAACTCCGGCACGACGATGTTCAGGCGCTCGAGCGCGGCATCGACGGAGGCCGTGGATTCGATGTTGTCCTTGACGCATTTGATAGCCGCCCAGGTGCCGGCGAAGCGCGACATGGCAAAGCCGTAGAGGCCGTAGTCGATGATCTCCTGAACGCCGGCCGGGTTGAGGATCGGCACCATGGTGTCGACGAACAGGAATTCGGTGGCGTGCGCATTGGTCGATGATTCGGCCATATGGTCGTCGCCCATCAGCGCAAGCACGCCGCCATACTTCGACGTTCCCGCGAGGTTGGCGTGGCGGAAAACGTCGCCGGAGCGGTCGACGCCCGGTCCCTTGCCGTACCAGACCGAAAACACCCCGTCATGCTTGCCTTCGCCCATTAATTCCGTCTGCTGAGAGCCCCAGCAGGCGGTGGCGGCAAGCTCCTCGTTGAGGCCGGGCTGGAAGACGATGTCGGCCTGCGCCAGCTGCTTTTTCGCCCGCCACAGCTGCATATCGAGGCCGCCGAGCGGCGAGCCGCGATAACCGGACACGAAGCCGGCCGTGTTGAGGCCGGCCCGGCGGTCGCGCTCGCGTTGCATCAAAAGCATGCGGATGACCGCCTGTGCGCCGGACAGGAAGATGCGCTCCTTACCAAGATCGAACTTGTCGTCGAGCGCGACGTCGTGCAGCGTCATCAGGCATTTCCTCTGCGGAGACAGCACCGGGGGCGCGCAGCCAACGTAGGAGTGAGATGGCGCAGTCTTTCTCCGCTTGCAAGGCAGGTCAAACGAAATCGAAAGTGCCAGGCAAAGCGCAACGAACGATCCGCTGCCGTCGCGTATTCGGCACGAAATCGGTCCGCGGCGGTTGTCCGGCGACCAGAAATTTCCACGCAGTCGCGCCGGGCTAAGACGCGTCAGCCTTTCGAGCAATCCGGCTTCGGCTCACCCGGCAGCTTGCCGTCGGGATGGCCGGCAAGATCGGGATTGGCCGTATAGAGCTGGTCGACCACCAGCGGCCGGTCGGGAAGGATCGACTGGTCCTCGCTCGACATCAGCGTCGTGTCGATCTTCTGCAGGAACGTGCCGTCAGGACCCCTGATGCTGATCGAAATCGCATAGGGCTTGTCCTTGACGATACAGGTCAGCGCCGGGCTTTCCAGGCTGACCTTGTCGAGCTTCGGCCAGACCTTCTGCTCGATCACCAGGGGAGGACCGCCAGCCGGATTCTGGAAGCTGGCGACCGCAACCTGGCCTTCGCCCATCGGCTGCAGGGGCCGCAGCGTCACGACATAGGTCGCCCGGGCGAGGCGGTAATTGAAGACGACGACCTTGCCGGAAACCTCGAACAGCTTGCCGTCGCCGCCGGTGTCGCGGCAGGCGCCAAGCGCAACGGCTGCAATGAGCGCAGCACCGACAAGGATCGAACGAAAAACAACCCTAAGCATTGTTGACCTCATGTGCCGCCGTGCGGCGGCGATAGTGACGGCTTGCTTTCTGGCGGTTGCCGCACACAGCCATATCGCACCAAAGGCGGCTGGAATTGCGGCTCCTGTCGACGAACAGCCAGCTGCAATTGGGACAGATCCTGAGCCTGGCGACCGTGTCGTCGCGCAGCAGCGACAAGGCCGAAACCGCCAGCGCCGCCTCGAACGCGATCGGCGTCGATGGATCGCCGAACGGTCTACCCGGTGCGCCGATTTCGGCAGGGCTCCGATCGAGGCCGTTGGCGCAGGCCTTGAGAAAAGCGGCGAGGTCGCCGGCGGCAAGCGCACCTTTCGACACCGCGCCGCGAAACAGGCGGTCGGTCGTCTCGCGGATCGCCAGCACCACCGGGGCGATCCTGTCCGGCGAGGTCGCCTCCAGCGGTCTGCCGCCAAGCTCGGCACCGCGAAAGCCGGTTGCGGCGTTGGCGAAGCGCGCGATCTCGGCCGGATCGGCAAAACGGTCGAAAGTCTTTTCCGGATCGTTGCGCAACACCACGGTGTTGGCCGTATCGAGCGCAAGAATGCCGCCGGTGAAGCGATGTGGGGTCCAAGATACTGTCATATCAGAAATCTAACCGATAAATCGCGTTTGACAAGTTAGATTTTACGATGCAAACCTTGGCGCGGGCTCCGGCGCAGGATTTTGTTGAGGCAAGTCGTTGCCCCAAAACCGCTTTGCACTTTTGGGCGACATGCCCTGAAAGCTGTCCATGCTCTATTTCTTCCAGCAGGTGCTGAACGGGCTGCATTCCGGCGCGCTCTATGCGCTGCTTGCCTTCGGCTACGTGCTGACCAACGGCATCCTGCACCGGACCAATCTCGCCTATGGCGCGCTGTTCGCCTTTTGCGGCCAGACGATGATCCTGACCGTGGCCTTCGGCTATCAGGTATTGTGGCTGACCTTGCTGGCGGCAGTGGTGCTCGGCGTCGTCACGGCTTTCTTTTATGCCGCGCTGATCGGCCACGTGCTGTCGCGCAGCGTCTTCGAACCGCTGGCCGACCGCACGCCCAATGCCATTGTGGTGACGACGCTCGGCATCCTGCTGGTGCTGTCGGAAGCAAGCCGTATCGCCGCCGACACGCATGATTGGTGGCTGCCGCCGATGCTGGCGCAGCCCATCGTTTTTGCTCAGGATGCCGGCTTCCAGGCGACGCTGACGCTGATCCAGCTCATCGATTGCGCGGTGGTTCTGGCGGCAATCATGCTCGCTGCATGGGCGTTTGCCCGCTCGGGCTTCGGCCGCCGCTGGCGCGCCGTCTCCGACGATCCCAAAGCGGCTGCCATGTGCGGCGTGGACGTGCGTGCAGTGTTCCGGCATGCGGTGCTGTTCGGCGGTTTCTGCGCCGCGCTGGCCGGAATCATGGCCGCCCTTTACTACGGCAATGTCAGCTTCGGCTCCGGCCTTGTCTACGGGCTGAAAATCCTGTTCGTGACGGCGGTGGGCGGCTATCTCTCTCCGCCTCGGGCCGCGCTCGGTGCGGCCGCCTTCGGCATGGCGGAGTCGCTATGGGCCGGCTATTTCCCGGTCGAATGGCGCGATGGCTGGATGTATCTGTTCCTGGTCGCGGCACTTGTGCTGATCGGTCCTGGCCGCGACCAGCAGAAGATCGCCTGATCGCCGCATCCGCTGTCAGACTTTGGTTGCATGACGCAGCAGCCGGTCGGCACTTTATCCCCTGCCTCCCGTCACGACGGCGTTGATCGCGCCATGCCATGTTGACCCGCCGAACCACGCACGGCATACCGTTGGGCCACAGCGGCGCGACGGAAAATAGGGGAGCCGGCGCGCCTTCGACCTGAGGGAGGAAATGCATGGCAGGGCTGCTCGCTCTATCGAGAACGATTGACCGTATGAACGAGTTCATCGGCAGGTGGATATCGTGGCTGATCCTGCTGGCAATCCTGGTCAGCGCCGCCAATGCCATCATCCGCAAGGTCTTCGACGTCTCGTCGAATGCCTGGCTGGAACTGCAGTGGTACCTGTTCGGCGCCGCCTTCATGCTGGCCGCCGCCTATACGCTGAAGCAGAATGACCATATCCGCATCGACATCGTCTACGGCATGTGGTCGCGCCGCGTGCAGCACTGGATCGACCTGCTCGGCCATGTCTTCTTCCTGATGCCGTTCGTGACGCTGATGGTGATCTATTTTGTCCCCTACGTGTCGCTGTCGTTCCGCAGCGGCGAAATGTCGAACAATTCCGGCGGCCTGATCATCTGGCCGGCCAAGGCGATCCTGCTCGTCGGCTTCTTCCTGCTGGCGCTGCAAGGCATCTCCGAGATCATCAAGAAGATAGCCATCATGCGCGGCGACATGGACGATCCCAATCCGTTCATCTCGGTGCACGAACAGGCCGAGCTCGAGGCTAAAGCCCTTGCTGAAGAGGCCAAGGCGCTCGCCCAGGAGGCGCGCCCATGATCGAGTTCATCGCCCAGAACATGGCGCCGATCATGTTCGCTTCGCTGATCATCTTCCTGCTGATCGGCTATCCCGTCGCTTTTTCACTCGCCGCAAACGGCCTGATGTTCTTCTTCATCGGTGTCGTGCTGTCGCCCTATTCGGGCGGCTCGATCAACCTGGCGTGGCCGCTGCTGCATGCGCTGCCCGACAATTTCTACGGCAGCCGGGTGATGTCGAACGACACGCTCTTGGCAATCCCGTTCTTCACCTTCATGGGCATCGTGCTGGAACGATCGGGCATGGCCGAGGACCTGCTCGACACGATCGGCCAGCTGTTCGGCCCGGTTCGCGGCGGCCTTGCCTATGCGGTGATTTTCGTCGGCGCGCTGCTTGCCGCTACCACGGGCGTGGTCGCGGCTTCGGTCATCGCCATGGGCCTGATCTCGCTGCCGATCATGCTGCGCTACGGCTATGACCGACGACTGGCGTCGGGCGTCATCGCGGCATCCGGCACACTCGCCCAGATCATCCCGCCGTCGCTGGTGCTGATCGTTCTGGCCGACCAGCTCGGCCGTTCGGTCGGCGACATGTATGCCGGCGCGCTGATCCCCGGCCTGGTGCTGACCGGCCTTTACACGCTCTACATCCTGACCATGTCGATCGTCCGGCCGAACTCGATGCCGGCGTTGCCGCTGGCGGCCCGCACGCTTGGCCACGGCGTGCTGTCGCTGCTCGCGGCACTGCTGGTGGCAGTCGCGGCTTCATATGCGGCCTATCGCTACCTTGCGCCGGCGCATGGCGACAATGCCGATATCCTTGGCGCCAGCATCGGGGTGATCCTGATCTATATCGTGGCGATCGCCGACAAGGGCCTGAACATCAACATGATGTCCAGGTTGGCGCAGCAGGTGATCATCGTTTTGATCCCGCCTCTGGCGCTGATCTTCCTGGTGCTGGGCACCATCTTCCTCGGCATCGCCACCCCGACGGAGGGCGGCGCCATGGGCGCGGTTGGCGCCCTGGCGATGGCGGCAATGAAGGGGCGGTTGTCGCTGGATGTCATCAAACAGGCGCTCGCGTCGACCACCAGGCTTTCCTCCTTCGTGCTGTTCATCCTGATCGGCGCGCGGGTGTTCTCGCTGACCTTCTACGGCGTCAACGGCCACGTCTGGGTCGAGCATTTGTTGACGTCGCTGCCGGGCGGCGAAGTCGGGTTCCTGATCGGCGTCAACATCCTGGTCTTCGTGCTCGCCTTCTTCCTCGATTTCTTCGAGCTCGCCTTCATCATCGTGCCGCTTTTGGCGCCGGCAGCCGATAAGCTCGGCATCGACCTGATCTGGTTCGGCGTGCTGCTCGGCGTCAACATGCAGACCTCCTTCATGCACCCGCCTTTCGGCTTTGCGCTGTTCTACCTGCGCTCTGTCGCCGCGCGCGTGCCCTATCTCGATCGCCTCACCGGCAAGCAGATCGCGCCGGTGACCACCGGCCAGATCTATTGGGGCGCCGTGCCCTTCGTCTGCATCCAGGTGATCATGATCGGGCTGACCATCGCCTTCCCGCAAATGGTCATGCGCTACAAGGGTGCGGCCGTCGATCCGGGAACGATCGAGATCAACTTGCCTGATATGCCAGGCCTTGCGCCTCTCGGCACACCACCACCAGCCAACGGTGGCCCATCACCCGCGGCGCCACCGTTGAACGATCTCTCGCAGCCGCCGAATTTCGGCGAGACGCCGCCCGCCAAGCCGGCGGCGCCGGCGACCGACCTGTCGCAGCCGCCGAACTTCAACTGATGTGTGAACACTGAGAACCTGAGTGAGGATGTTATGAGAGCCGTGCGCCTGGAAGCCGTGGGCAGCATTGCGCTACGGGAGGTCGACAAGCCTGTTGCGGGACCGCAGGACGTTCTGGTGCGCGTCGAAGCCTGCGGCGTTTGCGGCACCGACCGTCACCTCCTCCACGGCGAATTCCCTTCGAGCCCACCGGTGACGCTTGGTCACGAATTCTGCGGCATCGTCGAGGCTGTCGGTGATGCGGTTTCCGGCATCGCCATCGGTGACCGTGTTACCGGCGATCCCAACATCTTCTGCGGACGCTGCAGTCATTGTCGGGCTGGCCGGGTCAATTTGTGCAGCAATCTCAGGGCCATCGGCATCCATCGCGACGGCGGCTTCGCCGACTACGTCGTGATGCCGCAGAGCCAGGCCTTTCTTCTGCCTGCGAACCTCAAGCCAACGCATGGCGCCTTCTGCGAGCCGCTGGCCTGCTGCCTGCACGCTGTCGACCTCGCCGGAATCAGACCCGGCGCTGCCGTGGTGGTGCTTGGTGGCGGCGTCATCGGCCTGCTTACCGTGCAATTGGCGAGGCTCGCAGGAGCGGCGACCATCATCCTGTCGACGCGGCAGGCCTCCCGCCGTGCGCTCGCCGAAGAGCTCGGTGCAACGACGACGGTCGACCCAAGCGCGGTCGACCCGATCGAGGCGATCGCCGGCCCAGCCGGCCTTGTGCCCGGCGGGGCCGACGTGGTGCTCGAATGCGCCGGTGTCCCCGATACCGTCGAACAATCGATGCGGCTGGCGAAGTCCGGCGGCTCGGTGGTGATCGTCGGCGTGATGCCGCAAGGCGTGAAAGTGCCCTTCGAACCGTTCGACATCCTGTTTCGCGAACTGAAGGTTCTCGGCTCGTTCATCAACCCCTTCACCCACAGGCGGGCGGCGGACCTTGTCGCGTCCGGGGCAATCGAGATCGACAAGCTCATCTCCAGACAGGTCGGCCTGGACGGAGCCCCCTCGGTTATCTCCAACCCGGCCGCCCCCGGCGAGGTCAAGGTGTTGGTGGTGCCGGGCAGGGAATGAAGGGCAGCCTCAATCCTGCGACGTTGGCGATTGGCGAAACGACGATGACCGCGTCCCTCTCCCCGTCACTATACGGGGAGAGGATGCCGGCAGGCAGGTGAGGGGCAGCGTCAACGCTTGGAAAGATAAGCTATAATTTCGGGGCGACTACCAAGCCCAAGGCGATCGATCGCCGAAGTTTGCCGCCGCCCCTCATCCACCTGCCGGGACCTTCTCCCCGTATAGTGACGGGGAGAAGGGGCAGATCCCAGCCTACAGTTTGCCGTTGCGTTGCTGGACCATCATGAAGGTGTCGTAATTGTACTCGGCCACCTGGGCCCAGAGATAATGCTCCTTGCGGAAGCCCTTGATCGAGTCCCAGATCTTCTTGAACGGCGCGTTGGTGGCTTCCATTTCGGTGTAGACCTCATTGGCCTTCTCGAAACAGGCGGCCATGATGTCCTGGCTGAACGGGCGCAATTTCGCGCCGCCGGCCACCAGCCGCTTCACCGCCGCAGGATTGAGAAAATCGTATTTCTGCAGCATGTTGGCGTCCGCCGCCTGCGCGGCGGTGTGCACAAGCGACTTGTAGGCGGGCGACAGCTCCTCGTACTTGGCCTTGTTGAACAAGAGATGGACGGTCGGGCCGCCTTCCCACCAGCCGGGATAATAGTAGTAGGGCGCGACCTTGTAGAAGCCGAGCTTCTCGTCGTCATAGGGGCCGACCCATTCGGCGGCGTCGATCGTGCCTTTTTCCAGCGCCGGATAGATGTCGCCACCGGCGATCTGCTGCGGCACGACGCCGAGCTTCTGCACCACTTTGCCGGCAAAGCCGCCTATGCGCATCTTGAGGCCGGACAGGTCGGCGACGGTGTTGATCTCCTTGCGGAACCAGCCGCCCATCTGCACGCCGGTGTTGCCGCCGGGCAGGCCGAAAAGACCCTGCGTGGCAAGAAACTCGTTGAACAGGTCGATGCCGCCGCCATGATAGTGCCAGGCGTTCATGCCGCGCGCGTTGAGCGAGAACGGCACCGCCGCACCGAGCGCCCATGTCGGGTCCTTGCCCCAATAATAGTATGACACCGTGTGGCAGGCCTCGACGGTGCCGGCAGTGGTGGCGTCGGCGGCCTGCAGGCCGGGCACGAGTTCGCCGGAGGCGAAGACCTGGACCTGGAAATTGCCGTCCGTCGCCTCAGACAGCATCTTGGAGAAGACTTCGGCGCCGCCATAGATCGTATCGAGTGACTTGGGAAAGGATGACGCCAACCGCCACGTCACTTTCGGATTGGACTGGGCGATTGCCGGTGCGGCTAGCGTAGCGGCAGCCGCCGCTGCGCCCACGCCGGTGACCCCGGCCTTGCGGATGAATGAACGACGATCCATGCAGTTCCTCCCTATTGGACCAACAACCGATATCAGGGACATCTCCTCACGTCCGGTATCGATTTGCCCGAAACAATACACGGGCAAAAGGTCGAGTCCAGCATGGTGGCGGGATTTGACGGCGGCGCTGGCGACAAATCCGCGGGCCGGCCGGCCAGCCTGCAACTATAGTCTAACGTTCGCCGCGTGGCCCATGCGAGATGGCGAAACTTGCCATGGAAAAGCGCCTTCGGATCGCCTATTTTGCAGGCACAATAGCTATTCGCTTCGCGCCAAATGGAATCCGGACCCAAAATGCACCAGCCGCTCGTCGCCATATCAACCGACGTCCGTCAGTTCGACAACTACACCTGGCATGCCGTCCCGCAGCAATATATCGAGGCAGCACTTTCCGGCGCCGGCGTGTTCCCGCTTTTGGTGCCGTCATTCGGTGACCGGCTCGACTTCGACGAGCTGTTGTCTTCGGTCGACGGTGTCATGGTCACTGGCTCGAAGTCCAACGTGCATCCATCGCTCTATGGCGGCGACGCCAGCGAAGCCAACGGCCCCTACGACCCGGCGCGCGATTCCACCACGCTGCCGCTAATCCGCAAGGCGATCGAGCGCGGCGTGCCGCTGCTTGCCATCTGCCGCGGCATCCAGGAGTTGAACGTTGCGCTGGGCGGCACGCTTGGCACCGAGATCCAGGAGCGCGAAGGCTCGCTCGACCATCGCGCGCCGGTGAGCGACAACCAGGACGAACGCTTCGCCATTCACCAGACCATTTCGATCAAGCCGGGCAGCTGCCTGGCCGGCGTGTTTGGCGCCGGCGACATCAAGGTCAACTCGCTGCACCGCCAAGGCATCGACCGGCTCGGCTCGAAGCTGCAGGTCGAGGCGGTTGCCGGCGACGGCACGGTGGAGGCAGTTTCGGTGAAGGACGCCCGCGCCTTCGCCGTCGGCGTGCAATGGCACCCCGAATACTGGGTCAAGTCGGACGGCAACTCGGCCAAGATCTTCCGCGCCTTCGGCGATGCGGTGCGCCTGCATGCGGCGGCGAAGGCCGGCGCGCGGGCGGCGGCGGAATAAATCCCGACGATCAATTGCCGGCGGATTGATCCCGTTCGCCGGTTGTCGCCAGCGAAAGCAGCGGCGTGGCCGGAGCGTAGGATTCGTAGCCGTCGCCATCCGCAACCGAGAAGGTGACGATCGGGTCGGTGCCGTCGGCGCTGAACGCGATCGTGCCGTCCTCGCCCTCTCGCCAGAATTTTGCCCGCTCGATCCCCGGCAGCAGCCCGCGGCAGTTCGGCGCCACGGTCAACAGCGACAGGCCATCGTCAATCGCGGCGCCGCGGCTAACCGCGCAGTCGCCTTCGTCGCCATTGGCGACCAGCCTGAAGGTGGTTGCCGGCCTTGCTTCATTGGCCGAACTTTCACTGCTGCCGCCGTGAAACAGCTGAAAGCCGGCGAAAAGTGCCGCTGCCGCAATCAATGCCGGAAGTTTCGTCATCTTGCACTCCGCGCCCCCCGGCGCAGATGCAGAATGATTCCAAAGCGTTAAGCCGACGTTAACGAGTGTGGCAGACAGCCGCTCAGCTTCGTGGCTTGACTTGCGCCGTCTCCGGCACCGGGGTCAGTGGCCGGCGCTCGCTGAACCAGGATACCAGATTGTCGACGCACAGATCCGCCATGGCGCGGCGCGTGTGGTGCGAGGCCGAACCGACATGGGGCAAAAGCGAGGTGTTGGGCGCCTCCAGCAAAGCCTTGGGCACATTCGGTTCATCGGCGAAAACATCGAGCCCGGCCGCGGCGATGGTGCCGTTGGCAAGCGCTGCGGCGAGGTCTGCCTCGTCGACCGTGCTGCCACGGCCGATGTTGACGAAAACGCCGTTGGCGCCAAGCGCCGCCAGGATTTCGGCATTGACCGCCTTCTCCGTGGAAGCGCCGCCCGGCACTACGGAAATCAGCGTATCGACCGCTTCGGCAAGGCCCTTCAGCGTCGGGTGGTATTCATAAGCCAGACCTTCGACCTTGCGCCTGTTGTGGTAGGCCACCGGCAGCCCGAACGCTTCCAGCCGGCGCGCAATGGCAAGGCCGATGCGGCCCATGCCGAAAATGCCGACATGCCGACCGCGCAAGGTCAGCCGGCTCAGGGGATAGTTGCCCTTCTTCACCCAACTGCCGTCGCGCAGCCATTTCTCGGCGTTGTAAAGTTCACGCACGGTGTTGAGCAAAAGGCCGATCGTGGTGTCGGCGACCTCCTCGGTCAAAACATCGGGGGTGTTGGTGACCATGATGTTTTTCTTGGCCGCATGGCCGGCATCGACCGAATCATAGCCGACGCCGAAGGAGGCGATGAGTTCGAGGTTGGGCAATGCATCCATCAATGCCGCATTGACGCCGGCAAAGGACGCAATGGCGCGCACGTCATGGCGCATCTCCTCGGTGACCAGGGCGGGATCGGCTCGCTCTATCTTGACCCGCTTGAAGGTGCGGTCGATGCGCTCGACCGCATGGTCGTTGAAATGTCCCGGCACCAGAACGGCGACGGTCTGCAACGCATCAGTCTTGGTCATTCACGCTCCACCGGCTTGCCGGTCGACTGGCGCACATGCAGTTCCGGCTTGATCAGTTCCTGTGACGGCCGTACCGCCTGTCCGTTCAGCTTGTCGAGCAGCGCGCTGGCGGCACGGCGGCCGACCTCTCGCTGGCCATTCCAGACTGTGGTGAGCGCCGGTGTCGCGATTGCCGCCTCCTCGAGATCGTCATAGCCGGTGACCGAGATGTCGGCGCCCGGCACCAGGCCGGCGCGGGCAATGCCGTTCATCAGGCCGATGGCGACCAGATCATTCCAGCAGCAAGCGGCGGTTGGCTTGTCTTTAAGTGCCAAAAACTGTCCAGCCGCCTCGAATCCGCCCTGCTTGGTGCGCGGCCCGGCGATGCGCCAGGACGGCCTGACCTCAAGCCCGGCGGCCTCCATGGCGTTGAGATAGCCCTGGTAGCGGTCGCGCCCTGTCGAGGTCTGGTCGGTGCCGCCGATCATGGCGATGCGCTTGTGCCCGAGCGAGATCAGATGATTGGTGGCAAGTGCCGTGCCATAGGCATCGTCACCACGAAACACCGGCACGTCGGCGCCTTCCACGCTGCGTGCGATCAGCACCGCCGGCAGGCCGTTTTCCTCGGCCATGACGATGTCGGAAGCCGGCGTGCCGATGGCCGGCGACATGATGACGCCGTCGGCGCCAAGCTGCAGCAGCGTATCGATGAAGGTGCGTTGCTTTTCCAACTGGTCATAATGGTTGGACAGGATGAAGGTCTGCCGGCTGCGATCGAGTTCGCTTTCGATCGAGCGCAGGATCTCGGCGAAGAACGGGTTCATGATGTCGTGCACGACGACACCGACAATGCCCGAGCGCGAGGTGCGCAGTGAGGCGGCGCGGCGGTTGTAGATATACCCGATGGCCCGCGCATGTTCCTTGATGCGGTCACGCGTGGCGCCGGCGACCAGCGGGCTGTCGCGCAAGGCGAGGGAGACCGTGGCCGTGGACACGCCAAGCGCATCCGCGATCGTCGAAAGCTTGATCTTTTGTGCCAGCCCTTCGCTCCCCGAGTTTTTTTAAAATTTTTTAAATGCGGCGTTATGCCATCGGATTCGGAGCAAATCAAAGTTTTTTCGCCAGCGCCTCCGCCTCGGCATCGACGGTCGTGCGATTGCGCAGCCGCAAACGGTGCTCGCGATGGATGATGTAAAGGCCGCTGGCGACGATGATGGCAGCACCCACCAGCGTCCAGCGGTCGGGGAACTGGTGGAAGATGATCCAGCCGGACAGGATCATCCAGACCATCTGCGAATAGGGGTACGGCGCCAGCGCCGTGGTGGTCGCCAGGCGGTAGGCCTGCACCAGCAGCCAGTGGCCGCCGGCGCCGAACACGCCCAGCATCACCAGTATGAACCAGTGCCAGCCATCCTGCGGCAGCCCATGCGAGAACGGCAGCATCGGCAGAAGCAGCACGGCCGGCGCCAGCGCCGAAAACAGGATCAGGCTTTCCGAGGTTTCGCTGGCTGACATCCGCCGCGTCATGATGACGTAAAAACTGTTCGACAGCATCGAGCCGAGCGCGAAAAGATGGCCGATGCCGAACACGCCGATGCCCGGCCTTGTAATGACGAGCACGCCGACAAAGCCCGACAGGATTGCCAGCCAGCGCCGCCAGCCGGCCCATTCACCAAGCAGCGGTCCGGCAAGGGCGGTGATCACCATCGGCCCGAAGAAGTAGATCGAGGTGGTCTCGGCCAGTTGAAGCGTTTTGAGCGCCATGACGTTGCACATGGTCGAGCCGAACAGCAGACCGCCGCGCAGGATGTGGGCCGGCAAATTGTTGGCGCGGAAGCGCGACGGCTCGCGCCAGCCGCGCAGGAAGACGCCGACAAGCAGGACATGGACGGTGAAGCGGGCCCAGGCGACGATCAGCGCCGAGACGCCGGCCAGCACCAGATATTTGCTCGAGGTGTCGAGAAAGGTGAAAAAGACATAGGTCGAAAGCATGAACAGCATCGCCGCGGGCGGCGTTGCGCTTTCGTCTGATTTTGCGGGAACGTTCAAATGTCAGGCCGGGCAGGGAGGATCAACGCTTAACCTTTGCGGCAATCGCCTGCGCCCGGCAAGCCAAAAGCGACTGGCACAACAGGCGTCTGAGACAGGTTCAGCGCAGGCCGATCCGATGCCAGCTAAGGCGCTTTGCGTTCCGCTGCGACGTTCTGACATCCGGTGCTTTGCCGTCGGATGCCACTTGCGCCTGGAGATGAAGCCACAACGCCTCGGCGACGGGTCCATGCGGTCGGTCGCGCCGGCGCACCGCCGCCAGGATCTCCGTCCGGCCGGGCAGATGTGCACCAGCGATCGAGATCAGCCTCCTATCCCGCAGTTCGTCCTCGATCAGCCATGCCGGCAGATGGCCCCAGGCCAGTCCGTGAAGGATCAGTTCCTTCTTCATCAGATGATCCGGCGCCGAGCACTGATGCGCGCCGTCGATGAGGAAATAGCTCTCCGGCGCTGGCCGCCGCGCCGTGTCGCGGATCACGCACTGGGTGAAGGGCCGCATCTGCTCCGGCGCAATCTCGCGGCCAGGCGCGAACGGAAGGAACCCAGGCGCCACCACCGGCACGAGGGGCACCGCGCAGAGATCGATCCGCTCGAGATGCGGATCGGAAGGATCCGCGCGATGGAAGATGAGGTCAGCCGAGCCTTCCATCAACCGTTCGAGCGGACCGCCGACCGCCTCGTACTCCAGGTGCAGGCGTGTCCCGGTGCGTTCGGCAAAGAAGCCGCTGAGCATACGCAGGATTTGCGGTCGCGGGCAGAGATCACCCATGACGACACGCAGGACCGTCTCCTCGCCACTCGCCAACTGGCCCGCATAGGTTCGCAGATGGTCGAGCTCGCGCAATGTCAGCTGCGCTCGCGCGTGAAACTCGCGGCCCGCCTCCGTCAGCCCCACCCGATATCCGCTGCGGTCGAGAAGTGTGAGCCCGAGCAACTGCTCGAGGCGTGCGACAGCGGCGAAGACGGATGGATGCGATCGGTTCAAGGCAAGGGCGGCCGCCTGGAAGCTGCCCTCGCTTGCCACGGCGTCAAAGCACCGTAGGTCGTGGAGTTTCAGACCATTCATTATCGCCAAAACCTACTGAGATTGTCCAATCATAGTAATTTTCCTGGATAATTACGAGGCCTAGTGTGGCTCATTCAAAGGGCGGCGGGAGCATCGAACTCCTTTCGCCAGGGTGAGATGAGGACCAGATGACTGACACGCTTTATTTTACGACGGGCGACGGCTGCCGGATCGCCTATCAGTTGGCGGGGGCCGGCCCTGTGCTTGTGCTCTCGAATTCCATTGCGACGAACCTGCATATGTGGGACCGGCAGCTTGCGGAATTTGCCGGATCTTTCCGGGTGCTGCGCTATGATCTGCGCGGCCACGGCAGTTCCGATGCTCCGGCCGGAGCCTATTCGCTCGATCGGCTGGGCCGCGACGTCCTTGAGCTGCTGGATGCGCTTCAGATCGCCCGCGTGCATTTCTGCGGGCTGTCGCTGGGCGGCTTCGTAGGGCAGTGGCTGGGTATCCATGCCCCGGACCGCATCGAGCGTCTCATCCTTTCCAACACCTCGCCACATCTCGGGCCGGCTTCTTACTTTGACGAGCAGATCCGTACTGTCCTTGCTGCGAGCAACATGTCGGCCGCCGCGGACATGTTCATGCACAACTGGTTTCCCGCCTCGATGCTTGCCGGCCCAAACGAAACCGTCGACGCGTTCCGCGCGATGGTCCTGGCGACGCCGCCCCAAGGTCTCGCGGGATGCTTCGCCGCCGTACGCGATTGCGATCTGCGCCGGACTGTCTCCCTCATTACCGCCCCCACCCTGGTGATCGGTGGAGAAGACGACAAGGTAACGCTGGCAAGCCACAGCGAGGCGATCGCAGCCAGCATCCCCGGCGCCACGCTTACACTGCTTCCGGGCGTCCATATGCTGAACGTCGAGCGGCCGACTGAATTCATGAGCGCCGTTACACGCTTCCTGCTGAATTAGGCGTGCATGCGGGCGCCCTTGGTGATCTTGTCGACGAGTTTCTTGTCGGCACGCAGCGCGATGCCGACGATCTTGGCGTCCTCAGGGCCGAACTCGGCGAAGACGGCGCGGTTGGCCGCATCGAAGCCGGTGGCAAACATCTCCTCGACATAGGCTGACGCCGTCACGCCCCGCTCCAGCGCCTTCCGGTGGATGGAGTTGAGCGTCGGCCCATCGGCCGAAAGCACGATGACCGGCTGGATCGACAGAGGATTGTAAAGGTTGCCGGCGCGGTCGCGGTAGGGTTCGCCGATAATGTCGGGGAATTGCGCGACGACGCCGCTGGTCAGGAAGGCCGTGACGTTGAGCTTTTGCCAGACGGCGAGATCGTCCCGCAGCACGATTGCAAATTTCGTATCGAACACCAAAATGAGGACTCCGGAGCACGCCCATGAAGGGCAGGGATAGGTGATGACGCACGATCTAGACGGTGAGGCGACACAGGGTCTTGGACGTTCGTGCGCGGATGAAGACCGGATCGTCTCGGCGCCAGGCAGCACCGGCATCGAGCGCATCGAGGCGCATTTCCATGGCAACGCCTTCGACCTGCACCGTCATGATACACTCGCCGTCGGCGTGACGCTTTCCGGTGTGCAGCGCTTCCACTACAGGGGCACTGTCAACTACAGCCTGCCCGGCCAGGTTATCGTGCTGCATCCCGACGAAGTGCACGATGGCGGCGCCGGGACCGAGGATGGTCTGCGCTACCGGATCCTCTATCTGGAACCCTCACTGCTGCTCGACTGCCTCGACGGCGCGCCGCTGCCTTTCGTCAGGGATTCTGTGGTCAGCGATCCTGCCTTGCGTGGCACGCTGCTTTCGGCCCTGTCGCCGCTCGATGAGGAACTGGACGAGCTGTTCGTCGCCGATTTCGTTGCGGAGCTGGCGCAGCAGCTGGGGCGTCATGCGGGACAGAAAGCAAAGCCGATGGGGAAGTCGGCCTCGCGTGCGGCAGCGCTGGCGCGCGGCTATCTCGAGGAGAATGCCGAGCGGTCCGTTCGTTCCGATGAGCTGGAAGCCGTCACCGGGCTCGACCGCTATGCGCTGTCACGCCATTTTCGCGCGACCTATTCCACCAGCCCGCATCGGTTCCTGCTGATGCGCCGGCTGCAAAAGGCAAGACGGATGATCGAGGTGGGCGAGCCGCTGGCCGAGATTGCCGTTGGCGCCGGCTTCAGCGACCAGAGCCATTTCAACAGGCATTTCAAGAAAGCATTCGGCCTGACGCCCGGCCGCTGGTCGACCCTGGTGCGCGGGCCTTCGGTAGCCGCCTAGGTCAGGAAGATCAATCGTCGATGTCGCCATCGTCGTCGACAAGCACCAGCTCCTCGTTCGACAAATTGGCCTCGATGCGGGCGAGCAGCTTGAACAGCGTCTTCTGTTCTTTCTTGTCGAGGCCCTTCAACGCCTGCTTCTCGGTCTTCTTCACCGACTTCTCGATGGCGTGGATGATCTCGCGGCCGGTGTCGGTGAGAAAGATATGCGCCTGGCGTGCATCCGCGGAAGAGGCGCGCTTTTCCAAAAAGCCCTGGGCCTGCAGCCGGTTGATGGTCTTGGTGATGGTCGGCGGGCGCACGCCGAGGCGGCCGGCGAGATTGCCGGGCGTCTGGCCGTCCTCGCGGTCGAGCGTCAGCATGATCTGGTCCTGGCCGGCATAGAAGCCGTGCGCCAGAAGCCGCGCCGCCAGCGCGGTCCTTGCCAGCCTTGCCGCCGAATGCAGCCGGCTCATCGTTGCAGTCTTGTCCGCCTTGGCCATGGTGATCCCTCTTCGGCCGTACCGGTGCGTGCAGCATAGACGCAGCCGGCCGGTTGGCAATCGACGATCAAAAAGATTCCGGCTTTCGAAACAGCTTTGCCGGCAAGCATTTGTGGTGCTCGAAATGGTGATGCCAGATGTTTATTTCAGTTAGATGACAAACGAGTTTCCGCCAAGGCGATTGCAACGGTTTGACGCGGCGCGGCTCAGCACAGGTCAACGAAGAGGCGTTTCCGGCAACACGTTGATGGTCGGCATCCCTCGCACTCGGCCTCTCGGGTCTACCCATCCGCTTCGTCAATCCTGGGTCAAACACCCAGGCGGTTTGCCTCGTGCAAAAGGCCGGCACACATCCTATATCAGGCCAACAATCCCTTCTTGCGGCCCGCAATTCCGTGGCCCAGCCATTTCGAGGCAAGATATGAGCGAAGCACAGACGCAAATCCCCGTGACCGTTCTCACCGGGTATCTCGGCGCCGGCAAGACGACGCTGCTCAACCGCATCCTGTCGGAAAACCATGGCAAGCGTTATGCCGTCATCGTCAATGAATTCGGCGAGATCGGCATCGACAATGATTTGATCGTGGAATCCGACGAGGAAATCTACGAAATGAACAATGGCTGCGTCTGCTGCACGGTGCGCGGCGACCTGATCCGCGTCGTCGAAGGCCTGATGCGCCGTCCCGGCCGCTTCGACGCCATCGTCGTCGAGACCACCGGCCTCGCCGATCCTGTGCCGGTGGCGCAGACCTTCTTCATGGACGACGACGTGCGCTCCAAGACCAAACTCGACGCTGTCGTGGCCCTGGTCGACGCCAAGCACCTGCCGCTCAGGTTGAAGGATTCCAAGGAAGCCGAGGACCAGATCGCGTTTGCCGATGTTGTCGTGCTGAACAAGACCGACCTTGTGACGCCCGAAGAGCTGGCCAAGGTCGAAGCCACCATCCGCGCCATCAACCCGGCGGCCAGGATTCACCGCACCACGCGCGCCGGCGTGGCGCTGTCCGAAGTGCTCGACCGCGGCGCCTTCGACCTGTCGCGCGCATTGGAAAACGATCCCCATTTTCTCGAGGCGCACGATCATGATCACGACCACCATGATCACGACCACGATCACCACGATCATGATCACGACCATCATCATCACGATCACGCGCATCCCTCCGACATCCATGACGTGACCGTGCAGTCGGTGTCGCTGCGCGGCGGCGAGATGGACCCGAAGAAATTCTTCCCGTGGATCGAGAAGATCACTCAGATGGAAGGTCCCAACATCCTGCGGCTGAAAGGGATCATCGCGCTCAAGGGCGACGACGAGCGCTATGTCATCCAGGGCGTGCACATGATCATCGAAGGCGACCACCAGCGCGCTTGGAAAGACGGCGAAAAGCATGAGAGCCGGCTGGTGTTCATCGGCCGCGAGCTTGACGCCGAACGGCTGAAGAAGAGCTTTGACGCCTGCCAGGCGGCTTGATTTCCGGACTCTATGGCGCTAGCGCTGCCCGCTCTTCCTTCTCCCCTTGTGGGAGAAGGTGGCCTCGCGAAGCGAGGTCGGATGAGGGGTGCTCCAGCTCGGCACCGACGGCGATCCGTTCAACACCCCTCATCCGTCTCGGCGCTGCGCGCCGATCCACCTTCTCCACAAGGGGAGAAGGTCGGCGCCAGGCCTGGCCGCCTCAGTGGCTTCCCGGGAGTGGTGACAGCTTCATTGGAATGGTCCTGATGCCCACAGTTGCTCCCCTCGACCTGGAAGGTCACTGCCTTGCCGCCGTCTTCCTCGACAACGTGCCGCATTTTGCGCTCGCCGATGGGACAGTTCATAGGCTCGACAACGGCCACAAGACAATTCAGGCCACTGACGGCCTGCTCTCCACGTTCCATGACGCCGCCAACGACCGCCTGATCACCGGCGGCGAGGACGGCAAGATTTTTGCCGTTGCCGCCGGCGGCAATGTCAGCGAACTCGCCAGCGTCGGCAAGAAGTGGATCACCAGCGTTGCCGCCGGGCCGCAAGGCGCTATCGCCTATGCCACGGGCAAGACTGCGTTCGTGCGCTTTGCCGACGGCAAGACCAAAGAGTTTGCCCATCCGCGTTCGGTCGAGGGGCTGGCCTTCTCCCCCAAGGGCATACGCTTCGGCGTCGCCCGCTACAATGGCGCGACGCTGCATTTCCCGGCCGCCGACGGCAAGCCGGTGGAGCTGGAATGGGCCGGTGCCCATACCGGCGTCACCTTCTCGCCGGATGGCGCCTTCCTCGTCACCACCATGCAGGAAAACGCGCTGCATGGCTGGAAGCTCGCCGACGGCAAGCACATGCGCATGACCGGCTATCCCGGCAAGGTCAAAAGCCTGTCGTGGAGCGTGAAGGGCAAATGGCTGGCGAGTTCCGGCGCGCCGGCGGCGATCGTCTGGCCGTTTTCGGGCAAGGACGGCCCGATGGGCAAGGCGCCGCTGGAGCTCGGCACGCGCGGCAACGCCATGGTGACATCGGTTGCCTGCCATCCGAGCCAGGATGTCGTCGCCGTCGGCTATGATGACGGCATGGTCATGGCGGTGCGCTTTACCGATGCCAAAGAGGTGCTGTTGCGCCGCCCGGGCAAGGGCGCCATCACCGCGATGATGTGGGATAAGGAAGAGCGCCGGGTCGCCTTCGGCAGTGCCGCCGGCGACTGCGGCGTCATTGATATCTCGGCGTGACCTATTCGGCTCCGCACGACACCTTGCCGGTCAATTCTTTCGGCTTGCCGTCCTGTTCCGTGTCGGCGGCGTTGTCATAGACGGCAAGCGTGTACCGGCCGTCATAGACGCCCTCGTCACTGGTCTTGGTCAGGATCGTCAGTTCGACAGAGTTGAATTTATCTCCGAGCTGATGCTCGTGGTAGACGTTCAGCCGCAACTCCTTGTCGTCCAGCCAGTACTGGGTGAGGTCGGAATCCTCGAAGACGGTCTTGCGCAGACTGTCGCCTTCCGGCCGGCCAAGTATCTCGAGATCGCCGCGAAAATTGAAGGTCGGGCCGCCCATACCTCTGGTGACCCCGGCGCCGACCTCGAATTGCACCGCTTTGTCATCGACGGAACACCAGACGCCGCCCGATGCGGAAGCCGCAGCGGCCGACAAGAGTAGCGCAATAGCGCAGATGATCGTCCGCATTTTTCTCCCCAAACCACAGACCCGATCGCATTGGCGCCCGACTGCGCCGGAAGGTCAAGTCTGCCGAACTTGCTGCTGACCCAATGCAGCGCACCAACACGGCCAATTGCGGTTGCCGTCGCCAATTGGGTAGTGTGCCGGCCGAGAGGGATTTCATGCACAGCACGAACAGTTCAAAGGCGTCCATTGGCGGTATCAGCCGTGACCGCATCGCTGCATTGCGGACAAGCGAGGCGAACACCTTCCGCAAGGCGCGGCCGAAATCGCAGGCCAAGGTCGGTAACGGCCTGCCAGGCTTCTTCGGCGGTGTGCCGATGCACTGGATGAACGACTGGCCGACGCCATTCCCGATCCTGGTCGAAAGCGCCAAGGGCGCCGCCATCACGGATATCGACGGCAACAGGCTGGACGATTTCTGCCTCGGCGACACCGGTTCGATGTTCGGCCATTCGCCGCCGCCGGTGGCGCGCGCCATCCGCCGCCAGGCCGGGCGCGGCCTGACCTATATGCTGCCTTCGGAGGATGCGCTGGCCATCGGGCCGCTGCTCACACAGCGTTTCGGTCTGCCGTTCTGGCAGATCGCCACCACCGCCACCGACGCCAACCGCTTCGCGCTGCGCGTCGCCCGCGCCGTCACCGGCCGCGAAAAGATACTGGTCTTCAACGGCTGCTATCACGGCTCGGTCGACGAGACGATGGTCCGGATGGTCGACGGCAAGCCCGTGAATCGGCCGGGGCTGGCGGGTGAGTTTCGCGACCTGACCAAGACGGCGAAGGTCATTGAATTCAACGATGTCGCCGCGCTGCAAGCAGCGCTCAAGGACAAGGATGTCGCCTGCGTCATTGCTGAGCCGGTGCTGACCAATTCCTGCATGGTGCTGCCCGATCCGGGTTTTCACGACGCCTTGCGCAAACTGACGCGCGCGGCCGGAACGCTGCTTCTGATCGACGAGACCCACACGATTTCGACTGGACCCGGCGGCTACACCAGGAAATTCGGACTGCAGCCCGACCTATTCGTGTTGGGCAAGCCGATCGCCGGTGGCGTGCCGGCAAGCGTGTGGGGCATGAGCGACGAGGTCGCCTCGCGCTATGCCGACTACAATCGAACCAAGGAGCCGGGCTATTCCGGCATGGGCACGACGCTGTCGGCGAACCCGCTGCAGTTCGCAGCCATGCGCGCAACGCTCGAAGAGGTGATGACGCAGGAGAATTATGCCCGGATGGATCGCCTCGCCCTGCGGCTCGATGCCGGGCTGACCGGCGTCATCGATCGCTACAATCTGCCCTGGCATGTCGCCCGCGTCGGCGCCCGCGTCGAGTTCATCTGCGCCCCTGGCCCGCTCAGGAACGGCGCCGAAGCCGAGACTGCCCATGCGCCGGAGCTTGAGGCGGCTATCCATGTCGCGCTGGTCAACCAGGGCGTGCTGATCGCGCCCTTTCACAACATGATGCTGATCTCACCGGCCACCACCGGCGCCCAGGTCAACCGGCTGATCACCGCCTTCGCCACGGTTGCGGCAAGGCTGACGGCATGAGACAAGCTGCCAAGCCAAACTCGAGTACACTAATCATGACTTCACCTTCGGGCTCGATGCCCGCCGAGGCGCAAGCCTTTCTCGACGCCCATCCCGAAATCGAAGCCTTCGATATCGTCTTGACCGACGCCAACGGGGTCGGCCGCGGCAAGATCGTGCGCCGGCATGAGCTGAAAAGCATCTTCGAGGGCGGCCGCCACATGCCGATCTCGATCCTCGGCCTCGACATCACCGGCGAGGATGTGCACGAAACCGGGCTGATCTGGACGACTGGAGACGGCGATCTCAGGGCATGGCCGATCCCCGGCACGCTGGTGCCGCTTTACGGCACGAACCCGCCGCGCGGCCAGTTGCTGATGGCGATGTACCATCTCGAGGGACAGCCTATGTCGTCGGACCCACGGCTGGCGCTGGCCAGGCAGGTCGACATCTTGGCGGCCAAGGGCCTCTATCCCGCCGGCGCCTTCGAACTCGAATTTTTCCTGCTTGCCAATGAGCGTGACGCCGACGGCAAGGTAAAGCCGGCGGACGCCGTGCTCGACGGCCGCCGCTCGGCCAAGACGGAAGTCTATTCCGTCGACCATCTGCACGGCATGGAGCCGCTGTTTTCCGACATCTATGCCGCGGCCAAGGCGCAAGGCATTCCGGCCGAAACGGTGATTTCCGAATACGCGCCCGGCCAGTACGAGCTGACGCTGAACTATCGCAAGGATGTCATGCGGGCGGCCGACGACCTCGTCATGTTGAAGCGGCTGGTGCGGGCGCAGGCGCGCCGCCATGGTGTCACCGCCTGCTTCATGGCCAAGCCGATCGAAAAATACGCCGGCTCCGGCATGCATTTCCATGTTTCGTTGCAGGACAAGAACGGCCGCAACGTTTTTGCCGAGGCTGGCGGCGAAAGCTGGTCGCTGCCGCTGCTGCAGGGGCTCGGCGGGCTGATCCAGACCATGGCCGAATCGATGCTGGTGTTTGCGCCGCACGCCAATTCCTGGCGGCGCTTCGTCTCGCAGTCCTATGCGCCGGTGGCGCCGACCTGGGGCGTCAACAACCGTTCGGTGGCGCTGCGCATCCCGGCGGGCGACGCCAAGAACCGGCGCATCGAGCACCGGCCGTCGGGTGTCGACGCCAATCCCTACCTGATCGCGGCAACGGTGCTGGCCGGCATCATCAAGGGTCTGGATGAAGGCCTCGACCCCGGCCCCGAAACCACTGGGAATGGCTATGAAGCCGCCATCACGCGCACGACCATGCCGGTCGACTGGCGCGCTGCGATCGAGGCGGCGCGGGCATCGAGCTTCCTGAAAGAGGCGCTTGGCGAGGATCTGCATCGCACCTTCGTGGCGATCAAGCAGTCGGAGTATCTGCGCGTCGCCCGCACCGTCAGCGAGCTGGATTACCACCTCTACCTCCATGAGGTCTGAGAGACCGCCTGGAACTCGGGCAGTCGTCCTGCTAGCCCGACGATCAGGCGGCGATTACTTTTTCGCCGCCTGCATCAAATGAGGTGGCGCTGCAGCCTTCAAGAACATATCATGAACGGATGAGCGCACCTACCGTCCGTGAAAAGCTGGCAATCCTGTCTGACGCCGCCAAATACGATGCTTCCTGCGCCTCGTCCGGCTGGGCGAAGAAGGATTCGCTCCAATCCGGCGGTATCGGCTCCACAGAAGGCATGGGCATCTGCCATTCCTACGCGCCGGATGGCCGCTGCATTTCGCTCCTGAAAATCCTGCTCACCAATTTCTGCATTTACGATTGCAGCTACTGCATCAACCGCTCGTCATCGAATGTGCGCCGCGCCCGCTTTAGCATCGACGAGGTGGTGAAGCTGACCATGGATTTCTACCGGCGCAACTACATCGAGGGCCTCTTCCTGTCCTCCGGCGTCATCCGTTCGCCCGACGAGACCATGGCCGAGATGGTGGAGGTGGCGCGGCGGCTGCGGCTGGACGAAAAATTCTCCGGCTATATTCATCTGAAGACCATTCCGGAAAGCTCGGCCGAACTGGTCGAGCAGGCCGGGCTCTACGCCGACCGGCTGTCTATCAACGTCGAACTGCCGACCGATGAGGGCGTCAAGAAACTGGCGCCGGAGAAGAAGCCGGAAACGATCCGCCTTTCCATGGCGAACCTGCGCCGGAAGATGGAGGAAAAAGCCGAGCCGACGCTGAGGACCAAGAAGCGCGAACGCTTTGCGCCCGGAGGTCAGTCGACGCAGATGATCGTCGGCGCCGACAAGACATCCGACGACGGCATCTTGCACACCAGTGCGCGGCTCTATGGCAGCTACCATCTGCGGCGCGTCTATTACTCCGCCTTCAGCCCGATCCCGGATTCGTCATCGTCGCTGCCGCTGCAGAAACCGCCGCTGATGCGCGAGCACCGGCTCTATCAGGCCGACTGGCTGATGCGCTTCTACGGCTTTTCGCAGCCGGAAATCCTCGCCGGCAGCAGCGACGGCATGCTCGATCTCGCCATTGACCCCAAGCTCGCCTGGGCTTTGCGCAATCGGGCGAGGTTTCCCGTCGACATCAACCGCGCCGATCGGGAAGCGCTGCTGCGGGTTCCGGGTCTGGGCACCAAGGTGGTGGCGAAGATCCTTGAAACCCGCCGCCACCGACACATGCGGCTGGAAGATGTCGGACGGATCTGCCATTCGATCGCCAAGCTGAGGCCCTTCATCATCGCCGAAGGCTGGTCGCCGGGTGGACTAACGGACAAGACCGGCTTGCGCGACACGATCGTAAAGTCCTGCGAACAACTGTCTCTGTTTTGACCATGCAGCCGGCCCAGCTCGACCTTGCCCGATACACTGTCCGGCTAGCGAGCCAGACCGATTTCGCCGGTTGGCGCGATGCGGCACGGCGTCTGGCGCTGAATGAGGTCCGACCTGAGGATATTAGTTGGGGTGTCGGGTCCGACGCCAATGATACTCAAGATGCCTTGCCGGCGGTGCCAGAGGGCGCGCAGCTTACCGTCCCGCGCGAGTTCATCGCCCATGCCGAAACGGCCTTCTGCCACTCCGACCCCGGCCGGTTTGCCTTTCTCTACTGGATGCTTTGGCGCCTGCGCACCGAGCCGAAACTGCTGGCGATCGCATCCGATCCCGACACCAGGCGGCTCGAAGCCATGGAAAAGGCGGTGCGGCGCGACAGCCATAAGATGCATGCCTTCGTACGCTTCCGGAAGATCGGCGACGGCGAGAACGAGCGCTACGTCGCCTGGTTCGAGCCGGAGCATTTCATTGTCGAGCGCAACGCGGATTTCTTCGTCCGGCGGTTCACCGGCATGCGCTGGACCATCCTGACGCCCTATGCCTCCGCCGACTGGAACGGCGAAAGGCTGGCGATCGGGCCGGGTGCGGCCAAGGGCGATGCACCCGATCAGGACGACACCGAGGCGTTGTGGCTGACCTATTTCGAAAACATCTTCAACCCGGCGCGGCTCAAGGTGAAGGCGATGCAGAAGGAGATGCCGAAGAAATATTGGCGGAACCTTCCCGAGGCCTCGCTCATTCCAGATCTGATCGCAGGAGCGGACGAGGCCGCCAGGGATATGATTGCCAGACTGCCGACAACGCCGGCGCCGCACCACGCCAAGCTGCAGGCGAAACATTGGCCGAAGCGCGAGCCGGCCGAGGCGCCGGACGATGACGCCAACACCATTTCCGAGCTACGCGAAGCCGCGAAAGGCTGCCGCCGCTGCCCGTTGTGGCGCGACGCGACACAGACCGTGTTCGGCGAGGGGCCGGATGATGCCAAAGTGGTCTTCGTCGGCGAACAACCGGGCGATCAGGAAGATCTCGCCGGCAAACCTTTTGTCGGGCCAGCGGGCAAAGTGTTCGATGCAATTCTCGATGACGCAGGCGTCGACCGGCAAAAAGTCTACGTCACCAACGCCGTCAAGCATTTCAAGTTCGAGCCGCGCGGCAAGCGCCGCATCCATTCGAAGCCAAATGCCGGCGAAGTCCAGGCCTGCCGCTGGTGGATCGGCCGGGAGCTTGAGCTGATCAAGCCGGACCTCGCCGTGGCGCTTGGGGCAACGGCGGCGTTGTCGCTGCTGGGCAAGGCCATTGCCGTGACGAAAATGCGCGGCCAGTTGATCGAACGCGAGGATGGCTTGCGCGTGTTCATCACCATCCACCCCTCCTTTATCCTGCGCATTCACGAGCCGACGGACAAGGAGGCTGAGCGCGAGCGGTTCCTAAAGGATATGAAAGAGGTGAAGCGGCTGATGGGGTCGTGAGATGAGCGAAAGCCTCAGCGACATCGTCATCCGCGGGCGGAGCAAGGAGTGAAGCGACGCAGCGCAGACCCGAGGATCCATGCCGCGACGTTTGCACGCTGCTACGGTGCAGAATTATGCCGTTGCGCTCGACGGCTAACATCACGGAATGGATCCCAGGGGTCTTCGCGACGGAGCTTCGCTCCTGCTTCGCCCAGGGATGACGAAGCTGGGTGGCTTCACGGTCGTGAATCCAACGTTGGAAAACTTCGGCCGCCACGGCCAGATTAACTGATTAGGATTGCCCTCAGATCGTTCACATTCGTACCCGTCGGCCCCGGCACGAACAGATCGCCGATCGCGTTGAACGCCGTCCAGGCATTGTTGCCGGCCAGCATCGCCTTGGCGTCGATGCCGGCGGCACGCATGCGCGAGACAGTCGAGCCATCGGCAAAGGCGCCGGCATTGTCTTCCGAGCCATCGATGCCGTCGGTATCGGCGGCCAGTGCATGAATACCTTCCGCGCCGCTGATGCCGATGGCAAAGGCGAGCAGGAATTCGGAGTTGCGGCCGCCCTTGCCCCTTTTTCCGTCAACAGGGGCCCGCAAGGTCACGGTCGTCTCGCCGCCGGACAGGATCAGCACCGGCTTTTTGAACGGCCGGTTGCGCGTCGCCACTTCGCGCGCAATGGCTGCATGCACGCCACCGACCTCGCGCGCCTCGCCCTCGATGGAATCGGAGAGGATGACGGCTTCGATGCCCTGCCGTTTTGCCTCAGCGGCTGCCGCTTCCAGCGACACGCCAGCCGAGGCGATCAGGTGCACTTCATTGCGTGAAAAGCGCTGGTCATCCAGATCTGGCGCATCGGCCTCTGGCGAGTTGATGTGCGCCATGACGGCGTCGGGCAGTTTCATGCCGTAGGCCGCTATCGAGGCCAGCGCATCGGCGCGGTTGCCGGAGTCGGGCACGGTCGGGCCGGAGGCCACCAGCGCCGGGTTGTCGCCGGGAATGTCAGAGACAACCAGTGATACCAGTTTGGCCGGCCAGGCGGCAGCTGCCAGCCGGCCGCCCTTGATGGTCGAGAGATGCTTGCGGATTGTGTTCATCGCCGCGATCGGCGCGCCGGAGGCAAGCAGCGCCTCGTTGACGGCGATTTCGTCGGCGAGCGTCAGGCCGGCGGCAGGCGACGGCAGCAGCGCCGATCCTCCGCCCGATATCAGCGCCACTACCAGGTCGTCCGCAGTCAGCCCTTGCACCTTTTCGAGCAGGCGCCGCGACGCCTCAAGACCGGCAGCGTCCGGCACCGGATGTGCCGCCTCGATGATTTCGATGCGCTCGCATCTGGCGCCATAGCCGTAGCGGGTGACGACCAGCCCTTCGATCGGGCCATCCCACACCTTCTCGAATGCCGCCGCCATCTGCGCCGAGCCCTTGCCGGCGCCGATGACGATGGTGCGGCCCTTGGGCCTGGCCGGCAGATGATCCCTGATGGTCCGTTCAGGATCGGCAGCGGCAACAGCGGCATTGAAGATCGAGATGAGAAAGGATTTGGGATCGAGCACGGTTATCCTTGGCCGTAACTGGCGGTTTTCAAAATGAGCAAACGTTGGCGCTGCCCCTCACCCTCACCCCGTGAAAGACGGGGAGAGGGGATCGCCAGCGCTCGAGCTTGTCCTTTCTCCCCGTCACTATACGGGGAGAAGGTGCCGGCAGGCGGATGAGGGGCAGCGCCAACGTCACGATTTACCTTCCGGCGGCAGCGCCAATTGTGTCCGATCGACGCCGAGATGATCGCACAGTGCATCGACGACGACGCCATGATCCTGGCGTTCCGGCAGGCCGGAGACGGCGATGACGCCGATGACGCCGGCACCCTTTACAGTCACCGGAAACCCGCCGCCGGCCAGTACGTAATCAGCAATATCCAGCCCCTCGCCGACCTTGAAGGTGCGGTCCGGTCGCTGCTGTTCCAGCACCAGACGATAGGTGCTCCTGAGGTAGCGCTTGACCACATTGATCTTGCGTCGTGCCCAGTCGGGGTTGGAGGCGTTTGAACCGGGCATCGCGGCATAAAACAGCGGCCGATCCCACAGCCTGATATCGATGATGATGGGCAGCTTTTCGGCCAGCGCCCGCTCGCGGATCGCCGCGCCGACCTTGAACGCGACGGCCTCGTCGAAGGCCGGGAAGACCAGCGTCTCTTCCTGTTTCTGGATCAGAGCGATGTCGTCTGCGGCGGCCATTTTTGTTCTCCGAAATCGTCACAAATCGTGTGTACGACAAGCTCCGCCCGGTCAAGGTCTCGTCGCGGTGGTGGTCTTGCCCCGCCAGGATCGCCCCCCCACTCCGTCGAGCTTCTCTCGACACCTCTCCCCCGATCGACGGGGTAGAGGAAGGGCGCAAAGCTGTCCGAACCGGCGCCCGTCCTCCGAAGCAAAGGCTCCCTTCCTCTCCCTCCGGAGGGGGATAGGTGGCGCCGCGAAGCGGCGACGGAGTGGGGGAACCTCTTGGCAACCAGGCGCAATCATCATCTTGTCCCGCGCGGATGATGAGTCCTAACCCGCGATCATATCACTCTTGGCCGGCCGCCCCGCAACATAGACCTCGCGCACCGCGCGGTCGTCGCCCAATGTCTGCAGCAGGAACAGCTCCTCCGCCAGCGTGTCCACAGTCTCCATCCTCAGCCGCATCGCCGGCGTGGCGCGGGCGTCGAGCACGGTGATGTCGGCATCGGTGCCTTCATCCAGCGTGCCGACCTTGTCCGCCATAGACAGCGCCTCGGCATTGCCACGCGTTAATTGCCAGAAGGACTGGAACGGGTTCAGCTTTTCGCCAGTCAGCGCGATCACCTTGTAGCCCTCGTCCATGGTGCGCAGCATCGAATAGTTGGTGCCGCCGCCGACATCGCTGGCCGCGGCGATGCGCAGCGGCTTGTCGCGGCGCCGAAAGCGCTGGTAATCGAACAGGCCGGAGCCGAGGAACAGGTTCGAGGTCGGGCAGAACACCGCCACCGAGCCTGAGTCCGACAGCGCATCGGCCTCTCGTTCCGAGAGATGGATGCAGTGGCCGAACAGGCTCTTTGGCCCCAGCAGGCCATACTGCTCGTAGACATCGGTGTAGTCGCGCGCCTGCGGATAGAGTTTTTGCGTGAAGGCGATTTCGGCGTGGTTTTCCGACAGATGCGTCTGCATGTGCAGGTCGGGGTTTTCGCGGCAGAGCGCGCCCGACATCTCCAACTGTTCGGGCGAAGAGGTGATGGCGAAGCGCGGCGTGATCGCATAAAGCTGGCGGCCCTTGCCGTGCCATTCCGCAATCAGTGCCTTCGTATCGTCATAGCCGGATTGCGGCGTGTCGAGCACGCCTACCGGCGCGTTTCGATCCATCATCACCTTGCCGGCAATGTTGAGCATGCCGCGCGCATGCGATTCGGCAAAGAACGCTTCGGCAGACGCCTTGTGCACCGAGCAGTAGGCGGCGACCGTCGTCGTGCCGTGGCGCACCATCTCGTCCAGGAACAGCCGGGCGATGCGGCGGCCATGCTGGGCGTTGGCGAATTTGGTCTCTTCGGGAAAGGTGTAGGTGTTCAGCCAGTCGAGCAGTTCGGCGCCGTAGGAGGCAATGACCTGCATCTGCGGGAAATGCGCATGCGCATCGATGAAGCCGGGCAGCAGCAGATGCGGCCGATGATCGATCCTTTTCGCACCGTCGCCCGCTTGCTTTTCGACTTCCGTGTAGCTGCCTGCGGCAACGATCCGGCCGTCGCGGATCAGCAGGCCGCCATCCTCCTCATAGCGCCAGGCGGCATGGTCGTCGATGGCTTCGGGCCAGCGCAAGAAGCTTAGCGTGCGGCCGCGCAGAAGTGTGGAGGTCATCCCTATTTCCCTGCGCCTTCGAACCAGGCGACCAGCAGCGCCCGTTCCTTGTCGCTGATCTGGGTGACGTTGGCGGGCGGCATGGCGTGGCTGCGCCCGGCCTGCAAATAGATTTCACGCGCATGCTCGGCAATGCCGGCGTCGGTGTCGAGCATCACGCCCTTCGGCGCATGGTAGATGCCTTCATAGACCGGCTCGGCCGTATGGCACATCGAGCAGCGGCCAAGCACGGTGTCGCGCACCGCCGGGAAATGCGACGAGGCGATATAGACTTCGGCCGCGGCGGATGCCTTGGGCTCGCCGGTCAGTATTTTCGGCGCTGTCGACAGCCACATGATGATGACGAATAGCACCGCAGCCGCCATCCAGGTCCAGTGGGGGTTGCCGGCACGCTTATGCACGGTGTTGAAATAGTGCCGGATCAAGACGCCGATGATGAACACCAGCGAGGCGATGACCCAGTTGAACTCCGTCGCAAACGCCAGCGGATAGTGGTTCGACAGCATCAGGAACAGCACGGGCAGCGTCAGGTAGTTGTTGTGCAGCGAGCGCTGCTTGGCGATCTTGCCGTATTTCGGGTCGGGCTTTCGGCCGGCAATCAGGTCGGCGACGACGATCTTCTGGTTTGGAATAATCACCATGAAGACATTGGCCGACATGATAGTGGCGGTGATGGCGCCGAGATGCAGGAAAGCGGCGCGGCCGGTGAACAGATGCGTCAGACCCCAGGCGATGAACACCAGAACGCCATAGAGCACCAGCATCAGTCCGGTGTCACTTTTGCCGAGCGGCGACCGGCAGAGCAGATCGTAGACAACCCAGCCGACGCCGATCGTCGCCATCGACAGCAGGATGCCCACGGGAACCGACATGGACAGAACATTGGGGTCGATCAGGAACAGGTCGGCGCCGGCATAGTAGACCACGCACAGCATGGCGAAGCCGGACAGCCAGGTGGCGTAGGATTCCCACTTGAACCAGGTCAGATGTTCCGGCATTTCGGCCGGCGCCACCAGATATTTCTGGACGTGGTAGAAGCCGCCGCCATGCACCTGCCATTCCTCGCCGAATGCGCCGACCGGCATGCCGGGGCGCTGGCGCAGGCCAAGGTCGAGCGCGACGAAATAGAAGGACGAGCCGATCCAGGCGATGCCGGTGACGACGTGCAGCCAGCGCACGGCGAAACTCAGCCAGTCCCAGAAAATCGCGAAATCCATCATGTGAAATCGTCCCTGCCGATCGGCTGACTTTACGGTGTGGGGCGCAAACGAAAAGAGGCGAGGTGTACGATGACTTTCAAAAAAAAATGGAAAATACTAGGCTGACCACGTACGCCGCCACATAAAGAGCCACGAATGGCCTATCTCGACAACATCGCCGTCTTCGTCCGCGTCGTCGAGCTTGGTAATCTCTCGGCGGCAGGCCGCGACATGCGCATTTCGCCGGCGGTCGCCTCCAACCGCATCAAGGAGCTGGAAAAACACCTCGGCGTGCGGCTGTTCAACCGCACGACACGGCAATTGATGCCGACGGAGCATGGCACGGTGTTCTACTCCGGCGCCAAGCAGGTGCTGGAGGCTATCACCGAGGCGGAAGCCGCGGTTTCGGCGCTTTCCGGCCAACCGCGCGGCACCATCAAGGTGACCGCACCGCTCGGCCTCGGACGGCGGCTGGTGGCGTCGGGCATTCCGGATTTCCACGACAAATACCCCGATATCGAGGTGCGGCTGAGGCTCTCCGACCACAATATCGACATCATGAAGGAAGGCATCGACGTCGCCTTCAAGCTCGGCATCATCGAGGATTCCAGCCTGCGGATGCGCGGCATCATGGAATGTGAACGCGTGCTGGTGGCGGCACCGAAATATCTCGAAGCGCGCGGCGAGCCGGTGGAGCCACAGGAGCTTATCGGCAAGAAGCACGACTGCCTGATGCTGCGCTATTCCGGGGCGCGCGAATATGTCTGGACGCTGCAGACGCCGTCCGGCCCGCAGAAATTCGAGGTGCACGGCCCCTACGACACCGACGATGGCGATGTGCTGACCGGCTGGGCGCTGTCGGGCCGCGGCATCATCAACAAGCCGCGCTTCGAGGTCGAACCCTTCATCCGCGACCGGCGGCTGCAGGTCATCCTGGCCAGCACGCCGCCAACGCCGGTGCAGTTCGCCGCCGTCTATCCGCACAAGAAGCTGCAGGATCCAAAGGTGCGGCTGTTGCTCGACTTCATGGCCGAGCGTTGCCAGCGGCTGATCAAGGATTTGCTGGCCGGCAAGTGAGGGGCTGTTGGCCCAGTCGCCAGGGTTGTCTTACAAGCAGGTGACCTTAGGTTCGCATACGCCGGGCTATGATCGATGGTCCCATGCCGACTGACCAGCAAGCCACAATGCATCTTGCCGTTTCGCTCAACATTACTTCCGGGCAGCCGCTCGGGTTTAGCGACCTGGCCGGCTTTGCCAAGCAAGCGGAAGCGGCGGGGCTGGACATGATTGTCCTCGATGATTCCGCGCCGAACAGCGCCGGGTCGAGTTCTTTCGAAGCGACGACCTTGCTGGCGGCGCTGGCGACGGTGACAAGTCGGATCGGCCTTGTCGCTGCAGCCTCGACGGTGGCTCACCAGCCGTACAATCTGGCGCGCCGTTTTGCTTCGCTCGACATCATCAGCCATGGCCGCGCCGGCTGGCACGCGACCATGGCGCAGGCGCCACGGGAAGCCGCCAATTTCAGCCGGCCGGATGGATTTTCCGACGATGTGTTCCGCCGCCGCACGCAGGAATACATCGGCATCGTTCAGCGCCTGTGGCAGGGCTGGGATGCCGGCGCGCTGCTGTTCGACAAGGCCGGCGGCCGCTTCCACGATCCCGAAAAAATGCACCTGCTCGACCACAAAGGCGAATTTTTCTCCGTGCGCGGGCCGCTGAACGTCGCGCGCTCGCCGCAGGATACGCCGGTGCTGGTGCTGTCCGGCCTGTCCGAGGCCGACCTGGATATCGCCGCCCGCACCGCCGATGTCGTCCTGCTGGACAGACCCACAGAGGACGCCAAGGCGCGCCATGACGATCTCAAGCGCCGCGTTGTGGCCTGCGGACGCGATCCGGGTGCGGTCAAGCTGCTGCTGAACGTTGGCGCAGATGTCGCTGCTAACGCGCTCGAAACATTGTTCAGCTCGCAAAGCTGCGACGGGTTCAACATCGCAATACCGCCTGCCGCGATTGACGGTTTCATCGGCCGCGTGCTGCCGGAATTGCAGCGCCGCAGCCTCGTCCGCCCGGATTATCCCGGCACCACCTTGCGCTCGCATCTCAGACTTGCCGGAGGAGCGCAATGACCCGCCAGATGAAGCTTGGCGCCTTCCTGTGGGCGACGGGCCACCACATCGCCGCCTGGCGTCACCCCAAGGCGCATGTCACGGCAGGCATCGACATCGATCATTACATCCGGCTGGCGCGCACGGCGGAAGCGGCGAAGTTCGACATGGTGTTCTGCGAGGACGCCGCCGGCCTGCGCGAAGCCAATGTCGGCATCGCCAGCCAGACCTCACGCTCGATCGGCTTCGAGCCGATCAGCCTGCTGTCCGCGCTCGCCGTCCAGACCAGCCGCATCGGCCTCGTTTCGACGGCCTCGACCAGCTACAACGAGCCCTATGGGCTGGCGCGCACCTTTCTGTCGCTCGATCATCTGAGTGGTGGCCGGGCTGGCTGGAACCTGGTGACGTCGGCCAGCCCCATCGAAGCCGCCAATTTCGGCGCGACGGGCCTGAAACCCCATGCCGACCGCTACGAGCGGGCGCGCGAATTCGCCGAGGTGGTATCGGGACTTTGGCAAGGCAGTGGCTTTCACTGTCACAACGGCCAGAGCTTTTCGGTGCGCGACCCGCTCGACCTGCCGCGCTCGCCGCAGGGCGCGCCGGTGATGGTGCAGGCCGGCGCCTCGGATGTCGGCCGCGACCTTGCCGCACGCACGGCCGACGTGGTGTTCACGGCGGCGCAGACCCTCGAGGAAGCCAAGGCCTTTTACGACGACCTCAAGGGCCGTATGGCAGCCTATGGGCGGGAACCCGACGACATCAAGATCATGCCCGGCGTCTCCCCGGTGGTGGCGGAAACCGAGGCCGAAGCGCGGGAGAAACAGGAGGAATTGCAGGCGCTGATCCCTGACGATGTCGGCGTGGCGCTGCTGTCCAGCTATCTCAGCATCTCCGATCTCGGGAGCTATCCGATCGACGGACCGATGCCCGAGCTGCCGGAGACCGAGGGCATGAAAAGCCGCCAGGCGCTGGTCATCGAACAATCGCGCCGCGACGGCCTGTCGATCCGCCAGCTTGCGCGCCATTTCGCCGGCGCACGTGGCCATTGGCGTATCGTCGGCACGCCGGCGCAGATCGCTGACGAATTGCAGGCGCGGTTCGAGGGCGGCGGCGCGGACGGCTTCAACGTCATGCCGTCATACTTCCCCGGCGAGCTCGATGCCTTTGCCACGCTGGTGGTGCCGGAACTGCAGCGGCGCGGACTGATCCGTCGGGAATACGAAGGCAGCACCTTGCGAGATCATCTTGGCCTGAAGCGGCCTGCTTAGCCGCGCCGAAGCTTAGCCGGCCATCATCTTGTGCTGGACTTCATGGTCGGCATTCGGCGCGGTGTTGTGAACGACCAGTGCCGTCACGATCTCGGCTGCAGCGAGCGCCGCGATCACCGGCGGGCGCTTGTCCCTGACGGCGTCGCCGCCGATCGGGGAGACGAGGCGGGCCAACTCAGCCTCCGTGCCATCCGCCGATTTCAGGAACCAGTTCGTGAACGTCGCTCTCTTGGTTTTCGAGCCGATCATGCCGACATAGGCCGCGTCGTCGCGCTTCAGCGCCTCGGCGACGATGAGGAAATCCAGCGCATGGTCGTGGGTGAGGACGGCGAAGGCGGTGCCGGCGGGAGCGTTTCGAACCTCGGCCTCGGGCATCGGCGTCAGCCGCCTCTCGACCGTCTCCGGCATACCTTCCAGCGCTTCGACCCGCGTCTCAATGACGACGCCATGCACGGGAAGAAGTGCAACCGTCGCGGCCAGCGCCTGGCCGACATGGCCGCCGCCGAAGATATAGACATGCGGCAGGTGGGCTTCCTCGGCTTCTGCGGCCGCGATCAGCTCGGCTGTAAGCGCGGCATCGACGATACGGATCAAGACTTCGACGCGCCCGCCGCAGCACTGGCCGATCTCGGGGCCTAGCGGCACGTCCAGCGTGGCGCAGACTTCGTCGAAGCCAATGCGGGCTTCTTTACCCTCCCCCTTGTGGGGAGGGTCGGTGAGCGGACGCCGTGTGGCGGCGTCAGCGAAACGGGGTGGGGTGGCTTGGCACGATCGTCCGCACCCCCACCCCGGCCGGCTTCGCCGGCCGACCCTCCCCCCAAGGGGGAGGGTGAAGACCCCACCATCTGCCTCGCCTTGTCGATCGCGATGTACTCGAGCTGACCGCCGCCGATCGTGCCAAAAGTCGCCGCCTGCGAGACGAGCATGAAGGCGCCCTTCTCGCGCGGGGTCGAGCCTTTGGTGTCGGCCACTTCGACCAGAGCAAGCCGGCCGGCGCTGGCGAGAAAAGCTCTGAGGCTTTGCACTTTCGACTTCATATTTCGCATTCCCGTACGGGAAATATAGGGTTTTTCAGTCTGAATTGCACGTTTTGCCAGAATCCAGGTCAGAGTCAGGCGCTATTCTTGGCTTCACCCTTCAGCCGTTCGATCGCCATCAGCACCCGTTCTGGTGTTGCAGGAGCGTCGAGACGCGGACAGACCTTATGATCGGCCACACTTGCCACCGCGTCCGACAGCGCATGCAGCACAGACATGCCGAGCGGGAAGGGCGGTTCGCCGACCGCCTTGGAACGGTGCACCGTCGGCTCGTTGGCCTCCGGCCAGTCGGCCAGCGTGACGTTGAATATCTTCGGCCGGTCGGACGCGAGCGGGATCTTATAGGTCGACGGCGCATGCGTGCGCAGCCGGCCCTTGTCGTCCCACCACAGCTCCTCCGTCGTCAGCCAGCCCATGCCCTGGATGAAGCCGCCCTCGATCTGGCCGAGATCGATGGCGCGGTTCAGCGAGCGGCCGGTTTCATGCAATATGTCGGTGCGCTCGACGACATATTCGCCGGTCAGCGTGTCGACCGAGACTTCCGAGCACGAGGCGCCATAGGCGAAATAATAGAACGGACGGCCCTCGCCCTTGTCACGGTTCCAGTGGATTTTCGGCGTCTTGTAAAAACCCGCCGCCGACAGTTGGATGCGGGCCATATAGGCCTGCTTGACGAGGTCGGTGAAGGCGATCTCCTGGTTGCCGATGCGCACCCGGTTGGGCAGGAAAAGCACCTGCTCGCGCGGCACCTGGTATTTTTCGGCGGCGAAGTCGGTCAGCCGTTCCTTGATCTGGCGGGCGCCGTTCTGCGCCGCCATGCCGTTGAGGTCGGTGCCGGACGACGCCGCGGTGGCCGAAGTGTTGGGCACCTTGCCGGTGGTCGTCGCGGTGATCTTGACCTGGTCGAGGTCGATCTGGAACTCTTCCGCCACCACCTGCGCCACCTTGACGTAGAGGCCTTGCCCCATCTCGGTGCCGCCGTGATTCAGATGCACCGAACCATCGGTGTAGACATGCACCAGCGCGCCGGCCTGGTTGTAGTGGGTGGCCGTGAAAGAGATGCCGAATTTGACCGGCGTCAGCGCCAGGCCGCGCTTGATGAAGCGGCTGTTGGCGTTGAAGGCCTGGATGATGCGGCGGCGCCCCGCATAGTCGGCGCTCGCCTCCAGCTCGGCGACGATGCGGTGGATGATGTTGTCCTCGACCGTCTGGTGATAAGGGGTGACGTTGCGGCCCCCGTCTTTATCACCACTGGTGCCATAAAAATTCTGCTTGCGGATTTCGAGCGGGTCCTTGCCGACGGCAAAGGCAACCTCGTCGATGACCCGTTCGGCGCCGACCATGCCCTGCGGGCCGCCGAAGCCGCGAAACGCCGTGTTCGACACGGTGTTGGTGTAAAGCGGCGCCGATTGCGCATGCACCGCCGGCCAGAAATAGGTGTTGTCGCAATGGAACAGCGCGCGGTCGGTGACCGGGCCGGACAGGTCCGATGAAAAGCCGCAACGCGCCGCGAACATGAAGTCGACGCCAAGAATGTTGCCGGCGTCGTCGAAACCTACTTCGTAGTCGACGAGGAAGTCATGGCGCTTGCCGGTGGCAATCATGTCGTCGTCACGGTCGGGCCGGATCTTGACCGCGCGATGTTGTTTCTTGGCGGCGATCGCAGCCAATGCCGCAAACTGGTTGCCTTGCGTCTCCTTCCCGCCGAAGCCGCCACCCATGCGGCGGATTTCCACTGTGATGGCGTTGCTCGGCACGCCCAGCGCATGGCTGACCATATGCTGGACTTCGCTCGGATGCTGGGTCGAGGAATAGATGGTGACGTCCTGGTCCTCGCCAGGAATGGCCACTGCGATATGGCCTTCGAGATAGAAATGCTCTTGGCCGCCGATGCGCATCTTGCCCTTCAGCCGGCGCGGCGCCGCCTTGATCGCGGCAGCGGCATCGCCACGCTTCAGCGTGAGCGGCGGCGTGACCAGCTTGTCCTTGCGGGGGTCGAGATCGCCAATGTCGGTGACGAAAGGCAATGGACTGTATTCGACCTTGGCCAGCCGGGTGGCGCGGCGCGCCTGTTCGCGCGTCTTGGCAATAACGCAGAAGATCGGCTGACCATAAAACTGCACCTTGTCGTCGGCCAGCACCGGCTCGTCGTGTCGACCGGTCGGCGAAATGTCATTTTCGCCCGGAACGTCCTTGGCCGTCAGCACATCGACGACGCCCGGCGCCGCGCGCACCGCCGACAGATCCATTTTGCTGATCGTCGCATGCGTCGCCGTGGACAGGCCGAGGCAGCCATGCAGCATGCCCGCCGGTTCCGGCATATCGTCGATATAGACCGCGCTGCCGCTGACATGCTTGTGCGCGGAATCGTGGCGCTGGTCGGCGGCGACGCCACCGGAAATCTTCTGCGCCTTGAGATCTGGAGAGGCGTGCTTGTTCATCAGGCCGCCTCGTTGCGTGACACCTGGAACGGCGCCTTGCTGCCGCTGGTTTCGGCAAAAAAGCGCAGCAGCAGGTTCCTGGCCGCCAGCGCCCGGTATTCGGCCGATGCCCGCATATCGGTCAGCGGGGTGAAATCGCCGGCATATTCAGCCATGGCCGCTTCCACCGTTGTCTCCGTCCACGGCTTGCCGAGCAGCGCTTTTTCGACACCGAAAGCCCGCTTCGGGGTGGCCGCCATGCCGCCATAGGCGATGCATATATCGGCCACGGTTCCGTCCTTGGCCAAGTCGAGGAAAAAGGCGCCAAGGGCTGCGGTGATGTCCTCGTCGCGGCGCTTGGTGATCTTGTAGACGGCAAACTTCGTGCCCTTGGCCGGCACGGGAACGTGCACGGCCTCGACGAATTCGCCTGGCTGCCGGTCCTGCTTGCCATAGGCGATGAAGAAATCCTCGAGCGCGATGGTGCGCCGCTTCTTGCCGCGGCGCAGCGTCAGTTGCGCACCCAGCGCGATCAGGGGCGGCGGCGTGTCGCCGATCGGCGAGCCATTGGCGATGTTGCCGCCGATGGTGCCCATGTTTCGTACCTGTTCGCCGCCGATGCGGTCGAACAATGGCCCGAGCGCGGGGATGCGCTTGGCCAGTGTCGCGAAGGCGTCGGTGTAGGTGACGCCGGCGCCGATGGTGATGACATCATTTTCTTCGGAGATCGCGCACAGCCCCTCGAGATTGCCGATGAAGACTACCGGTGAGATGTCGCGCATGTGCTTGGTGACCCACAGGCCGACGTCGGTCGAGCCGGCGACAACAGTGGCGCCGGGTTCCTTGTCCAGTACAGCGGCGAAATCGTCGACGTCAGCCGGCACAACCAGCCGCTGCTTGCCGGCGCCGATTTCGACGCGGGCACCGTCATGCATAGCCTCGAGCCTGGCGGTGATCGCCTTGCGCTCGGCCGCCAGCGGATCCTTCGCCGCCTTGCCGTAGCTGGAGATGGCACGCGCGGCGCGCATGATTGCCTCGTAGCCGGTGCAGCGGCAAAGATTGCCTTGCAAGGCCTTTTCGATCGCGGCATTCGACGGGTCCGGCGACTTCATCCACAGGCCGTAGAGCGACATGACGAAGCCCGGCGTGCAGAAGCCGCATTGCGAACCGTGGAAATCGACCATCGCCTGCTGCACCGGATGCAATTGGCCAGGCGCGCCGCGCAGATGCTCGACGGTGACGACATGGGTGCCGTCGAGCGATCCCAGGAAGCGGATGCAGGCATTGACGCTTTCATAAACCAGCTTGCCGGCGGACAATTTTCCGACCAGCACCGTGCAGGCGCCGCAATCGCCCTCGGCGCAGCCTTCCTTGGTGCCGCGCAGCGAGCGGTCGAGCCGCAACCAGTCGAGCAAGGTCGCGTCGGGCGCCACCGACGACAGCGCGACATCCCTGCCATTGAGGATGAAGCGGATCTCGTTGCGTATGGTGATCTTGGCCATGCGTCAGCTCCCCCTGTAGGTCGAGTAGCCATAAGGAGAGATAAGCAACGGCACGTGATAATGGACGGATTCCGCCATGCCGAAGCGGATCGGCACACTGTCGAGGAAGGCCGGTTCCGGCAGTTTGGTGCCCTGGCCGCGTAGATAGTCACCGGCGGCGAACACCAGTTCGTATTCGCCAAGGCGGAATTCCGCTCCTGCCAGCAGCGGCGCATCGCAGCGGCCGTCGGCATTTGTGACGACGGTCTTCAAATGTATCCGCGCGTCGCTCTCAAGATGATAAAGCGCGATCGACAGGCCCGCCGCCGGCTTGCCGGTCGCAGTGTCGAGCACATGCGTCGTCAGACGTCCGCCATCGGCTTTCGACGTTTCTGCCACTGGCGCCTCCCATTTCCGATACAGCCGAACAAAGCAGTGAATTGTGCGCCAATTAAAGGCGATGCATAAGGCCCGGTCGAGCGGAGTGGCACAAAAACACTTTCAAAAATTTCGGGGGAATGCGCGAGCAACCCTTTCGACTATCCTGATCACAACTTCCGGCAGCGTCCGGCGGGGAGGGGCAATGCGTTACTCTAGAGACATGCGCGGCTACGGAGCCAATCCGCCGGATCCGAAATGGCCGGGCGGTGCGCATGTGGCCGTCCAATTCGTCGTCAACTACGAGGAAGGCGGCGAGAACTGCGTGCTGCACGGCGACAAGGCCTCGGAAGCCTTCCTGTCGGAAATCGTCGGCGCCGCGCCCTGGGTCGGCCAGCGCCACTGGAACATGGAATCGATCTACGAATATGGCGCGCGGGCAGGCTTCTGGCGGCTGCTGCGCCTGTTCAGCGAGGCGCAAGTGCCGGTGACCTGCTACGGGGTCGCCTCAGCATTAGCCCGGTCGCCCGACCAGGTTGCGGCGATGCAGGAGGCCGGCTGGGAAATGGCCTCGCACGGGCTGAAATGGATCGACTACCGCGACCACAGCGCCGAGGACGAGCGCCGCGACCTCGAAGCGGCGATCAAGCTGCACTACGAGGTGACGGGCCAACGGCCGACCGGCTGGTACACCGGCCGCACCTCGGTCAATACGGTGCGGTTGGTGGCCGAAGAGGGCGGCTTCGACTATGTGTCGGACACTTATGACGACGAACTGCCCTACTGGTTCGAGCACAGCGGCGGCGCGCAACTCGTCATCCCCTACACGCTCGATGCCAACGACATGCGTTTCGCCACGCCGCAGGGATTCAATTCCGGCGACCAGTTCTTCGCCTATTTGAAGGACAGTTTCGACACGCTCTATGCCGAGGGCAAAGCGGGCCGGCCGCGGATGATGAATATCGGCCTGCATTGCCGCCTCGTCGGACGTCCCGGGCGGGTGGCGGCGCTGAAGCGCTTCGTCGACTATGTCAGATCGCACGACAAGGTCTGGCTGGCACGGCGCATCGATATCGCCAGGCACTGGCAGGAGAACCACCCTTACCAGCCGGCGGCGCTCAAGCCGTCGAAGATGGCGTTCGAGACCTTCGTCGACACTTTCGGCGGCGTGTTCGAACATTCGCCCTGGATCGCCGAACGTGCCTATGAGCTGGAGCTTGGGCCGGCGCATGACAGCGCCGGCGGCCTGCACAATGCGCTCTGCCGCGTCTTCCGCGCCGCCAGCGAAACCGAGCGGATCGGCGTCCTCAACGCCCATCCCGATCTCGCTGGCAAACTGGCCGAAGCGAGACGCCTCACTGCGGAATCCACACGCGAGCAGGCCTCCGCCGGCCTCGACGCGCTGACCGACAAGGAGCGCGAGCTGTTTTCCAAGCTCAACGCCGCCTACGTCACCACCTTCGGCTTTCCCTTCATCATCGCGGTGCGGGGCAAGACCAAGGAGGAGATCCTCGCCGAGTTCGAGGCGCGCATCGGCAACAGCCGTGGCGTAGAACTCGATACCGCCTGCAAACAGGTCGAGCGCATCGCGCTGCTCCGCCTGAAAGACATGCTCCCGCTCTAATGAAATGACTGAGGGGTCAGGACCCAATGGATATGATCAAGACTGACCAGAAAACCTATTATGCACCGCATGGGGGCCATCCCGGCCAAAATGAGCTTTTGACCGGCCGCGCCGTCTTCACCGAGGCCTATGCCGTCATACCGAAGGGAGTGATGCAGGACATCGTCACCAGCCCCCTGCCGTTCTGGGACGAGACCAGGGCCTGGATCATCGCCAGGCCGCTGTCGGGTTTCGCCGAGACATTTTCGCAGTACATCATCGAGGTCCTGCCCGGCGGCGGCAGCGACCGGCCCGAGCCGGACGCCGGCGCCGAGGGCGTGCTGTTCGTGGTTGAGGGCGAGTTGACCGTTTCGCTGGCCGGCAAGAAGCACGTGCTGCAAGCCGGCGGTTTTGCCTTCCTGCCGCCGGACAGCGGCTGGACGGTGCGCAACGAAGGTCGCGACGCCGTACGCTTCCACTGGATCAGGAAGGCCTATGAGGCCGTCGACGGCATCGACGCGCCGGAAGTCCTGTTCAGCAGTGACCAGCAAATGGCGCCGACGCCGATGCCCGGCACCGAGGGTCGCTGGGCGACGACCCGTTTCGTCGATCCAGCCGACATGCGCCACGACATGCATGTCACCATCGTTACGCTCGAGCCTGGCGCCGTCATCCCGTTTGCCGAGACGCATGTCATGGAGCACGGGCTCTATGTCTTGGAAGGCAAGGCGGTCTACCGCCTCAACCAGGACTGGGTCGAGGTCGAGGCCGGCGACTTCATGTGGCTGCGCGCCTTCTGCCCGCAGGCCTGCTACGCGGGCGGCCCAGGCAAATTCCGCTATCTCCTTTACAAGGACGTCAACCGGCACGCCAAGCTCGGCGGGGCGGGCATTGGCGGTCGCGCGCGGTGACCCGCATCACAGCGCGGCCGCTGACCCGCGAAAGCTTTGCCGGCTTCGGCGATGTCATCGACATGGGCGGCGGCAATCACTACCCGATCAATGGCGGCAAGACCGAGCGCTACCACAATCTCGCCACCGCTGAAGCCGCGGGACCGAATGCCCGCGTGCTGATCTCGATGGCGCGCGGCACGCCTTACGACCTGCCGCTGAAGCTGACCATGGTCGAGCGCCATCCCTTAGGCAGCCAGGCGTTCATCCCGCTGTCACCGCGGCCTTTCCTGGTCGTCGTCTGCCATGACGGCAAGGACGGTCCGCGCGAGCCGCATGCCTTCATCACCGCACCGGGGCAAGGCGTCAACTATCCGCGCAATCTCTGGCACGGCGTGCTGACACCACTCGGTGAAGCGCAGGATTTCGTCATCGTCGACCGCGGCGGTGACGGCTCCAACCTCCAAGAGTTCCATTTCTCGCACCCCTACGAAATCCATCTCCCCAACGAGACCTGAGAAATGACCGACATATCGCTGATCGACCGCCTGCTCGATGTCATCGAGCACGACATCGTGCCGAAAACGGCAGAGGGCGTGGCCCATGGGAACAAGCTGTTCGGCGCCGCCATCCTGCGGAAGGGCGACCGCTCGCTGGTGCTGGCCGAAACCAACAACGAGATGGAAAATCCGCTCTGGCATGGCGAGGTGCACTGCCTGAAGCGTTTCTATGAAATGCCGAAAGCCGAGCGCGTCGACACCAAGGACGCCATCTTCATCGCCACGCATGAGCCCTGCTCGCTCTGCCTGTCGGCGATCACCTGGACCGGCTTCGACAATTTCTACTACCTCTTCAGCCACGAGGATTCACGCGACAGCTTTGCGATCCCGCACGATCTGAAAATCCTGAAAGAGGTCTTCACTCTTGATCCCGGCGGCTACAATGCCGAGAACGCTTATTGGAAGAGTTTTTCCATTCGCAGGCTGGTGCGGGCGCTGCCCGAGGCCGAGCGCGGCCGGCTTGAGGCAAGGATCGGCAATATTTCCACCCGCTACGACGAACTGTCCGGCGCTTATCAGGCGCGCAAGTCCGAAAACGACATTCCGCTGAACTGACGCGGATTGCCTAGCCTACCTTCGCGTTTTTCAGCACCTCGTTGATCCTGGCCTGCCAGCCCTTGCCGGTCGCCTTGAATTTACTGATGACATCCTGATCCAGACGGATGGACACGACTTGCTTAGGCTTCTCCACGGCTGGCCGGCCACGAGCACGCCTTATGCTCTCGAAAAGTTCTGGAAACACTTCCGCGAAAGGCCTGGCTTGCGCCAACTGTTCGTCTGTCGTCTCCGCATCGTCGGGATCATCAACAATTTGTCTTTGAATTTCCACTTCCTCCGCATCGGTAAGCGGTCGAACACGCGATTTATGATTGTTCATATACTGACCTTTCCTTTCGGCTGGCACGGCGCATCGAGATCACCGAAATCGCCTCCGAACCAAGCGGCTTGAAAATCACGGCCAGGATGATCTCTCCGAATTCGCCAATCGCCTTGAACCGGTCGGCCTTGGCTGGAAAGACGGTTGAAGTCGCAAAAAACTCAATATCGAGTTCGGCAAAATCGAGACCCCGGCTGTCCAGGTTCGTCACGCGCTTTGGCTCGTCCCAAACGATTTTCAGGCGAAACCATCCTCATCACGTTGGGTTCAGTTAATAAATGTAATACATTAATTATAATCCTGCAACATCAGGGCAAAACAATCGGGCTACATATCGTGGCGTCGTCGCGGCGACACCGGCCGTCGCCCGTTTGACTTCATGACATGCCCGCTTCATGCGTCACTGACATCCTGGAGCATCGCATGAAAACCATCACCGAATTTCCCCGCAAGGTCGTCGAATTCCCCGATATGGGCATCGTCATGCCGGATGGTTGCCGGCTGTCGGCGCGGGTTTGGATGCCGGAGGACGCCAGCAGCGATCCGGTGCCGGCGATCCTCGAGCACCTGCCCTACCGCAAGCGCGACGGCACCATCTTTCGCGATCAGCTGACGCATCCCTATTTCGCCGGCCACGGCTACGCCTCGATCCGCGTCGACATGCGCGGCAATGGCGATTCCGAAGGGCTGATGGACGACGAATATTCCGAGCAGGAATTGCAGGACGCCTGTGATGTGATCGCCTGGGCGGCCAGCCAGCCCTGGTGCAATGGCAGCGTCGGCATGATGGGCATTTCCTGGGGCGGCTTCAACTGCCTGCAGGTGGCGGCCAAGCAGCCGCCGGCGCTGAAAGCGGTGATCAGCCTGTGCTCGACCGTCGACCGCTACGCCGACGACATCCACTACAAGGGCGGCTGCCTTTTGACCGAGAATTTCGGCTGGGCCTCGACCATGCTCTCCTACTCATCGCGTCCGCCGGATCCGCTGATCGCCGGCGACAACAGATGGCGCGACCTCTGGCTGACGCGGCTGGAGAACCAGTCTTTTCTGCTGCCGCTCTGGCTCAGCCACCAGCATCGTGACGCCTACTGGAAACGCGGTTCGATCTGCGAGGATTTCTCCGCCGTCAAAGCCGCCGTGCTGTCGATCGGCGGCTGGCATGACGGTTATCGCAACACGATCTCGCATCTGGTCACCAACATCCAGGCGCCGGTGAAGGGCATTGTCGGGCCATGGATCCACAAATACCCGCATTATGCCGAACCCAAACCCGCCATCGGCTTCCTGCAGGAGGCGTTGCGCTGGTGGGACAACTGGTTGAAGGGCGTCGACACCGGCGTCGAGGCCGACCCGGACTACCGCGCCTATGTCATGGACAGTGTGCGGCCGGCGCGCTGGCACCCGGAGCGGCCGGGCCGTTGGGTGGCCGAACAGGAATGGCCGTCTCCCAACATCAAGGTCGGGGCGATCGAACTCATTGCTGACGGAGTCAGGCCGGCGATCGTGGCGACCCCGCAAAGCTGCGGGCTCGCCGGCGGCGAATATTTTCCCTTCACCTTTGGCCCGGAACTGCCCGGCGACCAGCGCCCGGACGATGCGCTGTCCGTCTGCTTCGATCAGCCTGTGCTTGCCGAGGCACTCGACATCGTCGGCGCGCCGGAGCTTCTCATCCGGGTGTCGTCCGATCGCCCGCAGGCGAACATCGCGGTGCGGCTGTGCGACGTGCACCCCGACGGCGCCTCGGAACTTATCTCCTACGGCGTGCTCAACCTGACGCATCGTGCTTCGCACGAACAGCCGCAAGCGCTGGTGCCGGGCGAAACGGTTTCGGCGCGCGTTATTCTCGACCAGTGCGCCTACCGCGTGCCGGCCGGACACCGCCTGCGCATCGCTGTTTCCAACGCTTACTGGCCGATGATCTGGCCGTCGCCGGAGCCGGTGCGGCTAGACCTTTCAGCGGCGACGCTGAGGCTGCCGCTGCGCCCGCTCGCAAAAGCCGACGAGACCTCGTTCCAGTCTCCCGAAGGCGCAACACCCTGGGCAACCGCGACAGTTCGTGCAGCGAATTCCGAGCGTCACGTCGATCGGGATGAGAAGACCGGCATCGTCACGCTGTCGATCACGGATGATTTCGGAGAAGTGCGCGATCTCGCGCATGGACTGGCCAATGGCAGCATTGCCCGCGAGAGCTGGACGATCCACCCCGACGAGCCGCTGTCTGCCTCGGGCCGCACGCACTGGACGCAGACCTTGTCGCGAAACGGATGGTCGGTGCGCACCGAGACGTCGGCTGAAATGCGCTGCGATGCGCAAAACTTCATCGTCAGCGCCAGAATCGAAGCCTATGAGGGCGAAACGCTGGTTTTCGAACGCGATTTCGAAGAGACGATCCCGCGCGACCTGCTCTGAGCGTCCACGCGACTGGTCCAGTTGCGACGCACGATTTACGCCACGGCATGTCGCATTCCGTCTTGCTTACCGCTTTGCCTTCCGGTCAATATCCCTTTGGTAACAACAAGCAAAAAACGACCATAAGGTCGAACCAACAGAGTGAGGAACTCAAATGTCCAACGAACTCGAATATCTGAGCCGGCGCGTTGCGTCCGGCAAGCTGAGCCGTCGTGATTTCCTCGGCCGCGCCGCAGCACTCGGCGCCACAGCGCCCTTCGCCAATATGCTGCTTTCCAGTGCGGCTCGCGCGGAAGGCCCGGTCAAGGGCGGCACGCTGAAGGCCGGCCTCGTCGGCGGCGAATCCACGAACAGCCTGGACCCGGCTTTGTTCATGACGCAAGTGCCGTTCGCTTTTGGCAAGATGTGGGGCGAACTGATCGTCGAGCTGTCTCCGGAAGGCAAGCTCGAGAACCGCATCGCCGAAGAGATCGGCTCGTCGGACGACGCCAAGGTGTGGACGCTGAAAATCCGCGACGGCGTCGAATTCCACAACGGCAAGACGGTGACCGCTGAGGATGTGGCGGCAACGCTCGAGCGCCATTCTGATGAAAAGTCGAAGTCCGGCGCGCTGGGCTACATGAAGGGCATCGACAGCATCAAGGCCAGTGGCAAGGAAGTCGTCCTGACGCTGAAGGAGGCCAACGCCGACCTTCCCTATCTCCTCAGCGACTACCACCTCATCGTCCAGCCCAACGGCGGCAAGGACAAGGCGGATGCCGGCATCTCGGCAGGACCCTACAAGGTCACTACCAACGAGCCCGGCGTGCGCCATGGCGGCGAGCGCTTCGCCAATTACTGGCAGGCCGACAAGATGGGCCATGCCGACCAGATCGAGATCATCGTCATCAACGACGCGACCGCGCGCACGGCGGCCCTGCAGGGCGGCCAGGTTAACATGATCAACCGCGTCGAGCCGAAGATCGTCGACCTCATCAAGCGCGTACCGGGCGTCACCATCCGCAACCATGCCGGCCCCGGCCACTACGTCTTCATCATGCATTGCAACACCGCGCCCTTCGACAACAGCGACCTGCGCATGGCGCTGAAGCTCGCGATCGACCGCGAAGAGATGCTGAACAAGGTGCTGCGCGGCTACGGCTCGCTCGGCAACGACTTCCCGATCAATTCGTCCTATCCGCTGTTTTCCGAGATCGAGCAGCGCAAATATGATCCCGACAAGGCCAAGTTCCACTACAAGAAGTCGGGCCATGACGGCACCGTGCTGCTGCGCACCTCCGACGTCGCCTTCCCGGGCGCGGTCGACGCCTCGCAGCTCTTCCAGCAGAGCGCGGCCAAGGCCGGCATCAAGATCGAGCTCAAGCGCGAGCCCGGCGACGGCTACTGGAACGAGGTCTGGAACAAGCAGCCCTTCTGCGCCTCCTATTGGGGCGGCCGCTCGACCCAGGACCAGATGTACTCGACCGCCTATCTGTCGACCGCCGACTGGAACGACACCCGTTTCAAGCGTCCGGACTTCGACAAGCTGGTGCTGGCCGCACGCGCCGAACTCGACGAGACCAAGCGCAAGCAGATGTACCACGACATGGCCGTGCTGGTGCGCGACGAGGGCGGCCTGATCCTGCCGATGTTCAATCAGTTCATCGATGCGACAGGCGCCAAGGTCGGCGGCTGGGTAGACGATCCGCATCAGGAGCTGATGAACGGCTACGCGCTGGCGAAGTGCTGGCTCGAAGCCTGAGCCCGGCTTTGCGGATATGTCCTCACCCGTCGTGAAACTTGTGGCCCAGCGCGTTGCGCTGGGCATCGTCCTCTTGCTGGCCGTTTCGGTCCTGATCTTCGCCGGCACCCAGATCCTGCCCGGCGACGTCGCGCAAGCCATTCTCGGACAGTCGGCGACGCCGGAATCGCTCGCCAATCTGCGCGAGCAGCTCGGCCTGAATCAGCCGGCTTACATCAGGTATTTCCATTGGCTAGGCGGTGTGCTCACCGGCGATCTTGGCACGGCGATGTCGAGCGGCCAGGATATTGCCACGTCGATCAAGGGGCGGCTGTGGAACACGCTGTTCCTCGCCTTCTGGGCTGCGATCGTGGCCGTGCCGCTGGCCATCATCCTCGGCCTGATCGCCGTGCGTTACCGCAATGGCTGGGTCGACAAGCTGATCTCCGGCCTGGCGCTCGCCTCGACATCTTTCCCGGAATTCTTCATCGGCTATGTGCTCGTCTATTTCTTTGCCGTGAAGTATCAATGGTTCCCGGCCATTTCCACGGTCTATGACGGCATGCCGTTCGGTGAGCGCATGCAGGCGATCGCGTTGCCAGCCACCGCGCTGACGCTGGTTGTGCTGGCGCATATGATGCGTATGACCCGCGCGGCCATCCTCAACGTCATGCAGTCGGCCTATGTCGAGACGGCAGAACTGAAAGGCCTGTCGGCCTTCAACGTCATCCGCAAGCATGCTTTCCCCAATGCCATAGCGCCGATCATCAACGTCGTCATGCTCAACCTCGCCTACCTCATCGTCGGCGTCGTCGTGGTCGAGGTGATCTTCGTCTATCCCGGCATGGGACAATATCTGGTCGACCACGTCACCAAGCGCGACGTGCCGGTGGTGCAGGCGGTCGGCCTGGTCTTCGCCGCCGTTTATATCAGCCTGAACATCATTGCGGACATCGGGGCGATCGTCGCCAATCCGCGCCTCAGACATCCGAAATAGGCGGCGGGCATGCTCGACATCAAACGCATCCCCATCCCCGCGCTGATCGGCATCGTGCTGACGGCTATGTTCGTGTTGGCGGCAGTTTTCGCACCGTTGATCGCACCGTACGGCAATGCCGAAATCGTCGGCGATGTCTGGGAACCGATGACGGCGGCACATTTGCTGGGCACCGACAATCTCGGTCGCGATCTTCTGTCGCGCATGATCTACGGCGCTCGCATCACGCTGTTCATCGCGGTGCTGGCCACCGCGCTGTCATTCTCGCTCGGCGCCATCCTCGGCTTTTCGGCGGCGGTGTTCGGCGGCTGGTTCGACACGCTTCTGTCGCGCCTTGTCGATCTGCTGATGTCGATCCCGACCCTGATCATGGCGCTCGTCGTGCTTTCGGTGCTGCCGACCAATCTGGTGACGCTGATCCTGGTGATGGGCGTCCTCGACTCGACCCGCGTCTACCGGCTGTCGCGCGCGGTGGCCGTCGACATCAACGTCATGGACTATGTCGAGGCCGCCAAGCTGCGGGGCGAAGGCAGCGGCTGGATCATCTTCCGCGAGATCCTGCCCAACGCGCTTTCGCCGCTGGTCTCGGAACTTGGCCTGCGCTTCATCTACGCGGTGCTGTTCTTGTCGACGCTCTCCTTTCTCGGGCTTGGCGTGCAACCGCCGGATGCCGACTGGGGCGGCATGGTCAAGGAGAACAAGGACGGCATCGTCTTCGGTATCGGGGCGGCACTCATTCCCGCCGCGGCGATCGCGGCACTGGCGATTTCGGTCAATCTGGTCGCCGACTGGGTGCTCAACCGCACGACAAGCCTGAAGGGAGGACGCGGGTGATGGCTGACACAAAAGCAAAGCCCGGCCTGCTGCTCGATATCCGCAATCTGCGCATCGAAGCGACAGTGTTTCCGCCCGGCGAGGCGCCGAAGAACATCGTTTTGGTCCACGATGTCTCGCTGACGCTGGAAAAGGGCAAGGTGCTCGGCCTGATCGGCGAGTCCGGCGCCGGCAAGTCGACCATCGGCCTGTCGTCGATGGGCTATGGCCGTGGCGGCGTGCGCATCACCGGCGGAGAGGTGCTGCTCAACGGCCGCGATATCCTCAAGGGCGGCAAGGAAGGTTTCCGCAAATTGCGCGGCCGCGAGGTCTGCTATGTCGCGCAGTCGGCGGCCGCGGCCTTCAATCCGGCGCACAAGCTGATGGACCAGGTGGTGGAAGCAACGCTGCTGCACGGCACGGCGACACGCGCCGAGGCCGAGAAACGTGCCGTGGCGTTGTTCAAGAAGCTCAGCCTGCCAAACCCCGAAATCATCGGCGAACGGTTCCCGCACCAGGTCTCCGGCGGTCAGTTGCAGCGGGTGATGACGGCTATGGCGCTGTGTTCGGAACCCGACCTGATCGTCTTCGACGAGCCGACCACGGCGCTCGACGTGACGACGCAGATCGACGTGCTGGCGGCGATCAAGGACGCCATCCGCGACACCCATGTCGCGGCGCTCTACATTACCCACGATCTTGCCGTCGTCGCCCAGGTCTCGGACGAGATCATGGTGCTGCGCCATGGCAGGCTGGTCGAATGGGGCGGCACTCGCCAGATCATCAAGGAGCCGCGCCAGGAATACACCAATGCGCTGGTCTCGGTGCATGAGATCGAGCATGCCGAGCAGAAGCCCGGCGCCGCGCCGTTCCTGTCGGTCAAGAACGTCACCGCCGCTTACGGCGGCAGCCACGTCAAGGTGCTGAAGAACGTCTCGGTCGACATCTTTCCGGGACAGACGCTGGCTGTCGTCGGTGAATCCGGCTCCGGCAAGTCGACGCTGGCGCGCGCCATCACCGGGCTGTTGCCGCCGGAAGAAGGCACCGTCACCTTCGACGGCAGGCCGCTCGCCAACAGGCTTGCCGACCGGCCGAAGGAGGATCTGCGGCAATTGCAGATGATCTACCAGATGGCCGACGTGGCGATGAACCCGCGCCAGACCGTCGGCACCATCATCGGCCGGCCGCTGGAATTCTACTTCGGCATACGCGGTCGCGAGCGCGACAAGCGCGTCGCCGAACTGCTCGACGAGATCGAGATGGGCAAGGGCTTTCTCGATCGTTATCCGGCCGAACTCTCCGGCGGCCAGAAACAGCGCGTCTGTATCGCCCGCTCGCTCGCTGCCAAGCCCAAGCTGATCATCTGCGACGAGGTGACATCGGCGCTCGACCCGCTGGTGGCCAACGGCATTCTCAAGCTGCTGCTCAACCTGCAGCAGCACGAGAAGGTCGCCTACCTCTTCATCACCCACGATCTGGCGACGGTGAAGTCGATCGCCGATTCGATCGCGGTGATGTACCGCGGCGAGGTGGTGCGCTACGGCGCCAAGAGCAAGGTGCTGACGCCGCCCTTCGACGCCTATACCGACCTGCTGCTGTCGTCCGTTCCCGAGATGGAGATCGGCTGGCTGGAAAAGGCGATCAAGGGACGGCGCATGGCGAGCGCGGGGAATTAGTAGGGAATTCGCGGCCTTTGTCGCGAAAACTTCCTTCAACGGCAAAAGCTTTCCGGAGCCGCCCATGGCGCTCAAGACCAAACTGCTGCTCATCATTTTCGATGGCGTGCCCTACCGGAACTGGCGCCGGCTGATGGGCAATCTCGAAGGCTGGGTGCAATCGGGCGAGGCGCAGGTGTGGAAGATGCGCTCGGTGCTGCCGTCGACCTCGGCCTGCTGCTATGCCTCGATCCACACCGGCGTTTCGCCGCAGGAGCACGGCATCCTATCCAACGAGAACCGTTTTCTCGTCAACAAGCCGGATATTTTCTCCGAGGTCAGCAAGGCCGGCGGCAAGACCGGCGCGGTGACGCATTCCTACTGGTCGGAATTCTTTCGTTCCTATCCGTTCGATCTGGTCGAGGACATGGAGTATGACGAGCCCAACGGACCGATCGCGCATGGCCGCTTCCACACCATGACCGGCTATAATGCCCGCAACCAGATGACGCCGAGCGATGTCGATTTGTTTGCGACGCTGACCATGCTGACCCGGCGCCATGATATCGACTACGGGATCCTGCACACCTGCACGCTCGATTCGATGGGCCATCGCTTCGGCCATGACTGCCACGAAATGGACCATGCCTGCTATGCGATGGACGGCATGCTGGCAGCCTTCCTGCCGGGCTGGCGGCAAGCCGGTTACGAGGTGATCGTAACCGCCGACCACGGCCAGACAGACCGCGGCCATCATGGCGGCCGCGACGATGAAATGCAGGATTTCGCGCTGTATTATTTCGGAGCCGGCAAAGGGCCGGATCCGGACACGCTGCTTGATCAGCTGCAACTGGCGCCGACGGTGCTGAAGCGGCTGGGTGTGCCGGTGCCGGAGACCATGAAGGCTAAGCCGTTTTTGGGGTGACGGAGGTCGTCGCTGAGCCGCCGTTCGCTACCCCCTCTCCCCGTCACTATACGGGGAGAGGGTAAGGGTGAGGGGCAGCGCAACATCAAACATAAATACCCCAACGCCGGTGCCGCCCCTCATCCGGCTGCCGCTGTCCAGCCGATAGATGGGTAACACTTTGAACCGGATACATAGGTGACACTTCTCTCCCCCTATGCGTCCGCCGCAGCGCCAAGCGGATTGGTTGGCGCGGCGCTGCGGCGGACAAGCTTCATGTGCCGTGTGTCGATGATGCCGAGCGGGTGGGCATGGAATGAGAGTGTCCATTGTCCGTCTTCGGTCTCCAACGCAGCGACCGGTTCGCCCGCCAGCGCTTGCGAGACATATATGAAGCCGCCATTCCATCGGATCTCGCCATTGTGGCGCACGCGGCGGACCGAGGCCTCGGCCGGATAGACGGGCTCGGGTGGTGTCCTGGGCATGGCGCGCTGTGAGGACCGGTAGTGCTGGGCGGGCGTATCCATGCCCAGCGCCTCATGGGGACGTTCCTCATTGTAGCTGTGGCGGAAGGTCTCGAAGGCCTGGCCCTGTGCCGTTCGGTCGGCTTCCGGTGCCTCGGCCATCGGCAGCATGGTCAGGTGAAAGCGCTCGTGACGTCCGTTCTGCTGTGGCCTGCCGGGTGCGATCCGCTCCAGGGTGATGCCGAGCTTGATGAAGCGCACGACAAGCGGCGTCAGCCCGGTGACGCCGGCCGATGCGAAGGGCGGGCCATTGTCGCTTCTGAAGCGATCCGGCAGGCCATGCTCTTCAAACAGCCGTTCGAACACCGGCCAGGCTTCGCTATCGGCCGTCGACCCCGTCGCTTCGAGCGCCAGAAGATAGCGGCTCGACGCATCCATCACCGTCAAGGGTTCGCAACGCCAGCCGTCGCGGGTCCGGAACCAGCCCTTGTGATCGCCAGTCCACACCGCGTTCGGTTCTTGCGGCTGTGGCCAGGGTCCATTGCCGCAGGCCCGCAGGCGGGGTCGCTTGCGGGCGCGGACAAGCCCATGCCGCGCAAGGATCGCGCCGACCGTCGAGGCTGAAGGCCACATGAACTCGGGAGCCGTGCGCCTGAGCCGTGCCACGATCTTCTTTGGACCCCAGAGCGGATGCAGCTCCTTGGCCGCCACAATCCGCTCAACCAGATCCTGAGCTGTCGCACGGCCATGATTGAGCGGGGCTCGCGGCAGGTCGTGCAAACCCTCAGGCCCAAACGTCCGATAGCGTCCTAGCCATTTGTAGCCGTTCTTGCGTGAGATCCCGTAGGCCGCACAAAGCGCAACCATCGTCTCATCCCCAGAAAGACACTCCACAACAAACCGTAGCCGCTCGTCCATGATGCCAGTCTCTCGCCAAACCATCGCCGGTCCTCCGGCGGACAAGAAAACTGTCACCCATGCTATCGGTCCATTCTGTTACCTATCTATCCGGTTCGGACACCGCCACCTTCTCCCCGTATAGTGACGGGGAGAAGGGAGACACTCTGGCAACACTCACCTTCTTCGGTTAGCTTCGCCAAAATTCCTTGGCGGAAGGATGAACCTTTTTGAACCTATCGGCGACAGAGCAGACAGGAGCCAGGCGGCTCGACCGGCCATGACGGCAGCGACCGAGACTGATCGCGCGCTTGTCGACCGGGTCGCGAAGGGCGACCGTGCCGCTGTTCGGCTGCTGTTCATGCGTCACCACGCGCGGGTCTACCGCTTCGTGGTGCGCCAGACGGGATCGGAAATGATGGCCGACGATATCGCAAACGAGGTCTTTCTCGAGCTGTGGCGCCAGGCGCCCGGTTTCGAAGGGCGCTCGGAAGTCTCGACATGGCTGCTCGGCATCGCCCGGTTCAAGGCGCTGTCGATGCTTCGCAAGAAAAAAGAAGACTGGATCGATGACGACGATGCGGCGCAGGTTCCCGACGGCGCCGACACGCCGGAAGTCGCCACCATGAAGGAAGACAAGGGCGCCGCTTTGCGGCGCTTCGTCGATGCCTTGCCGGAGGAACACCGCTCGGTGATCGACCTTGCCTATTACCATGGACAGTCGGTGACGGAGATTGGCGAGGTGCTCGGCATCCCGGTCGCCACCGTCAAGACCCGAATGTTCTACGCCCGCAAGAAACTCGGCGAAGCCCTCAAGGCCGCCGGTTACGACAGGGGGTGGCCATGAGCAATCCTGAAGACATGAGCGCCGCTGAAAAAATGTCGCGCCGTGACGAAATGGAAACGCTGCTGCCGTTCTACCTGAACGGCTCGCTGGAAGGCTCGGACCTCGAAGCCGTCGAGGAATGGCTGGCGTCCGATCCGGCGGCGACGGCGGCGCTTGGCGAGGCTGAGGCGGAATTCTCCGGCGCCACCGCCGCCAACGAGGCGATCCGGCCACCGGCCGATGCGCTCAGCCGCTTTGCCAGGGCGCTCGACGCCGAAGCCGGACCGGTCCGCGCTCCCGCGGGCCGTTCCTGGCTGGCGCAGGCACTCGGCCGTTTCATGGCGGTGCCGGTCGGTGTCGCCTGGGCGGCAGCGGCGGTGCTGCTGGCGTTGGTCGTGGTGCAGTCCTACGTGCAGACCGGCGGCAAGAGCCATGATTTCGAGGTTGCCGGCGCCGAGGATGATCTGGCGAAACTGCCGTTCGCGCTGGTCAAGTTCAAGCCGGATGCGAAGATGTCCGACATCGCTGTCTTCCTCGACCAGAACGCGCTGAAGATCGCCGGCGGGCCGGCCGCCTCGGGCGTCTTCCGCATTGCCATCCCGGTCAAGACCGGAGCAGACTACACCAGGCTCGTCGGCCTTATTGCCGCCCAGCCGTTCGCGGAGACTGTGATCGAGGGAAGGAAACCGGTTGATGGCAGCTAGGGCGGTCATTCGATTTGCGGCGATCCTGGTGGCGGCGACGACAATCGTCGCCGTGCCGGCGTCGGCGCAGACCAATGATCCCAATGCCGGCCGGGCCGACTGCACCGACGCGGCCGGAGCGGCGGCTGCCGACTGCCCGAAAGACGGCAATGAGGCCAACGTCGGCGGCGAACCAGGCGCAGTTACCCTTCCGGCCCTGATCGTCGACCTGTTTCCCAACCCACCGGCTCCCGTAGCGCCCGTGCCGACGCCGCGGCCGTCAGCGCCGCCTGCCGACACGCAGGCCGGGCCACCCGCCGGCGGGGCGATCGTTTCGCCGACCGATCTTGTCGCGACCGCGCCGCGCCGTGCCATCGCCGGCGAGTTCGTGCCCGACGAGGTGCTGGTGACCGTCGACGGCGATGCCGGCGCCGTCCAGCAGATCGCCGCCTCCTTCGGCCTTGAAGTGCGCTCGCAGCGCCAGTCGCGGCTGCTCGGCACCACGCTGGTGCGCTTCGGCATTCCCGACGGCCGCCCGGTCGGCGCCGTGCTGGCGCAGCTGGCCGCCGATGGCCGCACCCTGCGGCGCGAGCCAAACCATATCTATTCGCTGCAGCAGGCGGCCGGCATCGTCAACTATGCCTTCGAGCGCATTCAGCTCGACAACAAGCAAGCCAGTGGCGAAAACGTGCGCATCGCCGTCATCGACACCGGCATAGACGACACCAATCCGGCGCTTTCCGGCGTCATTGCTGATCAGTTCGACGCCATGCCCAACGTGCCGGTCGAAAAGCGTGACCACGGTACCTCGGTCGACGGGCTGATCGCCGGCGTCGGCGCGCTCGAAGGCATGGCGCCCGGCGCCAGGATCTATCACGCCCGCGCCTTCGAGGACGGCAGGTCGACCATGGATGTCATCTTGTCGGCGCTCGACTGGGCGGCGGACCAGAATGTCAGCATCATCAATATGAGTTTCGTCGGCCCCAAGAACGATCTGCTCGCCACCGCCTGCCGCAATGCGCGCGGGCTCGGCATCATCCTGGTCGCTGCTGCCGGCAACAACGGGCCGAAAGCGCCCTATGGCTACCCCGCCGCCTATGACGGCGTGATCGCGGTCACCGCCACCGACGCCAAGGACGGGCTGATGCAGCAGGCCAATCGCGGCGCTTATGTCTTCATCTCGGCGCCCGGCGTCGAGATGGTGGCGCCGAGCGGCGCCGGCTCTGACGTCGTCACCGGCACCTCATTTGCCGCCGCGATCGTGTCCGGCGCAATCGCCAACCTGATCCACGCCTCACCCGAGCGCTCGGCCGACGATATCGAAAAGGCGCTGGCCGCCACCGCCAGGGATCTCGGTCCGAAGGGACGGGACAATGATTTCGGTTATGGGCTGCTGGATACGAAGGCGGCGGCGAACAAGTAAACCGGGCGAATTTCGCGCCACCAATTCAGAGCGCCGGACCCAGCCGGACAGGGCTGCCATCATGGAAGCGCGACAGCCGGAAGCGGCTGAGGTCGTGCCCGGTCTGGTTTCCCTGGATCATGTCGGAAACGACGCGGCCTATCCCAGGCCCGATGCCGAAGCCGTGACCGCTCATTCCCGTCGCGACGAAAAGACCACCGACGGCCGCCACATGATCCACGATGGGGACGACGTCGGGCATGGCGTCGATCATGCCGCCCCAGCCTGCCTTCAGGCGAACCGTCTCGAGCTGTGGAAAAAGACGTCCGAAATTGCGTTCTATCGAACGTAGACCGGCTCGTTCAGGGGGCGGGTTCAGCACCCGCATTTTTTCGAAAGGACTGACGGAATCCGGTGCCCAATCGCGCGGCGTCGACCACGCATCAGGGTAGCCTGACGGCGCGAACGGAAAGTAGCGCGTCCCGAACGGATTGTCCCTGAGGGCGGGAAGGTATTTGGTGGCGTGCCGGAATGCGTCGGGCCCCAAATAAAGCAAATGGCTGCCGCCCGCGGCGAGCGTGTAGCCGCCATCCTGCCGGCGCCGGAACGCGATGTGTTCGTCGGCCGCCGCACCGGCATAGATCTCAGCCAAGGGGTCCGTTGCGGCTGCGGTTACCCTGACGCTGAGCTGGGGGATGGAGATGCCGTGTCTGCGCAAGAACAGAGATGACCAGGCGCCGCCCGCGACCAGCACGCTGGAGGCCTCGACATACCCCGCCTCGGTCCACACGCCCTTGATCTTGCCGCCTGAGATTTCGAGGGTTCGCGCGGCACAATTCTCGACGATTTTGACGCCTTTTCGCGCGGCGAGCCGGGCAAGTGCCGGCACCGCCAGCCAAGGCTCCGCGCGCATGTCGGAGGGCGTCGTCATCGCGCCCTTGAATTTGCGCGACATGCCTTTGATGAGTGCCGCGGTTTCGTCTGCATCCAGGAGACGGGTGTCGAGCGCATGCGTCGCAGCGATCTTCATGAACGCTTCGAAGCCGGCCATGTCCTTGTCGGTGTTCGCGAGGTAGGTCACACCTGTCTGGGTCAGGCCGATGTCCTCGCCGCATTCCTCAGCCAGTTGCCGCCACAGGCGAATAGCCTCGATGACGATGGGCAGCTCGTCGGCGTCGCGTCCCTGCTTTCGAATCCAGCCCCAGTTTCGGGACGACTGTTCGGCCGCAATGCGTCCTTTTTCCAGCAGCGTCACCGGGATGTTCCGCTGTGCCAGGAAAAGCGCCGTCGTCACACCGATGATGCCGCCACCGACAATGACCACCTCCGACGTTTTCGGCGGTGGGCCAGGATGCCGGATTGGATCCGTTTCGGAGAACGGGAATATGGGCAAGTGGCGCACCCTGAGGACTGGTTGATGGCTCTGGCTTACTGGTTGCCACCCACTCGAAGCCAAATCAAGGACAGGTCCAGGCAGACCGTTGTCCCAACGAAGTCAATCTATCTGCGGGCAACATCCACATGGGTGAACTTGCCCAGCGGAGCAATTGGATTAATCCCTAAACCGGCGCGCCGGCGACCGAGCCTCTCACCACCAGGTCGACAGGCCAGACCTCGCCCCGCGCCCCTTCTTCCAAGCCGGAAATGCGCGCTGCCAGGCGTTTGGCGATGCGGGCGCCGGCGAGGCGGATCGACGAGCGCGTCGTCGACAGCGGCACGGAAAAATTCTCCGGCTTCAGCCATGGAAAGACGTCGTCATGGGCAATCAACGACAGGTCGCCGGGAATGGTCAGGCCAAGGTCGCGCACCGCGCGCACGACGCCGAGCGACATGATCAGGCTGGAGCAGGCGATCGCCGTCGGCCGCTCGCTCTGTTCGAGCAGGCGCCTGGCGGCGCGGTAGCCGTTCTCCTCGGTCATGGTGAGTGAACAGACATGGCGCTCGCCGAGCGTCAGGCCGCTCGCGGCCAGCGCCCTGCGCATGCCGCGCTCGCGGTGGATGGCGAAGGTCTCGCGGTCGTCGCCATTGATCAGCGCCAGCCGCCGGTGGCCGAGCTGAACCAGCAGCCGGGCCGCATCGTGGAAGCCGCCCTCATTGTCAATGTCGGTGAAAGGGTAGTCGAAATCGGAACCCTCGCTGCGGCCATGGACGATGAAGGGAATGCCGAGCGTGTTGACCAGCGCCACCCGCCGGTCGGCCGGGCGCGGCGAGGAGATGTAGACGGCGTCGACCTGGCGGTTGGCGACGATGCGGCGATAGGTGGTTTCCTGGTCGTCGGCATCGGCCGGCGACAGCACCAGGTCGAGCTCGTGCGAGCGGGCATAGTCGCCGAGGCCGGAGAGGAATTCGACGAAATGCGGGTCGATGTCGACGGAGGCGCCCGTCGGCAGGACATAGCCGATCATGCCGGTCTTGCCGGTCGCCAGCCGGCGCGCGCTCGGGTTGGGCCGGTAGCCGTGGCGCTTGGCGGCATCCACCACACGCCGGCGGGTTTCCTCGTTGACCTCGGGATAGCCGTTGAGCGCACGGCTTACCGTTGTCTGCGACAGGGCCAGCATATGAGAGAGCTGCTTCAGGTTCACTGGGAGGCCTCCAACCCTCAAAGCGCTTTTAATTTTGAAGCCACGCGGCGCCACAATGGGCGCGGCCGAGCTGGTCGACCATACGCACTGGTCCGGCCAGTTTGAAGCTTAATACGGTGCTGCACCGCCGTAAAACTGCGCTGCAGCGCACTTTACCAAGTCTTGCGGCCCGCAATTAAATCGATTAGCCCACCGCCCTCTTGACTTCCAGCCGATTCAATGGCGAGATCAAAAAGACCAAAGCGCTTTGGAAGACTCTTCGAAAGGTTGCGGTTCCTTTCTGAACGAGTCACAGTCCTGCAGCGTCGGCGGGCGGAATGGAGGTTCCGTCCGGGTGTATGTGTCCACACTGGGAGGAATACCGATGAAGAAGATGCTTCTGCTTGGCGCAGCGTTTGCCACGCTCGCCTTGTCCCTGCCGGCGCAAGCCGAACTGAAGTTCAAGCCCGGGGAAGACAAGCGCTTCAACTGGGCCAATTACGAAGAACTGAAGAAGGTCGATCTCAAGGGCGAGACACTGACCATCTTCGGGCCCTGGCGCGGCGAGGACGAAGGCCTCATCCGCACTGTTCTCGAATATTTTCAGGAAGCCACCGGCGCCGAGATCAAATACTCCTCGTCGGAAAATTACGAACAGCAGATCGTCATCGATACCCAGGCCGGCAGCCCGCCCAATATCGCCGTACTGCCGCAGCCGGGCCTGATCCAGGATCTGGCGTCCAAGGGCCTTTTGACGCCGCTGGGCGACGACACCGCCAAATGGATCAAGGACAATTACGGCGCCGGCCAGTCATGGGTCGATCTCGGCACCTTCAAGGACAAGGACGGCAAGCCGGGCTTCTTCGCCTTTCCCTACAAGGCCGACGTGAAATCGCTGGTCTGGTACTCGCCGGACAATTTCGAGGAAGCCGGCTACAAGGTTCCCAAGACCCAGGAAGAGCTCGCCGATCTCGAGAAGAAGATCATCGCCGACGGCGGCACGCCGTGGTGCATCGGCCTCGGCTCAGGCGGCGCTACCGGCTGGCCGGCGACCGACTGGGTCGAAGACATCATGCTGCGCACCCAGGCGCCCGACGTGTATGACAAGTGGGTAAAGAACGAGATCCCGTTCAACGATCCGGCGGTGGTCAACGCCATCGACATTTTCGGCAAGATCGCGACCGACGACAAGATGGTCGACGGCGGGGCCAAGGCGGTTGCCGCGACCGACTTCCGCGACAGCCCGAAGGGCCTCTTCTCGGTGCCGCCGAAATGCTACCTGCACCATCAGGCATCGTTCATCCCGACCTTCTTCCCGGAAGGCACAAAGGTTGGACAGGACGCCGACTTCTTCTACTTCCCGCCCTATGCATCCAAGCCCGAGCTGGGCACGCCTGTGCTCGGCGCCGGCACGCTGGCCATGATCACCAAGGACTCGAAGGGTGCACGCGCGTTCATCGAATTCCTGAAAATGCCGCTGGCACATGAAATCTGGATGGCCCAGGGCGGCTTCGTCACGCCGCTTAAGTCGGTCAACAAGGATGCCTATGCCAGCGACGCGCTGAAGAAGCAGGGCGATATCCTTGCCAATGCCTCGACCTTCCGCTTCGACGGTTCGGACCTGATGCCGGGCAAGATCGGCGCCGGCGCCTTCTGGACCGGCATGATCGATCTGGTCGGCGGCAAGTCGGCGCAGGATGTCGCCACCGACATCCAGAAGAGCTGGGACGCTATCAAGTAGTCAGCTGGCAAGCAGTCAGCTGGCAAGTAACCACTGCCAAGTAATCAGCCGCTTTGGCGGCAAATTCAGGACTTCCTCCACAGACTGGGTCCGGGCCGCTATGGCCCGGATCCGACCGGCGCCTTACGCCGGACCGATTTGCGTTCGTTCGTTTCAGAATAACTTAAATCGGCGCAGAGCCACATCGCCAGGGCTGTTCAAGGCCCGGCCGATCATGCGCAGGGAAGAGGGACCCATGGCTGCTCAGATCTTATCGGCCATTTTTGTCATCATCATCGGCGTCGGCGGCTGCGTCGCCTATTTCTGGGGCGCCAACAAGCTGGTCGACCTGATATTCCCGTCGCGCGGCGTGGCCGGGGCTGCGGCCATCGACAATCTGCGCCGGCAAGGACTGGTCCGTCCGTGGCTGTTCGTCGGCCCGGCGATGATCATCCTCACCGTCTACCTGATCTATCCGGTGGTGGCGACGCTCTGGCTGTCCTTCCTCGACCGCGGCGGCCAGCATTTTGTCGGCTTCGCCAACTATGAATGGGCGTTCGGCGACCGCGAGTTCCGCAACTCGATCCTGAATAACATCATCTGGCTGGCGGTGGTGCCCGCCGCCTGCACCTTTCTAGGGTTGATAATCGCCGTGCTCACGGACAAGATCTGGTGGGGCACAATCGCCAAGAGCCTGATCTTCCTGCCGCTGGCGATCTCCTTCGTCGGCGCCAGCGTGATCTGGAAATTCATCTACGAATATCGCGGCGAGGGCCAGACGCAGATCGGCCTGCTCAACGCCATCATCCAGTATTTCGGCGGCCAGCCGCAGGTCTGGATATCGCTGCCGTTCTGGAACAATTTCTTCCTGATGATCATCCTGATCTGGATCCAGACCGGCTTTGCCATGGTCATCCTGTCTTCGGCGTTGCGCGGCATCCCCGAAGAGACGCTTGAAGCCGCGGTCATCGACGGCGCCAATCCGTTCCAGATCTTCTGGAAGATCATGGTGCCGCAGATCTGGGGCACCATCGCCGTGGTCTGGACGACGATCACCATCCTGGTGCTGAAAGTGTTTGACATCGTGCTGACCATGACCAACGGCCAATGGAACAGCCAGGTGCTGGCCAATCTGATGTTCGATTGGATGTTCCGCGGCGGCGGCGATTTCGGCCGCGGCGCCACCATCGCCATCATCATCATGATCGCGGTCATCCCGATCATGGTCTGGAACATCCGCCAGGCGAACAAAGAGACGGGAGGACATTGAGATGGCCGTCGCGACCGGAAAGTCCTTTGCCAGCCGCTTCGGCGTCCACATCGCCGTGCTTGTCTTCGTCGCCGTCTGGACCGTGCCGACGCTCGGCATCCTGGTCTCGTCGCTGCGCGACAAGGACCAGATCATCGCCTCGGGCTGGTGGAACTCGTTCTCCAGCTCCAGCCAGACTGAAGCCGGCCGCCTGCCGCCGGCCTCGGCGCAGGTCGAGAAGGACGGCAAGTTCGTGCTTGCCGGCAATATCTTCGGCGACGGTGCTGCGCGCAACATCAGCGCCTTCGGCGTCAAGTCGGCGGCACCGACGCAATATCCGGCCGGCACCACTGCCGATCTCGGCGACGGCGTGACCTTGCAGCTCAATGCCGACGGAACGTTCGTCATGAGTTCGCCCAAGGCTTTCGAAGGCGACCGTGGCCAGCGCGTCTATTACGCCTCGTCGGCGCCACCGAAATTCACCACCGACAATTACAAGACCGTGCTGTTTTCGGAGGGCATCGGCCGCTCGTTCATAAACTCGCTGACCGTCACCATCCCGGCGACGGTCATCCCGATCCTGATCGCCGCCTTCGCCGCCTATGCATTGGCGTGGATGCGTTTTCCCGGCCGCGCCTTGCTGATCGCCACAATCATCGGCCTGCTGGTCGTGCCGCTGCAGATGTCCTTGATCCCGCTTTTGAAGATCTACAACGGCGTCGGCATCTTCTTCGGTGTGCCGTCGAAAACCTATCTCGGCATCTGGCTGGCGCATACCGGCTTCGGCCTGCCCTTCGCCATCTATCTCCTGCGCAGCTATATTGCCGGCCTGCCGCGCGAGATCATGGAATCGGCGCGCATAGATGGCGCCAGCGATTTCGAAATCTTCGTCAAGATCGTGCTGCCGCTGTCCTTCCCGGTGCTGGCGTCCTTTGCAATCTTCCAGTTCCTGTGGGTGTGGAACGATTTGTTGGTGGCAATGGTTTTCCTCGGTACCGAAGGGGACCAGATCGTGCTGACCGCGAAGCTCAACGCGTTGCTCGGCTCGCGCGGCGGCGACTGGGAAATCCTGACGACATCGGCCTTCGTCACCATTATCGTGCCGCTGATCGTGTTCTTCTCGCTGCAGCGCTATTTCGTCCGCGGGCTGCTGGCCGGCTCGGTCAAAGGAGGTTGAGACTTATGCAAGCCGCTTTGAAGGCGACCTCGAAGCCCGATCTCGCCGTCGATCGCGACTGGTGGCGGGGCGCGGTGATCTACCAGATCTATCCGCGCTCCTATCAGGACTCCAATGGCGACGGCATCGGCGACCTCAAGGGCATCATCCGCAGGCTGCCCTACATCGCCTCGCTCGGCGTCGACGCCATCTGGATTTCGCCCTTCTTCAAGTCGCCGATGAAGGATTTCGGCTACGACGTCTCGGACTATTGCGACGTCGACCCGATGTTCGGGACGCTCGCCGATTTCGACGCGCTGGTTGCGGAAGCCCATCACCTCGGCCTCAAGGTGATGATCGACGAGGTGCTGTCGCACACCGCCGACAACCATCCATGGTTCAAGGAGAGCCGCGCCAGCCGTAGCAATCCCAAGGCCAACTGGTATGTCTGGGCCGACGCCAGGCCGGACGGCACGCCGCCCAACAACTGGCTGTCGATCTTCGGCGGCTCGGCCTGGCAGTGGGACACCAGCCGCCAGCAATATTATCTGCATAATTTCCTGTCCGAGCAGCCGGACCTCAACTTCCACAATCTGGAAGTCCAGGACGCGCTGCTCGACGTCACCCGCTTCTGGCTGGAGCGCGGCGTCGACGGCTTCCGCCTCGACACCATCAATTTCTACTTCCACAGCCAGGGGCTGGAGAACAATCCGCCGCTGCCGCCCGAAGAGCGCAACGACCAGACAGCACCTGCGGTCAATCCCTACAACTACCAGGACCATATCTACGACAAGAGCCGGCCGGAAAACCTTGCCTTCCTCGAACGGTTCCGGGCGCTGCTCGACGAATATCCGGCGGCCGCCGCGGTCGGCGAAGTCGGCGATTCGCAGCGTGGGCTGGAAGTGGTCGCCGCCTACACCGCCGGCGGCAAACGCGTCCACATGTGCTATTCCTTCGATTTCCTGGCGCCGGAAAAGATCAGCGCCGCCAAGGTGCGCCAGGTGCTGGAAGCCTTCGGCAAGGTCGCCAGCGACGGCTGGTCGTGCTGGGCCTTTTCCAACCACGACGTGATGCGTCCGGCCTCGCGCTGGGCCGCCGACGAGGCCGACCCGGCCGCCTATCTGAAGGTTATCTCGGCGCTGCTGATGTCGCTGCGCGGTTCGGTCTGCCTCTATCAGGGAGAGGAGCTTGGGCTGGGCGAAGCCGAGTTGCAGTTCGAGGATCTGCAGGACCCCTACGGCATTCGCTTCTGGCCCGAATTCAAGGGCCGCGACGGCTGCCGCACGCCGATGGTGTGGGATGCAACCGCCAGCAATGCCGGCTTTTCGACGGCCAAGCCCTGGCTGCCGGTGCCGGGCAAGCACTTGTCGCAAGCGGTCAATGTTCAGCAGGGCGACGCGGCCTCGCTGCTCGGGCACTACCGGCGCTTTCTCGGTTTCCGCCGCCAGCATCCGGCCCTGGCCAAAGGCGACATCGAGTTCATCGAAAGCGAGGGCGAGACCGTCGCCTTCACCCGCCGTGAGGGCAATGAGCAGATCGTCTGCGTCTTCAATCTGGCCAGCAAGCCGGCCGAGGTCGATCTCGGTGGTCAGGCGCTGCTGCCATTGGCCGGGCACGGTTTTTCGGGACAATCCGGCACAGGTTCCATCCGCCTCGGCGGCTACGGCGCCTGGTTCGGGCGCATCGACTGAGTTTTTGACGAAACTGGATTTTTTGAGGAAATCCAGGTTCTCTAGGGAAATCACTGGGAGGAAATTATGGCCGATGTCACGCTGAGACAGGTGAAGAAATCATACGGCAATCTGCACATTCTCCACGGCATCGACCTCGACATAAAGTCGGGCGAGTTCATCGTCTTCGTCGGCCCGTCGGGTTGCGGCAAGTCGACCTTGCTGCGGTCCATCGCCGGGCTTGAGGAGATCACCTCCGGCGAGCTGAAGATCGCCGGCGAGGTGGTGAACGACGTGCCGCCTTCCAAGCGCGGCATTGCCATGGTGTTCCAGTCCTATGCGCTCTATCCGCACATGACCGTCTACGACAACATGGCCTTCTCGATGAAGATCGGCAAGGAAAGCAAGGCCGAGATCGACAAGCGGGTGCGGCAGGCCGCCGAAATCCTGCAGCTGACCAAATATCTCGACCGCCTGCCCAAGGCGATGTCGGGCGGCCAGCGCCAGCGTGTCGCCATCGGTCGCGCCATCGTGCGCAATCCGAAAGTGTTCCTGTTCGACGAGCCGCTGTCGAATCTCGACGCGGCGCTGCGCGTCGCGACCCGCATCGAGATCGCCAAGCTCAAGGAATCGATGCCTGCCACGACCATGATCTACGTCACCCACGATCAGGTCGAAGCGATGACGCTCGCCGACCGCATCGTCGTGCTGAAGGATGGCCATATCGAGCAGGTCGGCACGCCGATGGACCTCTACAAGAAGCCCGGCAATCTGTTCGTTGCCCAGTTCATCGGCTCGCCGGCCATGAACATCCTGCCGGCGACAATCGACAGGACGGGCAACCCGACAATCGTCAGCCATGTCGGCGGCCGCAAGGCAACGGTGCCGATCGCAACGCCGGCGTCAGCAAAGGGTGCGGCAGTCAGCTTCGGCGTGCGGCCGGAGGATCTGTCGGCCGCCACCGGCGCGGAATATCTTTTCGAGGGCGTGGTGGACTATGTCGAGCAACTCGGCGAGGTGCAGCTTGTCTATGTCGATATCGGCCGCGCTGACCTGCCGTTGGTGACCAAGCTGCCCGGCAATGTCGAGGTCAAGCGCGGGGCAAAGCTGCGACTGACCGCGGATGCCGGGGACCTGCACATCTTCGACGCCGATGGGCACTCCTTCTCGCTCAAGCCGGTGGAAGTGAAGGCGGCTTGAGATAGCTGCGTCGTACAGGCATGAAAAAAGAGCGGCGGGCCAGGCCCGCCGCTCTTTTTTTAAGCTTCGGCTGTTAGTTGTTGCCGAACCGATCCCTGTCGCTGCTCTGAGGAACGAACTTCTGTTGGTCGTTCGACGAGTTCAGCAGCTTGTAGACCGCCGAGTTGGTGCCGGTCGACGAAGTGCGGGTGGTGTCGACGGCAGCGGCCGGCTGGTTGGCGCCATTGGAGCCATAATTGTCGCTGCCGGCAAAGGCAGCGCTCGAAACAGCCAGAACGGCTGCGGTGGCAAGAACGATCTTCTTCATTTTAGTCTCCTGAATTTTTCTGATGCCGCCAGCTGCAGCGGATAAGCCCGCCACGTGCTGGAAACCGACTTTTAGCGGCCGAAAAGGTTACGGTCGGCACCGTGGGCAGGCGCCTGCTCGGCTGGAGCCGACTTCTCAACCGAAGCCGTATGGCCACTATCGGTCGACGTAATCGCAGGCTGGTTGGCGCCGTTCGAACCGTAGTTGTCGCTGCCGGCGAAAGCGCTGCCGGAGATGGCCAAAACGGCGGCGGCAGCAAGGATGATCTTTTTCATTTCAAATACTCCTGAATTTTTTGGGATCCCGAGAGCGACGGGTTAGCCGCCCTTCTTTGGTCGGGATCAGCGATTGCCGTAGAGGTCGCGGTCGGCGCCCTGAACGACAGGCTGCTTGTCAGCGTGCGCCGGCTTCTGAATGGAAGCCGTATACGAGCTGTCGACCGAGACGGCTGGCTGGTTCGCACCATTGGAACCGTAATTGTCGCTACCGGCGAAGGCGCTGCCGGTGATCGCCAAAACGGCTGCGGCAGTGAGGATGATCTTTTTCATTTTTAGTACTCCAGTTTGTCTGTCCGTCTAGCGGCGTGTCTTGGGAGGAATTCGCGTCGTTCGGACAGCCCCGATGTGGGAAAGCCATAGGCTGGTTTCCAATCACGAAGTTGTTCCGTGTGGACCACGCTCCTGCACCTTGAAATTGTACCAGGAAGTTCCTTCATGGCTGTTTATTGTATTGTTTTCAGTTTCTTATGTCGAACCGAGTGGTTCGCTCCGATGTCGGTTTCCGGGCCGTCGTTCACACCGTCCTGCACGCATTGTCAACAGAAACGAACCGTTCGGTTCGATTAGAGATTGCTAATAGTAACTTTTCGATACCGTTGAGCCCTTTTTGCCCCCGATCGAACTGGATCCGCAGCGATTCGAAACGGCGATGATGGCGTCGCAAGAAACGTCTCAGCTCTTTGACCGGCGGCGGGGAGCGTATGCCGCGCGTGTCGCGCCGCATGGATACGATGTCGCTTTCATGCCGACGTCGCGATCGCTGCCGTGATTAGATGATCGCATCTCAGGTGCCGCTTCGTGACGACGCAGCGGAGAATTGGGAAGCCGGTCAGAATCCGGCGCTGCCCCCGCAACGGTGGTGGAGTTGAAGTCGCAACGGGAGACCACTGGGCAAGAGCCTGGGAAGGTGTCGCGATGGTCCGCAAGGACAACTCCAGAGCCCGGAAACCAGCCCGAGATGCATAGACTCGACTGATCGCGGTGGGCGGTCAAGAGGTGGATAGTGCATGTCCGGCGCCGCGCCGGCCTGCGTCCGATCCTTCCTCCATCACCACCAAGTTCAGTCCTTAAACCACGAGGACAGAACTATGGATACGCGCAACGACATGCTGAGGCTCCTGAACGGCCGCAAGCAAGGCTTTTCGCTGGAACAGCCCTTCTACACCGACCCGGACTATTTCAAGCTCGACATGGAGCTTATCTGGTATCGCGACTGGCTGTTCATCGGCCATGATTGCGAACTGCCGAAGCCCGGCAGCTATATCACCGTGCAGATCGGCGATTATCCGGTGGTGCTGGTCCGCGACCAGAAGGGCAACATCAACGCCTTTCACAATTCCTGCCGCCATCGCGGCAGCCGTGTCTGCAACACTGAGAAGGGCATGGCGGCAAAGCTTGTCTGCCCCTATCACCAGTGGACCTACGAGCTTGACGGCCGGCTGCTGTTTGCCCGCCAGATGGCCGACGGTTTAGACAAGAGCCAGTTCGGCCTGAAGCCCGTCGCCTGCGAGAGCGTCGGCGGCTACATCTTCATCTGCCTGGCGAAAGAACCTGCCGACTTTGCGCCGATGCGCGCCATGATAGAGCCCTACCTCAAGCCGCACCGGCTGAATGAAGCCAAGGTCGCCTTCGAGAGCACCATCATCGAGAAGGGCAACTGGAAGCTGGTCTGGGAAAACAACCGCGAATGCTATCACTGCGCCGGCAATCATCCGGAGCTGTGCAAGACATTCCCCGAAGCGCCGACGGTGACCGGCGTGCAGGGCGCCGACAGCGATCCGGAGATGCTGGCGCACTGGGCGAAATGCGAGGCGGCGGGCCTGCCGAGCAAGTTCCGCACCGATCCGGCCGGGCAATACCGCGCCACCCGCGCGCCGCTGCTGCGCGATGCCGTCAGCTACACGATGTCGGGAAAGCGCGCGGTGACGAAGAACCTGTCCGACACTGTTGCCGCCGACCGCATCGGCACCTTGATGCACTACCACTATCCGACGACTTGGAACCACATACTGATCGACCATGCGGTCACCTTCCGGGTGCTGCCGATCAGCGCCACGCAAACCGCGGTGACGACCAAGTGGCTGGTGCACAAGGATGCGGTCGAGGGGGTCGACTACAACCTTGAGGAGCTCACCCATGTCTGGACCGAGACCAACGACCAGGACCGCCGCATCGTCGAGGAAAACGCCTTCGGCATCCTGTCTCCGGCCTATGAGCCCGGCCCCTATTCGGAGCTGCACGAGGGCGGCGTGATCCAGTTCGTCGAATGGTACGCGGCCTTCATCGGCCCGCGCCTTGCCGAAGGTGGCAGGCCGGCGCTGCGCAGCGTCGCGTGAGCTGGAGCAGGCGAAGAAGGACCGGAGGATGAATGCGATGACGGATCTTGGGCTCTATCGCCATCTCGACCAGATGGCGCCCTGGAACGATAGGCTGCAGGTGCTGGAAGTGATCGGCGTCAGCGACGAGGCGCCTGACGTCAAGACCTTCACCTTCCGCTCCGACAACCAGACCTGGTTCCGCTACAAGCCGGGCCAGTTCCTGACGCTGGAACTGCCGACACCGGAAGGGCCGCTGATGCGCACCTATACGCTGTCGTCGTCGCCATCGCGGCCGTTTTCGATCGCGGTGACGGTCAAGGCGCAGGCCGGCAGCATCGGCACGCGCTGGATGTTCGACCATCTGGTGCCCGGTTCGCATGTCAAGGCCTACGGACCGGCCGGCGACTTCTCGTTGCACAGCCACCCGGCGGCCAAATACCTGTTCATTTCCGCCGGCTCCGGCGTGACGCCGATGATGTCGATGCTGCGCTGGCTGAACGACTGCGCGCCATGGACCGATGTCGGTTTCGTCAACTGCGCGCGGCGTGCCGAAGAGATCATCTTCCGCAAGGAACTCGAACTGCTCGGCGGCCATATGCCCGGCCTGTCGCTCGGCTTCATGATCGAGGAACGTTCCAGCCGCGAGGGCTGGTACGGTCATATGGGGCGCATCGACGCGATCCGGCTGCCCTTGCTGGCTCCGGATTTCCGCGAGCGCGAAATCTTCTGCTGCGGCCCCGATCCGTTCATGCGCGCCGTGCGCGGCATGCTGGATGCCGCCGGCTTCGACATGACGAAATACCATCAGGAGAGCTTTGCCGCGCCTGTGATGGAGGAAATTCCGGCGCCGTTTGCCTCCCCGGTCGAGGACGGCATCGCTGCACCTGTCGAAGCCGTGACGCCGATCCGCTTCTCGCTTTCGGAGGTCGATGCCGGCTGCGTCGCCGGCCAGACCGTGCTGCAGACAGCGCGCAGCTCGGGCGTGCGGATTCCCGCCGCCTGCGAGTTCGGCCTGTGCGGCACCTGCAAGGTGAAGAAGGTCTCCGGCGAAGTCGAGATGAGCCACAATGGCGGCATCCTCGACCACGAGATCGATGACGGTTTTATCCTTGCCTGCTGCTCGAAACCATTGTCGGCGCTCGAAATCGAGGCTTGAGCCGGTCGACTTCGCCGCAACGGTCACCGACGCAGGCGTTGTGTTCGCGGGTCTTTGTCTTGCCAAGCATAGGCCGAGTGATTTAGACGCACTTAGGAAGGGCTGGCAGACCGTGAAACTGGCGCATCCCTTCATGGGCGCATGGAACGGGGGACACAGCGATGCAACAGCGGGTCTACGCGGTCGCAAGCAAGGACATCGTTTTCGAATCATTCGATGGCGAAGCCGTCGTTCTCGATCTTTCGAACGGCAAGTATTTCGGCTTTTCCGATTCCGGCAGCCGGGTCTGGCAGGCTTTGTCGTCCGGCGTCGCCACTGAAGCGCTGGTCGGAGCTGCCGCGGGCGCCGCAAAAACAAGCCTGGCCGACCTCGAAAGCTTCGTTGCCCGACTGCTCGATTTCGGGTTGCTTGCGCCAGCCGAAACACCGGCACAACCGCTTTCGGGCGAGCTGTCGGCTGCGCTTGCTGCCAGCAATGAGCCGCTCAAGGTCGATGTCCATGACGACCTTGCCGATCTCATCATTGTCGACCCGATCCATGAGGTCGAGGAACCTCTCGGCTGGCCGGCGGTGAAACAGGCATAATCGTTTCCCTAAAGCGCGTCGCGTTTGAACGGACTCAGGCGACGCGGTTTAGATCTTTTATTTTATGCATGTCGTCGTCTCAAAACCGGGGCCACCCCGAGCGACATGCATCAGGCGACCCGGCGCAATTCTGGACGCTGAACAACCAACACATGCCTTTGATCACGCTGCAAACCCTGCCGGATTATGCCCGCCATGTGCTGGCGGCCGCGGAAAGCGCCGCCGCATTCTATCCCGTTACCGCCAGCGTGCGGTTGCCGGGACTGGAGCTGAGTGTCCACCTCGACCATGGCACGCTGGCGGAAGCCATGAGCCATGCCTTCATACCGGCCCCGGAAAATCCGTCTGCATCTGACGGCTGCCGCATTTTCGTCGCCCACCCGGGCATCGATGGCGTCCTCGCCCCGGCCACCTGGGGCCGAGGCGATTACAACCATCATGCCTTTGCCAACCGGCTGGAAGAGGCCGGATTGCGCGGCAGCTACTATCATGACCTCGATTTCTGGCAGTTCCATGATCCGCAACGCCATGTCGGGGCGCAGCTGATGATGGCGGCCGAGGCCTTTCCGCCATGGGAACAGGCGGCGCCGCTGCGCGCCTTCCTGCATTGGGAATATGCGGCGCGCGGCATGCGGCTTACCCATGCCGGCACGCTGGGCATCGATGGCAAGGGCGTGTTGCTGGCGGGCTCCGGGGGAGCCGGAAAATCGGGAACAGTCGTCGCCGGCCTGCTCAATGGGCTCGATAGCGTCGGCGACGACTATGTGCTGATCGACCGGACCGAGGGCGTGACGGCCTATCCGCTGTTTGCCACGCTCAAGCAGGATCCGGAGGGCTTCAAGCGGCTGAAGCTGGAGGGTCGGCTAAAGTCGTACCAACCGCTGAACTGGCAAGGCAAGCATGCCTTTCGCATCGACGAGATCGCGCCTCGACCACCTCCTGCAAGTCTGGACATTATTGCTTTGATAGTGCCCCATATCAGGGGAGGTGCGAGAAGCTCGGTCATGCCCATATCGCGCAAGGATGCCATGATCGCCTTGGCCCCGTCAGGAATCGTGCAGATGCCGGGCGAGCGGGAAGCGGGCTTTCGCTTTTTCAGCGAGCTTACCCGCGATCTGCCATGCTACCGGCTGTCGCTGGGGACCGAGCCGCGCGAGATCGCCGGCACGATTGCGGATTTCGTCCTTCGGGGCGCTGCATGAAGTTGAGCATCATTGTGCCGGTGTACAATCGGGAGATCTATGTCGTTTCGACGTTGCGGTCCCTGCTCAGGCAACGCGACGATGCCGATCTCGATATCATCGTTGTCGACGACGGCTCGACGGACAGCTCCGTTGAAGCAGTCCGCGCCATCATGCGGGAAGCGTCGTGCATCCGCCTGTTCCAGCAGGCAAACCAGGGCGTGGCCAACGCGCGCAACACAGGGCTGAGGCAGTTGCTGCCGCAAACCGAACTGGTGTCGTTCCTGGATTCGGACGACGTCTCGCCGGCTGGACGATTCAAGGCTGGCCTACCCCTGTTCGCGGCCGACCCTGCGCTCGAGCTGACCTACTCGCTGATGACGCGCGTCGATCTCATGGACGACGAAACCCTGCAGCCGGCACGGGGCGGCGCAGGTCCCACCGTGCGCGGCGTCAGCCTTAGCGCCGGGATACTCCGCAGGGCACTCATCGACCGTACAGGTGCTTTCGACGAGGAGTTCCGGCAGGGCGAAGACGCCGACTATCTGCTGCGCATTTTCGAAACCAGCCCAAAGCACATTTTTCCCGACACCGTCGCGGTATACTACCGGCGCCACCCCGGCAATTTGACCAAGCAAAGGGATGTGGCGGTGCGCGAATATCTGCGTGTGATTCAGAAATCCTTGCGGCGGCGCAAGGCCGATCCGTCGCGGCGCCCGGTCGAGGGGCTTTTCGAGATCAAGCGCCCGGCAGAGTGGTGAAAGAATGAACAGATCACAGCCTGGAATGCGTGCGTGAAGCTGAGCGTGATCATGCCGGTTTACAACCGCGAACGCCATGTCGGCTCGGCGCTGCGCTCGCTGCTGAGGCAGCGCGATGCCGCCGATCTCGACATCATCGTTATCGATGACGGTTCGACCGACAGTTCGGTGGCGGTCGTGCGCTCGCTGATCGCGGAGGCGCCGTGCATTCGCCTTTTCCAGCAGCAGAATGCCGGGGTGACGCGGGCACGCAACGCGGGCTTGCGGCAATTGCTGCCGCAGACCGGGCTGGTATCGTTTCTCGATTCCGACGACATTTCCCCGCCGGGCCGCTTCAAGGCGGATCTGGCCTGTTTCGACGCAGACCCCACCCTCGAGCTCACCTATTCGCGCATGACGCTGGTCGACGACATAGATGACGATACGCTGGAGCCGACAGCCGACAGCCACTCGGTGACGGTTCGCGGCATTCACCTGTCTCCCGCTATCTTCGTCCGGCGGTTGGTCGAACGCATCGGCAGCTTCGACGAGGATTTCCACCAGGCCGAGGACACCGACTATCTGCTGCGCACTTTCGAAAGCGGGCCGAAATTCACGATGCCCGACACTGTTGCGCTCTATTACCGGCGCCATCCCGGCAACATGACCAGGCAGGCCGATGTTCCTTTTCGCGAATTCATGCGCGCCGTCTACAAGTCGATGAAACGGCGCGAGGCCGACCGCTCCTTGCACCCTGTCGACGGCATCTTCGATTTCAAGGAACTTGCGAATTGGCGTTTCCTGTGATGGCCAGCTACGGCGTCGTCATTCCGGCCTTCAACGCGACCGCCACCATCGCCGAGACGCTGCGATCGGTCGCGGCCCAGACGGTCCAGCCCGACGCTATAATCGTCGTCGATGACGGCTCGACCGACGATACGGTCGCGGTGGTCAATTCGCTGGGCATGCCGGTGCAGGTGTTGCGCCAGGACAATGCCGGACCAGGCAGCGCCACCACCAGGGGCATCGCCGCGCTGGCGACGCCCTTCGTCGCCACGCTCGATGCGGACGATCTGTGGCTGCCGACCAAGATCGAAAGGCAGCTGGAGCATTTCGAGCGGTTTCCCGCGACGGCAGGAGTCTTTGCCCACTGGCGGACGTTTCGCGATGATAAGCCCGATGTGCAACAGGACGTGGCCGTGGCGGGCTGGTCGCGCACGACGATGATGATCCGCCGGGAGGTAGCCGAGGCCGTCGGTCCGATCATCGACCCGCAAGGCGGTCGCGGCGACATGGTCGACTGGATCGCCCGTGTCCGCGAGGCGGGCTTTGCGCTTGCCATGCTCGACGATGTCCTGACCTTGCGCCGCATCCGGCCCGACAGCATGTCCTATGGACGCGACCCCGCGCGCGATCGCGGTTATCTCGAAGTCGTAAGGCTGGCCATGCAAAGGCGAGCAGCGAAAAAGACGAGCGCCGACTGATGGCCAATGCCATGCGCCGTATCGGCCGTCGGTTTCCGGACTATGGCTGGTCATGGCCAACTGGCGGACTCGACCAGCTGCTGAAGGCCGCATTGCTGCCCGATGAAGAAGCGGCAGGGCGTTACGCGGCGCGCTGGCTCGACGAGAACGACATCGACCATGTTGCCTTCCGAGAGCATCGGCTGCTGGCCGCGATCTCCGACAGGTTCGGCCGCAAGCTCGCTGGGCATCCGGCCTATCCACGTCTTGTCGGCCTGCAAAAGATGCTGTGGACCAAATCGCGACTGGCTGCGCGCGAGGCCGAGCCGGCGCTACAGGCCATGATCGACGCCGGCTGCGCGGTGATGCTAATCAAAGGCGCCAGCCGCATCGCCGTCAACGCGTCGGCGCAGCGGGGCCGGGTGGCGCACGACATCGACATATTGGTGCGTCCGCAGGACATGATCGCCGCCTTCGACGTGTTGACCGAGGGTGGCTGGCAAATCGCCACCGGCGTCAGCCCGCAATATCTGCGCACAAGGCTGGCGTCCCTGCGGTCGATGAATTTCTTCAAGGGCAGTTTCGGCGACATCGACCTGCACCAGTCGGCCTATGACGGATCGCAGCAGAGCACCGAAGACGATCTGGCGGTCTGGCAGCGGGCGCTGTCAGCCGATTTCAATGGCGTCCGCGTGCTTGTTCCCTCTCCGGCCGACCGCATGGCGCTCGCCATCGCACATGGCGGCCTCGATGCCCACACCCACAGCGACTGGCTGGTCGACTGTGCGGTCGCCATCGAGAGTGGCGCAGTCGACTGGGGCGTGTTCGCCGATATCGTTGCCAAGCGGGGCCTCGCCGTCGCCACGGCGGTGGCGCTCTCCTATCTCTGCCTGGAGATCGGCATTGCGGTGCCGGAGGTCGAACTTGCAAAGACGATTGAGTTGGCCGACCGCGCCGGCCTGTCGCGCTGGTCTTCGGTGCTGCAGGCGAAGCCGCGCACCGATTTCGGCGGCCTCGTTTGGCTGTCGCGCGGCTTTGCCAAGCAATTGCGCCTCAAACGCAAAAAGGGCCGCCTGCAGCAGCCGACGCCCGCCGTCTGGCGCGGCAGGCCGACATTGCGCAAGGCAAGAGCGACGTCGGCGCCGTTTGCACTTTCCCAGACCCTGCCGCGTCCGGACAGGACTGGAGCGATGGTGCTGGACGTCACCGTCAGGATCGTCGTTCCACCAATCCGGCGCCGCATTGAGATGGAAATCAATGCCGGCGGCGGCCATGTCGCCCGCCTGCGTTCCATGGTGATCAGCCGCGCCGGCGGCGGACGTGTGCTGCGCTTTCGCGGCAAGCTAACGGTGGACGACACCGGCCGGCCTCTGGTGATCGAGGCACGGCCATCGCGCCAGTTCCGCAACTGGGACAATGAGGCCGAAGTCGCCGCCTATGGCGCGCTGCCGTTCCAATTGCTGTCGGCAAGGTTTTCACCCACCTGAGAGCGGGTGGCTGTTTCAATGAAACGGTGAACCACTGTGGCCCTCTCAGACGCCATAGCGCTCGGTGCGGATGATTTCCGCTGATATGCTGGCGTCGATCAGCGCCTGGGCAGCCGCCGAGACGAAGGCGTTCGACCCGCAGACGAAGGCGAGCGCCGGCGGCCGCGGCAGCCGCGTGAGCGCCTGCATGACCATTGCCGTGTCGATGCGCCTCGAATAGTCGGACGGGCGCCGTACGGCCTCGCGCGTCAGCGTCAGCACCAGCTCGAACCCGTCGCGGCGGTCACCGAGACCGATCAGCTCGTCGCGGAAGATCACCTCGTCCCAGACCCGCACCGAAAACATCAGCGCCACCGGCACCGCCGATTTGCGCAAGGTTCGATGCCGCACCATCGCCATCAGCGGCACCACGCCGGAGCCGCCGCCGACCAGAAGCAGCGGCCCGCCATCCCCATCGGACCAGACGAAATGGCCGCCGAGCGGCCCGCGCAGTTCGATCTCGTCACCGACCGCGGCGATGTCGTGGAAGAAGGGCGAGACTTCACCGTCGTCGAGCTTCTCGATCGCCAGCTCGATCGTGGCGCCGCTCTCCGGCGCCGAGGCGATGGAATAGGAGCGGCGCGCCTGGTAGCCGTCAGGCGCCGTCAGCCTGACGTCGACATGCTGTCCGGCGCGATAGGCGAATGGCCGTGACAGCGCGAAAAAGAAACTGGTGACGCGTGGCGTCCGCTTTTCGATCCGGGTGATTTTCGCCGTCTGCCAGGGAGATTGCGGCGCTTCGCTCATGGATCGCCGCTATAGCGCTGCTCGCGCCACGGGTCGCCATAGATGTGATAGCCGCGCAATTCCCAGAAGCCCGGCTCGTCGCGCTCGGTGAACTGCAGCCCGTTCAGCCATTTAGCCGATTTCCAGAAATAGAGATGCGGCACCAGGAGCCGCGCCGGGCCGCCATGGTCGGCAGTGATTGGCTTGCCTTCATAAAGCAGCGCCACCATCGCCTTCCCCGCGGTGAGATCCTTGGCCGGCACGTTGGTGGTGTAGCCGTCATAGCCATGCGCCAGCAGGAAGCCGGTCGGCGCTTCGATGCCTGCATCGGCAAGGATGTCGTCGACCAGCACGCCTTGCCAGGCGGTATCGAACTTGGTCCAGGCGGTAACGCAATGGATGTCGCGCGTCATCTTGGTCAAGGGCAGCGCGTTGAACTCGGCCCAGTTCCATTTCTTGATCGGGCGCGGCCCGTGCTTGAGCGTGAACGACCAGTCCTCGGTGCGCACGCGCGGCGTCGGCCCCGCCGACAGCACCGGAAAGCCCTGTTCGAGATACTGACCGGGCGGAATGCGCGCATCGGTCTCCGTCGGAGGCTTTCGACCGGAGGAAAAACCGCGAGTGACCATCGGACTGTCCGTTTTTAGCAGGCCATTGCCGGCCTGCCGTAATGTTCTCGAAGATGTCACGGCGGGCAACAGGAATTTTGGCGGGGCCGTGCGGCAGGCCTGCCGATCGTTCAGCGAGCCCGCCGCATCATGACTCAACCGGCGGCGAAGGGTACGGCGACGAAGATTTGCGCGTCGCCCCGGTCGACCAAAAGCAGCACCGACTTCCGGCCCGATCTGCCGGCCTCGGCGATCGCCTGGTTGGCTTGCCGCGCATCCCGCACGGGCGACCGGTCGACGGCGACGATGACGTCGCCCGGCTGCAGGCCGGCATTGGCAGCTGCCTTGTCCGGATTGACGCGCTCGACCACGGCGCCACGCTGGTTCCAATCCCAATGTCGTCAGAGGCCTCCGGTGCGCCTGAGATAGGCTGTGGCGATCTCGCGCATCCGGTTGCCGTCGAAGCTCGGCCCATGGCCGCCATGGCCGAGGCGAACAGGCAGGTCAAGGAGCCGCTGCATGGTACGGCGATAATCAGGCCGGGAGGAATCCGGCAGGTCGTCGATCAGCGTGGAATCGTAGATGGCGTCGCCGGCAAAGAACAGGCCGTCTGCCTCGTCGAACAAAGCGATCGAATCCGGCGAATGTCCGGGCAGATGCAGGACGCGGAACTGCCGGTCGCCGAGGTCGACGATGTCGCCCTCGTCCAGCGTGCGCGTCAGCGGCGCCGGCGGAATCTTGTAGTCGGCCGCCGTCCAGCCCGGCGCCGGCAATTTCGAAACGGCGCCGTCGAGATTGTTGAACATGTAGGCGTAGGTCACCCGATCGTTCATGGTCTCGAAATGCTCGGCACTGTGCCGCGGCCCGGCGCGCAGCGGAAACTCGTGCAGCGAGCCGACATGGTCGAGATGGATGTGGGTGGCGACAACAATGAGCGGCTTGCCCTCGGGCGTGTCGATCTCAGGCGCCAGCGGGCAGATGCCCATGCCGGTGTCGACCAGCAGGTCGGCGTCGCGTCCCCTGAAATGCCAGATGTTGGCGCGCACGAAATCATGCACGAAAGGCTCGGTCAGCATCGTCGTGCGGTCGTCGATGATCGTCTTGCCGAACCAGTCGCCGACAACGCGCTCGCCATCAAAACGGGCGCCGTCAAAACGGCCGCCCATCAGACGAAGGGCTTTCCCACCTTGTATTTTTCCGGCACCAGCCGCTTCAGGTAAGCCATGCCCGCTTCCGACAGCTGGTTGACATCGGGCTTCATGAAATCGTCGGGCATATGGCGCGTCTTGCCGGCGACGTTCTTCAGCGGCACCTTCTTCAGCACGGTTTTGGAGCCGTCATATTGCAGCGCCACCGAGCCACCGCCTTCGCCGGCAACGGCAACCGCGAAGGCGCCGGCGCCGAAAGCCTCCTGCGCGTCGACGGCGCTGATCGCGCCGACATAGCCGCGCGGCATGTAGCCAAGCGCATCGACGCGGGCGCGCTTGCCCGGCAGGCCTTCGGCGAGCGCACGTTCCAGAGCTGACGGCAGGTCGCTGCCCGACAGTTTGACGTTGCCATGCGCGTCGCGCTCGAGCTTGTCCGGCGCCACCAGGCTTTCGACCAGCGCCTTGCCGTCGGCGGTGCTGACTCCTTCGGAGACGGCGACGATGCAACGCTTGTGGCGGTCGAGCGTGGCGCGCACGTCGTCGATGAAACCGGCGGCGGAGAATGGCCGTTCCGGCACGTAGACCAGATGCGGGCCGCTGTCGGGATCGAGCTGCCAGGCTGCAGCCGCCGCGGTGAGGAAGCCGGCATGCCGGCCCATGACGATGCCGACATAGATGCCGGGCAATGCGCGGAAATCAAGATCGACGGACAGGAAGGCGCCGGCGACGAATTCGGCCGCCGAGATGAAGCCCGGCGTGTGGTCGTTTTCCTCGAGGTCGTTGTCGATGGTTTTTGGCGCATGGACGAAAGCGATGCTGCCGCCGGCTGCGTCGGTCAGGATCTGCTGCGTGCCCGACGTGTCGTTGCCGCCGATATAGATGAAGGCGTCCGCGCCGGCCTTCTTCAGGCCCTTGAGGATGACTTCGCAATAGGCAGCGTCGGGCTTGTCGCGTGTCGAGCCGAGCGCGGCACTCGGCGTGCCGGCGATCAGCCGCAGCCGGTCCTCAGAGATGGCGGAGAGGTCGACATAGTTGCCGTCACGAATGCCGCGCACGCCGTGGAGCGAGCCCAGCACCTTGGCGCCGGGATGGCGCTTGCGGACTTCCAGCGTGGCCCCGACAACCGTCTGGTTGATGACGGCGGTCGGGCCGCCGCCCTGTGCGATGACAAACGTTCCAGCCATGCTCGATTTCTCCCGGCGCTGTGGTTTTCAAGGCACCTTGGCCTAGCTTGCCGCATCGCGCAACGGGAGTTTCCAGCGGCGCCAAACCGCCGCACAGGATCAGACGACGACGACCGGGTTCTTCTTGGAAACGCGGCTGTAGAGGTCGATGATATCCTGGTTGATCAGGCGCACGCAGCCCGACGACATCGCCAGGCCGATGCTCGCCCATTCCGGCGAACCGTGTATGCGGTAGCCGGTGTCCTTGCCGTCCTGGTAGATGTAGAGGGCGCGTGCGCCGAGCGGGTTGGTGAGGCCACCGGGCTGGCCGTTTTGCCATTTCACCAGTTCCGGCTTGCGCTGGATCATCTCCGGCGGCGGCGTCCAGGTCGGCCATTCCTTGCCGTACTGGATGTTGGCGCGGCCGGACCAGCGGAAGCCGTCCTTGCCGATGCCGACGCCGTAGCGGATGGCGTCGCCGCCCTCCTGCACCAGATAGAGCTTTCGCTCCTGCAGATGGACGACAATCGTGCCGGGCGCCTCGCCGGTCTCGTTGACGACGATCTGGCGGCGGAACTCCGGCTTGACCTTCTGATAGGGCACCGCCGGCACTTCGAAGCCGCCATCGTTTAGCGAAGCGTACATGACATCGGGGCCGGTGACGTTCTTGTCGACGCTGATCGCCGGACGGATCGGCCGCACCGAGCCGGTGACCGTGTCATCCAGCTGGAATTGCGGCAGCTCGAGCGTCGAAGTGCTGCAGCCGGCCATGCCGAGCAGCGTCATGGCGCCGGCCCCTGACAGGACGAAGCGGCGGGAATAGAGATGTTCGGTCTCGTTTGCGTCGCCATTTGCTGGCGGCGTCACATTCTGCGGCAACTCACGCATGCACCCAAACCCTACGCTGTCGGCGGGAAACACGGTCCGGCCGGATAGCAGGCAGTTTCGCCAAACATGGTTGAAAAAGGGTGAAGGCCCAACGACCGGCATTAAACTTGTGCCGCCAATAGCCGCAGCGGTCGGGCGAAATGGTCCGCCGTGTATTTTTGGGAGAGGGCTCTTTACATTCCTCCGCACACGAGGATTTATCCTTTTCTTTGCGCTCAAGGAGACAAAGATGTCGTTCGAAAACTGGGCCGCCTTCGCCGCCGCCTCCACCGTTCTGCTCATCATTCCCGGCCCGACCATTCTTCTGGTCGTGTCCTATGCGCTGGGCCAGGGCTGGCGCACCGCCTTGCCGATGTCCGTCGGCGTGGCGCTGGGCGACTTCACCGCCATGACCCTGTCGATGCTGGGCATCGGCGCGCTGCTGGCCGCGTCGGCGACCGTGTTCACCATTCTGAAGCTGATCGGCGCCTGCTATCTGATCTATCTCGGGGTAAAACTATTTCGCGCCAGCGGCGCGCTCAAAGCCGAACCACGCACAGATGCCGTCTCGGCCGCCAAGATGATGGCGCACGCCTGGCTGGTCACCGCACTCAACCCGAAGAGCATCACCTTCTTCGTCGCCTTCCTGCCGCAGTTCCTCAACCGGGAAGCCGATTTCTGGGCACAGATGCTGATCTTCGAAGCGACCTTCCTGGCGCTCGCCTTCGCCAATGCCTTCGGCTACGCGCTGATTGCGGCGCGCGCCCGCAACGTCGTACGCAACCCCAAGGCGATCCGCATCTTCAACCGCACCGGCGGCACGCTGCTGGTCGGCGCCGGGATCGCCACGGTGGCGATGCGCTCGGGCAATTAGGAACTGCGGAGCATCAGGGCCGATATGGCAGTAAGAGATCCATTCGGCCTAATGTTTTCGGGCGCGACCGAGGCCGGGTTTTCACCCTACAGCCAGGCCGTTCATGAATTGCAATGCTTCGTCGGCGACCCGGTCGGCTCCGTTGACCGCGCCATATCGGCGGATCCCGGTTTCGTCATGGCGCATGTCTTCAAGGGGTATCTGTTCGGCCTCGCCACCGAACGCGAGGCAATGGCGGTCACCCAGGCATGCCATGCTGCGGCACTGCCGCTTGCCGCGACGCCGCGCGAACAGGCGCATGTGGCGGCCCTTGGCCACCTTGCCGAGGGACGCTGGCATGACGCCGCGCGCCTGCTCGAAGATATCGCCATCGACAACCCGCTCGACGTGGTGGCGTTGCAGGTCGGCCACCAGATCGACTTCTTCACCGGCAATGCCCGCATGCTGCGCGACCGTATCGGCCGCGCGCTACCGTCCTGGCAGAGCGGCATGCCAGGTTATCACGCCATTCTCGGTATGCAGGCCTTCGGTCTCGAGGAGATGGGCGACTATATCAGAGCCGAAAGTTTTGGCCGACAGGCGATCGAGATCGAGCCGCGAGACGGCTGGGCGCAGCACGCGGTCGCCCATGTCATGGAGATGCAGAGCCGGCAACGGGACGGCATCGCCTGGATGCGCGCCAATCCCGAGGCGTGGACCAAAGAGAGCTTCCTGCAGGTGCATAATTGGTGGCATCTGGCGCTGTTCCACTACGATCTCGGCGAGACCGACGAGGTGCTCAAACTCTATGACGGGCCGATCTATGGCGAGCGTTCGACGCTGGCGCTGAACATGGTCGATGCATCCGCGATCCTGTGGCGGCTTTATCTCGGCGGTGTCGATGTCGGCGACCGCTGGGCAGCGCTCGCTGCCAACTGGGCGCCGAAGGCTGGAGCCGGCAATTACGCCTTCAACGATGCGCATGCGATGATGGCATTCGTCGGCGCCGGTCTCGAAGCGCCGGTCAAGATCTTGCTCGAAGCCCAGCACGAGGCGATGCGCGGCAGCGACGACAACGCCGCCTTCACCCGGGATGTCGGCCAGCCACTGACGGAAGGCATCAAGGCATTCGGCGAGGGCAATTACAGCGAAGCGGTGCGCCTGATCCGACCGATCCGCGCCATTGCCCATCGCTTTGGCGGCAGCCACGCCCAGCGCGATGTGATTGATCTCACGCTGATCGAGGCGGCGTTGCGCGCCGGCGACACGGCGCTTGCCTGGGCGTTGACGGCCGAGCGCGCACTGGTCCGGCCGGACAGTCCGCTGTCGGCGCTGTTTTCGCAACGCGCCGCCAATTTGTCAGAGAATTGACCCGCGGCGGATCTTGTTTTAAAAACTGGCGAGCCAGATTTTTTCGAGACCCGAAAAAATTAATGGCAATGGGAGGAATGCATGTATCTCGGCCTCGATCTCGGCACGTCGGGCGTCAAGGCGCTGTTGATCGATGCCGGGCAGAAGATCATCGGCTCCGGCCATGCTTCGCTTGACGTATCGCGGCCGCATCCCGGCTGGTCCGAACAAAACCCCGCCGACTGGATCCGCGCCTGCGAGACCGCCATTGCCAAGCTGAAAGCCTCGCACCCGAAAGAGCTTGCCGCGGTCAAGGGCATCGGCCTTTCCGGCCATATGCATGGCGCCACCTTGCTCGATGCCGGCGACCAGGTGCTGCGCCCCTGCATCCTGTGGAACGACACGCGCAGCCACGCGGAGGCCGCCGCGCTCGATGCCCACCCGCACTTTCGCCAACTCACCGGCAACATCGTCTTCCCCGGTTTCACGGCGCCGAAACTCGCCTGGGTGAAGAACAACGAGCCCGCGGTTTTCGCCAAGGTTGCAAAAGTGCTTTTGCCGAAGGATTACCTTCGGTTCTGGCTGACCGGCGAGCATATCTCAGAAATGTCGGACTCCGCCGGCACCTCCTGGCTAGATGTCGGCAAACGGCGCTGGTCCCCCGAATTGCTTGCGGCGACATCGCTCGACGAAAGGCAGATGCCGTCGCTGGTCGAAGGCACGGAGAAGGCCGGAGCCTTGCGCGCCGAACTGGTCGCCAACTGGGGCATAGCATCAGGCGTCCCGGTGGCAGGTGGCGCGGGCGACAATGCGGCTTCAGCCTGCGGCATGGGCACGGTCGGCGCCGGCCACGCTTTTGTGTCGCTGGGCACATCTGGCGTGCTGTTTGCTGCCAACGCTTCCTACCTGCCCAATCCGGCAAGCGCGGTGCACACCTTCTGCCATGCCCTGCCCAACACCTGGCACCAGATGGGGGTCATCCTGTCTGCGACCGATTCGCTGAACTGGCTGTCGGAGATTTCAGGCAAGAAGGCCGGCGAATTGACCGCCGAACTTGGCGATGTGCTGAAAGCGCCGAGCGGGGTGTCGTTCCTGCCCTATCTCTCGGGCGAGCGCACGCCGCACAATGATTCCGCCATTCGTGGGTCCTTCACCGGACTGGCGCATGAATCCGGCCGCGCGGTGCTGACGCAGGCCGTGCTTGAAGGCGTCGCCTTCGCATTCCGCGACAGTCTCGAAGCCTTGAAGACCGCCGGAACGGATTTGACGCGGGTGACGGCAATCGGCGGCGGCTCGCGCTCGCGCTACTGGCTGAAGGCGATCGCTACGGCGCTGCAGGTGCCCGTGGACATTCCGGCCGACGGCGATTTCGGTGCTGCCTTTGGCGCGGCGAGGCTTGGTCTGATCGCGGCGACAGGGGCTGATCCGCTGGCGGTGTGCACGGCGCCGAGGACGGATGCGACGATCGAGCCGGATGCTGCGCTTGGCGGGGCGTATGCCGATGCCTATCAGCGCTACCGGGCGCTGTATCCGGCGATCAAAGGCGTGACCGCGTGAGTCGGCGCGAGGCACCCCCCTCTGCCCTGCCGGGCATCTCCCCCGCAAGGGGGAGATCGGCAGCGTCGGCGGGTATGCCAGTCTTGTAAGGTGGGTGATTAGCGAAGGCGTGGATGCCAGCCAATCTCCCCCCTTGCGGGGGAGATGCCCGGCAGGGCAGAGGGGGGTGTCTCGCGCCACCCTTAATCGATCACTGCGCCGGCACCTTGTCCAGAAACCCGGTGACGCTCTTCAGGCGCCCATTTTCGATAACACCGATATCGGTGCCTTCGATAACCGACGGCACGCCTTCCGGCCCAAGATTCCACGAGAAGCGGATGCGGTCGCCAAACCCGTCCGGCGTACCCTTCAGCGAGAACCGGAAGCCGGCGAAGCGCTGCTGTACGCCGTCGATCAGCCCAGCAACGCCGGCGTGGCCGTCGCCCTGCATGAGCGGATCGCGGTAGCTGACGTCTTCCGTGAAGGTGGCCTTGAGCAGTTCGGCGCGGCGATCCGCATCGGCCTCGTTCCAGGCGGTGATGTAGTTCTGGGCGATCGTGTTGAGGTCGGTCATGGTCTGTCTCCTTCGTTGAGTGGCTTTGACACGAGCCTTTTCACCCCGAGCGAGAGCGAAACCAATTACGCCTGAGGTAATCAGGGCGAACTATTCGAGAGAGGACAGAAATCATGAGCAGCGGATTTTTCGGCGACATCAAAGCGATCAAGTATGAGGGGCCGGATTCGACCAATCCGCTGGCCTACCGCTTCTACAATCCCGACGAGGTGGTGGCCGGCAAACGGCTGGAAGACCATCTGCGCTTCGCCGTCGCCTACTGGCATTCTTTCGCCTGGCCGGGCGGCGATCCCTTTGGCGGCCAGACCTTCGACCGGCCCTGGTTTCCCAAGGCTGGCGGCGTCGACACGATGGAAATGGCCAAGCTGAAAGCCGACGTCGCCTTCGAGATGTTCTCGCTGCTCGGCGCGCCCTATTTCTGCTTCCACGACGCCGACGTGCGGCCGGAAGGCAAGGATTTCTCCGAAAGTGCCGCGCGGCTCGACGAGATCGCCGACTATTTTGCCGCCAAGATGAAGAAGACCGGCGTCAAACTGCTCTGGGGCACGGCCAACCTGTTCTCCAACCGCCGCTTCATGTCGGGCGCCGCCACCAATCCCGATCCGGATGTCTTCGCCTATGCGGCGGCGACGGTGAAAAGCTGCATCGACGTCACGAAGCGGCTGAAGGGCGAGAATTATGTACTGTGGGGCGGGCGCGAGGGCTATGAAACGCTGCTCAACACCGATCTTGCCCGCGAGCAGGAGCAGGCTGGGCGCTTCCTCAGTCTCGTCGTCGACTACAAGCACAAGATTGGCTTCAAAGGCACGATCCTGATCGAGCCGAAGCCGCAGGAGCCGACCAAGCATCAGTACGACTACGACGTTGCCACGGTCTACGGCTTCCTCAAGCGCTTCGGGCTGGAGAAGGAAGTGAAGCTGAACATCGAGCAGGGCCACGCGATTCTTGCCGGCCATTCCTTCGAGCACGAGCTGGCGCTGGCCAATGCGCTCGGCGTCTTCGGCTCGATCGACATGAACCGCAACGACTACCAGTCGGGCTGGGACACCGACCAGTTCCCCAACAATGTGCCCGAGATGGCGCTGGCCTATTACCAGGTGTTGCAGGCCGGCGGCTTCAAGACCGGCGGCACCAATTTCGACGCCAAGCTGCGCCGCCAGTCGCTCGACCCGCAGGACCTGCTGATCGGCCATATCGGCGGCATGGATTCCTGCGCACGAGGCCTCAAGGCAGCCGCCAAGATGGTCGAGGACAAGGCGCTGTCGGGTCCGCTGGCCGAGCGCTATGCCGGTTGGAACACGGCCGAGGGCAAGGCGATGCTGTCGGGCAAGCGCTCGCTGGAAGACATCGCCGAGCGCGTGGTGAAGAAGAAGATCGAGCCGCAGCCACGCTCCGGCCGCCAGGAGTTGCTGGAAAACATCGTCAACCGCTACGTCTGAGGGCGGAAAGCCGATTCGTTGTGCTCAAGGGTGGCTGGATAACATTCCGGCCGCCCCGGAATGGGGTTTGCGCAAGACCCTATCCGACGACAAGGGTTTGCCCTTTGGCGCCCCTCAATGACCTCGCTCTTGCCTTCAAACTGCCGTCACGTATCTCGTATAAGGATGCGGTTGTGGCGGGTGAAAAGGAAGGAGGCGAACCGATATGCAGCATGAACGCGAAATCGACGCCCTGCTCTCATCCGGCGAGACCGGATCGATCATCGACCGGCTGATGGCGCTGCCGCGGCCGACCGACAGCGTGAAAAACGAATGGGATCGTGCTGTCAGCAGCCGATTTGAAGTCCGTCTGGCGAGGCAGATGCGCTCGCAGATGGACGCCGGCAGCGATCGACAGAACGCAGCCTGATCTCCCTTTGTCTGTGCATGTCGTAATCCCAAAACCGCGACACACTTTTGGGCGACATGCATCAACCTCGGCGCAGCCTGACCGGGGCTTCGCCGAACGCTCTTGAAAACGCTCTGGAAAATGCCGCGGCGGACGAGAACCCCGTCCGCCCGGCAATATCCGCCATGGCGATCCGCGTGTCGACCACCAGCCGCCGCGCCGCGCCCAGCCGCAGCCTGAGATAATATGCGCCCGGCGTCTCGCCGATCGACTTGCGAAAAATGCTCTCCAATGTCCGCGCCGTCACCCCGGCGCGTTTTGCCACCGCGTCGATGGTCAGCGGCTGGTCGACATGCGATTCCATCAGCCGGATAGCCTGCGCCAGACGCGGGTCGTAGCCGTCGAGCCGGCCGAGCGAGACCAGCGGCTGCGCGTCGGTCGCGGCGCGCGCCTGGTCGTAGATGAAGACGCTGGCGACATCGAGCGCGACGGCCATGCCGAGCCGGGTGCGGATCAGATGCAGCATCAGGTCGAAGGTCGGCGACGCCCCGCCCGAGGTGAAGACCGGTCCGTCGATGACGTAGCGGTCCGGACGCACGTCGACGCCGGGAAAGGCGGAGGAAAAATCCTCCATGTCTTCCCAATGGGTGGTGGCGCTGCGGCCTTCGAGGAGGCCGGCGCGCGCCACCAGCCATGTGCCGGCCTCGACGCCGCCGCAGGCGCGAGCCGCGCGGGCTGCTCGCCGTAATCCGGAAAGCAGAGCCGATGTCGCGTAATTCTGGGTGCCGAAGCCGGCGACGACGACAAGCACGTCGGTCGGCTCGGCCGCATCGAAGCGGCCCCTGACCGCCACCGGCAGGCCGCATGTGGTGACCGGCGCCTCGCCGGTGACCGAGACCAGTTTGAAATCGAACAGCGTTTCGCCTGAGATGCGGTTGGCGGCGCGCAGCGGGTCGACGGTCGACGCCACGCACATGATGGACGAGCCTGAAAACACCAGCAGCGTCACCTTGAGCGGCGATCGCTCAGCGCGAAAGATGGTCGGTTTTTCGCTTTTGATCACGAGAGCTTCGTAAATTGCAAAACAGTTTCCGGCAAGTCGGTCATTGTTAGGGTCTGTTCTATGGGGAGGAGATGTCCATGCCGCTCGCGATGAACCGTGAGGTTTTCATTACCTGTGCCGTGACCGGGTCCGGCGGCTCGCAGGACCGCTCCCCGCATGTGCCACGCTCGCCCAAGCAGATCGCCGATTCGGCGATCGATGCGGCCAAGGCCGGTGCCGCCATCGTCCACTGCCATGTCCGCGACCCCGAGACCGGCAAGCCGCGCCGCGATGTCCATCTCTACCGCGAAGTGACGGACCGCATCCGCGCGGCAGAAGTCGATGTGATCCTGAACCTGACCGCCGGGATGGGCGGCGACATGGTGTTCGGCTCACCGGAAGCGCCGCTGCCGCTCAATGAAAAAGGCACCGACATGGGCGGCGCCACCAACCGCATGGAACATGTGCGCCAGTGCCTGCCGGAAATCTGCACGCTGGATTGCGGCACCATGAACTTCGCCGAGGCCGATTATGTCATGACCAACACGCCCGGCATGCTGCGCGCAATGGGCGGCATGATGACGGCGCTCGGCGTCAAGCCGGAGATCGAAGCCTTCGATACCGGCCACCTCTGGTTCGCCAAGCAGCTGGTCGAAGAAAAGGTCTTGAATCCCGACGCGCTGGTGCAGCTCTGCATGGGTGTGCCGTGGGGGGCGCCGGACGACCTCAACACCTTCATGGCCATGGTTAACAACGTGCCGTCGACCTGGAACTGGTCGGCCTTCGCCATCGGCCGCAACCAGATGGCCTATGCAGCCGCTGCAGTGCTCGCCGGCGGCAATGTCCGCGTCGGTCTCGAAGACAATCTCTGGCTCGACAAGGGCGTGCTGGCCACCAATGCGCAGCTGGTCGAGCGCGCCGCCAGCATCGTCACCAATCTCGGCGCCAGGATTTTGGGGCCGGAGGAAGTGCGCAGGAAGCTCAACCTCACCAAGCGGGCGCCGATCGCAGCGGCTGCTTAAGACGGGAGCGGATCATGGCTACCGTCAAATTCACTGCGATGAAGGATGGCGACAGGCAAGACTATGAGTTCCTGACCGCCCATGAGATCGACTATGCCGCCAGGACCGGCGAGCGGCTGCTCGACGCTTTGGTGCAGCTCGACGAAGGCCTGTCCGGCTACAAGATCACCCGGCTCGGCCATTCGCTGCAGGCGGCGACTCGTGCCTGGCGCGACGGCGCCGACACCGACTGGATCGCCTGCGCGCTGCTGCACGACATCGGCGACATCTACGCACCGTACAATCACGACGAATACGCCGCCTCGATCCTGAAACCTTTCGTGCGCGAGCAATGCACCTGGGTGGTGGAAAAGCATGGCGACTTCCAGCGGCTCTATTACGCGCATCATCTCGGCGGCAACCGCCATGCTCGCGACCGCTTCGCCGGCCATGCCTATTTCGACGATTGCGACCAGTTTTGCGAACGCTGGGACCAGTCGAGCTTCGACCCGGACTACGACACGCTGCCGATCGCATTCTTCCGCCAGTTCGTGCTCGAAGTCTTCGCCCGCAAGGCCTACGACCCCTCCGTGATCCGCGTCGGCGAGCGCGTGCCTCTCATCGACCCCGAAACCGCCACGACAAGAACCGGAGCCTGACCATGAGCATCATCAACAAGGCAGCCGCCATTGGCGGCGGTGTCATTGGCGCCGGCTGGGTGGCGCGGTTGCTGCTCAACGGCATCGATGTGTCGATCTTCGATCCGGACCCGGAAGCGTCGCGCAAGGTCTCGGAAGTGATGAAGGGCGCGCGCCGCGCCTACAGGCAGATGGTTCCCGGCGGCCTGCCCAGGGAAGGCAGACTGACCTTTGCCAAGACCATCGCCGAGGCGGTGGCCGATGCCGATTTCATCCAGGAGAGCGTGCCGGAGCGGCTCGACCTCAAACACCGCGTGCTGGCCGAGATCGACCTTTATGCGCCGGCGAACGCCATAGTCGGCTCGTCTACCTCCGGCATCAAGCCGACCGACATGCAGGTCGCGATGAAGAAGCATCCGGAGCGTCTGGTTGTCGGACATCCCTTCAACCCGGTCTACCTGCTGCCGCTGGTCGAGATCGTCGGCGGCGAGCAGACGTTCCCCGAAGCGATCGAGGTTGCCAAGGAAATCTATGCCTCGATCGGCATGAAGCCGGTGGTGATCCGCAAGGAAATCGAGGCCTTTGTCGGCGACCGCCTGCTCGAAGCGGCCTGGCGTGAGGCGCTGTGGCTGATCAAGGACGGCATCTGCACCGTTGAGGAACTCGACGACATCATGCGCTATGGCTTCGGCCTGCGCTGGGCGCAGATGGGCATGTTCCAGGTCTATCGCGTCGCCGGCGGCGAAGCCGGCATGCGCCACTTCATGGCGCAGTTCGGGCCGTGCCTGAAATGGCCGTGGACCAAGCTTATGGACGTGCCGGAGTTCAACGACGAGCTGGTCGATCTTATTGCCACCCAGTCGGACGACCAGGCGCACGGCCTGTCGATCCGCGAACTGGAAAAGATCCGCGACGACAATCTGGTCGCGATCATGGATGCTCTGTCGAAACAGAACAAAGGCAAGGGCTGGGGCGCCGGCGCCTTGCACAAGGACTATACCAGGCAGTTGGCCAAGCTGGCGGCGAAGAAGCCGGCCGCATCCAGGGCCGCAGAAAAGGCCAAGGCATCGAAGCCGGTGAAGAAGGCGGAAAAGCCGAAGAAAAAGAAGAAGGGCTGAGGACCATGGATTTCGGTCTTTCGGAGGAACAGAAGCTCATTGTCGAGACGACGCGCGCGTTCGTCGAGAATGAGCTTTACCCGCATGAACGCGAGGTCGAGCGCACCGGCGTGCTGCGCCGCGAGTTGATCGAGGAGATCAAGGTCAAGGCAATCGAAGCCGGGCTCTATGCGGCCAACATGCCGGCCGATGTCGGTGGCGCCGGCCTCGATACGGTGACTTGGCTGCTCTACGAGAAGGAACTCGGCCGCGCCAACTATGCGCTGCACTGGACCTGCGTCGCGCGCCCCTCCAACATCCTGCTCGCCGGCACGCCCGAGCAGCGCGAAAAGTACCTGTTCCCGTGCATCCGCGGCGAGAAGTGGGACTGCCTGGCGATGACCGAGCCCGGCGCCGGCTCCGACCTGCGAGGCATGAAGGCGACCGCGGTGCAGGACGGCGACGACTGGGTCCTTAACGGCACCAAGCATTTCATCTCCCATGCCGATCTCGCCGATTTCGCGATTTGTTTTATGGCTTCGGGCGAGGAAGAAACGCCGCGCGGCAAGCGCAAGAAGATCACCGCCTTCTTCGTCGACAAGGGCACCAGGGGGTTCACCGTGCGCGACGGCTACCGCAACGTCTCGCATCGCGGCTACACCAATGCCATCCTCGAATTCGACGATTGCCGCCTGCCGGGAGCCCAAGTTCTCGGCGAAGTGCACAAGGGTTTCGACGTCGCCAATTCCTGGCTCGGCGCCACGCGCCTGCAGGTCGGCGCCACCTGCCTCGGCCGCGCCGAGCGGGCGCTCGGTCATGCCATCGAATATTCGGCGCAGCGCCAGCAGTTCGGCCAGCAGATTGGCAAGTTCCAGGGCGTGTCGTTCAAGCTCGCCGACATGGCGACGGAATTGAAGGCGGCGGACCTGATGGTGTTCGAAGCCGGCTGGAAGTACGATCAGGGCACCGTCACCGATCAGGACATGGCCATGGCGAAGCTGAAGGCTACCGAAATGCTCGCCTTCGTTGCCGACGAAGCCGTCCAGATCCACGGTGGCATGGGGCTGATGGACGACCTGCCGCTGGAACGCATCTGGCGCGACGCCCGCGTCGAGCGCATCTGGGAAGGGACATCGGAAATCCAGCGCCACATCATTTCGCGGGCGCTGCTGCGCCCGTTCGGGGCATAACCCATGCACAAGCTTGAGCGTCTGTTGCGCCCAAAATCCATCGCGGTGTTCGGCGGGGCCCAGGCCGCCGCCGTCGTCGCCCAATCGATCAAGATGGGCTTTGTCGGCGAAATCTGGCCGGTGCATCCGAACAAGGACGAGGTCGCCGGCCGCAAGGCCTATCGCTCGGTCGCCGAATTGCCCGGGGCGCCCGACGCCGCCTTTGTCGGCGTAAACCGGCATCTCACCATCGAGGTGATCAAGGCGCTGGCCAAGCGTGGCGCCGGCGGCGCCGTCTGTTTTGCCGCGGGCTTTCTTGAGACCGAGGCCTATGACGATGACGGCGAGCGGCTGCAGGCCGAACTGGTGGCTGCCGCGGGCCAGATGCCGATCATCGGGCCGAACTGCTACGGCCTGATCAACTATGCCGATGGCGCGCTGCTATGGCCCGACCAGCATGGCGGCATCAGGCTGCCCGAAGGCGCCAAGGGCGTCGCCATCATCACCCAGTCCTCCAACATCGCCATCAACATGACGATGCAGAAGCGCGGCCTGCCGATCGCCTTCCTGATGACCGCCGGCAACCAGGCGCAGACCGGCCTCTCCGAAATGGCGCTCGGCCTGATCGAGGACGAGCGCGTCACCTCGCTCGGCCTGCACATCGAAGCCTTCGATTCGGTAGCCGGCTTCGAGAAGCTGGCGGCGCGGGCGCGCGAACTGAAGAAGCCGATCATCGCCATGAAGGTCGGCCGCTCCGAACAGGCGCGGCAGGCGACGGTCTCGCACACGGCATCGCTGGCTGGCTCGGACGCTGCCTCGGGCGCATTCCTGCGGCGGCTCGGCATTGCGCGCGTCGATTCCATCCCCGCCTTTATCGAGGCGCTGAAGCTGCTGCATGTCACAGGACCACTGCCCGGCTATCGACTGTCATCGATGAGCTGCTCGGGCGGCGAAGCCTCTGTCATGGCCGACAGCGCCGAAGGCCGCTGGGTCAATTTCCCGGAGCTCACCAGCAAGCACCGCGCCCATGTCAAATCGACGCTCGGGCCGCTGGTCGCGGTCGCCAACCCGTTGGACTATCACACCTTCATCTGGAACAACGAACCGGCGATGACCGCCACCTTCACCGCCATGGTGTCGGGCGGTTTCGACCTCAACATGCTGGTGCTCGATTTCCCGCGCCCCGACCGCTGCTCGGTCACCGACTGGTGGGCGACGCTGCGCGCCTTCGAATCGGCGCTGAAGACCAACAAGGCGCATGGCGCGATTGTCTCGTCGCTGCCGGAGAACCTGCCGGAGGAATACACCGCCGAGCTGATGGCGCGCGGCATGGTGCCGTTGTTCGGTATTTCCGAGGCCATGGATGCCGCAGGCGCGGCGGCCTTCATCGGCTGGGCCTGGGCCGAGCCGCAGGCGCAGCCGATCGACACGTCGGCTGCAGGTGCTGCCGGCGGCGATCATGTCACCCCTGACGAGGCCGAAGCCAAGGCGCGGCTGATCAAGGCCGGCTTGCCGGTGCCGAAGGCAGAACGTGCCGCTAACGCCGTAGAGGCGGTGATTTCGTCGATGGCGCTCGGCTTCCCGGTGGCGCTGAAGGCGCTCGGCGTCACCCATAAGTCGGAAGTCGGCGCGGTGCGGCTCAATCTGAAAGACGCCGAATCGGTCAGCACGGCGGCGCATGATCTGCTGCCGCTCGGCACCGGCCTCTATGTCGAGCGCATGGTGCGCGACGGCGTTGCCGAGTTGATCGTCGGCTTCACCCGCGATCCGATGTTCGGCGCGGTCATGACGCTGGGCACCGGAGGCGTGCTGGTCGAGCTGTTGCGCGACAGCGTCACGCTGATGCTGCCGGCGACGCGCGACGACATCGAGGCCGCCCTGCGTGGCCTCAAACTGTTTCCGCTGCTCGACGGCTATCGTGGCCGGCCCAAGGCCGATATCGGCGCTGCCATCGACGCCATCGCGGGCATTGCCGGCTTCGTGCAGACGAATGCCGGAGAGATCGAGGAACTCGACATCAATCCGCTGATCGTCTGCGCCGAGGGCAAGGGCGCCTGGATCGCCGACGCGCTGCTGGTGCTGGGAGAGAAGAAGAATGTCTGACGTCATTTCGACCCGCCGCGAGGGCACCATCCTCGAGGTCACGCTCGACCGGCCCAAGGCCAACGCCATCGACCTCAGGACCTCGCGGCTGATGGGCGAGACCTTCAAGGCGTTCCGCGACGATCCCGGATTGCGCGTCGCCATCGTCAAGACCGCCGGCGACAAGTTCTTCTGCGCCGGCTGGGATTTGAAGGCAGCCGCCGGTGGCGACGCGGTCGACGGCGACTATGGCGTCGGCGGCTTTGCCGGCCTGCAGGAGCTGCGCGACATGAACAAGCCGGTCATCGCCTGCGTCAACGGCATGGCGGTCGGCGGCGGCTTCGAGTTGGCGCTGTCCTGCGACCTCATTTTCGCCTCCGACCACTCCTCCTTCGCACTGCCCGAAATCCGCGCCGGCACGCTAGCGGACGCCGCGACGATCAAGCTGCCGAAGCGCATTCCCTATCATGTCGCCATGGACTTGCTGCTCACCGGCCGCTGGATGGATGTAGCGGAAGCGCATCGCTGGGGCCTGGTCAACGAAGTGTTGCCCAAGGAAAAGCTTGAAGACCGCGTCTGGGAGGTCGCAAGGCTACTGGCCAGCGGCCCGCCGCTGGTGTTTGCCGCGATCAAGGAGACGGCGCGGGTGGCCGAGGCGCTGACCTTCCAGGATGCCATGAACCGCGTCACGCGCCGGCAACTGGCGACGGTCGATGCGCTTTATGGCTCCGAGGACGGTATGGAAGGGTTCCGGGCGTTTGCGGAGAAGCGCGACCCGGTGTGGAAGGGGAAGTAGCCTCTTTACCCTCCCCTCGATGGGGAGGGTCGGACCGAAGGTCCGGGGTGGGGTGATGCGCCACCACCCCCACCCGCCGCTTCGCGGCGACCTCCCCCATCAAGGGGGAGGTAAAGGAGCTGCATGACCGACTACAAAACCCTCATCGATGCCGAGACCTGGGCCTTCATCGAGCGGACCAATTCCTATTACCCGCCCGATACGATCGACTACACCATCGCCCAGCAGCGTGCGATTTATGACCGGATGTGCCGCGAGTTCTTTGCCGGCTATCCCAATGGTGTGACGGCGGAAACGACTTTCATTGCCAACCGATCACACGACATCCCGATCCGCATCTATCGCAGCGCTACCCCGAACACGGCGGCGATGGTGCTCTACATCCATGGCGGGGGTTTCATCCTCGGCGGCCTAGACAGCCATGACGATGTCTGCGCCGAGCTCTGCGCCCGCACCGGTTACGAGGTGGGTTCCATCGATTACCGGCTGGCGCCGGAGCATTTGCACCCGGCCGCTTTCGACGATGCTTTACGTGCCTTCGAATGGGCAGCCAAAACCTACGACCGCCCTATTCTGCTGTGCGGCGACAGCGCCGGCGGCAATCTCTGCGCGGCTGTTGCTCACGCAACGCGTGGCCATGCCAAAAAGCCGATCGGCCAGGTGCTGATCTATCCGGGCCTCGGCGGCGACCGTTCGAAGGGCTCGTATGTCGCGCACGCCGAAGCACCGATGTTGACCATGCGCGATCTCGAATTCTACAAGCACATCCGCACCGGCGGCGCTGACGGTACTGGTGACATCACCTTGTCGCCGCTCGCCGACACCGATTTCACCAAACTGCCGCCAACCGTGCTGATCACCGCGCAATGCGACCCGCTGTCGTCCGACGGCGAGGCCTACCGCGACCGCATCCTTACCGCAGGCGGACACGCCAGCTGGTCCGAGGAGCCGGGGCTGGTGCATGGCTATCTCCGGGCCAGGCACACGGTCGGCCGGGCCCGCGCCAGCTTCAACCGTATCGTCGAAGCGGTGTCGGTGCTGGGCAAGGGCGACTGGATCTGGTGATCCGGCTCAACCGCGGACAAAGGCGATCAGTTCCTCAGCCATGCGATCGTTGAATTCCCGACGAAAGCGGTTTTTCTTCAGCCATTCAGGGTTTGAGCCGACGGTCTTGTTGGCATCCACGACAACGCCTTTGCCATCGACAATGAAATAGTCGATGGCGCCGAAGTCCAGGTTGAGCCGCTGCCGCACCGCCAGCACTTCCGGTGGCACGGCGCCGCCCACCTCATTGCTCAGGATTTTTGAGCCGGCGCACAACACATCGTCGTAGACCTGCCGCATGTTGACCTCGGCACCGAGCAGGAACATGTAGCGGTGCTTGACGATGGGCAGGTCGAGCGTATCGAAAGCGAACTTTTCCACCATCAGGCGATTGTTGCGCCATACATCCCGCGGAACCTCGCCGATCGTCTGGTAGACCTTATAGGGCGGGCACAGGCGGTCCTTGTAGCCGGGTTCGAAGAGCTTGCGGATGGCATGCGCGCTCCTGGTCAGGCCGTTGCGATGCTGCCACCAGCGCTGCTCTGGTCGGCCCCTGGAGTTGAGGACCGTCTTGACGACAACCGGCCCCTTGTGGCTGTCGCCGGCCTCCAGCTTCAGTGTCGAATAAAGGTGCCGGTGGATGGACAGCGCGCGGCCATTGATGGTGCGGTCGTAGAGGTGGCCGAGACCGCGGTACGTTGGCGGCACGATTGTCAGGTCGACATGCAGAAAGGCCACCGGCGCCCGATCTCGGCCGGCCGGCCGGTCGAGCAGGCGCACTTTCAATCCAGCCTGTTCCAGGTAAGGCAGTAACTGCGCGATGCAATAGCTCCGCACCAGTCGGAAATTGCGCAGGCTCTCTACATAGACATCGAGATCTGCGGCAGACACCGAACGCTATTCCTTGATATCGACGCCCGAGAAATCGTGGTGATCAAAGGGGTCCATGACATAGCCCGTCACCTGTTCGCGCATCGGGATCGAGACCACGGAGTGGGCGATAGCGACCCACGGCATCTGCTCCCTGAAGATCGTTTGCGCCTGCGAATAGAGTTTTGCGCGGGCAGCGGGATCGACGATCCCGGCTGCCTGCTTGAGCAGATCGTCGAAGGCCGGAAAACACCAGTTGGCACGATTGGTGGTGCCGACGCCGGCACAGCCAAGCGGCACCGACAGGAAGTTGTCGGGGTCGCCATTGTCGCCGGTGAAGCCGAACAGCATGGCGCCGTCGCGGTCGCGTGACTTCGAGCGGGCAAGGTATTCAGTCCACTCATACGTCACGACTTCCACGGTGACACCGATCTTTGCCAGGTCGGACTGGATCATTTCGGCCATACGCTGCGCATTCGGGTTATACGGACGCTGCACCGGCATCGCCCAGATCTTCATGTGCAGGTCTTTTACGCCGGCATCGGCGAGCCCCTGCCTAGCGGCAGCGGGGTCGAAGACATGATCGGGGCTCGTCTTGTCATAGGCCCAGGAGGTTGGCGGCAGCGGATTGCGTGCGACTTCGCCGGTGCCGCGGAATACGACGTCGACCAGCGCCTGCGTGTCGATGGCAATGGCGATCGCCTTCCTCACCCTTGGATCGTCGAAGGGCTTCTGCAAGGTGTTGAAGGCGAGGTATCCCGTATTGAGGCCCTCCTGCCGCATGACCTTGATTCCGGGCGTCGCCTTGATCGCCTCCAGGTCGGCCGGATTTGGATAGGGCATGAGATCGCATTCGCCGGCGCGCAGCTTTTCCATGCGAATGCTGGCATCGGTGGCAATGGCGAAGACGAGATCGTCGATCTTCGGCTTGCCGCGCCAGTAGTCCGGATTGGCCTTGTAGCGGATGACTGCATCCTGCTGGTAGTCGACAAGCTGGAACGGACCCGTCCCGACCGGCTTCAGCGCCAAGTCGAGAAGCCGCTTCTCTGCGACGAGCTTGTCGGCATATTCCTTGGAAACGAGCGAAGCGAAATCCATCGCCAGGTCGGCAAGCATCGGCGAATGCGGCGCCTTCAGCTTCATCACCATAGTATGGTCGTCAAGCTTGCGCCAACCGGCGACAAGATCCGGCATGCCGATGCCGTCGAAGTAAATGTACTGGCGTTTGGCGTAATTGTTGAACGGGTTCTGCGCGTTGGCCTGCCGGTCGAAGGTAAACAGCACATCATCGGCGTTGAAGTCGCGGCTCGGCGTAAAACCCTCGACGCTGTGGAACTTCACGCCGTGCCGCAGGTGGAATGTGTAGGTGAGGCCGTCGTCGGAAATCTCCCAGCTTTCGGCAAGGCCGGGGCGCACCTTGGTGGTGCCGGGCTCGAACTCGACCATGCGGTTGTAGAGAGCGGTGGCCGAGGCGTCGCGGGATCCGGAGGCGAGTGCGGGATCGAACGTATCGGGGCTAACCTCGGTGCAGTAGACCAAGGTCTTGGCTACGGATTGATGGACCGGCAACGCACATGGAAAAAGCGCCGCCAGCAAGAGAACGAAGTGCCTGCGTGTCATGATCCCCCCAGGGTTGGGAAGACGCTAGCAGAAGCCGGCACTGACGGTAAGTAAGCCGGCCGGTCTTTCGCGCGCCAAGACTGTTTTCCACCTTGAGTTGACACAAGGAATTGGCCGCGCCTCTGTGAAATGGCGGACAGACCCGGCCGCCGTTTTGCATGAACCTTTCCGCTCCAGCCTGCGACTGACGACCAGGCGCCGCATGGTGCGGGCCGGAAAGGATGCCCCCATGACCAGGACCCCAGAGGCTCCACGGTCTCCGGGACCAACGCAAGCTCAGCGCGACCACCGCCTTCGGGATGGAGTCGATGCGCTGGGCTTTCGGCTGATTCCGTTGACCCTGCGCAGGAGCAGGCGTATCGTGAAGATGAGGAAAGCAGACAATTCGATCAGGGACGAACGTGCCGGAACGCCGCGCCTTGCCCTGTTTCGCGCGGCCGGACCGGATGTTCCTCCCGAAAACTTCGGGGGGAGTTTTATGTCCTGCGATCGCGGCGCGTCCATGTCGTCTCCAAGCGGCGGTTTGCGCCGTTCGCTCCATCTGGCCGGCGGTTTGCTTGCCCTGGCGCTGAGCGCCACGCTCTGGTTGGACACAGCCGCCCAAGCGCAGGAAACCCAGATCATCTATCCCGGCTCGATGGCGGTCACCGGATTTTCCGGCACCGTCATTCCCAATTTCGACTCTGCCGATTCCGAAAGGGGGGGGCTGCCGCCCGGCGTCGACCCGGTCGACGAAACCTTCATCGACACGACGCGCGCCACCTTGCGCGTCTTCGACGTTTCGGCGCTCGGCGGACCGGCTTCCGGCCAGCTCGTCTACACGCCGCCGCCTTTCGAGGTGACGGCCGAACAGATCGGCCAGGTATTCGCCATTACCTATGATGACGGTGTGCGCGACGGCGTTCCCACGGGCGTCCCCAACCTCTATGCCGGCGCGACCTCGCTGCACGGCATCCGTATCGTCACCCCGGACGAAGATGCCGACGGTCGGCCCGAGCGACAGCGCCGCGGAACCGCAGGCGCCGTCTTCATGGACGGCCAGTTCGGCACCGAAAGCGGTGGCGGTCCGGGCACGATCTGGAAGATCGACGGCATCACCGGCGCGGTCTCCAAATTCGCCGACATTGACACCAACAGCGGTTCCGGCATCGGCGACATCAGCTTCGACAGCAATCACCGCGAGTTCTTCGCCAGCGACCTCGACACGGGCTTCATCCACCGCCTCGACGCCAACGGCACGCTGATCGACACATTCGATCACGGCGTTGCCGGGCGGCCGGCGCATGGGCTGGCTCCCGTCGCCGATGACGGTGCGGTGATGGACATACAGGGTGCTGCCTTCGACTCGGAAGACCCCGACACATGGGGCTACACGCAGGACGAACGCCGCGTCTGGTCCGTCGCCTATCATGGCGGCCGGCTCTATTATTCGGTCGGCGAAAAGGCCGAGATCTGGTCGGTTGGCATTGCCCGCGATGGCAGCTTTGCCGGTGATCCGCGCTGGGAGCTGACGGTCAAGGCCGACAAGGACTACGCCGTCACCGACATCGCCTTCGACAGCCAGGGCTTCATGTATCTGGCGCAGCGCGGCCCGGTCGAGAATCGCTACGATTACAGCCAGTTCGCCGATTCCGGCAAGGGCGAGGTCATCCGCTACTGGCGCGAAAACCCGGACGATCCGGCGACGGAATCGGTCTGGGTGGAAGAGCCGCAGGAATATGCAGTCGGCTTCCCGCAAGGCAACCGGCAGTCGGCCGGTGGGCTCGACCTGCAATATGGCTATGACGCCGACGGCAATCTCGACACCGGCGTGTGCACCGACACGCTGGTCAACACCGGCGACAAGCTGCGCGACAACCCGACACTTGCCGACCAGCTCGCCGCCGGCGGGCCGCTTGCCGTGCACGGCGTGCAGATCACGCCGACGCCGTTGGTCAAGCCGGCCAACGTGCCGCCTTTCGGCTCGTGGTTCGTCGACTTCGACGGCTATTTCGAAGACCCAGAAGTGGAAGGCCATGTCGGCGACGTCGAGGTCTGGCACCCCTGCGACGGCCGTGCCGGCTATTATGAAGAGATCCCAGGCGGTTATCTGCCGCCGTTCTATCCGCCGGGCTTCCCACCGCCCGGCGATCTGCCTCCGTGCATCGATGTCGAGGATGTTCAGTTCTACTGCACGCCTCGCGGCCTCCAGGCCGACCTCTATCTCCATGACCATGCCGGCTTTGGCGGCGATTCGATCAAGGTCCAGCCTTCCAGTGAGACAAAGTCCAGGACACCAGGCGTCGGGGTGACATCACCCCAGTCGCATGCTCCCGGTAAGCCTTACACGGTCGACATCACCGGCCATTCTCCGGGCGACAGAGTCGATGTTGGACTTTGCTTCTACAGGCAGTCCGACAAGGACAAGGGTGGCTACTACCCTTGCTGCAAGATGACTTTGCCGCTCAGAACCCCAGCCGTCAGCTGCGAACGTTGAGGAGGGGAAGATGAAAAATCTCGCACTTTCCCCGACCGCGAACAGCAGTCAATCCACCGGCAAGCAGCCAACCGTCATGGAGACCATCATGAAACCCCTGTCATATGCCAGGCGCGGCGCGCGCTGGCTGATGGCGGCCGGTATCGCGGTCGCCATGTTCACCCCTGTGGCAAGCCACGCCGAAGATGCAGTCCCGATCACTCCGGAACTGCGGCTCGACCTCGACAATTCAAAAATCGTCAATCCGAGGCCGGAACGGATCGTGCCGTTCTTCACCAAAACAGGCACACAGAGGAGCTGCGACTACGTCGTCTACTCCCTGAGCTTTGGCCTGCGCGGCGACTCGCAAGGCTTTGCCGACCCAAGCTTTTCGGCCAGGCTGAAGAAACTCCAACTCGACTTCAAGGATCAGCTTCCGCACGGTCTTGCGATCGTCAACGTCAACGTGTCCGGCGACGGCACGGATGCGTCTGGCGGACCGCTGCCGGGTGCGACAATCAGCACCTCGGCTAATCCGAACGATACGGCAAGGGTTTCCGATTTCCGGATTTCCACCACCGACCTCGACGGCGCTGGGGCTGGCAATGAACGCGTCATCAATTTCAAGATCACCGCCAAGATCGACCATGCGGCGTTTCCTTCGCCGACCATCGTCGACAACCAGGGCATGATCAAGGTGACGCCGGGCGTCGGCACGGGGGCCATCATCCCGTCGCAGGATCCGGGCAAGCCCGACGACGGCGACTACAAGACCGGGGCCAAGACCTCGATCAAGATCGACCTCACCAACTGTGACAAGCGGCCTCCGCCTCCCGACCGGGAATGTTTCAAGGTGGAGCGCGGCACGGTCGATTGCGTGCAAGGCGGCGGCGCGTTCATCTACCACATGCCTGTCGGCCCGGAGATGGGCGGCAAATGGGTGCAGGTATCGACGACGACCCCAGGCATCACCATCATCCCCGACACGCAATTGGTGCCGGCGGGCGGCGGTGTGCTGAACTGGAAGATCGTCGGTGCATCGCCCGGCGACGTCATCCACCTCATCGTCACCGGCATCGAGACCTATGCCGGCCCGAAGGAGGGTTGGGGACTATGCTGCACGCAGACCATCGACATCGTCATCCCGCGTGACTTGAGATGTCCCCCCAAGGACAAGGAACCGGACCTCAAGGTCGAGAAACGCGCCGACGTGACGCGTTGCACGATGGGCGGCGGCTGCGACTTCACCATCAAGGTCACCAATGTCGGCGACGGGCCGTATCACGGCAAGATCGTGCTCGACGAGGTGACGCTGCCGGCCGGCTCGACTCTGGATTCAGGGCCCAACCCGCCCTGGGTATGCATGCCCGGCGTGACCCCGATGACGTGCACCTATCCGGTGACCACGCTCAATCCGGGGGCCTCCATCAACCTCAAGCTCGGCTTCAAGCCGGCGGGTGGTTGGCAAGGCAGCGCGTTGCGCAACTGCGCCACCTATAATTACGGCGCCAGCGGCAAGCCGCTGTTCGGCAGCCAGCAGAACGATCGCGGCTGTGCCTCGATCCCGATCTGCCGGCGTGGCGACCGCGACCGCGATTGCCGGCCCCCAGTCGACAAGAAGGTCGACTTGATCCTGAAGAAGCGTGCCCGCATCCCGGTCTGCACGCCCGACGGCATCTGCTACTTCGTGATCGACATCATCAACAATGGCAGCGTCCCCTATAATGGGCCGTTGACGGTTGTCGACAATTACCCGGGCGGCGCGCCGGCCTCTTCGACCTTCGGCCCGTCTCCGCCCTGGACATGCGGACCGAACGGTCCCGGCCAGTTCCGCTGCGACAATGCCGGCATCGTGCTGATGCCGGGCGCATCGACGCCGATCGTCGTCAGGGCGGTCATGCCGGCCGGCTACCAGTCGGATTCGGTCGAGAACTGCGCGGCGCTGAAGCCCGTCTCCGGTGAGGTCGACCTCACCAACAACAAGGCCTGCGCCAAGGAACGCTTCCGTCATCCCAATGGCGGCAAGCCGACCCTACGCATCACCAAGGTCTGCAATGGCTCGCTCGCCGGTGCGGCGGTGGTTTCCTGCCGCATCACCGTCATCAGCCTTGGCACCTCTGCCCCCACCGGTCCGGTGCGGGTCAACGATGCTGCCACGCTGATATCGGGTGGCGCGCCGGTCCAGATCCAGACCGTCACACCCGACGGTGCGGAATGGGCCTGCGGAGCGGTTCCGGCCAATGCGCTGTCATGCCAGATACCCGGCGCCGCGATGACGCCCGGAACCTCCAGGCACTTCGACGTGACGGTCTTGGCCAATGGCGCGTTCGAGAACTGCGCACGCGGCTCATACGGCCCGGCCCCTGGAGACGACGTCGTCTACCCGATCGGCCAGGCCTGCGCCAAGGGCGGCGGCACGTCCACCATTAGCGTCAAGAAGACCGGCGATGCCGAGTGCCAGCCGGGGCAACCCTGCTCGTTCGAGATCACCATCACCAATGATGGCCAGACCGCCTTCTCCGGTCCGGTCCGCATCGGCGATGCGATCGGGGTGGACGGCCTGGGGCGGCTGCAAGGCGTCGCGATCACCTCGATCGAACCGCCCTTTGGCTGCTCGCCCGAACCGACGACCTTGCCGTTGACCTGCATTGCCAACCTGACGCTCGGCGCCGGGGAAAGCCATGTGCACAAGGTCACCGTGGTCCTTCCCGACGCTCCCCTGGTCAATCTGCGGGGCAACGTCAGCGGCCAGAACTGCGTCGGCGTCTTGTCTCCCGACACCAGGGTGCAAGGCGGCGGCGACGTACTGCCCGGCGACCTGACCAACGTCCAGGGCGATCGCGGCAAGGCCTATGCCTGCCATCCGTTCACCATCAAGCGCGAGGTGAAGAAGGAATGCTCGCCAGGCTTCGTCATGAACGATGCCGGCCGGTGCGTGTGTCCGGAAGGCACGACGTTCCGCAACGGCCAGTGCTCGCCCGACGGCGGCGTCATCATCCAGCCGAAGGATCCGAGGCCCTGCGTGCTGCTCAAGGGCCAGATCCGCACCGAGGATGGACGCTGTGTCTGCCCGCGCGGAACCGAGCTTGAGAACGGCGCTTGCGTCAAGACCGACAACCCTGGCTGCACCATCCCCGGTTCGGTCCCGACGTCGGACGGCAATGGCTGCTACTGCCCGGAAGGTACGCATCTCGACCGACAGGCAAATGCCTGCGTGCGCGACAAGCAGAAGCCTCAGGAGTGCGGCATACGCGGCCAGGTTCATGACGCCGATGGCGATTGTGTCTGCCCGCGTGGGACAGAGGTGCGCAATGGAGCCTGCCGGCCGATCCGGCCAAAGCCTGAACAATGCTCGATCCGTGGTCAGATCCAAAACGCCAATGGCGATTGCGTCTGCCCGGACGGCACAGAAGTCAGGGGCAAGGTCTGCCGGCCGATCCGGCCGAAGCCCGAGCAGTGCTCGATCCGCGGCCAGGTCCACGACGCCAACGGCAATTGTGTCTGCCCGCGGGGTACCGAGGTGCAAGGCAATGCCTGCCGGCAGAAGAAGCCTGTGCTGGAACAGTGCGACATACGCGGCCAGGTGCACAACAAGCGCGGCGAGTGTGTTTGCCCGCGCGGCACCCAGGTGATCGACGGCGCATGCCGCAAGCCGAGGCCGCAGGTGGGAGACTGCGCCCCGGGCTCGCAGATGGTCGGCGGCCAGTGCGTGCCGATCATCAGGCGGCGCTGCCCCGAAGGCACCGTTGGTCGGTTCCCGAACTGCAGAGCCATCCGGCAGCAGCCGTCGCTCGATCCGACCCTGTTGCTCAATCCAGGTGTCCTTCAGCAGTTCATACCGAAGCGCACGCCGCAGACGCAGGTACAGCCGCAAAGGGATCCGGCGGCCAACTTCAAGCCATAGGATCTGGATACGAGTCAAAATTCAGAGCCCCGTCGGAGCGATCCGGCGGGGTTTTCCTTGGGCGCGCTGCGGCGATCGGGCGGCCAGGTATTCGCCGAACCCGCTGCCGGGCGCAGCAAATACCGACTTTCCCTTTTCGGGATCATGGTCTAGAGCAGTTCATCGTTTCGTGGAAACGCCGAACCGCTCTATCTCTTTGTTTTCACGCAATTCCGGACGGAAAGCCGTTCCCACTTTTCCTGGAATTGCTCTAGCAGTCGTCAAGGCCGCGCCCGCAAACAGGGCGCCCAAAGGGGCCGCATCATGAGCAGGAAGACCCTGATCGCGCCATCGGTGCTGGCGTCGGATTTCTCGAAGCTCGGCGACGAGGTCGAGGCGGTGGCGGCGGCCGGCGCCGACTGGATTCATCTCGACGTGATGGACGGGCATTTCGTGCCCAACATCACCTTCGGCCCGCCGGTGATCAAGGCCATCCGCAACCGCACCAAGGCCTTTTTCGACTGCCATTTGATGATTGCGCCGGCCGATCCTTATCTGGCCGCCTTTGCCGATGCCGGCTGCGACGGCATGACCGTGCATGCCGAGGCCGGACCGCATCTCGACCGCTCGCTTCAGACCATCAAGGATCTCGGCAAGAAGGCTGGCGTATCGCTCAATCCGGCGACGCCGGAAAGTGCGATCGAATATGTGCTCGACCGGCTTGACCTGATCCTGATCATGACCGTCAATCCGGGCTTTGGCGGCCAGGCCTTCATCCCGGCCATGGTCGACAAGGTCAAGCGGGTGAAAGCGCTGATCGGCAACCGGCCGATTCGCATTGAGATCGACGGCGGCGTGTCGCCGGAAACCGCCCCCCTGGTCACATCAGCCGGCGCCGATGTGCTGGTGGCAGGCGCCGCCATCTTCAAGGGCGGCAGCGTCGAAGCCTACCGGGCCAATATAGAAGCCATCCGAACCGCGGCCGACCGGGCTGCCGGCTGACATCAGTTCCAGGGCAAGTTCCCGGCTGGTCGGTTCTCCTCGGCCTGATCTCCCTGCCTGATCCTTCGATCTCCCAAAAAGCCGTCAACGGGTGGCAGCCGCAAGGGCATCGCGGCAAGCGACAGGATCGCGGCATCCGGCACTAGTTTTGGCCCATAAATCTAGTGGATAACTGCCGAAGGGATCTGCATGCGGGGAGAGGTCAATCCGGCGGCATGACGCGCGTTAAGAAAAAATTATCCGTATTCGGGATCTCGAAGCTGTTTCTCGAGGGCACCTGCCATGCTGGCAGACAAACTTTCTTCAGAAGAACAAGTTTTTCACGATTTTAGTTACTTCCGGCGGATAAGATGCGGTCAACCTTCCTCTTTAAGTCGAATATCGTGATCTTTCGCTTGAGGGGCGGATGCCTTAGGAGTTACAGTAAATTTACAGGGGAAATCGTTTGCTTCGCGAACGGGCTAGCGGAGCATGGGAGAGCTACAGGAGTCATATTGACCTACGGATCTGCCGATGTGAGCGAAGGCGCGGGACCCAAGAGCACACTCGCTAGTACGGTCTATCAACAGCTTCGCGACGATCTCCTGCGCGGCGTGTTTGAAAGTGAAAGCAAGCTTCGTGTCGAATGGGTGGTTTCCCGTTACGGCGCCGGCGCCTCACCGGTTCGCGAGGCCCTCAACCGACTTGCTTCGGAAGGCCTGCTCGGCCGCCACGACCAGCGCGGTTTCTTCATCATGCCGGTCAGTGCCCCGGAACTCGAGGAATTGACGCGCACCCGCTGCTGGCTGGAAGAGCGGGCGCTGCGTGAATCCATTGCCAACCGCACCGGCGAATGGGAAGAGCAGCTCGTGCTGGCCTTGCATCGCCTGGCGCGTGCCCCGCGCCGCTTGCCGGAGGATCCGTCCTCGAACAATCCGGAATGGGAAAAGCTGCACCGCGCCTTCCATCGGGCACTGATCGCAGGCTGCCGCTCGCATTGGCTGACCGGCTTTTGCGACCAGCTTTCGGATCAGGCCTCCCGTTACCGGCTGATCTCCCAGGACGGCAGCGAGCGCGACGAAATCAGTGAACATCGGCTGATTGCGGAGCGCACGGTGGATGGCGATGCCGACGGCGCCGTTGAAGCCCTCCTCAACCACTACCGTCTGACGGCAGCCATGTGCATGGAGCGCTTCAACGACAGCGGCGATCCACGCGTGAGCGCCACCAAGGCGCTGCGCAGCCGCAGATAGAAGCGCTTCCGGTCCGCTATCCAAAATCCGCCCGCTATCCAAAATCGCCCGTTATCCAAGTCCGCTTGCCTTCATCTGATCGGCGGCAAACCCGATTTCACGTTTTTGCCGGACGGAGGCGAAATCGTTTCCTTTGTTCCAAGGCCATCCGGCTCTAAATCAAAGGGTAGAGCATTATGTCCTCCGAAAACCGCTTCACACTTTTCGGCATCATGCTCTAGGGAAGGCGCATGACCAATCACCTGTTCGACGCGTTCCGCAGCCGGATTTCAGCCTCCGAGCGCATCCTGATGGCGACCGATGACGGACGCGCAATCGCCTATGGTGACATGCTGGCGCAATCGGCACAGCTGGCACATGCGCTGAGGCATTTCGGCGTCGAGCCGGGCGACCGCGTTGCCGTGCAGGTCGAAAAAAGCCCCGAATGCATTTTCCTTTACCTCGCCTGCCTGCGCGCCGGCGCGGTCTTCCTGCCGCTCAACACCGCCTACACGCTGGCCGAACTCGGCTATTTCTTCGGGGATGCCGAGCCGCGGCTGGTCGTCTGCGACCCGGCCCGCGCCGGCGCTATCGCGCCCCTGGCGCAGGCGTCGGGTGCTGCCACCGTCACGCTTGGCAGCAATGGTGAGGGCTCGCTGACCGCACTGGCGGCACAACAGCCCACGGATTTCGACGCCGTGGCGCGCGGGCCGGACGATCTGGCCGCAATCCTTTACACATCCGGCACCACCGGACGCTCCAAGGGCGCCATGCTCAGCCATGAAAACCTGGCCTCCAATGCGCGCGTGCTGGTCGAGCAATGGCGTTTCACCGGGGATGACGTGCTGATCCACGCGTTGCCGATCTTCCATACGCACGGCTTGTTCGTCGCCACCAACGTCACCCTGATGGCCGGCGCCTCGATGCTGTTCGAGCGGAAATTCGACGCCGGCCGCATCGTCTCGCTCTTGCCCCGCGCGACAGTGCTGATGGGGGTGCCGACCTTCTATACCAGGCTCCTGCAGCAGGACGGGCTGGATGCCCAGGCGGCGAAGAACATCCGCCTGTTCGTTTCCGGCTCGGCGCCGCTGCTCGCCGAAACGCACAAGGCCTGGCGCGAGCGCACCGGCCACGCCATTCTCGAGCGCTACGGCATGACCGAGACCAACATGAACACGTCGAACCCCTATGAGGGCGAGCGTCGGGCCGGCACGGTCGGCTTCCCGCTGCCCGGCGTTTCGCTGCGCATCGCCGACCCTGACAGCGGCGATGCGCTTGGCCAGGGTGAAGTCGGCATGATCGAGGTCAAAGGTCCGAATGTCTTTTCCGGCTATTGGCGCATGCCGGAAAAAACCAAGGCGGAGTTTCGCAAGGACGGCTTCTTCATCACCGGCGACCTCGGCATCATCGACGCGGACGGCTACGTCCACATCGTCGGCCGCGGCAAGGATCTCATTATCTCCGGCGGCTACAACATCTATCCCAAGGAGATCGAGAGCGAGATCGACGCGGTTGCCGGCGTCTTGGAAAGTGCCGTCATCGGAATTGCCCATCCCGATTTCGGCGAAGGCGTCACCGCTGTCGTGGTGCGGGCGCCGGCATCGCAGATCACCGGGGCCGAGATCGTTGGCGCCATTGCCGACCAGCTGGCCAAATACAAGCATCCGAAGCAGGTGATCTTCGTCGACGAGCTGCCGCGCAACACGATGGGCAAGGTGCAGAAGAACCTGCTGCGCGAGACCTACAAGGGTCTCTACGGCTAATCCATAGCCGGCTAATGTCTTTGCCCAAGCGCTTCGCCTGGACATCTCTGTTCGCGGTTCGGCAGTGGCGCCTTTTACCTGCGCGGCTTTTTCACCCGAGTGCTGGAACCCCACAAAGCGCGGTTCAGCAGGCTGCGTTTGCGCTTGCGCGGGATGAGGTCGACGTCGCTGACGAGCTTGGCGCCGCCCTCCCGCCGCTCCAGGGTGATCTTGCGGCTGTGGAAGGCTTCGAGCTCCGCACGATGCGCCACGCTGATGATGGTGACGTCAGGCAGTTCGCGGATCACCGTCAACATCATCGTGTCCTGGCTCTTCTCGTCGAGCGCCGAAGTCGCTTCATCCAGCACCACGATATCGGGGCGATGCAGCAGCAGGCGCGCGAAGGCGAGGCGTTGCTTTTCGCCGCCCGACAGCGTCTGGTCCCATGGCGCCTCTTCCTTGATCCTGCCGGTGAGATAGCCAAGCCCCACCTTGTCGAGGGCAGCCTTGATTTGCTTGATGGTCCACTTGTCCGCCGCCGCGGGATAGGCGACCGCGCGGCGAAGCGTTCCGGAAGGGATGTAGGGGCGTTGCGGCAGCATGAACAGGCGCCTGTCGGTGTGGAAATTGACGCTGCCGCCGCCCCATGGCCACAGGCCCGCGACGGCCCGCACCAGCGTCGACTTGCCTGAACCGGATTCGCCTGAAACCAGCACCCGCTCGCCCGGCTCGATCACGACCTCGGTTTCCTTGACCACGGAGGTGCCGTCGTCGAGTGTCACGGAAAGATTGTCGAGGCTGAGGATGGCGCCGTCTTCCGCTTCGCCCCGGTTGATGCGTCCGAGCGCATCGCTCTGCTCGGCGCGCTCGAGCCCGTCGAGCGACATCATCAGCGAGGCAATGCGCCGCGCGGAGGCGTTCCAGTCGGCGAGGCGCGGATAGTTGTCGACCAGCCAGCCGAACGCGCCTTGCACGATGCCAAAGGCAGACGCCGCCTGCATCACCTCGCCAAGCGTCATCGAGCCTTCGAGGAATTTTGGCGCGCACAAAAGGATCGGCACGACCGGCGCAAACAGGCTCGATCCCTGCGACACCGCCGCCGTGCGCATGTGCTGTCCGGTCAGCAGAGCCCATTGCCTCAGCACGTGGCCGAAATTTCTGTCGATGCCGCTGCGCTCCTCGTCCTCGCCTCCCAGCAAGGCGATGCTCTCGCCGTTTTCGCGCACGCGCGTCAGCGTGTAACGCAGTTCGGCCTCCGCCTGGTTCTTCCGCTCGGAGAGCTGGACGAAATCGCGGCCGATGACCACCATCGAGGTCGAGGTGATGGCGGCATAGATGATCGCGGTGATGACCAGAAAGCCGGGAATGGTGATGCTCTCGCCGCCGATCGGCAGGGTGAGCGCGCCGCCGATGGTCCACAGCACGACGATAAAGGTCGAGGCCGACAGGAACGCGTTGAGGACGCCGGCGGTGAAATCGACCGGCGACTCGGTGGCGATGCGCAGGTCCTCGGTCATGCGGGCCTCGGGGTTCTGGTGGTCGCCGCCCACGAGGTTCAGCTGGTAGTAGCGGCCGTTTGCCAGCCAGCGCGCGACCACCCCGGTGGTCAGCCAGGAACGCCAGCGGCGCTGGATCGTCATGCGCAGGTAGACCTGCGCGACGACAAGGCTGCCGCTGCAGATCACCAGCGGCACGAATACGGCGCTGAGGAGATAGACCGTGCGGGCGTTGCGCTGCTCGAGGGCATCGAACATCGAGCGGTTCCAGACATTGATGCCATACTGGAAACCGATGTTGATGCAGATCAGCAGCAGCACTCCGATCGTCAAAGGCCAGGCGAGCTTGTCGCCATGCCTCCCCCAATAGCCGCGCCCGCTGATCCAGAAACGCCGCAGCAGATATTTCTTGCGCGCCTGCTCGGCCTGCTCAGGCGTCAGCTTGGGATCGGGTTCGACGGCATCCGGCGGCGGCGCAGCCTCGCCAACGGGCTCGGAGGCGGCTTCCACTGTCGATGCTTTTTTCTCGCGCGGCGTGTCCTCGCGCGGTCCATCTCCGCGCGTTTGCCGTGACGGCTTTTCCCGGCGCGACTTCGTGGCATCGCGCGCTCCGACACCGTCGGTCGGTTCCGATTTGGGTTTTGCCTCGGACATATGCCCCGACAACGACCTCCATATCAAAAGGTTTCATGGTATGCGCCTGCCCGACGTTTCAGGAAACGTCCGTCATTGCGGATATAAAAGCCCAACGACATGCTCTGCCATGGCGAGGCTGGCGGTAAGGCCAGGGCTCTCGATGCCGAACAGATTGACGATCTGACCGCCCCCGTGGTCAGCCGGTCCCTGGATGACGAAGTCGGCGGCCGGCTGGCCCGGACCGGACAGTTTCGGCCTGACGCCGGCATAGGCCGGTTGCAGGGCGCCGTCCGCCAGGCCGGACCAGTAGCGCCTGATTTCGTCGTAGAAGGCAGCGCCTCGTGCGGGATCGACGGTATAGTCGACGCGATCGATCCATTCGACATCCGGGCCAAAGCGCGCGCTCCCCGACATGTCGAGGGTCAGATGCACGCCGAGGCCGCCATGGACCGGCACCGGATAGATCAGCCGCGAAAAGGGCGAGCGGCCGGAAAGCGCGAAATAATTGCCGCGCGCCAGCCACAGCGGCGGAACACGGTCTTGCGGGAGGCCTTCGATGCGGCCGGCGAGCGCCTGCGCGTCGAGGCCGGCGGCGTTGATGAAGGCGCCGGTCTTCAAGGTGAAACCCTCGCCATCGGCGTCGCGCGTGTCGATCCGGATGCCGTCGGCTTCGATGCTCGCGCCTGAGACAACGGTGAGCAAGGCGAAAGATGCGCCGGCCGCTTCCGCGTCTCCACGCAATGACAGCATCAGCGCCTGGCTGTCGACGATGCCGGTTGACGGCGACAGCAGCGCGCCGGCGCAGCTCAGCGCCGGTTCCAGGCTTTCGGCCTCTGCGCGCGTCAAAAGCTTGAGGTCACCGACTCCGCATTGCGCCGCGTTGATCTGGATCGCCTGCAGTTTGTCCAACTGGTCGGGTTCGACGGCAACGATCAGTTTGCCGGTGCGATGATGGGCGACGTCGTGCTCGCGGCAATAGGCATAGAGACGCTCGCGGCCGTTGACGCAGAGACGGGCCTTCAGGCTGCCCGGCGTATAATGAAGCCCGGCATGGATGACTTCCGAATTGCGCGAACTGGTGCCCGTGCCGATGGCTGCGGCCTTCTCGACCACCAGCACCTCGCGGCCCGACAGCGCCAGCGCGCGGGCAATGGCGAGGCCGACAACACCGGCTCCGGCGACAACGCAGTCGACATCATGCATGGGTGGACTTTAGCGCGGACTGTCCGCGCCTGCAAAAACCTTGTCGCCGCCGATCCAGACGCCGTTGACGTCGAGGGCGTCCGACAGAGCGACGATATCGGCAGCCGTGCCATTGGCGAAGCGGCCGAGCCGGTGGGCCTGGCCGACCGCCTGCGCCGGATAGAGCGAGGCCATGCGCAACGCTTCCGACAGGTCCAGCCCGACGATCCTGTGCATGTAGCGGACGGCCGAGATCATATCGAGATCGGCGCCGGCCAGCGTGCCGTCGGCCAGCCGCAGACTGCCATCCTTGCGATAGATGATGCGGCCGTTAAGGGTGAACGACGTCATGTCGGTGCCGATCGTCGCCATGGCGTCGGTGACCAGCACGATCCTGCCCGGCCCCTGCTTGGCGCGCAGCGCGATTGCCATGGTGGCGGGATCGACATGGATGCCGTCGGCAATGATCCCGGCCGACAGACTGCCTATGTCGATGGCCGCACCCGCCAGCCCCGGCTCACGGTTGCCGATCTGGCTCATGGCGTTGAACAGATGTGTGACCACGCTGGCGCCCGCGTCGGCAAAGGCTCTGGCCGTGGCATAGCCGGTATCGGAATGGCCGAGGCTGACGACGATGCCGGCCTTGGCCAAAGCCGCAACACGGGCGGGCTCGACGGATTCGGGCGCGATCGTCGTCAGCAGCACCGGCAGGTTTTTGCGTGCCGCGACCAGCGCCGCTTCATCCGCATCCGTCATCGGCCGGATCAGAGCCGGGTCATGCGCCCCCTTGCGGGCGACCGAGAGATGCGGTCCCTCGAGATGCAGGCCGAGAAACCCCGGCAGTTTTTGCCGTGCCGCCTCGGTGCCGGCGGCAATGGCCGCGCCGGTGATGTCAGGCGTATCTGTGATTAGCGTCGGCAGCAGTGCGGTCGTGCCGAACGGCGCATGCGCCCGGCAGATTGTTGCCAGCGAGGCGACATCGGGATGGTCGTTGAGCATGACGCCGCCGCCGCCATTGACCTGCAGGTCGACAAAACCCGGCACCAGCATGCCGCCCCCGGCGTCGATGCGGGCAACGCCCGACGGAATGGCGCCGACGGGATGAATGCCTTCGACCACATCGCCGTGCACGACAAGGGCGGCGTTATCATGCCAGTCGTCGCCATCGAAAATTCGGGCGCCAGTCAGGGCAAAACGGTCGCTCATACGGTTTCCGTCACCTTGCGCAGATTGCGCGGTACGTCCGGATCGAGGCCGCGATGGCGGGCGAAGGCTTCGACGAAGCCGTAGAAGGAGACGATCAGCGTCAGCGGGTCGGTCAAGGGATGACCGGTGGCGACATGCGGCAGCCGCGCCGCGCTCTTGGCTTTGTCCGAGGTTACAAAAACTGCTGCACCCTTGCCGGCAAGGTTGTCGGCAGCCTCTGCCACGGACGGCTCGGAGGCATCGCGGGCGGCGAGCGCCAGCACCGGGAAGCCTGGCCCGACCAGCGCCAGCGGGCCGTGCATGACTTCGGCTGCACTGTAGGCCTCGGCATGCATGCCGCAGGTCTCCTTGAATTTCAGCGCCGCCTCGTCGGCCATCGCTGCCGACGGGCCACGGCCGAGGATGAACAGCGATTGCGGCGTCTCCAATGCGCCGGCCAGCGCCATCCAGTCGCAGGCGATCGCCTTGCTGAAATGCTCGGGCAGGCGGGCAAGGGCGGCCAGCAGTCTGTCGTCGCCGGTGCAATGCGCCATCAGCGCCAGGCCGGCGACCGCCGAATTGACGAATGTCTTGGTCGCCGCGACGCTGCGCTCGGGGCCGGCCAGAATGTCGATGGCAAAATCCGAAGCCCGCGCCAGCGGCGAATCGGCGGTGTTGGTGATGGCGACGGTGAGCGCACCGCCGGCCCGTGCCGTCTCGGCCATGGTGACGATGTCAGGGCTCTTGCCGGATTGCGAGATGGCGAGGCAAGCGGAACCGGCGAGCTTGAGCTTGGCGCCGTAGATCGAGGCGATCGACGGACCGACCGATGCCACGGCCAGGCCGGCGGTCAGTTCGACGGCATATTTCATGAAGGTGGCGGCATGGTCGGACGAACCGCGCGCGACGGTAACGACGAAGCTCGGATCGCGCTCGCGAATGCCGCGTCCGGCCTCGGTCAGCACCGCCGCCGAGCCATCGAGCAGGCGCGCGACGGCTTGCGGAATTTCGTCGATCTCGCGCCGCATATGGGTGGTCTTGGGGATCATGGTCGGCCCTCTTCGCTCGGCCCTGTCAGGCGCAGTTCGGCGACGAAATCATAGGCGTCGCCGCGGTAGATGGAGCGGGTGAACTCGATCACCTTGCCGCTCGCGAGATAGGAAATGCGTTCGATGTGCAGGCCGGCAATGCCGGATGGCACTTCGAGCAGACGCGCATCGGCGTCGCCGAGATTGGCGGCGGAAATGCGCTGCACCGCCCGCACCGGCCGGTTGCCGGTCAGTTGCAGCGCCGCATAGAGTGACGAGCCTATCCCGGCCGGATCCGGCAGCACGCTGGCCGACAACGAGGCGCGCTCGATGGCCAGCGGCGTGTCGTTTGCGATGCGCAGGCGCGCCACGCGCGCCACCAGCTCGTTCGACGACAGGCCGAGCACCATCATCTCGTCGGGCGAGGGCGCGTAGAGGCCGCGATCGAGCCAGGCTGAACGCACCGCCATGCCGCGCCTTGCCATGTCTTCGGTGAATGAAGTGAGCCTGGACAGCGACTGCTCGACGCGCTCCATGCGCGGCGCGACGAAGGTGCCGGAGCCGTGGCGCTGCACGAGGATGCCGCCCTTGACCAGATCCTGCACCGCCTTGCGGACGGTGACGCGCGAAATGTCGGCCTTGGTGGCGATGTCGCGCTCGGAAGGCAGCGCATCGCCCGGCCCGATCAGGCCGCGATTGACGGCGTCCTCGATGCTTTTCCTGAGCTGCAGGTAGAGCGGGGCGCCGCTCTGCGACGACTGCCTCAGCGTGGCGAAGATCTGGTCGGCGGCATCGCTCATCGCGTCGCCTCCGCTTTGACGAAGATGCGGGCCGCCATCTGCACGGCGCCGCCCAGGGCATCGTCGAGCGGCGCTTTCAGCAGCGCCTGGTAGCGCTGGGAAAGGCGCGGCCCATAGAGCGGCGCCAGCCCGCCGAGCAGGCAGAGCGGGGCGTCATCAGAGAGGTCGAGCGCGTGGAGCGACGCCTCGACATCGGCAACCGACTTGTCCACGATCCAGTTGGCGACGCTGTCGCCCTTCTCGGCATGCTCGAAAACCTTGGGCGCGAAGCCGCCGAAATCGCCGGGCTTGGCATTGGTGGTGAACTCGACCACGTCTTCGGGATTGTTGCGGAAAATGGCCATCATGCTGTCGGTCAGGGCTGAGCGCGGCCGGACGCCGTCATGGGCGAGCAGCGTCTGCTCCAGCAGGTCGCGGCCGATCCGGGCGCCGCTGCCTTGATCACCGACCTGAAAGCCCCAGCCGCCGATGGCGCGCGACGTGCCGCCCTTGCGCGCCATATAGGCGGTGCCGGTGCCGAGGATGGCCATGGCGCCGTCACCAGAGCCGACTGCCCCTTCGAGCGCGATCTCGGCGTCCGTCTCGACGCGGCTGATGCTGAACGGCAGGATTGCTTCAAGCTGCTGGCGGTAGGTGCCGACATTGGCGCCGGCAAGGCCGAGAATGGCTGGTGTCTGCGGGATCAGGTCCGGATCTTGCCCGGCGGCGATGAAGGCCTGACGAGCAGCCTCGACGATGTGGGTGCGAGCGCCGGTGAGATCGGTGCGGATGTTGGCGGCGCCGCTTTTGGCACGGCCAATGACAACGCCATCGCCTGTCGCAAGGGCTGCCCTGCAGCTGGTGCCGCCGCCGTCGATACCGAGCACGAATTTCACGCGATGTCTCCTCCGGGCGGATAATACCAATAAAATACCAATAGCCAAGGGATTAATTTCCGTTTCAAAAAGATTAAGGCGTATCAGGTTGAAAAACCCGGGAATTTTGCCGGCTCAACGCTTTCCAGTTCGCAATTTCGTTAATGCGTGTGGACAAGTGGTATTTTTTTGGTATTGTTCTTCCATCGGAGGGACAGGGATGGCCGAACCGCGCACCGAAGCGCTTCACAGCAATGCCGAGGGACTGGACATCCAGGCCCCGGACGCCATCCTTTCTTCTTTGGTCAATGCGCAGATCGAGGCCGCCAAGGCTGTGCGCGACGCCATTCCCGCCATCGCCGCCGCAGCCGAAATCATCGCCGGGCGGCTGAACGGCGGCGGCAAGCTCGCCTATGCTGCGGCCGGCAGCTCCGGCCTGATGGCGCTGGCCGACGCGCTGGAGTTGCCCGGCACCTTCGGCATCAAGCGCGAACGCATCGCCATCCTCATCGCCGGTGGCGACGACGCTTTCAAGACCCTGGCCGGCGGACCGGAAGACGACACCGACGAAGCCTCGACGGCAATTGCCGGCGCCGGCATCGGCAAGGGCGACTGCCTGATCACGATTTCGGCCAGCGGCTCGACGCCCTATGCGGTGCAGGCGCTGAAGGATGCGCGCAGCCGGGGCGCGGCAACCATCGCCATTGCCAACAACAAGGACACGCCCCTGCTCAGGCTGGCCGACGTCGCCATCCTGCTCGAGACGCCACCGGAGGTGATTGCCGGCTCGACGCGCATGGGCGCCGGCACTGCCCAGAAGATCGCGCTCAACATGCTGTCGACGCTTGCCGCCATTCATCTCGGCCATGTCCATGACGGCTACATGGTCAATCTCACCGCCGACAACATCAAGCTGCGCGACCGCGCGGCTCGCATCGTCGCCGCTATCAGCGGCCGCGACCGGCAAGACGCCGTGCGGCTGCTCGAAGCGAGCGGCGGCGTCGTCAAGACAGCCATTCTGCTCGCCGCCGGCGCTGCCAACGCCGTTGCGGCCGAGAAGATACTGGAAGGGACCGGCCAGAAGCTGCGGCCAGCCCTTTCCGCGATCGAGGGGAACAAGGGCGCGAAGGCCCCTGTTCTCAAAACCGAACCTGAAAAAGGTCAACAGGGAGACTAGCATGACAACGAAATTACTGACGGCACTGCTTCTCGGCACCAGCATTCTCGGCACCGCCGGGTTGGCTCACGCCGATGACGTAACGCTCAATATCGAAAGCTGGCGCGGCGACGACCTTGCCATCTGGAAGGACAAGCTGATCCCGGCTTTTGAGGCCAAGAACCCGGGCATCAAAGTGGTGTTCGCACCGTCGGCGCCGACCGAGTATGACGCCGCACTCGGCGCCAAGCTCGCCGCCGGCTCGGCTGGCGACCTGATCACCTGCCGCCCGTTCGACAAGTCGCTCGAACTGTTCAAGAAGGGCAACCTTGCCGACCTGTCGGCGCTGCCCGGCATGGAAAACTTTTCGCCCGTTGCCAAGGCCGCCTGGCAGACCGACGACGGCAAGGCGAGCTTCTGCGTGCCGATGGCCTCGGTCATTCACGGCTTCATCTACAACAAGGACGCCTTCGACAAGCTCGGCCTCAAGGTGCCGACGACGCGTGACGAGTTCTTCGCCGCGCTCGACAAGATCAAGGCCGACGGCACCTACATCCCGATGGCCATGGGCACCAAGGACCTCTGGGAAGCCGCGACCATGGGCTATCAGAACATCGGTCCGAACTACTGGAAGGGCGAAGAGGGCCGCGCAGCGTTGATCAAGGGCGACCAGAAGCTGACCGACAAGGACTGGGTTGCTCCCTATGAGGAACTGGCCAAGTGGAAGCCTTATCTCGGCGACGGCTTCGAGGCCCAGACCTATCCGGACAGCCAGAACCTGTTCACGCTTGGCCGCGCCGCCATCTACCCGGCGGGATCGTGGGAGATCGGCCTGTTCAACACCCAGGCGCAGTTCAAGATGGGCGCCTTCCCGCCGCCGGTCGAGAAGGCCGGCGACACCTGCTACATCTCCGACCATACCGATATCGGCATGGGCCTGAATGCGGCGTCGAAGAATGCCGACGCGGCCAAGACCTTCCTGTCCTGGGTCGCCTCGCCGGACTTCGCCACCATCTACGCCAACGCACTGCCGGGCTTCTTCAGCCTAAATTCCACCCCGGTGAAGATGGAAGACCCGCTGGCGCAGGAATTCGTCTCCTGGCGCGACAAGTGCAAGTCGACGATCCGCTCGACCTACCAGATCCTGTCGCGCGGCACGCCGAACCTCGAGAACGAAACCTGGGTTGAATCGGCCAACGTCATCAACGGCACCGACACGCCGGAAGCTGCCGCCAAGAAGCTGCAGGACGGCCTCGATAGCTGGTACAAGCCGGGCAAGTAAGCTCAGAGACAGACAGGGCCCCAAGTGGACGGCCCTGCGTTTTTCGAAAGCATCATCGACTGCGAACGACGGCGCCGCCCCTCATCCGCCTGCCGGCACCTTCTCCCCGTATAGTGACGGGGAGAAGGATCAGCCGAAACGCAGGCGCCCCCTCTCCCCGTCCTTCACGGGGAGAGGGTAAGGGTGAGGGGGCAGCGCTGCCGTCGAAGGCATTGCTAAACCTCGGCGGGGACCGCACTCATGGCCGCACAAACACGACCGAAACGACCGTTCCGCTGGCATATCGGCGTCTTCCTGGCGCCGGCGCTGCTGGTCTATACGGCGATCATGATCCTGCCGCTCGCCGGCACGCTGCAGCTGTCGCTGTTCCGCAATGTCGATCAGCATCAGGTGTTCGTCGGTTTCACTAATTTCCGTACGTTGTTCGGCGACCCCAACTGGTCGGTCGGCTTCTGGAACGCGCTGCGGAACAATACCTGGTTCTTCATCATCCACATGGTGGTGCAGAACCCGATCGGTGTCATGCTAGCGGCATTGCTGTCCAGCCCGAGGCTGAGATTCGCCGCCTTCTACCGCACCGCGATCTTCGTGCCGACCATCCTGTCCTTCGTCATCGTCGGCTTCGCCTGGAAACTGATCCTGTCGCCGTTATGGGGCGTGGCGCCGCATCTGATGGACCTGGTCGGCTTGAAAAGCCTGTTCACGCCGTGGCTGGGCAAGGAGCGATATGCGCTGACCGCGCTCAGCCTGATCTCGGTGTGGCAGTTCGTCGGCATCCCGATGATGCTGATCTATGCAGCCCTTTTGTCGATCCCCGAAGAGGTGATCGAGGCGGCCGAATGTGACGGCATCACCGGCATCTCGCAGTTCTGGAAGATCAAGCTGCCGCTGATCCTGCCGTCGATCGGCATCATCTCGATCCTGACCTTCGTCGGCAATTTCAACGCCTTCGACCTGATCTACACCGCGCAAGGGGCGCTGGCCGGCCCGAACTATTCGACCGATATTCTGGGCACTTTCCTCTACCGCGCCTTCTTCGGCTTCCAGCTGCAGACCGGCGATCCCAATATGGGTGCGGCGATCGCCACGATGATGTTCCTGATCATCCTCGGCGGCGTCTGCGTCTACCTGTTTCTCGTCCAGACGCGCCTGCGTCGCTACCAGTTCTGAGGGGCGAGATGTCGAGCTTGAACACCCCCCTCTGGCCTGCCGGCCATCTCCCCCGCAAGGGGGAGATTGGCAGCTCTGGCCTTGCCGCTCGTCTTGCAACGTTGGCGATTGGCGAAAGCAGTCGCGGCATCTGATCTCCCCCCTTGCGGGGGAGATGTCCGGCAGGACAGAGGGGGGTGCCTTGGTGCCGACCTCAACAGTCATCGCTCGTCAGGAGACCTTCCAATGAGCACCGCCACCCGTTCGCTGCCCCGCACCATCGGCGCCCACGCGATCCTGTTGACCTACACGGCGATCGCGCTGTTTCCGGTGATCCTGGTCATCATGAACTCGTTCAAATCGCGCGCCGGCATCTTCAGCGAGCCGCTGACGCCGCCGACGCCAAAAACCTTCGACCTGATCGGCTACACCACGGTGATCGGCCAGGGCGACTTCATCCATTATTTCCAGAACAGCCTGGTCGTCACCGTCGCCTCGCTGTTCTTCGTGCTTCTGTTCGGCGCGATGGCGGCGTTCGCGCTCTCGGAATACCGCTTCCGCGGCAACACGCTGATGGGGCTTTACCTCGCGCTCGGCATCATGATCCCGATCCGGCTCGGCACCGTCGCCATCCTGCAATTGATGGTGGCGAGCGGGCTGGTCAACACGCTGACGGCGCTGATCCTGGTCTACACCGCGCAGGGGCTGCCGCTGGCCGTCTTCATCCTGTCGGAATTCATGAAGCAGGTGTCCGACGATCTGAAGAATGCCGGCCGCATCGACGGCCTGTCGGAATACACGATCTTCTTCCGGCTGGTGCTGCCGCTGGTGCGGCCGTCGATGGCGACGGTCGCCGTCTTCACCATGATCCCGATCTGGAACGATCTGTGGTTCCCGCTGATCCTGGCGCCGTCGGAAGAGACCAAGACGGTGACGCTCGGCGCGCAGTTGTTCCTCGGCCAGTTCGTCACCAACTGGAACGCCATCCTGGCCGCACTCTCGCTGGCGATCATGCCGGTGCTGACCCTCTACGTCATCTTCTCGCGGCAGCTGATCCGCGGCATCACATCCGGAGCCGTCAAGTGAGCGGAGCCCTACAAATCTCTGCTGGAGCCTTCACCCCACCCGGCGCTGCGCGCCGACCTCCCCATCAAGGGGAGGTAAAAGGTCGTGGCTTCATTCACGACCGCCAAAGGGCGACTTTCGGAGAAGCTTCTTTGGCAGTGAGGGTGTTCGCGCCAACGTCCTACCTCCCCTCGATGGGGAGGTCGGCGCGAAGCGCCGGGTGGGGTGACACCCTCTCAGAAGGAACAACTGGAACATCTGGAGTAGTTAGGTGACCTCTAAATCGCCCCTTCGCGTCGTCGTCGCAGGCCTCGGTAACATGGGGCGTAGCCATGCGCTGGCCTACCACACTAATCCGGGCTTCGAGATCGCGGCCCTGATCAACCGCTCCGACGTGCCGTTACCGGACGGGCTGTCGGGCTATGGCATCAGGCGCTCCTTCGACGACGCGTTGCGCGATGAAAAGCCGGATGTCGCCTGCATCGCCACCTATTCCGACAGCCATGCCGACTATGCGGTGAAGGCATTCGAGGCCGGCTGCCACGTCTTCGTCGAGAAGCCGCTCGCAACGACGGTGGCGGACGCCAAGCGCGTCGTCGCCGCGGCCAAGGCCAATGGCCGAAAATTGGTGATCGGCTACATCCTGCGCCACCACCCGTCCTGGGTCAGGCTGATCGCCGAGGCGCGCAAGCTCGGCGGCCCTTACGTGTTTCGCATGAACCTCAACCAGCAATCGTCAGGCCCGACCTGGCAGACGCATAAGCAACTGATGCAGACGACGTCGCCGATCGTCGATTGCGGCGTGCACTATCTCGACGTGATGCTGCAGATCACCGACGCCAGGCCGGTCGAGGTGCGCGGCATGGGGCTGCGGCTGACCGAGGAGATCGCGCCGACAATGTACAATTACGGCCATCTCCAGGTGCTGTTCGACGACGGCTCGGTCGGCTGGTACGAGGCGGCTTGGGGCCCGATGATCTCGGAGACAGCGTTCTTCGTGAAGGACGTGATTTCGCCCAATGGCTGCGTGTCGATCGTCATGAAGGAAGGTGTGAAGTCGGACGACATCGACACCCACACCAAGACCTCGACCATCCGCCTGCACAGTGCGGCGACCGGCGCGGACGGCAAGTTCGCCAGGCCGGACGAGATGCTGTCGATGGACGGCGAACCCGGCCACCAGGACCTCTGCGATCTCGAACAGGCCTTCGTGCTGAAGGCGATCCGGGAAGACATCGACCTGACCCGCCACATGGACGACGCGGTCAAATCGCTCGCCGTCTGCCTTGCCGCCGATGAGAGCGTGCGCAGCGGCGCCCCAGTTAAGCTCTAGTAGGGCAAACTCTAGAACAAGGACGAAGCCGTGGGCTCGCTGGTAATCGAGAATGTGAAGAAGGCCTTCGGGCCGGTCGAGGTGCTGAAAGGCATCAACCTCGAAGTGACCGACGGCGAATTCGTCGTCTTCGTCGGCCCATCTGGCTGCGGCAAGTCAACCTTGCTCAGGGTCATCGCCGGGCTGGAGGATTCGACCTCCGGCAGGGTGGTGATCGACGGCGCCGATGTCTCGGCCACGCCCCCGGCAAAACGCGGCATCGCCATGGTGTTCCAGACCTATGCCTTGTACCCGCATCTGACGGTGAAGAACAATATGGGCCTCGGCCTCAAGCAGGCCGGCACGCCCGCCCCAGAGATCGAGCGACGCATCGGCGTCGCCTCGTCGATGCTGTCGCTGGAACCGTATCTCGAGCGCCGGCCGGCGGAACTGTCGGGCGGCCAGCGCCAGCGCGTCGCCATCGGCCGCGCCGTGGTGCGTGAGCCAAAACTGTTTCTCTTCGACGAGCCCTTGTCGAACCTCGATGCAGCGCTTCGCGTCAACACGCGACTGGAGATCGCGCAGTTGCATCGCCGGCTGAAGGCAACGATGATCTACGTCACCCATGATCAGGTCGAGGCGATGACGCTGGCCGACAAGATCGTCGTGCTCAACGCCGGCCAGATCGAGCAGATCGGCGGCCCGATGGAGCTTTACAATTCGCCGGCAAACGAGTTCGTCGCCGGCTTTATCGGCTCGCCGAAGATGAATTTCATCGACGGCGCCAGATTGGGCGAGACGGCCAAGACGATAGGCGTGCGGCCGGAGCATCTGACCGTGGATCCAAGGTCCGGTGCCTGGAAGGGAACGGTGGTGCACGCCGAACATCTCGGCGCCGACACCAACCTCTATCTCGACTGCGAAAAGGCCGGGCTGATCACGGTGCGCATTTTCGGTGTCTACGACGCCGAGCCCGGTGCGACGCTGTATGCAACGCCCGAGCCGGGTAAGACATACCGGTTTGGGGCGGACGGCAAGACGATCAAGTAATCCTTCGCCGACAGCAATCACGGCGATCACACCGCGCCGAGCAGCACCGCGCCATGGATCGCCGCCTGCCAGCCCAGGGCCGCCCAGCGTATGTCCAGAGGCTCTACAACAAGCGAATGCGGCAGGCTGTCCGCGATGCGCTGCTTGAGCGTCTGGCGGGGATAGGACTTCATGTCGACGATACCGCCGCCGATCAGGATCGTCTGCGGGGAAAACAGGGCGGCTGCGGTTGCGACGGCCACCGCCTGCTGCCAGACGATTTCGTCGAGCCATTCGCGCAGCGATGGCGGCTGCCCGGCCGCCGAAAACAGATCGGCCACCGGGATATCGTAGTCTGTCGCGAGTTCGACGAGCGTTGCCCCTGAGGCATAGGTCTCGACCCGGTTTGGCGGACCGCTTTCGTCGGGCCGGTAGATCGGCATGTGGCCGATCTCGAGCGCCCAGCCGCCACCCCTGAAAATGCCGTCCTTGCCGAGATAGGCGCACCGATGCCGGTGCCGAGATAGACCGCCAGCACCTCCTTTTGCCGCTTCACTGCGCCGGCGACGCTTTCACCCAGCAATTGCAGCACGACGTCGCGTTCGAGCCGCACGGGAACGCGGAGCCGCGATGCCAGTTCCGTACCCAGCCGGATGCCGTTCAGCTCGGGAATCCACCGGGATGCCGTGGTCGGCAAAGCCAACCTTGACCGACGTGCCGCCGATCTCGACCACGGCGATCGTGTCGTCCATCGTTTGATGCGTCATGCGAGCGGTTCCAGGAATTCCGAAAGACAGGCGCGGAATTCCAGCCGGTAGGCGGCGCGATCCTGCGATTTGGCTGTGATGGTGCAAAGCCGGGCCGACGGAATGAGTCCGGCCAGCGTCTGTGCGTCGGCCAGGCGATGGACGAGGTCATGGTCATGGCCGATGACAAGAGTCGGCACCGCGATAGCGCGGATGTCCGCCTCGCTCACGCCGGGACCATCGCCGGCGATCGCCGAAAGCAGCCTGCCGAACAGAACCGGGTCCGGGCGAGTGAAGAAGCCTTGCAGGCTGCCGAGATTGTCCGGCGCCAATCTGGCCAGTTCGCCGGCAACAGCGCTGTCATCGAACAGACGCCTGGCGTCTTCAGGCGAATGCCGCATCAAGAGATCGCCGACGACGGCATAGGGCCTCATATTTTCCGGAGCCGCCTGGGCTACCCAGGCGGGCCGGGCGAGCACCAAAGCGCGCACACGGGCCGGCCTATGCACTGCCAGGCGCAGCGCCAGCGCCGCACCCATCGAAATGCCGCCGACGACGGCCGGACCGATGCCGAGATCGTCGGCGAGCGCTTCGACATCTTCAGCAAAAGTCGCAATCGAAAGCCGCTCGACCGGCCCGTAGCCGGATCCACCCTGGCCACGGCATTCGAGCGTCACCCGCCGTGTCTGCGGCAGGTCGGGAAACACGTCGGCGACCTGCGCTTCATCACCGCCCAGCCCATGCTGAAAGATGACGGGGAAGCCGGCGCCGACGTCCCGGTAAGCAAGGTCGGCACCGTCGCGGCTGAAGGTCTGTTTCACGCTCTTCCGCTTTCTTCGAGCGCAGAGCGAAGGAAGGCGCCCACGCCGGGCGCCTCGGCCTCCATCAGGCCGTGCGTGATCAGGGGGCCGTCGAACCCGGCAGCTTGAAGGCGGCTAATGAAATGCGGGAAGTCGACAACGCCCTGTCCGGCGGCGGCAAAACTGCCGTCGGCATGGCGGTCCTTGGCATGGGCCATGCCGATCTCGGCGGCCAGCAGGTCGACGGCCTCGTCGATCAGGCGATGACGCTCCGCGCTGTCAGCCACTTCGAACAGATTGGCCGGGTCGAGCACAATGCGCAGGCGCTTGCTGTTCACCTCATCGAGCAGGCGGCGTGCGGCCCGCGCGCTGGAGACGACATTGGCAAGTTCCGGTTCGATGCCAAGCTCGATGTCGAAGCGCTCGGCAATCGCGATCGCGGCTTCCATCTCCACCCGAAGATCGCTCCAGGCGGCGTCAGTGGCATTGTCGGCATGCCAGCGCCACTGATCCTCAGCATCCCTGGTGCCGGTGCACAGCGTAATCAGCCGCGTGCCCATGTCAGCGCATGACGCAGCCAGTACCTCGAGCCGGGCGAGTCCCTGATCGCGAACCCTGCGATCGGGATGGATCATGTTGTAGGTTCCAGACACTGCTGCAATCGAAACACCGGTCTGGCGGCTCGCCTCAACGACGGATCGGGCCGCATCCGGCTCGATGCTGTCCGGCATCGACGGCAGTCCAAGGCACGCCAGGTTGAACTGCGCCGCCGCGTAGCCGGCGTCCGCGACCGCGCGCAGAACCGGCAAGGCGCCGGTGGTGGTGAAGGTCTTGGCGAAGATCCCAAGCTGCATCACACGACCCCGTCGACGTCGGCGAGGCGGACGGCGCGGCCGCCGGCAGCGGCGGAGCGGGCGATGGCCGCCATCCCCCTGACCGATGCGATGCCGTCGTCTATGCCGGCGCCAACCATGGGCGCGCCATTCAGCACGACATCGGCAAAGCCTTCGAGCTGGCGGCGATAGAAGTGACCGTCTGCGCCAAGCGTGCGATGCCAGCTGCCATCGGCCTCGCGGAAAATGTCGACCTCGCTGCTCTTGTAGTACCAGGGGTTATTGGTCTTCGCGAGAACGCTGCCGTTCTGACCATAGATCTGAAACCCTTCGTGCCAGTCCATGCGCACGGCAACCGTCAGGTCGAGATGGCCGACCGACCCGTCGGCGAAGATGGTGGTGATGAACCAGCAATAGGCGCCGTAGCGCTCGGTGAGCCGGGCCTCGACCGCCTCGATTGGGCCGTGCAGATGGCGCGCCGTGTCGATGAGGTGGCTGCCATGCGCCAGCATGTAATACTGGCGCAGATCCGCCTTGGGATTGACGGAAGGCTTGCGCGCCTTGGTGCTGGTGATGATCAGCGGCTGGACCGCATCGGTCATCGGGTAGCGATGGGTGCTGTCGCAATACCAGCCCTTGAACGCCAGCCGCTCACCCATCTCGTCGTCGACGAAGGCCTTGGCCGCCTGGATGCCGGGATCGAAGCGCTTCATATGACCGACCTGGAGCACCTTGCCGCTCCTGTCGACCGCCGCCCGCAAGCCTTCGACTTCCTCGACCGAAACGCCCAGCGGCTTCTCGCACAGCACGTGCTTGCCGGCATCCAGCGCCAGTTCCGTGGCCTTGACGTGGAACGTGTCCGATGTCGCGATGATGACGGCATCGAGGTCGGGATCGGCCAGCATCTGGCCATAGTCGGCATAGGATTTTTCGGGCGCGTAGGTCGCCGCCATCCTGTCGCGCAGATCGTCGGCGACATCGCAGATGGCATAGAGATCGGCATTGCGCGCCTTGGTGCAGGATTCGAAATGCGCCGCCTGCGCAATCGGACCGCAGCCGAGCACGCCGACACGCAGCCGCTTTTCATCTTTGCGAGGCATGGAATCTTTCTCCTGATTAGCGCGCGGCGAGGCCGCGAAGTTGAAATTGCGGATCGCCCGACAAAGCTGCCTGATGCAGCAGGCAGGCAGCGCCCAATGCCGGACCGTCGGCGCGGACGCGCGCCAGTTCGATCCGGGGAACGGGATAGCCTTCGGCGAGGAAGTCCGACAGGAAAGCCTCGACCTGCTCAGCGACGAAAGGATAGACGGCATTGACCGAGCCCGAGAGGATGATGCGCTCCGGCTGCAAGGTGCAGGTGAGCGTCGCCAGGCCGCGGCCGAACCAGAGCGCCCAGTCGCGCGCGGTGGCGACGGCTGCCGGATCGCCGCCGGCAAGCGCCGCGACAAACTCATCCACGCCGGCGCGCAGTCCGCTTATGTGCAAATAGCGAGCCAGCAACGCATCTTTGCCGACATAGGATTCCAGCCGCCCCGGGCGCTTCGCGTCGAAGACAAAACCTTCGTCGCCGATGCGCAGATGACCGATTTCGCCGGCGCCGCCGAGTCGGCCGCGATGCAGCCTGCCGGCATTGATGATGCCGCCGCCGACGCCGTTCTCGATCAGGATGACCAGGGCATCCTCATCGTCCTTTCCCGGCTGCGGCCGGTATGTCTCGGCCACCGCGACGGCATTGGCATCGTTTTCCAAGAGGATCGGAAAATCGTCGCCAAAGGCATTGCCCAAAAGCTCCGCTAGATTGACCCCGTGCCAGCCAAGGATGGTGGCATGGTATGAGACGCCATCAGCTGCGGGGAAGCCGGGCACGGCGACATTGAGCCCGTAGGGGCGCGTGCCTTCAGGCAATTGCGACCGGATCTCGGCAACGAGCTCCTTGATGATGTCGACCGCGGCTTCGGGCGTGCTACCGGGGCCGGCAAATGCCCTAGAGGCGCTCGCACGCCGCGCGCCGGCAAGGTCGACAGTCACGACTGCGATCCAGTTGACGCCGATATAAGCGCCAAGGAAGAAGCCGCCATTGCCTTCGATCTCGACCAGGATACCGGGACGGCCGACCCGACCCTCGCTATCCTGCTCGTCATCCGTTCCATCCGACCGCTCGCGCGCCAGACCGGCTTCGGTCAGCCCCAGCACCAGGGCGCCGGTGGTCGACCGGGTCAGGCCGAGATCGCGTGCGAGCGCCGCTCGGCTCAACGCGCCGGCACGAAACAGCGCCGCAAGTGCCCTCGTTTCGTTCGGCCGAAGATCGGTCGACACCAGCACGTCGTTCTCCACAATTTGTTTGATTTGCATACTAATAGAATTTCTAGGCGGTTTGAAAGACCCAAGGTTGGGTGCATTGCAACAAGATATTCAGCATCCCCAAGCCCTTTGACCCAAGTTTCAAACGAGGATTTGTATCAGAAACTTACAAATTGGCATGGGAGGATGCGTGCCGGTTCTAGCGCGTCTCGAACATATCGTGAAGGATTTCGGTGCCGTCCGCGCGCTGGACAATGTGTCGCTCGACATCAATGAGGGCGAGGTTCTCGGCCTGATGGGCGACAATGGTGCCGGCAAATCGACGCTGGTCAAAACCATCGCCGGAAATTTCCAGCCGACGTCCGGCGCCTCCCAAGCCTGTCCTCCGGCGCATCGGCCGGGGGACATCTCTTCGAAGGCAGGCTTGCAGTTGGGCCGGCCCGCTTCGCAATCAGAGACTGCCTGTGTCCCTCCAGCAGGCGATCAGATGACCGTCGCCGGCCTGCCTGACGGGTGGTTGCGCCTTTCGGCAATCGGGCAGCGCGACAGGACAGCGGGCGGCAAAGGAGCATCCGGAGGTTTCGGCATCGTGTGCCGCGACGTGGAGCTGAGCCGGAGCCCTCGGCGCCGTCTCATCCGAGGAGGCGGCCAGAAGCAGCTTCGTGTAGGGGTGGTTGGGGCCACGGAAAATCTGCTCGGATGACCCCGTCTCGACGAGCCGGCCGCGATAGAGCACGCCGATCCTGTCGGCCATATAGCGCACCACCCTTAGGTCGTGGCTGATGAACAGATAGGTGGTGTCCTTGTCGCGCTGCAGGTCGTTGAGCAAATTGAGCACGGTCGCCTGCACCGAAACGTCGAGCGCAGAGGTCGGCTCGTCCAACACCACGAGCTTCGGCACGCCGGCAAAGGCGCGCGCAATCGCCGCCCGTTGGCGCTGGCCACCAGACAGCGATCTCGGCTTCTGGTCGACGGTCGTAGCGGCAAGACGAACCGAGGCCAGGAGATCGCCGACACGCTGCTTCACCTCGCTGCGGCCAAAGCCGGCGAGCCGCCGCAGCGGACGGCCGAGGATCCTGCCGATCCGCTGGCGCGGATTGAGCGTGCGGTCGGGTGACTGGAACACCATCTGCACGTCGCGCCGTTCGCTCAGGCTTCTTTTCTCGACGCGCGGCGCGACAGTGCTGCCGAACAGCTCGACCGACCCAGCGTCCGGCGTCTGGAGGCCAGTCACGATCCTTGCCAATGTCGACTTGCCGGAGCCGGATTCGCCGATCAGCCCGAACGTCTCGCCCTGGGCTATCTCCAGGTCGATATCGTGCAGGACGGCCTGGGAGCCGAAGGCGTGGCTGATGCCTTTGCAGGCGACGGCGATCGGACGTGCGGCTTCCGGTTGATCGCTGCGGACAGGCTTCGACGGGCTGGTTGTGTGCATCTCGGCCAGCCTGCCGTCGCGCTTGGTGAAGTTGAGCGCCGGGATCGAGGCGATCAGCGCCTTGGTGTAGGCGTGAACAGGGTTCTCGAAGACATCGTTGGCGATGCCGCTTTCGACCACCGTCCCCGACTGCATCACGGCCACCCGATCGCAGGCCCGGCGGACCATGTTGATGTCATGGCTGATCAGCAGAACGCTGGTTTTGTGATCGCGGCGCAAGTCCTGCAGGATGGCGACGATCTCGGACTGGACGCTGGCGTCAAGCGCCGTCGTCGGCTCGTCCAGCACCAGCAGCGACGGGTCGAGCGCAATGGCAATCGCGATGTTGGCGCGCTGCTGCATGCCGCCCGACAATTCGTGCGGATAGAGATCGAGCACCCGTTCCGGATTGCTCACCCTGACACGGCTCAGCAGTTCGGCGGCGCGGGTGCGTGCTTCGTCCTGCCGAACCTGGCGATGCCGCATGATCGTTTCGGTGATCTGCCGGCCGATCGTCATGGCCGGATTGAGTGCCGCACCTGGATGCTGGTAGACAGCCGCGATGCGATCGCCCCTTAGCCGGCGAAGCTGCTCGCCGGAGAGACTGCGGATCTCGCGACCCTGGAATTCGAGCGCCGACGCGGCGATCCGGGCGTTGCGCGGCAGATAGCGCAGAATAGCGAGAGCCACCGAGCTCTTGCCCGATCCGGACTCGCCGACAAGGCCGAGCGCTTCGCCTTCGCCGATGGCGAGCGACACGCCGTTGACGGCCGGATGCGATCCCCGGCGTCCATCATAGGCGACGGTGAGCTGCTCGACGTTCAGAACCGATGACGACATGTCTTGCTGAAACCACTTTCTTTCGGCGCGGTCTTCGAGGGCAATCGCTTCCGCTTTCGCGCCGCACAATCTCTATAAAATTACTCGAATTAAGCTGGAGCGCAATCTACCTTTCATCGCTCAGGAGAGATTGTCGCAGCCGGTCGAGGCGTCGCGACGGTCCCTTGGAGCAGTTCTGCAAGGAGGCCGACATGGCACGCGACCACATGATCCTCAGCGCGTTTTTCTTCAACCCGCAGGGCGATCATCGTATGTCATGGCGCCATCCGCGCGCGCCCGGCCGCGAAGTGCTCGACTTCGACTTCTACCGCGATCTCGTCCAGTCTGCCGAGCGCGCCAGGATCGATACGATCTTCGTCGCCGACCATGTTGCGATCTGGGATTCCGTACAGAGCGGCGTAGCCCATTACGCCAATGCCCGCCTGGAACCGCTGACGCTGTTGTCGGCGCTTGCCGGCGTGACCAGGCATATCGGCCTCATCACCACCGCCTCGAGCTCCTACAGCGAGCCCTACAATGTCGCCCGCATGTTTGCCTCGCTCGACCATATCAGCAAGGGCAGGGCGTCTTGGAATGTGGTGACGTCGGCCATGGACGAGGAGGCCCGCAATTTCGGCCGCGACGGCAATATCGAGCACGCCTTTCGCTATGAGCGCGCCACCGAATTCCTCGATATCGTCAAGGCACTGTGGGACAGCTGGGAAGACGAAGCCCTGCTTATCGACAAGGCATCGGGCTATTTCGCCGATCCCGACAAGGTCCATGCGATCAACCACAAGGGCCCGCACTTCAAGGTGCGCGGACCGCTCAATGTCTCGCGCCCGCCGCAGGGCCATCCGCTGATCGTCCAGGCCGGCTCGTCCGAAGACGGCAAGAATTTCGCTACCGCGCATGCCGATGCGCACTTTGCCATCTACAGCACCAAGGAAGACGGCATCAAATATAGGCAGGACATCAACGAGCGCCTCGCCCGTTACGGCCGCAAGCCCGAGAGCTTCAAGATCCTGCCGGGCATCCTGCCGATCGTCGCAGCTTCCGAAGCGGAGGGACGCGAGCGGCAGGAGTATCTGCAGAGCTTGCTTCCCGATCGGGTCGGCATCGACCTTCTCTCGAGCTGGAGCGGCGTCGATCTCTCCGTATATCCGCCGGACGGCCCGCTGCCGCCGCTGCCGGACGAGAGCACCTTCAATGGCGGCCGCACCTCGCTCAATCGCGTCAAGGAATGGTCGAAGCAGAACCTCACTCTGCGCGAGATCGCTCGCAAGCTCGCCAACAGCGGTTCGGTGCCGACCGTCGTCGGCACACCGAACCAGATCGCCGATCAGCTGCAGGACTGGTTCGAGGCAGGTGCCGCCGACGGCTTCAACCTGATGTTCCCGCTGCTCCCGGAGGATTGGGTGAATTTTGCCGAGCAGGTCGTGCCGGAACTGCAGCGCCGCGGCGTATTCCCCACCGAATATGCGCCGGGGACGCTGCGTGATCGTTTCGGCCTGGCTCGGCCGGCCAACCGCTTCGCCGAACAGCGCGACAATGTGCGCGCCGTATCCTGACTTGGGGCAACTGATATGACCGCAGCGCCAAAACTTCAGCCCCGCGAAGCCACGGCTCCGCAGCTCATCAATGTTCTGCACAGCCCCAAGCGCATTCGGGTCAAATTCGCCGGCCGCACCATCGCCGACAGCCGCAACGTCCTGGTGCTGCGCTCCAACCATTTTCTGCCGATCTATTTCTTCCCGGCCTCCTCGGTGGACCGCTCGCTCTTGAAGCCGTCCGAGCATCGCCAGCCGCATCCAGTCGGCGGCGAAACCACCTATTGGGACCTGGAGACGGGATCGAAAGCTTCTCCCAATGCGGCCTGGTCGTTTGTCGCGCCGCAGGATGAAAGCCTGTCGCCACTGGCCGGCCGCATCGCCTTCACCTGGAAAGCGGTCGACCAATGGTTCGAGGAGGAGGAAGAAGTCTTCGTCCACGCCCGCGACCCATACGCCCGCATCGACGCTCTGCAGAGTTCAAGCCATCTCCAGATCTGGTTCGACGGCGAAGTGATCGCCGACAGCCATCGCCCGGTGCTGCTGTTCGAAACGCATCTGCCGACGCGTTTCTATTTGCATCCGGACGATGTCAGGCTCGACCGTCTGGTCGACTCGGACAGCACGACGCGCTGTCCCTACAAAGGCATCGCCTCCTACTGGTCGGGCCGGCGCGCCGACGGCTCGGTGAGCCCCGATGTCGCCTGGAGCTACCGCGATCCCATTGCCGAAATGCCCAAGATCAGGGGCCTCATCGCCTTTTACCCGCAAGCCGTCGACCGCATCCATCTCGACGGCGAACCAGTCGCTTAAGCCATTCAACAGTCATTTCAGACAGGGGTTCCAGAATGACCAAACGCAACGACATCAATACGCTTCGCAATCTGTCCGGCGACATCTGGAACGTCGCCGTCGATGAGCACCAGGCCGGCTTCCTCAAGCGCCGCGATCTGCTGAAATACGCAGCCTTGATCGGCCTCACCGGCTTTGCCGCCTCGCAGGGACTTGCTGGTTTCGGCACGGCGCGCGCTGCCGGCGCCGGCGGCACGGTCCGCGTTGGGCTCGGACAGCCGACCAAGGCGATCGATCCCGTCTCCATCACCGATCCGGCCAGCATCGGCGTCATCAGCCAGGTCGGCGAATATCTCATCCTCGACGATCCCAAGGACGGTCTGCAGCCCAAGCTCGCTCTGTCGTGGGAGGCCGACGAGACCGCCAGCCGATGGACCTTCAAATTGCGGCCGGGCGTGAAATTCCACGACGGCCGCACCGTCACCGCCAAGGATGTGGTGGCGAGCTTCGAGCGGCTGGTCGATCCGGCCAGCGGTTCGTCCGCTTTGTCTGCCTATAAGGGCATCCTGTCCAAGGGCGGCGCCAAGGTCGTCGACGACCTGACAGTCGCCTTCGATCTCGACGGGCCCAACAGCAACTTCCCCTTCTATGTCTCGTCCGACGTCTACAATGCCGTCATCCTGCCGGCCGATTATGCCGGCGATTTCGAGAAGAATTTCAACGGCACCGGCCCGTTCAAGCTCGAATCCTTCCGCCCCAAGCAGGGCGCCAGCTTCGTGCGCAACCCTGACTATTGGGGCGACAAGGCGCTGCCCGACCGCGTCGAAATCAAGTTCTTCGACGACGAGCAGGCGCAGGTGCTGGCGCTGCAGGCCGGCCAGCTCGACGTCATCCCGAGCACGACCCGGCTGGAATTGGCGATCGAGGGCAATCCCAACTTCAAGCTGCTCAGCGTGCAGGCAAGCTCGCATGACGAGGTGCATCTGCGGACCGACCAGGCGCCGTTCACCGACAAGCGCATCCGCCGCGCACTGGCGCTCACCATCGATCGCGAGGCGGTGGTCAAGGGCTTGCTCAAGGGCCGCGCCATTGTCGGCAACGACACGCCGTTTGCGCCGATCTTCCCCTCGGCGGATCCGTCGGTGCCGCAGCGCAAGCAGGACATCGCCGAGGCCAAGCGCCTGCTTGGCGAGGCCGGCGTGCCGAACGGCTTCCCGGTGACGCTGACCACCGAACGCGCCTATGACATTCCCGACTATGCGGTGCTGATCCAGAACTTCGCCAAGAAGGCCGGCATCGACATCAAGCTCAACGTGCTGCCGCAGGACGCCTATTATGGCTCGGCGAAATTCGGCTCGTCGCCATGGCTCGATTCCAATCTCGGCATCACCGATTTCGGCCATCGCGGCACGCCCGACATCTTCCTCAACGCGACGCTGAAGAGTTCGGGCGCCTGGAATGCGGCGCATTTCAACAACCCGGCCTATGACGGGTTGCTGCTCGAATACGGCAAGGCCCGCGACCTTCAGGCGCAACGCCTTGCAGCGGGCAAGATCCAGACCTTGCTGCTGGACGAGACGCCGCTGATCATCAGCTACTTCTCGCAATACAGCCGCATCGTCTCGTCGAAGGTCGAGGGCGTCCGCTTCACGGCGATCTCGCATCTGCTCCTCGACCGCGTGACGTTCGCCCAGGCATGATTGCGAGACGTCCAGCCACTCCGGGCACTAAAATCCGATGCTGACCGGCCGCACTGTGTCGGTGCGGGCAGCCTCGCTTCTGCTCACGCTGTGGCTGGTCAGCATGCTGGTGTTCTTCGCCGGGCAGGTTCTGCCCGGCGATGTCGGTCGCCTCATGCTCGGGCCGTTCGCCGATGCCGAGGCCGTCGCGGCGCTGAACAGGCAGCTCGGCGCCGACCAGCCGGTGCTCGTGCAATACTGGCACTGGTTCAGCAGCGTGCTGTCAGGCGACTTCGGCACCTCCCTGTCGCTGCGTCTGCCGGTGGCGCCCTTCGTTCTGGAAAGCTTCAAGCGCTCGGCGGCCCTTGCCGGAATTATCCTCGTCTTTCTGCTGCCGCTGGGCATCGGCGCCGGCATCGTCGCCGGTCTCAACCAGGGCCGCTTTATCGACCGCCTGATCGTACTCGCCGGCGTGTCCTTCGGCATCGTCCCGGACTTCGTCTCCGGCCTGCTGTTGCTCATCGTCTTCGGCCTGTGGCTGAACTGGTTCCCGATCACCGGCGCTGCTCCCGATGGCGCCGGGCTGTGGGTCAGTGGCTATTATCTGATCCTGCCGGCGCTGCCGCTGGTGCTGAACCTTGCCGGCTACATCACCCGCATGACGCGGGCCGGCGTGATCGAGGCGCTGGCCGCCGACTATACGCGCACCGCCGTCCTGAAAGGCCTCGAGCGTCGCGAAATCCTCATCCGGCACGTGCTGCGCAATGCGCTGACGCCGACCATCGCCGTGCTCGCGACCCAGACCGGTTACATGCTGGGTGGTCTGGTGGTCATCGAAGCCCTGTTCGGCATACAGGGCCTCGGCAACCTTGTCCTCAACGCCGCCAAGGCGCGAGATTTCCCGATGCTCGAAGCCGGCGTGCTGGTCATGGCGACCATCTTCGTGCTGTCGGCCGCGGCAGGCGATCTCGTGAATGCCTTGCTCGATCCGCGGCAGCGCCGCCGTGTCTCGCCATGATGGAACTGATGGAATTGCCGGAGCGCCGTACGCTGCGCTGGCGGGCAGCAAGTCGCATCCGCGAGACTGTTTCGCAGCTGCCGCCCTCGGTCATCATCGGCTCGCTGATCCTGCTGTTCTGGGTCGGCTGTGCCGTGTTCGGCAGCCTGTTTGTGCCCTACGATCCCTATGCCGAGGATTTCCTCGTCATGCTGGCGCCGCCCGACGCGGCGCACTGGTTCGGCACCGACCAACTTGGCCGCGACGTGCTGTCGCGCATCGCCGTCGGCTCGCGTGACATCCTGCTGGTCGCGCCGGCAGCAACACTGCTCGGCGTTGCCGCCGGCAGCGTGCTTGGCCTCGTGCTCGGCTATTTCGACGGGCTGATCGACGCCATCGGCGCCAGGCTGCTCGACACGCTGATGGCCTTTCCCTTCATCGTCCTCGTCACCATGGCGCTGGTCGCGCTTGGGCCATCGAACCTCACCGTCATCCTTGTGATCGGCATCGCCTATGCCCCGCTGGTGGCACGGACGGTGCGTGCCGCCGTGCGCGAGCAGCGCGAACGCGACTATGTCAGCGCCGCTCGTCTCGGCGGCGAGAGCGCTCTTTCCATCATGTTCCTCGAGATCCTGCCTAATGTCAGGGAAACCATCCTCATCGAGCTGGTCACAAGGCTTGGCTACGCCTTCTTTTCGATCGCCACGCTGAGCTTCCTCGGCCTCGGCATCCAGCCTCCCTCAGCCGATTGGGGACTGGCGGTCGCCGACGGCTACGGCTTCCTGACCGGCGGCAAATGGTGGGTGGTGATCTTCAACTCGGCGGCCATCGTCTCGCTGGTCATGGCCACTAATCTGATCGCGCAAGGCATGGGCGCCTTCGAAAACAGCGACCGGTGAAGATCGGCGCTCACCAAAGCTGACGCGCAATTCAGGACCGTGCGCTAAAATCGCTCCTTGTGATTCGGCCCGGATAGGGCATCAGAACAAGGAACGGCATGAGCAAGGCTCTCTCCACATTCGCACTGGTCGCGGTGTTCACCGCATTGCTCATGGCGCTCAGCCTGGCGGTTGCCCGGCACGGCTATCCCTATGGCGCGATCGGGGTCCGGCGGCTGGACGGCATCGCCGATGCTGGCTCGTTCCTGCCGCTCGCCGCCGTCTATTTCTTCAGCGCCATGCTGATGATGATCCTGCCGATCCGCGCCGCCGGCATCGTGCTCACCCATGCGGCGGACGCGCTGTTCTGGGCGGTAATCGCCTTGTTCGCGACCATTGTCGGCTGCCTCGTCGCCCGCTGGGCCTTCGGCCAGAGCAGTGTGTTATGGGCGCTGCTCAACTGGCGCTTTCTGTTTGCCGCGGCAATCGTCGGCTGTCATTTCACCATGAACGAGCTGCGCCGTAACATCCTGCTCAGAAGCCTGTTCTTCGTCATCTTCGCCGCGGCAACGCTGGCTTGCCTGTTCTGGACTTTTCCGAGCTGACAGCGGCCTGCTTCATATCGTCCGTTTTGAGGTCGCGGCTTTCACAGCAGCGCGCCATCGGCTATCCAGTCCGCAGCTAGACTTCAGGCCTCACAGTGTCGTCATTTGTCTGATAAATGATTCAGGCATACGGCACCGCCAGCGAACCATTACAAGGAAGACTGCGACATGACCCTGTTTCGTAAAAATCTGATCGACGGCGAGTGGGTGGGCGAAGCCGGCTCGCGCAACATCAATCCCTCGAACACGGGGGATGTCGTTGGCGAATATGCCTCGGCCGGTGCCGAACAGGCCAAGCAGGCCATCGCGGCGGCCAAGGCTGCTTTCCCGGCCTGGTCGCGTTCGGCGCCGCTGGTTCGCCATGCCGTGCTGAAAAAGGCGTCGGACGAGATCATGGCGCGCAAGGAAGAGATCGGCCGCGCCCTGTCGCGCGAAGAGGGCAAGACGCTGGCCGAGGGCATTGGCGAGACCATCCGCGCCGCCCAGATCTTCGACTTCTTCGCCGGCGAGACGCTGCGCCTGTCGGGTGAATTGGTGCCCAGCGTGCGCCCGGGCGTCGGCGTCGAGATCACCCGCGAAGCCGTCGGCGTGGTAGGCATCATCACCCCGTGGAATTTCCCGATCGCCATCCCCACCTGGAAGATCGCGCCGGCGTTGGCCCACGGCAACACCATCGTCTTCAAGCCGGCCGAATTGGTGCCGGAGAGCGCCTGGACCATTGTCGACATCCTGCACCGCGCCGGCCTGCCGAAAGGCGTGCTCAATTTGGTCATGGGCAAGGGCTCGGTGGTCGGCCAGGCCATGCTTGACAGCCCCGACCTCAACGCCATCACCTTCACCGGCTCGGTCGGCACCGGCAAACGCGTCGCCGCCGCAAGCGTCGAGCATATGCGCAAGTTCCAGCTCGAAATGGGCGGCAAGAACCCGATGGTCGTGCTTGATGACGCCGACCTCGCCACGGCGGTCGAATGCGCCATCAACGGCGCCTATTTCTCGACCGGCCAGCGTTGCACGGCCTCTTCTCGCCTGGTGGTGACCGAGGGCATTCACGACCGCTTCGTCGCCGCGCTCAAGGAGCGCCTGGAAAAGCTCGTCATCGGCGATGCGCTCGACACCAAGACCCAGATAGGACCGGTCGTCGATGCGAGCCAGCTCAAGCAGGACGAGGACTACATCGCCATCGGCAGCAAGGAAGGCGCCAACCTCGCTTTCGGCGGCGAGCGGCTCGATCGCGAAACGCCCGGCTTCTACCTCAGGCCGGCACTGTTCACCGAGAGCACCAACGCCATGCGCATTTCGCGCGAAGAAATCTTCGGGCCGGTCGCCAATGTCATCCGTGTCAAGGATTATGACGAGGCGCTGGCGGTTGCCAATGACACCCCCTTCGGCCTGACGTCCGGCATCTGCACCTCGAGCCTCAAGCATGCCACGCATTTCCGGCGCAACTCCGAAGCCGGCATGGTGATGGTCAATCTGCCGACGGCGGGCGTCGATTTCCACGTCCCGTTCGGTGGTCGCAAGGGCTCGAGCTACGGCCCGCGCGAGCAGGGCCGCTATGCCGCGGAGTTCTACACCACGGTAAAGACGGCCTATACATTTGCCGGCTGATCGCGGGGGAACCGATGACGGCGGCGAAAGAGGACCTGACCTGGCTCAACCCGCCGCCGCATCATGTTGTCGGCGACGACACGGTGCATGTGCGCACCGGCAAGGAAACCGACTTCTGGCGCGAAACCTTTTACGGTTTCTGGCGTGACAATGGCCATTTCCTGTATCGGCCGGTCGAGGGTGACTTCAGCGCCGAAGTCACCGTCAAGGGCGACTACAAGGTGCTCTACGACCAGGCCGGGCTGATGCTGCGGCTGAGCGAAACGCACTGGATCAAGGCCGGCATCGAATACACCGACGGGCTGGCGTATTTCTCTGTCGTCGTCACCAACGACACCTCCGATTGGTCCCTTGTAGCCATCGCGGCCGGCCCCGACGGCGTCCGCATCCGCCTGACCCGCCACGCCGAGGCGATCCGCGTCCAGTATCTGGACTCCACCGATAGTCACTGGAAGCCGGTGCGGCTGGCCTATTTCCCGGTCTCGAAATCCGTCGATGTCGGCATGATGTGCTGCTCGCCGCAGCGCGAGGGTTTCGAAGTCACCTTTTCGGGCTTTACGGTCGGCCCGCCGATTTCCAGGCAGTTGCACGACTGAGGGCGATACCTAGCCGTCCGCGCGGTGCTGGAAGAACTGTAAAAACAGTTCTCTTTCGGTGGTGATGTCGAGCTTCTCATAGATGCGGCGGCGGTGGTTCTTCACCGTGCCAACGGTGATGCCGAGCCGCTCGGCGATGTTGGCGGTCGGGTGACCCGCGAGGATCAGCTGCACCAGTTCGCGCTCGCGCAAGGAAAGCTCCGGCCACAGGCTCGCAGGAATAGTCGGCTCTTGCCGGGGCGAGGCGCCGGGGCCGGTCGGCGCCGATGTGCGGGAGAATTCCGTCCCCCGCGCCTCAATGTCGAGTGCATGCAGCGCCTCGAACACCGGCAGCCGCTCGTCCAGCAGGGCGATCTCGCTCTCCTTGAAGGTGGAGGTCGAGCGGTCGAGGAAGATGCCGAGGCACCAGTCGCCGCCATCGGCCAGCATGATGCCGACCTCGTCGCAGATTTCCGACTGCGCCAGGAAGCCCGCTATGTACTGGCCGCGCTTGGCCTCGTCGTCGGCAAGCCGCTTCAGCGGCAGGATGCCCAGCCGGCGTTCACGCCGCCACGAGGCATAGAACGGGTCGAAGACGTAGTAATTGTCGAGATAGCGCCGGACCATCTCGTCGGAGAAGCGCCGGTGCTTGATGAATTCCGGCGTCTGCGTCGCCGAATATCGGGTCACGGTGACGAGATCGTGCTCGATATCGGCGCCGATCAGGTCAATCAGGCAGTCGACATGCCTGTCCGTACCGGTGGCGGCAATCGCCCTGGCGAGCGGCCCCCAGATATTGCCCATGCGCATGCCCTTTTCTCGGCGATCCCGGTCCGGCGGACATTGTGTCTTTTGGCATATGGCGCAAGGCCGCCCAAGGAATCTAGCTTGAGCCATCCTACAGCAATCCTGAGGCGACCGTGACCCAACCCAACCTCACCAGCCCCATCGTCGGCAATCCAATCGTCATCGGCATCGACGCCGGCGGCACCATGACCGACACGATCCTTGTCGACCAGGACGGCCACTTCAAGATCGGCAAGTCGGCAACCACGCCGAAGAACGAGGCCGAAGGCTTCCTCGCATCGGCCGAAGACGCGGCCGACGCCTGGGGCATCTCGCTGGAGCAGCTGTTCTCCGGCGTCAACGTCGTGCTCTATTCCGGCACCGGCATGCTCAATACACTGTTGTCGCGCACCGGGCGCCGGCTTGGCCTGATCACCACCAAGGGTCTGGAAGACATGATCCTGATGGGTCGCGGCCTGCAGGCCTGGGCCGACTATTCCTATGCCGACCGGCTGCATGCGGTGACCCACCATCATCCCGATCCGCTGGTGCCGCGCCGTCGCACCCATGGCGTCACCGAGCGCATCGACCAGTTCGGCGACATCGTGCTGCCGCTCTACGACCATGAGGTCTCGGCTGCGGCCAAAAAGCTGATCGCCGACAAGGTCGAAGCGATCTGCATCATGACCATCTTCTCGCACGTCAATCCGGTGCACGAAAAGCGCATCGCCGAGATCTGCCGCGAGGAGGTGCTGAAAGCCGGCGCCGACATCCTCATCTACACCAGCCACGAGGTCCGCCCGGTCATCCGCGAACAGTCGCGGCTGAACTCGGTGCTGATCGAAGCCTACGCGACGTCGCGCGGCCGCAAGCAGCTCAAGAGCATCGAGGACGTTTCGAAAAAATACGGCTTCAAATACGGCGTGCAGACGCTGCTGTCCTTTGGCGGCCTGACCTCGATCAACCATCCGCGCCTGCACGAAACCATGATTTCCGGCCCGATCGGCGGTATTCTCGGCGCGGCCTATGTCGGCAAGCTCATCGGCAACGACTCCCTGATCTGCTCGGACATGGGCGGCACCTCCTTCGACATGGGCGTCATTTCGCGCGGCCAGACGCGGATCGAGAACGAGCCGCTGATGGACCGTTTCAAGCTCAACGTGCCGACGCTGCATCTCGACACGATCGGCGCCGGCGCCGGCATGATCCTCAAGGTCGACCCGCTGACCAAGAAAGTCTCGCTCGGGCCGGAAAGCGCCGGTTCCGACCCCGGCCCCATCTGCTTCGCCAAGGGCGGCACTGAACCCACCATCGCCGATTGCGACGCCATACTAGGCCGCCTCAACCCGTATTATTTCCTCGGCGGCAAGGTCGTCTTGCAGGTCGAGAAGGCGCGCAAAGCGTTTGAGGAAAAATGCTCCAGCATCCTTGGCGTCGGTGTCGAGGAGGCTGCCGAAGGCATGATCGACATGCTGGAAGCCGATGCCAACAACGCGCTGCGCCGGGTCATCTCCGGCCAGGGCATCCATCCCTCGGAATTCACGCTGCTGTCCTATGGCGGCTCGGGTCCGCTGCATCTGGCCGGCTGCTCCAGGGGCATCGGCTTCAAGGACATCATCACCTTCCAGTTTGCCGCCGCCTTCTCGGCCTTCGGCTGCACCACCGCCGATTTCATGCGTCGGCATTCGGTCTCGACGCAGCACGACATCGGCGCCCGCGCAAGCGATGACGAGCTGCTCGCTTTCGGCAAGAAGGTCACCGACGTCTGGAATGATCTCACCAAGGCGGCGGTCGACGAGATGATCAGCGACGGCCATATCAGAGACAAGATCAAGACCGTGCCGTTCCTGATGATGCGCTACACCGGCCAGCTCGAGGATGTCGAGGTCATGGCACCGCTTGCCGAGGTCAATTCGGCTGACGACATGCGTAGGGTCATCGACGAGTTCGAGGCGGTCTACGCCAAGGTCAACCATCGCATTTCGCGCTATGGCGAAGCCGGCTTCACCATCACCGAGCTCGGATTGATCGCCACCGCCGACAAGGTCAAGCCGGTGCTCTTGAAGCGCCCGCTCGGCAAGTCGGCCCCGGCAGCAGCGCACAAGGGCGTGCGCGAGGCCTATATCGGGGGACGCTGGCACAAGGCCAATCTCTACGAGATGGACCTACTGCAGCCCGGCCATGAGGTGATCGGTCCGGCCATCATCGAACATCCCGCCACCACGCTCGTTGTTCATCCGCAGGACCGTGTCCACGTGGATGAGTGGACGCTGCTGCATTACACTCATTCTTGAAAGGGCACCGCCATGTTGGACAGACCTGCCTCGGCCCTGCGCCTTCGCGAACGGCTGCTCGATTCAGAACGGCTGATGGAAGAGACCGGCTGCTATGACGGCATCACCGAGCTCACGCTACGCAACCAGGACCCGCTGAAATTCGAGACGCTGCACACCAAGCTGCGCGCCTATTGCGTCTCGGCCCGCGAAATGGCCCGCCGCATCTCGGCCTCGCCCGGCGTGCGCGAAGTCGGCGAAATGGTGGTGGCGATCTATACGCCCGAGGGCGATGCGATCGCGCTGTCCAACGGCATCATGGTCCACGTCCACACGATGAGCCGCTTCATCAAATGGATGATCAAGAACAATTACGAGGAAAACCCGAAGATCCGCGAAGGCGACATCTTTGCCAACAACGATGCCTTCATCGGCACCGTGCAGGTGCCCGACGTCATGGACGTGGTGCCGATCTTCCATCAAGGCACGCTGGTCGGCTGGGCCGGTGCGGTCTGCCACGAGCTCGAAGCCGGCGGCATCACGCCCGGCGGCGACGTCTGCTTGGCGCAGGAGCGCTTCACCGAAGGCCTGTTCGTCTGCGCCGAGAAGATCGGCGAGAATGACGAGATCCGCCGCGACTACGTCATCCGCTGCGAGCGCAATCTACGCATGCCGATCTACTGGGTGCTCGACGAGAAGGCCAAGGTCGCCTCCTGCATCGACATGCGCGAAAGCGTCAAGCAGCTGATCTCCGAGATCGGCCTCGACTACTGGATGAAGGTGTCGAAGGAGTTCATCGAGGAGGGCCGTCGCGCCCAGCTCGCCCGCACCCGCCAGCTCACCGTGCCCGGCATTTATCGTGGCCACACCTTCTACGGCCATGTCACGGCGGGCAAGCCCGGCTTCCAGCTGCTTGGCGATCCCGACTGGCTCTACAACATCCCGATCGAGATGGAGATCACCACCGACGGCAAGATCACCATGGACTTCGAGGGCACGCAACCCTGGGGCTACCATTCGATGAACTGCACGCCGGCCGGCATGGATGGCGGCATGTTCGTCACCTTGACCCAGCACATGAATTTCGAGGGCCTGGTCAATGACGGCGCCTGGATGGCGACCGAGCTGAAGCTGCCGCACGGCACCTGGACCAACCCCGACAATGAGATGGTGGCGACCGCCACATCCTGGGCGCTGCTGCTGCCGGCCTATGGCGTGTTCCAGCGCCTTTTGTCGCGCGGCTTCGTCGCGCGCGGCTTCGTCGAGGAGGCCTTCGTTGGCCAGGTCAACAGCCCGATGATCGAGATGGGCGGCGAAAGCCAGTACGGTACGCCGTTCGGCATGGCGCATTTCGAATGCGCCGCCGCCGGCTCCGGCGCGCTGGCCATCGCCGATGGCCTCGACACCGCCTATGTCGGCTGGAATCCGGAATCCGACATGGGCAACATCGAGGTCTGGGAACAATCGATGCCGATGGTCTATATCGGCCGCTCGATCGTCCCCAATTCAGGGGGCGCCGGCAAATATCGCGGCGGCTGTTCCTTCGTCTCGACCTGGCTGATCAACAAGACCTCGCACCTGCGACTGCACACCTCGGAACACTCCTCGCGGGTATTCGACAATGGCGGCATGTGTGGCGGCTATCCCGCGCCGACCTGCCAGAAGCATCGCGCGGTACGCAATTCCAACATCCATGAACTGGCGGCAAAAGGCGAACCGCTCGCGCATGCCCCAGGTATCGATCCGCATGTCTCCGACTACGAGAAGAACATCGGCGGCGACCATGCCGTGGTCGAAGGCCCCTACATCACCTCGCCGCACAAGTCGGGGGACATCTTCAGCCATTCCTACAATGGTGGCGGCGGTTACGGCGACGTGCTGGAGCGCGATCCGGTCAAGACCGCCTGGGATGTCGAGAACGGTTTTCTCACCCGCCAGGCGGCGATCCAGATTTTCGGCATCGTGCTGAAGGACGACGCCGAGGGTTATCCGGTTGCCGATATCGACGCCACCGTCGAACGTCGTGCCGCCATGCGCAGAGAGCGTCTGGCCAAGGCGATCCCGGTTTCGGACTGGATCGCTGCCGAACGCGGCCGTGTCGAGAAGGCCGACTTCGCGCCCGAGGTGAAGAAAATGTATGCCAGCGCGATCAAGCTGTCGTCGCGCTTCACCAGGGATTTCAGCGATTTCTGGACCGTCGACGCCAGATCGATCTTCATGCCGGGAGCAAAGCCATGACCTCGTACAGCAAGGAAGTCCTCGGCGATCTCTCAGCCGGCAAGCTCCCCTGGCCTCAGACAAAGCGCATCATGAGCGCCTACAAGGACGACGACCGCTTCTTCAAGATGCTCGCCGTCTATCAGGACCGTGTCACCTGGAAGGACCCGATCCTGCTGCCGGTCTCGGATCACCTGTTCATCTGCCAGAGCGGCGACGAGCGCATCACCCGTTGCGAATGCGGCCAGTCCTTCGGCGACTACCGCAAGAACTGGAAGCTCAAGGCTGCGATCAACGTGCGAAACACCGAGGAAGCGCTGCGCGAGATCTATCCCAACAGCGATATCCCCGATCCGCAATGGATGGAAATCCGCGAATTCATCTGTCCGGAATGCGGCACCATGCACGAGGTCGAGGCGGCGGCACCCGGCTATCCGATCGTGCATGATTTCGAACCCGATCTCGAAGGCTTCTATCGCGAGTGGCTGGGCAAACCGCTCTAGCGAAACTCGATGTTACGGCCGCGTTGCCGGCAAGGTAGCGCTCCTAGCCGGCGACGGACTATGAATAAACGCATCGTACGTCGCATCGGAGACTGCCCACCATGACAGACCTTTCCGGCCGCAGCGCCATCGTCACCGGCGGGTTTTCCGGCATGGGTTTCGCCATTGCTACGGCCCTGGCGCAAGCCGGCGCCAATGTCGCCGTCGGCTCCTACATCGCGCCCGCCGGCGCCGACAGATCCGACGCCGCCTACTATCCCGGCGCCGATGAACTCGAGCGCGTGCGGTTGGCCCTGTCGGCACACGGCACCAGGGTTTGTGCCGCCCATCTCGATGTCCGCGACAGCGAGGTGACCAACCGGTTTGCAGCCGACGCGCAGGCCGCCATCGGCCCGGCCGACATACTGGTCAATGCTGCGGGCACCACCGCCGAACAGCCGGTCTGCGGCCATTCCGACGCGCTGTGGGACAAGATCGTCGACACCAATCTCAGCGGAGCGTTCCGCGTCACCCGAGCTGTGCTGCCCGGCATGATCGAGCGCGGCTGGGGCCGTATCGTCAACATCGGCTCGACGGCGGCTTCCGTCGGCTGGAAGGACAACCCGGCCTACTGCGCCTCGAAGGCCGGGCTGCTCGGCCTTACCCGCTGCGTGGCGCTGGAAGGCGCCGCGCACGGTGTCACCTGCGTCATGATCAGCCCGACCTGGGTCGAGACCGAACTGATGCGCCGCAACGTGGCGCAGGTCGTCGAGCGTGAGGGCAAGGGCAGAACCGCCGAGGAAGCGATGGCCGAGATCGCCAAGGGCAATCCCCAGCAGCGCATGCTGCAGCCGCAGGAAATCGCGGCTCTAGCCGTGTTCCTGTGCTCGGATCTGGCCAAGGGCATCACCATGGAAAACATCCAGATCACCGGCGGGGCGCTGTGGTAGCGGCCACAGCTTGTATTTTCGAACGAGCGAGCCGCATTAACGCCATTTGTCGGTTGCATGGTCGTTTTGGCCCTGCCTGCGGCAACTTTACCCCTCGCGGCAAATTTACCATTGAGTGACAGGCATAGAGGTTATATTGTGCACTGCACAATGGATGCCCGCTGATAGGGGTCCGGCAAGGGCAGGTTCCGGCGATCGCGCATGCAAGGGCGGACCTGACGCAGAAAAGCCGACCATGGGCGCTTCAGCCCAGCCGAAAGGCGGCAGCATGAGAAATCCGGTACGGATATGAAGATCCCGAAATCCATTCTGATCGATCCGGACAACAACAAGGTCTATGCCGCCTTCGCCGTTGCGGTGTCGGTCTTTGCCTTCGCCTACTCCACCAATTTCGGCCAGATCCTGATCCTCGCCTACTATCTGGTATGGCTGCCGCTGCTGTTCGTCGATTACCGGCGTTTCGCCCGCGATCTCTCCAGCGCCTGGCTGCCGCTGCTGTTTGCGGCCTATGTCTGCCTGTCGCTGTTCTGGTCGCAAGCGGCCGGCACCAGCGCGCGGGCGGGGCTGCAATATTTCTCCCACATGCTGTGCGCCTACATCGCGGCGCGCACCATCAGCACGCGCACGCTGGTGCTGGGCTCGCTGATCGGCATCTTCATCGTGCTGCTGTATTCGCTGAAGGTTGGCGCCTATGCGCTCGACACTATCGACGGCACCACCAATTTCGTCGGCGCCTTCGGCTCCAAGAACCAGATCGGCTTCTTCGCCTCGCTCGGCATCTTCTTCTGCTTCGCTTTTCTGGCCTTCTACCGGCGCAACTGGATGAGCTTCGTCTGGACCGCGCCGATCATCCTGCTGTCGGTCTATATGCTTGCGATCGCCCACTCGGCGACGTCGGTCGCTTCGCTTCCGGCGGTGATCGGTGTCGTTGCCTTGCTTGCCATGAGCAAGGTTCTGTCACGCCGCTACCGCCGCGTGCTGTTCGTCGTCGGCGCTACCGCGCTGGTCGGCGGTGTGATGGCTGCGCTGAACCTTGGCCTGCTCGATGTCGTGCTCGGCATCTTCGGCAAGGATTCGACGCTGACCGGCCGCACCTATCTCTGGGAACAGGGCTGGGCCGCCGCGCAGCAGCGTCCGGTGCTCGGTTATGGCTATGCCGCCTACTGGATCCAGGGTTTTGCCGATCCGGAACGGCTCTGGGCCGAGTTCTACATCTCCACCCGCACCGGCTTCCATTTCCACAACACCTATATCGAGACGCTGGTCGAGCTCGGCTTCATCGGCGTGACGATGCTGGCGCTGATCATCCTGCGCTCCTTCTGGGGCCATGTTTCGAAGGTGGTGTTCGGTGACTGGAGCGCCGATTCGGTGGTGCTCGCCGGCGCGGTCGGCATGATGCTGATCCGCTCCTTCTTCGAGGTCGAGATCCTCGGCCCCTATTTCATGGCCTCGTTCATCGTCTATTACGGCCTGTTCAAGCTGCGCCCGGTGCCGCTCGCCAGGGCAAGGCGGGCCTATGTTCCGGTGCCGGACGAGAACACCGCCAACGGCCGCATGCCGGCGCGCGTCTGACTTGCTTATCTCAGGCGACGGCGCGCTTGCGCAGCATCAGCCGCTGCAGGAAGCGGCGCAACGGCTCGTCATAGAGGCGCGTGGCGATGTCGGCGATGACGATGACGGAAACCGCCATGACGATTCCGAACCAGGGATGATGCGCGAACGGGTCGATCGCTGCGGCCTTGCCCGCCCCGGCGATGATCATCAGCAGCGGCGTGTGGATGATGTAGATTGGGTAGGAAATCCGCCCCAGCCAGCCATAGAGGCCTGACAGGCGCGGCGCCGTCGGCGCAATAGTGCCGACCACCACCAGCGCCGGGAAAACAAAGACGACGCAGGCGAGATCGTAGGCGACGCGCGCGCCGCCGGCCGGCGCGATGGCAAAGACGACGAGCGTCAGTGCGATCGCGGCCTCTATCCACCAGCCGCGCCGCAGAAAGCCGAGCCCGCTTTGATAGCGTGTCATGGACCGGCAAAGCAGCACGCCCAGGAAGAACGAGAAACAGACGCGCGGCAGGCCGCTGATGATGGTCGATCCGGTCATGCCGAAGTCGAGGGTGCCGGCAATGATAGAGACGACCACCAGCAACACCAGGCTGACGGCGATGAGCGTGCTCAGCACGCGTTTCGTCAGCAGGAAGAAGAAGGCGACATAGGCCATGTTGACGATCAGCTCGAAGAACAGCGACCACGACGCGGGGTTGAGCGGAAAGATCGTGCGATAGGCGTCGCTGACCAGCGGGATGAAGAACATGCCGGTCGTCAGCATGGTGCCGATCTCGGAGATCGGCATGTATTCCGCCGGAATCAGCCGGTTCTTGACGATGAGATAGAAGAAACCGAGCAGCGTGCCGGCGAGGTAGAGCGGGTAGAGGCGGATCAGGCGGATCGCCACGAACGTGCCGAAGCCCATGCCGTTTTCGATCTTGCGGTCATAGGCATGCGCGATGACGAAGCCGCTGAGCAGGAAGAACAGGTCGACCGCCAGATAGCTCGACGGCAGCACCTTGCCGGGGGCCAGGAACGGCGAGAAGTGGTAGAGCATGACGCTGATCGCCGCGACGCCGCGGATGGCATCGAGATTGAGGTAGACGTGGCGCGGTGCGGCGGGCTGCATGGAATGCCTTCAAGCGGTCGAAAAACGGAAGTTCCCGCCCGCACCCTGGCGCGAACGAGCCGAACTGGTTCTCCCGCCCCTCCGTCGTTCCGGTCTAGCTGAGCGAGACAGGAACTTACTGGCTGGCCGTCGGCGCCAGCTTCACCTTGATGACGTCGCCCGGCAGCACCGGCGTATCTTCCTTGGCGTCGATCTCGCTGGTCTTGCCGTCGGTCACGCGCACCAGCGAATAGATGAGCGCCGGCTCTTCATTGTTGTTTGTGATGGCGGCGGTCGTGGCCGGGTCCGATGCCTGGGCCATCAGGCCCTGTTGCATGTTGACCCTGAGTGCGGCTTCGTTGAGGTCTGCTTCGACCTGCTGCCGGTCGGCGGCAAGTCTCGAGTTCAACGTGTTCTGGGCATCGATGGCATCCTGCGTCGCCTTGCTGACCGACTGCTTGGCGGTGAGGATCGCCGTCTCATAGTCCAGGATCTTGCCCTGCAGATCGGTGACCGACTGTTGCGAGGAAAGCAGGCGTGCGTTGGCGACCAGGCCCTTTTGCGCCAGCGGACCGATACTGTCCGCCTGCTGCTGCGCCAGGTCGACCTGCTTTTGCTGGTTGACGATCTTTTTCTGCAGCGCCTCGATTTCGGACTGCAGGACCCCTTTCAGATCGTCAAGCGCCTGCAGCTTCAGCTTCAACGCTTTCTGGTCGGAGATCAGGATCTGCATTTCGTCGGCGACGATTGTCGCCAGGCGCGGGTCGCCCTCGACTTCCTTAGGCGCCTCGAAACTCTCCTTGCCGGCGAGATCGGCATCGATGCGGGCACGCTTGACGATCAACCGCACGCGCTGGTCGTCATAAATGTCGAAATTGCCCTTGGCGGTGATCAGGTCCTTGCCGAGCTGGGTGCCCAAATCGGCGTTGCGCCGGATGCCGCCGGCGATGCTGATCGCCTTGAGCACGGTCAGCTCCGGCACATAGGGAAACTGGCCAGGCGTCTGGATCTCGCCCGAGATGTAGAACGGCCGGAACTGCACCATTTCCACCGAGGCTTCCGGCTTGTCCGACAAGGCAAGCTTGCGCTGCAGGGCGACGCTGATCGCGGCCGCAACCTCCGACGTGGTCTTGCCGGCGGCCGGCAGTTCGCCGACGAACGGCACCGACAAATTGCCGGCGGGACCGACCGAATATTCGCCGTTTACCGCCGACCAGTCACGGAACGTGCCTTCCACCGTCTGCCACTCGGCGACGCGGATGTTGAGCTTGTCCTGCGAGCCGAGCCGGTACTCGTCGGCCATGGCTGGAACCGCGAGCGACAGAGCGAGGCACGTGGCGACGAGCCGTGCCGGCCGCATCGGGCCGGCAAGGCGAAAATACGCTGATATGTCTGTTTTCAACTGAACGTTTCCGATCCGTTTTGGCCCCATCCGCCCGATAGGCCTGCTGCCGAGTGCCTCCTTCGGAACCTGGCAGAACACTATGGCTGCAATGCGAGACCGGCCCATCGCCGAATAGCTTTGGACCGGATTGGCTTCGGGCCGTGCCGGCCCGATTGCTGACCAGTTGCGGTCGGTCAGTAGGAACCGCGCGACATCCACACCGCAGGCACGGTCTTGAGGATGATGCGAACGTCTTCGAACAGCGACCAGTTCTCGACATAGTGACGGTCGAACGCGACGCGACTGTCATAGGAGACATCGTTGCGTCCGCTCACCTGCCAGAGCCCGGTCAGGCCCGGCCGCGACTTCAAATAATAGACCGCGGCGCTGCCGTAGATCTCAAGCTCGTCGCGCACCACCGGGCGAGGCCCGACAAGGCTCATGTCGCCCTGCAGGATGTTGATGATCTGCGGCAGCTCGTCGAGGCTGAGCTTGCGCAGAACGGCGCCGACGCGGGTGACGCGCGGATCGTTCTTCAGCTTGCGGGTCGCGATCCATTCGGCGTTGGCTTCCGGATTGGCCGCGAGATAGGCGGCCAGCACACGTTCGCCGTCTTCGACCATGGTGCGGAACTTGAGGCAGGGGAAAATCCGCCCACCGCGTCCGATGCGCTTGTGGCCGTAGAAGATCGAGCCGCCGTCGGAAAGCTTGACCAGAAGGGCCACCATCAGGAACAGCGGGCTAAGCGCCACCAGGCCGACAAGTGAACCGAAAACATCGAAACTGCGCTTCAGCAGCCCGCCGATGGGTGGCGGAAAATCTACGCCGACATGCGAAAATGCCGCATTGGCCGACTTGGCAACGTCCCTCATGCAAAAGCTCCATACGTTGAACGGATGGTTTATGCCACGATACCAAAAAAATGCTGCAGCGCAACACACAATTTCCCATATGGCTGAAATAGTCACGTCAGGAATTGACTAAATAATAAACGCTCCTTGCCCAAATTTTGCCCTTTATGGCGGGTTTGTGACGAATAATTAGCAACCGTAGGAAATGTAATGCCTTTTTTCGGCGGGTTTTGGGCAAATCGTCCTTTGCCGCAGAGGGAACGGCTTTAACTGATTTTCGAATCACTGGCTTTGCTAAATTAATCAAGTAAAATACTAATCAACATTGTAGATTCTACTGTAGTATAAAGCGCATGACGAGTTAGGTCACCACCCCTGCGTGTGCATCGCAGCATGGCGGAGTCCAAGCCGCCGCCAACCCGAAAATTATTGCTGGTTGCCCTTGCCGTCAGTTTCGCGCCTTAATAGAGTCGCAAATTATTCCTGATAGAGTCTGGATGGGTTGGGAAGGCCGGAAGCAACCGGCCGAAAAAGAGCAGCTAAATAAGCTCGCATGGCGAATGGGGAGATACTCGGGTGGGTAAGTCATCGCTTTTGCATGCTCGGGCCGGTTGACGGGCCGCCGAACATGTCATTACCAAAATTCGTCATTGGAATGGTTTTCGCCCTCGCGATCGTGGTCGCGTGGTCCTATGTCGACGGCGCGACGGTCACCACAACGGTGCTTCGCGTCATCGGCTGCGCTGTCCTCATCCAAGTCGGTTATTTCCTGCTGGTGTATGTTATGATCGCCAGCAGCGCGCCGACATCGGCCGACAGGGCTCGCGACGCCGAAAGAAGCCTCGGCGCCGACAAGGCGGTTGAAGGCGAGAAGCTCTCGGCGAGGCGCAGCGTGCATTGAGCAGTCTGAAGCCGCAAGGTCGGCCTCGGATCATCTTGCAGCCGGACTCAGCCTGCTTCGGCCGGCTCGGGTTCCGATTGCTCGCCTGAAAGCATTTTCGACAGGCGGCTGCCGGCCTTCGCTTTCAACCTCTGATATTGCCCCACTTCGACGATTCGTCCGTTTTCGACTGCAACCACCCAGTCGGCGAAGGCGATCATCGATGGCCTGTGCGCAATGGTCAGGATCGTCATCGATCCGCGCAAGCCGTCGATCGATTTGGCGATCAGGGACTGGTTCTGCCAGTCGAGCGCGCTGGTCGCCTCGTCGAGAATGAGCAGCGAAGGTTTGCGCAGCAGCGCGCGCGCCAGCGCGATGCGCTGGCGTTCGCCGCCCGAGAGCCGGACGCCGCGGTCGCCGACCACCGTGTCGAGCCGCAACTCCAGCCGCTCGACGAAGTCGGCGCCATGCGCAGCGCGCAGTGCAGTCCACAGCTCCGCGTCACTGGCTTGCGGCGCGGCAAGGCGCAGATTGGCGGCGATCGTATCGTGCAGCAGGAACACGTCTTGCGGCACATACGCCACCTGGTCGCGCCAGCGCCGGCGGTTGGCGGCGCCGATCTCGACGCCATCGGCCAGGATCTTGCCCTCGCTCGGTTCGAGCAGGCCAAGCAGCATGTCGGCAAGCGTGCTCTTGCCCGAGCCTGACGGACCGATCAGCGCCGTTACCTTGCCGGCGGGAAGGCCAAAGGTGACATCGCTCACCACCGGCTTGCCGCCGGCCTCATAGGCAAAGGAGACATTGCGGATGTTGAGCCCGACATCGAGCGACAGCTTGGCATCCGATTCGAGGTTTGCCGGCTCGCGTTCGGCATCGAAACGCGCCTGCATGTCGCGCATCGAGGCATAGGCCGGCAGGTTGATCAGCACCTGCTGCGCCTGCATCTGCATGTCCATGAAACGCGGCGCAATGCGCATGAACACCAGAAGCAGCACAACGATCTCGGCCAGTGAGAGGTTGAAGCGGATCAGGGCGACATAGATGAACAAGCTCAGACCAATGACGCTGGCGACCTGGAACAGAGCGGTGCCGATGGTGCTGTTGCGGACGTAGTTGATGTTGTCGGCCTTCATCTTCTCCAGCGTCGCGCGAAGCTGTGCGTAATAGGTCGCCTCGACATTCAGGCTCTTGGCCACCTTGATGCCGCCGAGGAACTCCGAGACCGTTCGGTACTGCTCCTGGCGATTGCTGGTCAAAACCCGGCCGAAGGCGCTGGCTCGTGCCCGAAACGGCTGCAGCGCCAGGAAGGTGACGATGCCGACGACAATGGCAAATGCCGTCATCACTGTCGAAATGAACAGCGAGACAACGAGATAACCCGCCAGAAGCACGGCGATCTGCACCAGCATCAGCAGCGAGAACGCCGCCGACTGCACGCGGTCGATATCGCCGGTCAGCGCATGGTCGAGATCGGAGCTGCGCATGCGCGCGAATATCCCCCACCGCGCCTTGCCGATGCTCTCGAACAGGTTCATGCGCAGGCGATTGATGAAGTCGAGCAGCAGCCGCGCCATGTAGACGGATTTATAGCGGTTGAACGCCGCCTGCAGCGCGACAAGCCCGACCAGCAGGCAAAGCACCGTGGTCAATTGCAGCGTTCCGTCCGGAGCCAGCCAGCGCACCCAGTCGCGGTCAGGCAACCTGACCGCGAAATTCTGCTCGGGTCGCCCGACCAGATGCAGCAGCGGCACCAGAAGCAGGATCGAGATGCCTTCGGTCAGGCTTCCCAGGATCAGGAACAGCAATGCCGTGAAGGTCCTGCGCCCGCCGATCCGGGCCATGGCGGCGCCGAAGCCGGCGACATCGCGGTAAAACGAAAAGCGCAGGATCTGCGATGCGGACATGTCAGTCACCGCGGCCCTTTGTCGGCCGCCAGATCGTTTTCGATCAGGGCGACGGCTTCGCCGATACGGTCGAGCCCGGTGGGCACTTCGAGGCGACAGACGCCGATCTGGCTGGCCAGGGCGGCGCATTGGCGAAGATGTGTCGTGGCAAAATCGCCGACCAGGGCTGGACGGCCGAAACGCGTCACATAGGAAAATTTGATGATCGCCGGCAGGGCGCCGATGCCTGGCAGCGGCGTGATCGCTGCCTTGTCGCTGCGCTCGAGGATATAGATCCGGGTCGCCGGCACCGCGTCTGCCGCAAATCCGGCGTGCAGGCGGTGCTGCATCTTGTCGATCGCCGCATGCACCTGCGGGCGTATCTCTGCCTGGCGGATGGGAAACGCGGCGGCGGCATCGGCGGCGAGTTTCAGCTGCGGAAAACCCGGAACGATCATCGGCCGGTCCGTGAGATCGAGCGCCACGACATCGTCGGTCAGCAATCGATGCCCGGCACGGATCATCGCGCTCGCCGTCGTCGATTTGCCGGCGCCCTTGTCGCCCATGAAGACAGCGCTCTTGCCGCCGACCGCAATGGCGCTGGCGTGCAGGATGAGCAGGCCGCGCTGGTGCAGGAGCAGTGCCATGACCGGACCGAGCAGCGGAAACGCCAGCAGCGCATCGTCGACATCGGGCGCCGGCTCCACCTCGATCCGGCAGGCATCGGTGATCAGGAAGGCGCCGACCGTCTGCCATGCCAAATATTGCTGCCGCGGCTCGAAACGGAAAGCGGTTCCGGTCTCGGGCGAGGGTTTTGGCAGGTCGATCGGGCCGACCGTGATCAGCACATCGACGCAAGCTGGTTCGCTCGGCTCTAGCTCAGGCAGTTCGACCTGCGAAGCGATCGTCAGCCCATAGGCTTTGTAGAAGTGCTGTGCGCGAGCAGCAATTGCATGGCGGTCATCAGCGGCAAGAGGCATGTTGGCCGGCATCATCATTGGCTCCCGCGCTGTTGCACCTGCCGCAGCCACAATGATAGCGAAATCGAACGCCATACATACTGGACATCGGGCAAGGTCGCGGCCTCGGGTTGGCTGGAAATGCGGCCATAGGCGGCGGTCACCTCAGGCAGGTTGACGTAAGGGGCAATCCGCGCCGCATCTTTCACCAGCACCTTGTCCAGGAGATCGCGGTGATTGCCGAGCATGCCTTTGACCAGGTTCGAGGTGAAATCGATCTTGTCGCGCCGCCACTGCACTGCCGGCGGCAAAATTCCTTCCATGGCGCGGCGCAACACCGAGCGGCCAAAGCCCTGGTTCAGCTTTTCCGCGCCGGGCAGTGTCAGGCAGAACTCGACCAGAGGCTTGTCCCAGAAGGGGTAGCGCGGCTCGACGCCGAAATTCGCCGCCGCCTTGTCGAGTACCTCGAAGGCGTGCGGCACCATGCCGTTCGACAGCAGCCAGCGATGGGTCAAGGTCTCGCTGGCGCTGACCGCGGGCGGCATATAGCCGGCCCTGCGGAACCGTTCGACGAGGTCGGTGCGCATCGCCAGGTCCGGATTGATCAGGCCGCGCCAGCTCGTCGCCGGCCGCCCAGTGGGATGGCGCCGCAATTTGCCAAGCACGCGGTTCGCGAACCGCTTGATTCTCGCGACGCGCCAGGCAGGCCCGTAGAGGGTCAGGAACTTGTAGTAAAGGCCGAGCATGCCGTCGCCATAAGTGTTGGAAGCGCTGCGCAGCTCACGCCACAGCTCCATCCATTTGCCGGCATCGGCGAGTTCGTGCAGATGGCCGTGGCCTTGCGAAACCACCTCGTCGCCACCATGGCCGTCCAGCAGCACCTTCATGCCCTTGGCGCCGGCCGTCCTGTAGATGTCGCGGGTCAGCGACAGGCCGGGGGCCAGGAACGTTTCTTCCTGCTCCTCCAGAATGCGTTCGAATTCCGCGAAGGGCGCGTAGTCGCCGACGGAAATCAAAGTGCCGTCGACCTTCTGCTGGCCCAGCACCGCCTCGATGAACGGACGCTCATCCATCGGCGAGCCCTTTTCGAACACCAGCGAGAAGGTCGGCAGCCTCGGTCTTTGCTGGGCGGCATTCTGCAGGCCCGCCACGCAGGCGATCGAGGAGGAATCGAGGCCTCCGCTCAGCATCGCCCCGACCGCAGGCGTGCCGCGCATGCGGTTGCGGACCGATTGCGAGAACAGATGGCGGAATTCCTCGGCCGTGTCCGCCCGCATCGGTCTTGGCGACGGTTCGATCTGCCAGTAGCGGCGCAACACCACCTGGTTCCCGGTCACCGTCAGGCTATGGCGCGCCGGCAGGCGGAAGATATCGGCATAGGCAGTCGATTGCGGATCGTCGGGCAGCCCGGCGAGGAAGCCGGAAATCTGGTGTTCGCTGATGCGCATGTCGACGCCGCCGACATCGAGGATCGGCCCGATCTCGGAAGCAAAGACGAAACGCCGGTCGCTCGAATGGTAGTAGAAGGGTTTGACGCCGAAATGATCGCGCACGCAAAACAGCTTCTGGCGCTCGGCGTCCCAGATGGCAAAGGCGAAGTCGCCCTGCAGATATTCGGGACAGGCTTCGCCCCAGCGCAGATAGGCGCGCATCACAAGCACGGCGTCGGCAACCGAATTGTCCCGGATGCCGAGCCTGGCCAAGAGTTCGTCGCGGTTGTCCAGCCGGCAATCCGCGGTGATTGCGAGCTTGCCGCCGGCCATGGTCAGCGGGCCGGGGCCGGCTTCATCGGTGGTGTTGAGCCAGGCGTGGCCAAGAACGACGCCCTCGTCGATCCACCACGAACTGCCGTCAGGCGCGCGATGCTGCATGCGGGCAAGCATGCGCTGGATGTCGGCCGCGGCGGCCTGCCTGCCTTCCTGCCTCAGCAGAATTCCGGCGACGCCGCTCATCGCTCACTGGCCGTGGTCGACGAGATGGTTAAACCCGCCAAGCGAGCCGCCGAGCACGATATGGTCGCCGCTGACCAGCCAGGCATGCGCCTTCAACTCGGTGCCGGTATCGCGCTCGATGCCGATGCGGATTTTTGAGGCGTTGCCCTGGCGGGCAAGCAAATATTGGCCGGAAAGCGCTTGGGTCAGACAGCTTGCGCCAGGCACCAGGCGGGCAGCCGCAGCCACGCCCCAGGCGACACGCCTGAGATCGCCGATGTCGGCTGGTTCGCGCGCGTCGAGCCGGGTCACCATGCGGCGCACTTTGTTGTAGGAAAGCAGCGTCAGCCCCAGCCGCACCGCCACGACCACCGCAAGGCAGTGGGCGAGAAAGAGCATCTCCGGCCCGCTAAGTGAGAAAGCTCTAGACAAGTTCCTCATCATGGAGCCTCGCAAGCCCGGCGTCCGCCAAGCCCTTCAACAATCCATCGACATCGGCCTTGCAGCGTTCCGGATCGACATTGTAGCGATCCAGCACGGCGCTGCGGATTTCGGAAATCGGCCGCGGCTCCTGGATCAGCTCCCAGATATAGGCGCCGACGCTGTTCAGGCTGTAATAGATGTTGGACCTCATATCGAGCAGCGCCAGGCCGTTGCCGAATTCGCAGGCCACGGCATCCTTGCTCGCGCTCATCCGATCATGGTCCGTGGGGTTCCAGTCCATTCCTAAACCTCGCTCACAACCAACGCTTCGGCAATTCCGGACAAAGACGCGAGAGCCGGGGTTTGACCCCCGACTCTCCTTAGTGCGCTCTGTTTGCAGAGTCCGGACTTTGTCACCCCAACGAGAGAATACTCAGGAGAAGGTGAGTTCGCCGACCGGCGTATGTGCCGGAAACGAGGCGTCGAGTGCCGTAGTACCGCTACCGCCTTGCGTGATGGTCTCGATCGAGCCGTGGACCGTCAGGCTAGGGGTTTCGTACTCATGCTTTTCAACATTCTGTTCCAATTTACTCTCCACTTGTGGACTGGAAGCGGCCTGTCGATTGCCGGCAGCGAGCTATTGCTGCACCGCAATAGCTGCATGGCAGCATTTATGAGTCAAGCCTGATTTACCAGCCGTTAATCAATTCTCGGTTGCGACTCCCTTCAATGGTGATCAAAGCGCTTTGCATTTTCACATCCCAGGAGAATTCAGCAGAGTGTCCGAGGCCATCAACTAAGTATCTGATTTAATTACGTTAAATTTTCCTTCGAATGCTCCTCACTTGGGCGCTGGCGCATTCCCACAAAATTGTTGCTGACGTACCCGTCACAAGCCCCGATCAGGCGGCGCCTTGCATCTAGGACTGTGTTGCGAAACGTTCAGGTTGCAGGAAATTGGCGCCAAAGGAAAAACTGGACGCGGCGCATGAATTTGGCGATGCTTTGCTTCGCACTTGCAATATAACGCGCCTGGCGAATTTTTTGCGGAGATGCTGCAGCAGATGGCCTTGCAGGAAGGGACCTTCGAAAGGTTGCGCGCCGCTGGCTGCGCCGACGAAGTGGCCTATGTGCAGGCGTGCCTGCGGCTGTTCTTCGCCTCCGGGGCGAGCCCCAGCGCCGCGCCTGCACCGGCCATCTCCGTTGCCGATGTTTGCGACATCGCCAGGCTGAACAAGGTCGCCACCTTCATGCTGAAGGCGCTGTCGCGCCCACCGGCGGGCGAGACGCCGCCGGGATTGCTCGAGTGGCTCGACACTTATCGCCGGCGCACGATTGCGATGAACTCGTCCGGCATCATGGATTCGATGGCCATCGACAAGGCGCTGCGCGGCAGCGGCATCGATTTCGTGTTCCTGAAGGGGCCCCTCCAGCAGCAACTGCTCTATGGCGACCATTTCATGAAGCCGTCCGGAGATGTTGACATATTGGTGTCGCCGGCCGGCTTCTTTAGGGCTCGCGATGCGCTGCGCTCGATCGGCTACGAGGTCGCCGGCAAGTCCCGCTCCGTCTGGTGGGTGCGCTTTCTGGGCGAGCAGCACATGGTTCGCAGCCAAGGTCGGAAATTGTCCACCGTCGATCTCCATTACCGGCTCCAGCAGCCGGGATCGCCCAGCCCGCGCGATACGGAAGGGTTCCTGCGCCGCAAGCGCGCGCTTGCGATCGCCGGCTCCAGCGTGCCGTTCATCTCGGCCTCCGACACTTTGCTTCTGTCCTGCATCAGTGTCGCAAAGGCGCTGTTCAACCGCGAGCCATGCGCGGGCTATGTCTGCGATGTCCGGGCCGCTGCCAGTCGGCTGAGCGAGGCCGAGCAGCAGACTGTGCTAGACTACGCGGCCGAGCAGGGGCTGGCTGACACCCTGCTGCTGGGCCTGCGCGCCGCCGATGTGCTGCTTGGTGGCGCCGGCACGCTGCTGTCGGATCGGGCCACCAGGATCCTGTCACGCATCGGCAATGAAGACCTGTTCCACATGGTCATCGCGCCGTGGCTGTCGTCGCTCAGATGGCCGCAACGGCGCACCGTTTTGTGGGAATTGTGCGGCCGCGAACCTGTCCGCTACCTGACCGAGGCCGGCTGGGCCGCGTCAGCCGACCTCAGCCGGCGGATTTTCGAGCGGGAAAGCCGGTGACGATGAGGGTCGTCATGCAGCAGGCAGATAACGTTCCGTCCCGATCCGCTGGGGATGGATCGGGGTCCGGCGCCGCGCGCCGGGAGGGCGAGGGGCCTCGCGACACTTTATGCAATCGAAAGGCCACCCTATGTCCATGACAGAATCCCGGGTCTGCGTGATCATCGCGGCGCGCAACGCGGCCCGGACCATTCCCGCAGCCATCGCCTCGGCGCTGCGCGAGCCGGAGGTGGCGGAAGTCGTCGTCGTCGACGACGCCTCCACCGATGACACCGCAAAGGTGGCCAGCGCTGCCGATGATGGCAGCGGCCGGCTTTCGGTCATCCGGCTCGACGCCAATCGCGGCCCGTCCTTCGCCCGCAACGCCGCCATTGCCGGGTCGAAATCGCCTTTCATCAGCATTCTCGACGCCGACGATTTCTTCCTTCAGGGACGGTTTCGCCAGCTGTTTGCCAGCGCCGACTGGGATTTCGCCGCCGACAACATCATGCTGATCCGTGACGATACGGCGACCGATGTCTCGAAGATCGTCGCCCCGTCCTTTTCGGCGGACCCGGAATTCCTCGACTTCGAGCGGTTCATCGAGGGCAACATCTCCAGACGGCGTGTCCAGCGCGGCGAACTCGGCTTTCTCAAGCCGGTGATATCAAGAGCTTTCCTCGACAGGCATGGGCTGCGTTACGACGAGAACCTGCGTCTCGGCGAAGACTATGAACTGTACGCCCGCGCCTTTGCCCTTGGCGCACGCTTCAAGGTCATCCGTTCCTGCGGCTATGGCGCGATCGTGCGCGCCGATTCGCTGAGCGGGCGCCACAAGACACAGGATCTGAAGCGCCTCGCCGATGCGGATCTGGCACTGCTCAAGATCGACAGCCTGCCGGAAGGCTCCAAGGCCCTGCTGCGCAAGCACGAGCGGCATGTGCGTGACAAATACCGGCTGCGCAATTTCCTCGATGTGAAGGCCGAGCGCGGCATGGCGTCTGCCGCCGCCTATGCGCTGGCCAGCCAGTCGAACCTCATTCCTATCGTTGTCGGCGTGGCCGCCGACAAGCTCGATGCCTTGTTTCGCCACGCCGGTCTGTCCCCGCGGCAGCAGCCGGTGCCGCCCTTGCGCTTCCTCATGGCCGCTACCAGCACGGCGGCGCAAAAGTAGGCTCCGCCAAGTCCGGGACGGCGGCCGCAAGGCTGAAAAAATTGCCTTTCTGAAACTCGGAGGTTGCCTACACGCCCCGACGATGGCACTGTATGTTGCGGTGCAGCAATTTTGGAAGGCCAACCGGATGGCTTCAATTTTCGGCTTCAGGTCCAGGGACCCAGCGCGCGACAAGCAGACCGATCTGGCGCGTTTCGACCGTCTGGCAAAGCTGTTGGATCAGATCACGGCCGAGATTGCGGCCGAGAAGACCGGGTTGGAGGCCCGCTACCGGTCGAAGTCCACCAACGCGGCCTTCCTGGTCGAGTCGATGGAGAACGGCTCGGCGTCGGCACGCAAGCTGTCGGAAGTCGGCGAGCTGACGAAGTCCATCCTGAACTGCGAACAGCGCATCGCCGAGCTGGTGCGCCAGACGAGCCGGATGAAGGAACTGCGTCATTCACTCGACGCGATCGTCGGCGAGGATGGCCAGGGTTCTGATTCGCACGGGGAATATGTCAAACCCGCAGGTCGCTTCGGCTGAACACGGTCACACGAGACACAGAAGAGAAAGTTCGGGGACGGAGGATCGGGATCGGCCCGTTAGCAATGTGGGCCAATCGGTGACTTTGGGTTGGGGCGGAACAGCACAAAGGTGAATTGATATGAACGCAGATCCGAAGACGACGCCCATGGCGGCAATCGATGCCATGATTTCCGCGCGGCCAAATCGGCCAATGCGTCTTGTAAACCCAACGCGTCTTCTATCCGTTGGTGCGCTTCTGTTGGCGGCAGCCGCAGCTCTGCTCGGCGCCGCCCACCCCTCCCGCGCCCAGGACGCCTCCCCGGAGATGCAAAGCGCACCGTCCTTCGTCGACGATTTCAAGAGTTTCGATCGTTCGCGCTGGTATGTCTCCGACGGTTGGTCGAACGGCAATCACCAGAACTGCACCTGGTCGAAAAGCCTGGTAAAATTTTCCGACAACATGCTGACGCTCGGCTTCGAAAAGCGCAAACTGAAGGACCGCGAGTTCGCCTGCGCCGAGATCCAGACCAAGCAGCGCTTCGGCTATGGGACCTATGAAGCACGGATGAAGACCGACACCGGATCCGGTCTCAACGCCGCTTTCTTCACCTATATCGGCCCTGCCGACAAACAGCCCTGGTATGAGATCGACTTCGAGGTGCTGACCAAGGATACATCCAAGGTGCAGGTCAACAGCTACATCGCCGGCAAACCCAAAAACGAGAAGCTGGCCGAGGTCGAAGGCGGCGCCGACAAGGGCTTCAACGACTATGCCTTCATCTGGGAAAAGGACCGGCTGCGCTGGTACGTCAACGGCAAGCTGGTCCAGGAAGTGACCAATCCCGAGCAATTGCCGACCCACTCGCAGAAGATATTCTTCAGCCTCTGGGGCAGCGACACGCTGAAAAACTGGATGGGCGCCTTTTCGGACCCCGGCCGCCAGGTGACGATGCAGGTGCAGCGCGTCGCCTTCACCGCGCTCGGCCAGCCGTGCCAGTTTCCGGAATCGCTGGCATGCAGTGTAAGCAGCATAAAGTAGATCTGAACCGGCCCGGCCATATAAGGCCAAAGGGCGTGAACAGGAATTAACCCGAATGAATTTGACGGTCTTTGGAATTGGCTATGTCGGTCTCGTGCAGGCCGCGGTGCTGGCGGAGGTCGGGCACCAGGTGGTGTGCGTCGATGTCGATGAAAAGAAGGTCGAGCGGCTCAACCAGGGCCTGGTGCCGATTTTCGAACCGGGACTGGAGGCCCTGGTCAAGGAGAACCACGCCGCCGGCCGCATCAAGTTCACCACCGATGCCGCCGCCGGCGTCAAGCATGGCGAGATCCAGATGATTGCGGTCGGCACGCCACCCGGCGAAGATGGTTCGGCCGACCTCAAATATGTGCTGGCGGTGGCCGAGACCATCGGCCGCGAGATGGACGGTCCCAAGATCGTCGTCGGCAAGTCGACCGTGCCGGTCGGCACCTGCGAAAAGGTGAAGGCCAAAATCGCCGCGACGCTGAAGGCGCGCGGGCGCCAGGACCTGGCTTTCGACGTCGCTTCCAATCCTGAGTTCCTCAAGGAGGGTTCCGCCGTCGCCGACTGCATGAAGCCTGACCGCATCATTGTCGGCACCAACAGCGAGGGCACCGAGGCGGTGATGCGGGAGCTCTACGCGCCGTTCAACCGCAACCACGAGAAGATGATCGTGATGGACGTGCGCAGCGCCGAATTCACGAAGTACGCCGCCAACTGCATGCTGGCGACCAAGATCTCCTTCATGAACGAAATGGCCAATTTGGCCGAGCAGCTCGGCGCCGACATCGAGGAGGTACGCAAGGGCATCGGCTCGGATCCGCGCATCGGCTACCACTTCATCTATCCCGGCCTCGGCTATGGCGGTTCGTGCTTTCCCAAGGATGTCCGCGCGCTGATCAAGACCGCCGAAGGTGTCAAGTTCGACGCCAAGCTGCTGCGCGCCGTGGAGGAGCGCAACAATGCCCAGAAGTCGGTGCTGTTCGACAAGGTGCACCGTTATTTCAAGGGCAGTCTCAAGGGCAAGACCTTCGCGCTCTGGGGCCTCGCCTTCAAGCCCAACACCGACGACATGCGCGAGGCGCCGGCGCGCGTCCTGATGGAGGCGCTGTGGCAGGCCGGCGCCAATGTGCAGGCCTACGACCCCGAGGCGATGCAGGAATGCCAGGCCATCTACGGCCTGCGCGACGACCTTTTGTTGTGCGGCACCAAGGAGGCGGCACTGCGCGGCGCCGACGCGTTGCTGATCGCCACCGAATGGAAGAGTTTCCGCGCCCCGTCCTTCGACGCGGTGAAGGATGCCCTGACCACGCCGGTCATCTTCGATGGCCGTAACCTCTATGATCCCAAGGTCATGGCCCGTCACGGCATCGAGTATTTCTCGATCGGCAGGATGGCGGCGTGAAGGCAGGGCGGCACAACGCGGAGCCAGGTTCATGAAAGTTCTGTTTGCAGGCGGCACCGGCTACACGCCGCAATTCAGCGGGGGCGTCCAGTCGAGCACCCACCACCTGGTCGAGCAATTGCGCGAAAACGGTCACGAGGCATCCGTTCTGGCAGCGCTGTTCGGCGACGGCATGTTCGGCTTCAGGGCGCGCGCCAAGATGAAGCTCCTTCGTCAGCGCGCGGTCATCGACAATTTCCCGGGCTATCCGGTTGTACGGGCGTGGTTCCCCTGGGAAGCGGCCGACTTCGCCGTCAAAAAGTTGAGGCCGGATGTCGCGGTCGTGCAGTGCCACAAGTCGGTGCCGATCGGCAGAGAGCTGCAGAGGCTTGGCGTGCCGCTGACCGTCTATCTGAGGAATGTCGAATTCGACGAATTGGCCGGCGATCTGCGTGAGCTCCATTCGGCGGTCTATATCGCCAACTCCGAGTTCACCGCGCGCGCCTATAAGGCAAAATTCGATATCGATTCGACGGTTATTCCGCCGACCATCAATCCCGCGTTCTACAGCACACCGACGACCGGTGAATTTGTCACGCTCATCAATCCATATGAGGAAAAAGGCTTCGATCTTGCGGTGCGCATTGCCGCCGCCTGTCCCGAGATCCCGTTCCTGTTCGTCGAAAGCTGGAAGCTCGACGACGATCATCGAGCCCGGATCGAAGCAACAATCTCTCCCCTCCAGAACGTCAAGCTGGAAAGCCGCACCAGCGACATGAAGACGGTCTACGGCCGCACGAAAATCCTGCTTGCGCCCAGCAAATGGGAAGAAGCCTGGGGCCGGGTGGCCTCGGAAGCGCATTGTAGTGGCATTCCCGTGGTCGGCTCGCGGCGCGGCGGTCTGCCGGAAGCGATCGGCGCCGGCGGCGTGGTACTGGACTACGACGCCCCGCTCGCCGACTGGGTCGCAACGATCAGGCGGCTGTGGAGCGATGAGGCCGAGTACAAGCGGCTGTCAGCGACAGCACGTCAGTTTTCGGAGCGGCGGCAGATGAACCCCGACAGCCAGTTCGCAACGTTCATGGGCGTTCTCGACCGCGCAAGACGTGTCGGTTTGGAGCGCGCAGCCTAAACGCGTCGTGTTGCATTTCAGCTGAGACGCTGCACGACCGTGGTCGCGCAAAGTTCCCGTTAGCCAGGTCCAGGCGTCGTGCGCCCGTCCGGATCACTTTTAATTGCTGCAGTGCAATATTTTGTGGCACTGCAGCAATCAACGTGTATTCTGCCTGTCTACATTAGGGCTTGTGCGATATGGACCGCTTGGTCCGAGCAAGCCCCAACCTTATGGGCGGGTCATGCGCGTGGGCTTTGTCGTCGGCGAATTCCCTCTGCTTTCGGAAACCTTCGTCGTGGACCAGATGGCTGGGCTGCTGGCGCGGGGCTTTCAGGTCGAAGTGGTCTGCGAAAAGATGCAAGGTGACCACCGAATTGACCGGCAAAGCGAGCCGATGGCGACGCTGCTCGCCAGAACCCGACATTGGTGGCGATGGGCCGCTGTAATCAGCAAATTTGTACAGCGTCTGCCGCCGCGTCTGCGATACAAGGCCTCGACCGTTCTCGACATCGCCTTTGCACGCCGCCTGAACCGCTGCGACGTGATTGTCGCCCACTTCGGACAGAACGGCGAGAGAGCAGCCGCACTGAAGAAATGGAAGGTGCTCAAACCACCGATCATAACCATCTTTCACGGCGCGGACGTGGCGATCCCGGCGCGGCAGGCAGTGCTCGCGACACAATATGCCGGGCTGACCAAGCATGGGACCCTGAACCTGCCCGTCAACGATTACTTCCGCACGATGCTGCTGGAAGCCGGCCTGTCCCAGGCGAGCACGACGGTCCACCATATGGGAATTGACACCCGCGAAATCGGCTATCGCTGGGAATCGTGGGAAGGCACCCAACTGGTCGTGACGACGGTTTGCCGCCTGGTCGAAAAGAAAGGCGTCGAGTTCGCCTTGCGAGCCCTGGCCTCCCTCAAGGCCTCCCAGCCGCAGCTAGACTGGCGTTACGACATTGTTGGCGACGGTCCTCTGCGGATGAATCTGGAGAAGCTGGCCGTAGAGCTGGGCTTGGCTGGTCGCGTAACATTCCTCGGCAGCCTCCCTCACGCAGAGGTGAAAAGACGGCTTCGCATGGCGCATCTCTTTTTGCTGCCAAGTATCACTGCCAGCGACGGGGATATGGAAGGCATTCCGGTCGCGCTCATGGAGGCCATGGCCGCCGGATTGATTGCGGTCAGCACGTATCATTCGGGAATCCCGGAGCTCATCAAGGATGGGGAGACGGGGTTGCTTGCGCCCGAGCGAGATATTTCAGCGCTTGCCGGCAAGCTTACCTGGGCCGCGGAGCACCCGACCGAATGCGAGCGTATCGCGCTTGCCGCACGCCGCAAAGTCGAGGAGGACTTCAACGCAGATGTTCTGAATGAACGTTTTGCGCAGATCGTTACCCAACTGGCCACATCGAGCTCTGCGCATGCACCCACCGGTCATGTCGGCGTTTCCGAGGGCTTGGCGGATCCTTCATCTGCCGGCTGACACTGCTCCTCTGCGTTTGATCGGCAGGCACGCCAAGCTGAGGGAAATCTTGCTACACTGCACCAAAAATGTTGCAGTGCAGCAAGACCTGTACTAACGTTCCTGCGGGTGGGCCAACAGCGGTAGAGTTCCATGCTGCATGTCTTGTGCTTCCGCCACCCTGTCTTCGGCCCGGCTTTTGTCAAAGGGACACCGGCTCCCCGGACGAGCGCATCCTGCCGATGAAGATCTGCTTTGTAGTCGACAAGTTTCCCTCATTGTCCGAAACCTTTGTTCTCGACCAGATAGCCGGATGCCTTGAGCGCGGCATGGAAGTCGGCGTCGTCTGCAACGAGACGTCCTTCGGCAGGGACAGCAACATCGATGATCCGCGCTGGCAGGCGTTGCCAGGAAAGGTCGTATGCTGGTGGGGTGGCCTGGGTCGCTATCGCCCGCTGCTCAGGAAGTGGTCCGGCAGGTTCTGGGACAAGCTCTCGACCGCCATCGACATTGCTCATGCGCGAAAACTGCAGGGCGCCGACGTCATCGTTGCCCATTTCGGCAACAACGGCATGCGCGTGGCCCGCGCGATCAAGCGCGGGAGGATTTCCGCTCCCCTGGTGACGATATTTCACGGCCGTGATGTCGGCGAACCGCTGCATGACAATACGCTCGCGCGCTACAAGATTGTGTTCGAAAAGGGCGTTCTTCAACTGCCGGTGAATGCGTTTTTCCGCGATGCCTTGATTGAGGTCGGTGCATCGCCGGAGCAGGTTGTGGTTCACCATATGGGGGTGCGGCCGAGTGACATCGACTATCGGTGGCGTTCATGGGAGCAGGCTACGCTCTCCTTCATCTCGGTCTGCCGCCTGACTGAAAAGAAGGGCATCGAATATGCGCTTCGCGCGCTTGCTGGCCTGCCGCGGCGAGACTGGATCTACTCGGTGATCGGCGGCGGAGAACTTCTCGAGCAGCTGAAGGGGATCGCCGCAGAGCTTGGCATTGCCGACAGGGTGAATTTTCTTGGGCCCCGGCCGCACAGCGAAGTCAAACAGCGTCTGCGCGATGCGCATGTGTTCCTGCTGCCCAGCGTCGGCGCCCGCGATGGCGATCTGGAAGGCATTCCGGTTTCCCTGATGGAAGCGATGGCCGCCGGCCTGACGGTGGTCAGCACGTATCATTCCGGGATCCCTGAACTGATCGATGATCACAAGACGGGTTTTCTCGTGGCTGAGCGGGACGTTGCGGCGCTGACCGGAAAGCTTGCCTGGATCGCCGAGAATCCGAAGCCGTGTGAAGAGATCGCTCTCGCAGCGCGCAAGAAGATCGAGGCCGAGTTCAACTCCGATCTGCTGAACCAACATTTCGTGGAAATCGCCATGCGGCTTGGCGAAACGAGGTCGCTTGCATGAACGCCAATCCGCCCCCCCAGTTCGGTCGTGTCGCCCTGCGCGGCGGGCTGGTAACCATCGGCGCCCAGGGCTTCAAGATGGCGATCCAGTTTCTCTCCGTCATCGTGCTGGCCCGTCTGCTCGTCCCCGAGGATTTCGGTCTGGTGGCTTCCGTCGGGCCGATCGTGGCCTTCGTCGGGCTGCTTCAGAATCTGGGCCTGCAGCAGGCTGTGGTTCAGCGCAAGGACATCAGCAACCAGCAGCTCAACCAGGTGTTCTGGATCAGCGCGCTCGTCGGGCTGGGTAGTGCCGTGGTAGTGGCCGGCCTGGCGCCTGCCATCGCCGCGTTCTATGGCGATCAACGTATGTCCGGCATCACCCTTGGCTCCGCCCTGCCGCTGCTTCTCGGCAGTCTCGCCGCAGTGCCGCTGGCGTTGATGAACCGGCACCTGCAGTTCGGCCAGCTCGCACTGAACGACGTGATAAGCGCCGCCGCCGGACTTCTGGCCGCCGCGATCGCGGCCTATGCGGGGTTGGGCTACTGGTCGCTGGTCATCGGCCCGGCGGTTTCGGCAGCTATCGCCCTGGCTGCCGCCTGGCTGGTGGCGCGTTGGACGCCTTTGCGGCCGGACCTGAAGGTCGATGCCGATATATTGTCGTTCGGCGCCAACCTGACCGGCTTCAACCTCGCCAACTTCTTCTCGCGCAATCTCGACAACATTCTCATCGGAAAATATTCCGGGGCGATCGAACTCGGCTATTACGACCGCGCCTACAAGCTCCTGTTGTTCCCGCTTCAGAACATCAACCAGCCGCTTACACGGGTCATGGTGCCGCTGCTCAGCCGCATCCACGATGACAAGGCCCGCTTTCGCGATATCTATGTGCGCACCAACTGGATGCTGGCGGCCGTTACCATGCCGGGCATCGCGGCGCTGACGCTGACCTCCAATCAGATCGTCGGACTTCTCTTCGGCGCGGGCTGGGCACCGGTCGCACCGATCTTTGCCTGGCTGGGCATCGCCAGCCTGGTCCAGTCCGTTTCAAGCACGACGGGATGGATATTCATCTGTCAGGGCAAGACGAAGACCATGTTCCATTGGGGCATCTATTCGTCGCTGACGACCGTCGCTGCCTTCGTCGTTGGCCTGCACTGGGGCGCCGTCGGCGTTGCCGCGGCCTATGCCATCAGCGGTTACGTGCTGCGCGTTCCCGTGCTGGCGCTACTGGTCCATCGCGTCGGTCCGGTGACCGCCGCCGACTTCCTGCTCATGCAGGGGCTTTTCATCGCCTCGTCCCTGCTTGCCTGGTTCCTGTACCTGTGGTTGCCGGCGTCTCTAACGGGCCAGTCAGACCTGCTCGCGGTCTTTTTGGCGCTTGCCCTCAACTACGGCATCGGTCTCGTTTTCATGCTTGCCGTCCCGCAGTCGCGACGCGCCTTGTTCACCACCCTGTCCAACGCCGCGCGCAATATCCGCTGAGCGGCCGGCGATCAGCGGCGCCAGCAGGTTTGTGGCCGACATTGCCGAAGCATGTTCTTCGAGCACGGCCTGAAGGCTTGTCTTGCGATAGCGGTCGAGATTTCCCGCAAATCGGCCGAGCTTTTCGCGCGCCTCTTCGGGCGTCACGGTGTCGATGTCGAGCAGCACATCGTCGACACCGATTCGCTTGGCCACTTCCTTGGTTTTGAACTCGTAGGCGATCGGCAGCACCGGCGTGCCGACGCAAAGCGACATGATCATCATATGCATGCGCGTCGCGACGACGAAGTCGAAGCCCTTCACCAGCGCCATCAACTGGTCCGGCGTGTGGAACGAAGCGTCCACTGTCACGTGGCTGGCGATCTCAGGATCGAGCTCGGCAACGATGGCCTGTGCGGTCTTGGAATCGTCATGGGCATATTCCGGCACGCCCTGACACGTGGAGACGAAGGTCACCTCCTTGCCAAGGTCCCTGACAAGAATTGTGGCGATCTCGCGGACCGAATCCAGATAGCGGCGCATGCCGCCCTCACCGTCGCTGACGTAGTTCCAGTGGCGGACCGAAATAGCGACGCGGCCCGCCGAGGCCGGCGGCTGGCTGGAAGCGAGACGCTTGCGGATCCTGTCGGTATCGGCCAAGGCGAATACGGCATCGGCCACCACGTGGCACTTGCCGAGATCCTTCACCAAGTCCCGGATATGGGTCCGCGACCGTTCGTCGCGCAACAGGATGAGCGGACTGCGGTCAAAGATCGGGCCGAGCTCCTGGCGGTTGTAACTTTTGTCGAACGGACCGAGGGATTGCGTGAAGAAGACCGGATCTTTGCCAAATACGGCATCGAGCCTGAACTGATTGAGGCGTCGTTCGAGATTGTAGTTCTCGACGAGATAGGTTCCCCCTGTGGTGACCACCATGTCCGCGTCGGCGTAGATATCGAGACCGCGCCGGTCGCGATGGCTGAAAAAATTGCCTAGCGCGCTGCTGCCAAACCAGCGCAGGGCCTGGAGAACGAGCCGATTGTAGATCGGCTTGAACCGGTCCCTCAGCCCGCTGCCATTCTTGTATCGGAACAGGGATTCCGACAGCAGCTTATGAAATTCGAGGTCGGGATAATCCGTCTTCGGATAGAGTCGTTCCGCAACCTCGGGCTGGCTGTCGAAGACGGCAAACCGCACGTCGCCTTGCACGATCGTCTTGAGAATGTGGCGGATCGCCAGCAGAATCGCCGCATCCCCGGTATTCAGGCAGACTGTGTTTTCAACGACGATCTTCATGGGATACCTCATTTCGTCAGCAGATTCCGCGGCGTGGCCTGCGGTGCCTAGGACGGGCATGGTGACCGAAAATACCCACGCCAGGACGATCCCGATGCGGCTCGCGTCACAATCCATCGCTGCATCGGGCTGGGTGACCAGCCAGAGCGGCGCTCAAGCCCGACGGAGGGTAACGCATCAATTTTGCAGTGCAACAAAAAAACGTGCACTTATGCTACGGCGCACCAAAAATGTTGCGATGCAGCAAAAGCTGGGTTAGCATTCCCGTGGGTGGGCCAACAGCGGTCGAGTTTTCATGCTGCATGTCTTGTACCTTGTGCACGATGTTTCCGACCCGGCGGTGCGCCGGCGGATCATAATGCTCAAGGCAGGCGGCGCGCGGGTCACGTTGGCCGGCTTCCGTCGGACCACAAATGCTGTTCCCGACGTCGAGGGGCTGCAGCCGGTCGACCTCGGCGCGACGCGTGACGGCCGATTCGGCCAGCGTCTGGCGGCGGTCGCCAAGGCGGCGCTGTCGATAGGCTCGAAGCTTGCGGCGATGCCGAAGCCCGACCTCATCATCGCGCGCAATCTGGAAATGCTGGCGCTGGCCAGGCGCGCCAAGGCCGCCTTTCGCGGCGGCGTGCCGATCGTCTACGAATGCCTCGACATCCATCGCCTGGTGCTGCGCAATGACATGCTGGGCAAAGCACTGCGCACAGCGGAGCGTTATCTCGCCCGCGACGTGAAGCTTCTGGTGACGAGCTCACCGGCCTTCATCGCCAATTATTTCAAGCCGTTCGGGCAGGTCGCCGCACCGGTGGAACTGGTCGAAAACAAATACTTCGAAACCGCGCCGATCGCCTTGGATGACAGGTCAAAGGCCGAAAACCCTGCAGCACCCCCGTGGCGCATCGGCTGGTTCGGCGCGCTGCGCTGCCGCCGCTCGCTGGAGCTGCTGGCCGACTTTACGCGCCGTCAGGGCGGGCGCTTCGAGGTCGTCCTCCGGGGCCGTCCGGCACTCTCGGAATTCCCGGATTTCCACGCTTTTGTCGAGGCCGAACCCTATCTCTCCTTTCGTGGCCCCTACCGCAACCCGGAAGACATGGCCGCGATCTACGGCGAAGTGCATTTTTCCTGGGCGATCGATTTCTTCGAGGAAGGGCAGAATTCGGAATGGCTGCTGCCCAACCGCCTCTATGAAGGCTGCCGCTTCGGCGCCGTGCCGATCTCGATGGGCAATACCGAGACCGGGCGCTTTCTCGACCAGCAGGACATTGGCGTCCTGCTTTCCGATGCCACGCCCGAAATCCTGGAAACCGCGCTCGGCCGCATGGACCAGGAGCACTTCGGCAAGGCCAAGGCGCGTGTGCTGGCCCGCAACCCACGAACCTGGAGCTACGACCGCAGCGACTGCCGCGCCTTTGTCGACAGGCTGCGCGGTCTGGCGGCGGTCCCCGGTCCCTTCGTGACCGAAGCGCTGGCTTAGCGATGGCTGATGATGGGAAAAATACAGAGTATGGGAAGGCGCCGATGACGCAAACCGAAGCGCTTCCGTCGAGCCTGATCGTCATTCCGTGCCTGAATGAGGCAGCCCATATCGGCGCGCTGCTCGAGCAGCTCAGGCCGGCAGCGCTAAGGCTCGGCGCCCGCATCGTCGTTGCCGATGGCGGCAGCACCGACGGCACTTTGGCCATTGTCGAAGCGGTTGCGGCCAAGGACCCTCAGGTCGTCCTCCTGCACAACCCAAAACGTATCCAGAGCGCGGCGATCAATCTCGCCGTCGCCAGCCTCGGTGACGGCGCCGAATACCTGATCCGCATCGATGCCCATGGCGGCTATCCCGCCGATTATTGCGACCGGCTGGTCGAGGAGGCGCTCGCCACTTCAGCCGATTCGGTCGTCGTCTCGATGCTGACCAGCGGCAGCGGCGCGGTGCAGAAAGCGGTCGCGGCGGCGCAGAATTCCAAGCTCGGCACCGGCGGCTCCAAGCATCGGCACTTCTCGGCCGGCGAATGGGTGGACCATGGCCATCACGCGCTGATCCGGATCTCGGCCTTCACCGCGGTCGGCGGCTATGACGAGACCTTCAGCCACAATGAGGATGCCGAACTCGACTACCGCCTGCGCCGGGCAGGCTACCGGATCTGGATGAGCGGCAAGACGCAGATGGTCTACTATCCGCGTTCGTCGCTGAAGGGCCTGTATTTCCAATATCTCGGCTATGGCCGCGGCCGCGCCAAGAATGTGCTCAAGCACCGCATGATCCCGAAAGTTCGGCAGATGATCCCGCTGCTGGTGGCGCCGGTCGTCCTTCTCGCGGTATTTTCCTTTATCCACTGGCTGGCGGCGGTGCCGCTGCTGGTCTGGGCTTCGGTCTGTCTGGGCTACGGCGCTGTGACCGCCATCAGCCAGCGCAATCCCAACAATGTGCTGGCGGGCATTTCGGCGATGGTCATGCATTTCGGCTGGTCGCTCGGGTTTTGGCTGCAACTGCTCGGCTCGCGATCGCAGCGCGGGGTGGCATGATGGTCGCCGACAGCCGCCGAATCGACATCTGCGTCTGCACGTTCCGGCGGCCGGAACTGGCCGACACGCTGCGGTCGCTCGCTGCCATGGATATGCCTGCCGGTTTCGGCATCGGCGTCATCGTCGCCGACAATGACGACGAGCCGACCGCCGAGCCGCTGGTGACCGCGCTGGCGAGCGAATTGAAGCTCCTGGTCCGCTACCGGCACGCCCCGGCGCGCAACATCTCGGTCGCCCGCAACGCCTGTCTTGATGCCAGCACGGCCGATTTTCTCGCCTTCATCGACGACGATGAAACCGCTTCCCGGCAATGGCTGGCCGAACTGATTGCTATCGCGGAGACAAGCGGCGCCGAGGCCGTGCTCGGTCCGGTGCGGGCGCTCTACCGCCCGGATGCGCCGGACTGGATGCGCAAGGGCGATTTCCATTCGACCTTGCCGGTCTGGGTGCAGGGCGAAATCCGCACCGGCTACACCTGCAACGTCCTTTTGAGGATGAGCGCCGACAGCTTGCGCGACCGTCGTTTCAGCCTGGCGCGCGGCCAGAGCGGCGGCGAAGACACCGAATTCTTCGACCGCATGGTCAAGGCAGGCGGTCGCATCGCCTTTGCGCCGGAGGCGTGGGTCGAGGAAGTCGTGCCGCGTTCGCGAGCCGCTTTCGACTGGCTGCGCCGCCGCCGCTTCCGCTTCGGCCAGACGCACGGCCACCTCATCGGCCATGACGCAGGCGTGATACAGCGTGCGAAGGCTGTCGGCCTTGCCTCGGCCAAGGCCGCCTATTGCTTCGGCATGGCGGCGTTGACTGTGATTAGCCCGGTCCGCCGCAACCGCAGCGTGCTGCGCGGCATCATGCATGTCGGCGTCGTCAGCGGCCTGGTCGGTATCAGCGAAATTCGCCAATACGGACTGTCTTCCCCGCAGCAAGGAGGCAAGCGTGCAGCCTGACGTCTCCTTTGTCATCGCAGCCCACAATGCCGCGGCCACGCTCGACCGGGCGATCGCAAGCGCCATGGCCCAGCGCGATGTCAGCGTCGAAATCATCGTCGCCGATGACCAGTCGCGCGACAACACGCTCGACGTCGCAAGAGCCTATCCAAAAGATGTCGTCAAAGTGGTTGCGCTGCCGGCAAATCGTGGCCCTGGCGGCGCCAGGAATGCCGGCCTCGACCTCGCCACAGGCCGCTGGGTCGCGGTGCTCGATTCCGACGATGCCGTCCTGCCCGGGCGGCTCGCCGCCATGATCGCGCGAGCCGAAAGTGCGGGCGCTGTAATCGCCGTCGACAACCTCCAGGTGGTGCGCGAGGACGGCATTGCCGAAGCGACGATGTTTCCCGCCAAATATCTGGAGGGCCTGCGTGAAATCACGCTCGCCGACTACATCGCTGGCAACATCGTTTTCGAATCCACGTTCAACCTTGGCTATCTCAAGCCGATCTTCCAGCGCCGTTTCCTGATCGAAAACGGGCTTCGCTATGATGAAAGTCTGAGCATAGGCGAGGATTACATCCTGCTCGCCAACGCGCTGGCCAAGAGCGGAAAATGCGTCGTCGAGCCGACGACCGGCTATATCTACCACATCCGCACGGGCTCGATCTCGCGCGTGCTCGAGCTTCACCATATCGAGGCGATGCGCAAGGCCGACGCGGTCTTCGCCGAGACCAATTCCATGGACGCTGCTGCTGCGGCCGCCTTCGCCAAACGCGCCCGCAGCCTGCGCAAGGCGGCATCGTTCCTGTCGCTGGTCCAGCACATCAAGGCGCGTTCGCCGTTGAAAGCGATACGCACCGCGCTAAGTGATCCGGCGGCTGTCAGGCACATGTCGATGCCGATCGCCGTCCGCCTCAAAAGGGTGGCGGCGCAGTTTGCCGTCGGCGCGGAGAGGTAAGGAGGGCGAGTACATGAAGACGTTTGTTCGTGGCCTGCAACAGGCTGAAATCGATCTGCTCAGAAGGAATTTGCGATGAAGAAAATCAGGAAGGCAGTCATCCCTGTGGCGGGGCTTGGAACACGGTTCCTGCCGGCAACCAAGTCGATTCCGAAGGAGATGCTGCCCGTGGTCGACCGGCCGGTCGTCCAATATGCGGTGGACGAGGCCTTCGAAGCCGGCATCGAGCACATCGTGTTCGTCACCGGCCGCAACAAGGCTGTCATCGAGGACTACTTCGACCTGCACCCCGAACTGATTGGAACGCTCGAACAAACCGGCAAGAAGACCCAGCTGGAGGCGCTCGAAAGCATGCTGCCCGTGGCCGGCGCCACCAGCTTCATCCGCCAGCAGTCGCCACATGGTCTCGGCCATGCGGTGTGGTGCGCACGCGAAGTCATCGGCGACGAGCCCTTCGCCCTGCTGCTCCCCGATATGGTGTCGTTCGGTCGCCGAGGTTGCCTGGCTGAAACAGTCGATCTCTATCAGCAGACCGGCGGCAATGTGATCGCCGTCGAGCGCTGTGATCCCAGCGAGACCAGCAAATACGGCATCGTCGGGCGCGGCGCCGAGACAGGCAGCGGCTTCGAGGTGACGGCCATGGTCGAAAAGCCGGCGCCGGCCAATGCGCCGTCGAACTATTACATCAACGGCCGCTACATCCTGCAGCCCGAGATCTTCTCGCTGCTGGGCAACCAGCAGCGCGGCGCCGGCAACGAAATCCAGCTTACCGATGCCATGGTGCGGCTGGCGAAAAGCCAGTCTTTCTTTGCCCAGCCTTTCAATGGCCGCATGTTCGACTGCGGCTCCAAGGAAGGCTTCATAGAGGCGACCATCGCCTTCGCGCTGGCGCGCGACGACATGAAGGGACCTGTGCTGGAAATGCTGCAGGCGTTCGTGCGGTCGCATGAGCGTCAGGAAGTGGCCGCATAATGCCCATCTTTCGAGGGCATATGCGTTTGGACGATGGCGCGGCTTATGCCTGCACGCCTGGCCGCTCAGGCCCGGCGCCGGATGGCATGAAGCTTGCGTTGCATATCTTGCCCCCGATCTCCGCAGCTTCGGACGAGGTGGGACCTGACCCGTCTCGCTCCGGCGCCTGTAACCTAGAATTGGATCGAAGATGAATTATGCCAGCTTTCCTCTCGACAAGAGGATGCCATTGCCCAACCCCGATCAGGAAAAGGGTGAAGACTTCATCGACGTCGAGCGCCTGCTTGGCATGGCGGCGCGTCAGGTCAAGGTGGTGGCGGTCTGCGCCATCATCGGCCTGTTCCTGGGGTTGCTCTATCTGCAGACCACGCCCAAGCAATACATGTCGGTCGCCAGCGTGCTGATCGACGAAGGCCTGAACAAGGTCATCGACGACATCTCGGCTGCATCCGTCACCATGCAGACCGACGCCGCCCTGCTCAGCCAGATCGAAATCATCACCTCGGCGCGGCTGGCCTCGGTGGTGGTCGACAAGCTGAAACTCGACCAGAACGCAGAGTTCATGAACCCGCCGCAATCGGCGCTGGTCAAGGGCATCGGCTTCGTGCGCGGCGTGATCGGCTATTTCCGCTCAAGTTCCGCCGAGCAGATTCCCGGCATGGAAAACGTCGATGAGGCGACACGCCAGGCCATGATGCAGACGGCGCGCCACGACTATGCCGTGCTGAAGCTGCAGAGCGAGGTGCTGGCGCAGCGCAACGGCCGCTCCTATGTGCTCGCCATCGGTTACCAGTCGACCAATCCGGCGCTCGCCACCGCCATCACCAAGGCCTATGCCGACGCCTATCTCGCCGACCAGCTCAACGCCAGTTTCGACGCCACCGAACGCGCTGCGGTCTGGCTGCAGGGCCGGCTGACCGAGCTTCGTCAGAACTCACAGGCGGCCGCTATGGCGGTCGAGAAATTCAGGGCCGAGCATGGTCTGGCCGCCAACAGCGACGGCCAGCTGATCAGCGACAAGCAGATTGCCGATCTCACCGCGCAACTGATCGTCGCGCAGGCCGATACGGCGCGCGCCAGCGCCCGCTATCAGCAATACAAGACCATCGTCGAAAGCGGCTCGGACAATGCCTTCAACGATTCCGCCATCTCAAGCGATCAGCCGGCAAGCTCGGTCATTGCAACGCTCAAGACCCGCTATCTCACAGTCGCCAAGCGGCTGCAGGACGTGACGGCCAATTTCGGCGCCGACCATCCGCAGGCGGTGGCGCTGGCCAAGGAAAAGGCCGATCTGTCGACCCAGATTTTCGGCGAGTTGAAGCAACTGACCGAAAGCTATCGCAATGAATATGAAGTCGCGCTTTCACGCGAGACCTCACTGAGGCAGAAGATCGCCGACGCGGCCGGCAAGAGCTCCATCGACAACCAGAGCCAGGTCAAATTGCGCGAACTCGACCAGCAGGCGCAGGCGCTGACCACGCTCTACCAGACCTTCCTTAGCCGCTACGAGGAGGCCTCGCAGCAGCAATCCTTCCCGGTCGGCAAGGTCCGCATCATCTCGGATGCCTCAACGCCGCTTTCCGCCTCAAGCCCGCGCACCTCCAGGGTGCTGGCGCTGTCGCTGGTGCTTGGCGTGCTGCTTGGCGCCGGCTTCGGTGGCCTGAATGAGTTCAACGAGCGCTTCTTCAGGACCGGCGAGGACATTCGCGATCGCGTCGGCCTCAAATTCCTCGGCTATTTGCCGATGATCGGCGGCAGGCTCGGCAAGGACGCCGACGGCGGTGCGGCGGATGCCAAAGGCGCCAACACATTGTCGGCGGCCGAGAAACGGGCGCGCATGCGGGTCAGCGTCGATGCGCCGGCATCGATGTTCTCCGAAACGCTGCGCAACGCCAAGATCGCCTTCGACGTCGTCATGGAAGGGCAAGGCAGCCGGGTCATAGGCGTGGTCTCGGTCCTGCCCGGCGAGGGCAAGTCTACGGTCGCCGCCAATCTCGCCGGATTGCTGGCCGCCAACGGCTCGAAGACGCTTTTGATCGACGCCGATCTGCGCAATCCTGGCCTCAGCCGCAACCTCGGCATGGAGGCCGAGCAGGGGCTGATGGAGGCCGTGGTCAACGGCCAGACCTGGCAGTCGGTCGGCAAAGTCGACCGCCAGACCAAGCTGGCGATCATCCCGGCCGTGCTGCGTGGGCAGTTCTCGCATACCAGCGAGCTGCTGTCGTCGGCCGGCATGCGGCGCTTCATCGACAACGCCAAGGAGACGTTCGAGTACATCATCGTCGACCTGCCGCCGCTCGGCCCCGTGGTCGACGCCAAGGCGTTTGCGCCGCTGGTCGACGGCTTCGTGCTGGTTGCCGAATGGGGCCGCACGCCGCGCGCCATGGTGCGCTCGCTGCTGGAGCAGGAACCCTACGTCGCAAGCAAGGTCGTCGGCGCCGTGCTCAACAAGGTCGATCTGAAGAAGCTGCCGAAATACGGCTCGCTCGGCGGCTCGGAAAAGTTCTTCGACCGCTATTCGACCTACTATCTGGAGAAATCGGACGTGCGGGCCAAGACCGCCGCCTGAACGGAGCGCGATCCTGAAAAGGAGCGTGATCCGGAAAAGCAGATCCGGTTTTCGGAAAAGATCACGCTCAAACGAAGAAGCACGGCAGGTCAGGAAAAGATCAGCTTGCCGAATTTACCGGCGATCCTGAGCGCTGTCAGCCGGCCGCTTTGAAAGGCGCCGGTGTCGATGCCGAGCCTTCGCCCGTCAATCCTGGGGATATCGACCGGCGTGTGCCCATGCACCACAAAGCGGTCGAGCAGATAGGCGGCGTTGAAGAACTCGTCGCGGATGTTGAGCAGATCCTGCTCATCCTGTGCGACCAGGTCGATGCCCGGCCTGATGCCGGCATGGACGAAAACGAATTTATCCGAACAGAGCAGCACCGGCAGGCTGCGCAGGAAGTCGATATGGCTGGCCGGAATGACTTCCTTCACGCGCCGGTCGACCGCGTCGCTTGAGGCATAGAGGCTGGCAAGCCGCGCCGGATCGACCCCATAGGAAAACAGCGTCTCGAGGCCGCCGACCGCCAGCCAGCGGTCCCGCGACAGATAGCCGTCGAGATAGTTCAGCATCGCCACTTCGTGGTTTCCCGCCAGGCAGACGCGCAGGAACCCTGTTGGCGGCAGAGCCAAGAGGTGGTCGAGCACGCGCGCCGATTGCGGCCCGCGATCGATATAGTCGCCGAGCATGACGATAATCTTGCGGCCGCGAAATTGCAGCGCGTCGAGCTGGATCTTCTGCTCCAGCGACAGCAATTCCTTGTAGCAGCCATGCACGTCGCCGATCGCGTAGACGACGGTGTCGTCCATATCCATTTCCAGGCGCTCGCGCGGCGCCGGCCGGGGAGGTCTGGACCGCTGAAACAACGCCACTGGGGCCGTCAGAGCCCGATGCCGCGGGCTTTGAGCGCCGCGGTGATCTCGTCAAGAATGGCGGGATCGTCGATGGTCGCCGGCATCGTCCATTCTTCCTTGTCGGCGATCTTCTGGATGGTGCCGCGCAGGATCTTGCCGGAGCGCGTCTTGGGCAGGCGCTTGATCGTCACCACGGTCTTGAAGGCCGCGACCGGGCCGATCCGTTCGCGCACCAGCCCCACCACTTCGCCTTCGATGACGGCGGTATCGCGCGACACATCGGCATTGAGCACGACGAAGCCGAGCGGAACTTGGCCCTTCATCACATCGGCGACGCCGATGACGGCGCATTCGGCAACATCGGGATGCGCTGAAAGCACCTCCTCCATGGCCCCGGTCGACAGCCGGTGTCCGGCGACATTGATGATGTCGTCTGTGCGCGCCATGACATAGAGGTAGCCGTCCTCGTCGATCATGCCGGCATCGGCCGTCTTGTAGAAGCCGGGAAATTCCTCGAGATAGGCTTGCCGGAAACGCTCGTCGGCATTCCACAGCGTCGGCAGGCAGCCGGCCGGCAGCGGCAGTTTCACCACCACATTGCCAAGTGTGCCGCGCGGCACTTCATGGCCGGCATCGTCGAGCACGCGAATGTCGTAGCCCGGCATCGGCACGCCGGGCGAGCCGTATTTCACCGGCAGCAGGCCGAGGCCCGCCGGGTTGATGGTCATCGGCGAGCCGGTCTCGGTCTGCCACCAATGATCGACCACCGGCACGTTGAGTTTCTGCTCCGCCCATTTGATGGTTTCCGGGTCTGCGCGTTCGCCGGCCAGGAACAGAGTGCGGAATTTCGACAGATCGTATTTCGGCACGAATTCGCCCTTGGGGTCCTGCCCCTTGATGGCGCGGAAGGCCGTCGGCGCGGTGAACAGCGCGACCACGCCGTGTTCTGCGATCACCCGCCAATAGGTGCCGGCGTCGGGTGTGCCGATCGGCTTGCCCTCGAACAGCACGCTTGTCGCACCATGCAGCAGCGGTCCGTAAACGATGTAGGAATGGCCGACCACCCAGCCGACATCAGAGGCCGCCCAGAATACTTCGCCCGGTCTGACGCCGAACTCGTTTTCCATCGTCCATTTGAGCGCGACCATGTGGCCGCCATTGTCGCGCACGATGCCCTTCGGCTGGCCGGTCGTGCCGGAGGTGTAGATGATGTAGAGCGGGTCGGTGGCGAGCACCGGAACGCAATCGACGTTGGCGCCCGCGGCGCGCTCGCGGGCAACGGCGTCGGCAAAATCGATATCGTAATGCTCCCTCAGATCGCAGCGCAGCTGGTCGCGCTGCAGGATCAGGCAGGCGTCCGGCTTGTGGCGGGACATTTCGATCGCCTTGTCGAGCAGCGGCTTGTAGGCCACGACACGTCCAGGCTCCAGGCCGCAGGACGCGGAGATGACCAGCTTCGGCTTGGCGTCGTCGATGCGGGTGGCGAGCTCGTGCGAGGCAAAGCCGCCGAACACCACCGAATGCACCGCGCCGATGCGGGCACAGGCAAGCATCGCGACCGCCGCTTCGGCCACCATCGGCATGTAGATGATGACGCGGTCGCCTTTGCGAATGCCGCGGTTCTTGAGCACCGAAGTCAGCGCTACCACTTCGCGCTTCAATTCGGCATAGGTGAATTTCTTGACCGTGCCGGTGATCGCGCTGTCGTAGATAAGTGCGATCTGGTCGGCACGGCCGCCTGCGACATGGCGATCGAGAGCGTTGAAGCAGGTGTTGCAGCTGGCGCCGTTGAACCAGCGCCCGTAAACGCCGGCCTTGGCATCGAAGACGCTGGTCCACGGCGAATACCAGTCGATCGCCTCGGCCGCATCGGCCCAGAATTGTTCTGGGTCGCGTTTCCAGCCGTCATAGACCTCGTGGTAGCGTGACGCCATTCATCCCTCCTCGGGAAAACTCTCTATCTTGCAATAGCCTATGCGGGTTTTCCCGGCCACGTCTTTCCCCAAATGCCATGTCTTTCCCGAAATTTGGCGCTTGGCCGATCTCGCCTTGGCCATAAATTGCAGGCACCATGGCCGGGTTTGAAATCGGGGCAGGGCGCGCAATGACGGTACGATACGGGGTTGGATCTGCCGTTGGAGCAGCGCTGCTGTTGACGATCGTTTCCGCCGCCCAGGCCGGCGATGCCGCCGCGCGGCGCATCATCGGCTTTTCCCCCGACGGCAAATATTTCGCCTTCGAGCAATATGGCGAGCTCGACGCTGCCGTTTCCGGCTGGTCGCAGATCGACATCATCGACACAAGCACAGACGAGTTCGTCGGCGGCAAGCCGATCCTTGTCCTCGACGAATCGGAAGAGGCGACCACGACGGTGGAGCAGGCACGGGCGCAGGCCGCAAAGCAGGCCGCGCCAATCCTGGCCAAATACGGCATCGCCGAGCGCGGCACGCGCACGGCCTCCGACAGGTTCACCTTCCCGGACGACACGGTCGAGTACAACGACATTTCCCGCCTCGAGCAGGCCGCGCAGAAATGGCTGTCGCCGTTCTATGGCGAAACACAGATTTCGACCATCCAGCTCGATGAGATTTTGGCCGACAGCAAGACGGACTGCTCGGCAAGCTTCGATGACGCCAAGCCAAGCGACCAGGCTCTTCCGAGCGACAAGACACTTCAGGGCGAAAAGAAACTTCAAGGCGCCAAGACGGGCAAGGCGCGCGGCTTCCGCCTGTCGCTGCAGGGGCAGGACGGCAAGCCGTTCAAGGTGCTGCACGAGGACAAGGCCGTGCCGGGCTCGCGCAACTGCCCGACTTCCTACAGCCTGTCGGAATCCTACGAATACACCCCGCCCGGCAGGCCGGCGGTAGTGGCGGTGCTGGTGCAGCGCTTCAGCCAGGGCTTCGAAGGACGCGACCGCCGCTTCATCGCCGTAACCGGCCATGCACGCTAAGCCGCGGCCCGTCTTGTGGCAGGCAGAAAAAGCTCATGCGCCCGGAGAAAGCAGGGCGTTCGTGTCGGATATCAGTCTTAAAGCGGCAAGGCCGCCAGCATCAGCCCGACGCCACCCGCAATCAATATGGCGGCTGCCAACGCTTTTCGATGACGTTCGAACGCGGTCGGCGCCCGCTCCCAGTTGTAACGCATACCCAATGCTCTCCCAAAACCCCGCGACTCCATAGCTTACTTTAGGTAAGAAAAGCAACACCTTGACCCTGCGAGATAGCTGGCTTGACCGTTTGCGGCGGTGATTCCCAGCCGCAATCACCGACTATTTCTGGGGTGCTTCCCCGTTCTCAGGCTCTGAATGATGTGGAAGTTACCACAATCTGAAATTGGATGTCTCCATTAGGCTTCGGTTGCCTGTGTCGTGAGGATGGTGGCGTTGCCGGATTGCCACAGAACGGTCAGGCCGGCTTGTTCTCCCTCTCGTCCGCGCAATGGACAGACCCGCATCGCCGCGCTATCTGCTCTCCAGGAAAATGGTGGAGGGGCTCCATGGCCCAAATCGGTTCTGAAATGGTTCTGCGGCTGGCGGACGACGCCTCGGTCCAGCATGTCGGCGATGGCGCCGTCGTGCTCTTGGCGCGCAGCGGCCAGCTTTACACCTGCAACGGCACCACCGAAGCCTTTCTCGACAAGGTGGACGGCGCCCGCAGCCTTGACCAGATCGTCGTCCTGTTGTCTGACGAGTTCGAGGTCGACAAGGGCACGCTCGACCAGGACATGGCGGCGCTGGCCGCCGAACTGGTGAGCGAAGGCATTCTCGCCGACCCGGCTCCCTGATGGTGGACGGCGTTCTCCTGCGCGCTTTGTTTCGTGTCCATTTATGGGCAAGCGCGCGGCTGATGCCGACCCTGATCGGCCGCCGCAGCTTCGAATCGGTGCTGAAATGGGCGCCGCTCAGCGCACCCACCCCTTATCGCGGCCTGTCGTCAGCCTACATCGTCGCTGCCGTCAACCGGACCGTCCGGCACCCCTGGCTGATGCGCGACCGCAGATGCCTGCGCGAGGGCCTGCTCGCCCACCGCTTCCTGCGCTTTGCCGGCTTCGATCCGGATCTGCGCTTCGGCGTCGATCCGAAGTCGATGCAGGCGCCGCGTATGTCTGCCCATTGCTGGGTCTGTCTCGATGGCCGCCCGGTGGTCTCGGACAGCCTCCCCGGCATGGTGCAGATCTATCGCCATCACGCCGATGCCGGAAAGGCGCACGCTGCTTGACCGGTCCGGCGACCACCTTCTGCTATGATCTCCAGGGCCAGGTCATCAGCATATCGGCCTCGCGGGCCGATCTCTGGCCGAGCTTCGACCTCTTGCTCGGCACGTTGCGCGTGAGCGGGCCGGTCGAGCCCGATTTCCGCGTCGACATCGTCGAGACGCGGGAGTTACCGGAATCGCCTGCCGGAAAACTCGCTTTCGACGGCGAGGTGCCGGAGGACGGCCATTGCCGGCTGATCGACGGTGGCGGCACCGTTCATCTGGTCTTTCCCGGCCTGCAGACCGTCTCGATCAATGCCGATGGAGGCTGGGCCGAGATACGAGTCCATCCCGATGCCAAGGTCAAATGGACGGTGCTGATGATGGTGCTGGATGCAGCACTTGATGCCGGCGACCAGCACATGCTGCACACCGCCGGCCTGACATTGCCCGGCCGCGAGGCGCTCGTGCTGATCCATGCGCCGAGCGGCACCGGCAAGTCAACGACGTCGCTGGCGCTGGCGTCGCAAGGTTTCGGCCTGTGCTCGGATGACGCCATGATCCTCAAGGTTTTGGCCGGTGGCGGCATCACGGCCTGGGGCTTGCCGCGCAAGGTGAAGGTCCACCGCCACACCGCGGCAATGCTGCCCTTCGTGGCGCCTTGCCTTGGCGACAAATGGGACGCCAATGGCGAGCAGGCCGTCTCGCTGGAACGTCTCGCCGAGATCATCCGCATCGAGGAAACTGTCGGCAGACCGGTTGCGGCACTGTTTCATCTCGCCCGCTCGGCGGACGCGCAAACCCGGCTCGTGCCCATGACCAGGACAGACGCCATGGTGGCGCTTGCCACCGACAATGTCAGGACCGGCATGACCGGCCTTTTGCCGGCGCAGAAGCGCCGCATGGCAACCATCGCAACGCTGGTCAAAGCCGTCCCGACATTTACCCTGGAAGTCGGCGCGAACCCGGCCGAGGCGGCCCCGCTGATCCGCTCGGCGCTGGCGGCGCGGGACTAAAGCACACTTCAGGCAGAATGCGGCTTTGGCCTGGCGAGGCGCTGGATCCAGCGGAAGGCGTCGCGGCGCAGGCGCGAATGCATCTTGTCCCTGGAATTGACGCCGAGCAGCGTATCGCCGGTGATCAGCCATTTGGCCAAAAATATCGAGAGGTCGGGCTTGATGCGGTCGGCCAGTTCGATCGCGCGCGGTGCATCAAACAGCCGCCCCGTCACATTGAGAACCGTCGCCAGTTCGAGCTCGATGCCGCTGATGCGCGCCGCCTCGAAAAGCCGGTCTTCATCCGCGGGCGACCGCAGCGCGCGCACGCCCTGCAGCACATCGACGCAAAGCTGCAGCCGGTGGAACTTGTGCCCGCCGGCGGCGTGGACAATGGCGATGGTCAGCAGCGCGGCCGGCGTGTCGGCCTCGCTGCCGTCGATGATCTGCAATTCGCGAAAGCCCAGCGACAGCCGCCGCCGCATGCCGGAATCATGCACCAGGTTGCCGTGCAGTTCGATCAGCAGGCTGGTATTCTCCTTCTCCAGCCACTTGAACTCCTGCAGATCCTGCGACTGCGCCTCGCCGCTCCAGAGCTCGAAGCCGCATCCGGCAATCACCGTGTTGGCTTCAATGATGCTGGCCGGCTCGACCAGAATGTCGATGTCGGTGAACGGCCGGTCAGCGGCGTGGCGGTAAAGTTTGCGTGCGAAGACCGGACCCTTGACGATGCGGGCCGGAACATTTTTCGCCGCCAATGCCTTCATGATGCGGTCGCCATGATATTGCAGCAGCATCGATTGGCCGGTCGCCAGCGTCGAGCGATCACGCAGTTCCGACAGCTTTTGCCGCAAGGCTGCGTCCGCAGGCAGTTGGGCGTCGCCGATCTCGCTGAGCTTGCGCAGCATGATCGGCAGCACGCCGTGGAACTCGGCATTGGCGAGCAGTGCCAGCAAGCTTTCGGCAGCAACGTCACGGCCAATGGCAACCGTCGCCTCCGGGTCGGCGAAGGTCAGCAGCAGTTTTTCATCGGCAGGCGCAAGAGATGGCAGCATCAAACCCGGATTGCGTTCGCCCACATCAGCAATTCCCGTCCGGAATTGCGTCAAACAACCAACTCAGAGGAGCGTATGTTGCAGAAAAGCATGCATGAAGCCAGCGTGTGGTGGCAGAACCAGCTCATGAATTGACTTTCCACGGTTTCGGTCCATTCTTTTGCACTTGACTGAAAAGGGTGTTTGGAATGGCCAAGAAAAAGTATGAAGCGCCCGTGCTGCGCAAGGCAGGAAAGTTGTCCAGCGTGGTGGCCGGGCCGTCGCTGCCGATACCGCGATAAGACTTCTACGGCTTCGGTTTGGATGAAGCCGGAGCGGTCGGCCGCAAGGCAAGCCGCGCTGCAGGCGGGCAATCTGTCGGCGTGACTGCGGGTAACGGTCCGTCCGGTCCCGCAGGCTAAGGCAAGTTCATAAGCCGCCTGTTCGGGATATGGGCAAGGCCCCTCCGTTACAGTCCCCAGCGCAGCGCGGCTGTGTGCACCGGCGCGTCCCACATTGACGTTACCTCGTCATCCAGCATGGTCAGCGTGATCGAGCAGCCGGCCATGTCGAGCGATGTCACGTAGGACCCGACCAGCGAGCGGGTCACCGTCACGCCCTGTTTTTCGAAGATGTTTCGGGCGCTGTTGTACATCAGATAGAGCTCCATCAGCGGCGTGCCGCCAAAGCCGTTGATGAACAACAGTGCCGGGCCTTTCGCCCTGTCGCCGAGATCGCCCAGGATCGCGGCGCAAATCTCTTCGGCGATCGCATCGGCGCTTTTCAACGTGTCGCGACGCCGGCCGGGCTCGCCATGAATGCCGACGCCGAATTCCATCTCGCCATCACCAATCTCGAAGGTCGGCCTGCCGGCCGCCGGCACCGTGCAACTGGTCAGCGCCACGCCCATCGAACGCGTCGCGCTGTTGATGCGACCGCCGAGCGCCTTGAGATCCGCCAGCGCCATGCCTTGCTCGGCGGCGGCGCCGACGATCTTCTCCACCACCAGCGTGCCGGCGACGCCGCGCCGGCCGGTCGTAAAGGACGAATTCTCGACGGCGACGTCATCATTGATCACCACCTGCAGGACGCCGTCGGCCATTTCGCCGGCCATGTCGAAATTCATCACGTCGCCTTCATAGTTCTTGACGATGAACAGGCAGCCGGCGCCGGTATCGACGGCGGCGGCCGCCGCCAGTATCTGGTCCGGCGTTGGCGAGGTGAAGACCTGGCCGGGGCAGGCGGCGTCCAGCATGCCGTGACCGACAAAGCCGGCATGCAACGGCTCGTGGCCGGAACCGCCGCCCGAGATCAGCGCCACCTTCCCCGGCTTCATCACCTTGCGGCGAATGAATTTGTGCTCCTCGCCCAGCACCAGGATGTCGGCATGAGCTGCAACGAAGCCGTTGAGGCTTTCGGTCAGCACCGTGTCGACGGAATTCATAAACTTCTTCATGTGTCCTCCCGACACAACACGATCAGCCACCACTCCTGCCGGTGATGCTGGTGATCTTCTGGATGAATTCGTTGATCGCCTTGTCGAGCGCTGCATTCTGCTTGTCGTCGCCGAAATCGGGCACGATCAGCGAGACATGCCGGGTCTTGCGCATGCCTGCCGCAACCGACATCTTGCCGGGATGCGCCAGATGATAGGCAGCCAGAAACTGATCGCGCTCGGCCGGACTGAAATGGCAGACCGAAAAAATAGCCGGCAGATGTTTTGACGGGATCGGGGTCGAATAGGCCGCGCTGGAAATCTGGGTGACGAAGCTGCGGTGCTTGCCAAGCGCGTCGGCAAGGCGTTGTCGCATACCCGACGGTCGCTGGTCGATGACCTGCGACAGGATCGTCTTGTAGGCGCGGATCGCCTCTTCGGAGCCGGCTTCTGGTGTCTTGTCGGCCATCTCAGTCATCCTAGACCGATGCATCCGAGATGGCCGCCTTGGCCATGGCGAGTTGGGCGGGAGCCACCGAGAGATCCCGCAGGCCGGCCTCGAGCAGTGCCGGGATCGATGCCGGATCGCCGCCGGCATCGCCGCACAGGCTGACTGGGATTTTCGCGCGCAGGCCAAAAGCGGCAACCGAGCCGATCAGCCGCAACACGGCGGGATGGCGGACAGAATTAAGATGCGCCACGGCTGCGTTATCGCGGGCAGCCGCCATTACATATTGGGTCAGATCGTTCGAACCGATCGAGAAGAAGGCGACATCGGCGAACGCCTCCGGCGCGATCGCCACCGAAGGCACCTCGACCATGATGCCGAGCGGCGGCATTTTTTGCGCGATGCCGCGCGCGGCAAGCCCGGCCTGCTCCTCCACGAACAGAGCGGCGGCGCGTTGGTATTCCTCCGCGACGGCGATCATCGGAAACATCACCTTCAGATTGCCGTGCACCGCCGCGCGCAGCAGCGCCCGGATCTGTACGCGAAACACCTCCGGCCTTGCCAGCGACAGCCTGATGCCACGCAGCCCGAGGAACGGGTTGCTCTCCTCGACGGTGAAGCCCGGCACCGGCTTGTCGCCGCCGGCGTCGACGGTACGGATGGTCACCGGCTTGTCGCCTGCCCATTCCAGCACCTTGCGATAGGCCTGGTATTGCGTCTCCTCGTCCGGCGGCGCCTTGCCGAACAGGAATTCGGTGCGCATCAGCCCGACCCCGTCGCAGGTCGAAATGTCGATGCCGTCGACCTCGGACGGATCGGCGATGTTGACCTGCACGCGCACTGTCGTCCCGGCCCGGGTTACCGCCGGTTTCGCGAGATAGACTCCGGCCTTGTCTCGATGTGCCACAAACGAGGACGAGGACCGGTGGAACGCTTCGATCTCGGTCGTGGTCGGCGAAAGCACGATACCGCCATGCTCCGCATCGAGCAGAGCCAGACCGACGGGATTAGCCGGCGAAGCGCCAAGCCCCACCACCATCGGCACGCCGCGCGAGCGCGCCAGCATGGCGACGTGGCTGGCGGCGCTGCCGGCCCTCAGCGCGATGCCGCCGCCGGTGCTCCAGTCGGTCTCGAGAAAGCGCGTCGGCGCGATGTCCTCGCCATAGAGAATGGCGCCCGCTGGTGGAGCGCTCTCCTGCTCCTCGGTAAGGGCGCGCAGCACGCGGTCGCGGATATCGCTGATATCGGCGGCGCGAGCCCGGAAATAGTCCTGGTCTGACGTTTCGTAGCCGGAGATCTCGGCGTCCAGCGCCTGTCGCCAGGCCATGTCAGCCGGCATGCCGGACGCGATCGCGGCAAAAGCCGGGCCGGTCAGGGCATCGTCCTCAAGCATGGCGAGCTGGAATTCGAGAATGCCGGCGGCCTCCTCATCGGCGGTTTCAATCAGGGTCGCGAGCCGGTCAGCCGAACTGGCGATAGCTGCTTCCAATGCAGCCTTTTCCTCGCCGGCTGTCGCCTTCCGTGAGTAGTGCGCGGTGCCGTTGTCGAGATTGAACAGCGGCCCCTCGGCGTAGCCGGCGGAGGCCGAAATGCCTTGCAGCCTAAGCGGTTCGGGCATGGCCCGCGCCTTCGTCGAAATCGCGCCGCACCAGCTCGACCAGCGCTCTCACGGCATCATCGGCGCCGTCGCCTGTGGCCCGGATGTGCAGCATGGTGCCTTTCGGCGCCCTGGCCGCCATCACCTTGACGATGCTCTTGGCGTCGAACCATGGGCCGTTGGCAGAAAGCGCAATCTCCACCTCGGCCGCAAAGCTCTTGGCAAGCTTGGTGAACTTCACCGAAGGGCGCGCATGCAGACCCACCTCGTGGGTGATCAGGACGGTCGCTTCGGCAAAGGCGGACATCAGGTCAAAATTCCCGTTCACTCACGACGGCGACAATTCATGCGCCGTCGCCACCACTTCCTTCAGCGAGGCGCCGCCGGAGGACTCGGTCGCCGCCATCACCGCGCCTTCGACGATCGGCGCGTTGCAGACGATGATCTTCTGCGCCCGCGGCTCGCCGATCATTTCCACCGCCATTTCCGAATTGGTCTCGGCGCCGCCGAGATCGACCAGTATGGCGACGCCCGCCTCCGACCACGCCTTGTCGATGGCGCCTATGATCGCTTCGACGCTGGTGCCGAGCCCGCCATGGCCGTTTCCGCCGCACCATGCAAGCGGCACTTCGTCGCCCACCATCTGCCGCACCATGTCGGCCGTGCCTTCGGCAACCAGCGGGGAATGCGAGACGATGACGATGCCGACATTGCTCATGCTTGGCCCTCGACGGTTTCGGCGACGGTCCGCACCAGCAGCGCCACAGAGCGTCCGCCGGCATCCATATGACCGATTGAGCGGTCGCCGAGGAATGAGGCGCGACCGCGTGTTGCCTTCATCGGCACGGTCGCCTCGGCAGCCATGTCGGCGATATCTGCAATTTCCATGGCCGTCTTTCCTTCGACCAACGCGTCCTGCACAGGTTGCAGCACATCGAGCATGGTCTTTTGACCGACCTGGGATTTGCCTCTGGCGGCCACAGCTTCGATTGCCTTGCCGAAAGCAGCCGCCAGATTGGCACGATCCGGCTCTCCCGAAATCTCCTTGCCCAGCGCCAGGAACAATGTACCGAAGAGCGGCCCGGATGCACCGCCAACCGTCATCACCAGCTTGGTGCCGATCGCCTTCAGCGCCTCGGGCAGCGGCTTGGCCGAAAACGCCTCGGCATCGGCACGCAAGGCCTCAAACCCGCGCTTCATGTTCAGCCCATGGTCACCGTCGCCGATCGCCTGGTCGAGCGCGGTCAACTCTTCCGAGTGAGCGGCGATCGTGTCCGCGGCGGCGGTGATCAGCCTGGCAAGGTCGAACGCTGCCATGTCCAGATTCCCGGTTTCGATCCTGCCGGCAGTATCGCAAGAGTTTTCATTCGACAATCTAAGCATGCCGTCAGGCCGTTGCATGCAGCGCGGCGGCCGCGAACACTTCGGCCACGGCATGGGCGCCAGGGTCGACTACGCCCTGCAATTTGGTGCCGACATAGGCGGAGCGCCCGGCCTTCGCCTTCTCCATGGCCGCGGTCGCCTCGGCGCCGTGCCGTGCCGCTGTAGCCGCGGCATCCAGCCCCTTGGCATCGAGCGCCTTCAGCCCCGGCTCCAAGGCATCGACCATGGTGCGGTCGCCGACCCTGGCGCCGCCATAGAAGGTCATCCGGTCAAGCCCGGCAAGCAGCGCCTTGGACAGGGTTGCTCCGCCGTTCGAAGCCTGAGCCGCCGCCGTGAAGAAGATCGACAGCAAGACGCCTGAGGAGCCGCCCATTGCGACGCCCAGACTATCGCCTATAGCCGCAAGCGTGGCGGCAGGGTCGGCCAGCGGCAGCGCATCGAGCCGTTCCAGCACGCTGCGCGCGCCGGTCGCAACCGTCGAACCGGTATCGCCATCGCCCGCCTTGGCGTCGAGCCCGTTCAGTGTCTCTTCGAGCGCGATCAGCCGTTCGCAGACCGTGATGATCAAACGCCTGGTGCCGGAATCCTGGCTGGCCCTTTGGGCTGCGCTGTTTCCAGCCGCTTTCGCCATAGGCACGATAGCCGGCGCGACGACGGTTTTGGCCGGCATCCAGGCATGTGGGCCGACAGGCGCCAGCAAGGCTGCCTCGCGCGCCGCATCGAGCTTGATCAGCGACAGCGAAAAACCGTTCATGTTGAGCGCCGTCATCAGCGGTCCGGGGCCGATCGCAAGCTTCACGGTCTTGGCCAGCGGCGAGGCCAGCACGGCATTGGCGACCAGCGACATTTCGAGCGGCGGCACCGAGCCGAGATTGTTGATGAGCAACGCGTGGCTGGCGTTCGGGTCGAGCCGCGCGGCCAGCCGCTCCGCCATGATCGCCACAAGTCTGTCGGCGCTCTGCACGGCGATGCGCTCGACGCCCGGCTCGCCATGGATGCCGAGGCCGAGTTCGCCGTCATTTTCGCCGAACCGCTCTTCATGTGGCTGGCCGGGGATCGAGCAGGACGACAGCGACATGCCGAGCGAGACGATGTCCTTCGCCGCCGCGCGAGCGGCTGTAGCAACGGCTGCCAAGTCCTGACCGGTCTCCGACAAATGGCCGGCGATCTTGTGCACGAACAAGGTGCCGGCGACGCCGCGCGGCTGGTTGATACCCGGTAGGGCGATGTCGTCGGCAACGATCGCCATCTCGACGCGAAACCCCTCGGCGCGCGCCTTCTCGGCCGCCAGGCCGAAATTGAGCCGGTCGCCGGTGTAGTTCTTGACGATCAGCAGGCAGCCGGCGGGGCCGGTCACCGCGCGGATGGCCGCCAGCACCGCCTCGACGCTGGGCGAGGCAAAGATCTCGCCCGAAACCGCCGCCGTCAGCATGCCCTTGCCGACAAAGCCGGCATGGGACGGTTCGTGTCCGGCGCCGCCACCGGAGACGACGGCAACTTTCGCCTTGTCCCAGTCGGCGCGCAGCACGACCTTGATCTCGGGGTAACCGTCGAGGCGCGCGAGATCGCCGGAACCGATAGTCCGCAACAGCCCGTCCAGCGCCTCGGTGACGATCGTTTCCCTGCGGTTGAAAAAGTGCTTCATCGAATTCGTCCTGTATTCGTCAATCAGAAGCCGGTGCCGTGCCCTTGGCGAGACACCGAAAACCTCACATCAGTCTTTGTCCGTCGGCGCCGAAATAAAGTGGCGAGCGGTAGCGGATCACCACTTTGTCGCCCTCGGCCAGATCCGTATCGGGGTCGGTGAGCGTCACCAGTTTCTTCGGGCCGACCGTAACATGCAGATGGTTCTGGTCCCCGAGATGTTCGACCCAGTCGACGACGCCGTCGGCATGGCCGTTTGCGGTCTTCTCGATCGACAGATGCTCGGTGCGCGCGCCGATGGTCTTGGTTCCGGTCGGCGCCCCACCATCAGGCAGCAGTCCCGCTGGCAGCAGATTGATCGCCGGCTGGCCGAGCCGTGCGGCGACATGAAGGTTTGCCGGCTCGGAATAGATGGTGCGCGGCGTGCCGATCTGCACCAGCACGCCATTGTTGAGGATGCCGATGCGGTCCGCCATGGTCATCGCCTCGATCTGGTCGTGCGTGACATAGAGCATGGTGGCGCCGAGCTCGGCTTGGATGCGCTTGAGTTCGAGCCTGAGATCGGCGCGCAATTTGGCGTCGAGCGACGACAGCGGCTCGTCCATCAAATAGATCGACGGCTTGCGCACCAGCGCGCGCCCAATGGCGACGCGCTGCATTTCGCCACCCGAAAGCTTGGTCGAGCGGTTGGCGAGCTTGTGGTGGATGCGCACCATCTTTGCCACCTCTTCGACGCGGCGGCGAATCTGGTCCTCCGGTACTTTCCGCGCCGGCGAGCGCAGCGGGAAGGCGAGGTTGTCGTAGACTGACAGATGCGGGTAGAGCGAATATTGCTGGAAGACGAAAGCGGTGTCGCGCTCGGCCGGCGACAGCGTCGTCGCATCGTGGTCGCCAATATGGATCGTGCCGCCATCCGGCCGCTCCAGTCCGGCGATCAATCTCAGCGTCGTCGTCTTGCCGGCGCCGGTCGGGCCGAGCAGCACGACGAATTCGCCATCGGCGATGTTAAGGTCGAGGCCATCGACGGCGACATGGTCGCCGAAGCTTTTGGTCACGCCCTTGATGTGCACGTCAGCCATGCTGCGCTCTCCCTTGAGAGGCGGTATCGTGGATCGCGGTGCGCACCGCCCGACCCGAGCCCTTGTCGAACAGCGACAGCCGCGCGCTGTTCAACGTCAGCCCGACATGATCGCCGGCAGCGAGCCGGATTTCGGCCGGCACCCGCGCCTTGATGATGCCGTCCGCCGTCTCCACCGCCACGATCTGCGTCGTGCCGAGATATTCGGTGCCGTAGATGGTGCCGCGCAGTTTCGACGCATCGTCGAAACGGATGTGCTCGGGACGGATGCCGAGCGCCATGTCGGCGGGCGCAATTTCCTCGCGCACTTCCGGCACCGCCACCTTGGCGCCCTGGACGACGATTTCCTTCGCCCCCTTCGCCAGCCCGCCACCGAAGCCCAGGAAATTCATCGGCGGCGAGCCGATGAAGTCGGCGACGAACATGGTTGCCGGGCGGTCGTAGATTTCGCGCGGGCTGCCGAACTGTTCGATGACGCCATGGTTCATGACGGCGATCTTGTCGGCCATCGACATCGCTTCCATCTGGTCGTGCGTGACATAGACGGTGGTGGCGTGGATGCGGTTGTGCAGCTCGCGCAGCTCATGCACCATCAGATCGCGGAATTCGGTGTCGAGCGTGCCGAGCGGCTCGTCCATCAGGAAGCATTTTGGCCGTCGCACGATGGCGCGACCGAGCGCCACGCGCTGGCGGTCACCGCCGGCAAGGCCCGAGACCGATTTGTTGAGCAGATGGTCGATGCGCAGCAGCTTCGCCGTTTCCTCGACACGGCTTCGAATCTCGGCCGAGGGCATGCCTTGCGCGAGAAGCGGGAAGCCGATGTTCTTGCGCACGTTCATATGCGGATAGAGCGCGAACAGCTGGAAGACGAAGGCGATGTCGCGTTCACGCGCCCGGCGCATGGTGACGTCCTCGCCGCCGAGCAGGATCTGGCCGCCGGTCGGCAATTCGAGGCCGGCGACCATGCGCAGCGTCGTCGTCTTGCCGCAGCCCGAGGGACCAAGCATGACGAAGAACTCACCATCTTCGACGACGAAGCTGGAATCCTGCACCGCGACGAAATCGCCGAAGGCCTTTCTCAAATGTTGGACGCGGATTTCGGCCATGATTATTCCGGGAACTTCGAGACGATGATGAACATCACCGTGCCGGCGAGCATGGTGATGAAGGAGTAGGTGTAGAGCGCCAGCGCGAAGGGCTGGAACAGCATCAGGAATCCAATGGCGATCAGCGTCGTGGCGATGTTTTCCATCAGGCCGCGCCGGGCCCAGCGAGGCCAGGATGACTTTTTGGAGATGGCTGGGCGCGTCATGCGCAGCTTCCTTCCTTCTGCCCGGCAACGGGGCGAGACGGTTGCCAGGTGGTTCCCCCACTCCGTCGCTGCTTCGCAGCGCCACCTCTCCCCCTCCGGAGGGAGAGGAAGGGAGTCTGGTTGAATGAAGTTCGCGCCCTTCCTCTCCCCCGTCGATCGGGGGGGAGGTGTCGAGCGAAGCTCGACGGAGTGGGGGTCGACCTGGCACACCACTCATTTGCGAACCGCGCCGAAAGTGATGCCGCGCAGCAACTGCTTGCGTAGCAGGATGGTGAAGACCAGGATCGGCACCAGGAAGATCGTCGTGCCCGCCGCCACCGCCGGCCAGTCCTGGCCGCCTTCACCGATAATGGTCGGGATGAAGGGCGGTGCGGTCTGCGCCGTGCCGGAGGTCAGCAGGGCCGCGAATGCATATTCGTTCCAGGCAAAGATCAGGCAGAAGATGGCGGTCGCGGCGATGCCGGTGGTCGCTTGCGGCAGCACGGTGCGCCAGAAGGCCTGCAGCCTGGTATAGCCGTCGATCATCGCCGCTTCTTCATACTCGCGCGGGATCTCGTCGATGAAGCCTTTCAGCAGCCACACCGCGAGCGACACGTTGACCGCGGTGTAGAGCAGGATCATGCCGAGCGCGGTGTCGGACAGGCCGAGCTCGCGGTACATCAGGTAGATGGGAATGGCGACCGCGATCGGTGGCATGAAGCGCGTCGACAGGATGAAGAACAGAAGGTCATCGGCCAGCGGCACCTTGAAGCGCGAGAAACCGTAGGCCGAGAGCGTGCCGAGGAATACGGCGCAGAAGGTGGAACCGAAGGCGATGATCAGTGAGTTGACGAAGCGCGGCAGGAAGTTGGACGGGCCGGCAATCACCATGTTGCGCTTGCGCGAGGTCTCGTCGCAGAAACCGGTCGCGGGTCCGAGCGAGTTGATGTAGTCGGGCGTTTGCCTGGTGCGCGTCGTGAACAGGTTGCAATAGCCCTCGATGCTCGGCTGGAACAGAATCTTGGGCGGATAGGCGATCGAATCCGGCGGCGTCTTGAAGCTGGTGGCGAAGATCCACAGCAACGGCACGATCGAGATCAGCGCGTAGAGCACGATGATCGTGCCGGCGATCCGCTTCGAATTGGCCGAGGGGGCGACGACGGAGTGGGCGGTGGTCAGGCTCATCTCTGCTTCACCTTGTTCAGCGCCTTGACGTAGATGTTGGCCAGCCCAAACACCGCGACGAACAGGATGATGGCGAAGGCCGAGGAATATCCGGTGCGCCAGCTCTCGAAGGCCTGCCGCTTCAGCGTGATCGAGGCGACCTCGGTGGTCGAGCCCGGCCCGCCACCGGTCAGCAGGTTGACCATGTCGAACATCTTGAAGTTCTCGATGCCGCGAAACAGCACCGCCAGCATGATGAAGGGCAGCGCCATGGGCAGCGTGATCGACCAGAACTGCCGCCAGTTGGACGCGCGGTCGACCTCGGCGGCTTCATAGATGTATTCGGGGATGGAGCGCAGGCCGGCGAGACAGATCAGCATGACATAGGGCGTCCACATCCAGGTGTCGACGATGATGATCGACCACGGCGCCAGCGACACGTTGGACAGCATCTGGATGTCGGTCGGTGGTATCCGGGTGACGAACGAGATGGCGTAGGCGAACAGGCCGATCTGCGGCTCGTAGAGGAAACGCCAGAAATTGCCGACCACCGCCGGCGACAGCATCATCGGCACCAGGATGATGGTCGTCCAGAAGGCGTGGCCGCGAAACTTCCTGTCGATCAGCCATGCCAGCGTGAAACCGATCAGCGTCTGCAGCAGGATCGTCCAGAACACGAAATGCGCCGTCGTCTGCATGGCGATCCAGATGTCCTGGTCGCCGAGGATGCGCTGGTAGTTGGCGAAGCCGAGGTTTTTCACCACCTCGTTCGGGCGGTTCGCGCGGAAGTTGGTGAAGGACAGGTAGATCGCCCAGAACAGCGGGAAGATGTTGATGGCCAAGAGCAACAGGATCGTCGGCGAGATGAACAGCCAGGCGAGGCCCCTGTCGCTGATGCCCCGGACCTTGCGGGCCAACGGCTCCGGGGTCGCCCGGGCAACGTTCTCCGCAGTCCGATTGAGCATGGTGAGTCCTGCTTCGGTCACGTCAAGTCTCGACACTGGAATTTATCTGAACTGCGTCCCGTGCCAAGGGCGGCACGGGACCAAGAGCATGAAGCCGAAAAGTGTGAAGCGGTTTTCGGACGACATCATGCTCTCTCTCTTTTTAGCCCTGAGGCGGATGATTTCTGATCGATTCGGCCTGAAAATCATCCGCCTCTGGGGTCAGGCTCGGGAGGAGCCGTTGGTCCGGTTACATCTTGCCGTCGTCCTGGAACACTTGCGTCCAGTCCTTGACCAGGCCGTCAAGCGCGTCCTTGGCCGAACCCTGGCCGGCAACGACATAGTCGTGGAAGCGCTTCTGCGACGCCTGCAGCAGCGGTGCGTAGCTCGGCTCGGCCCAGAAGTCCTTCACGATCGCCATCGAGTCGAGGAAGGTCTGTGCATAGGGCTGGCTGGACGGGAAGGCCGGGTCCTTGACCACCGCGTTCAGGCAGGAATAGCCGCCGAGCGACCACCATTTGGCCTGCACATCCTTGTTGGCGAACCACTTGATGTATTTCAGCGCCGATTCCTGCTTGTCTGAATAGGACACGACCGAAATGCCCTGGCCGCCAAGCTGCGCAAACTGGGCGCCGCCGGGACCCTTCGGATTGACGAAGTAGCCGATCTTGTCACCGCCGACATTCTCGTCCTTCTGCAGGCCGGGCCAAGTGAAGGCGAAGTTCATGTGCATGGCCACCTGACCGGATTTGAAGGCGTCGACGCCTTCGCCCATATAGCTGTTCGAGGCACCCGGAGGCGTGCAGCAATCGTAGAGCGACTTGTAGAACTCCAGGCCTTTGACCGCGTCTGGCGAATTGACGAAGCCTTCCATCTCGTAGGGCTTCTTGGGGTTTTCATACTGGAAGCCGTAGCTGTAGAGCACGTCCATGGCGCCCATGGTGATGCCTTCCGAGCCACGCTCGGTGTAGATCGAAGCGCCATAGACGGTCTTGCCGTCGATCTCGCGCTTCTGGAAGAACTCGGCGACCTGCTTCAGCTGGTCGAAGGTGGTCGGTGGGCCGAGGTCCCAACCATACTTTTCCTTGAATTCCTTCTGCAGTTCCGGCTTGGAGAACCAGTCCTTGCGGTAGGTCCAGCCGACGACGTCGCCCATGGCCGGCAGCGCCCAGTAGTTCGGCGTGTTCTTCGGCCATTCGGAATAGCCGACGACGGTTGCCGGCACGAAGTCGTCCATGCTGATCTTCTCCTTGTCGAAGAAGTCGTTCAGCTTGACGTAGTGGCCGTTCTCGGCCGAGCCGCCGATCCACTGGCTGTCGCCGATGATCAGGTCGCAAAGTTTGCCGTGCGAGTTGAGCTCGTTGAGGAAGCGGTCGGCATAGTTGGTCCACGGCACGAATTCGAATTTCATGCCGATGCCAGTTTCCTTGGTAAAATCCTTGGACAGTTCGACCAGCGCGTTTGCCGGATCCCAGGCGGCCCAGCAAAGCGTCAGGTCTTCAGCGTGCGCCGCGTTCGAGACGGCTGTCGACGCGGTAATCGCCGAGGCCAGCCCCAACGCCAGTTTCAAGCTCGATTTCATGCCTTCCTCCCATTTGCGAAACGCGCCCGGATGGCCGTTTCAAGAACCCCTCAACCCTCGCTCCTCCGAGGGCCTAAACACGGCGCGCTATGCGTCGCCAGGGCGGCGCGGTGCACCGCAGATGTTTAGTAATTTGTTTAGTGATGCAATTTTTACTAAACAAGGCAAGCGAATTCGTCGCTGCGCCGCAACATGGCGAAACCGCGAATTGAAATCGTTGGGAAATGATTGCCGGACGGCTCGCCCGGAAGTTGCTTAGCCGGGGTCGCCTATATTTTTCGTCTGCGGCGTCACCGGCCGAACAGGGGGCGCGGGCGGCAGCAGCGCGCGGATATCGGCGAAGGGAAATGTCGGCTCGAATCGGAAGGCCTCGGCCAGGGCGCCGGGAACGCTGTTGCATTGCCCGGCGCGAAACTCATTCTGGACGCGCGCTCTGTCGACATATTGCTCCGGCCACTGCGACTGGTGCGCGCGGATCGCCTGCGTCTTGATATCGCCGTAGGCGGAAATGTCGACATAATGCGTCGGCGCAAAGCCGGTGCCGCCCATCGTGTCGGCATGCAGCACGGGGACGCCGAACGAGGCCGCGATGCGCACGCCGTCCGACAAAGCGCGATGGTCGGCGTGATAGTCGTTGGGGGCATGCGTGATAACCAGATCCGCCGCGGTCTCGCGTATCAGCGCTTTCAGCGAAGCGATCAGTGCCGCATCAGCCACCAGTTCGCCGTCGGGAAAGTCGAGAAAGCGAAGGGTTGCGCCGAGCAGCGCCGCAGCGGCCGCCGCCTCGTCGCGGCGGACACTAGCCAAAACGCTCGGGTCGCCCATGCCGCCCCTGGCGCCATCCGTGGCCACGGCAAAAGTCAGTTCTGCGCCTTGCGTGGCATAGGCAGCCAGCGTACCGAACATGAATATCTCGATGTCGTCGGGATGCGCGCCGAGCGCCAATACCTTCACTGCACTCTCCCCGGAAATGGAAAAACGTGACGAACGGAATCCTGCTCGCCCTCATCGCCTATGCAAGCTATTCGTGCAGCGATGCCGTTATCAAGAGCCTTGGCGGACAGTTCACCGTCTTCGAGATCGGCTTCTTCATCACGCTGTTTGCCGGCTGCTTCCTGTTTTTCAGCCGCCCAGTCGATGAGCGCTGGCGCGACTTCTGGCGCACCGGGCGGCCATGGGCGGTGCAGGCCCGCGCCTGGGCCGGCATCGCCTCGGGCGTGCTCAGCGTCTACGCCTTCACCACCATTCCGCTGGCCGAGACCTATGCACTGATCTTCCTGGCGCCGCTTTGCGTTACCATTCTCTCGACCGTCATCCTGAAAGAAAAGGTCGGTCCATGGCGCTGGCTGGCGGTGGTTGCCGGCTTTGCAGGTGTCATGCTGGTGGTGCGGCCAGGTTTTCGCGAGTTGCATCTCGGACACCTTGCCGCCTTCACGGTGGCCTTCCTCGCCGCGGCCAGCGTCATCCTGATGCGGTCGCTCGCCCAGCAGGAAAAGCGCACCACCATGCTCGGCGTGCTCATCGGTTACGGGCTGCTGTTCAACGGGGCCGGCACCATCGCTACATCGTTCACCCTCTCCAACGCCATGCAACTGCTGTGGCTGGTGCTGGGCGGCGCCTTTACCGCCGGCGGCCAATTGCTGCAGCTGCTGGCCGCCAAATACGCGCCGGCCAACCGCATGGCGCCGACGCATTATTCGCAGATCGTCTGGGCGGTCATCCTCGGCGCGCTGTTCTTCCAGGAGTATCCGGACTGGATATCGCTGGTCGGCTTGGCCGTCGTTGGCGCGTCTGGCCTGCTCACCATGGTGCGCGAGGAGGTGCGGCTGGGCACGGTGCGCTGGAACCCGTTTGCGCGCACGAGGCTTTGAACTGGCCGCAACGCGCGAGGTTGCGCGGCGGCATCCGCGGCTGATATGCGGTCACCTGGCTGCATACCGTTGAGACGATGAGCAAAAGAACCCTGCCGGAGCTTCCTGTTACCGCCGTGCTGCCGGCGCTTGGCGAAGCGCTGACTAGGCAGAACAGCGCCGTCCTGGTGGCGCCGCCCGGCGCCGGCAAGACGACGCTGGTGCCGCTGGCGCTGCTCGATGCGCCCTGGCTGGTCGCCGGCAAGATCGTCCTGCTCGAACCGCGCCGGCTCGCCGCCCGCGCCGCCGCCCGCCGCATGGCCCAATTGCTTGATGAAGAGCCCGGCGCCACTGTCGGCTATGCCATGCGCATGGAAAACCGCACATCGGCCCGGACAAAAATCCTGGTCGTCACCGAAGGCGTCCTGGCGCGCATGATCCTAGACGATCCCGAGCTGCCCGGCGTCTCGGCGGTGATTTTCGACGAATTCCACGAGCGCTCGCTCGACGGCGATTTCGGCCTGGCGCTGGCGCTCGACGTGCAGGGCGCGCTGCGGCCGGATTTGCGGCTGCTGGTGATGTCGGCAACGCTCGATGGCGCGCGCGTCGCGAAACTCCTGTCCGGCGCCCCGGTGATCGAAAGCCAAGGCCGTGCGTTCCCAGTAGATGTCAGATACGACGAGCGGCCAGCCGGCGTTCCCATCGAAGACGCCATGGCCAAGGCGATCCGCTCCGCTCTTGCCGGCGAGAGCGGCAGCGTGCTCGCCTTCCTGCCGGGACAGCGCGAGATCGAGCGCACCGCCGAGCGGCTGCAGGGCCGGCTCGGCGCCGACACCGACATCGTGCCGCTCTACGGCCAGCTCGACAACAGGGCGCAGGATGCCGCCATCAAACCGGCGCTGCCGGGCCGCCGCAAGGTGGTGCTGGCGACGTCGATCGCCGAGACCTCGATCACCATCGACGGCGTGCGCGTCGTCATCGATTCCGGCCTGTCGAGGCTGCCGCGCTACGAGCCGGCAAGCGGTCTGACCCGGCTGGAGACGGTGCGCGTTTCCAGGGCGTCCGCCGATCAGCGCGCCGGCCGCGCCGGGCGTACACAGCCAGGCGTCGCCATCCGCCTCTGGCGGGCCGAGCAGACGGCGGCCCTTCCCGCCTTCACCCCACCCGAGATTCTCGAAGCCGACCTGTCCGCCCTGCTGCTCGATTGCGCCGCCTTCGGCGTCGCCGATCCCGCAAGCCTGTCCTTCCTCGATCCGCCGCCCATTCCCGCGCTCAACGAGGCGCAGGCCCTGCTCCTGGCGCTGCACGCCATCGACGCGGCCGGCCGGCTGACGGAGGCGGGCGGCGCGATGCGCAAGCTGGCGCTGCCCGTGCGCCTCGCACACATGGTCGCTGAAGCCGCTGGCGGCGGCCACGCGCTCGAAGCTGCGATGCTAGCCGTCCTGCTCACCGAGCGTGGTCTCGGCGGCGACGGCGCCGACCTCGAATGGCGCCTGATGCGCTTCCGCACCGAAAAGTCGCCGCGCGCCGTTGCGGCAAGGCAGCTTGCCGGGCGATTGGGGAAGCAGGCGGGCGGCTCCAAGAGCAGCGAAGCCGCTTCTGCCGGTCTTCTCCTCATCCACGCCTGGCCGGACCGTGTCGCCAGAGCGCGGGGCGAGCGCGGGCGTTTCGTGCTCGCCAACGGCTCCGGCGCCATGCTCGACGCCGCCGATCCGCTGGCCGGTGAGACCTGGCTGGTCGTCGCCGATCTGCATGGTAAGGCGCAAAATGCCCGCATCACGGCGGCGGCAGCCGTTGACGAGGCCGACATCCGCGCCGCACTCTCCGACAGGATCGAGACGCGCCGCGAGACAAGCTTCGACCGCGAGCGGCGCGCGGTGCGCGTGCGCGAGACCGCCAGGCTCGGCGCCATCACTTTGTCGGAGCGCATGCTGCCCGCACCAACTGGAACAGACGCCGACCGCGCCATCCTGGATGCCTTGCGCGAGCACGGCCTGTCGCTGCTGGAATGGGGCAAGGACGGCGAGACGCTGCGCCAGCGCCTAGGCTGGCTGCATCGCGGCCTCGGCGCGCCCTGGCCCGATGTTTCGGAAGCCGCCCTGCTCGAACGCCTCGACGACTGGCTGCTGCCGTTCCTGTCGGGCAAGGCGTCCTTCGCCGCCATCGACCCCGGCACGCTGTCGTCGGGCCTGATGGCGCTGGTGCCGCATGATTTGCAGCGCAAGATCGGCACACTGGCGCCGACCCATTTCGACGCGCCGTCCGGCAGCCATGTGCCGATCCGCTATGACGGCGAATGGCCGGTGCTGGCGATCCGCGTGCAGGAACTGTTCGGCCTTGACCGCCATCCGGCAATCGCCAACGGCACCGTGCCGCTGACGCTCGAGCTGTTGTCGCCGGCGCACCGGCTGATCCAGACGACGCGCGACCTGCCCGGCTTCTGGCGCGGCTCCTGGGCCGATGTGCGCACCGACATGCGCGGCCGCTATCCCCGCCATGTCTGGCCCGAAAATCCGCTGCTCGCTGCAGCCACCGCCCGCGCCAAACCGCGAGGGACCTAGCGCTCGTCCTTTCCCGGCTATAATCCTTGGCCATGATCAACATCGTGCACGCGCCAGACTTCCAGCAAAGCCAGCGGCTGCGCCTCAACACGCTGATCCGGCTGCGCTGGCTGGCCATCGTGGGCCAGAGCCTGGCGGTGCTGGTCGTCGCCTATGGGCTCAAATTCCCGCTGCCGGTCAGCCTCTGCTTCGCGCTGGTCGCCTGCTCGGCCTGGCTTAACCTGGTGCTGACCTTCCGCTATCCGGCAGCGCACCGGCTGACCCCGTTCTCAGCCTTTTTCATCCTGACCTTCGACAGCCTGCAGCTTGCCGGCCTGCTCTTTTTGACTGGCGGCCTCACCAACCCGTTCTCGGTGCTGATGACCGTGCCCGTCGTCATCTCGGCGGCGTCGCTGCCGCTGCGGTTAACTGCGGTGCTCGGCGCGCTGGTCATGGCGGCGGCCACGTTGCTGGTCTTCTTCCACCAGCCGCTGCCATGGTACGAGGGCGCGCCGCTGCCCATGCCATTCATCTATGTCGCCGGCATATGGATGGCGGTGTTTTCCTCGATCGCCTTCACTGCCATCTATGCCTTCCGCGTTGCCGAGGAAGCCCGCCTGCTCGCCAATGCGCTTGCCGCCACCGAACTGGTGTTGCAGCGCGAGCAGCATCTGTCGGCGCTCGATGGCCTCGCCGCCGCCGCCGCGCACGAACTCGGCACGCCGCTCGCCACCATCGCGCTTGTCTCCAAGGAAATGGAGAAGGCGCTGGGTAACGATCCGAAATATGGTGAGGATGTGAAGCTGTTGCGCTCGCAGAGCGAGCGCTGCCGCGAGATCCTGAAGCGGCTGACCAGCCTGTCCTCCGAGGGCGAGGCGCATCTGTCGCGTCTGCCGCTGACCTCGCTGGTCGAGGAGGTGACGGCGCCGCACCGCGATTTCGGCATCTCGATCAAGCTTCGGCCGGGCGAGCGCGTCGGCCCCGAACCGGTGGGACGGCGCAACCCCGGCGTCATCTACGGCCTCGGCAATCTCGTCGAGAACGCGGTCGACTTCGCCCGCAACAGTGTGACGGTGCGCTGGAGCTGGGACGAGCTCGACGTCACCTTCTCGATCATCGACGACGGGCCGGGCTTTCCGCCCGAAATCATCGACCGCATCGGCGAGCCCTATATGTCGACGCGCCAGGGCAACGAGGCCGGCGGTGGCCTGGGTCTCGGGCTGTTCATCGCCAAGACCTTGCTCGAACGCTCCGGCGCCACGCTCGATTTCCGCAATTCGAGCGGACTGGGCGAAGGCGCGATCGTGCAGATATCGTGGCCGCGCACGGTCTTCCTCAACCCGGAATCGGTGGGGATCTCGATGTTCGACACCGCGTAAAAGCCTTGGCGGAGGCGGCAAAATTGGACAATGGCGTTCAGGAACTATATCTGCGTAAAATTAAGGCAGCAGGATTTTTTAAGATAATGACTGGCGAAGAAGCAATTGGCGCAATGGTCGAAGGCGAGGACACCTCGCTGCTCATCGTCGACGACGACAAGCCGTTCCTGACGCGGCTGGCCCGCGCCATGGAAACCAGGGGTTTCGTGGTCGAGACGGCCGAGAGCGTCGAGGAGGCAGTGGCCAAGGCGCGCGCCCACCCGCCAGCCTATGCGGTGGTTGACATGCGGCTTGGCGACGGCAACGGCCTCGACGTCGTCGCCGCCATCCGCGAGAAGCGCGACGATGCCCGCACCGTCATCCTGACCGGCTACGGCAACATCGCCACCGCGGTGACCGCGGTGAAGCTCGGCGCCATCGACTATCTGTCGAAGCCGGCTGACGCCGACGACGTGTTTGCAGCGCTCACCCGCACCGCCGGCGAGCGCGCCGCCCCCCCGGAAAATCCGATGTCGGCCGACCGCGTGCGCTGGGAACACATCCAGCGCGTCTACGAAATGTGCGACCGCAACGTGTCGGAAACCGCGCGCCGGCTCAACATGCATCGCCGCACGCTGCAGCGCATACTCGCCAAGCGCGCACCACGCTGAGGTTCACGCGCCGGCGGCGCCGGCCGCCAATTGCCGAACCTCAGCGCTGCCCCTCACCTGCCTGCCGGCATCCTCTCCCCGTATAGAGACGGGGAGAGGGGCGCTCTCATCGCCGGTTTCGCCAATCGCCGGCGTTGCAGGAGACGACGGCGAGGCTGTAGCTGCCTCTTTCTCCCCGTCGCTATGCGGGGAGTTGAGGAATGGTCCGCGAAGCGGACGAAAAGCCAACTGCTTGGCTTTTCGAATGACGAGCGTCCGGCAGGACAATGAGGGGCGGCGCCAACGCTGGAAACAGTTGCGCTTGCCGTGCCATCGACCTTTGCCCATCATCGGCAATAACGCCGCCGGAAAACCCGGCAACGGAGCACACATGCGCGACAAGCAGCCGAAATCCATCCTTCGCGAATTCCTCGACGGCGAGGCGGCGGGCGGCATCATCCTGATGGTTGCGGCAGCCCTTGCGCTGATCGTCGCCAATTCACCATTGGCCGAAACCTATTTCGCCGCTCTCCACGCCTATCTCGGCCCGCTCAGCGTGTCGCACTGGATCAACGATGGGCTGATGGCGGTGTTCTTCCTGCTGGTCGGCCTCGAGATCAAGCGCGAGATGCTCGACGGTCAGCTCTCGACCTGGCCGCGCCGCGTGCTGCCGGGCGTCGCCGCCGCCGGCGGCATGCTGGTTCCCGCGCTGGTCTATGTCGCCATCAACCGCAACAACGCCGCCGCGCTCTCCGGCTGGGCGATCCCGACCGCCACCGATATCGCCTTTGCGCTCGGCGTACTGTCGCTGCTCGGCAACCGCGTGCCGGCGTCGCTCAAGATCTTTCTCACCGCGCTCGCCATCATCGACGATCTCGGCGCCGTCATCATCATCGCCATCTTCTACACAAGCGGCCTGTCGCTGGCCTATCTCGGTGCGGCCTTCGCCGTCATCGCGGTGCTCATCGTGCTCAACCGCATGCGGGTGACGAGGCTGACGCCCTACCTAGTGCTCGGCGCCGTGCTGTGGGTGCTGGTTCTGAAATCGGGCGTGCATGCCACGCTGGCCGGCGTCGCGCTGGCGCTCACCATTCCGCTGAAAATCTCTGCCGGTAGCGGCCACGATCTCGACCATTCGCCGTTGCACCGGCTCGAACACGGCCTGCACAAGATCGTGCCCTTCTTCGTCATCCCGATCTTCGGCTTTGCCAATGCCGGCGTGTCGCTGGCCGGCCTCAGCGCCTCTGCCCTGGTCGAGCCGCTGACGCTCGGCGTTGCCGCTGGCCTGGTGCTGGGCAAGCTGGTCGGCGTCTTCGGCTCGTCCGCGCTTGCCATCCGGCTCGGCTTCGCCGACCTGCCGGTCAATGCCGGCTGGCTGCACATGATCGGCATTTCGCTGCTCTGCGGCATCGGCTTCACCATGAGCCTGTTCATCGGCCTGCTCGCCTTCGCCAACGACATGGCGCTGCAGGACGCCGTCAAGGTCGGCATCCTGGCGGGGTCCTTCGTTGCAGCGCTGCTGGGTGCCGCCGTGCTCCTGATGGCGCCGGCGGCAGGGGTGGAGGAGGTGGTGGAGTAGGTGTTCTTGGGTTCCTCTCCCCACTTCGTGGGCGAGGAACTTGAGCTTCGTCTACTCGCTCTCCCCCGCCAGCGCCGGCACCGCCACACCCGCCAGCTCCGCCGCCAGCAGCCGCGCCGCACCCGCCCGCGCGATTCGCAGCATCAGCGCCTTGCGCGTTGCCGCCGCCATCCGGTGCTCCGGCGCATCGCGCAGGATCTCCGCGCCATAGCCGTCGGAAAGGATGAAGCCGCATTCCTCCGGGAAGATCTCCGAGGGCACGCCCGGATGGGTGGCGAAGAAGAAGCGGTCGGAGTGCAGCCGATAATCCGGCCATTTGCGGTCGACGCGAAAATCCTCGATCGAGGATTTGATCTCGATGATCCAGATGCCGCCCTGCCGGGTCAGCGCCACAAGGTCGGCGCGCCGCCCGGTGGCCAGCGACAGTTCGGGCAGCACATGCATGCCCATTTGCGTCAGCAGCCGCTGCACGCCACGCCGCACCAGCATGGCGCGTTCGGACTGGCGGCCGTCGATGAGAGGATTGAGGAGAATCGGGGAGATGATCGGCATGGCAGCCACCATGCCAGATTTTGTTCATGGTTTGAACCCGTGCTTGGACGGCGATTATCCGGTTGACAAACCCAAAGTCAAATAGGATTACATGCCTGACAGGGCGGCACAGGGGAAGCTTCAGGCCCCGCTATCAATCTTTAATATATAACTCAAAAAGGACACAATTATTCCAATAATTACGGCGAGATGAAGTGCCATGTAGACGTATAGCAGGGGTTTCCTCTCGCTCTTTTCCCACCTATTTGCTCTGTTATCTAAAAGACTGAAATATATAAATATCAAGACTGGCGTTGCAGCAAAAAGAAACATCGGAAGTGGCACGGAGCGCCTCAAAGAATATGGAACGCGAACCATACCGTGCGCAATTTCCGAAAGCTACCCAGCCGTAGGGGCATGGCTTTCTAGGTCTTGGGCCGGCGGTAGAGCGGGATAATACAAACACCACCTATCACCAAGGCCAGCGCCGTAAAAAACACCGCGTCGCTATTCTCGAAGGTGATGATCCGATCTACGAACAGCGTGCCTGCCCCGATGGCTATCGCAAATCGTCCAGCTCCGTCTTGGCTGCTTTTGTCTTCGTTTGCATCAGCCACGCTTGGCCTCTTCGCGCTTCCGCCGCACGAGTTCCTTTATCTGCTGCTTAGTAAGCTTCGGCGCGTGGGCGATCTTATTCACCACGGCTTCAAAGGCGGCGTCGGTTTGGTTGATCATAAGTTCCTTAGACGCTTCCCGAAATTTGTCAATCTGCGGCATATCCGATGGCTTGGGCATAGGAATATAGACTCCGATTCGTGCGTATGCTAAACGAATGGGCGGGGATCACTCCCCGCCCAAACTCTATCTTATGAGGCGCGGTTGGGAATAGCCCGCCGCGCGCGGTAAGTGGAGCATGGGTAGCTCCAGTCTCCCGGCAACTGTCCAGTGCCGGGTCTGGCCGTCGACCAGCGGAAGTTCAGCTTTTCAGAAGATCTGACTGGCTCTCGATTGACGAACCTGGCAGTTCGTCGGTGACTTTTGAGGCCTCTGCATCAACGGCAGGGGCCTTATCTTTTGGTAGCGCGTAAAGGTTATCCGGGGTCTTTTCCAATTCCCCACGTTTGAACATGCGCCACGCGATCGGGCCTACAGCCTCATTCGGCACATCGGGCCAAAACGCCCTAGCAATTTCTTCCCTTATCTCTTTCGGCGTCAAACCGCGACGCCCTTGACGATAGTATTTGGCAAGGGCGTCTGTGATCATTTCCGGCATTGCTGGAAGGTCGTCCGGCTTAGGGGTTCGAGCGATATTCGCCGGCAGGATATGATCAATTTCGAGCGGGGCGGCAATTCCCAATAGCTTCGCCACTGTGCGCTCAGTCACGTTGAGTTCCGCGATCTCTGTCTCTAGTCGCGCGATCTTGGTCACCAGCTTTTCGCGCAGGTCTGCAAGGTCGGCCCGTTTGCGCCGAATCGTCTCGATGTCGATGGTCTCGCTCATGGCAAAGGCGTTTAGCACCCGGAAGCCTCGATTGCAAGAGATATGGGATGGGAAGGCATTCCTGATACGAAATGTTCTTCTCTGTTCTCTTGGCTGCCTTGACTCTTGGCCACGACTCGCCATTATGACGACAGGTAGGTTGGCTGAGCGGTTTAAGGCAGTCGCCTGAAAAGCGACCGGAGGTTTGCGTCTCCCGAGGGTTCGAATCCCTCACTTACCGCCACTGATTGCAACGAAAGGCGCGTTGCGAAGGAGGGTTACAAGATAGGCGGGCACGCAAACTCGGCCCGCCTATTTCAATTGAATCGCAACCTTTTATGCATTATGTTGTTCAAGTTCCTACAGGGTACGCAAACCTCCTAGGAGGACTCTGTGGATAGATGCGGTGATTCGCATCTTCTCAGCCGCAAGGCTGGGTGGCGGTAAGTGATCCAAAACGGAAAGAGCTGGCCTCACGGTCAGCTCTTTTTGTTTGGGTGTCGCTTGTGGCGCGCATATCGCCAGAGTGGGAGTTCTAGCTGCACCGGCTTTCGGAAGTGCGTCCGCTTCTCGTCAAGCAGGTCTATGATAGGTGAGGCGCTTGCCAGCGGCACCCTTCAACGCGATGAAAGCGCGGGTGCCGTCATCAACACCCATGGCAATGCGGTTGCTGTAGCGGAAATCGAACTCGGCAAGGTAGCGATGCAGGTGGTGTTCGCCGCAATGCTGATAGACGCCCTTCATGCCGCGCTTGAAAATCGAATAGAAGCCTTCCACTGTGTTCGTGTGGATGGTCTTTTCGCCTTCGTAGCGGACGTATTCGTCCTTAGTATGCGTGACGACATCGTGCGAGGCGAAATCCTGGCTGGCACGGCGATAGATGCCGCTTTCGTCGCTCATCAATGCGCTCTCGCGAGCGATGTTGGCGCGAACGATCGGCATCACGTTGCCCATGCGGGCCGTATCGACGTGGAAGGAACGGGCGCGGCCACCACGCTCTACCAGCGTAACGACCGTGTTCTTGTGAGCGCCACCGCCACGTTTGACGGGAGCGTTAGCGAGACGGCCAATGTAGGTCTCGTCAACTTCTACGGTCTTGCCGTTGCCGCCAAGCGGGGAGAAGTCGCCAGATGCCATTGCAAGGCGAATGCGGTGGCACAGGAACCAAGCGGTCTCATACTTGCATTCGAGTATGCGGTGCATCTGGTGAGCGCTGATGCCCTTCTTAGAGGCACACATAAGGTGGATAGCCTGAAGCCACTTGGTGAGCGGCATATGGCTTTCCTCAAAGATCGAACCCATACGGACGGTGAACTGCGAGCGGCAAGCGCTGCACTTGTACAGGCCGTGACGCTCGACACCATTGGGGTTCTTCTTGGACGGCTTGGTGCGAACGCCCTTCAATGCGTAGTGGCGATCAACAGAGCCGCACTTGGGGCAAACCGGACCATTCGGCCACAAGATGCCTTCCACATGCTCGAAAGCCTTGGCTTCGTCGTGGAACTCGGGGCGGGACAGAACGGACATGGAAATCTCCTATGCCCTTACCCCACGTAATCACTTTGGGTTTGTCAACCGGATAATCGCCTGTGACCATGGCGATCGTATGGTTGACAAACCCATAGGCGAATTTTCTCTCGCAATGATAAGAAGCACGGTCCTTGGCACGAGGGGAGACACCATGGGGTTTTTGGGATTCATCAACCGGCTTTTCCCCGCGACCGAAGAGTTGCGCCGGTACTCAGCGATCGCGGGTCCCTATTCATTCATGTTTCTGGTGAAGCGCATCCCAGCCGAAAACCGGAAATTCGTACGCTTCCGCCTCAGCCATATGGGAGCGGTCCAGGATAGCTACACATTCAGCGTCGAGGAGTTCGGTTCCCTCGTTGATGCCGTCCTGAAGACAAAGGCAGAGCTAGATGACCCACTGCTCACGAGCGCTACCCAGCCGTAGGGGAATGGCGGCAATTATACGGTTGACAGAACTGAGGCTACGACTTGATCCGAGCGCCTTCCGCGATCGCACCATATCTGTATCGGCGCGGTCTGGTATTGCTCCGGAACGCCCCTGCGTCCGCCGATCAACTTCCGTTCTTAGCTATAAGGCGGCCGGACTAAAGTCTTGCGCCGGGAACGCAAAGGTCTGATGTAACCGCTTTGGTTCCGTTCTTGTGCCTTGGACGTTCCCGTATTTTAGTCAGTCGAGATACTACCTATATGGCCGAAGCCGGCCTGTTCTCGAGCAGCGCAGCCCCCGCAATGTCATCCAAAATCGGGCAATCCGGCCGGTCGTCACCATGGCAGGCCTGGATCAGCGTCTGCAAGGTCGTGCGCATCGACTGCAGCTCGCGCACCTTTTCCTCGATGGCGCTGACATGGGCGGCGGCGATCTCGCGCACATCGTGGCTGGCGCGGCTGCGGTCCCGGTAGAGCGCCATCAGCTGCCGGCAATCGTCGATTGAAAAGCCGAGGTTGCGAGCGCGGCGCAGGAAGGCTAGCCGATGGATGTCGTCGCTGGAATAATCGCGATAGCCATTGCCGGCGCGCGCCGGGGCGATCAGGCCGATCTCTTCATAGTAGCGGATGGTCTTGGCCGGCAGTCCGGACCGCGCCGCGGCATCGCCTACATTCATTGTTATTCCTCGATGTGGTTCCCTGATTCTAGGCTATCCGACAGGACCGACCATTGTTTTTCCTTCACAATCCCGTGAGTCCTGTTGCCGAAATGCCATAGTTGCCGGCTTACCGGCACGTAAGCTCCTGCATATAGGCATCGCGCGCTTGGCAAGCAAAGCAAATGCCAGCATGAATGATTTCAGGAAAAGCGGCCGTAACGTGTCGCGACATCTTGGTGGGGCATCGGACCATTTCATGCGCATGAAGTCATTTGCAATCGTCGCCGCACTTGCGTTGTCGGCCGCGATCTCGGGTTGCAGCACGATCGGCTCTCAGCTGTTCACCAACAACTACGGTTCGGTGAACGATGCAGGCTACCAACTGCCGCGCATCCCGATCGAGAGGGTGCCGCTGAAGTACCACCGGCAAGAGGTAAACTACGACACCTCGGAAAAGCCGGGCACCATTGTCGTCGATACTCAGAACAAGTTTCTCTACTTCGTCGAAGGCGACGGCCGGGCGATCCGCTACGGCATCGGCGTCGGCCGCGAAGGCTTTGAATGGCACGGGACCGCCCATATCGCGCTGAAGCGCGAATGGCCGACCTGGACGCCGCCGCGGCAGATGATCCAGCGCCAGCCGGAGCTAGCGAAGTTCGCGAGCGGCATGGAGCCGGGCCTGAAGAACCCGCTCGGCGCGCGCGCCATGTATCTGTTCAACAAGGGCGGTGATATGGGCTACCGCCTGCACGGCAGTCCGGAATGGAATTCGATCGGCAAGGCGATGTCGTCAGGCTGCATCCGGCTGATGAACCAGGACATCATCGACCTCTACGACCGCACGTCGGTCGGCGCCAAGGTCATCGTGATGTAGGACCATGATCCGGAACCGAGGTCCACGAAAGCGAAAAGTGGAACCGGTTTTCGGGAAGATCATGGTCAAAGTAGGCGTTACCCTTCGTACGCGGACCGTCTAGGCAACAACGGACGTCCAAAACAGAAAACCGGGCAATCTGGCCCGGTTTTTTGTTGCTCGCTCGAATGCGTGAAGGGGTCTTAGGAGACCTGCTCGACCTGCTGTACTTCCGGCACGAAGTGGCGGAGCAGGTTCTGGATGCCGTGCTTCAGCGTCGCCGTCGAGGACGGGCAGCCGGCGCAGGCGCCCTTCATGTGCAGGAACACGGTGCCGTTCTCGAAGCCGCGGAAGGTGATGTCGCCGCCATCCTGGGCAACCGCCGGGCGCACCCTGGTGTCGAGCAGTTCCTTGATGGTGATGACCAGTTGCTCGTCAGCCTTGTCGTAGAATTCGCCGGTCTGGCTGGTCTCGGCGGCGGGGCCGGCGTTGACCATCACGGGCGCGCCCGACATGAAATGCTCCATGATGGCGCCCAGGATCGCCGGCTTCAGGTGCTGCCAGTCCGGGCCGTCCTTGGTCACGGTGATGAAGTCATAGCCGAAGAAGACGCCGGTCACGCCGGGGATCTCGAACAGCCGGCCGGCCAGCGGCGAGGCGCTGGCTGCACTGTCGGCGTCGCGGAAATCGGCGGTGCCTTCAACAAGGACTTCCTTGCCGGGCAGGAACTTCAGCGTTGCCGGGTTCGGCGTCGATTCGGTCTGGATGAACATGGCCGTCTCCGTGCCCCAGTCGGGCAGCTAGTTTGGAATAGTTCTAAATAGGCTCAATCTGCTGGACATTCAAGCGAAACGCGTCGCTCAAAACGGCTGGCTGGCGGAATGTCTTTGCTGGCTGGGGATGAATCCCGCGCGGGCTATAAATCCAGGATCGTGATGTTATCCGAACCGCTTCACACTTTCCGGCATCACTCTCTATGCGAGGCTGTCGATCTCCTCGTCGGAAAGGTTCTGCGGCACCACTGTGACGGGAATAGGGAAGGCGGCGCCCTTGCCGGCAACAGCCCCGACCAGCGGCCCAGGTCCTTCCTTGCCGGCACCTGCCGCCAGCACCAGGATGGCGATGTCCTGGTCTTCCTCGATCAGCTTGTGGATCTCTTCGGTCGGCTTGCCTTCGCGCACCACCATCTCGGGCTCGATGCCGAGCTTCTGGCGCACCTTGTTGGCGTAGCCGTCGAGTGCCGCGCGCGCCGTGGCGTTGGCTTCCTCGCGCATGATCTTCTCGACGCCCAGCCAGTGCTGAAAGTCGTCCGGTGTGATGATGTAGAGCAGCACCAGCGTGCCGCTGGTGCTCTGCGCCCGCTTGGAGGCGTACGCGACGGCGCGCTCGCACTCCGGCGTGTCGTCGATGATCGTCAGGAATTTCCTGCGATGGCCGGCTTCGCGACTGAGGCGTTTGGAGACCATGTCTATCTACTCGATGTTTTCGGCCGCAATCTGCCACCGCGACAGACCGGCGGCAAGCCGCCGGCCTTGGGCCAGAATGGTGCGGTGCACTGACGGTAGGATCAGCCCTGCAACAGGCCGATAATGTCGCGTACCGTCTTCATGGTGGTCTCAGCCAGCGCGCCGGCGCGTTCGCCGCCGTCTCTCAGCACCGCGTCGACATAGGCGCGGTCGCCCTCGATACGGCGCATCTCGCCGGCGATCGGCGCCAGTTTTTCCACGGCAAGGTCGGCGAGCGCCGGCTTGAACACGGAAAACTGCTGGCCGCCGAATTCCTTCAGCACGTCCGCCTTCGACATCTCGGCCAGCCCGGCATAGATGCCGACCAGGTTTTCCGCTTCCGGGCGGCTTTCCAGTCCGTCGACTTCGCTTGGCAACGCTTCCGGGTCGGTCTTGGCCTTGCGGATCTTCTTCGAGATGGTGTCGGCATCGTCGGTCAAATTGATGCGCGACAGGTCGGACGGGTCCGACTTCGACATTTTCTTCGAACCGTCGCGCAGGCTCATGATGCGCGCCGCCGGCCCGCCGATCACCGGTTCGGTTATCGGGAAGAACCCGTTTACCGTCTCCTCGCCAACCTGCATCTCGACGCCGACGCCAAGACTGGCGATGCGGCTCGAAAAATCATTATTGAACTTTTGCGCGATGTCGCGGGTCAGCTCCAGATGCTGCTTTTGGTCCTCGCCCACCGGCACATGGGTCGCGCGGTAGAGCAGGATGTCGGCCGCCATCAGCGAGGGATAGGCAAGCAGGCCCAGCGAGGCGTTCTCGCGGTCCTTGCCGGCCTTGTCCTTGAACTGCGTCATCTTGTTCATCCAGCCGATGCGCGCCACGCAATTGAAGATCCAGGCAAGCTCGGCATGCTGCATCACCCGCGACTGGTTGAAGACGATGTGCTTCTTCGGGTCGATGCCGGAGGCAAGGAAGGCCGCGGTAATCGAGCGGGTCTGGTCGGCGAGGTCGTCATGGACGAGTTGTGCCGTCAGCGAATGCAGGTCGACGACGCAATAGATGCAGTCTGACGTGTCCTGCAGGGCGACGAATTTCTTGATGGCGCCGAGATAGTTGCCGAGATGCAGATTGCCGGTCGGCTGTACCCCGGAAAAGACGAGCTGTTTGAAGGCGGTCATGGGTTCCTCATGGCTTGTGGAGGGCCGTATAAGCGTGATTCCGAAAAGTTGCAGACTTTTCGGAGCCAATCACGCGGCTGGAAACCACGCGCGGCGAAAGTCTTGCGACGGCGCGCTTATGGACGAAGGGGCGGAGAGGATCAAGACCGATGTTGCTGTTAGCTCGCCCGGACTATTCGTCCAGATCGGCCTTTGGCGCTGGCGCCGCTGCCTTGCCCGAGCCGCGTTTCACATTGCGCCGGATCATTCCGAAATCGGCGCCGCCGGTGGCGAAAGCCGTGACGAAGTAGAGCAGCGCCCCGCCGGCTACCAATGAGAGAAGCGTCACGGCCTTGATCACCAGTGGCGAGCCGGGGCCGAGCCTGACGGCCAGCCAGTGCTCGGCGAAATAGAGCGCCACCGCCATCACCGCAGCCGACAGCACCAGGCGCGGAATGCGCTTCAGCAATGGCACGTCGCGGCCCCAATGGCCGCGTCGGATCAGCACGGCGAGCAGCATCACAGCGTTGACCCAGCCGGCCACGGCCGAGGCCACCGCAATGCCGGGCGCGCCCATGCTCGGGAACAGCGTCAGTGCCGTGATCACGTTCACGCCGACCGAAATGGCGGCGAACATCATCGGCGTGCGCGTATCCTCGCGGGCGAAATAGCCGGGAGTGAAGGCCTTGATCAGCACGAAGGCCGGCAGGCCGAGGCCGAAAATCGCCAGGATCGCGGCCACGGTCGGCGTCGAGCCGTTGGCGGCGAAGGCGCCGCGCTCATAGACCAGCCGCACGATCGGCTCCGCCATTACCCAAAGGGCCGCCGCCGCCGGCAAGGTCATGAACAGCGTGAACTCGACCGAGCGGTTCTGCAGATTGGCCGCCTCGACCAGATTGCCCGATTTCAGCGCCCGCGACAGCTCCGGCAACAGCACGATGGCGACGGCAACGCCGACGACGCCGAGCGGCAGCTGGTAGATGCGGTCGGCGTAAGCAAGCGAGGACACGGCGCTGTCCTGCGCCGACGCGATCGCCGTGCCGATCAGCTGGTTGATCTGGGTGATGCCGCCGGTGATCGCCGCCGGCAGCGCCAGGATCAGCAGGCGCTTGACGTTGGGCGTCATCTTCGGCCGGCGAAAGCCGATGGCGATGCCGGCATTGCGCACCGCCACCCAGACGATGGCAAGCTGCACCAGCCCCGCCGCCAGCACGCCCCAGGACAGGCTGAAACCGACCTCACGGGCATCCATGCCGTGGTACCAGGCGTAGCCGAGCACGCTGATCAGGATGATGTTGAGGAAAGCCGGCGCCACGGCAGCCGCGAAATAGCGGCGCAGCGAATTTAGCATGCCGGCCATCATCGCTGCGAGCGACATGCAGATGAGATACGGGAACATGATCGTCGCCAGCAGGACGGTCGTCTCGAATTTGCCCGGCGTGTCGGCAAAGCCCGGCGCCACGAGATAGCGCACGATCAGCGGCATCGCCAATTCCATGACGATGGTCAGCGCCAGAAGTGCGGTGAACAGGACGCCGAACACTTCCTCCGAAAAGCGCTTGGCGCCGTCGGTGCCGTGGGTCTCGATCTCCTTGGCAAACAGCGGCACGAAGGCGGCGTTGAAAGCGCCTTCGGCAAACAGCCGGCGAAACGTGTTTGGAAACTGGAAGGCGGCGTTGAAGGCGTCCGCCACCGGCCCGGTGCCGAGTGCGGCAGCCATCAGCATCTCGCGGCCAAAGCCAAGGGCGCGGCTCATCAGCGTGCCGGACGCAACCGTGGCGAATTTCTTGACGAGGCTCATGCGCGGGGAGATTGCCTGGATGGTTGGGACAAAGGGGATGATTGGGACAAAGGGGGTGATTGGGACAAAGTGATGGTCACTCGGCCGCCGCCTTGGCCTTGCCGCCGCGCTCTGGGACAACGCCTTCAAGCGCCGCGATCAGCCTGGCGTGGATGGTGGCGGTGCGTGCCGGGTTGTCGATCTTCTGCCCCGTAAGGTCGGTGACATAGAAAGTGTCGATCACCTTCTCGCCGAAGGTGGTGATGTGAGCCGAGGCGATGTCGAGCGAGAGATCGGACAACGCACTGGTGATTTCCGACAACAGCCCAGGCCGGTCCAGTCCCTCGACCTCGATCACCGAAAACCGGTTCGACAGCGTGTTGCGGATTTCGGCGCGCGGCGGAATCTTGAACACCTTGGCGCCGCGCCGCGGCCGGGTGCGCTTCTCGATCATCTCCGGCAGCCAGCTCTTGCCCGACAGCACGTCCTCGATCAGCCGGCCGACGCGCTCGGCGCGACGGCGCTCATCCTCATCGCGGTCGAATTCCCGTGAGATCAGGATGATGTCCAGCGCGCGGCCGTCGGACGTGGTGAAGATCTGCGCGTCGACGATGTTGCCGCCGGCTCCCGCGCAGGCGCCGGCAATGACCGAAAGCAGGCGCGGATGATCCTGCGCCAACACGGTGATCTCGGTCACCGCCTCGAATTGGTGGGTCCTGACCACGGTGGCGAGCTTCTTGCCTGCCGCGTCGGCTTCGCGAATGAATTCGGCATGGCGCAGCTGATCGGGGAGGTCGACCGTCAGCAGATAGTTCTCGTAATGCAGGCCGACATAGCGCTTGCGGGCCTTGTCCGGCCAATCGGCCAGCGCCTCGGCCAGCCGCTCGCGCGCCGCCGCCGTCCGCTTGGCGCGCGACACTTCCGAGAAGCCGCCGGTCAAAAGCAGTTCGGTCTCGTAGTAGAGCGTGCGCAGGAGCTGGCCCTTCCAGCCGTTCCACACGCCCGGCCCGACACCCCTGATGTCGCAGACGGTCAGGATCAACAGCATTTTTAGCCGCTCAACCGATTGCACGATCGAGGCGAAATCCTCGATCGTCTTGCGGTCGTTGAGGTCGCGCGTCTGCGCCGTCATCGACATCACCAGATGGTTCTCGACCAGCCAGGCGACTGTCTCGGTGTCGGCCGCCGACAGCCCCATATGCGGGCAGATGCGGCGCGCGATCCGGGCGCCGGCCTCTGAGTGATCCTCCGGCCGGCCCTTGGCGATGTCGTGCAGCAGCACCGCGACATAGAGCGCCTCGCGGCTCTTCTCTAGCCCCGGCATCAGCGTGTGCGAGAGCGGATGCACCTTTTCGCCGTCGCCGCGCTCGATCTCGGCCAAGACGCCGATGCAGCGGATCAGGTGCTCGTCCACCGTATAGTGGTGGTACATCGAGAACTGCATCATGGCGACTATTCTGCCGAAATCGGGGATCAGCCTGCCGAGCAGGCCGGCCTCGTTCATGCGCCGCAAATTAAGCTCGGCATTGCGGTCCGAGGTCAGGATGTCGAGGAACAGCCGGTTGGCCTCCTCGTCGCGCCGCAGCGACTTGTTGACCAGACCGAGCGAGCGGGTGAGCAGCTTCAGCGCATCGGGATGGAACTCCAGCCCGTGCTTGTCGGCGAACCAGAACAGCCTGAGCAGATTGACCGGGTCGCGCTCGAACACGCTGTCGTCGGCGACGTTGATGCGGTGATTGTCGACAATGAAGTCCGACGTGCCTGCCAGCTTGCGCTTGCGGCGCTGGAAGGTGAGGAAGATGCGGTTGAAGCCGGGCACATGCTTGGCCTGCTCTTCCTCGAGCGCGGCGCAGAAGATGCGGGTGAGGTCGCCGACATCCTTGGCGACGAGGAAGTAATGCTTCATGAAGCGCTCGACCGCCGACAGACCGGGATGGGTGGTGTAGCCCAGCCGTTCGGCGATCTCGCGCTGGATATCGAAATGCAGCCGTTCCTCTGGCTTGCCGGTGAGGAAATGCATGTGGCAGCGCACCGCCCACAGGAAGTCTTCGGCCTTCTGGAATTCGCGGTACTCGGCCTCGGTGAAGACACCTTTCTCGACCAATTCCTCGCCGGTGCGCACGCGATAAAAATACTTGGCGATCCAGAACAGCGTCTGCAAATCGCGCAGGCCGCCCTTGCCGTCCTTGACGTTGGGCTCGACCAGATAGCGGCTTTCGCCGGCCTTGGCATGGCGATCGTCGCGTTCGGCGAGCTTGGCCTGCACATATTCCGGTCCGGTGGTGCGCACCACTTCATGGTCGAAGCGGGTGAGCAATTCGTCGAAGAGCTTCTGTTCGCCCCACAGGAACCGCGCTTCCAGGATCGTGGTGCGGATGGTGATATCGCTGCGCGACAGCCTGAGACACTCGTCGATGTTGCGGGTGGCGTGGCCAACCTTCAACCCGAGGTCCCACAGCATATAGAGCATATATTCGACGATCTGTTCGCCCCACGGCGTCTGCTTGTAGGGCAGCAGGAACAACAGGTCGATGTCGGAGCCCGGCGCCAGCGTGCCGCGGCCATAGCCGCCGACGGCAACGACCGCCATGCGCTCTGCGGTCGAGGGGCTTTTCACCCGGTAGACGTGGGTCGCGGCGAACTCGTAGAGGGCGCGGATGATCTCGTCCATCAGATGCGACAGCCGGGCGGCGCAGGCCGTGCCGCTGCCATCGTCCATCAGCATGCGCTCGGCAACCTTGCGGCCCTCGGTCAGCCGATCCTTCAGCAGCCGGAGCGCACCGACGCGCGCGCCGGGCTCGATGCCGCTGGCGGCCGAGATCAGCGCCGTCATGTCGCGGCGCAAAGCCTCGCTGTCGATCAGCGCGTCGAGCTTGAGGGAGATTTTTGCCATGGATTGCCGGTGGGCCTCGCCTTTGCGCGGCGTCTATAGCGCGTTTTCACGGCGCTGTGTATGGGGCGGACGGACGCGTCGGCCGCGATACCAGAAAGGGATGATCATCTCGCGCCGGAGCCGGAAGAGATCGGCGATCTGCCGCGTCAACCGCCTGGTCTCGATCCTTACCTTGGCGGTGATTGGCCTGGGGCGCCGTTTACCTATCCCGCTTGCCACCCATTCCTCTGTTCGCTCCTGCTTGAGCAGGCTTGGCAATCTCACCGGACTGTCGCCGAGGAATTGTGCCTGCAGGCACAATGCTGGGACGAGTTGGTAAATGACCTTGTCGGACGAGGTAGCAAAACGCGGATTGAAGATGAGGTGATCGACGGGAATGCTGATCTCATTCGTTGCCGCAAGAAGGTCCCGCGCGGCCTGTCTGGACAGGATGTATCCCGCCGTACCGATATGGAGCCCGTGCAGTCTGCTCGCAGAAAAACCGTGGCCGCAGGCAACTTGCTTGCGTGAAATTACGGTCCGGTTGAAGAACGTTTCCAACTTGACGATGTCCGCATCGGCGGGAATCCAGCCCGCATCGGCAAGCAAAGCGCCGGCTTTGTCCGGGAAAACGACATCGTCCTCGAAAATCGCCGCGTAAGCATCCTCACCTGCAGCGATCGTCGACCAACACTGTTGGTGGCTGAGCAGGCAGGCAATCTCGGCGTCGGCCAGGCGCAAATGCTTCTTGCCCTGCGGCATTTCGGCCAGATCCGGCCGATCTCGCGCATCGATGGCGGCGACCCGCTCGAAGGCGATGCCGATGCGCGCGAACTCCGCCGTTACATGGGCGAGGCGATCGCGGGACCGATCGAGATTGATAATCAGGCATTTCATTTGGGTGGGATCGATGCAGTGGGACGCGCGTCCATAGCATGGGAACAAAGTTGCGTAAGCGATTTTCCCTCGATGTGCGCGATGACGGCCACGATCGAAAAGTGGAAATCGCCCCTTGACCTTCCAGTTACTGGAAGCACTACCTCCTCACCCAGACAGATATAAGGCACTTTTCGATGGCGCATTCCGAGCATCACCACCACGCGCACGCGGCCGATGGCAACTGCTGTACGGCAAAGGCTGCTGAGCCGGCCGCCGAAGCAGTGGTGCGCGATCCGGTCTGCGGCATGAGCGTCGATCCGGCAGCGGGCAAGCCGACGGCCGAGCATGGCGGCCGTCTCTTTCACTTCTGCAGCGAGGGTTGCCGTACGAAATTCGTCGCCGGGCCCGAAAAATACCTGACCGCCACCGACCCCGTCTGTGGCATGAGTGTCGACCGCGCTACCGCCAGGCATTTTTTCCGCCACGAAGGCCAGGGTTTCTATTTCTGCTCGGCCGGCTGCCGGGCGAAGTTCGAGGCCGAGCCGCAAAACTATCTCGGTGACAGGCCGACGCCGTCGCCAGTGCGGAAAGGCACGCAATACACCTGCCCGATGCATCCCGAAGTGGTAAGAGACAAGCCCGGCTCCTGCCCGATCTGCGGCATGGCGCTTGAGCCGATGGGCGTTCCCACTGGCGATGAGGGCCCGAACCCCGAACTGGTAGACTTCACCAGACGGTTCTGGGTCAGCGCGGTGCTGTCCCTGCCGCTGCTGATCGTTGCCATGGCGCCGATGCTCGGCCTGACGTTCCAGGCGTTTGTCGACGGGCGAACGATGGTCTGGCTGGAATTGGCGCTGGCCAGCCCCGTCGTGCTGTGGGCGGCCTTCCCGTTCTTCCACCGAGGCTGGGAGTCGCTGGTCAACCGCAGCCCCAATATGTGGACGCTGATTTCGCTCGGTGTCGGCGCTGCCTATCTCTACAGCGTGGCGGCCACTCTGTTCCCGGACATTTTTCCACACCAGTTCCGCGGTCATGGCGGCACAGTGCCGGTCTATTTCGAGGCAGCCGCCGTCATCGTCGCGCTGGTATTCCTCGGTCAGGTGCTCGAATTGCGGGCGCGCGAAAAGACCGGCTCGGCCATCCGTGCGCTGCTCGACCTGGCGCCGAAGACGGCAAGGCTGATCGGGGAGGACGGCTCCGACACCGACGTGCCGCTCGTTGCGGTCAAGACCGGCGACCACCTACGCATCCGTCCGGGCGACGCCGTGCCGGTCGACGGCACTGTAACGGAAGGCCGTTCCGCCGTTGACGAATCGATGATCTCGGGCGAGCCGCTGCCGGTCGAAAAAACGAAAGGCGATGCCTTGACCGGCGGCACGCTCAACAAGAACGGTTCGCTGATCATGCGCGCCGAAAAGGTCGGCTCCGAAACGACGCTTTCGCGCATCGTCGAGCTGGTCGCAAAGGCGCAGCGTTCGCGCGCGCCGATTCAAGGTCTGGCCGATCGCGTCTCCTTCTACTTCGTGCCGGCCGTCGTGCTGGTCGCGCTCGCGGCCTTTGCCGCCTGGGCGATCTTCGGTCCCGAACCCAGCTTGATCTTTGCCATCGTCTCGGCGGTCTCGGTGCTGATCATCGCCTGCCCCTGCGCGCTCGGCCTGGCGACGCCGATGTCGATCATGACCGCCACCGGGCGCGGGGCGCACGCGGGCGTGCTGATCAAGGACGCGGCCGCGCTCGAGCGCTTCGCTTCGGTCGACACGTTGATCGTCGACAAGACCGGCACCTTGACCGAAGGCAAGCCTCGCTTGACCGATGTCGTCGCTGCCGACGGCCTGTCCGAGAATGAGTTGCTGGCGCTCGCCGCCGGGCTGGAAAAAGGCTCGGAGCATCCGCTGGCCGAGGCCATTGTCGGCGGCGCCGGCGAACGCGGGCTGACGCTCATCGAGGCCAGCGGCTTCGACGCCGTCACCGGCAAGGGCGTATCCGGCACGGTGTCTGGCAGGAAGGTTTCTCTCGGCAACGCCGCCATGATGGCCGACGTGGGCATGGACACCGCTTCCCTTTCGGCGAAAGCTGAGGCGCTGCAGGCCGAGGGCAAGACGGCGATGTTCGTTGCGGTGGACAAAAGACTGGCCGGCATTGTCGCGGTCGCCGATCCGGTCAAGGCAACGACAGCCGAGGCGATCAGGGCGCTGCACGACAGAGGCTTGCGGATCATCATGGCGACCGGCGACAACGAGCGCACGGCGCGCGCCATCGCCAAAAGCCTTGGCATTGACGAGGTGCGCGCCGGCCTGCTGCCGGAACAAAAGGCAGCCCTTGTCGAGGAGTTGCGTGCGAAAGGTGCCGGCATCGCCATGGCCGGCGACGGCGTCAACGATGCGCCGGCCCTGGCCAGCGCCGATGTCGGCATCGCCATGGGCACCGGCGCCGATGTCGCTGTCGAGAGCGCCGGCATTACGCTGGTCAAGGGCGATCTCAACGGCATCGTCAGGGCGCGAACGCTCGCGCAGGGGACGATCCGCAACATCCGCCAGAATCTGTTTTTCGCCTTCCTCTACAATGTGCTTGGCGTGCCGGTTGCTGCGGGCGTGCTCTATCCGCTCACCGGCACGCTTTTGTCGCCGATGCTGGCGGCGGCGGCCATGAGCCTGTCTTCGGTTTCGGTCATCGCCAACGCATTGCGGCTGCGGACGTTGAAACTCTGAGCAAAGCCCCCAGATACGAATTTCAATCAACAGGAGATCATGGATGACCTTGGCTAAGAAAATCGTGCTTTTGATGATGGCGGCGGGAATGCTGCTTGCCGTTTTCCTCGAAAGCGTCCCGGCGCAATCCGAAGAGATGAAACACGACATGGGCGCGATGGGCGCGCAAGGTCCTTCGACCGACGGCTACAAGGCGGCGATGGACAAGATGCACACCGACATGATGATCGAATATTCCGGCAATGCCGATGTCGATTTCGTGCGCGGCATGATCCCGCATCATCGGGGCGCGATCGACATGGCCAAGGTGGAACTCGCCAATGGCAAGGATCCCGAAATCCGCAAGCTGGCCGAAGATGTCATCGCCGCGCAGGAAGCCGAGATCGCCAAGATGCAGGCCTGGCTCGCCGCCCATCCGGCGAAGTAAGGCAGCAACGGCCATGCCGGAGAGATTCATTCTGGATTTCTCTCCGTGCTTGTGATGCCATTCGCATCGATTACACGGCGCCAGGAGCCCACATGCCATCGACGATAAGAGCCACCACACTGCCTTCGGGCGAGGCCGTCCAGGTGCTGGGACAGGGCACATGGAAGATGGGCGAGGATTCCCGCCGCCGCGCCGGCGAGGTCAATGCCCTGAAGCTCGGGCTGGACCTCGGCATCACGTTGATCGACACCGCTGAAATGTATGCCAGCGGCGGCGCCGAGGAGGTGGTAGCGGAAGCCATTGCCGGGCGCCGCGACGAACTCTTTCTTGTCTCCAAGGTATTGCCGTCCAATGCCTCGCGCGCCGGCGTGGCGCGGGCCTGCGAAAACAGCTTGAAGCGCCTGCGCACCGACCGCATCGATCTCTATCTCCTGCACTGGCCGGGCAGTGTGCCTCTATCTGAAACCGTCGAGGCTTTCGAGGCGCTGAAGGAGGCCGGCAAGATACGCCACTGGGGTGTCAGCAATTTCGACACCGACGAAATGGAGGAGCTGACCGGCCTGTCGTCTGGCAATCATGTCCAGACCAACCAGGTGCTCTACAATCTGTCGCGGCGCGGCCCCGAATTCGATCTCGCACCGTGGAGCCGGCAGCGCGGCATCCCGCTGATGGCCTATTCGCCGGTCGAGCAGGGCGCGCTGGCGCGCAATTCCAGGCTGGAAACCATCGCCGCCCGCCACAACGCCACGGCAGCACAGATCGCGCTTGCCTGGGTGATGGCGCAGCCCGGTGTCATCGCCATCCCGAAGGCGAGCAGCCAGGAGCATGTCCGCCAGAATGTTGCCGCGCTCGACATCGAGCTGACGGCCGAAGACCTCGCCGAACTCGACCGCGCCTTTCCACCGCCGACGCGCAAGCGCGGGCTGGAGATGATCTAGATTGGAACGGGTTTCGACCGGGTATCATCATACGGCGTATAGAGTCGGAGCCATGACGGTCACGTCGCTGCGCGACGGTTACGTCGACATGCCAATCAGGCGGTTGCGCCAGCCCGGAGACCGGACATTCGGTGACAACCTGCCCTCGCATGTACCGCTCGTCGACGGTGCGCTCAGGCTGTCGGTCAACGCCTTCGCCATCGATGACGGCGACGACATCACGCTGATCGACACAGGGGCTTCGAACGCCTGGCACCCGACAATGGGGCACCTGCCCGAGGCGCTGCGCGAGGCGAAGATCGCCACCGACCGGATTCGGACTGTTGCTTTCACCCACACCCATCTTGACCATATACACGGGCTCATCCTTGCCGATTGTGGCGACGGCTTCCCGCAGCTCTCTCGCCTGCTTGTCCCGCGCGCTGAGCTCGGCATGTTTCGCGACGTGGCGAGGCTGGAATGCTTCCACGATCGCGCCCAGCCTCTCGATGCTGGACAGCGCGTCAGCGCTGACATCGATACGATCGGCTCCGCTGGCCATGAAGCCGGCCACACTTGCTTTCGCGTTGTGAGCGCAGGCGAAACACTGTTGATCTGGGGCGACATCGTACATGTGCCGTCGCTTCAATTCGCTCGACCCGAGATCACGTGGGAATTCGACGCAGACCAGCAGCAGGCGAGGGCAAGCCGGTTGCAAATGCTGGCGCTTGCGGCCAACAACGACTGCTACGTCGCCGGCGCGCATCTTGATTCGCCCGGCGTCGGCCGGGTTTTTCGAACCGAGACGGCTTTCCGCTTCGAGCCCTTGTAGCACTCTAGCCGAGCGCCGCCCGCGCCCGTCGCAACGCGCGCGAAAACACTGCGGTGTCGTCGAAGGCGCGCGCCAGCGTGAGCGCGCCCTGGATGGCGCCGACCGTTTCTTCGGCGAGTTCGTCCGCCCTGGCAGCGCTGTGCCCGCTTCGGGTCAGCGCTTCGGCAAGATGCGCCACCCAGCGGCCGAAATAGCTTTTGATCGCAATGGCGAAGAGGTCGCGGGATTCGTCCAGCGCGAAGGCGCCGATCAGGCACACCCGGCGTCCCGAGCGGAAATAGCTGTCGGTCGCTTCGAACATCCGATCGATACCCGTGCGAGGGTAGGCCCTGTCCTGCAACGGCACGAAGACATTCTCCTCGAACCAGCCATCTATATGGGCAATGACAGCCGCCGCCATCTCTTCCTTGCCGCCGGGGAAGAAGTGGTAAAGGCTGCCTTTGCCTAGGCCGGTCGCCGCACCGATCCGCGCCAGGCTCGCCCCTTCATAGCCGTGTTCGCGGAAAACCTCGCCGATGATGGAGAGCAAATCGGCGCGATCGGGCGCGATCCTGCGCATGCGCTAGTTTTTCCGCTTGAGCATGATCTTTGCCGAAAACCGCGACACAGCTCTAGGGATCATATTCTAAAATCCGAGTTCGGACAGGCCGGGATGGTCGTCCGGTCGGCGGCCGAGCGGCCAGTGATATTTGCGCTCACCCTCGGCGATCGGCAGGTCGTTGATGCTGGCGACGCGCCTACGCATCAGCCCGGCCGCGTCGAATTCCCAATTCTCATTGCCGTAGGAGCGGAACCAGTGGCCACTGTCGTCGCGCCATTCATAGGCAAAGCGCACCGCGATGCGGTTGTCGTTCCAGGTCCAGACCTCCTTGATCAGGCGGTAGTCGAGCTCGCGAGCCCATTTGCGCGTGAGGAAGGAGACGATCTCATTTCTGCCCGAGACGAACTCGGCGCGGTTGCGCCAGGTGCTGTCCTGCGTATAGGCGAGCGAAACCCGTTCGGGATCGCGGCTGTTCCAGGCGTCTTCGGCAAGCCGAGCCTTCTGCGCGGCGGTCTCGGCGGTGAAGGGCGGCAGCGGCGGACGGCTCATGTCATTCTCCCATCGGCAAAGGCGATGGCGAGCATTGTACCAATCGGTACAATTGGTCAAGGCCGAAATCGGGCTAGGTTTTCCCCGCCAGCCCCTTCAGCCGGTAGAGCGCTTCCAGCGCCTCGCGCGGCGTCATCTCGTCTGGATTGATCTCACCCAGCGCTGCGCCCAATGCGTCGCTCTCCGCAGGCTTTGCCGCTTCCCGCTTCATTGCCACCGAAAACAGCGGCAGATCGTCGACCAGTCGGTTGGCCTTGCCGGAGACATCGCCTTCCTCGAGCTGATGCAGCACCTCTTTGGCGCGGCCGACCACCGCTTCCGGCAGACCGGCAAGGCGAGCGACCTGAACGCCATAGGAGCGATCGGCGGCACCCTTGCCGACCTCGTGCAGGAAGACGACGTCGCCTTCCCACTCCTTGACCCGCATCGTGACATTGTGCAGTCGCGGCAGCTTGCCGGAGAGTGCCGTCATTTCGTGGAAATGAGTGGCGAAGATCGCCCGGCAGCGGTTCTTCTCGTGCAGATACTCGACCGCCGCCCAGGCGATCGACAGGCCATCGAAGGTGGCGGTGCCGCGGCCGATTTCGTCGAGGATCACCAGCGCCCGCTCACCGGCCTGGTTGAGGATCGCGGCCGTCTCTACCATCTCGACCATAAAGGTGGAGCGGCCACGCGCCAGATCGTCCGAGGCGCCGACGCGCGAGAACAGCCTGTCGACGACGCCGATATGGGCCGATGTCGCCGGCACGAAGGAGCCGGTCTGGGCAAGGATGGCGATCAGTGCGTTTTGCCGCAGGAAGGTCGACTTACCGCCCATATTCGGACCGGTGAGCAGCCAGATGGCGCCGGCCTTGGCACCGTCTTGCGGCGACAGATCGCAATCATTGGCGACGAACGGCCCTTCGCCCGAACGGCGAAGCGCCTGTTCGACCACCGGATGGCGTCCGCCCGAGATGTCGAAGGCGAGGCTGGAATCGACCAGCGGCCGGCACCAGGCTTCGCTCTCCGACAACAGCGCGAGCGCCGCCGACACGTCGAGTACGGCGAGCGCATCGGCGCCGGCGCGGATCTTCTGCGCCTCGCCGACCGCCTCAGCCGTCAGCGTATCGAAAGCGGCAAGCTCGATGCTCAGCGCCCGGTCAGCGGCATTGGCGATTTTGGTCTCGAGTTCGGCAAGTTCCGTCGTGGTGAAACGCATGGCATTGGCCATGGTCTGGCGGTGGATGAAGCGTGCCTTGGCGCCATCGCTGCCGGTCATGATCGAATGATGGTTGGCGGTCACCTCGATGTAATAGCCCAGCACATTGTTGTGGCGGATCTTCAGCGAGCGGATGCCAGTCTCCTCGATCAGCGAGCGCTCCAGCCCGGCGATCACCTTGCGAGACTCATCGCGCAGCGCCCGCATCTCGTCGAGCTCGGCATGGTAGCCGCCGCGCACGAAGCCGCCGTCGCGCCTCAGCAGCGGCAGTTCCTCGCCAAGAGCCTGGGTCAGATGCCCGGCCAGCGCGCGCGGCAGCGCCTTTATCGCGGCAAGTGCCGCTGTCAGCTCCGCGGGCAGGACGGCCGTTCCGAACAGTTCGGCAATGGTGGCCGCCGCTTCGAAGCCGGCACGCAGCGCGCCGAGATCGCGCGGGCCGCCGCGGTTGAGCGCCAGCCGCGACAGCGCCCGCGGCATGTCGGCGACGCTCTTCAGGCCTGACCGCACCGCCTGGCAAAGCTGCGTCTCCGCACGGAAGAACGACACAGAATCGAGCCTGGCGCCGATCGCCGCCGGGTCAGTCAGCGGCGCCATCAGCCGGTCGGCGAGCAGCCTGGCGCCGCCGCCGGTGACCGTGCGGTCTATAGCCTTGAACAGCGAGCCGTCGCGGCTGCCCGACAGCGTGCGCAACAGTTCCAGATTGCCGCGTGTCGCAGGATCGATGAACAGCGTCGAGCCCTGCTCCTCGCGTTCGGGACGCGACAAAGGCGGCCGCTCGGCCTTCTGCGTCTTTTCGACATAGGCGATGGCGCCCGAGATCGCCGACAATTCGGCGCGCGAGAAGGCGCCGAAACTGTCCGGCGTCGCCACTTCGAAGAAACGCGCGATCCGCCCCGCTGCCGAAGCCGAATCGAAAAGCGACGGCGGCTGCGGGCTGGCAACGCGGCCAATGACGTCGAACACCGGCTTCAACTCGGGATCGTAAAACACCGGCTCGGCGACGATCAGCTCGCGCGGGTCGACGCGGAAGACATCGGCCAGCAGGCGGTCGGTCGTGGTTTCGGCGACGCGGAAGACGCCGGTCGAGATCTCGATCCAGGCCAGGGCGAAGGCGTCACCGCTGTTGCCGCCCTTCACCCGCCCTAGCGCCATCAGGAAGCTCGATTCCGACGGCGCCAGCAATTTATCCTCGGTGATGGTGCCTGGCGTCACCAGGCGCACCACGTCACGGCGTACGACCGATTTGCCGCCGCGCTTCCTGGCTTCCGCCGGGTCCTCGATCTGCTCGCAGACGGCAACGCGAAAACCTTGGCCGATCAGCTTTTGCAGATAGTCGTCGGCCGCATGCACCGGCACGCCGCACATCGGAATGTCGTTACCTTGGTGCTTGCCGCGCTTGGTCAGGACGATGCCCAGCGCCTTGCTCGCCTTTTCGGCGTCGTCGAAGAACAGCTCGTAAAAATCGCCCATGCGGTAGAACAGCAGAGAATCCGGGTTCGCCGCCTTGATCTCGATATATTGCTCCATCATCGGCGTGACGCTGCCGACGGGCGCAGGCGGTGTCACCTCGGGGGCGTCGGTTTCTGCTGAAGTGTGCATGTTCATGCCCGCACGCTAGCAGATGTGGGTGCGGGGTTTAATGCCGGCGGCCCGAAAAGCAGGGGACGACCGGCCTCGACGGCGGCTTGTGCTCCCTCTACGCCGGGTGAAGCCGTTGGTTGCTTCGGGCGCCAACCAGACCCTATGATCGCCATGGCGGGGATAAGCGGCATGGATCAGGACAAACAGGAGGCGTTCGAAGAGCTGGTCGGTCCGGCTGGATCGGCGCTTGAGCGCCTGCTGCTGTTGGCGGCGCGGCGCGTCCACCGCACCAAAGGCAAGCTCAGGGGGACAGTGCGCAAGCGCGTCCCCTTCCTCCTGCCGACACGCGGGCCGCTGTCCGATGTCGATGGCGGCATCGACATGTCGCTGCATGTGCTCAGCCGCGACCCGCTGGTGCTCTATGTCCCGATTGGCGGGTCGCGGCCGCTCTATCCGCTGGCAGCGCTCGGCCGGCGCCTGGCGGCGCGCCGCGTCACCTTCCTGACGATGCAGACCTGGACCATGGAGCGGCCGGCTGTCATCGCCCGGATGGGCCGCGATCTCGCCTGGTATGCCGGCCGGTTTCCGCTGCACGAGATCATCTTCCTGTGCAACACCGAGGAAGAGCGCCGTCTCATCGCGGCTGCGGGCGGCAATGCCATTTTCTCCAATCACAATCTGATGATTTCGGAGGATATTTTCCGGCCGCTGCCGGATGTGCCGGTCGAATTCGACGCCGTCTACAATGGTCGCATTTCGCCGATCAAGCGCCATCACCTGGCCTTCGACATAGAGCGGCTGGCCCACATCACCTATTCGATCGGCGAATTGCCGCCGGTTGCCGCCCGCGCCTTTGTCCGGCGCCTGCAGGCGCAATCGCCGCTCCACCACATCGCCAATCCGCTCGTCGATGGCTGGCCCGGAAAACTGACGGCGCAACAGGTCAACCGGGTCTACAACCAGGCCGCCGTCGGGCTCTGCCTGTCGGCCGTGGAGGGCGCGATGTATTCCTCGATGGAATATCTGATGGCCGGCCTGCCGATCGTCAGCACGCCGAGCCTCGGCGGTCGCGACGTCTATTTCGATCCGGATTATTGCATCGTCGCCGAGCCGGAACCGGCTGCCATTCGCCGCGCCGTCGAGACGCTGCGCGACCGCGCCATACCGCGCGAGGACATCCGCCGCCGCACACTGGAGAAGGTTTACGCCCAGCGCATCGAACTTATGGCGTTCCTGACAGCATTGCTGCGGCGCAAGGGAAGCCGTACGCCACCCATCGAGACATGGCCTTTCCCCGGCACCGACGGCATGATGCGATGGGGAACTGTGCGCGAAATTGCGGCCTTCGTCCGGGAGCCGGAGCCGATCTGACACCGTTCTACATCTGGAGATTTCGCTGCGCGCGTGAAGATCGCTTGGCGGTTTACACCAGCGGCGTGTAGCCTTAATCCGGAAGTTCAAAAACATGCACCCGTCTCAAGGGTGCGGCACCGGCGAGGAAATCAAGAGCATCATGGCCAAGAAAACCGAAAACAGCGGCCCTTCCGTCAGTGCCCAGGAGGCGCTGGAATTCCACGCCATGGGCCGCCCCGGCAAGCTGGAGATCGTCGCCACCAAGCCGATGGCGACGCAGCGCGATCTGAGCCTCGCCTATTCGCCTGGTGTCGCGGTTCCCGTTCTGGCCATCGCCGAAGACCCCAGCCGCGCTTTCGACTACACGACGCGCGGCAACATGGTGGCCGTCATCTCCAACGGCACCGCCATTCTCGGCCTCGGCAATCTCGGCGCCCTGGCCTCCAAGCCGGTGATGGAAGGCAAGGCGGTGCTGTTCAAGCGTTTTGCCGATGTTGATTCCATAGACCTCGAGGTCGACACCGACAATGCCGACGAGTTCATCAACTGCGTGCGCTTCCTCGGTCCGTCCTTCGGCGGCATCAACCTGGAAGACATCAAGGCGCCGGAGTGCTTCATCATCGAGCAGCGCCTGCGCGAACTGATGGACATCCCGGTCTTCCATGACGATCAGCACGGCACCGCCATCATCTCGGCCGCCGGGCTGATCAACGCGCTGGAGATCACCGGCCGCGACATGAAGACCACCAAGATGGTCTGCAACGGCGCCGGTGCGGCCGGCATCGCCTGCATCGAATTGATGAAGGCGATGGGCTTTGCGCCGGATAACATCATCCTGTGCGACACCAAGGGCGTGGTCTTCCAGGGCCGCACCGAAGGCATGAACCAGTGGAAGTCGGCGCATGCGGTCAAGACCGACTCGCGCAGCCTGGCTGAGGCGCTTGACGGCGCCGACGTCTTCCTCGGCCTGTCGGCCAAGGGCGCATTGACCACCAAGATGGTGCAGTCGATGGCCAAGAACCCGATCATCTTCGCCATGGCCAATCCCGATCCGGAGATCACACCGGAGGAAGTGGCCGAGATCCGCACCGATGCCATCATGGCCACCGGGCGCTCCGACTACCCCAACCAGGTCAACAATGTGCTCGGCTTCCCCTACATCTTCCGCGGCGCGCTGGATGTCAGGGCCACCACCATCAATGACGACATGAAGATCGCCGCAGCTAGAGCGCTGGCCGAACTGGCGCGCAAGGACGTGCCCGACGATGTCGCCGCCGCCTATCAGGGCAACCGGCCGAAATTCGGCCCCAACTACATCATCCCGGTCCCGTTCGATCCGCGCCTGATCTCGGCCATTCCGCTGGCCGTGGCCAAGGCCGCGATGGAGTCGGGCGTCGCCCGCAAGCCGATCCTCGACCTCGACCGTTACGCGCAGGAGCTGTCCGCCCGCCGCGACCCGATCGCCTCGACCCTGCAGCGCATCTACGACCGTGTCCGCCGCCAGCCCAAGCGCATCGTCTTTGCCGAGGGCGAGGAAGAACAGGTGATGCGCGCCGCCGTCTCCTATGTGAACCAGAAGCTCGGTACCGCCATACTGCTCGGCCGCGACGACGTCATCAAGGAGAACGCCAGGCACGCCGGCATCGACTTGAACAAGCAAGGCATCGAGATCATCAATGCCCGGCTGTCGCGCCGCAACGGCATCTACACCGATTATCTCTACGAGCGCATGCAGCGCAAAGGCTTCCTGTTCCGCGACTGCCAGCGGCTGATCAACAACGACCGCAACCACTTCGCCGCCTGCATGGTGGCGCTGGGCGACGCCGACGGCATCGTCACCGGCGTGACCCGCAACTATTCGACGGCACTGGACGATATCCGCCGCATCATCGACGCCAAGCCGGGCCACCGTGTCATCGGCGTGTCGATCGTGCTGGCGCGGGGCAAGACCGTGCTCGTCGCCGACACCGCCGTGCACGACATGCCGAACGCCGAGCAGATCGCCGACATTGCCGAGGAAGCGGCAGGCTTTGCCCGCCGCATGGGCTACGAGCCGAGGCTCGCCATGCTTGCCTATTCCACCTTCGGCCACCCGCAGGGCGAACGCTCCGAGCGCGTCCAGGAGGCGGTGCGTATCCTCGACAAACGCCGGGTCGATTTCGAATATGACGGCGAAATGGCCGCCGACGTCGCGCTCAACGCCCGGGCCATGGCGCAATATCCGTTCATCAGGCTGACCGGCCCGGCCAATGTGCTGATCATGCCGGCATTCCACTCCGCCTCGATCTCGACCAAGATGCTGCAGGAACTCGGCGGCTCCACCGTCATCGGCCCGCTGCTGGTCGGCTTGAACAAACCGGTCCAGATCGTCTCGCTCAACGCCAAGGATTCGGACATCGTCAACATGGCTGCGATCGCGGCCTATAGCGCGGGAGCCTGATTGGCGGCAAAATCGCCAACGCATAAGAGATTGATAATATTCGGCTGCTATAGGGAACGTTCTCGCCCCCTATGGCCTTATGGCATTGGCGGCGCGCTCAGACCGCCAAAACGGGGGTGCGGCCATGAAGCATGACACGGCATCTGTGGTCGGCCAGGGGGTCTATCACGACGAGCGCCTGGATGCGCTGCTGAGCATCACCGGCCGCATGGACGGTTATCTCTACCGTTGCCGCAACGATGCGTCCTACACCATGCTCTACATCAGCGACGGCATTTTAACCGTCAGCGGTTATCGGCCGAGCGACTTCATTCAAAATGCCGTGCGCGACTATGTCTCGGCGATCCACCCGGATGATCTCGCTGCGGTCTATGCCGCCGTCGATACCGCGCTCGAGGCGCGCTGCAACTGGAACGTCGACTACCGCATCGTGCCACAGGTCGGCGAGCCGCTCTGGGTGCGCGAGATCGGAGGCGGGGTCTGGGATGGTGCCGGCGAACTCGAATTCCTCGAAGGTTTCGTCGTCGACATTAGCGACCGTAAGGTAGTCGAGGATCTCAATGCCGAACTGCTGCTCGAACTCAAGGCCGCCAATGAGGAACTCTCCGTACAAAAGCGCGAGATCGAGCTGGCCAAGCAGCAGAGCGATCATTCGGCCAACCACGATGCATTGACCGGCCTGCCCAACCGGCGCGCCTTTCACAACGAGCTGAGGTCGGTGATCGACCGCTGCGACAGCACCGGCCAGGCGGCCGGCCTGCTGTTCATCGACCTCGATAGGTTCAAGAAGGTCAACGACACGCTCGGCCACGAGGCCGGCGACGCGCTGCTGCAGGAGGTGGCGGGTCAGCTTCGCACCATCCTGCGCAGCGCTGATTTCGTGGCGCGGCTCGGTGGAGACGAGTTCGCATTCCTGTTTTCAGGAGAGGCTAGCCGGGCCCGACAGAAGGCCGTGGGCGTCGCCGAACGTATCCTGGAAAAGCTGCGGATCAAGGTGCCGACGCCGAATGGAGCCATCCATGTTGGTTGCACCGTTGGCGTCGCCATCTACCCGGCGGAAGCGTCCGATTCGGAGGCGCTGATAACGCTCGCCGACCGACTGATGTACATCGGCAAAAAGAGCGGCCGCAACCGGCTGGTCACCGCCGGGGCTTTGGAACCCGGGCCTACGTCCGACGACCTTCGCCGCACCGCCTGAGCGGAGCGCCGGACAGCCTGATCCGGCGGGAACCCCTCATCTGGCTCGGCGCTGCGCGCCGAAAGACGGCCCTACAGCAACCCCGCCAATTGGGCCGCGCTGCGCAGGTTTTGCCGCGGCCGTGGCCCGAGCTGCTGGATCACCAGCCCGGCGGCCAGCGAGCCGAGATCGCCGCAATCCTTCAGGCTGCGCCCCGAGGTGTAGCCGTAGAGGAAACCGGCGGCATAGAGGTCGCCGGCGCCGGTGGTGTCGACCAGTTCGCGGATCGTCGTCGCCTGAATGGTGACGGTCTCGTCGCCGCGCACGATCACTGAGCCTTTTTCGGAGCGGGTGACGGCGGCAATCTTGCAGTCTTTGCGGATAGCCGCCAGCGCCTCGTCGAAGGATTTTGTCTGGTAGAGCGACTTGATCTCGTGGCTGTTGGCAAAGACAATGTCGACAGTGCCCGAGCGCATCAGCTCGAGGAACTCGTCCCGGTAGCGGTCGACGCAGAACGAATCCGACAACGTCATCGACACTTCGCGCCCGGCCTCGTGTGCGAGCTTCGCCGTCTGCCGGATCGCCTCCTTGGCGCGCGGCGGATCCCACAGATAGCCCTCGAAATAGGTAACCTTGGCGCCGGATGCCTTGTCGGCCTCGACGTCTTCCGGGCCGAGTTCGACGCAGGCGCCGAGATAGGTGTTCATCGAACGCTCGCCATCGGGGGTGACGAATATCATCGAGCGCGCCGTCGGCGGCTGTCCCTCAAGCGGCCTGGTGTCGAAGGCAACGCCCTGGGCATGGATGTCATGGGCGTAGATTTCGCCGAGCGGATCGTTCGACACCTTGCCGAAGAAGGCGGCGCGGCCGCCGAAGCTGGCGACGCCCGCCGCCGTGTTGCCGGCGCTGCCGCCCGAGGCCTCGATCGCCGGCCCCATGCGGCTGTAGAGCAGCTCGGCGCGCTTGGTGTCGATGAGGTTCATCGCACCCTTGATGATGCCGTTGGTCTCGAGAAAAGCGTCGTCGCACTGGGCGATGATGTCGACAATGGCATTGCCGATGCAAAGCACGTCAAAATCCGGCATCAATGTCTCCGCCTCGGAACCTGCCGGCTTTCTGCCGCGCCCGGGCGGGTCTACAGCATCACCCCGAAAAATGGCAACCGATTTCCATCCTTTGCCGGCCCAAGCCGGCGCGCGCGCCTGGGACGAGGCTCCATCACAGTTCGACCGTGGCCGAAGCATCTGACCGCCGGGTCGCCTACAAGCTTGGCCTCAAATCAAGCGCTGGAAGCACCCGCATGCAAGCAAAGACCGACATGACCACCGAACTGGCGCTGCTTGGCGTGCTGGCCGCCCTGTGGGGCGCGTCCTATACCTTCATCAAGATCGGTGTCGAGACGATCCCGCCGATATCCTTCATCGCTGCCCGCACCTTGATTGCCGGCGCCATCCTGCTCGCGCTGATCCGCTGGCGCGGCCTCGCCATGCCCAAGGACAGCGCGACCTTGTGGCGGTTCATGGTCCAGGCCTGCCTCAACAGCGTCGTGCCGTTCACGCTGATCGCCGCCGCCGAGCGCTCCATCGACGCCGGTCTGGCCACCATTCTCAACGCGACCTCGCCGATCTTCACCTTCCTGCTGACCGCGCTTATCACCCGCCATGAATCCGTGACCGCACGCAAGCTGTTCGGTGTCGGTGCCGGCATTGCCGGCATTTGCCTGATCGTCGGCACCCAGGCGCTTGGCGGGCTCGGCCATCAATTGTGGGCGCAGCTTGCCGTCATTGCCGCCACGGTCTGCTATGCCGGCGCCGCCATTTTCGGCCGCGGCTTTAGGGGACTCGACCCGATGCTGCCGGCCGCCGGCTCGATGCTGTGCGGCGCGGTCATCCTCGTCCCCTTGAGCCTGGCCTTCGACCGCCCGTGGACCCTGTCGCCTTCAATGGCGTCGATACTGGCCTTGTTGGCATTGTCGGTGTTCTCCACGGCGCTGGCCTTCTGCATCTTTTTCCGCCTCATCCACACGCTTGGTTCGGTCGGCACCACGTCGCAGGCCTATCTGCGCGTGCCGATCGGCGTCGGCATCGGCGTCGTGTTCCTCGGCGAGAGCCTTGGGCCGACAGCTTTCTGGGGCATGGGCTGCGTCGTCGCCGGCGTTGCGGCAATGACCATCCCAGCCCGCTCCCGGGCGCTGGCGCGCTAGATCGTGATGAGATTTGGTTGAAATCTCATCATGATCTAACCCTTTGTTGGAGCATGATCTTTTCCAAAAACCGGTACCCACTTTTTGGGATCATGCTCTAGTTCCCGTCCGGAATTGCGCCCGCTCCAGCAGGCTTGCGGCTGACAGGGTCTCAGCCTATGTCGGAGATATCCGTTCGTTCCTGGGGGTGAAACGCCGTGATCTTCAACGCTGCCCGCGCCGCCTTCAGCCGGCTGTTTTCTCCCGAATTCCGCGCGGTTTTCCTGAAGACGCTGGGCTTGACCGTCCTGGCGCTGGTCGCCTTGTGGTTCGTCTTGACCGGGCTTGTCGATTGGCTGGCCCTGCCATGGGTTCACTCCTTGCTGCCCGGCCTGCCGTCCTGGGCCGGATGGCTGAGCGGCATCATCGCTGCCATCGCGCTTGCCTTCGGGATGGCGCTGCTGATCGCGCCGGTGACGGCAATCGTGGCGGGCCTGTTTCTCGAAGACATCGCCGAAGTGGTCGAGCGCACCGACTATCCGGCCGATCCCGTCGGACGCGCCATGCCGGCGCTGCGCTCGCTCGTGTTGTCGGTGAAATTCTTCGGCGTCGTCATCCTGGGCAACATCGACGCCTTGCTCCTTCTGTTGGTTCCAGGCGTCAACATCGCCGCCTTCTTCATCGTCAACGGCTATCTGCTCGGACGTGAATTCTTCGAATTCGCCGCCATGCGCTTCCGCCCGGAAGATGAGGCGAGGGCGTTGCGCCGGAAATATGCCGGCACCGTCTTTCTGGCCGGGCTGCTCATCGCTGCCTTCCTCGCCGTGCCCCTGCTCAACCTGCTGACGCCGCTCTTTGCCGCCGCCATGATGGTGCATCTGCACAAGGCGGTCGGCGCGCGGGAGAGCGCCGGGCGATAGGCCTATCAACGCAGAAGAAAACCGCGTCCCAATTCGTCATCCGGCTCGACGGTGAATTCCGCCCGGCCCGAATAGTAGGCGCGGCCGCCGACGCGGGCGATGATCGCATCATGCGGGCCGGCCATGGTCGTGCGCGCCACCGCTCCGGAAAAGCGCGAGCCGGCGATGCTTTCGAAGGACCGCTCCTGACCAGGGTTGATCTCACCCTTGGCATGCATTGCCGCCAGCCGCGCGGTGACGCCGGAGCCGGTCGGCGAGCGGTCGACCTCGGCATCGGCAAAGACGCAGATGTTTTTTGTTGCCTCGCCGGAGAACGCATCGTGTCCATCGGTGAGGATGGTGCCGTAGAGGAAAGCGAGATCGGCATGGTCGGGATGCGATAGAGGGAACGCCGCCTTCAGCCGCTCGGTCAGCGCGGTTGCCGCGTCGACGAAATCGCGCACCCGGCTGCGGCCGAACTCCAGGCCGAATTGATGGCAGTCGGCCAGCGCGTAGAAGGCGCCGCCATAGGCGATGTCGAACGCAATCTTGCCGTATCCCCCCAATTCGATTTGTTGGTCATGGGCAAACAGAAAGGCCGGCACGCTTTCGAACGACACCGATCCCGCTTTGCCGTCCTTGACCTCCACCGAAGCGACGACCAAGCCGCACGGCGCCTCGATGTTGACCATGGTGATTGGCTCCTGTTTCGCCACCAGGCCTTCGTCGACGGCGTAGCGGCCAAGCGCAATGATGGCGTGGCCGCACATCGTCGAATAGCCCTCGTTGTGCATGAACAGCACGGCCAGCTCGGCGCCGGGCAGGTCGGGCTCCACCAGCAGCGCGCCATACATGTCGTAGTGGCCGCGCGGCTCGAAGATCAGCAGCTTGCGCAAATGGTCGAGGTGGTCGCGCACATAGGCACGCTTTTCCAGGATCGTGCCTTTGGGAATGTCTGGATAGCCGTCCGTGACGATCCTGAGCGGCTCACCGCCGGTGTGCATGTCGACGACGGTGAGCGTCATGCGCCGGGACCCCTACCCTGAGGATTTGGAAAACAGCGCCTGCAATTTGCCGAACGGCATGGCGGCGCGGGTGAAGCCGAACGTGCCGTCCTGCTGGATCTCGCGCGCTGCGGTTTCCAGCATGCCGAAGGCGAAATTGGTCAGCCACGGACCGAGCGAGATGCGCTTGACCCCGGCCATGGCAAGGTCGGCGATGGTGAAGGCCGGCAGTGCCATGACGTTGACCGGCCTGCTCACCGCCGAGCAGACGTTCTGGATGGTCTCGACATCTTTGAGGCCGGGCGCATAGAGCACATCGGCGCCGGCCTTTTCGAAGGCCTGCAGCCGCTTGATCGTGTCGTCGAGATCCGGTTTGCCCCAAAGGAAATTCTCGGCCCGTGCGGTGAAGACGAAATCATGCTTGAGCGCCCGTGCGGCCTCAGCAGCAGCTGCAACGCGCTCGACGGCGTGTGAAAACTCATAGATGGGCTTGTCGGGATCGCCGGTATGGTCCTCGATCGAGCAGCCGGCGAGACCTGCCGCTTCGGCCGCAAAAACCGTCTCGGCGGCACTCGTCGCGCTGTCGCCCTTGCCTTTCTCGAGATCGGCCGACACCGGCAGGCTGGTTGCCGCCGTCAGCTCGCGGCAATGGTGGATCATCGCCTCGAAGGTCACTGCGCCATCGGGCAGGCCGCGCGAGAAGGCAAAACCGGCGCTGGTCGTCGCCAGCGCCTTGAAGCCGAAGGAGGCCAGGAGCTTGGTCGTGCCGACATCCCAGGGGTTGGGCATGACGAAGGTCGAGGCGTGCAGGTCGCGAAAGATCTTGCCCTTGTCCATGAGTGCTCCCTTCAGATGCGGAAATGCCGGCAGATTCTATCGTGCAGCAATGCACCGAGCAAACGAATGCGGTTGGCTCAGAAGCGTTTGGCGTTCTCTCCTGCCAATTTGTCCAGCGCATCGGAATCCTTGACGTAGTGCAATGTCTTCTTGTCCCAATGATAGATAACGGAAATTGCGTGGGCTTCAGGCTTGGGCGGCTGGCCGTCGCAGCTCTCGCCGTTGAGCACCGTGGCGTCGGTCACCGTCACTTTGACCGCGGCATAAGGCTGTCCGTCAGCGATCGTCTGGAAAGCAACGTCCTGCTTGCGGCTGTAGGCGCACAGGTTCTCATCGAAGGTGAAGATCATGTCGATCAGTTGGAATTTGTCGTCGCGCACCATGATCAGCGGCGTGATTGCGTAGTTTTGGCTTGAATTGAAATGCGCGCTCATGGTGATCACGATGTCGTCGTTCGGCCCAACGGAAAGCTTGCCCGGTTCACGGAAATAGGTGCCGCGGTCGAGCGCGACATTGACGGCGTCGAGCAGCTTCGGCTTGTCTGTGATGTCGTAGAGCGCCAGCACGGCATAGCCTTCGGCGCTGTCGGGAGAGTCGCCGAGGTCGTAGAGCATCGCCAGCCGGTCCTTGCCCCCGGCCTTGATGGCGAGCACGCCGGCGTTGGAGAGGCCCGATGTCTCAGGCGGCGAACCGCCGCCATCCGGTCCCTCGATGTGGCGCATCTCGATCGGCAATCCACCCCGGTAGAAACCGTTGCTGTTACCTGCGAGGCCGGGAATGACCATCCTTGCGAGGTCCAGATAGGTCACATCCATGTGGCCGGGGATGGCGCTGCCGAATTCCGGGAAGCTGACGGCTTGCGCGCCGGCTGCGGTCCAAAGCCACGGCAGCAGCACAAGCGCTAGAGCAATTTCAGGAAAAGTGTGTGCGGTTTTCCGGCCGGAAATTGCGACAAAACAAAAAGATAGAGCGGTTCGCCGTTTCCATGAAACGGTGAAACGCTTTAGGATGGAGCGAAGCAGGTTCGTTGGCATGGGCGCCTCAGGCTGGCCGCGCGGAACCTAACACAGCTTCAGTGGATCGGCACCAGCCCGGCAAGTTCGCGCATGTCGTCGAACAGGACGCCGCCGGCGCTGGCCAGGCCATCGCGGTCGGAATAGGGATCGCCATGATAGGAATAGACACGCATGCCGGCGGCAATGCCGGCCTGCGTGCCGGCAACGCTGTCCTCGATGACGATGCAGTCGGCGGGCACAAAGCCCATGGTCTTTGCCGCATGCAGGAACAGGTCCGGGAACGGCTTGCCGCGGCTGACCATGGTCGAAGAGAACATGCCATGCTCGAACAGCGGCAGCAGCCCGGTCTGGCCGAGCGTGATGTGCATCTTCGAGATACGCGCGGAAGTGGCGACGCAATAGGGAATGCCGGCCGCGCGAACCGCCTCGATGAAGTCGCGCACATAGGGGATCGCCTCGACGCCATGCGCAAACAGATCGGGCAGGCCGGCATTCCAGCGATCGACGAAATCGGCGCCGAGCCGCACCGTGGTCGTCTCTTCGATTTCCTTCTGCACCGAAGCCATGCTGCGGCCGGAAAAATATTTGCGGCAATATTCGAATGTGGTGGGATAACCGGCGGCAACAAACCACTCGGCAAGCCGCCGGTTGGCAAGGTTCTCGGTGTCGACCAGGATGCCGTCGCAGTCGAAGATGACCAGTTTCGGTATGCTCATTTCAGGCGGTGCCGGTCGATCCGAACCCGCCCGCGCCGCGCGTCGTGGCGCCGGCCAGCGAGCGCTCCTCAACCGTCACCTGCGTCACCGCGGCAAAGACGATCTGGGCAATGCGCATGCCGCGCGTCACCGCGAAATCCTCGTCGCCAAGGTTGATCAGCAGCACCTTGACCTCGCCGCGATAGTCGCTGTCGACCGTGCCCGGTGAATTGAGGACGGTCAGCCCATGCTTGAAGGCAAGGCCGGAGCGCGGCCGCACCTGGCCTTCCATTCCTTCGGGAATTTCCAGGATCAGACCGGTCGGCACCAAGGCGCGCTTGCCAGGCAGGATCAGCAGCGGCCGGTCTTCCGGCACCGCGGCGCGCAGATCCATGCCGGCGGCGCCGGTGCTTTCATAGGCGGGAAGGGGAAGTCCATCTCCATGCGGCAACCTGACGAAGCCGACAGTGGGACCAATGACGGAGGAATTTTGGAAGGCTGCGCGCATAAAATCGATCCTATCGGCGCGAACGGCGATTCGGTCAACTCGTCCGCAGGCCTATCAACGGCTTTCTTTCAGGCGTCAGTGTGACCTAGCGCAATTCCATCGGAACGACGGTCGTCTCCTTGATCTCCTCCATGACGAAGGAGGCCGAAACGTCCGACAGCGCCACCTTGGCGATCAGCCGCTGATAGAGCCGGTCATAGGCCTTCATGTCAGCGACGCGGGCGCGCAGCACGTAGTCGAGATCGCCGGACATGCGATAGACCCCGGTGATCTCGGGAAAACCGGTCACCGCCGCACGGAACTTCTGCAGCCAGTCCGGGTCATGATTGGAGGTGCGGATCAGGATGAACACCGAAAGTCCGAGCCCGAGCTTGTCGGCATCGACCAGCGCCACCCGTCCGGTGATGACGCCGTCCTCTTCCAGCCGCTTGACCCGGCGCCAGCAGGCGTTGCGCGACAGCGACACTTTTTCGGAGAGCTGATCGACCGATAGTGTGCCGTCGCGTTGCAGCTCGGCCAGCAATCTTCGGTCGATTTCATCAAATTCAAGCGCCATGTGGGATGAATGTCCCGAACCACGGCGTTAGACAAGGACAAATTGAGACCGATGAACCTTTACCCCGTGGCAGGATACCCACATCGGGGCTTATCCCGGCAGGAGGGATCACCATGACGACGCTGTTTTCGAAGCTGTTCACCTCTCACCCGGCCAAGGTGGGCGAGACCTATTTCAGCCATATGGCCTTTGCCGCCTGGTTCTGCTCGCGCCTCCTGATGGCCGCTGGTGCGGCACTCGTTCACGCTTTCTTGCCGTTTCTCTTCGAAACTACGGCAAGCCGAATCGTTCGCGAACTCTACGAGCGGACGCACAACAGAGGCTCGCACGCGGTCAAGGAGCCCCAGGCTCTCTTGGATCGCGCCTAGGATTGGTTAGAAGCCATGTGCCGATGGGCGGCCTATCTGGGTGAAGCGGTCTTCCTCGAAGACGTCGTCACCGCACCTTGCCACTCGCTGATCGCCCAGAGCCATTGCGCCCAGGAAGCCAAGTCGCCGACCAATGGCGACGGTTTCGGCCTTGCCTGGTATGGCGACCGGCCCGAGCCCGGCCTCTACCGCGACATCCTGCCGGCCTGGTCGGATCCCAATCTGAAAAGCCTATGCCGGCAGATCAAATCCGGCCTGTTCCTCGCCCATGTCAGGGCGTCGACCGGCGGCGCCACCAGCCGCATGAACTGCCATCCCTTCATCTCCGGCAACTGGTCGTTCATGCACAACGGCCAGATCGGCGGCTTCGAAAAGATCCGCCGCGCGCTGGAGAACTCGCTCTCTGACGCCGTCTTCGACCAGCGCGAGGGCACCACCGATTCCGAATTGTTTTTCCTGCTGATGATCGACGAGGGTCTTGCTGGCGACCCGCAAGGGGCAGTATCGCGCGCCACCGCCCGCGTCATCGAGGCATCGCGCCGCGCCGGTCTGGAGCCAGCCTTGAAACTGACTGCGGCCTTTTCGGATGGAAAGGCGCTGTATGCCGTGCGCTATGCCAGCGACGATCACGCGCCGACGCTGTACACGTCGGTGCGCAATGCCGGCCGTTGCATCGTGTCGGAGCCTTTCGATCGCGAGGGCGGGGAATGGCAGGCCATCCCGCCCGCGAGTTTTGTCACGATCAGCGGCGATGGGATGGTTATTCGGCCGTTCGTGCCGGCAACTGCGAAGCTCGCGCTGGTGGGCTGATCGAAGGAAACAGGGTAGGCCGCATTCCTTCGCGCCCCCCTCAACCGAACCGGTCAGCGCAATTACGATCAAGCGTTCCCTGTCCTAGAAATGCTGAACTCACTTCAAGCCGCGCCTGCCATTTGGCGAAGGCGCCGACTGCCGGAGCATTCGCCATGGACCTAGTCTTCTCCTCGACCGTCGACCTCGCTACCACGATTGCGGCGCGAAAAATCTCCGCCGTTGAGGCGCTAGACGCGCAACTGGCGCAGATTGACCTGCATAACGAGGCGGTCAACGCGGTCGTCAATCTCGAGCGGGAAGGCGCCCGCGAGCGCGCGAAACAGGCCGACGCGGTGCAGGCGCGCGGCGATGGGCTCGGACCGCTGCATGGCGTGCCTTTCACGTTGAAGGACATGCACCAAACCGCTGATATGAAGACCACGGTTGGTTTCGCACCATTCGCCGACTATGTGGCAAAGGCAGACAGTCCGGTCGTCGCCCGATTGAAAGCAGCAGGCGGCATCCTGATTGGAAAGACCAATGTCGCGACGATGCTGGGCGACTGGCAATCGGACAATCCGCTGTTCGGTCGCACCAGCAATCCGTGGAACCGCTCGCGCACGTCAGGCGGGTCCAGCGGTGGCGCAGCGGCAGCGGTGGCGACCGGCATGACGCCGTTCGATGTCGGCACCGACATGCAGGATTCGATCCGCCTGCCGTCGGCTTTTTGCGGTGTCTGCGGGTTGAAACCGACCGAGCACCGCGTGTCCCTGGCCGGCGCCTTCCCCGATCCGAACGGCGCGGCGCGCAGCGTCCGCTTGATGTCCTGCCTCGGTCCGCTGGCGCGCAGCGTGGACGATCTTGCGCTGATCTACAAAATCATCGCCGGCCCGGACGGAGCAGACACGGACCTCGGGCCGGTGCCCGTAGAGGCCATGCCCAGGCTCGACCTCAAGACATTGCGCATCGCCTTCGCGCCGTCCTTCCCCGGCTTTCCGGTGGCTGGCAAAATCGCTACCGCAGTCGAAAGCCTGGCCAAGCGGTTGCAATCAGTAGGGGTGATTGTGGAAGAAGCGAACTTGCCGAAGCTCGATCTGCATGACGATCTGAAGCAGGGCGGCGATCTGATCGGCATGATGCTGGAGGCAGCGCAGCCCGAACCGCCGAAGCAGTCAACGCCGATCACCAATTGGTTCGAGGCGCTCGCTCGCCGCGACCGCTCGATCCTGGCCTGGGACAGGTTCTTCGAGACCTGCGATGCCTTGCTGTGTCCGGTCGCCATGACCACGGCCTTCGCGCATTGTGAGCCCGGCACGCCGATCGAAGTCGACGGCAAGGAGCAAAGCTATTGGATGCTACCGGCCTATGGCGCGGTCTTCAATTATTCCGGCCATCCGGCACTCTCGCTGCCCTGCGGGCAAGACCGCGACGGCCTGCCTATCGGCCTGCAACTGGTCGGCAAGCGCTGGTCGGAATCGCGGCTGCTCGGCATCGCCAAGGCGATCGAAGCGCTGACCGGCGGCTTCAAGCGTCCGCCGGGCTACTGAGCAAACCGACCCAACCCATAAGGCGTCAGCAGCGGATCACGCTCGCCGTCGAGAATTTCGCGCGTGGCGAACAGCCCGACCGCCGGCGCCAGCGTTATGCCGGAATGCATGACGGCGACATAGAGACCTTCCGTGCCCTCGGCGCGGCCGATGATCGGAAAGCCGTCGATCGGCGTCGGCCGGTAGCCAACCGTGTGGAAATCAAATTCCAGTTCGTCGGCGCCGCGCAAAGCCGCCTTCATTGCTGCAAACAGCTCGCGCGCCGTGGCGTCGGGATTCTCACCGGGATCGCTCCCCGCGAAATCCGAGCCGGCGATGATGCGGCCCTCCGCCGTCTGGCGCATATGCAGCTTTTCGGCATGCACCAGCCCGTTGAGGAGCTTCTTGTAGGGCTGCGAGTGGACGATCAGACCGGGCGGCGTCTCGATCGGCAGCTTGATGCCGGCGGTAGCGGCAATATCGGGCGCCCCGACACCGGCTGCGATCACCACCTCGTCGGCTGCCATCAGCCCATGCGATGTATCGACACCGGCAATCCTGCCATCGGTCTGGACAAGTGCGGTTACAGAACTGGAAAGAATGCGCGCGCCGCGCCGTTCTGCATCGGCCAGCAGCGCCTTGGCCGCCGCAACCGGTTCGGCCACGCCTTCCTCCGCGACATAAACCGCGAATTCAGGCGGCTCGACCAGTTTGGGCTCGATCTGCGCGGCTCGCTTGGCGTCAACGCGCTCGATGCCGTAGCCCCAGGCCGAATGCTTGGCCGCGTAGGCTTCGAGCCGGTCGGCCGGCAAATCCCAGCACAAGCCGCCGCACCAGGCGAGCGGCAGTCCAGGCAACTCGTCTGCCAGCCGCTTCCACTCGGCCATGGCGCGGGTGCGCAGCCGGAAATAGGTTTCGGGGTTACCCCAGCTGGCGTTGATCCAGGCAAAGGAATTGGGCGTCGCGACGCCACCGGCGCCGCTCTCCGAAACCACCGTCACCCGCGCGCCAGCCTTGGTCAGGTGCCAGGCGATGGAAGCGCCGATAATGCCGGCGCCGATGACGATGACTTCCTTAGCGCTGCTCATACCGGACCTCTCAGAATGGGCTCCTCTGATGCCACCACAGCGGGTTAAGCTCAAGGGCGGTCGAGGCCTGCCGGCCCGAAACTGTCGACAGGCCAGCAATGCGCTGCTAGAAGCCGGCGCCACAGACAGGATTCCAGAAATTGGCAGAAGACATCGAACAGGCGGTATCGCGCCGCCGCACTTTCGCGATCATCGCCCACCCAGACGCCGGCAAGACGACGCTCACCGAAAAGCTGCTGCTGTTCGGCGGCGCCATCCAGCTTGCGGGCGAGGTCAAGGCCAAGAAGGACCGCATCCAGACGCGGTCCGACTGGATGAAGATCGAGCGCGAGCGCGGCATTTCGGTCGTCACCTCGGTGATGACCTTCGAATACGAGGACAATGTCTTCAACCTGCTCGATACGCCCGGCCACGAGGATTTTGCCGACGACACCTACCGCACGCTGTCGGCGGTGGACTCGGCCGTCATGGTCATCGACGCCGCCAAGGGCATCGAGCCGCGCACGCTGAAGCTGTTCGAGGTCTGCCGGCTGCGCGATATCCCCATCATCACCTTCATCAACAAGATGGACCGCGAAAGCCGCGACCCCTTCGAGATTTTGGACGAGATCGAGCAGAAGCTGGCGCTGGACACTGCCCCCATCACCTGGCCGATCGGCCGCGGCAAGACTTTTGCCGGCACCTACCACCTGGCGCTCAACGCTGTGCGCAGGGGCGATGCCGAGAAAGACCGCACGCCGGTCAACGGCCCCGACTCCAACCGCGTCGCCGGCCTGCTGCCGGAAAACGAGCGCGAAGCCTTCATCGAGGAGCTGGAACTCGCGCGCGAGGCCTGCCGACCTCTTGATATTGTCGCGTTCCGTGAGGGCCATCTGACGCCGGTCTATTTCGGCTCGGCGCTGCGCAATTACGGCGTGCTCGACCTGATCGAGGCGCTCGGTGCCTTCGGCCCGCCGCCGCGTGCGCAGGACGCAGACACCCGCAAGGTCGAGGCGACGGAGGAGAAGATGACGTCCTTCGTGTTCAAGATCCAGGCCAATATGGACCCCAACCATCGCGACCGCATCGCCTTCGTGCGCGTCTGTTCGGGCAAGCTCGAGCGCGGCATGAAGGCGAAATTGGTGCGCACCGGCAAGCCGATGAGCCTGTCGGCGCCGCAATTCTTCTTTGCCCGCACCCGCGTCACCGCCGACGAAGCGTTTGCCGGCGATGTCGTCGGCATCCCCAACCACGGCACGCTGCGCATTGGCGACACGCTGACCGAAGGCGAGGAGATACTGTTCCGCGGCGTACCTAACTTCGCGCCGGAAATCCTGCGCCGTGTGCGCCTCGGCGACGCGATGAAGGCGAAAAAACTCAAGGAAGCGCTGCACCAGATGGCCGAGGAAGGCGTCGTGCAGCTGTTTTCGCCGGAAGACGGCTCGCCGGCCATCGTCGGCGTTGTCGGCGCGCTGCAGCTCGACGTCTTGAAGGAAAGGTTGAATTTCGAATACACGCTGCCGGTCGAATTCGAGATGTCGCGCTTCTCGGTCTGCCGCTGGATCTCTGCCGACGACAAGGCCGAGACGCTTCGCTTCATTGAGGCGCATCGCGGCGACATCGCCCGTGATCTCGACAACGACCCGGTGTTTCTGGCCCAAAACGCCTTCTCGCTGAACTACGAAGCCGAACGCTGGAGGGCGATCCGCTTCGCCACCATCAAGGACTACCAGGTCCGCGACAAGGCGGCGTAAGGCGCCCCTTTTCCTTCTGCCCGCTTACGCGGAGAAGGTGCCCGAAGGGCGGATGAGGGGCAGCGCCGACGTTGAAGGGTCAATTGGCTCCAACGCGCGCCGGCCCTTCGCATGGCTCAGGGCGTTCGAAGCCGAAAAGCCAAGCAATTGGCTTTTCGTCCGCTACGCGGACCCCTTCTCACCCCTCCGCAGCTTCCTCGATCTTCGCAATATCGATCTTGCTCATCTGCATCATCGCCGACATCACCCGCCCGGCCTTGGCCCGGTCCGGATCCAGAAGCAGGCGCGGCAGTTGCTCCGGCACGACTTGCCAAGAGACGCCGAACTTGTCCTTCAGCCAGCTGCATTGCGACGGTTCGCCGCCGCCTTCGATGAGCTTGTCCCAGAAATAATCGACCTCTTCCTGGGTCTTGCAGTCGATCGACTGTGACATCGCCTCGTTGAACTTGAATTGCGGTCCGCCGTTGAGTGCCTGGAACTGCACGCCGTCGAGTTCGAACGTGGTCACCAGCGCCTTGCCGGCATCGGCATGGCCTTCGGGCCAACGCAGCACGCTCAGCACCTTCGAATTCTTGAAGATGGAGACGTAGAAATTCATCGCCTCTTCGGCCTGGCCATCGAACCACAGGCAGGTGGTGATCTTTTGCATGTCATGCTCCTCGGGTGTTTGGTTGCGGTTACAGGTGAAGCTGCTGACTTATAGAAATGGTGCCATTCCCTTGCCGTCGTCCAAGGACGGATGCCGGGCTAGCGATCCGACACTGGCCGGCAATCTTTTTCGAAACCCTGATTTTCAGCGAGACTCTGGCGCATTGCAAAAAAGTGGCCAGACCATACTTGCCGGTCTATAAACCCTGCGATCCAAGTTCCGCTCCGCACCGGGCGCAGCCAGCCAGCCAAGGAAAATTCATGCCTGCCTATCGCTCCCGCACCACCACCCACGGCCGCAACATGGCCGGCGCCCGCGGCCTGTGGCGCGCCACCGGCATGAAGGATTCGGATTTCGGCAAGCCGATCATCGCGGTGGTCAATTCCTTCACCCAGTTCGTGCCGGGTCATGTCCATCTGAAAGACCTTGGCCAGCTGGTGGCGCGCGAGATCGAGAAGGCCGGCGGCGTCGCCAAGGAATTCAACACCATCGCCGTCGATGACGGCATCGCCATGGGCCATGACGGCATGCTCTATTCGCTGCCGTCGCGCGAGCTGATCGCGGACTCGGTCGAATATATGGTCAACGCGCATTGCGCCGATGCCATGGTCTGCATCTCCAATTGCGACAAGATCACGCCCGGCATGCTGATGGCCTCCTTGCGCCTCAATATCCCAAGCGTCTTCGTCTCCGGGGGGCCGATGGAAGCCGGCAAGGTGGTGCTCGCCGGCAAGACACAAGCGCTCGACCTGGTCGACGCCATGGTTGCCGCCGCCGACGACAAGATCTCCGACGAGGACGTCAAGGTCATCGAACGCTCGGCCTGCCCGACCTGCGGCTCGTGCTCCGGCATGTTCACCGCCAATTCGATGAATTGCCTGACCGAGGCGCTCGGCCTGTCGCTACCCGGCAACGGCTCGACGCTGGCAACCCACGCCGACCGCAAGCGGCTGTTCGTCGAGGCGGGTCACCTTATCGTCGATCTCGCCCAGCGCTACTACGAGCAGGATGATGAGTCGGCGCTGCCGCGCAGCATCGCCTCGAAGGGCGCCTTCGAGAACGCCATGACGCTCGACATCGCCATGGGCGGCTCGACCAATACCGTGCTGCACATCCTTGCCGCCGCGCACGAGGGAGAAGTCGACTTCACCATGGAAGACATCGACCGGCTGTCACGGCGGGTTCCGGTGCTATGCAAGGTCGCACCGGCCAAGTCCGACGTGCATATGGAAGACGTCCACCGCGCCGGCGGCATCATGGCGATCCTCGGCCAGCTCGACAATGCCGGGCTGCTCAACCGCAACCTGCCCACGGTGCATACGGCGAGCCTCGGCGAAGCGCTCGACCATTGGGACATCTCCCGCACCTCGAGCCAGAGCGTCCGCGACTTCTTTCTCGCCGCTCCGGGTGGCGTGCCGACACAGGTCGCCTTCAGCCAGGACCGCCGCTGGGACGAGCTCGACCTCGACCGCGAGAAGGGCGTCATCCGCTCAGCCGAGACGCCGTTCTCGAAAGACGGCGGCCTTGCCGTGCTGAAAGGCAATCTGGCGCTCGACGGCTGCATCGTGAAGACGGCCGGCGTCGACGAGTCGATCCTGAAGTTCACCGGCCCGGCCCGCGTGTTCGAAAGCCAGGACGCTTCCGTGAAGGCGATCCTGTCCAACGAAATCAAGGCCGGCGATGTCGTCGTCATCCGCTATGAAGGACCGCGCGGCGGTCCCGGCATGCAGGAAATGCTCTACCCCACGAGCTATCTAAAGTCGAAAGGCCTCGGCAAGGCCTGCGCGCTGGTCACCGACGGCCGCTTCTCCGGCGGCACATCAGGCCTGTCGATCGGCCATGCCTCGCCCGAAGCAGCGGAAGGCGGCACGATCGGACTGGTGCAGGAAGGCGATACGATCGAGATCGACATCCCCAACCGCACGATCCGGCTTGCTGTCAGCGACGCTGAACTCGACGCGCGCCGCGCGGCCATGGAGGCGAAGGGCGCCATGGCCTGGAAGCCCGAGGAAAAGCGCAAGCGCAAGGTGACGACCGCGCTGCGCGCTTACGCCGCCTTCGCCACCAGCGCCGACAAGGGCGCGGTGCGGCACGTGCCGGAGTGAGGGTGCGGCGCCGACCCCCACCCCGCTGCTGCGCAGCGACCCTCCCCACAAGGGGGAGGGTAAAGCTCACGGCATCAGCTGATATTCATAAAGCTTCTGATACAGGCCGCCCTGGTTGAGCAGCGTGCGATGCGCGCCGCTTTCCACCACCTTGCCGGCCTCCAGCACCACGATCGTGTCGGCCTGGTGCACGGTCGACAGGCGGTGGGCAATGACGATGGTGGTGCGCCCGACCGTCAGCTGCTGCAGCGCGTCGCGGAACAGCGCCTCGGATTCGGCGTCGAGTGCGCTGGTCGCCTCGTCCAGAAGCAGGATTTCGGCATTGCGTAGCATGGCGCGTGCGATCGAGATGCGCTGGCGCTGGCCGCCTGACAGCAGCGCGCCATTCTCGCCGACATCCGTGTCGTAGCCTTTCGCCTGGGCGCTGATGAAGTCATGTGCATTGGCGGCCCTTGCGGCGGCCATCACTTCCTCGTCCGTGGCGCCCTCGCGCCCGAGCCTGATGTTGTGCATGATCGTGCCGGCAAACAGGAACGTGTCCTGGCTGACATAGGCGATCTTTTCCCTGACCGAGGTGAGCGTGGCACAAGAAATGTCCTGCCCGTCGAACATCACCCTGCCGCTCTGCGGGTCGTACATGCGCATGATCAGGTTGAGGATGGTCGACTTGCCGCTGCCCGAGGGTCCGACCAGCGCCGTCATCTTGCCGGCGGCAAGCGTCAGGTCCAGTCCCTCGAACACCGGCGCGCTTTCGGGGTAGGCGAAGCTGACATTGTCGAAATGGATCTCGCCCGGCCCGGCCCGCAGCGGCTTTGCATCCGGCTTTTCGGCCAGCGTCAGCGGCCGGTCGGCGAGCTGGAACATCATGCGCACGCCGACAATGCCGGTTTCAAGCGAGATGCGTACGCGGGCCAGGCGCTTGGCCGGCTCATAGGCCAACAGCAGCGCCGCGATGAAGGCCATGATGTTGCCCGGCATCTGACCGCCGCCGCCCAGAACCAGGAAGCCGCTGACAAAAACGGCGCCAGCGATGGCCAGCCCCGCAAGCGTTTCCATAACCGGGCTGGTGGCGGCCTCCAGCGTGGCGATGTTGTTGGCGCGGCTCTCCACGTCCGACACGGCCTTGTACATGCGCTTGCGCATGGCGCCTTCGAGGCCGAAGGATTTGACGACGCGCACGCCGATCGCAGTTTCCTGCATCACCTGCACGATCTGGCCGAGCGAACGGAATTCTTGCGAGGCAATTTTTCGGACGCGCTTCAGGATACGATTGACGCCGTAAATGGCGATCGGCCCGATCACCAGACAGATGAGGGACAGCGCCGGCTGCTGCCAGACCATCACACCCACCAGCGCAGCCAGCGTCACCAGATCGCGAACATAGGACGTGACGATTTGGTCGAGCACGCTGCGCGCGGCCTGGGCATTGTTCGTCATGCGCGAAATCAGTTCGGACGAAGAGGTCGAATGATAGAATTCGATGCCTTGCGCGAGAATGCTGTCATAGATCTTGCGCTGCCGGTCGGCGATGATGGCATTGCCGACCCTGCTCATGAAGTAGGCCTGGATGAAGTTTGCGAAGCCCTTGAGAATGAAAATCGCTCCGGTCGCCGCCGCGATCAGATTGACCTGCCCAATCCTCTTGTAAACCACGAATTCATTGGTGATTTCGCGCAGCATATAGGCGCTGGCTGCTGTCGTTGCCGCCACCACCAGCATCGACAGAATGGCCGCAGCGTAGCCAAATCTATGTGCGTGAAAGGATTCCCGCAAAAGCCTTGCGATAAGGCGCTGGTTTTCCGTCGAACGGAAGAAGCGAAACAAATGGCCGATCCCATGCCTGACTGACGAATTTCGGATTCGCCACCGGGGCGAAAGGCGGCTTATAGAGCGAGTTGTGACCGGATGGAACCTTTCGCTGTCGCGGAGACAATCGGCTGCGGCACGGTGTCTTTTGCGCCACGATTGCGGCGACTGATCTGCAGGGAGATGACGACAGATGGATTTCGATCTTGTTGTGCGCGGCGGAACGCTGCCCGACGGCACCGTCGCCGACCTAGGCGTCATCGGCGAGACGATCGTCGCCATCGAGTCCGAACTGCATGTCAGCGCCGGCACGGCGATCGACGCCCGTGGCAATCTGATCTCGCCGCCCTTCGTCGATCCGCATTTCCATATGGACGCGACGCTGTCCTACGGCATTCCACGCATCAACGCTTCGGGCACGCTGCTGGAAGGCATTTCGCTGTGGGGCGAACTGAAGCCGCTCTTGACCCATGACGCGGTGCGCGAGCGGGCGCTCGCCTATTGCGACTGGGCGGTCTCGATGGGCCTGCTCGCCATCCGTACCCATGTCGATGTCTGCGACGACCGGCTGCTGGCGGTCGAGGCGCTGCTCGACGTCAAGAAGATTGTCGCGCCCTATATCGATCTGCAACTGGTCGCTTTCCCGCAGGATGGCTTCTACCGTTCGCCGACGGCGCGGCAGAACACGCTGCGCGCGCTCGACGTGGGCGTCGACATCGTCGGCGGCATCCCGCATTTCGAACGCACCATGGCCGACGGCACGCGCTCGGTGACCGAATTGTGCGAAATCGCGGCGAAGCGCGGGCTGATGGTCGACCTGCATTGCGACGAGACCGACGATCCGTTGTCGCGCCACATCGAGCAGCTTGCCTATGAGACGCAGCGCCTTGGCCTGCAGGGCAAGGTAGCCGGCTCGCATCTGACTTCAATGCACTCGATGGACAATTACTACGTCTCCAAGCTGCTGCCGCTGATTGCCGAGGCCGGTGTGTCGGCGATCCCCAATCCGCTGATCAACATCATGCTGCAGGGCCGCCACGACACGTTTCCCAAACGCCGCGGAATGACCCGGGTGAAGGAGATGCTGGCGCTCGGCATCCGAGTCGGTTGGGGCCAGGATTGCGTTCTCGACCCCTGGTATTCGCTGGGCACCGCCGACATGCTCGACGTCGCCTTCATGGGGCTTCACGTCGCTCAGATGTCGAGCCCTGCCGACATGGCACGCTGCTTCGACATGGTCACCAATGTCAACGCCGCCATCATGGGCCTCGATCATCTCGGCCTTGCCGTGGGCAAGCGCGCCAGCTTCGTCATCCTCGATGCAGGCAACCCGATCGAGGCCTTGAGGCTGCGTGCCGAACGGCTGTGCGTCGTCGCCAGGGGCAAGGTGGTGGCCGAGCGCACGAAACAGGAGACACGGCTGTCGATCGCCGGCCGTCCCGGACAGGTGAACCGGCGGCACAAAACTGCGTAGAAACAGCCGATTTCCGCCGCTGGTCTTACCGATTTGCCTCGTCAAAGCGACCGCTTGCAGCTAGGGAGCCGCATGGCCCAGTCGCTCGTCCGCACCTTCACTATCAGGAACGCGCTTCTGGCCGGCATCCTCTTGATGCTGGCCGGCGACTTCATGTTCGCGCTGAACGACGCGATGGGCAAATGGCTGGTCGCCAGCTTCTCGGTGGGGCAGGTGGTGCTGATCCGATCGATCGGGGCCTTCATCGTGCTCGGCCCGATGATCGCCAACCAGGGCGCCGGCAGACTGTTCCAGATGGAGCGGCCGGTCCTCCAGATTCTGCGCGTGCTGGCGACCACGGTGGACACAGCCTTGTTTTACGCGGCCGTCGTCTATCTGCCGCTGGCCGATGTGATGAGCTTCTACATGGCCGGGCCGATCTATGTGGCGGCGCTGTCGCATTTCCTGCTCGGCGAAAAGGTCGGCTGGCGCCGCTGGGCCGCCATCCTGGTCGGCTTCTGCGGCGTGCTGATCATCTTGAAACCCTCTTCGGCGGCGTTTTCGCAGTCCTCGCTGTTCGCGCTGGTCGGCAGCCTCGCCTTCGCCTTTGCCATCATCCTCAGCCGCCGCCTGCGCGGCACCAGCGACACAACGCTGGTCACCTGGCAGACTATCGGCACGCTGCTGGTTGGCGGCGTGATGACCATAGGCGCCTGGCAGACGCCCTCGGCACTCGATTTCGGCGCCATGCTCCTGCTCGGCATCGTCTCCTGCAGCGCGCATCTGATGATTACCAGGGCGCTGAAACTGGCCCCTGCCTCGACGCTGGCGCCGCTGCACTACAGCCTGCTTCTATGGGCGGTGATCTTCGGCCTGGCATTCTTCGGCGACGTGCCGGGACCGCGCATCCTGATCGGCTCGGCCATCGTCGTGCTCGCCGGCCTGTTCATCTTCCACCGCCAGAAGGTGGTGGAAACAGTCGTGCCGCCGGAGAACGTGCCGAAAGGCGTGAACTGAGCGCCTCGGGTGCCGCCTAGCCCATGCGCACCGCCGCCAGATGCCGTGAAAACTCAGGCGTTTCCATCAGCGCCTTGCAACGGGCGAAGCGGCCGTCGGCATAGGCGCGGAAGTCCTCGACCGGGTTGTTGTTGGCAAGCTGGATCAGCCCCCACAGCGTCCACAACAGGTCGCACATCGCCTTGTAGGTGACGACGCGGCCGCGCTCGGCCGGTTTTGCCTCGCCGCCGAAATAGGCGCGCATCATCTCTTCCTCCTGCGCGGTGTCGAACCGGCCTTCGACCGAGAGGTCGCCGAGATCCCAGAGCGGGTCATTCATCCCCGAATATTCCCAGTCGACGATCCACATCCGCTCGCCCGTATCGAGAAAATTCTCGCACAGTGGATCGCAATGGCAGGCGGCAATCGGCAGTCTATGCGCGGCAAGGGACGCACGCACGGTGTCGGATTCGCGCACCACGTCGTGGTAGCCCGGCGGCAAGGCGACTTCCTTGGTCGATAAGACCTTGAGATAGTCGTCGATCATCGCAAACAGCTCGAAGCGGAACGGAAATACCGCACCGGACGTGTGCAGCTTGCGGAAGGCTTCGCCGGCGCGGGCCGGGCTGCCGGCGCGCAGCTTGAACTTTTCCGGCGACATCGTCACGGCGCCGGCAACGAAGCGGCTCGCCAGCACGCCTGTCGCGGGGTCGACATGCAGCACTTCGGGGCTGACGCCCGCTTTGGCCGCCTCACGCGCCGCCACCGCTTCATTGGCGCGGTTGATATACTCCTCCGTGCCTTTGCCGGGCATGCGCAGGCAGATATCGCCGGCCCGAAAGACGAGATTGGTCATCCCGCCCAGCCGCTCAAGCGGTCCGTCATAGCCCGCCAATGCCGGAATTGCCGCAAGTGTTGCGCGTGCCTCGTCCGTCCCCATGCCTGTTGCCCTTGGCCGTGTATTTCTTGCGACAACGGTTCCACAGTTTTCGCCGTTTGGCTATCATCCGATCGAGGGTGAGCAGCGAGCTGGCGGAGAAACAGCCATGGCGGGCAACAAGGATCATGGCGGGCTTGGCGCCGCCTATGCGGCGCAACGGCCCGAGGACGTCGCCGCGATCTATGACAATTGGTCGGAAACCTACGATGCCGATATGTCGGCCGCCGGCTACCGCCATCCGACGATCTGCCTGGCCCTGCTCGCACGGCATCTGCCGCGCGGCGCGGCCCCGCTTCTCGATGCCGGGGCCGGCACCGGGCTGATCGGCGAGTGGCTGGCCATCACCGGCTATCCCCAGGTCGAAGCGCTCGATATTTCGCAAGGCATGCTGGCCAAGGCGGCGGCAAAGGGCGTCTATTCGGCGCTGCATTGCCTGGCGCTCGGCGGCCCGCTCCCCTTTGCCGACAATGCCTATGCCGGCATCGTCTCGGCCGGCGTTTTCACCTCCGGCCATGTCGGCGCCGAGGGGCTGGACGAACTGATCCGCGTCTGCCGTCCCGGTGGCGTCATCGTGCTGACCATCAAGAACACGCTGTGGAACGCCGGCTTTGCCGATCGCATCGCTGCGCTCGAGGCTGAGGGCAGGGTCGTTCGTGCCGAGGAGACTGCGCCTTATGTTTCGATGCCTGGCGAGGCTGACACCGTGCCCAGCCGCGGCCTTGTGCTGCGCGTGAGCTGAGTCTGGCGCAGCCTATGCCTTGATCCTGCTCATCGAAGGATCGTACATCGGTTCGAGATGGATCTTCGCCGGCGTCAGCTCCATGGCGACCACCAGCTCATAGTCGCCCGAGCCGAGGAAATCGTCGCCGACGCCATCGGCGTTGCGGACATAGCCATAGCCGATGTTCTTAGCCAGCGTGTAGCCATAACCGCCGCTGGTGAGATAGCCGACCGGTTCGCCATTGCGCAAAATCGTCTCGCGCCCGACCAGCACGATATCGGGATCGTCGACCGTGAAGCCGGCAAAGCGTTTCTTCAGGTCGGCGCCGCTGATCTTTTCGAGCGCCCGCCGGCCGACGAAATCGGTGTTCTTCCTCAGCTTCACCGCCCAGCCGAGGCCGGCCTCCTGAGGCGTGTCGTTGGGGGTGATGTCGGAGCCCCAGGCGCGGTAGCCTTTCTCCAGCCGAAGTGATTCCAGCGCCCGGTAGCCGATCGGCCGGATGCCGAGCGGCTTGCCGGCGGCCATCAATGCGTCGAAGATTTCGCCGGTGGCGGCGATTGGCACATGCAATTCCCAGCCGAGCTCGCCGACATAGGTGACGCGCAGCGCCCGAACCGTATGACCGGCAATGGCGATCTCGCTGACATGGCCGAACGGGAAGGCGGCATTCGAGACATCCGCGTCGGTGACGGCCGAAAGCACATCGCGGGCGCGCGGCCCCATCAGCGACAGCGTGCCGAAATCCTCGGTGACATCTTTCAACGTCACGTCGAGGCCCTTGCCGACATGGTCGCCGATCCAGGAGAGATCATGCGTGCGGAAGCCGGTGCCGGTCACGATGTAGAATTTGTCTTCGGCGAGCCTGGCCACCGTCAAATCGGCCTCGATGCCGCCGCGCGTGTTGAGAAGCTGCGTGTAGGTCAGCCGTCCCACCGGCTTGGCGACATCGTTGGCGCAGATCCAGTCCAGCGCCTTTGCCGCATCCGAACCCGTCATTTCGTATTTGGCGAAGGAGGACTGGTCGAAGATGCCGACTTTCTCGCGCACATGGCGATGCTCCTCGCCCACCGGGCCAAACCAGTTCTGCCGGCCCATGGAATAAATGTCTTCGGGTCTGGCGCCCTGCGGCGCGAACCAGTTCGGCCGCTCCCAGCCGAGTTTGGAGCCGAACACGGCGCGATGTTCTTTCAGCCGGTCATAGAGCGGCGAGACGATGCGCGGCCGGCCCGAGACGTACTCCTCATGCGGAAAGCCGATCGTGTAATGCTTGCCATAGGCTTCCAGCGTGCGATCGCTGACCCATTGCCGATCGCGATGCAGGCCGGAAAAGCGCCTGATGTCGACCACCCAAAGGTCGAGCGGCGCTTCACCATCGACAACCCATTGCGCCAGCACCCAGCCGGCGCCGCCGCCGGAAGCGATGCCGAAGGCGTTGAAGCCGGCGCCGACGAACATGTTGGCGCATTCGGGCGCGACACCGAGGATGAAATTGCCGTCCGGCGTAAAACTCTCCGGCCCGTTGATCATCTGCTTGACGCCGACCGTCTCCAGCGCCGGCACGCGCGCGATCGCCTGGCTCATATGCTGCTCGAAATGATCGTAGTCGTCGTCGAACAGCCGGAACTCCCAGTCAACGGGGACATCGCCGCCCGGCAGGCCGGTCGTCCAGGCCTGCGGGTTCGGCTCATAGCCGCCCATCACCAGCCCGCCGACCTCTTCCTTGAAATAGGTGCGGCGGTCGGGATCGCGGATTGTCGGCGCGTCGGTCGCCAGCCCGTCGATCTTCTCGGTGATGATGTACTGGTGCTTGACCGGTTGCAGCGGCACGCAAATGCCGGCCATCGCGCCGACCTGGCGTGACCATTGCCCGGCGCAGTTCACCACCTTGTCGCAAGCAATGTCGCCCTTGTTGGTCTTCACCGCGGTGATGTGCCCGTCCGTCATGTCAAAGCCGGTAACGCGGACGTCCTCGAACAGCTTGGCGCCATGCATGCGCGCGCCCTTGGCCAGCGACTGCGTGATGTCGGAGGGGCTGGCCTGCCCATCGGTCGGCAGCCAGGAGGCGCCGACGAGGTCGCCGGTCTCCAGCAGCGGCCACATCTTTTTGACCTCCCCCGGCGACAGCAACTGCATGTCCATGCCGAAGCTCCTGGCCGTCGTCGCCAGCCGTTTATATTCGGTCCAGCGGTCGGCATTGGTCGCAAGCCTGAGGCACCCGGTCATCTTCCAGCCGGTAGCGAGCCCGGTTTCGGCTTCCAGCCCCTTGTAGAGCTCGACCGAATATTTGAGCACGCGGGTGATCGAGGCGGACGAGCGCAGCTGGCCGACCAGCCCGGCCGCGTGCCAGGTCGAACCCGAGGTCAGCTTGCCCTGTTCCAGCAGCACGACATCGGCCTTGTGGTCGCGCGCCAGGTGGTAGGCCGTCGAACAGCCGATAATGCCGCCGCCGATGACGACGATGCCGGCATGTGTGGGCAAGCTCATGACTGTGTCCCGTATTTCGTGCGGTAATTGTCCAGCGCCGCGTCAAGCCGCGTCAGGTTCTCCGCGGTGTAGGCGACGTAGTCGATGCCGGGCGCGTCGAGGTAAAGTTCGGAAACCATGCTCCACATCGCCTCGCGCAGCAGCGAGGCGCATTGCATGGCCGCGTGCGAGCGGCGGATCGCCTCATCCGGCTCGCGCATGAAATACGCCGTGAGGAAAGTGAAGGACTCCGCGTCGCTCATCTCGGCGTTGGAGGCAACGCCGGCAAGATCGAACATCGCGGTGTTGAAACCGGCATATTCGAAATCGATGAGCCACAACCTGTCGCCATCGTCGAGAATATTTGCCGGCAAAAGATCATTGTGGCCGAAGACGATCGGCAGCAGTTTCTGGGCCCGCTCCAACTCGTCGGCCAGAGCCAGCAGCCTGGGCAGCTCGTCGCGCTTGCGGCTGCCGCCTTCGCTCAGCGTTCGCGCATAGTCGCGGATGACATGGAAGACCCAGAACATGAAGCCGGCGCCGGAGATGTGATTGGGCATCTCGCGATGGAACCCGCGCATAAGGGCTGCGACGCGGCCGATATTGGCGCGCACGTCCTCGGCAACATAGGTTTTCGCGCCGAGAAATTCCGTGACCATGATGCCGGGTTCGGAATGGCGGACCGCCGGCGCGAAGCCTGCGGCGTGCGCCGCACGGGCCGTCATCACCTCGCGGTCGCGAAAGACGTGGTGAAATGGATAGTCCTGGCCGAAGCGCACGACATGCCGCCCGGCCGCGTCCTTGACCAGATAGTTGGCGTTGCTGAGGCCGCCCGGCAGCGGCGCAATGTCGATGCTGCCATTCCAGCAGGGCAAGGCCCGGATGCGGTCTTCAGCAGTCACGGGGCCATCCCTGACTTTTGCGGAGCTTCGATAGGCGCCAAGCGCCGCGCAACGAGGGTTAGGGGAAGCGCAAAAATCTCGTCGGTGCGGGACACAGGAACTCCTATCCCGCACCGCACCGACGAGCCCCTCTGGCCAGGTTTTGATACCCGGTCTCCGCCCCCGCGGATTTGAAAAACTTTGTGCCAGTTCAATCCCAGACGGTCTGGCCAGACGGTCGGGTCCGTGAAATGCGGCTCTGCCATCACCCTCCCGTGGCAGTTCCGAAGCTGTCACGCCGTCAATGTCACGCCAGTGCTACCTAACTGTCAATGAAATGTTGTGACTTTTTTTGGGTGTTTTGCCCGAAACCACGAGCAATTCCTTTAAAAACGGCGGCATTGCCCTAAAACCGGGCAGGCCGCAAATTGAGGAAGCCAGATGATCCATTCGAAACGGCATGGCGAAATCCTCCGCCTCCTCAAGGAAGAGGGCACCGTCACCATTGCCAGCCTCGCCGACCGGCTGGGGGTTTCGCTTGAAACGGTGCGCCGGGATGTCAAGCCACTGACCGGCAATGGCTCGGTGCTCAAGATGCATGGCGCCATCGGCCTGCCGTCGATGGCCGGCGAAGCGCCGTTCGAGCGGCGCATGCGCGACAATGCGGAGGCCAAGCGGCTGATCGCCCGCATGGTCGCTGCCACCATTCGCGACGGTGAATCGGTCATGCTGGACACCGGCACCACGACCTCGTTCCTGGCCCGCGAACTGCTCGGCCACCGGCGGCTGACCGTGGTCACCAATTCATCCGACATCGCCCGCACGCTGGCCACCGTCAACGGCAACAAGGTCTATATGGCCGGCGGCGAATTGCGCAGCGATTCCGGAGCCGCCTTCGGCGCCTCGGCGATCGATTTCGTCAGCCGCTTCTCGGTCAGCCATGCGGTGATTTCGATCGGCGCCGTCGATGCCGCCGCAGGCCTTGCCGACTACGATCTGGAAGAGGCGGAGTTCGCCCGCATGGTGCTGTCGCGCGGCCAGCGCTCGCTGGTCATCACCGACCACACCAAGTTCGGTCGCCAGGGTCTGGTCCAGGTCTGCGGCTTCGACGGTTTTTCCGAACTCGCCACCGACCAGCCGCCGCCGCGCGACATTGCCTCGGCACTTGCCGAGGCTGGAGCGCGCCTTAGCATTGCTGCGGCCTAGCCAAACACCAGCGACTGGCGCGCCGCGATCCCGGCCATGCCGCCACCCGATACCACGAAGGCATGTTGTGCATCATGCGCGCCGCGTCGCCGGCCGCATAAGATTTCGTTCTGGTGAAAAATTGTTTTTCAATCATCCCGCTCTTCGCAATGTCCATGCAACTTGGCAGCCGCAAACAGCGCCTCGTCGAAATGCGGGCCGGGCGAATCGCCCGCATCAGCAATGAGGCCACCATGCTGCAAACGATGCCTTGTCTTTCCTCATGGCCTGGACGCTTGCGCGCTCCGACCTGGAAGCCGACCCGGCTTGGCCGGACATTCCGCAACTTTCCGCCGGCGACGGTGTATGACGGTGTATAAGGTGTCCAGGATCAAGAACCTCAAAACCTATGACTGGCGCTTCGCATGACTGATCCACTGTCGGCGATCCTGGGCTTCGGCCTGCTCGGCGTCGCCTGCCTCGCCTTCACAGAAAAGATCCTGCCGCTGCCGCCCTCGCATGTGCTGCTGCTGTTCCTCGGCATGACGGCAGCCCCCGATCTCCCGGCGCTGGCGATCCTGCTTCTGGTAACGACGCTGTCCGCCATCACAGGCTGCCTTGTCTGGTATAGTTTGGGTCGTCGGATTGGCTTGGATCGTGCCGACAGGCTGGTCCAGCGTTTCGGCAAATATGTCTGCTTGCGCTATGCGACCTACAGCAAGCTTGGTCAGGCCTATCGCCGCCATCATGTCCGGGTCTCCTTGCTGGCGCAGTTCATCCCGACGGTTCGCAACTATCTGCCGATCGCGGCCGGCGCGCTCCGTCTTCCACTCTTGCCCTTCGCGGCGGCGACGCTGCTCGGCGCCACGCTATGGAACACCGGCTTCCTCGTCACCGGCTACCTTATGCGCGGCAGCGGCCGGGATTCCTATGCCATCGGCTTTCGCATCATCGTCATCGTCATGGCGCTGGAGACGGCGTTCATGCTCGCGCTGCGCTACGGTTCAGCCTGCCGGCGGCGCCTCGGGTTCGGCTGACCAGGAGGCGCCTCAAGCCGTATGGGTTTAAGCTCCGCCTTCGGCTTTCCTTCCCCGGCGCGCCGGTGTTTAGTCCGGCCATGGCTTTCACCATCCGCCAGCTGCAGTTCTTCATTGCCGTCGCCGAGCAAGGCACGGTGTCGGGCGCCGCACAAAACCTCTCCATCTCGCAATCCTCGGTCACCGAGGCGATCAAGGAGCTGGAGAGCGATCTCGGCGTCGAATTGTTCGAGCGCCATCCGCGTGGCCTCAACATTACCCACAAAGGCCACCAGTTCCTGCGCCATGCGACCAAGATCCTGGCCGACGTCTCCGACGCGCGCCGCGCTTTTTCCGACGACCAGGTGGTGGCCGGCGGGCGGCTGCAGCTCGGCGTCACCTCGCTGGTCGCGGGCTATGTGCTGTCCGATCTGCTGGCGCGCTACCGCCGCGCCTATCCCGGCGTCGATGTCTCGGCCATCGAGGACAATGGCGACTATCTCGAACATCTGCTGATCGGCGGCAAGCTCGACATTGCCGTCATGGTCACCTCCAATTTGCGCGACCGCACCGCGCTGCAGTCGGAAATCCTCGAGGTCTCGGCCTACCGGCTGTGGGTCCCGCTCGGCCACAAGCTGGCCAGCGCCGACATTATCGGCATAGGCGACATTGCCGGCGAGCCGCTGATCATGCTGACCGTCGACGAGATCGAGGAGAACACCGGCAAGCTTCTGGCGGCGATCGGCGCCAGGCCGCATGTCGCCTTTCGCACCCGCTCGGTCGAAGCCGTTCGCAGCCTCGTCGCCACAGGTGCGGGCGTGGCGTTGCTGCCCGACCTAGTCTACCGGCCGTGGTCGCTGGAAGGCGACCGCATCGAATCGCGCGACATTTCGGGTTCCCTGCCGGTCGTCCAGGTCGGCATGGTCTGGCGCCGCGGCTCCGGTCTGCCGCAGGCGTCGCGCGACTTCATCGGCCTTGCCCAGTCGCAGCGTATGGTACGCCAGCAGCGTTGATAGGGTGCGTGGTTATCTATCGGAAAAACCGATATCGCGTTTCTGATAAATGAATTTGCGAAACCGGAATTTTCCGAGCACTTTTCATGTCAGGGACGAAAGCCGCCATCAGAGCGGCAACGTGCCATCGGATGAACTGACGCTTTTCAGCCTGCGGCTGACCGCGGCGGCGACTCGCTTCGCAGTCAGGCGCCAAAATGGGAGATTGACGATGAATTCATTCCTGAAGACGTGCACCGCCTTGACGGTCGCGCTGACCTTTTCCGGTCAGGCCGTCGCCCAGGTCAAGGAACTTGGCAAGGGCGAAGGGGAGGTCAGCATCGTTGCCTGGCCGGGGTACATCGAGCGCGGCGAAACCGACAAGGGCTATGACTGGGTGACCTCCTTCGAGAAGGAGAGCGGCTGCAAGGTCAACGTCAAGACCGCGAACACCTCCGACGAGATGGTCTCGCTGATGAATGAGGGTGGGTTCGATCTAGTCACCGCTTCGGGTGACGCATCGCTGCGCCTCGTTGCCGGCAAGCGCGTGCAGCCGATCAACACCGATCTCATCCCGAGCTGGAAGGCGGTAGACGACCGTCTGAAGGATGCGCCCTGGTTCACCGTCGACAAGGTGCATTACGGCGTTCCCTATCAGTGGGGCCCGAACATCCTGATGTACCACACCGATGTCTTCAAGGAAGCGCCCAAGAGCTGGAACGTCGTCTTCGAGGAAATGAACCTGCCGGACGGCAAGTCCAACAAGGGCCGCGTCCAGGCCTATGACGGCCCGATCCACATCGCCGACGCCGCCAACTATTTGATGTTCCACAAGCCGGAACTCGGCATCAAGGATCCCTACGAACTGAACGAGGACCAGTACAAGGCCGCACTCGAACTGCTGCGTGTTCAGCGGACGCTGGTCGGTCGCTACTGGCATGACGCCGCCATCCAGGTCGACGATTTCCAGAACGAAGGCGTCGTCGCCTCCGGCTCATGGCCCTACCAGGTCAACACGCTGGTCGCCGCCAAGAAGCCGGTCGCCTCGACCGTGCCGGAAGAAGGCGTCACCGGCTGGGCCGACACCACCATGATGGAGGCCGACGCCGCGCACCCGAACTGCGCCTATATGTGGCTCGAGCATTCGCTGTCGCCCAAGGTCCAGGGCGACGTCTCGGCCTGGTTCGGCTCGCTCCCGGTCGTGCCCGCTGCTTGCAAGGGCAACGAGCTGCTCGGCGAGGAAGGCTGCAAGACCAACGGCTACGAGAACTTCGACAAGATCAAGTTCTGGAAGACGCCGGTCTCCAAGTGCGCAACCCAGAACGACCAGTGCGTGCCTTACTACCGCTGGGTGTCCGACTATATCGGCGTCATCGGCGGGCGTTGAGCTCCCTTAACCCTCCCCCTTGTGGGGAGGGTCGACGCGCAGCGTCGGGGTGGGGGCAACGCTGACGTCCGGTGCTAGTCACCCCACCCGCGGCTTCGCCGCGACCTCCCCCATCGAGGGGGAGGTGAAGTGCCGTGCCCGCTGGCCTGATTGGTGGCGGCAAGAGCTATTTCGACGAACACAAACCGGCAACAGACGGACAGCCCATGACACCGGCCGTTTCCTTCCAGAAAGTCTCTCGCCATTTCGGCAGCGTGCGCGCCGTCGATGCGGTCGATCTCGATATCGTGCCGGGCGAGTTCTTCGCCATGCTCGGTCCGTCGGGGTCCGGCAAGACGACCTGCCTGCGCCTCATCGCCGGCTTCGAGCAGCCGACCTCGGGCTCGATCTCGATCTTCGGCGACCGCGCCGAGGGCGTGCCGCCCTATCGCCGCAACGTCAACACGGTGTTCCAGGACTACGCGCTGTTCCCGCATTTGAACGTGCTGGACAATGTCGCCTACGGGCTGATGGTCAAGGGCATCGCCAAGCCGCAGCGGCAGAAGGCGGCGGAAGAGGCATTGTCACTGGTGCGGCTTCCCGGCTATGGCGCCCGCCGTCCCGGCCAGCTCTCCGGCGGCCAGCGCCAGCGCGTGGCGCTGGCCCGTGCGCTGGTCAACCAGCCCAAGGTGCTTCTGCTCGACGAGCCGCTCGGCGCGCTCGATCTCAAACTGCGCGAGAACATGCAGGAAGAGCTGAAGTCGCTGCAGAAGGCGCTCGGCATCACCTTCGTCTTCGTCACCCACGACCAGGGCGAAGCGCTGTCGATGGCCGACCGCGTCGCCGTCTTCAATGACGGCAAGATCATGCAGATCGGCACGCCGGAAGACATCTACCAGCGACCGAAGACCCGCTTCGTCGCCGATTTCGTCGGCTCCTCCAACGTACTGCCGCCGGACTTCGTCCAGCGCTATTCCGGCCAGCACCGCTGGGGCAGCCTGCGTCCCGAATCCATCCGCATCGGCCGCGCCGCCAAAGGCGAGGGCGTTGCCGCGCGCCTGGTCGGAACCAACTATCTCGGCGCTACGACCAAGCTGGCGCTCGACGCCGACGGGTTGAGGCTGCACGCCATCGTGCCGGCCGGGACAAAGCTGCCGGCGGAAGGCGAAGCGGTGGTGCTGACGTTCAACCGCGAGCATTTGCATTTGATGGACGAGCCGGCATGATTGAGGTTTGCGCCAAGCACCCCCCTCTGTCCTGCCGGACATCTCCCCCTCAAGCGGGGAGATTGGCTGTTCCTCCCGGTTTCGCCAATCTTCAACGTTGGGGATTTGGCGAGACAGCGAAACTGCTGATCTCCCCCTTGAGGGGGAGATGTCCGGCAGGACAGAGGGGGGTGTGAAGGAACGCGGCTTCTCAGGGTTCCTTCAGCACGCGGTCGCCCCATGACCATCGCCGCGCTCAACTCAACCTCCGCCCCCGCCATCCTGCCCGGCAGCGGTGGCATGCGCGGCGCACTGTCGGACCTTTTCTGGCGCAAGCCGCAACTGCTGCTGTTCCTCATGCTGGCGCCGCCGGTGCTGTGGTTGGGCGTCGTCTATATCGGTTCGCTGTTCGCGCTCTTGGCGCAGAGCTTTTTCTCGATCGACGAGTTCTCCGGCCTCATCAACCACGAATTCACGCTGAAGACCTATGGCGACCTGTTCCAGCCCGCCAATCTCGACATCATCCTGCGCACGGTGACGATGGCGGTGCTGGTCACGCTGGCCTCGGCCGTCATCGCCTTCCCGATCGCCTATTATGCGGCGCGCTATGCCCGCGGCCGGTGGAAGGCGCTGTTTTATCTCGGAATCATGCTGCCGCTGTGGTCGAGCTACCTCGTCAAGATCTACGCCTGGAAGTTGATCCTCGCCAAGGAAGGCATTCTGACCTGGCTGCTGGCCAAATTGCATCTGCTTTGGATGCTCGATGGCTGGCTGTCGCTGCCGGTCGTCGGCGGCAATTCCCTGTCGGTCTCCGCCACCGGAACCTTCATCGCCTTCGTCTATGTCTGGCTGCCGTTCATGATCCTGCCGGTGCAGGCGGCATTGGAGCGCGTGCCCGGCAATCTGGTCGAGGCGTCCTCCGATCTCGGGGCGTCGCCGGGCCAGACCTTCCGCAACGTGCTGTTCCCGCTGGCGCTGCCCGGCATCGTCGCCGGCTCGATCTTCACCTTCTCGCTGACGCTGGGCGACTACATCATCCCGCAGATCATCGGCACGTCGCGGCTGTTTATCGGCCAGGCCGTCTATTCGCAGCAGGGCACAGCCGGCAACATCCCTCTCGCCGCCGCCTTCACCGTCGTGCCCATCGTCATCATGGGTTTCTATCTCTGGGGCGCCAAGCGCATGGGGGCCTTCGATGCGCTCTGACGGTTCGCAATCCGCCCCGCTCGGCCTCAAGATCGCAGCCGCTTGCGGCCTGCTCTTCCTGCACCTGCCGATCCTGCTGATCTTCGTCTATGCCTTCACCACGGAAGAGAAGAGCTTCGTCTGGCCGCCGCCGGGGCTGACCACGCAATGGTTTGCCGTCACCTGGAACCGGCCGGATGTCTGGCAGGCGCTGTCGCTGTCGGTCCGTGTCGCCGCCATCTCGACGGCGATTGCCTTGATCCTGGGCACGCTGTGCGCCGCCGCCGTGTCACGGACGAAATTCTTCGGCCGCGAGACGATCTCGCTGCTCGTCATCCTGCCGATCGCGCTGCCCGGCATCATCACCGGCATCGCGTTGCGCTCGGCCTTCTCGCTAGCCGACATCCCGTTCTCGTTCTGGACGATCGTGCTCGGCCACGCCACCTTCTGCGTTGTCGTCGTCTACAACAATGCGGTCGCCCGTTTCCGCCGCACTTCCGGCTCAATGATCGAGGCCTCGATGGATCTCGGCGCCGACGGCTTCCAGACCTTCCGGCACGTCGTGCTGCCCAACATCGCCACCGCTCTGCTTGCCGGGGGATGCTCGCCTTCGCGCTCTCCTTCGACGAGGTCATCGTCACCACCTTCACCGCCGGCCAGCAGCAGACCGTGCCGATCTGGATGCTGGAAGAGCTGATCCGCCCACGCCAGCGTCCGGTCACCAATGTCGTCGCCATGGTCGTGGTGCTGGTGACGCTGCTGCCCATCCTTGCCGCCTATTACCTGACCCGCGACGGCGACCAGATCGCCGGTTCGGGCAAATGAAGAACAGCGAATAGGGAGTAGCGAATAGCGAATAGGGGAGATTGCACGACCAGCCCTATTCGCTACTCGCTATTCGCTACTCGCTCCTGACCGAGGAGAACCTGCATGGACACCCAGATGCTGATCGGCTCGAAGTTCGAGAACGGCACCGAGACCGAGGAGCCGATTCTGAATCCAAAGACCGGGGCGACCATTCTCAACCTGCCTGAAGCAAGCCAGGCGCAGATCGAGGCGGCTGTTACTGCCGCCGGGCGAGCATTCGTCTTGTGGTCACGCACAACGCCGGCGCAGCGCTCCGGCTATCTCCTCAAGATCGCCGACCGCATCGAGGCCAACGCGCGGGAGTTCGCGGCGCTCGAGGCGCTGAATTGCGGCAAGCCGATCAACGCCGTGCTCAATGACGAGATCCCGGCGATCGTCGACTGCTATCGTTTCTTTGCCGGCGCTGTGCGTTCGATGCCGGGCGTGGTCGCCGGCGAATACATTCCCGGCCACACCTCGATGGTGCGGCGCGATCCGATCGGCATTGTCGCTTCCATCGCGCCGTGGAACTATCCACTGATGATGATGGCCTGGAAGCTGGCGCCGGCCATTGCCGGCGGCAACACCGTCGTCTTCAAGCCGTCGGAGCAGACGCCGCTGACGGCGCTGAAGCTGGCCAGGATCCTGGCCGAGGTTCTGCCCGAGGGCGTCGTCAATGTCGTGCTCGGCCGCGGCGACAGCGTCGGCAACACGCTGATTAATCACGCCAAGGTCAACATGATTTCGATCACCGGCGACGTCGCCACGGGCAAGAAGGTGCTGCAGGCCGCCGCCAAGTCGGTCAAGCGCACGCATCTGGAACTCGGCGGCAAGGCGCCGGTCATCGTTTTCGACGACGCCGACCTTGGCGCCGTGGTCAACGGCCTGCGCGCTTTCGGCTACTACAATGCCGGGCAGGATTGTACAGCCGCCTGCCGCATCTATGCCGGCAAGAAGATCTACGACAAGCTCGTCGCCGATCTCTCATCTGCCGTCTCGACCATCAAATACAACCAGCCCGACGACACCGAAAACGAGATCGGGCCGCTGATCTCGCGCCGCCAGCGCGATCGCGTCTCGAGCTTCGTCGAGCGCGCTTCGGAACTGAAGCACATCGAGATCACCACCGGCGGCAAGCCCGGCGAAGGCTCCGGCTTCTATTACCAGCCGACGGTGGTTGCCGGCGCGCTGCAGGAAGACGAGATCGTGCGCCGCGAAGTGTTCGGTCCGGTCGTCTCCATCACCCGCTTCTCCGAAGTCGATGAAGCCGTGAACTGGGCCAATGACAGCGACTACGGCCTGGCATCCTCGGTGTGGACCAAGAACGTCTCGCGCGCCATGGCGACGGCCGCCCGTCTGCAATATGGCTGCACCTGGATCAACACCCATTTCATGCTGACCAACGAGATGCCGCATGGCGGGTTGAAGCAGTCTGGCTACGGCAAGGACATGTCTCTCTATGCGCTGGAGGATTATACCGCCGTTCGTCATGTGATGGTGGCGCATGGGTAGAGGCCGCCACTATCTCTAAAATATTCGCCACCGCGTTTTCTGTATATTAATCGTGAGTTACTTTTGCGGTACGGCGGGAGTTCACGATTTACTGAATATTCAACCTGAACGAGCAGCCTCTTGCCGGGAAACCGCGCGGCGAGGGGTTTGCGCATGAACACGACCAAGATCAAGCTGGTACTCATTGCCGGCTTCTGTCTGCTGATCGCTGTGTTCGGCGGCAAGGACATGATCAAGAAGAGCGGCTGGCCCGAGGCGCCTGCTGAAATCCTCGCGGTCAATGTCGAATGCGACATGGAATCGACCACCCACAAGATTGTCTACAAGACCGTCAGCACCGCCACGATCCCGTGCGAACTGGTGGATGCGTTCAAGACGGTTCATGCTGACAAAGAGTGGAAGGTGACCCAGAAATTCACCGGCACCTTGCGCGTCGGCACCGGCGCCGACGCCGTCGAGGCCACGATGGAGCTGAACAAGAACGGTGCCCGCGAACCGCAGGTCGGCGACAAGCTCACCGTCGTCCAGAACCCCGCCAACCCCACCCAGATCGAACGCACCGGCATGACCGGCACCCGTTTGACGATCGTCATTGGGGCTGGACTGCTCGGCGCGTTGCTTCTCTATCTTGCTTTCAAACCCCGCCGGCGGATGTCGACCTCCGCCGTGGCGGGCAACCCTGCCGGAGATGCCGGCGCGGACCAGCGCGCGCGCCAGGCCGACGCCTTGATAGCGGCGGCCCTGGCCAAGCAGGCCACATTGCCCAATCAGCCGGCACGTGTCGCGGCTGCCGGATTGGCCAGGGAAGGGCGGTTTTCCGGGCAGCGGACGAGTTTCGGCCGCCGCAACTGATGGCCGAAAACTGCTGCACCTGCCACGGCTACTCCACGATGCGGTAGATGTTCCAAAGGCTGGTGCCTGAAACGACGTAGGGCTCCATCTCCTTGCCCCATTTGGCGTGCGCGTCGATCTTGCCGATCCTGGCGAAGAATCCCTCCAACTGGGCAAGGCTTTCGACCTGATGATGCGATTCGACCGTCGCTTCCCGAGCTCCGACCGAACCGGTCATGATCTGGAACTCGAGATCGGCAATGCCGACCTGAGAGCCGATCTCGCGTTCCCATTTCTTCAACAGGTCGAGTACGGTCTGCTTGTGCCCGAACTTGGCGTCGATCTGCCATCTGGCGCTGAACATTTTTGTCTCCTCCAGTTTTGCGGCCCAAACCGCGGTTGATCTTTTCGCGGTGCAACTACTCGTCCCAGGCCTGCACGACGGTCTGTCGTGCAATCCGCCCATTCTTCAGCTCCAGCATCGCCGCGCAGAACACTTTCGTTCCGTCCGGATAGGCGCAGGCCTGGGTGAAGGCGAGATTGTCGCCATCGGCGATGGTGGTGTCGACCTTGTGGGTCATCGCCCGGCTGCAGATGTCGTCCCAGAACGTGCTGATCGCCGCCCGGCCGCGGATCTCGCGCGGCTTGCTCGGCGGATTGTTGCGGTCGATCACCCGCACCAGTGCGTCGTCGGCATAGAAGCTCGCCAGCATCCTGCCGTCCCGTCCTTCGATCGCTTTCTTGATCGCCGCGCCGTCCACGCTTTGCGTCTTTGTCAGCATTTCTTCCTCCATGGCCCGTCGATCGGGCGGTTGATGATCAAGCACTGCCCGGCGGCACCGCCCGGCATTTTATTTCACTGCGACTTGGCTTTGACGGCTGCGAACACGCCGTCGGTCTGCTGTTTGAACGTCGCGAAATTGACCTGGCTGCCGTTGAGCATCGTCGACCAGTGACGCACGATGGCCGCCATCGCGATCGCCTCCTTGATCTCCTCATCGGTCGCGCCATTGAGCTTGGCGGCCTCGGTGTGGAAATAGATGCAGTACTGGCAGGGGATCTGCGAGGCGACGGCCAGCCCCAGCAGTTCCTTGGTCTTGCCGTCGAGCGCGGTCTTGGGGTTGAGCTGCACACCCTTGATCTCGGCCCAGGCGCCGGCAACGGCGACATCGGGCAGCGTCTTGAACATGTCCGGCACCGAGCCGAGCGTCGCCTCGATGTCCTTGTAGGCGGCGGCCGCCGAGGCATCCTCGGCCCTGGCGGGAGCGATCGTGAACAGCGCGCCAACGCCTGCCGCTATCACCAGCGATTTGATCGACCTGTTTGACTTCAGCATTGCATCCTCCGTTCGCAGTGCCTTTCCCGGCGACATCCGCCTGGCCTGCATGGAGAGAATTGGTACGCCTCGACCCCACCTGGCCGCTTCGCCCGAAAGCGCCATGGTCCCTATGGCCCGTCCGGGCCAGCCTGCCTGGCGGAAAATGCCGCTGCCGCCGCCCGTGACGGCAAATCGAGCTTCAGCAATATGTTGGCGACATGACGCTTGACCGTATGCTCGCTGAGCCTCAGCTCGGCGGCGATCGCGGCATTGCTCTTGCCGTCGGCGATCAGGATCACCACCTCGCTTTCGCGCGCCGTCAGTTGAGCCGGCTCGGCGGGTTTCGCCTTGGGGCGGCAGGCCGGCTCCAGGTGCTGTTCCGACGTCGCCTGGACCAGCGCCAGCGGCTCGTCCAGCTCATCCACCGTGACACGCCCGGCATCGATGAAATACAGGCCGGACCCCGCCGCCAGATCGGCCGCCAGCCGCGACGCCAGAATATCGCCGCGCCCGCCATGGGCGGCGATCTGCATCGTCACCCGTGCCATCAGCCCCACCGGCGGCCCGCGCATTTCGACCTCACCGACATGGGCGCCCTGGGCGCTTGCAATGCCCATATGTTGCGCCGCATCGCGCAGTGCCGCCGCGCAGCGTATGGCCCGCGCCGGCCCGTCGAAGCGCGAGATCATCAATTCGCCATGGATGCCGGCGACGCGTCCGCCATGACGGCCGACCAGCTGCCGCCAGCTCTCCTGGAAGCGCTCGCTACGTTCGCTCCACATGCGGTCGCCAACCCGCGCCGTGTCGTAGATGCGTGTCGCCAGAAGAGCGGCAAGCACGCGCTCCGCTTCGGCCACGGCACGCTCGCCGGTCAGGAATTCCTCGATCAGGTCGGCCACCCGGTCGACATCGCCGGTCCAGATCGGGTGGTCGCGCCCGGGGACCTCGACCAATCGCGCATTGGCGATCTCTTTCGCCAGGAAGCGGCTGGCGTCCGGGTCGACCCGCGCGTCGTTGCGGCGATGAATGAGCAGTGTCGGTGCGCCGATCGCCGACAGCACGCCGCGCACATCGATTCCGGCATTCATCCGGGCAAGGGCTGCCGCTGCCGTCGGACTGGCCGACAGCCGCTCGAAGCGGGCCCACCACTGGGTGAAATGCGCATCATCTACCCGGCCGGGAGCGAAGTTGGGCAGTGTGGCGCCCGTGCCCCATTCCGTGCCGGCCGTCGCGATGAAGGCCTCGAGGCGCTCCGGCGACATCACCCATTTGTGGAAATGCGCATAACCGCCATAGAGCGCCAGCGCTCGTGTCCGTTCCGGATAGGTGGCGGCAAACAACATTGCCATCGGCGCGCCTTCCGAAGCGCCGAGCAAGGCCGCGCGGCCGCTGCCGGTGGCATCCATCACCGCGCGCACATCGTCCATGCGGGTTTCGAGGCTGGGCAGGTGGCGTGGGTCGACGCGGTCGGACAGGCCGGTGCCGCGCTTGTCGAACAGGATCAGCCGCGAGAACGCCGAGAGCCGTTTCAAGAGCCTGGCGTAGCCCTCGTCTTCCCAATGCAGGTCGAGATTGGAGATGAAGCCGGGCACGAAAACCAGGTCGAACGATCCCTGGCCGACCACCTGATAGGCGATCCGCACGTCGCCGCTGAGGGCATATCGCGTCTCGATCGGCCTCACGTTGCTATCCCGCCCGGCCAGACGATTTCTGATCGCCGACCATAGCAGACGCCTGGCGGATGCGGCAGCCAAACTTTAGAAGACAGGAATATAGCCCGCGGCGAACCGTGTTCGCCCGCCATTTCTGGGGGAGGCTATTTCTGGGGAGCGGCGCTCTCTGCACCCGTGGGTTGGACGTAGCCGATGCTCACATCGGCCTGCTCCTCGGTCTTCGGCCGCTTGATCCTGGCCGAGGCCACGACGACGAGTTCGTCAAAACCTTCGCCGCCACTGTCCAGCATCTCGAAGAACTGCCGGCGCATCCTGGGCTCCCAGAACTTGTTGATGTGCTCGGCCACGCCCGCCACACCTTCCTCGCGGGGCCTTGAATGGAAGAAGGCGGCGATCTGGTTGGCCATGCGCACCAGCTTTTCCCCGGTGCTCGTGATGTGTTCTTCGTCATGCGACATGCTGGGCAACTCCCAAGACCACCCGTTCCGGGTGGGTGAAAACATCGAAATCGTCGCCGCGCACCAGCGCCACCAGTGTCATACCGGCTTCTTCAGCGGTGCGGATGGCAAGGGCGGTCGGCGCCGAGACGGCTATGATGAAGGCCGAGCCGATCGCCGCCGTCTTCTGCACCATCTCGACCGAGACGCGTGATGTCACCACCACCGCGCCCGATGCACCGTCGATGCCGGCCTTGGCCAGCGCGCCGGCCAGTTTGTCCAGCGCATTGTGACGGCCGACATCCTCGCGCGCCATGACGATGCCCTTGCCGGGAATGTAGAAGCCCGCGGCATGCACCGCGCCGGTTTCCGAATGCAGCGGCTGCACCTTCGACAGAAGCTTCACCGAACGGGTGATGTCATTGGCATCAAGCGTAAGTTTTGATGCACCAACCTTGTCGACCGAGCGCATCGCTTCCTCGATGGATTCGATGCCGCACAGCCCGCAGCCGACCGGGCCGGCGAGCCGCCTGCGTCGCGCCTCGAAGCGTGTATTGGCCTGGTCCTTCAGCCGGATCTGGATGTCGATCCCGGCGCCATGGTCCTCGACCTCGATCGCCTCGATCTCGTCAGGCAACGCGATGATGCCTTCGGTCAGCGAGAAGCCAAGGGCAAAATCCTCGAAGTCGGCCGGGCTCGCCATCATCACCGCATGGGTGGTGCCGGCAAAGGAGAACGCCACCGGCGTCTCCTCCGGCACCATACGGTTGGCCGCCGCAGTGCCACTTGCACGGTGGGCGAGGCGAGAGGTCTGGCTGATTGGCTGGCGGGAGCGCATCAGGGTCCCTTCATCCAATCCGGTGTCAGTTCCGGAACATCGCGCGCGATGGATTCATAGGCCTTATGATGCCCGTAGCCCATTATGTACGCGACAATGCGGCGAAGGTTGTTGAAATCCTCCTCGGAAGCATGTCCCTGGATATCGAACAAAAACTGGTTCAGGTCGGCGCCTTGCTTCTCACATAGGCGCAGAAGCTTTTCGTAGGCTTCCTTTTGAGTCACTCTTGTTTCCTCCGGCGGCGAGTCTACCCAGACTACTCCGCCGCCTGTAGCGGAGCGATGCGGCGGCTCTGCTCGGCCTGCTCGTTATAGTCGCGCTGCCAGTCTGAAGGCCCGTTCGACGCGCCGACCTGCACCGCCGTCACCTTGTACTCCGGACAATTGGTCGCCCAATCGGAGAAGTCGGTGGTGATGACGTTGGCTTGCGTGTCCGGATGGTGGAAGGTGGTGTAGACCACACCCGGCGACACCCGGTCGGTAATCAGCGCACGCAGCGTCGTCTCACCCGAACGGCTGGTCAGCCGCACCCAGTCGCCATCGCGCAGGCCGCGGTTCTCGGCATCGTGCGGATGGATCTCCAGCCGGTCTTCCGAGTGCCACATGACGTTTTCGGTGCGCCTTGTCTGTGCACCGACATTGTATTGGCTGAGGATGCGGCCGGTGGTCAGCAGCAACGGGAAACGCGGCCCGGTCCGCTCGTCGGTCGCCACATATTCGGTGCGGATGAACTTGCCCTTGCCGCGCACGAAGCTGTCGACATGCATGATCGGGGTGCCGAGCGGCGCCTTCTCGTTGCACGGCCATTGCACGGATCCGACGCGGTCGAGCAGATCGAAGGAAACGCCGGCGAAGCTCGGCGTCGTTTTGGCGACCTCGTCCATGATCTCGGAGGGATGCTGATAGTTCCAGTCCAGCCCGATCGCGCGGGCAAGCTCCTGTGTCGCTTCCCAGTCGGCGTAGCGCGCCTTCGGCTCCAGCACCTTGCGCACCATGTTGATGCGGCGCTCGGCATTGGTGAAAGTGCCGTCCTTCTCCAGGAAGGTCGAGCCCGGCAGGAAGACATGCGCGTAGTTGGCGGTCTCGTTGAGGAACAGGTCGTGCACGACCACGCATTCCATCGCCGCCAGGCCGGCCGCGACATGCTTGGTGTCAGGGTCCGACTGCAGAATGTCCTCGCCTTGGATGTAGATGCCCTTGAACGAGCCGTCGACGGCGGCATCCAGCATGTTGGGGATGCGCAGGCCGGGTTCGTCGTCGAGCTTCACCCCCCACAGGCTCTCATAGATGTCGCGGACGGCCTCGCCGGAGATGTGGCGGTAGCCCGGCAGTTCATGCGGGAACGAGCCCATGTCGCAGGAACCCTGCACGTTGTTCTGGCCGCGCAGCGGGTTCACGCCGACGCCGGGACGGCCGATATTGCCTGTCGCCATGGCGAGGTTGGCGATAGCCATAACCGTGGTCGAACCCTGGCTGTGTTCGGTCACGCCGAGGCCGTAATAAATCGCGCCATTGCCGCCCTTGGCATAGAGCCGTGCAGCACCTCGGATCAGTTCGGGATCGACGCCGGACAGCTTGCCCACGATTTCGGGGCTGTTTTCCGGCAAGGCGACGAAAGAAGCCCAATCCTGGAACTCCGCCCAGTCGCAGCGATCGCGGATGAAGGCTTCGTCGAAAAGCCCTTCGGTAACGATGACATGCGCCAGCGCCGTCAGCACCGCCACGTTGGTGCCGGGCTTCAGCGGCAGGTGATAGTCGGCCTCGATATGCGCCGACTTGACCATTTCGGTGCGGCGCGGATCGAGCACGATCAGCTTGGCGCCCTGGCGCAGCCGCTTTTTCAGCCGCGAGGCGAACACCGGGTGCGCGGAAGCCGGATTGGCGCCGATGATGACGGCGACATCGGTGAAGTCGACGGAATCGAAATCCTGCGTGCCGGCCGAGGTGCCATAGGTCTGGCCGAGGCCGTAGCCGGTCGGCGAGTGGCAGACGCGGGCGCAGGTGTCGACATTGTTGTTGCGGAAGCCTTGGCGCACAAGCTTCTGCACCAGATAGGTCTCTTCATTCGTGCAGCGCGAGGACGTGATACCGCCGATCGAGGTGCGGCCGTATTGATACTGGATACGGCGGAATTCCTTGGCCGTATGGGCGATGGCCTCTTCCCAACTCACCTCGCGCCAGGGATCGCTGACCTTTTCCCGGATCATAGGCGACAGGATGCGGTCCTTGTGGGTGGCATAGCCATAGGCGAAACGGCCCTTCACGCAGGAGTGGCCGTGGTTCGCCTTGCCGTCCTTGTAGGGCATCATGCGAATGACTTCGTCGTCCTTCACTTCGGCCTTGAACGAGCAGCCGACGCCGCAATAGGCGCAGGTGGTGACAGCGGAACGCTCGGGCATGCCTTTCTCAAGCACGGTCTTTTCACGCAGCGCATCGGTCGGACAGGCCTGCACGCAGGCGCCGCAGGACACGCATTCGGAGGCGATGAAATCCTCGTGCATGCCGGCGACCATGCGCGATTCGAAACCGCGGCCCTCGATCGTCAGCGCGAAGGTGCCCTGCACCTCCTCGCAGGCCCGCACGCAGCGCGAGCAGACGATACATTGCGCCGGATCATAGGTGAAATAGGGGTTGGACTCGTCGCGGGCGATGTAGTCGACCGCCAGCGAGCCATGGCCGGGCGCGACGCCGTTTTCCTGCTTGACGTGGTTGCGGCCCTCAATGCCGAAGCGGTTCTCGGTCAGGCCGACCGATTTCGCCACAACGTCGAACTCGCTGGCGCCGGTGCCGGCCTTCTCGTTCCAGCCGGTCGGGTGGTCGGAGACGTAAAGCTCCATGACACCGCGGCGGATGGCGTCGAGCCGCTCGGATTGCGTGCGCACCACCATGCCTTCGCCGACGGGGGTCGTGCAGGATGCCGGCGTGCCACCGCGCCCGTCGATCTCGACCAGGCAGACGCGGCAGGAGCCGAACGAGTCCAGCATGTCCGTGGCGCAGAGTTTTGGGATCTCGACCCCGCCTTCCATCGCCGCGCGCATGATCGACGTACCCTCCGGCACGCTGATGCTGCGGCCGTCGACGATCAGCGTAACCTGCTTTTGCGCCTTCGATTCCGGGGTTCCGTAATCGAGTTCTTCGATGAGTGTCGGGAAGTCGGCCTTGATATTCATCTGCCAGCTCCTATTCAGCAGCCACGCGCGCCGGCGCGGGCTTGAAATCTTCGGGGAAATGGGTGATCGAGCTCATCACCGGATAGGGCGTGAAGCCGCCCAGCGCGCAGAGCGATCCGAACTTCATCGTGTTGCAGAGATCGGTGACCAGTGCCAGGTTCTTCTCCGGCTCGATGCCGGCGGCAAGCCGGTCGATGGTCTCCACCCCGCGTATCGAGCCGATGCGGCAGGGCGTGCACTTGCCGCAGCTTTCGATGGCGCAGAACTCCATGGCAAAGCGCGCCTGCTTCAGCATGTCGGCCGTGTCGTCGAACACGGTGATGCCGGCATGGCCGATCAGCCCGTCGCGCTTCGCGAACTCTTCGTAGTCGAACGGCGTGTCGAACAGGCCGCGCGGGAAATAGGCGCCGAGCGGGCCGCCGACCTGCACCGCCTTCACCGGGCGACCTGTGGCCGTACCGCCGCCGATATCGTCGACGATCTCGCCCAGCGTCATGCCGAACGCCGCCTCGAACAGGCCGCCGAACTTGACGTTGCCGGCGATCTGTATCGGGATCGTGCCGCGCGAGCGGCCCATGCCGAAATCCTTGTAGAAGGCAGCACCCTTGTCCATGATGATGGGCACGGAGGCTAGGCTGATGACGTTGTTGATCACCGTCGGCTTGCCGAACAGACCCTGGATTGCCGGCAGCGGTGGCTTGGCTCGCACCACGCCGCGCTTGCCTTCAAGGCTGTTCAGCAGCGACGTTTCCTCGCCGCAGACATAGGCGCCGGCGCCGACGCGGATTTCCATGTCGAAGGCGTTGGGCGAACCCAGCACGCTGACGCCGAGCACGCCTGCCTTGCGGGCGACCTCGACAGCCTTGTTCATGACAGCCACCGCATGCGGATATTCCGAGCGGATATAGACGAACCCCTTGGTCGCGCCGGTGGCGATGCCGGCAATCGTCATGCCTTCGATGAGCACGAAGGGGTCGCCCTCCATAATCATGCGGTCGGCAAAGGTGGCGCTGTCGCCCTCGTCGGCATTGCAGACGATGTATTTGCGGTCAGATGTCGTATCGAGCACCGTCTTCCACTTGATGCCGGTCGGGAAGCCGGCGCCGCCTCGGCCGCGCAAGCCCGATTCCGTGACCTGTTTGACGATGTCGAGCGGCGCCATGGCCACCCCGTTCTGCAGGCCCTTGAGCCCGCCCAGTGACTTGTAGGCATCGAGCGATAGCGGGTCGTTGATGCCGCAACGCGCAAAGGTCAGGCGCGTCTGCTTGGCCAGGAACGGGATTTTGTCGGGCGCGCCCAGCCAGCGCTTGTGATGCCCGCCGGTGAGAAAGCCGCTGTCGAACAGGCTCTTGACGTCTGAGGGCTTGACCGGCCCGTAAGCGACGCGCCCCTTTTCGGTCGCGACCTCGACCATCGGTTCGAGGAAATAGGCGCCGCGCGAGCCGTTGCGGACGATCTTGGCCTCGACGCCCCGTTCAGCCAGTTCCGCACGAACAGCCTTGGCGACCTTTTCGGCGCCGAGCGCCAGCGCGCCGGAGTCACCTGGAATGTAGATGCGCGGGATCATGAGCGTACCTCCGCGACGATCTCTTCGATCTTCTCGTCATCGAGCCGCCCGATCACCTCACCATCCAGCATCGCCGACGGTGAACAGGCGCACAGCCCGAGGCAATAGACAGGCTCAAGTGTAACCGATCCGTCGCGGGTGGTCTCATGGAAATCGATGCCCAACAACTGCTTGACCTTTGCGGCGATCGCATCCGAACCCATCGACTGGCAGGCTTCCGCCTGGCAGAGCTTGAGCACATGCCGGCCAGCCGGCCGGGCACGGAAATCATGATAGAAGGTCACGACGCCATGCACTTCGGCCCTCGACAGGTTCAGCCCATCGGCGATGACGGGCACGGCGTCCTGCGGCACGTGGCCAAATTCTTCCTGGATCTCGTGCAGGATCGGCAGCAGGGGGCCTTCGAGGCCCTTCAACTCCTGGATGATCGCCGCCGTGCGCGACTGTATCTCGGTACTTGCAGGCTGCATCGTCACGCAGCGCCCTCCCTATCGTAGCGATCGATGCATATAATCGTCCAAAAGCATGAAGCGGTTTTGGAACAACGACATGCCTACGCCGCTTAATCGCTAAGTGCTTAAGAAATCAGAGAAAACCTCTGAAATCAATAAAGCGGTTTCGTTGCACGATAGAAAATTTCTATCGCGCCGATTGACCAGTTATGACTAGCTCAGCGATTGGCGCGGAAATCGTCTGCTAGCGCCATCGCCTCGTCCAGCAGCGCCTGCACCAGCGGCGTGTGCGGTTCGCGCGGCGCGGCGACCAGCCCGACCGTGTGGCTGGCATCCGGTTCGACGATCGGAATGGCCCGGATCGGCTCGGAAAAACCGAATGTTTCCGCCAGGTTGAGCGGCATGATCGACGACCATTTGCCTGTCCGTATGTGGGAGAACAGCACGATCATCGAGTTGGATTCCAGTGTCGGCCGCACCTGCACGCCGGCCTCGGCCAGATGCTGGTCGATGATGCGGCGGTTCTGCATGTCCGGCGTCAACAGGCAGAGCGGCAGCTGGCTGATTTCGGCCCATGTCACTTTGTCGCGATCCGAATAGGGATTTCCGACCGCCGTGATCAGCTGGTAGCGCTCGTCATAGAGCGGCACGCTGGTCACCCGTCCGAGAGGCTCGTTGTCGAGATAGGTGATGCCGGCATCGACGTCGAAATTGCCGAGCAGCGACAACACCTCGATCGAGGTGCGCGACAGGATAGAGAAGGTGACGCCCGGATGCTTCTCGCGAAATGGCGTCGTAAGCCGCGCCACCATGGCGAGGGCGGTTGGGATGGCGGCAATACGGATACGCCCGGACAGGCCATGTCGCGCCGCCCGCATCTCTTCGCGCATGGTCCTGGAATCGCCGACGATGCGACGCGCCCACACCAGCACCTGCTTGCCTTCCGGCGTCAGCCCCTGAAAGCGCGAACCGCGATTGACCAGCATGACGCCGAGCTGGCCCTCCAGCTGCTTGATCCCGGCCGACAAGGTCGGCTGCGTGACGCCGCACGCTTCCGCCGCCCGGCCGAAATGCTCCTCCTTGGCCAGCGCGATGAAGAATTCGAGCTTGTCGATCATACCATCCGTCCGTTCGTTGCGCGCAAGGTCGGGGAAATTGCCTTTCGCCGCAAGCTCTACCCGCAATTGGCCATGCATCCACATCTTTGGGCCGGCTGGCTGTTTCCCCCGGCCGAACACGGCGCTATGTGGTTGGATGGAATACGAGGAGATCGGACATGCTGGGCTGGTTCCGCAAGCTTTTGCCGCGCGAAGATCGCTTCTTCGACCTCTTTGAACGGCATTCCCGCACCGTGGTCGGCGGCGCCGAGGCGCTGGAGCAGCTTCTGCAGGGCAAGGACATCGATCGCTGGTGCCAGAAGATCATCGATCTCGAGGACGAGGCCGATCATATCACGGCCGAAGTCCTGCTGGCGGTGCGGCGTTCCTTCATCACGCCTTTCGATCGCGGCGACATCAAGGACCTCATCCAGTCGATGGATGACGCCATCGACATGATGCACAAGACCGTCAAGACGGTGAAGCTGTTCGAAAAGAAGGAATTCGACCCGCTGATGCAGGAGATGGGTGGCGTCATCGTTGCCGCCTCCAGGCTGGTTGCCGAAGCGATCCCGCTGCTCAGCAAGGTCGGCACGCACACGGTACGCCTCAACGCCATCGCCGAAGAGGTGATGCGCGTTGAAAGCCGCGCCGACGATCTGCATGAGCAGGGATTGAAGGACCTGTTCAAGCGGCATGGCCGCAGCGATCCGATGGCCTACCTGATCGGCTCGGAGATCTACGGCCAGCTGGAGAAGGTGGTCGACCGCTTTGAGGACGTCGCCAACGAGATCAGCGGCATCGTCATCGAGAACGTTTAGGCAATGGAAGCCACCATCGCCTTTCCCGTGCTGATCGGCCTTGTCGCCGTCGCGCTGTTTTTCGATTTCCTCAACGGCCTGCACGATGCAGCGAACTCCATCGCCACCATCGTCTCCACCCGCGTGCTGAGACCGCAATATGCGGTCCTGTGGGCGGCTTTCTTCAATTTCATCGCCTTCATGTTCTTCGGCCTTCACGTGGCTGAAACTGTGGGAAAAGGTATCGTCGACGTCAGCATCGTCACGCCGGCGGTGATCTTCTCGGCGCTCGTTGGCGCCATCGTCTGGAACATCGTCACCTGGATTGCCGGCATCCCGTCCAGCAGTTCGCATGCCCTGATCGGCGGGCTCGTCGGCGCCGGCGTTGCAAAGGCTGGGCCCGGCGCCATCGTCTGGACCGGGCTTGGCAAGACGGTCGCCGCAATCGTCGTGTCGCCGGCGACAGGGTTTGTTCTGGCGCTGGTCCTGATCCTGGCCGTTTCCTGGCTGTTCGTGCGCCAGACACCGTTCGCCGTCGACAGCACCTTCCGCGTCATGCAGTTCTTTTCGGCCTCGCTTTATTCGCTAGGGCACGGCGGCAACGACGCCCAGAAAACCATGGGCATCATCGCCGTGCTGCTCTATTCGCAAGGTATGCTCGGCGGGACGTTCTACGTGCCGCTGTGGGTCGTCCTCACCTGTCAGACAGCACTGGCGCTCGGCACTTTGTTCGGCGGCTGGCGCATCGTTCACACGATGGGCTCGAAGATCACCCGGCTGAATCCGATGCAGGGCTTCTGCGCCGAGACCGGCGGCGCCATCACCCTGTTTGCCGCCACCTGGCTTGGCGTTCCCGTGTCGACCACCCATACGATCACCGGGGCCATCATCGGTGTCGGCGCCGCCCGTCGCGTCTCGGCCGTGCGCTGGGGCGTTGCCGGCAACATCGTCATCGCCTGGATCGTCACCTTGCCGGCCACGGCTGCAATTTCGGCGCTCACCTACCTTGCGGTTGGCCTGGCAAGGTGAGGCGGACACCGTGGTGCTTGGAGTCGCTGCCAATCTGCACTATCTGAGCCGCAGCCAAACGCCTTAGGGAACAATGCATGTCCGTCACCAAGGAAATCGTCACCGAGCGTCTGAAGACGGTCAACGGGCCGGACTTCACCGGCAACATCGTCGACCTCGGCATGGTTTCGGAGATTTTCATCGCCGATTCGAAAGTGTTTTTCTCGATCACCGTTCCCGCCGCCCGCGCACAGGAGATGGAGCCGCTGCGCGCCGCAGCCGAGCGTGTCGTCAAGGCGATCCCTGGTGTCGCCGGCGCCGTCGTCGCGCTGACGGCGGAGAAGAAGGGCGGCGGCATGGAGGCTCCGGTTGCGTCGCGTCCCGCGCCCAGGCCCGCACCGCCGGCTGCGCCAGGCGGGCCGCGCCCAGCTCCACACACTCCAGCCCCGCACGCCCCGGCCTCGCAAAGCTCGGGCAAGCGCGGCGTGCCCGGAATCGAGGCGATCATCGCGGTGGCGTCCGGCAAGGGCGGCGTCGGCAAGTCGACCACCGCCGTCAACATCGCGCTTGGCCTCGCCGCCAACGGTTTGCGTGTCGGCGTGCTCGATGCCGATATTTATGGCCCGTCCATGCCCAGGCTGCTCAACATCCATGGCCGGCCGCAGACCGTCGACGGCAAGATCCTGAAACCGATGGAGAGTTACGGCCTTAAGGTGATGTCGATGGGCTTCCTCGTCGACGAGGAGACGCCGATGATCTGGCGCGGTCCGATGGTGATGTCGGCGCTGACGCAGATGCTGCGCGAGGTCGAATGGGGCCGCCTCGACGTGCTCGTCGTCGACATGCCGCCCGGCACCGGCGACGCCCAGCTGACCATGGCCCAGCAGGTGCCGCTGGCCGGCGCCGTCATCGTCTCGACGCCGCAGGACCTGGCGCTGATCGACGCCCGCAAAGGATTGAATATGTTCAAGAAGGTCGACGTGCCGCTGCTCGGCATCGTCGAGAACATGAGCTATTTCATAGCCCCCGATACCGGCAAGCGCTACGACATCTTTGGCCATGGCGGGGCGCGGCGCGAGGCCGAGCGCCTCGGCGTGACTTTCCTCGGCGAAGTGCCGCTGGAAATGGGCATTCGCGAAAGTTCTGATGAAGGTGCTCCGGTGGTGGCGTCGAAGCCAGACAGCGCCGAGGCGAAGATCTATCGCGGCATTGCTTCGAAGGTCTGGGACCGGGTCAACGAAGAACGCGGCGCGGCCGAAGCGGCGGTGCCGAACATCGTGTTCGAGTAGCTCGGATATCCCTTCCCCTTGAGGGGAGGGTGGCCCGAAGGGCCGGGTGGGGTCCGCGGTGACACGCTCGACGCTATTTCTTTACAAGTCGAGGCAGCTCAACTCACGTTGAGGCAGTTGAGGCGACCCCACCCGCCTCGCTTCACGAGGCACCCTCCCCTCAAGGGGGAGGGGAGCCCACCTTCTCGCCAAAGCTTGAAAAGAACTGCCCGGCCAGCTTCTTCGAAGTCGATTCGATCAGCCGGCTGCCGAGTTGGGCGATCTTGCCGCCGACTTCGGCCTTGGCCGCGTATTTGAGGACCGTCGCATCCGGCCCGTCCGCCGTCAGCGTCACGTCGGCGCCACCCTTCGCGAAGCCGGCAATACCGCCCTTGCCCTCGCCCTGGATGGTGTAGGAGTGCGGCGGCTTCAGGTTCTTCAACGTCACCTCGCCGTTGAATGTCGCCTTGATCGGTCCGATCTTCAACACCACCGTCGCCGCCATTTCGGTCGGCGATTTCATCTCCAGGTGCTGGCAGCCGGGAATGGTCGCCTGCAAAACCTTCGGATCGTTCAGCGCGTCCCACACTTTCTGCAGGGGGGCGGCAATGCGTTCCTCGCCTTCGATCACCAAAGCCATCGACACCTCCCGGACAGACTTCGAAGGCCTAACGCACGGTCTGGTCTGTGTCTATCGCACCAAAGTCCGGTTGCGACGGTGCGCCCTCTTGCCTGCTTCCGCGCGTTGCCATATCGATTTGTCTTACAAATACGGAGACCATGATGGCAGGCGCCCCCACCGGAAAGAAGAAATTTCGCTCGCAGGAGTGGTTCGACAATCCCGACAATCCAGGCATGACCGCGCTCTACCTCGAGCGCTACCTGAACTACGGCCTGACGCGGGCCGAGTTGATGTCGGGCAAGCCGCTGATCGGCATCGCCCAGACCGGCTCGGATCTGTCGCCATGCAACCGCCATCATATCGAACTCGCCAAGCGCGTGCGCGAAGGCATAGTCTCGATGGGCGGCATCCCCTTCGAATTCCCGTGCCATCCGATCCAGGAGACCGGCAAGCGCCCGACCGCGGCACTGGACCGCAACCTTGCCTATCTCGGCCTGGTCGAAGTGCTTTACGGCTATCCGCTCGACGGCGTCGTACTGACCATCGGCTGCGACAAAACCACGCCGGCGCTGCTGATGGCGGCGGCCACCGTCAATATTCCGGCCATAGCACTTTCGGTCGGACCGATGCTCAATGGCTGGCACAAAGGCAAGCGCACGGGATCCGGCACCATCGTCTGGGAATCGCGCCAGCGGCTCTCCGCCGGCGAGATCGACTATGACGAGTTCATGGACATCGTCGCCTCATCGGCGCCGTCGACCGGCTATTGCAACACCATGGGCACCGCCACCACGATGAACTCGCTGGCCGAGGCGCTCGGCATGCAATTGCCGGGTTCGGCCGCCATTCCCGCACCCTACCGCGAGCGCGGCCAGATCTCCTATGAGACCGGCAAGCGCATCGTCGAGATGGTGCATGAGGATCTGAAGCCGTCCGACATCATGACGCGCAAGGCCTTCGAGAACGCCATTGTCGTCAATTCGGCGATTGGTGGCTCGACCAATGCGCCGATCCACCTCAACGCGATTGCCCGTCATCTCGGCGTGCCGCTCACCAATGACGACTGGCAGACGGTCGGCCTCCATGTGCCGCTCATCGTCAATCTGCAGCCATCGGGCGAATATCTCGGCGAAGACTATCACCATGCCGGCGGCGTGCCGGCTGTGGTGGCCGAGTTGATGAAGGCCAAGCTGCTGCCTTATCCCGAAGCGATGACCGTCAATGGCAAGACTATCGGTGACAATTGCAAGGGTGTCGCCAACGAGAACACCGACGTCATCCGCACCGTCGCCGAGCCGCTGAAGGCCAATGCCGGCTTCATCAATCTCAGCGGCAATCTGTTCGATTCCGCAATCATGAAGATGAGCGGCATCTCGCCGGAATTCCGCGAGCGCTATCTCTCCAACCCGAACGACCCGGAAGCCTTCGAAGGCAACGCCATGGTCTTTGACGGGCCGGAGGACTACCACGCCCGCATCGACGATCCGGCGCAAGGCATCGACGAGCACACCATCCTGTTCATGCGCGGCGCCGGCCCGATCGGCTATCCCGGTGGCGCCGAGGTGGTCAACATGCAGCCGCCCGCTTATCTCATCAAGAAGGGCATTCACGCGCTGGCCTGCATCGGCGATGGCCGCCAGTCGGGCACATCGGGCTCGCCCTCTATCCTCAACGCTTCCCCGGAAGCCGCCATTGGCGGCGGCCTGGCGCTGCTCAAGACCGGCGACCGTGTGCGCATCGACTTACGCAAAGGCACTGCCAACATCCTCGTCACCGACGAGGAAATCACGCGCCGCCGTGCCGAACTGCAGGACGATGGCGGCTACCACTATCCCAAGCACCAAACGCCATGGCAGGAAATCCAGCGCTCCATGGTCGACCAGTTCTCGGAGGGCATGGTGCTGAAGCCGGCGGTGAAATACCAGGACGTCGCGCACACCAGCGGCGTGCCGAGGGACAACCACTAAGCACCCGCTTGATATGCAAATGCCGGCCTGATCGGGCCGGCATGAAAGCCTTGGCGTAAGCTTGTTTGGATGGCGGCCTCAGGGTGGAGGCGGGCCGGACGAAGCGGCGATGGCTGTGATGCCGGAGAGTCGTCCTGCCTTGCGGATGACTGGTGTGTGATACTGTTTCTTCATAGGACCCGTTGCCCGTTTTAGATCACTGCTCGAACGCCAACTGATCCCACCTGTCAGTATGACATTGCAGTCCTCGTCAGTTTCGGGTTTTTTGACACGAAATCAAGAGGGGTCCAGAGAGTCGTCCATGATGATGGTTTTCCGCCACGGGCGTATCCTTGCCGCCTAGCCCGATCGACATTGCCCCGGTCGACATTGCTATTGTCGGCGCGGGCATGGCCGGTCTCTTCCTGGCGTGGCGCTTGTCCCAAAGTGAAAAGCCCGCAAGGATCGCTGTTTTCGAATCCGCCGGTCGCGTCGGCGGTCGGGCCTCCACGGTCTCATTTCCCGGAGAGCCGAACTTCGGCATCGATCTCGGCGCGATGATGCTGATGCCGCAACATCGGCTGCTCAAAAAACTCATGGCGACGCTGGATATAAAGCTGTCGGGTATGGACGTCGTCACCGGCGCCAACCGGCTCCATCTGCGCGGTAGGAGCCTGCCCTACGCCGCTATATCGCGCTTTGCGCCGCGCCGCCTGTTTGCCTATGACGTGACGCGTCGGCTGCAGGAAAAAGGCCCGTCCCGCCTGCTGCGAAAGGCGGCAGCACTGATCCTGCCGGGTTCGGAGGCCTTCGGCAGCGCCGAATGGAACGGCGCCGCAGGCTTCGTTTATCGCGGCCGCAAGCTGGCGGATTGGGCGACTTGGGATGTGCTGGCGACGGTCTTGACCCCGGAGGAAATGGCTTTTGCCGAGGACGCGGTGGGCTATTCGTTGCTCCTGCGCGGACCCAACGCCGCCGAGACGTTCAGGCTTGCGCTCGGCGAGCTGAGCGGCGGCCGCTCCTATTGTTCCCCCGATGGTGGGTTCCAGCCGGTTGCGGAGCGAATGGCCGGGCGGATCGCTGTCAGCGGCGGCGCCGTCCATCTCGATCACACCGTGACCGCCATCGCCCGCTCGGCGCAAGGGATGGTCTTGTCTGTCGAGGGGCAGGGCGGGACGGTCGAGGCGCGCAAGGTCGTGCTGGCGTTACCGGTCCGCCCCCTGCGGACCCTGCTGGAAAAGTCCGGCATCGAGCAGCCCAGCGATCTGCCGGCACCGGAACCCTGGCCGATGCTCACGCTGGCCGCCTGCTATGCCAGCCCATGGTGGGCTCGAAACGGCATCGCGGCCGGCCACAGCGTGACCGATCTGCCGGCTCGCCAGATATGGCAGTTCACAAAAGCGGACGCGCGCGACGCGACGATTCGGCGGAGCGTCGCCATGGCCTATTGCGATGGCAGACACATGGTATTCTGGCGCTCACTGCTGCCTGAGCTCGCTCGGCGCCACGGTTTTGCGGTTTTGGCCGAGGGACATTCCGCGCTGGAGGCCTTTCACGGCCAGATGGTCGAAGTCCATGGCAAACACGGCGCCATCTCGAAACCCATCGGCGGGTTTGCGCAGGATTGGGGTGCGCCGGCCTATGGCGGCGCGTCGCATGTCTGGGACCGTGGCATAGATATCTCCGGTATAAAACTGGCGAGCCATACGCTTGCTCCGGGCATTCATGTCTGTGGCGAAGCGTGGTCCAACAATCACGGCTGGATCGAGGGCGCGTTGGAAAGTGCGGAAGACCTGTTGCAGCGGGAATTCGGGCTCGACGCCTGGCTTGCCTGAGACTCCGCAAGGGCGATGAAAAACGATCCTACATTCCCATATGAGTGGTCGGCTATCGGACGGAAAGTATCAACGTGACTAAACGGCGCTCTTCAATCGGTTTCCTCGGCATGTTCGGTCGCTCCGGCGATTTGCGGGAACTCGACACCGCGCTGCGCGGCGCCGATCTGCATCCGGCGCTTGTCCCTGAGGGGGTAAAGCTCACCATCGTCAATTTGATGAAGGATTATTGGCCGGACGAGCCGCCGCCGGACGCCTACCGGTCCGTGGCGCAGCTGTTTGGCTATTGCATCGCAGGCCCACAAACCTTCGAGCAGGCCAATGGGCCGGAGCGGCGGCTGGACGCTGAGCGCCGCATCGAGGCTGCGCTTGAAACCGGCGACAGCCTGGATGCCCAGATCGTGTTGATGGCGCTGCATGGCAAGCTGATCAGCGCCGAAGTCGTCGAGCGCTTTGGGTTAAGTGCGGATTGACATACGTAAGGTGAAGCTTACCCGCCCATGCCGCTGCGTGGCAGCTTGATCATCTCGCCGAAGCGGGCGCGCAATTTGTCGTCGAGCAGCTTCGGCACATGGCGCGGGAACCGCTCGGCAAGCACGCGCTTCTTTTCGATGATCGCCCGCTGCAAGATGTCGGGCCGGCCCTTCTCGTTCCATTCCTTGGGCGAAAAGCGGTCGCCGACGGCCGGATAAAAATACTCGGTCTGCATCAGGCGCAGCGTCTGCTCGTTGCCGAGATAGTGGCCTGGGCCATTCATGCAGACTTCGGTGATGGTGTCGATCGACAGCGCTTCGTCGGTCACTTCGATGCCGCGCACGCAGCGCAGGCAGTGGCCCAGCATGTCATTGTCTATGATCAGGCTCTCCAGGCAAAAGCCGAGCAGCGAGGCATGCATACCTGCCGATTCATAGACCAGATTGAGGCCGGCAAGACCGGCCATCACGTCGGTGATCCCCTTTTCATAGCCGGACTGGATGTCGGGCAGTTTCGAATCCGTCATGCCGGCGGCCGAACCGCCCGGCAGATCGTAGAACTGCGCCATCTGCGCGCAGGCCGAAGTCAGCACGGCCTGCTCGGCCGAACCGCCCGACATGGCGCCGGTCCTGAGGTCGGAGACGAACGGCCAGGTGCCGAAGATCGCCGGATGCCCCGGCTTGATGGCGTTGACATAGATGAGACCGACCAGCACTTCCGCCACCGCTTGCACCACAGCGCCGGCAATCGCCGCGGGAGCGGTGGCGCCGGCCTGGCCGGCCGATAGCAGCAGGATCGGGATGCCGCCTTCGACACAGGCTTCGAGCACGCCGCAGGCGTCCTCGGCAAACTTCATCGGCGGCACGACGAAGCAATTGGAGTTCGACACGAACGGCCGGGCGCGAAAGTTCTCCTCGCCGCCGGCGATCGCATAAAGCATTTCCAGCGCCGGCTGCACGTTCTCGCGCACCGTGAACGAGGTGCCGACATGCTTCGACGTGCCCATCACGCAGGCGTAGAGCGTGTTGAAGTCCATTTCGAGCGGATCGGGAATGTCGCGCGGCACCATCGGCCGCTGGAAGAAATGGATGTTGTCGAGCCCTTCGACGAGGCGAGCGGCATCATAAATGTCCTGCACCAGCGACTCGCGGTATTCGCGCTTTTCGACATCGACCAGATGCACCGCCGCACCCGCCGTGCCGTAATGCACGCGCTTGCCCTGGATCAGCATGTCATGCCTGGGGTCCTGGCCGTGCAGCATAAAATTCCTCGCCGCTTTCTTGATCGTGTCCATCACAAGCCCACGTGGGAAACGGATGCGGCCGTCATCGCCATAGACGGCGCCGACCCCGGTCAGCGCCTCGATGCAGGAGGGAATGGCATTGGCGAAGCCGACGGTCTCCAGCAGCGTCAGCACCGCTTCATGGATGCGCTCCTGGTCGTTCTGGTTGAGCGGCCCGTAGCTGCCGCCTTCGAGGCCGGCGCGCACCGGCCGGATATCGTCGGCAAGCGGTGCGGCGCGCATGGCGCGGCGCGCTTCGCGCCCGCCGGATCGGCGCGAACGCTGGTCGGCTGATGTATCTTTAGGAGCCGCATCCTGCTTCTCAACAGCCACTGACATGGGGGGCACTCCACCTTTAGCTTGCGAAACACGACGCGGTGATCGGTCCACCGTCGGCCTGCTTCGTCCCTCTGTCAGCCGACTATGCCGTTGCCATTGGCCCAGCCTATGGGCCAGTCAACGCAGCCGAGTATGCCAGAGAGCTAATGCAGAATGTTGGTGATCATGCCAAGGGCCGGGCTGTTCAAAGCCCCGGCACAGGCAAATCAGGCTGCAGCGGGCCTGCGTCCGGCTGCGGTCGCGAGCTCGCGAATACCCGGCTCGATGTGCTGCAGTGCGATCGAGGAAATGCCCAAGCGCATGAAACGCGACGGCTTTTCGGTGCGATCGAAGAAGCGATCGCCCGGCTCGATGATGACGCTGCGCGAGGCCGCGGCCTCGGCCAGTCCACGTGAATCGGTGCCACGCGGGCCTTCCAGCCAGAGCGATGTGCCGCCGGCCGAATCGGTCGAGCGCCATTCCGGCAGGAATGCGGAAATCGCATGGACCAGACGCTTGCGCCGCTCGTCGAAGGCCGACGACAGCCGCCGCACCAGGGCTTCGTGATGGCCGAGCGACAGGAACAGCGCGACCGCGCGCTGGTTGTTGGCTGGCGGGTGCCTGAGCATGAAGCGACGCAGCGCCCTAAGCTCGGAGATTAGTCCAGCCGAAGCGACGATGTAGCCAAGCCGCAGGCCCGGAGCCAGCGTCTTCGACATCGAGCCGACATAGACGACGCGACCCGAGCGATCGAGGCTCTTCAGCGCCTGCTGCGGCGCCTCGTCGAGAAGCTGGCTGTCATAGCCGTCCTCGATGATGATCTGGTTGTGGCGGTTGGCGCGCGCCAGAAGGTCCTGCCGCCGCTCTGCCGACAGCGGCACCATGGTCGGGCAATGGTGGCTGGGGGTGACGAAGACAAAGCCGGAATCGTTGGGGATGGACGAGGTGACGATGCCGGACTGATCGACCGGAACCGGCTGGATTTCGGCGCCTGCCAGGCGGAAGATCGAGCGCGCGTCGGGGTATCCCGGGTCTTCCATCGCGACCTTGGAGCCCTTTGTCATCAGCAGTGTCGCCAGCATATAGAGCGCGTTCTGGGCGCCCAGCGTGACGATGATCTCGTCCGGATTGGCGAAGATGCCGCGCCGCGGCAACAGCCGCGCCTGGATCTGCTCGATCAAGAGCGGATCGTCGCGATCGACCATGTCGGAGGCCCAGTTGCGGATTTCGAGCACGGCCAGCGCCATGCGGTTGCACTCACGCCATTCGGCGGTCGGGAACAGCGCCGGGTCGAACTGGCCATAGACGAAGGGGTAGGACGACTTGATCCAGTTGTCGTGCTTGGCCGGCGGCGGCATGTCGCTGGCGGCGATCTGCCGGCGTGCCTTCCAGTCGATCTCGTTCTGCTGGTCGGGCGCCTTCTGGTGCGGCTTGGCCGGGGTGGCCAGCACATCCGGATTGACGAAATGGCCGCGCCGTTCACGCGCCACCAGGAAACCCTGATCGACCAATTGCTGGAACGCCAGCACCACAGTGCCGCGCGCGACGCCGAGTTTTTCAGCCAGGATGCGGCAGGACGGAAGCGGCATCGAAGCGGCAATCTGCCGGTCGAGAATGGCGGCGACGATCGCCTGACGGATCTGCGCCTGCAGGGTCTGGCCCGATTCCGCCGAAATCCGGAACAGGCCGGACCATATGGCCGTGTCGTTACGCTGTGGCATGGAAGGTGTTCCTCGATGGCCAGTCTTTTTTGCTTGGCTGGACCAGCGGAAGGTAACCGTGGCACAAGGGGTTGCGCCAATCAATTTTTCTGATCGCTGGGATTTATGCCAGTGATCTATGCGCGACGCGCAGCGTCGTCGCATCCCCGGGTGACGCTTGCGTCATCCCGCAGCGCGGACGCCCGCGCGACGCGCAGCGTCGTCGCGCCTCATTATCCCCAGCGCGATGCGAAGCGTCGTCGCTACTCCCATCACATCATCCAGCGCGACGCGCAGCGTCGTAGCTCCATCACATCGCACTATGCTGCACTGCGTCATCCCCACGCATTGAAACATGCGGAATTCGGCTCGATAACGTCACCCCGACGACACGCGCCGGAAACATCCGGTCTGATAAGATGTCGTGAAAAAACGATCAGGAGCCGGCAGTGGATCATTCCTCCTTCGACAAACAGCTTGTCGCCTTGCGTGCTGCGCGCGCGGCGGCATCGGGCACGATGCGCGAGGCGTTTGCCGCGGACCCCAAGCGCTTCGAGACATTTTCGGCCAGCGACGGCGACCTTTTGCTCGACTGGTCGAAATGCGCGGTCGACCAGCGCACGATGGAACTGCTCGAGAAGCTCGCCGCCGCCGCCGATCTCGAAGGTCGCCGGGCCGCAATGTTTTCCGGCAAGAAGATCAACATCACCGAGGATCGCGCCGTGCTGCACACGGCGCTACGGAACCTCTCGGGCAAGGGCGTCACGGTCGATGGCCAGGACGTCAAGGCGGATGTGCTGTCCGTGCTCGACGCCATGGGCGCTTTCGCCGACGCCATTCGCTCCGGCAAGGCCGCCGGCGCCACCGGCAAGAAAATCACCGACATTGTCAACATCGGCATTGGCGGCTCCGATCTCGGCCCGGCCATGGCGACGCTGGCGCTGGCGCCCTATCACGACGGCCCGCGCGCGCACTACGTCTCCAACATCGACGGCGCCCATATCCACGACACGCTGAAGGGCCTGTCGGCCGAAACCACCCTGTTCATCATCGCCTCGAAGACCTTCACCACGGTCGAGACGATGACCAATGCCGAGACGGCGCGCGAATGGGTGCAGAAGGCGCTCGGCAAGGAAGCTGTCGGCAAGCATTTCGCCGCCGTCTCGACCGCGCTCGACCTGGTTTCCAAGTTCGGCATCGAAGCGGATCGCGTGTTCGGCTTCTGGGACTGGGTCGGCGGCCGCTATTCGCTGTGGGGCGCCATCGGCCTGCCGGTGATGATCGCCATCGGCCCGCGCAACTTCCGCGCCTTCCTCGATGGCGCGCATGAGATGGACGAGCACTTCCGCACCGCACCCCTGCAGAAGAACCTGCCGGCGCTGCTGGGGCTGGTCGGCTGGTGGCATCGCGTGATCTGCGGTTATCCGGCGCGTGCGGTCATCCCTTATGACCAGCGCCTTTCCAGGCTGCCGGCCTATCTGCAGCAGCTCGACATGGAATCGAACGGCAAGGGCGTCACCCTCGACGGCACGCCGGTGACGACGCCGACCGGACCGCTGGTCTGGGGCGAGCCCGGCACCAATGGCCAGCACGCCTTCTTCCAGCTGCTGCACCAGGGCACCGATTCCATCCCGGTCGAGTTCCTTGCCGCTGCCGTCGGCCATGAGCCGGATCTGAAGCACCAGCACGATCTACTGCTTGCCAATTGCCTGGCCCAATCGGAAGCGTTGATGAAGGGCCGCACGCTGGACGAGGCTCGCGCGCAGATGCTGGCCAAGGGCATGAAGCCGGCCGATGTCGACAGAATAGCCCCGCACCGCGTCTTCTCCGGCAACCGCCCCTCGGTGACGATCCTCTACCGCAAGCTCGACCCGCGCACCTTCGGCCGGCTGATCGCGCTTTACGAGCACCGCGTCTTCGTCGAAGGCACTCTGTTCAACATCAATTCCTTCGACCAATGGGGCGTCGAGCTCGGCAAGGAGCTGGCGACCGGCCTGTTGCCAGTCGTGGAAGGCAAGGAGAGCGCCGCCAAGCGCGACGCATCGACGGCCGGGCTGGTGGCGCGCATCCAGCAACTGCGGGGGGCGCAATGAAAAATCCGGCCGACATCAAGGGCATATTGTTCGACAAGGACGGCACGCTTGTCGATTTCAACGCGACCTGGCTCGGCATCGCCGATTTCATGGCCATGGATGCTGCCGAGGGCGATCGCTGGAAAGCCGACAGGCTGCTTTCAGCGGCGGGCTTCGATTTTGTCGCCAAGCGTTTCAAGCCGGATTCCATCTTCGCCTCGGGCACCAACATGGATGTCGTCGAACTATGGTTCCCGCGCCTGTCCGACGAGGACCAGATGCTGGCCGTCGCCCGCTTCAACGAGATCACCTCGGTGCAAGGCTCATCGATGGCGGTGGCCTTGCCCGGCATCGTCGCGGCGCTGACGGCTCTGCACAAGCGATCCTACCGGCTCGGCGTCGCCACCAATGATTCGACTGCCGGTGCCGAAAAGACCATGGTCACGCTCGGCGTCGCGCAGCTGTTCACCGCCGCCTATGGCTATGACGCGGTCGCCAATCCGAAACCGGCGCCGGACACGATCGTCGCCTTTTGCGACCTGACCGGGTTGAAGGCGTCCGAGATCGCCATGGTCGGCGACAACCGCCACGACCTGGAGATGGCGCGTGCCGGCGGCTGCGGCCTGGCGGTCGGCGTGCTCTCCGGCACCGGCACGCGGGAATCGCTGGCGTCGATCGCCGATGTCGTTCTGGATTCGGTTGCCGACTTGCCGGACTTTCTGTCGGCGCGGGTCAAGGAGACGGTCTGACGGGGGCCTGGGGCAAACTCAATTCGGCTCGGGATTTCCCCGCCAATGGCCGAGTTGGGGGAAGCAGCCATGAAACTATGGAGCTTCTGGTTTGTTTTCGGACATAGTGGGCTACTCATCAGCAGAGCAAACGTACCCGCATCTGCCGCACCTGATCTTGGCGCTTGCGTTATCGATGTCTTCGCCAGGCTGAAGCTCGAAGCCGCGATTTTCGCACTTTGGGCAAACTATGAAGCCGATACGTTGAACAACTTTAATCCACGCCATTCGACTTCTCCTATCAACGGCTAATCCAATCTATTTTCTGCCCCTTGAGGTTTGTCCACAATGAGTAGAATCCGGCCATTCAGAGCGACTGGGCTTTGCCGCGTCGCGCTAGCAATCTTCCGGCTCGAACCAAAACACACCGCTCGGCTTGGTCACATCACCCTTTGCGTCGCCGAAATCCGGCACCTGATATTCGGCGAGCAATCGTAGCCGCGACAGCGGCAGATCGGCGCGGCGGGGATCGCCGACCAGCACCTCGATGCCGGCTGCCAGGCAGCGGTCGAGGAACGGGATCACCCGCAGAGCAACCTCGCGGCCGTAGAACACGTCGCCGGCAAGCACGAGATCGACCGCTGGCGGCGGGCCCGTGGTGATATCCTGGTCGACAATGGTGATCTCGACGCCGTTGGCCAACGCGTTGAGGCCGATCGCGGCGACGCCGTTGCGATCGCTCTCGGCGGCGATCACCGCGCTGGCGCCGGCCTTGGCGGCGGCGATGCCGACGAGGCCCGAGCCGGCGCCGAGGTCGAGCACGCGGTGACCGGCCACGATTTGCGGATGGTCGAGTATATAGCGCGCCAGCACGGCGCCGCCGGCCCAGGCATAGGCCCAGTAGGGCGGCTGCGGCTCAGCTTCGTGCTCCTCGGTCTGGCTGCCGTCTTCCGGTCCATGAGCTCGCCACTCGACAAGCCGCCTCAGGCCGCTGCCGGAATGAGCCGTATAGAGCTGGATTTCACGAAGGGCGGGAACGGGCGCAAGCCGCAGGTTCGCCTTGATGAACACTACTGCATCGGGACGCCGACTATCGTCCGCCATCCCGCCGTCGCCAGGCTCGCCGTTCAAATTATTCCCGCAGCGCCCGGCGCAAAATCTTGCCCACCGGCGTCTTCGGCAGCTCGGTCCTGAACTCGATGTATTTCGGCCGCTTGTAGCCGGTCAGGTTCTCGCGACAATACGCAGTGATTGCCTCAACGGTCAGCGCCGGATCCTTCTTGACGATGAACAGCTTCGGCACTTCGCCCGAATGCTCGTCCGGCACGCCGACCGCCGCCACTTCGAGCACGCCCGGATGCTGGGCGACGACTTCCTCGAGTTCGTTGGGGTAGACGTTGAAGCCGGAGACCAGGATCATGTCCTTCTTGCGGTCGACGATCTTGGTGTAGCCGCGCTCGTCCATGAAGCCCATGTCGCCGGATTTGAAAAACCCGTCCTTGGTCATCACCTTGGCGGTCTCGTCCGGCCGGTTCCAGTAACCGGCCATGACCTGCGGCCCGCGAATGCAGATCTCGCCGACCTCGCCGAGCGGCAGGTTGTTGCCGTCATCGTCGCGGATGACGATCTCGGTCGACGGCAGCGGCAGGCCGATCGTGCCGGTGAAATTGCTGTCGCTGAACTTGTTGGCGGTCGCCACCGGCGAGGTCTCCGACAGCCCGTAGCCCTCGGTGATCGAATTGCCGGTCAGCGCCTTCCAGCGCTCGGCAACCCCCTTCTGCACCGCCATGCCACCACCCAGCGTCATGATCAGCGGCTTGAAGTCGAGCTTGCGGAAATCCTCGTTGTTGAGCAGCGCGTTGAACAGCGTGTTGAGGCCGGGGAAAATGTGCATCGGGTATTTCTGCAGCTCCTTGACGAAGCCGGGAATGTCGCGCGGGTTGGGAACGAGCACGTTCTGGGCGCCCTGCTGCATGCCCATCAGCGCGTTCACCGTCAGCGCGAAGATATGGTAGAGCGGCAGTGCGCAAATGAAATTGAGATGCGCCGGTTTCGGCTTGATCGCATAGGCGTCCTGCAGCCACAGCGTGTTCTGCGCGACATTGGACAGCACATTGGAGTGCAGCAGCACAGCACCTTTGGAAATCCCCGTGGTGCCGCCTGTATATTGCAGGAAGGCGACGTCGCTGGCTTCCATCTTGGCCGGCTTGAAGGCGATGCCGGCGCCGGCCTTCACCGCCGCATTGAACTTGACATGGCCGGGCAGCGACCAGGCCGGCACCATCTTTTTCACCCGGCGCACGACCAGGTTGACGATCGTGCCCTTGAGGCCGCCGAGCATGTCGCCCATCGCCGCGACCACCACATGCTTGACCGCCGTCCTGGCAATCACCGCGTCCAGGGTGCTGGCGAAATTCTCCAGAATGACGATCGCCTGCGCGCCGGAATCCTTGAGCTGATGTTCGAGCTCGCGCGGCGTGTAGAGCGGATTGATGTTCACCACGACATAGCCGGCGCGAAGCACGGCCATCATCGCCACCGGATATTGCAGCACATTCGGCATCATCAGCGCCACGCGTGCGCCTTTCTGCAGGCCCTTCGATTGCAGATAAGCGCCGAAGGCGGCCGATTGCCGCTCGAGTTCGGCATAGGAGATCGACTTGCCCATGCAGACGTATGCCGGCTGGCCGGAAAACTGCTTGCAGGCGCCGACGAGGAAGTCGCCGATCGAACTGTAGGGCAGGGCGCCGATCTCCGCCGGCACGACTTTCGAATAGCTTTTTAGCCATGGCTTTTCCGGCAAGCCCGCGGCAAGCGCCGTCAGCGTATTCGGCAGTTTTTTGGCCGCGCCCGGCGACGGCTTCGAGGCGGGCTTCGCCGCGGCTGTCTTCGCGGCTGGCGGCTGGGCGGGCTTTGCAGCGGGTGTTGTCTTCGCCGCGCGCTTGACCGCAGGTTTCGCTGCCGGGTTGGCGCTTGCCTTCGCCGGCGTCGAGGTTGCCGTTGGCTTGACGGCGGGAGTGGCTTTGGCCGGTGGCGCTTTCGACTTGGCGGCAGCGGCGGCCGGTTTTGAAGCTTTCGCCGCTTTTGCTTTCGCCGGGGCCGTTGTCTTTGTTGCTTTCGCCACCTCTAGCCTCCCTCGGTCGTTCTGTTGCCTGCTCCTGCTGCGCCGCCTCGATGTGGTGAGGCGTCCTCCGCTGCAGCGATGTCGCGGATTTCCGGAAAATCCAGCGTGTCATCTATCTATTGCGACTATCGGCGGCCGTGCAAGTCTTGCCCCAGCGGCAGGACGGCAAAGATTTGCCGTCGAAATCCTTCCCGCGATGCCAGCTCAGGCAATGCCGTCCGGTCATCTCGGTGGCGAAACCCAGGCTTGTGGATTTTTGGCTTACGATTGCTGCGATCAATGAAAAAATGCGGTCGTTAACAATCCCGTGATTAGCAGATTTTGCTATTTGTTTCTGCAGTTCGTCAAAGACCGAGAAATATTTTCTGCTTACGGTGGGGTAGGCAAACAGGGTGTTCCAAAGCCGGAAAAACGGTGCTTATATGCGCGCTTCGCGAGCCTATAGAGGGGCTTGGAAGAACATCAGGGAGTGCTCAATGAAAAAGAAACTGACTTTTGCAGCCGCGTTGCTGGCTGCAAGCGTCCTCGGCGGTGTGGCCAATGCCAAGACGCTGGTCTATTGCTCGGAGGCCTCGCCGGCCAACTTCGACCCGGGTACCACGACGGGCGGCAACGACTTCGACGCCTCGTCGCGCACCGTCTATTCGCGCCTGGTCGAGTTCAAGCATGGCGGCACCGAAGTTGTGCCCGGTCTCGCCGACAAATGGGAGATTTCGGACGACGGCCTGGTCTATACTTTCCACCTGCATCCGGGCGTGAAGTTCCAGACGACGGATTTCTTCAAGCCGACGCGTGATTTCAATGCCGACGACGTCGTCTTTTCGTTCGATCGCCAGTTCAACAAGGAAAACCCCTGGAACGGCGAGAAGTACCTGCCGAACCTGACCTGGGACTACTACACCGGCATGGACATGCCGAAATACGTCGCCAAGTGGGAAAAGGTCGATGACCTGACCGTGAAGCTGACGCTGACCGAGCCGAACGCGCCGATGCTGGCCAATCTCGGCATGGACTTCGCCTCGATCGTGTCGAAGGAATATGCCGACCAGCTGGAAAAAGACGGCAAGATGGCCGACTTCTCGACCAAGCCGGTCGGTACAGGTCCGTTCCAGTTCGTCGACTACCAGCTGGATTCGGTCATCCGCTATGCGGCCAACCCGGACTACTTCAAGGGCAAGGAAAAGATCGACGATCTCGTCTTCGCGATCACGCCTGACGCCACCGCCCGCATCCAGAAGGTGCTCGCCGGCGAATGCGATATCGCGCCCTATCCGAATCCTGCCGACATCGGCACGATCAAGGCCAACGCCGACGTGACCCTGATGGATCAGGCTGGCCTCAACATCGGCTATATGAGCTATAACACCACCATCCCGCCGCTCGACAAGCCTGAAGTGCGCCATGCGCTCAACCAGGCGATCGATCGGGAATCGCTCATCAAGTCGCTGTTCCAGGACGCCGGCGCCACGCCGGCCGTAAACCTGATCCCGCCGACCATGTGGTCGTGGAACAAGGACGTGAAGTCCGACGCCTATGATCCGGAAGCCGCCAAGAAGGTGCTGGCCGATGCCGGATTGAAGGAGATCCAGCTTTGGGCCTCCGACCGCGTCCGTCCCTACAACCCGAACTTCCAGCGCGCCGCCGAACTGATCCAGGCTGACTGGGCCAAGGTCGGCGTCAAGGCGGAGATCGTCAGCTACGAGTGGACGAAGTACCGCGAAGAAGGCAAGAAGAAGGAGCGTCCGGGCGCCTTCCAGATCGGCTGGACCGGTGACAATGGCGATCCGGACAATTTCTTCGCCACGCTGTTCGCCTGCTCGGCCATCGGCGTGTCGAACTACTCCAGCTGGTGCGACAAGGACTTCGAGGATCTGATCCAGAAGGCCAAGAAGACCAGCGACCAGGCCGAACGCACCAAGCTCTATGAAGAGGCGCAGGTTGTCTTCCAGAAGCAGGCTCCGGCCTTCCTCATGGCACACAGCCAGGTCTACGCAGTCGTGCGCAAGAATGTCAGCGGCTTCATGATGGACCCGCTCGGCATTCATCGCTTCGACGGCGTCGACAAGGCCGAATAGAACTGTTAGGCGGGCGGCGCGCAATCAGGCGCCGCCCGCTTTTCAAGATGCTCCGATATCTCCTAAACAAAATCGTCTTGGTGCTGCCGACGCTGATCGGCATCACCATCTGCGCCTTCGCTTTCGTCAGGCTGCTGCCCGGCGATCCCATTCTTGCCATGGCCGGCGAGCATGGCGTGTCGCCCGAGCGTTACGCGGAACTGAAGGAACAGTTCGGCTACAATTTGCCGATCTGGCAGCAATACGCGCATTATGTCCGCGATGCCGCGACCGGCAATTTCGGCGTGTCGATTTCGTCCAAGCGGCCGGTCATCGAAGATTTCATGACGCTCTTCCCGGCAACCGTCGAGCTCTCAGTCTTCGCCATGATCTTCGCCATGGTGCTGGCCATCCCGGCCGGCATCATTGCTGCGGTCAAACGCGGCTCCTGGTTCGACCAGGGGCTGATGGGCACCGCCCTTGTCGGCTATTCCATGCCGATTTTCTGGTGGGGTCTGCTGCTGATCATCTTTTTCTCCGGCTATCTCGGCTGGACCCCGGTTTCAGGACGCATCGGCCTTCAGTTCTTTATCAAGCCGATCACCGGCTTCCTGACCCTCGACAGCCTGCTCTACGGCAAATGGGATGCTTTCCGCTCGGCATTGAGCCACCTGGTGCTGCCGACAATTGTGCTCGGCACCATCCCGCTGGCGGTGATCGCGCGCCAGACGCGCTCGGCCATGCTCGAAGTGCTGGGCGAAGACTATGTGCGGACCGCCCGCGCCAAGGGCCTGTCGTCGTCCCGCGTCATCGGCGTGCATGCGCTGCGCAATGCGCTGATCCCGGTGGTCACCACCATCGGCCTGCAGGTCAGTACCCTGCTCGCCGGCGCCATTCTCACAGAAACCATCTTCGCCTGGCCGGGCATCGGCAAGTGGATGGTCGAATCCATATCCAAGCGCGACTATGTCGTCGTGCAGTCAGGCTTGCTGCTGATCGCCCTTATCGTCATGGCCGTGAACCTGATCGTCGACGTGCTTTATGCCGTCATCAACCCGCGCATCAGGGCGGCGTGATGAGCCAGTCGACCGAAATCGCCCCGATGGCCGCCGGCAACCCTGACCGACTGACCGGCTTCAGGACTTTCTGGCACTATTTCTCGGTAAACCGCGGCGCCGTCATCGGCCTGTTCGTCTTCATCCTTTTGGTGCTGGCCGCGCTCTTTGCACCGCTGCTCGCGCCCTATGCGCCCGACATCCAGGACAAGACCGCTTTCTTGCGTCCGCCGGCCTGGCAGGCAGGCGGCAGCATGGAATATCTGCTTGGCACCGACGCGGTCGGCCGCGACATGCTCTCGCGCCTGCTCTATGGCGCGCGTTTCTCGCTGCTCATCGGCGCCGTCGTGGTCACGCTGGCGCTTGTCGGCGGCATCACGCTCGGCCTTTTGGCTGGCTATTTCCGGGGCTGGGTCGACGTGGCGATCATGCGGGTCATGGATCTGATCCTGTCCTTCCCGTCGCTGCTCTTGGCGCTGGTTCTGGTCACCATCCTCGGCCCCGGCCTGTTCAACGCCATGCTGGCCATCGCGCTTGTCCTGCAACCCCACTTTGCCCGTCTGGTGCGCGCTGCCGTCATGGCCGAAAAGAGCCGCGAATATGTGGTCGCCGCCAAGGTCGCCGGCGCCGGCCATATAAGGCTTATGCTGCGCACCATCCTGCCCAACTGCCTGGCGCCGCTGATCGTGCAGGGCACGCTGTCCTTCTCCAACGCCATCCTGGAGGCGGCCGCTCTCGGCTTTCTCGGCCTTGGCGCCCAGCCGCCGACACCGGAATGGGGAACCATGCTCGCCTCGGCGCGTGAATTCATCCTGCGCGCCTGGTGGGTGGTGACCTTCCCCGGTCTGGCCATCCTCATCACCGTGCTTGCCATCAACCTGATCGGCGACGGTCTGCGCGATGCGCTCGATCCGAAGCTGAGGAGGTCGTAATGGCGCTGCTCGACATCCGCAATCTCGTCGTTGAGTTCCAGACCGCATCCGGCCCGTTCCGCGCGGTCGATGGCGTCTCGCTCCATGTGAACGAACGTGAAGTGCTGGCCATCGTCGGCGAATCCGGCTCCGGCAAGTCGGTGTCGATGTTGGCTGTGATGGGGCTGTTGCCGTGGACGGCGACGGTCACTGCCGACGAGATGAGCTTCAACGGCCGCGATCTCCTGAAGATGAGCCCGGCCGACCGGCGCAAGATCGTCGGCAAGGACATGTCGATGATCTTCCAGGAGCCGATGGCCAGTCTCAATCCGTGCTTCACCGTCGGCTTCCAGATCGAGGAGGTGCTGCGCTTCCATATGGGCATGGACAAGGCCCAGCGTCGCGAGCGCGCCATCGAATTGCTGACGCAGGTCGGCATTGCCGAGCCGGCCGAACGGCTGAACTCGTTCCCGCACCAGATGTCGGGCGGCCAGTGCCAGCGCGTCATGATCGCCATCGCCATTGCCTGCAATCCCAAGCTTCTGATCGCCGACGAGCCGACCACCGCGCTCGACGTCACCATCCAGAAGCAGATCCTCGACCTGCTGGTGTCGCTACAGGTCAAATACGGCATGGGCCTGATCATGATCACCCACAATATGGGCGTCGTGGCCGAGACCGCCGACCGCGTCATCGTCCAGTACAAGGGCCGCAAGATGGAAGAGGCCGACGTGCTGTCGCTGTTTGAATCGCCGAAGAGCAATTACACCCGCGCACTTTTGTCGGCGCTGCCGGATAATGCCGTCGGCGACCGGCTGCCGACCGTCTCGGACATGCTGTTCGAACCGGCTGCCGGGGGCGTCTGATGAGCATCAAGGTCGTCGAAGGCAAGGACATCGTGCGCGACTATCACGTCGGCGGCGGCCTGTTTCGCGGCGCGCGCACCGTGCATGCGGTCAAGGGCGTCTCGTTCAGCGTCGACAAGGGCAAGACGCTGGCCATCGTCGGTGAATCGGGCTGCGGCAAGTCAACGCTGGCGCGCATCATCACGCTGATCGATCCGGCAACGTCGGGCGAACTGTTCATCGACGGCAACAAGGTCGACATCGCAAGGAACGGCCTGACCAGGGAGATGCGCCGCAAGGTGCAGATCGTCTTCCAGAACCCTTACGGATCGCTCAATCCGCGCCAAAAGATCGGAGATGTGCTGGGCGAGCCGCTGCTCATCAACACCGACAAGCCGGCCGAAGAGCGGCGCGACCTCGCCATGAGGATGCTGAAGAAAGTCGGCCTCGGAACCGAGCACTACAATCGCTATCCTCACATGTTCTCGGGCGGCCAGCGCCAGCGCATCGCCATTGCCCGCGCGCTGATGCTGAACCCGAGCCTGCTGGTGCTTGACGAACCGGTCTCCGCGCTCGATCTTTCGGTGCAGGCGCAGGTGCTCAACCTGCTCGCCGACCTGCAGGACGAATTCCAGCTGACCTATGTCTTCATCAGCCACGATCTGTCGGTCGTGCGCTACATCGCCGACGATGTGATGGTGATGTATTTCGGCGAAGCCGTCGAATACGGCTCGCGCGAGGAGGTCTTCGCCGACCCCAAGCACAACTACACCAGGACGCTGTTCGCCGCGACGCCGCGCGCCGACGTCGCCTCGATCAAGGCGCGGCTGGCGAAGAAGAAGGCCGCCTGACCTCTCACCGAGAATTGTTTTTGAACAATCGGAAATGCGTCGCGGCGGTGGTTTGCCGGCAGGATTGATCGCGATCTGCGAGCTGCCGGGCGCAAGCCGCGTCGCAGGTTGGGGTGCGCCCCATCACTCACCCGCTCCGTGCTGGTAAAGCTCGTCCATGCTGAGCGTTGCCAGGGTTGCGAAGGGGGCCTGTTTTTTCACCCGACCGCGGCTCAAGATCACCACGTCGTCGCAGAACGATATGGTGCTGTAATGATGACTGATGACAATGGTGGTGCGGCGGCCGGCCCGCGATTTCAGCGTCTCGACAATAGCGGCTTCTGACAACCCATCCACCGCACTGGTGGCTTCGTCGAGGATGAGAATATCGGGATCGCGCACCAGCGCCCGCGCCAGGGCGATCCTTTGCCTTTGTCCGGCTGACAGGTTGATGCCCCGGTATCCGACCAGTGTCGCGTAGCCCTGCGGCAGGTGCTCGATGAATTGATGTGCCTCGGCCAGCCTTGCGGCGCGCATGGCGTCGCTGGCCGACGCCGTGTCGTAGCCGTAGATAATGTTTTCAAAAATGGTGCCATCGACCAGTTCCAGCTCCTGACTGGCCAGGGCAATGTTCCGCCGCCACTGGCTTGGGTCCACTTCATCGAGCGGTGCCCCATCGACGAGGATCCTGCCGCTGTCGGGTTTGACGAAGCGGCACAGGAGATTGACGATCGTCGTCTTGCCGGCGCCCGAGCGGCCGATCAGCGCCGTCGAGCGGCCGCTGCGGATGTCGAACACCGCCTTATGCAGCACCGCCTCGCGCGCGTCGGGGCCTGACAGGGGACCGGAATAGGCGAAGCTCACATCATCGAAGCTGATCCCTTGGCGCAAGCCGTCGAACGGCAGGCTGCCCTGCGGCGCCTCGGGCTTGTCGGAAGGATCGAGCAGCCATTGTACCTCCTCCAGCGAGCCGCTCATGCCTTGCAACTGACTCCAGGACATCTGCAAGGCCCGCATATGCGGCTGCAGTCGGTAGAGCAGGATGAGGAAGGCGACGGTCAGCGGGAAGCTTACATTCGCCAGCCAGGCTCCGATCACCACCGCCAGGAACAGCATCGCGTGCAATACCTCGGTCAGTGGCGGCAAGACGCCCTGGCGGATTGAAAGCACGAAAGCCGCCCGCCGCACCCCGTCGGACGCTTTGGCGAAGACCGCCTTTTCACGGTTCTCCTGCCCGAAGATGCGAATCAGGCGCCCGGCATGCACCAGATGCAGCATCTGCGACGCCAGTGCGCTGTTGCGCGAGACGACGCTGCGGCTCGGCGCCTTCAGATTGGACGACAAAACCCCGTGCGCCAGCTGGACAAGCGCCAGCCCTAGAGTCACCAGCAGCGTCATCTGCCAAGAGAGGAGCAGGAGGAAGGCGAGCAGGATGACGGCGGCCGAGGCACTGACGATCGCGCCGAGCAGGGCCTGGATAGCGTCGGATGCTCGCCAGGATTCGTTGGAGATGATGTTGAGCAGCCGCCCGGGGCTTTGCTGCAGGAAAAAGGGGTAGCCGACCCTGAGCAACTGCTCCGACAGTGCGCTACGGATCGAATAACCTGCCTTGCCGTAGATGTAGCTGGTCAGCAGAGTGTTGGCGAAGGCAAAGACATTTTTCAGTACGATCGAACCGAGGATCGCGGCCGAAATGGCGATCAGCCGCTGGCGCTCGCCGAGGTCCGCTCCAACCTGCTGGAGGAGGGCGGAGAAACCGGCCATGCCTGATGTTTCGCCACGTCCCATAATGATGCCAAGCAGCGGAATGATGAGACCGATGCCGAGGCCTTCCAGCGCGGCGCCCGCAAGCCCGAGCCCCACCACGACGGGAACGAGCCGCAACAGCCTGCCACCAAGCGCGCGGCGCAGCATTGGCAGGGCTGACGGAATCAGTGACATTATCGCGCTCTGGCCTCCGCGTTGGCTTCGCTGGCTTGTCGGTCGTGGCGCAGCGGCAGCCGTTTTGGCCATCCCATCATGACGAGCAGCGCAAATCTGGCGGCACCTGCCAGATTCATAACGACAATAGGCCAGTGCGACAGATCGAGGTCGCGGTCAAAGCGAGGACGGCCCGCCAGTTCCCTGAACGCGGCCCGCGCGGACCAATAGACATGGCGAAGCAGCCAAGGGGCGTGGCGGACATGTTTCAGGCACAGCGCACCATTACCGAGGCTATAGTCGCGGTGCAGCCTGTCGATCGACTTGCGGTCTCGCCGGCCGTGATGATGCAAGACCGTCATGTCGGGCACATACTCGACCGGCATGCCGAGCAGCATCGCCCGCACGAGATAATCAGTATCTTCAGCCGAGCGTAGCGGGCCACCAGCGCCGAAGCGTTCGTCGAACGAGCCGATGCGGGCCGCGACGTCGCGGTGCATGGTCATGTTGCAGCCGAGCACGAAGCCGCCGGGGTGGACCGCCGGGGTCAGCCGCTCGCTTGCCTCGCAGAGCTTTATGGTGAAGGGCAGGTCCCGGGCATCACCGAGCTCGACCCGGCCGCCGCGGATCAGCCACTTCTCGCCACTCCGGTAGTGCCGCTCCAGGTCGCGGAGATAGTCGCGGTCGAGCTTGCAGTCGTCGTCGACGAAGACCAGCACGCGGCCTCGCGCTCGCGCCAATCCGGCATTGCGGGCAGCGGCTAGTCCGGGGCGAGTCTCCGAGACGGCTGTGACTGGGATGTCGGAAGTTTCGGCGATAGCGGCCAGCCGCTTTGACGTGCCGTCCCGTGAACCATTATCGACCACCACCAACTCTGCCGCGAAGGTGGCGTGCACCCGGCATGCCGCCTGGATCGAGGCTATGCAAGCCTCCAGCACAGCGGCGCGGTCGCGCGTGCAGACGATGAAACTGACCTCGAGCGACGGCCGCTCCGATCGGGGAGATGTCGGGACAGGCGCACTCGCAAACTGGTGATCGCGCAGGAGCGGGTGGGGCCTGTCGGTCATACCAGTCCCCGCTGATAACGCGCAAGCACCGCTTCGGCCGGCGTGGTTTTGAAGAAGTAGGCCACCGCGTCCGCCCGCTTTCCGGCCCTTATCGAGAGCAGGCTGAGCCAAGGCGCCCAGATGCCGGGACGCAGCGCATATTGTTCGCGGCGCCGGATGAAATTCCATCTCGCCGTCCGCGTGAGCAATTCGTGGGTCAGCGGCGGTTCTCCTTCGTCGCCGACGAGTTGGTAGAGGAAATAGAACAGGTTCAGCGCGCCTGCCTCGAAGCTTGGCCGTGTGTCGGTCGGCAGCTCGGAAATCCGCTCTTCGAGCGCACGGATGAAATCGGCTGCGCGCGAAACCGTGTCGAAAGAGACGGCCTCGCCGATGTCGCGCAGATCCGCTGTGGTTTCCGCAAGCCCCTCACGCTCGAGATTTTCGGCCACGATCCGCAAATGCGTCCTGCGCATTTCCTTGGCATGCCGCATGGTCACGCTTCCCGCATGGATGCGATAGACGAGCAGGCTATCGGGCAATATGGTCGCCGGGAAACGGCCGGCAAGCCGTCTGAAGAGATCAAAATCCTCGGCATGTCTATATTTAGGATCGTAATAGAGATCGTTGTTCCCAATGACATTCCTGTTGTAGATCACCGTCGGATGTAAGAATATCGTAAAGAACATCGACAATATGTCGAGCCGGCCGAGGCGGAACACCGGGTCTAGCCTGCCTTTGGCGATACGGCCGTGAAGCAAGGTATCGACGCAGGCGCCGCAGAAGCCGAGATCGGGCCGCCGCTCGAACAGTGCGACCTGGCGCGAGAGGCGCCGGGGATAGGCGACATCGTCCGCATCCATTCGCGCAACAAGCTCGCCCTGGGCCAGTCGTAGCCCTTCATTGAGGGTGGCGACGAGGCCGCGGTTCTCACGCGAGATGACAGAAACGCGATTGTCTGCCCGGCGGTATCGTTCGAGAATCTCGAGCGAGTTGTCAGTCGATCCGTCATCGATAGCGATGACCTCCAGGCGATCGTAGTCTTGCCGCAGAATGCTCTCCAGCGCAGCGGTGAGATAAGGCCCGGCATTGTAGACCGGCAGCAGGACGGAGACGAGCGGCGCGGTGGTCATCTCTGCGCATCCGTTCGCCGGAGTTCGAGTGCGGCGCGGCCATCGGGGGATCCGCCGGGATAGGCGTCCGCCGCCCTGCCGAGCCAGCCGGCATCGCCAGAGCGTGCCTGGGAGCGGCGGCGCGCTACATAGGGGAAGCGGCGCTTGAGGCCGTTGAGCGGCTTTTCGAAAGCCGTCCACGAGATCGAAGCGACGGCGATCGTGGCGGCGCTCGCGACCAGGAAACGCCCTGGCCCCTGCTCCGAGACGTTGAGCGGGATCCAGGCCTGTGACTTGACGGCGAGCGACAGAAGGATCGGATGGTAAAGATAGACGCCGTAGCTGATGCGGCCCAGTGACAGCAGCGGTGGCAGTTCGAAAACCCTGCCGAGGACGCCGCCAAGGCCGGCTGAACAGGCGGCGACAACGGCCACCAGTGGCACCAGGGGCAGGATCTGCAGCAACGCCCAGCGGGCCCATTCCAGCATAGGATCGGCCGGCGCAGGGATAAGCCACTCAATCGCCAGGAAGACAGCCGCAAGGGCTGGCCAGCCTAGCCGCATCCATTGCGGCAGGCCGGCGCCTCTGGTCCGCCGGCAGGCAAGCAAAGCACCAAACGCCAGCGCGTCCATCGATGCTGGCGGCAGCAGGTCGCGCGCTAGCGCCGGGGTGGCGGTGATCGGCCAGTAGAAGCGATAGGCCAGCGACAACAGGATGACGCCGATAGTGATCGCTTCCACCCGCCGGCGGGGTGCGAGAAGCACGACCAGCGGCCAGGCGATATAGAACTGCTCCTCGATGCTCAGGCTCCAGAAATGGCAGAGTAGCCAGGGCGTCCATTCGTTGCGCAGCGCGTACCAAAAATTCGACAGGTAAAGCGCATGCCAGACGAGCGATCCACTGGACTGCTCCAGATCGGTCAGCCAGACGAACCCAAGCACGGCGAAATAGGGCGGGAATATGCGCAGCGCGCGCCTGATGTAGAAGGAACTCAATGCAGGGCCGGCTTTGAATTCGGCCGCGGCGCGCGCTTCGAGCAGCAGTCGTGTGATCAGGAAGCCGCTCAGCACAAAAAAAAGCCGCACCCCGATGTGGCCCCAAAAGGAGGACCCGTTGGGTGCAAGGAAATGGGAATAGAGAACCATCGTGACAGCGATGGCGCGCAGAGCGTCCAACTGATTGTCACGCGCGACCGCCATCAGCCATTTCCGCCGGTCTGAAATCTCCGATGAAGCCAGCGGCCCTGCATTCCGGGCCTCAGGTCGAGGCCTGCCAGCGTCGAGAGTGCGCCGACAACATCAAACCCGCGCCTTGTGCGCGGGGCAGCCTCGAAATCGGTGCTGGCCAGCGAAAAATTCAAGCTGATCAACTTGGCGGAATCCTCCACGGCGCACTTCCCAGTACCAAATCCCCCAAGAAATGGTGCAACCGGGCAATGGTGCAGTGCAACACAAAATATCTATCGAGCTGTAATATTTGTGTGAGTTAGTGCTAAAAATGGGTATGATTTGCGAGTGCGTTGCGTCGCTCAGGGTTTTTCACGTCCGCAATGCTGCATGAGCAGTAGTACCATGTCAGAAAAGGCACTGTTTAATTACACAACTATAATCCGGAGTGTCTGATATAGGTCAAAATTGACGAAGATTATTCTAAGATAGTGGTTTTGTATCTTATAAATTATGCTTGTATTGTCGGGTTCTCTAGGCTGTCGATCTTGCGCGATGCAGCATAGTCGATGGTCAAGCGTCTGACGACGCAATCCTGTGGCGGCGGCCATATGGCGGCGCATGTCGACGAGGCAGACAGGAAGTGCCGGTGTTGGCGTAGGGAGTGACGTGCATTAGCCTTGCACCTGCCGTCACGCTTGCGTCGGATGGAGAACTGGTGCCGCTTAGGTGACTCGAACACCTGACCCCATCATTACGAAACAGGTTTCCACCCTTTCTAGGCCATATCAGGACAGCGCAAACCGTTGCATTTGCGCGGTTCCGCCTTTGCACCTGATAGCATCAAACCGCCCTCTATCCCGTAAATCTGCTACCGATGTGCTACCAGACGTTGACAAATCGCAAACGCCTTCGTATTCATCATGCATAGCAGGCGTTTGCAATTCATCAAAGCGAGGTCTACCCATGCAGCATACCAATAAGGCCGCCACCGTGGTCGCCAAGCCGTCCGCCGTCTTTTCCGTTGAAGCGGACGCCGGTTCGTTCCGACGCGCCCTGGCCGCCCTCATGCCCTATGCCGAGCCCCGGAACACAATTCCGATTCTCGGATGCGTCACCCTCACCATGGACGCCACCGCGCAACGCCTCGGCGTCTCGCTGTTCGAAATCGACCTAGCGATTGAAACCACGCTCGCGGCCGAGGGGCGCGGTGAGGCCTTCGCGGTGCCGCTGCGCACCCTGGCGGCCTTCATGAACGGCGCCGATGGTGAGCGGGTCCAGATACGCAAGGCGGCCACCGACGAGCGCGTCACCTTCACCTGTGGCGATTTCAGCGCCGGCATTATCCCGATGCCTGCCGAGGATGCCCCGCGCCTCAACGGCCCGAATTTCAGCGACGCCGGCTTCCGCCGCGTGCCGCTCGCCGAGGGTGTCATGTCCTGGCTTCTCGGCCTCACCTTGCCGTTCGTATCGACCGAAGAAACGCGATACTACCTCAACGGCGTCGCCTTCGAATTTGGCGTTGACGACGACGGCATGTTGCGGGCCATCGCTACGGACGGCCACCGCCTCGGGTCGCGCCAGACGAAGACGACCGCGAACATCGTGAGCCGGCCGACCGTCATCATCCCGCGCGGCGCGATCAAGGCGGTCGCTCACCTCGCCGCCGGCAAAGAGGTTGTGCTTTGCGTGGATGACATGAAGGCCGAATTTAGCTTCGGCGATACCGTCATCCGTACTAAGGTCATCGACGGCACGTTCCCCGAGTGGCGCCGCGTCGTGCCCAAGGGGCCGTTCAAAGAGTTCGAACTAGACGCCGGCAAGATTGGCAAGCTGCACCGTGCCACGGGCGGCGTGAGGCGCGAGAGGCAAACGGCCGTCAAGGTGCAACCCTGTGAGGGCGGCATGTCCGTTTCCGCGAGCAACCCCGATTTCGGCGAGGTGTCAGCCGTCTTCCGTGGCGAGGCACCCGAGGGCGTTAGCGCGTTCGGCGTGAACAGCCGCTATTTCGCGGACATGGCAAAGGCCTTCGGGGCGAAGCGGATTCGGCTCGGCTTCACCGGCGCGGGCGACCCGCTCATGGTGAGCGCTGGCGGCCCTGCCGGCGAGTTCGCTGTGCTCATGCCTATGCGCGTGTAGCATGGCCGAGGAATCGAAAGGGCCGGCCGCCTCGGGCGCTTCTGGCACCGCATGGAACGACCCGAAGGTGCCAGGCCTTCGGCTTCGTTACTTCGCGAGTAAGGCGGTTTGGTATCTGTTCTACCGGACGAAGGTCGGCCGGCAGCGCAACATGAAGCTCGGCGATTTCCGATACCTGGCCCTCACCGCCGCCAGGACGAAGGCGAAAGATATCCTCGCCAAGGTCGCCAACGGTGAAGATCCCGCCGGGGAGAAGGCCGAGGCCGCCGCGCGGCCAACGATGGCCGAGCTTCGCGACAAGCACATGGAATACGCCGAGACGCGGAATAAACCCGGCTACCGTAAGGACAACGAAGGCCTCTATAACAACCATGTTTTGCCCCACTTCGGGGCCGGCAAGGCCGTGGCGGACGTGACCGAGGCCGAGGTCGAGGCCCTGCATTTCAAGATGCGGAAGACCCCGAGCCAGGCGAACCGGGTTGCCGCCCTGCTATCCAAGGGCTTCAACCTTTCCGAAAAATGGGGCTGGCGCCCGCGCAAATCGAACCCGGTTCATGTCGAGCGCTACAAAGAGCACAAAAGGAAACGGTTGCCTCAAGCCGACGAGGCGTTCCGCTTATTGCTTGCCATCAATGCGCTATGGGAAGCCAGCCCGTTTTTTGCCGGGCTGGTCGAGCTTCTATGTTTCACCGGCGCCCGCCGCAATGAGATACAGACGGCTAAGCGGTCATGGGTGAAGGCGGACGGCCTGCACCTTCCGGACTCCAAGACGGGCGAGAAGATCGTTCCGCTGTCCGCCCTGGCGCGCGAGGTCATCGCCAAGATACCCGAGGTGAAGGGCAACCCTTACCTGATCGTGGGGCGGCACGGCCGCAAGCATATGGTGAACGTCACGAAGCCATGGGCCGCGCTCATGAAGGCCGCCGGGATAGAGGAAAATCTAGTGCCGCATGATCTTCGGCGTTTCTTCGCCTCGGCCGGTTTGTCCGCCGGGCTGGACCTCACCCAAGTCGGCGGCTTGCTCGGGCACATGGATTCGCAGACAACCAAACGCTACGCCTACCTGCTCACCGGCGCCGCTCAAAAGATGGCGGACACGGCAGCGGAATCCGTCAAGGAAATTATGACGGGCGGCGGCAAAGTTGCGGTATTGCGGCGTTGATAGGGGACTATGCGAAATGTATATTCACGACATGACAAACGCCGCAGACGATCAACGTGAATTCGAATTGCTCTTTGAGAAATCAGGGCTTGAACAGAAACAGCTTGCCGGGCTTCTCGGCAAGACGCCGGTTCAAGTGAACCGCTGGCTACGGGACCGCCAGGACAGCGGAGTCCCGCCCTTTTATGCAATCAACTTTTTGCGGATCTATTTGATGCTGCCGGCCTCGGCACGGGCGCATTTGCCAATGCGAGTTACCGGCGGCGCCGCCAAGGCGGCTTAGTGCTTCTCGGCCTTTTGCGCCGAGTTATCCAGCCATTTGTCGAGCCGGTCGCCGAGCCGATCGATTGATTGCACGATCCGCTCTTCCACCTGGCGAATAGAGGCGTTCGTTGCGAACTTCTCGGCTGCGGCAAGCTTGTATTCCGCCAGTTCGTGGGCGGTCTTGCCGCGCACCTCTTCCGCCTTTTCAGTGGCCTTTTCGACCTTGAGGTTCGCCAGGGCCACGGACGCGGCCAGCGATGTAATTTGCTTGCCCATATCGTCCTCAAGCTTCTCGATTGCCTTGGTGTTTTCCTGCCCTTTGGCACGTACCGCATACCATGCGCCTATACCGGAGCCCGCCAGCACAACGATAGTGATCAGCGTAGGAATGCCCACGGTCATATCAAATTGCAGCATAATCTTAGAGCCCCGCATTCCATTCGCGGACGCCATCAACCTGGCCCGAGCACTTATCAAGCCCGGCCTCATTGACGTCGCCGCGCACCGCAAAATCTTCTGTGATCCACGGGCCGGCCTTTTGCCATTTCTTCGGGCACGGCTGAATCAAGTATGCCGGCACCTTCTCCCGAACCGTCACGGTTTTGACGACGACCACCGGCTTAGGGGTAAAGCTTGCGCACGCTGTCAGGGACAGGAGTATTGAGATAAGTGCGAGCGTTTTCATCTTTGCCTTTCAGGTCGGCCCGAGCCGTGGTTTTTTCGATCAATGCGTCGTTGGCAGCGGCCAGCTTCAAGCCGAGATCCGCCGCAATCTTGTCGTTGGCGGCGTCCTGCTTTTGCATCCGCTCTATGGTGTCTGAGCTAACCTTGTTGGCGTCCACCGCCTTATCGAGGCTGGCTTGCACCCGAGCGGTTTCCGCCTCGGCTGCGATGGCGTTGCCACGATAGACGGCCGCCGTAGCGAAGAGCCCGAGGAAGGCGAGTGTCACCAAGCCGGCAATGATGAGTTTCAATTGCATCACCACACCCACCAGATGAGAAAGCCAGCGATGACGGCGAGGGCGGCGGCGCCAACGACTCGCAGAAAGCGGTCGAATGCCGGGATAACAAGATTGATGAAGCCTTCCATCACTTCACCTTTCGAGGCCAGATACGCAAAGCTCGGCCTCGCCGATGCGCTGCGCGTCACCCATTTCGCGGCGAAGCACCAAGCCCTTGACGACCTGGCGTTGTTTGCCCTTGCCGGCCTTGTTGAAGGCGGTTTGCGCCAGGCAGGCCGTGTAGTAGTCGCCGGAACGGGTAAAGTCGGCGGCACGGGAGCCGCACAATCCCGAGCGCTTTTCTCTCGACCCGACGCCGAAGTTGTAGGCGCCTGAAATGAGCGCGGCTTGAAGGCTGATCGGCTTGGTGTCGAAACCGGCAATGCACTTCGTCAACGGCACGTAATAATCGCGGGTCACGCGCTCGATCAGTAGGTCGTGACACTGCGCCGCCGTGAACCTCATACCGGGTTTCACGGGCTTGCCGTCTATCAGGGTGTCGCCGTGGCAGATGTCCCACCTGTTGGAATAGCGGTCCCAATGCGACGTTAGAACCAAGCCCTCCCAGGGCATGATTGCGGCATCAACGGCAAGCTGCACGGCCGCCGGGATTGGCTCGGGCTTCGCAACAATATATCGGCCGCCTACCAGGGATGCGACCGCCGTGACGGCAGCAATAGCCGCGCGCGCGCGGTTGCTCGATTTGATCTTACCTACGGGCATGACGGCGGCGCCTCTTTCCTGAAACGGATTCTTGGGGAATGAAACGGAAGACACCCGCCAGCGCGGAGAAGATCCCGGCGAGCGCACCGAACACCGGAGTCGGTATCGGCAGGTAGCCGTTGAAGTAGGGCCAAGCGGTGTCGAGAAAGAACAGCAAGCCGGACACGGCGCCGGCAAGGTTGAGGTGAAAGGAATAGGCGCGGAGCGCTACCTTTCGTGCGTTCGGAATGAGCCGAGGGAAGAGCTTCACGGCGTTGCCCCTTCGCTCGGAACATCGATAATGAAGCCATCGGTCGGCGCGGTAGGCTCCACCGGCTCGGCCGGGGCATCCGGGTCGATCTTGTCGTCATCCGTGGGCTTGGTTTTCTTGACGCTGCCCGGAACGTCCGCCTGCTTCTCGGCGAACAATTCAGCGTCAATCGCGGTCTTGTAGCCGCTGCCATTGAAGACGTGCGACGCGCTCTTGATCCGCCAGGCCGCCGGGATATAGGGGCGGAACTTGGACAGCGTTAGCTTTGCCTCGGCTTGGACCGATGGGCGGCCCACGGGCAGCGTGCAAGAGAACGAAGCTTTGCCGCGAGCGCTCTTGTTCTTGTAGGAGTCGGCGGCGGCCTGTGCCTCGGCTTCGTTATGATAGGTGTAGCGAAGATCATGGAACGGCTCTTTGCCGACCGTGGATTCCTTCGTCTCGCCGGTGCGGATGTCGGTCCAGAAAGCGCGGACACCGCCCTTTTCCTCGGCGTCGCCGTCTTCGTCATCGGGGGCGTCGATTATGGACTCGCCTTCGGTCTGCCCCGAGGCGGTGTCGCCAGCGGCGCCGGCCGCACCTTGAGCCGAGGAACCGCCGCCACCGCCAACGCCGCCAGCCTCGCCGGCTTCGTCTCTGGCCGAGTATTTGAAATTCCACGTCTCGCAATCGGACTCGACAAGTGTGATCGCGGGAAGCTCGGCGCCCGTGACGGCCTTCCCGGTGCCGCGCTTCGCAACCGCCAGTTTGCCGGCCACCGGCCTGGCGACGCCGTCATGCATCGCGGCGAGCCGGGTAGCGAAAGACATGTCCGACTCGTTGCGCTGATCGATATGGCGCATGACGATGCCGGACAGCGCCGGGTCAATCTTGGCCTCATAGCCGTTTCGGCCGGCGATTTCCTGCATGATCGCGCCGACCGTCTTTTGATGGTAGCTCTTCGTTTTCGGGGTGCGAAACGACTTCGGCATAGCTGCCGCCCGGCCCGTTACCTTGAGTACCCGAGGCGGCGAAGACACGTCCAGGTCGTCAATGAGGTACGGCCCGAACGTGGCGGACTCGCCCTCGCGAAAGCCCATCGTGACGGTGAGGGTTGAGCCGATGAGAGGCAGCGCCGCAACGGCGCCGTCGCTCCACCTGGCGCGGTCGTCAAGCTCGATTGTGACGCGGTCGGATTTGTCTTCCGCTTCGTCATGGCACTCAATGGACAAGAGCCGGTCGGCGAGGGCGCCGGTGATATCGGCGCCGTTGGAAGATATCGAGGCGAACGGGGTCATGGCCTAACCCCAAATCCGAACTATCGGGGTAGCTTCCGGGCGCGGAAGTTCCGGCAGATTGACGAGAGTTCCCGCCGCGAGCACTGGCCCCATGGCGGCGAGGCCTTGGTTTGCCTCATAGACCCGTTCAGCAGCAAGCGGTTGCTGGCCCTTCTCATAGAAGCGCCAGCAAATTTCATCGACCATGTCGCCGTCGCTGGCGCGGTAGCTGTCCACTTGCACACCTGTTTGCAATTCGCGAACACCATACCCGAACCGGCCGGGACGCCGTACCCACGATGAGGGGAACGGACCCTAGAACAGGCCGCCGTCGACGCCGTAGCTCTTGAGGTCAATACTGAATTCCTGCTTTCGAAATGCGCCGTTGTCGAAGAAGATGGTTTGCGTTTCATTGACGCCAGCGATCACATAAAGCCCGAAGATGCGGCCGAGGCCGGAAACCATCATTTGCGGGGCGCCTATCGCCGCGATGGCGCGCATGGAATCCAACTGCCCGAGGCCGCCGCGAAAGCCTGGGTAAATCGTGCCGCTCAAGCTGAATGTCGTCGTGCCCGCGCCGATGAACTGCATAGCGGGGGCGCGGCCGATGCGGGCCGCCTCTTCCCATCGGTATTCATCACCACGCTCTAGCGATTGGTAGGCCGCCGTTGACAGGCTGAAACGAAACGGCCCGAGGCCCATCATCGTAGACATGGCATCAATCCGATAGGCTCGATTGCAGATTTGCGGCGTGCTTGGCTTGAGCCGCGCCGATGGCGCGCGTGACCATGCCTTGCGCCTCGGCCGGCGTCATGCCTTGCACGTTCACGGTGATGCCGCCCACGTTGAGCGGCGCATTGATCTGTTGCGGCTCATGAGCAATCAAGGGCTCGGACATTTGAATGCTGCCCGTGGTGATCGCGCCGGCTTCGACCTTGTCAGTCTTCTCGCCGCTGCCTTGCTTAACGATGTCGCCAATCGGTTTCATGAGGTCACGCCACGCCGAGGCGAAGCCTTCCATCATGCCGCCGGTGTCCATAGGCCGAACGGTAGGCGCGAAGCCAGGCGAGGGCGCCGGGGCGCGTTCCGTTGCCGGTGGCACCAATCCGCCAACGGTTCGACCGGCGCGCGCTGCGGGGCCGGCTGGCCCCTCTGGAAGCTTGGCCGCGCTCAAATCAAACCCGAGCTTGCTCTTGATACTTTCGGGAAGCCAACCAATGAGGTCGTTGACCGCGCCTTTCAGCCAGGCCACGACATCGCCCCACTTCGATTTGAGGCCTTGCCAGATGGAGTCCACCATGGCGGCGCCAACGTCATAGAGCTTGATCGGAATGGACTGGATATAGGCAACCGCCGAGGCGAACAGCCCGGTTACATAGGTCCAGAAATCGCCGAAGAACTTGGCGATGGAATCCCAATTTTCATAGATCAGGTACGCGACCCTAGCGACGGCAGTTGCGAGGGCAATGAATATCAAAACAGGCGCCGAAAGGGCGGCGATGGCGACCCCAAGGCTGACCAGCGCGGCGCCTACGGCCACAAGGGCAGCGATGAGCGGCGCCGCCGTCCACGCACCCAAGGCGATGAGCGTCGCTTGCATTGGGCCGCCGAGGAAATCCACCACGGGCCGGATGGCAGCAAGAAATGAGTTGAAGTTAGCCGCGACCTTGCTGATCTCTTGCCGGATATCCGACGCCGGATTCATGAGGTCGCGAAGCACTTGCGCGAACGTCTTGACCCATTCCGAGATAGTGGACCGGACAAGCCCCGCGTTGGCGTCAAACCATTTCGTGGTCGTCTCGATAACCTCATTCAGGACCGGCAATAGCTGGACCCCGAGGAAGAGCTTAAGGCCGTTGACGCGGATCAAGAGGGCGTCAAGGTTGTCGCCGAACTTGTCGGCCGCCGCCGCCGCGCCCGCGCTCATGACGGACCCGGTAAGCCTGGCCTCATGGCGCATATCTTTGAGGCCTTCGGCACCATCCGTAAGCATCTTAACCAAATCGACCCCGGACTTGCCGAAGAGTTGGAACGCCAAGGCGTTGCGCCGCAACGGGTCTTTGATCTTTGACAGACCGGTAAGGGTGTCGTCCAGGATGGCTTCGGTCGACCGCATCTTGCCGTTAGTATCTTTCAACGGGATGCCGAGCGCCTTGAAGCTCTTCGCCATCGTCTTGTTGCCCTTGGTGGCCTGCGAAGCGTTGATGCCGAGCTTCTGAATTCCCTTGGTGAGGGACTCTTGTTCGATCCCGCTCATTTTCGCGGCGAATCGGTATTCCTGCAGCGCCTCAACCCCGATGCCGAGTTTGAACGAAGCTTCGCCGATCTCGCTGCCGAGGTCCGACGCGCTCTTCGCCAGCGCGAAGGCGCCAGCAACGGCACCCGAGGCGCCGAGGCCGAGTAGTGAGACGAAGGAAGCGAGGCGGCCGGTCGTGCGGGCCAGGCCAGCGCCAAGGCCCTGCAGGCTTCGCCCGAGGCGACTTACAGAAGCGCCGATGCGGTCGAAGCCTAGACGAGCGCTCAGTGCGGACAGCCGCGCCTGTAGCCGCTTAATCGGCCCGGTGATACGGTCGATGAGCGTGAGCTTGACGAATGCTTCGGCTTCGGGCTTCCCGGCCATTACGTTTTTGCCTTACCAGCGCGGGCGGCGGCCAGGGCGCGCCACATGACGATTTCCGAAAGGTCCATTTCCCACATTTCGGACGGCGGCCAGTGGAAGATAGAAGCAATATCCGCCATGAGGTTGGAGACGGACTCGAGCGTTACGCTCGCTTCCGCCTCCCCATAAAACCCTCAATGATCTTGCCGAGCCCGTCGATGTCTTCGGCGTCCAAAAGGTCGAACGCCTCGGGCGGCCAGCCGGCAAGCTGACAGATGATGTAAGCCGTCTTGTCGATGTCCGATTCTTGGCGGTCCATACCGCGAATGTCTTTGCCCTTGATGCGGCGCAAAACCGCTTCGGTCACTTCCCTGCCTTCGATGGTGATGGATTCAACCAGCGGGTGACGGACTTGCTTTCGAATGTCAGTTGTCATGTCTCATGCTTCCCTTTAGAGGCCGATAGCGGTTCGCTGCGCCGCAAGCTGGTCGACACCGCCGATGCGGCGAACCATGTTGATGATGTCGATTTCCATGAATTCGACCTCGGCCTGGCGATAGCGGAAGTAATCGAGTTCATAGGTGAGGGTCTTGAGGGACTTGCTGCCGGGCTTCCACTCGGCGAGTTCCAGCGCCATCAACATGCCGCGCATGTTGAGCACCACGGGCTCGGCGGCCTTGCCCTGTGCCTGCACGGCGCCACGCGCCACAAGCGGCACGTTGTCCACGCCGAAAAGGCTGATAAGCGCGGGGTCGTAATCGGAAATGATAAGGGTGGCGGTCATGGCCTCCATACCCATTTCCAATTTCTTCGGGCCATCCATGCCGCCGGCCCGGTGCTCTTCCGAGGTGAGCGTGAGAGTCGGCGGCGTGATGCTGTCCACTCGGCCGGCAAACGAGTTGCCGTCGAAATAGAGATTGAACGCCTTTAGCTGGCGCGGGAGTCCGAAAGTGGGGGTGCTCATATCACCAAATCCTCAAGGAAGTCGTTGACGATGCGCGAGCGGAAAATGACGTGCTCGGCCGGGTAAGGCGGGGTAAAATCGATATTGAACCAAACCTTGCCCTCGGATATCGAGGCCGGCGAATTGAGGTCCGGGTCGGCGTAGCATCGGCCGCCGATAAGGGCGCCCATCGCAACCAGGGTGCGAATGTAGGCGTTCACGGACTCCTCAACGTCATCGATATAGGTTTTCGTGATGTTGCGATCCACGGCCCAAAGATGGGCGCGAAGAATGGAGTCGTTGATGATATCCGCCGTGCGGACCACGGACAGGAACGCGAATTTCGGGTCGCTGGACAGGGTGCGGTTGCCCCAAAGCCGGAACCCATCTTCGCGGATGATCGTCGCGACGTTGCCTTCGTTGAGAAGGTTTGCGCGGCTGTTCGCATCGCCGAGCGCGAAGTCGACCGAGCGATCCGTTCCCACGATACCGTTGATGTTCTGGTTTGAGGGCGACCACCAGAATCCGCGGTCATTATCGATCTTAGCGATAAGGCCGGCGACGGCCGCCGAAGCGGGCTCGCTGTTCACGTTGGCGCCGCGAGCAACCTTGACGCCAGGGTCGACCACATAGACGCGCTTCGAACCGAAGTCGTCGGCATAGGTCAGCGCGGCGGCGTCATTGGTGTTCGGGCCGTCCGCAACAATGACGGCCTTAAGGCGTTCCGCGATGCCGATCAATTCGGCCACGACCGCGTTTGCGGTAGCGCCTAGCGTGACGGTCGAGGCGGCGCCCACAAGGCCGGCCGAGGCGGCAAACGAGAAGACAGGCGCAACCGTGTAGCGGCCCGCCGAGGTGATGGTAATTGCGGTGAGCGAACCGCCCGCCACGGTGAAGTTGCCAGCCGCCCCGGACCCTGTGCCGCCTGTGAAGGCGAGGGCGAAGGTGCCGTTTGCGCCACTGTTGCCGGGGGTAATGGCGCCATGCCCGGCGATGCCGACTGGACGCTCGCCGGTGAAGCCTGGCGCGATAAGAATTCGGGGGCTCACACCCACCGCCGATTTCGCATCCATTGCGATGTGGACACCTTCAAGAACGTTGGCGAGTGTTTCGCCAGCGTCGGCGCCTTCATCGACTCGGCACACCACGATAACGGCGCCGATTTGATCGAGGATGAGGTCGACCGCGTTCGGCAGCGTGCCGAGGCGGGTTTTGCCGACTGACATGTCCAGCTTGGATGCCTCGCCCCGGCTACCGGCGATCAACACCGGAGTCATGAGGGGGAAGGCGAGGTCGTCAGCATCGGGCGCGGTGCCCACGATGAAAATGACGGACGAGCGAACGGTGCGGATGGGGCGGGGGCCGTCATCGATCTCAATGAGTTCAACGCCGTGCAGAAAGTCAGTGCCAGCCATAATGTGCAATCTCCGATGTCACATTTTCTATAGGCTGTCGTTGACGTTTCGCAAACGCACAATGCGAGAGTTAGCGGGCCACGCCGGAATTTTTTAGGGAAGCGTCTCGCCGTCAAGAACCCGCTGGTAGAGGGCGACGTAGGCCTTCGCTGTCTTATCGATCGGGAACCTATCGGCGGCTGATTCTCGGCACCGTTGCGGGCAAATGCTACCCACCTCGTTAAGGCCGCGCGCGAAGTCTTCGTCGGTTTCGAAGAAACGCCCGGTTTCGGCGTCTACTGTCTCCGGCAATGCCCCTCGGGGCGTGGTGAGTACAGGCGTACCGCAAAGCATCGCCTCGACCGGCGCCATGCCGAATGGCTCTTCCCAAGAAATCGGGTTAAGAAATGCCTTGGCCTCGCCGAGGAACCGGAGCTTTTCCGCGCCATCGATAACGCCAGTGAAGTGGAACCGGCCGGACAGGCTCTTGAAGAATACGCCCTCTTTGCGGGTCTGGCTTCGCCCTAGCAGTTTCCAGCGGGAGCCGCCGGCAATATCGAGTCCGAAGTTGAATTTTTTCGCCAGGTCGACCGCCAGGTTGAGGCCCTTTCCGGCCCGAGCGATGCCGCCGAGAAACAGCAACCGGTCATTTTTCAAGCCGGCGATCCGGTAGGCGTCTACGGGAAAACCGTTATGGACGAAGGTAGCCCGTTTGTGCCGGCGGGCGTGGCTAGCGCTTACAAAGCTGAAATTCTGGCCTTCCCTTGGCATGTTCGGGACGTATCCATGTAGCGTGTAGAGCGCTCGATATGGGCCGCTAAGCTCATACCATCCGTTAAAATGGACGATGTCGGCGTCGCCAGGAATCGCGGCTGCGCATTCGGCCGGTGTTGAGGCCTGCCGGACCTCGCAAAGCGGGTGCCTTGATCCCGGCCCCGCTATCAGCGTGACCTCATGGCCGAGGCTCACAAGTTCGCTGGCGAGCCAGTCTATTTGGCGCTGAGTACCGCCGTAGCCTTCACAGGGGATCTTGCCTTGCACAACTATAGTTATACGCATCGCCAACCCATTAACCCAAGTAGAGCGGATTACAAGATCGACGCCGCGATCCAAAAGTTGTCGATCTGCGATTCGGTCCAGCCGAAGCCAGCGCCGAACGCGGACGTTAGCGGGTGAGTGCGCTTGAATTCCGTTGCCCCCGAAAGAAGCATTTCCGCACCGAACCGTGAATCCTCGGGCAGGCCTGCGATAAGAGACATCATGCCGCTCGGAATCGCGCCCGTTTTTACAGCCGCCAGCGCTTCGGCATTGGTGATCACGCCGGCCACCGCGAGGCCTTGAAAAAATTGCCGATCAGAAATCACGGCCGGAACCGGCGGCGGGAGCGACTCCACCTCGGACCAAGCTTCGCCAAGCCATACCTGGCGGGCGTCATGAGGCGCCTCGGGCACCTCGATACCATCTAGCGGCGTTTCAACGCCTTCGCCGGCAAAAGCGCCGAGATAGTTCCCCTCGGAATCAACGAAATATTGCGTCACAGCCATGCCCTCATAACGAGTTTCCAACTTGCGTTTACGATACTGCCCACACCGCCGGTGTCCTTTCGGATGATGGTGTAGGCAAAGCTGTCATTGCCGATGCGAACCAAGAGGGTGGTCGCGGTCGGCACAATAGAGAGACCGCGCCCGCTAGGATCGGTGGCGCTGAAATTCGGATTAACGACCAACTCGTCGCCGATGGCGTAACCCTGATCTGCCGTTGTGCATTGAAGGACCGGAATACAAAGCTTTGGCTTCGCGGCAAGACCATGCGCAAGGGTGAGAAGGCCGCCCGCCGTGATCGTCTGTTGCGGGCTTTCGTAAAAGCCTTGCAACTGTAGCCCGGCGGCCACCGAAGCCACGAAAGCCGTTGTGGCAAGCTGCGTCGTGTTAGTGCCTGGCGCCGCCGTGGGCGCCGCAGGAACGCCCGTGAACGTAGGGCTGGCAAGATTGGCCTTCAGGGCCGCGATTGCAGCCGCGAAAGCCGTTGTGGCAAGCTGCGTCGTGTTGGTTCCTGGCGCCGCCGTGGGCGCCGCAGGAACGCCCGTGAACGTAGGGCTGGCAAGATTGGCCTTCAGGGCCGCAATCGCGTCAGCATAGGCCGTGGTGGCAAGCTGCGTCGTGTTGGTTCCTGGCGCCGCCGTGGGTGCCGTGGGAACGCCGGTAAGGGCAGGGCTGGCCTTTGGTGCCAAGCTGGACACCGCGACGCCGCTGTCCTTTGCAATCTTGCCCGTGGTGCCGTTGAAAGTGGCGATGTTATCCGCCACCGCCACGGCCGGCCCCGTGATTTTGTTGCCGACCAAAGTGGTCAGATTGGTAATCACGCTCGGGTCGTTTTGCAGCGCGGCGGCAAGCTCGGCGATGGTATCGAGCGCGGCCGGGGCGGCGCCAACGATGTCGGCAAAGTAGAGCCGAGCCCAAGCCGTGGTCGCGATCTTGTTTGAGTTGTCCGCCGCTGCCGGGGTCGGCGCGGTAGGGGCGCCGGTGAGGCCTGCGTTTAGTATCGGCGCCTTGAGCACAAGCGTTGAAAGAATGTTGGCGACGTCAAGGTCGGCGGCCTGCAAGGCCGCGATCAGCCGGGCGACATCGTGGTCAAGATTGTTGCCGCCGTTCGGAAGCTGCCAGTTTCGATTAGCCGTTACGGTGTCAATGGGCATCGTTCAATCCTCAAATCGAAAAGGCGCGGAGGTCGGAAACAGCCGGGCGCGCCGCCGGGGTGCCCGTTTCGGTGATGCGGATTCGGCCCTGGATCGCGGTGAGGCCGGTCGTTCGGTAGGTCCGCTCAAAAGTGCCATCCGCCAGCGCGGTGGCGGAGACTTGCGGCAGCGGTAGCCAGATATCGTCGGCCTTGTCGTATTCCACCGTAAGAGTGGAGCCGGCGGGCAAACGGGTTTTCATCACGCCGTCAATGCGGATAGCTGTCCCGAAGGCAAAGGCCCTACTGATGTACACGCCGCTCGCCTGCATCGTTCCTTTGATGGCGAGGACATCGCGCCCCATGATGGGCGAAACCTTCTCTGTGCCCGTCAGGATGGCCCGCAGAGAGGCATTGCCGGTAAAGAAGCTTTGACGCTCCCACACCTGGCCGGGTTCGATGCGAACCGCCGTCTCGCCGATGGGCTCGATCTCGAATTGCAAGCGGGTGTCGCCAGTCGGCAAGAACACCTGTGCCTCGGCGATGAAATCGGAAAGGTTCGCCGCCGTGACGGTGCCTAGCGCGATGGTCTTGGAGACCGGGCTAAACTTCGCGGCATTAAGCCGGAACGTCAGATCTTCGTCTTGGTGAGCCGTCCAAGTCGTTGCATTGGAAGACGAGAAGCGGACGCCAACGGTATAGGGCTGCGCGCCGATCCATTCCTGCCGGGCCGCATCGAAGCCGCCACGCGAGGCGAATGAAACCGAATGGTTCGGATCATTCGTCTTGAGCACAAACGCGGTTTCAACACCCGCCGGGATGAACACCGGCGGGTCGAACGTGAACTTATGCCATGGGCCGACCAGGGCCAAATGCATATCGCTTTCGGTTTGGGCGATGACATCGGCGGTTGGATAGCCGTTATCCATCGCCACGATTTCGCAAAGCACGGGCTGCGATGCGTTGCCGAGGGCGCAAAACTTCACCTCGATAGAAGCGATATGCCGGCCTTCGGTGAACTGGAAAGACTGCGCCACCGGGTCGGTGCGCCCGCCCGCGCTACCGTTGCCGCCGCCACCACCGCCGCCGCCGACAGCCCGAGGGGGCGATTCTTGGAACCTCTGCACGGTCGTAAGCTGTTGATTGGTCGTGATCTCAATTCGGCCCTGGCCGGTAAACTCGGCATTGGCGTAGTCGCCACCGGCCCCCACGGCCGCGACGTGCTTGGTGCCCGAGGGCACATTCGCTGGAATGGCGAAGCTGCCAGAAACGCGGCCGTTGGCGTCGCCTACAAGCGGCCCGGCCGGCGTCACGGTGATGCCGTCGAAGGTCAGGGTTTGCAGGATCTCGCCAACGCCGAAACCGTCAATGACGAAAGCGACGTTGATCTGCCGAAGGAACCGGGCGGTAACTTCGCGGGTCGAGGTGATGATCTCGACATTGGTGATGCGGCTTCGGTTGCCCTGGCCGAACACCTGGGTAACGGGGGAAAGCGAGGTGTCTTGCGTTTCCGTCCAAAAGTCCTGCGATGGCGTCAACGTCATCTTGGCCGGCAGCGGCGCGAATGACTGGTAAGGGTTGATCTTGGTGCAACCCGTCACCGCTTCCTGTGCAATCAAAACCTCTTCGGTGAAGTTGAGATACTGCGGCTTCGGCAGCGAGAAGAATTGGAAAGTCGGGATGATCGGAATCTGAAACGTGCCGTTGAACACGGCGCCGTTCTGCACCTCGCCGGCATCGCGGTAACGGTCATCATTGAGGGGATCAACGAAGATGCCTTTTTTCGCCACCGGCTCGCGCGCGGTGATGTCCATTTGCAGACGCGAAAGCGCGATCAAATCGAGCGCGTCGACAAGGCGATTGTACATGCGGTCGATGGTGGAAAAGGGATAGGCGCGGATGCCGTTGTTGATAACGGCAGGCGTTCCGAACCAATCGTTTTCGATCACGCAAAGCGCCAGCAACGTGGCCGGGGGCGCCGGGGGCTGCGGCTGTTCAATCGCGGGAATCCCCTTGAGGTAGACGACATTTCCATCCCTATCGAGACAGATGAGGTCGTGCCGGGGCAGATTGAAATTGTAGGTCACGAAGACGGCGCCGCCAGTGACGCCGCCGGCTACTGTGATGCCGGTAGGCGTGACTACCGAAGGAACCACCGGCGCGAGATAGCGATAGGTGACATCGTAGGAGGTGCCGCCTGCCGGTTCGGCGCCGCCGGCCGCCCAATCAATGCGGTCGTTTACAAGCGCGTAGCTGGCGGGCGACGCGTAGGTTGTGGCTCCCTGCTTCACTAGCGAGACTGACGAAACGCTAGAATGCCCGAGTAGGTCGGCGGTGTTCGCAACGCCGCCGCGCACAATCGTTTCCGTCACTTCCTTAGTGATGATGACGGTCCCGACCGAATTGATCGGGGTGCGGTTGAGCGCAATAACGGCGGTGCCGGTGCCGCCATCGGCGAACGTATGGGGCTCCGAAGCAATGTTGAGAATGTCCGGCTCTTCGGTCTGGCCGAAGCGCGTCGCGGTGTTCCGAGTGCGCTTATAGCCGAGGATATTGGCGGTGCCTTCCTCGATAGAAAACCATTGCTTGCCCGCCGAGAGGCCGAGCGGCGTTACCCTGCAGCCGCGAGCGATGTAGTTTTCATGGGCGTCGTAATCGTAGGGTGCAATCGCCGCGTTGAAGCCGGCCAGGGAAGGCGGCGGCGTCTGATCGACAACGAAGCCGTTGCGCAACTGATAGACGCGGTAAAGGTCGCCATCCTCGCCGTCGCCATCCCATCCCCAAGCCAGCGAAAGCACCTCACGGGCCGCCCCAGGCTCCCCGTAAGAGACAATCGCTTCCTCATGAAGGCCGAGTAGGGATTCATCTTCCTCATGAGTGATAACTGTTTGCAGAACGCGAACGCCGATGACGACGTCGCCCACGATAGGCAGGCCATTAAAGGCGGCCGCCCCGACCGGGCGGACATCGCCGCGCACATAGACCTCGCCGGCCGAAATCGTGGTGTTGCCGGTGAGATCATCCACGATGATGTCGCAACCCTTGATGCGGTCACCGTCATGGGCAATCATATTGCCGATGTTCGTACGCTTCCGGGCTTCGATGGAAAACGCTTCGGTTGCCTCGCTGGCCTGCGCATATTTCCGCTCGCGAAAAAGCACGCGTTCACGCGGGTCGCTAACCTTCGAACGATCATAGATATCTGCGAGGTCCGGTCGAAGAGCCGGGTCGAACACTAGAAATTCTTCATTCGCCATTTCAGATTTCCAAGGTGAGCGTGACGTGCTGCCGGACGGTGCGGCGGAAAGCAAAATCAACCGCAACCGGCCCGAGGGTCATGTCGTCGGCTTCAACGCCGTCTTCAAATTCAATTTCTTCCGGCTCAAGCCAAAGCTTCCCCGGCTTCTCGGCGTCGGCGTTGTGAGCCCGGAACACCAAGGCAACGGAAGCGCACTGCGCACCTTCGCCGTCACCGAAATCGGTACGGGCTTCGTACTCAAAGAACACATGGTTAGGCACGGCGGCGTGATCCGCCGTTACGTTCCGAATCGCCACGGGCCGGCGGTAGCCGATGGCCTCGCCGTCCGGGTCATAGAAGCCGATGTAAGCGGGCAACCGGGCCATTAGAAAACCCTTGAAGGCGCCAACATCGGTAATCCCATTCCAAGACACGCCAGGCGCATTCCAGGGGAAGTCGCCCCAAGGCAGCGAGCCGCCGGCAGTGACATTGACCCCGAGCGCGATACGGTCTGCGGTGTCCGCCGCGATGTCTCCCGTGAGGTCTTCGCCGTGGCTCCATTTGACGGTTCCACCGTCAAGGCGGATGCCGCTGTCGTCGCCCCAAATCGAGCCGCCCCAAGTCTGTTCACTCCATTCGAGGGCGCGCACATTGTAGCCGTGCCATCCCCGGATAAACGCGGAGCGCGCGGGGTCCGAGATCCCGACGAGATATTCGGCGTGCAGAAGCACCGGCAACTCGGACTCGGGCACCAAACCCATACCGATTTGATAGCGGTTCCACTTCCGGCGCCGGTCGTTTTGATCCTCGATAACCGGGGTAGCGTAGCCAATCCATGACAGCGCTTTCGTGATCGCAAGCGAGGTGCCCCGGACCCGCTGCCACGGGATGCCGGCAGCGATCACTTCGGCGTCGGTTTCGAAGAATTCGGAAATCGGGCCGAGGCCGTATTCCGCCACAACCCAGGGCGAGAAGGTCGCCGGGATGACGCCGTATTTCAGGCCGGCGATACTATCTATGTACGGGCCGAATTCCGGGGTGCGGTCAAGCACCTCGGAAAGCGCCCGCTCAAACGGCGTCGCATTTTGCGGGAGAAGGTGAAGAGCACTCACCGCGACCGCCCCGCAAAGTTCACGGTGATCGTGCCGAGCGTTGCCGCTTGGTTGTCATTCTCAACGACCGGCGCCGCAGGGCTTACCACCACGACGCGCGAAACGCCGGGAAGGTGGACCCGTGCAGTAATCCAAGACGGATTCAGGTCGAACCCGATTCCGCCTTCGTCAAACCACGCGGAACGGATCAATGTTTCCATCGAGTCGATGATGGCGAGCGGCGCGTTCGGCAGAAGCCAGACGTTGAGCACGATGTTTTGCGGCGCCTGGGTGGCGGACACAACCTCGATAACGTCATTTATGGCGCGGACGCCTGGCGCCGTCACGGCGGCCGTTACAGCGGCAAGCATGGGCGTGTCTGGCACGCCGCCGTTGACGGCTGACAGAAGCGCGACGCGAAGCTTGGGGCCGCCGTCCACCTGATAGACTGCAACGTCTTTGACTCGCACGTCAGCGGTGCGCGCAACGTACTTGTATTGCTCTTCGGTGCCGCCGGTAGAGCGGCCCTGTATCGCGAGGATGGTGCGGGTTTGGAGCGCGGAGTCCGTCTCGCCGACGAGCCGAAGGACATCATAGAAGGCGGCCAGATGGTCAAGGTCGGCGCCCCTAGCGAAGAACAAAAGGTTTGCCCGAGCCGCGTCGTTGACGCGCTGGCGCAAGACAAGATCATCGTATGAAGCGGCCTCGATTACCTTGATCGCGGGGTCGCTTTCGAGCAACGCCGAATAGGTGGGGTCAATATCAACAAGCTTGTTGATCGTATTGAGGCGGATTTCCTCGTAAGAGAGGGTCGCAATAATCGCCGGGACCGGGAGCCCTTCAAGCGTATATTGCGTTTGCGTCATTTGATGACAATTCCGTTGAGAGAAACGATCTTTCCATCCGGCAAATAATCGCCGGTTAGCCCAAATTCTATAACCCCGTCGCCGAGCGGATTAAACGAAGCTTCCCGCAATCTTAGGCGCGGCTCCCATCGCGCCAGCGCCTCGGCGAGGGCCATATAAAGATCAACGGAAAAATCCGCGGTGACCGGGTTGTCGACCAGATTTGGAAGGTCCGAGCCGTAGTCGCGGCGCATCACCCGCGTTCCGATGCGGGTTGAAAGAATGTCCTTTATCGATTGCTTGAGGTGCGCCAGGCCTTCAAGCGGCTTGCCGGTGGCGGCGTCCATTCCGAGCATCGTTTCCCCCTACCCCGCAACCGGGCCGGTGTTGCTGCCGCCAGGCTCGACCCCGGTATGCTCATGCGTCTCGGAAATGTCCTTTCCGTTGTGCGTGAGCGTGGGGCTTTCGATTTCGATTCCGCCTGGCGCCTTGATCTTGAGCTCGCCGCCGGTGGCGTGTATCGAGGCGCCGCCGCCGCCGATGTTCAATGCGAAGCTGCCGCCCTCGGCGACGTCCATTTTGTAGGCCTTGGCTTGGTCATCGTACTCAACGACCGTGCCGTCCGGGTAAACCGTCCGGTGAATGTTGCCCTTGTCCGCCGCCTGCTTTTCCTGGGTAGCGATGGAACCCACAATGATGCCCTGCGAGGGGTCGCCAGCGGGCGAGACAAGCACCACTTGCTCGCCAACGTCCAAGCTGTCGTAAGTCTTTGTGTTGCCCGCCCTGGCGCTGGTAAACGGTAGCCAGTCGCTTTCGAACTCGCCGGCCTTGACCCGGTAACGGGCTTTGCCGTGGTCGACCTGCGAAACCTTCCCGATGAGCACCGTGTTTGACAGCCGGCGCTCGATATCGGTGATATCCTTTTCACGGCGCTCAAGCATCTTACTGCCCCGTGATGTCAGTATAATCGGGCTCATGCCCGATGCCGGTTTCCGGGTCAAAGCCGAGCATGACAGTCGTCGGCCGCCTACCGTCATCCGCGATCAATTGCGTGTAATAGACGATGTCGAACGTTAGAATGGCGGTCCAAAGCGCGACCTCGCCTTGTTCGGCGAACGCGGTATCCGTCCCGAAAATCGTACACCACTCAACCCGGTTGCCGAGCGTGGGGTTTGCATGAAGCCAGGTTTCAACCTGATTGGCGCATTCGTCCACCGCCTCGGCGCCGTCATCGCCTACCGCGTAGCACTCAACAATGAGCTTGAGGAATCGGCGGCGGATTCCGCCATCGTGCCGGTGATCCGGGTCAATCGTATCGGCGCCGGTGTAGACCACGCAAACCGGCATGATGCGGGCGTCGGCCGGAAAGTCACGGCTGTCGTAAACCCGAGCCTTGGCCGCCGTGGGGAACACTAGCGGGTCGCTGGCGTCTGGCGTTGACAGCAAGGCGGCCACGGCGGCGCGGATGAGCTTTCGCGGGTGCGTGGCCATCGCCTATTTCTTCCGAAGGTGAAGCTTTGTGTTCTTTGAAGAGTCGGGAAAGGTGTCGATGACGCGGAAGGAACCGAAACCGGAAATCGTCACTTCGTCATCGGGCCTCGGTTCGAAGCCGAGGTCGGCGTTGCGAACATCGAGCACCGGGATCTTGGAAGTCGTTGGCACCCTGCCGCCGGCCTCAAGGCCTACATGCTCATAGTCAAAAATCGCGGTGAGGTCCGGCTTGATCTCGCCAGTCTCACCGCGCTTGTAGATGATCGCAACGGCCTCCCCGAAGGTATCCCGAACAACGCCGGTCATATCGTCTAGGAGGCCGCTCCAATCCATGGCGAAGAGCCGGCCTTAGCCGGCGGCCGTCGCTTTGGCGGTCAAGAGCATTTCCGGCCGCGTGCAGATGAACAGCGGATAGGAATAGACCTCGGGCCGAACCCAAAAGTTCCGGTCCTTGTCGCGGATCATCATCGCGTACAGCGGGCGGCCGATGGTGTTGACCATTTCGAACGCTTCGCCTGGCGCGAAGGCCTTCTGATAAACGCCGGGGGCGCCCATCGGGAAGAACTTGCACTTGGTCGACTTGATGCCGAGGCCGCTCTTGGTGCCCGGATCGGCGGCGTCGCTGAAATCATCGGTGCCACGATAGTTGATAAACAGGATGCCGCCGTAATCGAAGACGGCATAAGAGCCCGCGCTGAATGCGGACTGCGTCGCCACGCCGAAAGCCCTGTTGAGGGTCTGAGCCTGCGAGGTGTTGAGATACACCTGTTTGACCGTGGTATGGCCCGTGAGCTTGTCGAAGAAGGCGTCGCCGGCCAGGCCCACAACGCGGGTGCCAATCGTCCAAGCGCCTTTCGAAGCCTTCTGCATGAGGCGAAGCACGTCCCGGCATTTCTGTTCGACGTTGGTGCCGGGGGTGTCCAGCGCGAAGTCGATTTCGGCCGGCGCCGCGATCCCCCACTCTGCGAACCAGTCGATAATAACGGTGCCGTCCGCGTCCAAAACCTTGCCCTGCAGCGCGCCAAGCTGCATGTTTTCCCAGGTCAGTTCGACGTCGCCGATAAGACGCTGTTCGTAGCGGCCGACATAGGAGATCATGGTTTCCAGTTCGGACTCCGTGCCGAACGCGCGCATGTTCTGGATCTCGGAAGCCTGAATCGTGTGACCCTTCGCGATGCGGGTCGTATCGTACTTTCGAAGGTTGGCACGGTCCCGCTTGCCCTCGGCCAGGGGCGCGCCGCGTTCCGAAGTCTGGATGATCGAAAGCACGTTGCCGGCGCGGCGCTCGACCGAGACGGTTTCCGTTGCAATCGGAACCTCTTCGAAGAGGTTCATCGAGCCGATCAGGTTGGGCTTGAATTCGAAGTCTTCAAGCGCCACGGTCATCGAGACGGTGGAAAACGCGTCGTCGTTGAAGATATCCATATGCATTGGTGCGATTCCTCGTTTTCCCCGTCGCCGTGCTTAGCGAACGATGATGCTTTTTGCGGCGAGAGCCGCGATTGCGATTGCCTTGTTCGGCGCCGAGATACCCACGGGCCAGGTGATTTCAGCGCCGTTGATTTCGGTATCCCTCATGCTGACCACGATGGGCTTGTCGGCGAGGGTGGCGTCGACGTTGCCGAAGAGAACGGCGCGGGCGTTCTGCGAACCGTCCACGGCGGCCGGGTCATAGGCCTTGAATTTCTTGGTGCCCGCCGAAACGGTGATGTTGAAGCCGTCGCCGGCAACCATCGGGGTCGCGCCGACCGTGATGGTAAAGCCGAGGTCATCGGCGTAGGCGACGCCGGTGGCGCCGGACTTGATCTTAAAGCCTTCCGGGTCCACCACGTCGAACTTGGTCGCGGCGGTGAATTCCACGGAATAAACGCCGACCTTGGCGCCGGGGCCAGTGGCCACCGCCGAAATGGTGGCGTTGCCGGTGTTGCCACCCTTGGCGGCTGCAACCGGGACGGCCGCAACGGTAATCTGGCCGAGGATGGTTCCGTCGACCAGCTTGGCTGCGCCGGTCAGAAAGCCGGCCTCACGGGAGCGCATCCCGCCGGAAGAGCCTGCGGCTTCACTCACGATATAAGCCCCAGGGCGGCGGCCTTCATAAAGAATGGTCATTTCTGTCGTCTCCTGTTGAGGCGCTTACCGGCGCGTCATTGCCTTTTTCCACGCGGAAACCTTGGCGCCCGCGTCCAGAATTTTGCCGGCCCTCGGCGTCTCAGCCTTGGGTGTCGCGATGGTGGAAACGGGCGCGGCATCGCCAGCGGCGGCGGCGTCCAGAACCTTTGAGCGGGCATCGGACACGCTCATGTTCGTTTTGATGGCTTCGCCCACGTTGAACGTGACACCGAGGCGGTCGGCCTGGGCAGTGATGGCGGCGAGGCCTTCGCAGCGGGTACGCTCGGCCGTGGTGGCCTTCTCGGCTTCGGTCGCGGTTGCCTCGGCAGCAACCCTGGCGGCCTCGGCTTCGGCGGCGAGACGTGCCGTTTCGGCTTCGGCGGCAAGCCTGGCGGTTTCGGCTTCGGCCGCAACCCGGGCAGTCTCGGCCTCGGCGGCGGCGGCGGTTTCGGCGGCGGAAAGAACCTTGGGCATAAGACCTACCTTTAGTTTCGATTTTGACGACGCTTGAGGCGAAACCGTTTGCAATTCGTCAACACTATTCGCGAACGCTTCAAGGGCTTCGTCAAAGCTGCCGGACACATCGGCTAAGCCAGACTCGACCGCGTCAACACCGCGATACATACAAGCTTCCGTAGCACGGATCGTCGCCGCGTCGATTCCACGATGTTGCGAAACAAGCTGCACAAACATTTCGCCGAGGGCGTCAACATCGGCCTGCACCGCTGCCCTGGCGCGATTGCTCAAGGGCTCATGCATGTTGCCATCCGCCTTTTCGGCGCCATAGAAAATATACGTCCAGCGAACGCCGGCCATCTTGTCCGCTTCGCTCACGTCCACATGGGCGGCGAGACAGCCAATTGAACCGACCTCGCCCGTGGTCGGCACCCAAATTTGCGAGGCCGCGCTTGCGATGGCGTAGCCGGCCGAGGCCGCTACTTCGTTGACGTGGCACCAAACCGGCTTGCCGGCTTCCTCGCTTGCGCTGCGAATGAAGCGGGCCAGGTCAAAGCATCCGTTTGCCTCGCCGCCGGGGCTGTCAAGCTCAAGCATGAGGCCGCGAACCGCCGGGTCGTACATGATTTCCGTGACGGCATCGGACAGCGCGGAATAGCTGGTAAGTCCGGACTCCGAATCCAGCCAGGAACCGCGCCGGATCAACGTTCCGAGGACGGGCAAAACCGCGATGCCATTGTCGGCCATATAGCCGCCGCTACGGAAGGCCCGACCCTGGCCCGCACGCGCTTCGCGCGGGGCTCGCGGCAACTCATTGGCGGACACCGCCAGGCCGTCCAGAATGCGGGGGCCGATGGCGGTGAGGATGGTGTTCGCCTTGCCGCGATGGATAAGCAGGGGCGTGTCGAAAAGCAGGCTGGCAACTAGCGGGAGGTCACGCGGCATTTGGAAGATCCTCCGGGGGGTTGTCATCGGCCGGGGCAGGGGGCGGCGCGCCTGGCGCCAGGGGCGGCGCGGTGCCGTCCGTATCGAACACAAGCGGCATCGCCCGGCCCGCCGCATCGGTGCGCTCGGCCTCGATCTCGTCGTCAACGTCTTCGATATCGTAACCGCGTTCCGCGATTGATTGCGTGCGGCTCTTGAGGCCGCCTTTGATCGCATCTTTCTCGGCCGCAATATCCTTCGCCGGGTCAAGCCATTCTTGCCGAGGCGGCAGGTGATCGCACTGCCAATATTCGGTCGGGTCTTCGTCATAGCCGGGAAGCTCGATAAGACCCGCCATCACGGCGCGCTCAACAAACGCAATCCACACCGGGCGGCAAAGCTGAAAGATCAAGGTGTTATTCTGCCACTGCGAAATGCGGCGACGGAACGCCACAATGGCGGTGCGGACATTCGAGAAATTGCCCTTGGTCATATCGCCGGTAACGATGGAATAGGGCACGCCGAGGCCGGCGCAAATCTTCAAGATGGTGCGATATTGGAAGGCCTCATATGAGCCGCCCACTTCGGCCGGCGAAGAGAACTTGATATCCCGGTCGTTGCCGAGGTCGATGATTGCGCCTGGCTGAATACCCGCAATCGGGGTGTCTTCCTCGTCGCCGTCACCGTCGTCGTTTACCGTCAACGGGTTTTCGCCACGGCCCACAAGGAAGCCAGCGAAGAGAGCGGCGGTTTTCTTCCGCTCGATTTCGGCGTCGTCATAGACCTCGAGTCCGAAGATCTTGACCAGCACGCGGGCGACGCGCGGGACACCGCGAATCTGCCCGCTCTGGCGGCCATCGTAAACGTGCAGCACTTCGGCCGCCGGGACGCGGACCCGCTCACGGGCGTTCGTTGCGTTCGGCGGGCGGGTGTCGTTCGGATGGGAGCGCCAGAAGTGATAAGCGACACGGGCGCCAATCGCGTTGAACTCGATACCGGCCACAACGAAGTTGCCGCCAGGAAGCGAGGTGCTAAAGGCGAGGTCCAGCATTTCGGCGGGAAGCATCTGCAATTGAAAAGGCACCGTCCACATATCGGAACGGCGGCGGGCTCGGATGCGAATGAAGCACTCGCCGGCAATGTAGGCCTCGCGGGCGACCTTCTCTTGAAGGCCATAGTAATCGGTCAAGCCCTCGGCGTCGGCTTCGTCCGTCCACTTCATGAACAGCGCGATCAACGCGGCTTTCGCGGCCTTGCGTTCTTTCTTGAGGCGGGGCCGTGGCTTGATGCCATCGCCCACGGCGGCCGAGGTCCATTCGTCAACCGCGTTGCCGGCGATGCCATCGTTTTCGTATAGCCAGCGGGCGCGGGCGACCAGGGTGGACCCGGCGGCGGCGATGGCGACGTTGACATGGTTGCGGGACGGATTGAACCCGAGCAACCGCCTGCCGGTGCCGGCCGCCTCAAATGAATTGTTGCCGCCGCTGCTCAAGCGGAACGCGCTCGCGACTCGGGAAAGAATGCCCATCAATATCCCCGCCTGGCGTCGAGATAGAACACGCGCTTTTTCTTGCTGCCTTCAAGCTCAGCGATTTCGTCTTTGATCGAGTCGAGCGCGTCTTTCATTTCGCCGATGCTGCGATACTGGACGCTCTTGTCGCCGTGGCGAACGATGAGCGCACCGGAACGCATCGCCTTTAACAGCGCCGCCTTTTGAGCCTGTAGCAATTCAAGTTCGGTCATCGCGATCACATGTAAGGGCTGCCGACGACGCGGCGGCGTTTCCGGTTCACCTTAGCACTGGCCTGCGGCGGCTGGATTCCACGATGCTGCGAAATGGCGTCATCTTCGCCAGGGATGGGCAGCGGTTCCGCTTCCGGTTCCGCCTTGTCTAAGCCAAGCTCGGAAAGCATCCGCTCGACCTTGGCGGCCTCACGGTTCAAGACGATGCCGGCGGCGATCAAACCTTGCAACGACGCATATGCGTAGACGCGGCAGTCAAACGCCTCATTCCTGGCGTGGTCTGGCTTCCACCAATAGACATCTTTGAAGCCTTTCACGTACCGGGTTTTTTTAACCTCGGCCGTCATTTGATCGAAATAGTCTTTGTCGCGTTCCATCGGGAAGTGACAGGCGCCGGCCCCGCTAACTAGCGGCCCCGTCTTCTCGAGCCGCTTCATGATCGTCTCTTTCGCGGAGTCGACGCCGATGGGGTAAAGGTTGATCCGGCCTTTGTTGTTTCGGGTCGGCCGCTTCGGCCACACCGCCCGGCGCCCCGCGTAGCCCTTGATTCCCCAAATGCGGCGGCCCTCACGCGGCTTGACGAAGCGGTAAACGTCTTGCGTGTTCGCGCCGCCGGTGTCCACGGAGGTCGCCGCTATCGCCATCCCGTTCGGGAACGCGGGGTGCGGAAAGCGGGTGAACAAGTAGTCGTCAAGCTGATCCCAAACCTCTTGTTGAGACGGGTCGCCTACAAAGATTTGATAATCGATCGACCAAGATTCCTCGTCTCGCCCCCACGCCACAACCTCGGCCTCAAGGCGGTCGGGCTGCACGTCAACGCCAGCGGTCAGCAAGGCGGCACCGGCGGGGCAACACGAGAATACTTCCCGCTTCGCCAAGAGGGTGGCGGGGTCCGCTTTCTCGCCGCCGGTGTCTTCCCACGGCTCGCCTAGAACGGTGTTGACAAAGATCTGTAAGAGGGCGGGGTCGTCTTTGGCCGCCATGAATTCCGAGACGCATTCCGCCCACTTGAACCAAGGCGAGTAAAGCGCGGAAAGGTGATAGCTGCGCACGTTCGGCCGGATCGGCGTCGCCGTGGGCACCCATGCGGCGCCGTGCTCTTCGGATAGCAGGAACTTTTTCCGCGCTTCGGTATGCCTGTGCTCGCAAAGCTCGCCGGTGTCCGGGTCTGAGGCCTGGCAAACAAAGGCCGCCGTCTCTGGCTTGCCCGGCTCCCATTTGATGGCGGCCCAAATGATGGGCTGCGCGGTCCCGCACTTCTCGCACTTCACGTTGTAATATCGCTGATCGCCCTCGGCGAACGACTTAGCGATACGGCTATTGAGCTTGAGCTTTGGCGAGGACGTGATGAAGATTTTGCGGCGCGGAAAATTCGCGGTTCGCTTGATCGCGAGCATCGCGGGGTCGCCTTCGTCATCCGCCGAAGCGGGATAGGCGTCGACTTCGTCCAGCACCAAGCGAGACACCGGCGAGCCGCGAAGGCCGGAACCCGAATTCGCGCCGGTCATGAACAAGGCGCCGCCGTCAAAATCCTTCTGCATGACGGTGTTGCCGGAATCGCGGGAACGGGCCGGCTTGATCTTCTCGGCCAGCGCCGGGCTTTCGGAAACCATCGGGTCGATGCGGGTTTTCGAAAACTTTTTTGCCATGTCGATGGTTGGCAAAACGTACATGATCGGGCCGGGCGAATGGTGGATTGTGTATCCGACGAAGTTGAACCCGCCTTCCGAGGCGCCGATCTGCACGCCCTTCATGAGGGCCACGGTTTCAATCGCCGAATAAGTGGACAGTGAGTCCATGATCTCGCGTAGGTACGGGGTGCGCGAGGTCCGCCACTTCCCAGGCTCGGAAGACGAAACCGAAGTCAGATGCCGGTGTTCGTCCGCCCATTCCGAAACAGTAAAGGGCGGGTCCGGCTCGATAGCCGCGACGCCTTCCTCAAACAGGTATTGATATGCGCCCTCGGCTAGCACTCGGCATCCCCGAAGGTGCCCGCTTCCATTGGCGCCCGCGTCTTGGACAACTCGGCCAGGGCGAGGCGCATGTGCTCTTCAAGGGTGCCGGCGAGCTGGACCGGGTCGGCTTCCACCACGGCCGCGATATCGGATGCGTAGCGGTTCGCAAAATTCAGCATCGCGGCTCGGAAGACGCGCATAAGCGAACGGATGGCGCGGCGGGCTTCCTCACGGTCGACCGTGGTTTCCTTAAGCCGCTCAAGATTGATCTTGGCGGCCTCAAGGTCGACTTGCATTCGCTCGACCTTGAGGTCGTATTCGCTGGTTTCCTCGGCGCCCTCGGCGGCCTCGCGAAGCTTGGAGGTCTTGGCCGCCGGCTTCCGCCGTTGTTGGTTTGGATTGCTATTTGCAAACCACTGGACCCGAGCCGCCACCGAATCGACCGAACCATCGGGGAAGATGGAACCGGCGAGGCTTCCGCGCTGCACTCTTTGGCGCACCGCGTTAGGCGTAACGCCCATTTCGCGGGCAAAAGCGGCTAGGCTGATGCCGTCCCGTTTTTTTCTGCCGCCCACTTTTTTGATCCTAGCTATATACACCACGCATATTGCGCGCTATGTGTCGTTTGCGAATTGCAAACACTCTAGCTGAAACGGAACCGACAATGAAGTCGTACAATGTCAAGTCAAATGCGAAGCGCTTTGCCAAACAACTTGCCGCAAAGTTTCCTGGCTATAGCCCCGATGAACCGGCCGAGGTGAGCCCCGGCGCAAAGGAATGGTTCCCCGCCCTGGCTGCGCCGTTCAAGACGATGGCCGCCGGCATCCCCGAAGAGATCAGTTCAACCGCCTACGTCAACGGCAAGAGCCATGAGGCCGCCGCTACCATCGCCGAGGCCGCCCCCGTCATGACGCGCATTCAAGCCGAGGTCGCCAAGGTGGCGGCGATGACGCCGGCCGAGGTGACGGTTGCAAGCAAGGCGAACAAGGCGAAGGTGAAGGCGGCTCGCAAGATGACGCTCCCCGCGATGAAAGCGGCGGTTGCCGACCTCCCGCCCACGAGATCGACCCCGGAGCAAATCGCGGAACGCCGCGCCGCTCGCGCCGCTGCCCGTGACGCGAACCCGAAGCCGGCGAAGGTGACGAAGACAACCAGGGCGGACACGATCATTGCGCTTGTGTCCCGGCCGAACGGCGCCACCGCCGCCGAGCTACAGGCCGCCACCGAATGGCAACCCCACACCTTGCGCGGCTACATCGCCGGCACACTTCGGAAGCGCGGCCACAACATCGTTCTGGTAAGGATCAAGGGCGAGGAAACCCGCTATGTGATCCCGGCGGCCGAGGTGGAGGCATGAGCGGCATGCGTGACCCATTTGGGCCGGTAGCACCGTTCCCGCCAACGTCATGCACGGCATGGGAAGATTGCGAACACGATGGGCTTTGCCACGATCCGAAAGACTGCGGAGGCGTTGGGCCGAATTCAAGCGAGCCCGAGCCCGATCAGGAGACCGGGGCAGGGCTTTGCCGGCTGGTCATTCTCGAGTCGCCCTATGCCGGTGACATCGAAAGGAACGTGGCCTATGCGCGGGCCGCGATGCGGGATTGCTTGATCAAGGGCGACGCCCCAATGGCAAGCCATTTGCTCTACACGCAACCCGGCGTGCTGGACGATGGCGAGCCCGAGGAACGCGCGCGCGGCATCGACGCCGGCCTGGCGTGGGGCGCTGTTGCCTCGGCGACCGTGGTCTATGCCGACCTCGGGGTTTCTCGCGGCATGGCCGAGGGCATCGCCCGCGCCGAGGCAGAGGGCAGGCCGGTGGAGTATCGCCGGCTTGAGGGGTGGCAGTCATGACGCCGGCACAAATGCGAATCCTTCGCGGGCTTACCGACGAGTGGGTTGACGTGCCGGACGGCGCAGACACGGTTGAACGGGGCGAGGTCATCTTTCTCGGCTTGGTCAAGCTCGGGCTCGCCGATATCAGGCAGGCCCCGGCGGGTGCGGGCTGGCAGCGGAAGATCACTTCGGCGGGCCGTGCGGAACGGAAGGCGGCCGGGTGGAAGGCGCGCCCGCTGGACGTGGCGTCATGAGCGCCACGGTGAAAGAGCGGCTTGAGGCGGCCAAGGCCGAGGTCGCCAGGCTTGAGCGTGAGGCCGCGCAAGCCTCATGCGCCGAGGCCGGCCACACCTGGGTAAGCCTTGGCGGTTGCAATTGCGGTTGCGAGGATGGCCGGTGCTCTGTACCCGTGCACGAGTGCTCCCGGTGCGGCGGGTGCGACTATGGTGAAAACGAATGGGCGGCCGAGACAAGGCGCCGGTGCCAAGAGCGGGCGTAAAAGTTTCGGAACCATTTTAGCTAATGCTGATTGAATCGCGGTCCCGTGAGTCAGTTCATGCGTTTAGCGTTCATCCCGCCGATGAAACCGAAGCTTGTCGATAGCCCGCCGCTCGGCGATGGCTGGACCCACGAGATCAAGCTAGACGGCTACCGAACACAAATCATCATCGAAGCCGGCGAGGTCCGCGCCTACTCAAGTAGCGGCGCGGACTGGACGAAGAGATATGCCGGCATCGTTGAGGCGGCCCGCGAGCTTGAAGTTGAGTCCGCGATCATCGACGGTGAGGCAGTTGTTCCCGATGCCGAGGGCCGGCCCGATTTCCACAAGATGCAAAGCGTGGTTCACAAAGACCCTTACGCTTCCATCCTCGGCGCCTTTGATCTTCTCCACCTCAACGGCCACGACCTCCGAGACATCGGCTGTAAGGCCCGCCGGGAAATGCTGCATAGCATCGTGAAGCCTGGCACCCGGATTCAATTCAGCGAGGCGCTACCAGGCGAGGCGAAAGCGATCTTCTATCTGGTCGAGCAAGCCGAGCTTGAGGGTATCGTTTCGAAGCGGGTCGATAGCAAGTATCGAAGCGGCCCGACCACGAATTGGTTGAAGACGAAAAGTTATATGTACAGTGATCTTGATCTAATCGGATACCAGCGGGAAACAGGCAAGGCGGCTCAAGGCTTGTTCGCGGAACCGGGCACCGGGCGCTATGTCGGAACCGCAATGATAACCCTAGGCCGCGACATGCGTGAACGGCTTTGGCAGCGGGTCCAGGCCAGGGCCGGCGGTGCCGCCCCCGAAGCGCTCGGGAAGAAACGCGACGCCTCGATACAATGGATCAAGCCAGGGGTGCGCGCCACGGTGAAGCATCTGCGAGGCGAAGAGATCTTGCGGCACGCGTCCGTTAAGGCGTTGCTAGAGGACGGGGAAGAGGGCGGCGCCTAACCGTCATATCGAACCGCGCCAGGCCTCGCGCCCGCGTTCAGGCCTCAAGCGATTGATCCCGCTGAAGGATTCCGCCGGGGAAGTCAGCCCCGCGGTTCTTTGATGCATTCGCAAAAGCGATGGTTTGTTATCGAAGCGAATAGTTCGGATATGCTTTCCGGGATTTCTGTCGCTAGTGAAAACGTGCGATGCAGCGCTCCCCTCACATGGCGGCGGGGAGGAAGTACCTTTTGATCTCATGACCCCTTGATATCGTTGAGGTTTTGGGTTTGGGCATCCATCCTCATTGATCGCAGTGGGGACGGTTGGCCAGGCGTAGGCTATCCCCTGACTCCATCAACGTTTGTGATGCATTCAACCTCGGAAGGCGTAGCGCTTAAGCTGTCGCACTACGTTCGTGGTGAGCTTGGCCTGTGCGTCTGCCTCGATCTCGCCCATCGTGATGGCCTGCGACATCACCTGGGTAACGCCGGACCCCCATAGCTCTTTGATCGGGTTTCGTTTCTTCGTTTCCCGCACAAACACCCCCTCATGCCCGGACGACCGCATGGTGGCGATGAACGTATGTTTGTAGAGCTTTCTAACCCCCCACGAGTTCGCGGTTACACCGGCCTTGGTTTGCCTGGCAGCGAACTTGATAAGTGCTATGGGGCGGCCTGAGCCTCGGACAGTGGCGCTTAGCGTTTGTGGGGTGGAATGCGGATAGATGCGGATTGAGGGATCAACATCACCACGCTTAAGCCCGCCCTGCTTAGCAACGATGCGGGCCGCGAAGGTTCGGACTTGCTTCGCAGTGGTGTTGACGCTCACGGAAAGCGCTTGGTTCAACCTCGGGGGTTGAAGCTTTCGCATGAGGGCGCGAACCTCGGCAGTATTCCAGTCCGCGCGGATCTCAAGGTCGGACATTCCGCCCTTACTTCGCCTTGCCCTTCGGGGCCACATAGTTCGGGTTCGGGCCAGCGTCCACTAGCTGCCGCGTGGGTTCGATCACTTCGGCCACTTCAACCACGGCCTCGGGTGCCAGGGCGCCGGCTCGGCGCAACCGGTCCAGCGTACCGGGTCCGATGTTCGCGGGCACCGGCCCTTTCAGGAACTGCCTCGGGTTGCCGTAGTCGGAAACAACCATGTTGCGGATGAGGTCAGCCATTGCGGGAATCCTTTCGGGCGAGTCGGGTGAGGCGCCCATTAAGCAAAAACGTTTGTGCTTCGTCAACGCCTCAACGCTTCGCGGGGCGTGTATGGATGGGTTTCGGCTTCATACACCTTCCATACACCCTAAACATAGGGGTTAAGCCCCTGATTTATATATATATATTTATTTGTATAGAAATATATAATAATAAGAGGCCTTATTACACCTATGTCTATGCGCATCCGCATCACCCTATGCATGTATAGCTCTATGTTTTCGGCCAAAATTCCATAGCTGAAATAGTCGCAACGATTTCAACGGGTTGATTGTATTTTCCGCCCTATGAAAGGCACTATAAACCGCGATCTATGGATTTTCAGGCCAGAAATCGGACCTCGGCCCGCGAAACCCTCTTGCATCCTCGATATTCGCAGCGTATATCAGTGTTGACGAAACGCAAACGAGAGTTTCCCCGATGTCTGACTCCGCATTTAAGACCGGCGCTTATCCTGGGCTGACCACGAAGCAGCTTGAGGCTGCCTATGCCAAATACGCCGCGATCCCAGGCCATGGTGCCACCGCCGAGAAGATGCAAGCCGAGCTGGACCGCCGCTTCGCCGTTGCCTCGGGCGACGTCTCCGTGATGACGAACGGGGAACGCCTCCGCTTCGCCCGCGAAACCAGCAAGTCGTAAGGGGCCGCTATGATTTACTTCCCGACCCGTTCTGACTGCCCGAACCGCGCCAAGCTCGCCACGATGAGCGTCGCCGAGGCCGCGACATGGGCGGCTCGCGCCTCGACCCATTGCATGGAAGTTTCCCGCCTCGCCGAGGTCGAGACCTTTTACAACCTCACCCGCGCCGAGGCCGCCGCCGCCCACGCCGCCGCTGTCACCGCTCTTGTTGAAGCCAGGGTGTCCGCATGAGCCCCGCAACAGCCGCCGCCCTCGCCGAGATCGAGGCCGCTGTGCGCACCGGGCAGGCCCGCTTGGTGCCCGCGCTGTTTTCCTGGCAGTTCGGTCGCGCCGCATCGGCCGCCGCGTTCCGCGCCGCCAAGGCCGCCGGCATCATCGAGGTCGCTTACACCTCCGTTGCGGGGACACCGGTCTACCAGGCCGCCGGCATCAACGCCGCCCTCGCCCTCTTCGCCACCTCAACCAAGCACTAGGAGTCAAGAGATGGGACGGAACCAATACGGGTATTGGGACGACAAGGATATGGAAGCGGCAGAGCGAAGGTTAAAGGCCGCTCAACGTAAAATAAGCAATAAGTACACGAAGAAGCATAATGCTTTAGTTGCAAAACTGGACGCACTACGGTCTCAAGAGCGAGCCGAACGGGATGCTGCTAAGAAGCGATGGGAGGATCAGACCGACGCCGCCGTCACCCTATGGGCGGACAAGCCATGAGCAGGAACTACCTTATCGACCTCAACCCGCCACTAGGAGCCGCCCGCATGAAAAGCGTAATTTTGACAGCCGCCGACCATGAGCGGAACGGCTTCGTGGCCCTTGCGAAATGGTCAGGCCTAAACCTAGCCGAGGCAAAAGCTTTCATCGACGCCACCGACGCAACAGTTTGCGACGACTCCGAGCCCGACAGCCAAACGGCGCCTTTCACGTTCATTCTGGACCTCATGGACGATAGCAACGGCGATCTTCTGGACACCGGCAAGCGTATGCTTCCGATGCAAACCGCCATGGCGCTGGCACCGGCCGAGGTTCGGCACTGGCTTGAAGAGCGGCCCGACCCCGATAGCGTCATGCATAGGCGCGTTCCCGAGGCGAACCGCGCCGCCATACTCGGCGCCTAACGAAAAAAGATCACGACCCTATCGTTTGCGTATTGCAAACCAACTATTCGCTATGTATACGCCGTTAGCGAAACGCAAACGAAGGGCGCCACAAATGATCGACTTCGCTGACCTTGACACCGACCCGAACACCTCGGCCCCGCTGGCCTCGACCTCGCCCGAGGCGATCCGCGCCGCCGCTCACCTCGCCAACGGTGGCGACGCGGTGTTCCCCTGCCCGAAGTGCGGCGGAACCGGCATGTGGCGCGGTATCCGGACCTGTTTCACATGCCGGGGAAAGCGCGTGGTGTCCAAGGGTGTCGCCGCCGCCGCTAAGGGCAGGGTGACGAAGGCGGTTAACCTCGCCGCTGCTAAGGCCGCGTTTGAAGGTTCGAACCCTGCCCTCATGGGCGACCTTCGCGCCATCGCCTCTTGGCATACCTTCGCCCGCGAATTGCTCGGCAAGTTCGATCAATACGGCTCGCTTACAACGGGCCAGGTTGTCGCCGCCC